>CAWCEW010000016.1:0-29623 GCA_963794665.1 uncultured Alphaproteobacteria bacterium | reverse complement strand
AAAGCCGACCAGGAATCGGGCGGCGCCGGCTGAGGCGGATGTTATATTCGCCGCATGATGGAACAGAGTTTCGCACTCTTTGAAACAGCGATCGGGACTTGCGGCATCGTCTGGGGTGCACGCGGGATTGTCGGTGTGCAGCTTCCCGAGGCAAATGCTGCGGCAACGCGTGCACGCGTCTGCCGCCGTTATCCGGTAGCACGCGAAGCGGCCCCCACACCTGAAGTACGGCACGCCATTGACGGCGTCGTTGCGCTGCTCGCAGGCGAAAAACGCGACCTGACCGATATTGCAATCGACGACCGCGGATTGCCGGACTTCAACAGGCGCGTCTATGCGATTGTCCGCAAGATCCCGCCTGGCGCCACGATAACTTATGGGGAGATTGCGGAACGGCTTGGTGACAAGACCTTGTCGCGGGAGGTCGGGCAGGCGATGGGCGAAAATCCGACGCCGATCATCATGCCGTGTCACCGCGTGCTGGCGGCTGGCGGCAAGACCGGTGGCTTCTCCGCGAGTGGCGGAGTGGTGACCAAGCTGCGTCTGCTCACGATCGAAGGCGCGCAACCTGGCGGCCCGACTTTATTCGAAAACCTTCCTTTGGCTGCACGGAAGCGCGGCGTGTAGCCGACGCATCGACGCGGCGCCCGCCGTAATGTAAAAGCGATTCACATGAGATGGGGCAAACGCGGTCACGCCGCCCGCGGCTATCACCATGGCAATCTGAAAGAAGCCCTGGTGAATGCCGCGCTGGAATTGATTATCGAAAAGGGCCCGGCGGGCTTCACCTTCGCCGATGCGGCGCGCTGGGCGGGCGTGAGTCCTGCTGCGCCTTATCGCCACTTTCGCGACCGCGAGGCATTGCTTGCCGACGTCGCGCGGCGCGGCTTTGAGGAATTTTCAGCGGCGCTTGCGAAAGCCTGGGACGACGGCAAGCCCGACGTCATGACTGCGTTCGACCGGCTCGGCAAAAGCTATCTCGCATTCGCAAAGCGAGAGCCGGCCTATTACTCGGCGATGTTCGAAGCCGGTGTCGCGCTCGACAGCGATCGTGAATTGCGCGAGGTGAGTGAGAATGCCTTCGCGGTTTTGCGCGCCGCCTCCGAGAAACTTGTCGCAATGATGCCGTCTCAGGGCAGGCCGCCGGCGCTCATGGTCGCGCTGCACATTTGGTCGATGACGCACGGCATTGCATCACTATTCGCCCGCGGCGATGCCGCGCGCCGCAAGCTGCCGATGTCGCCGGAAGATCTGCTCGAAGCCGCCGTACTGATTTACCTTCGCGGCCTCGGCCTGAGCGCCTCCTCACGACGGCGCTGAGTGCTCACTGCGCCGAAATTCCGCCGCCCGATCTGGCGCTGCGACCATCGGCTCCCAATTTAATCTTGACGCCGCTTGACAGGGGCCCGCGAGGGCCTTAGCTATGTAAATGTTATTTACATTCACGCGAGGCCGACTATGCCTATCACCGCAAAGCTTGATGAACTCGGAAAGCCTGCCTGGATCGCTCTGGTCGTTCTGGGCTTCATGGTCTGGTGGCCGATCGGCCTCTCGGCTCTCGCCTTCACAATATGGAGCGGACGTATGGGATGCGGACATTACGGCGGCCATGACCGCTGGCAGCACAAAATGGAACGCATGCAGAGCAAGATGGACTGGATGCGATCGCGGATGAGTGGCGGCCCGTGGAACTACGCCCCCTCGAGCGGCAATCGAGCCTTTGACGAATATCGCGCCGATACGCTGCGCCGGCTGGAAGAAGAGCAACGCGAATTTCGCGAACTTCCTCGATCGGCTGCGCTTTGCGAAGGACAAGACCGAGTTCGACCAGTTCATGGCCGAACGCCGCAATCGGCCGACGCCTGACTCGCAGCAGCCGCAGAACTGAGCCAGTCATCTCCGCTGATAGAAAAGGCCGCCCCTCCGGGCGGCCTTTGCGCTTGCGGCGTTTTAAGAAAGTAACCACTCCTTAACCATAATCAGCGCTGTTTAGGGCTGAAAAGCCCGCTTTCGCGCCCAAGTTTGGCCAAGTTTCGCGGGGATTTCGTAGGTCGCCGGTGGACGGGACATACGAAACTCGCGAGACATTCGGTTTGCGACTTAGCGCGTGGGCGGCATCGTCGCGCGCGCATGTTGATTGCGGATATTGCGCCGCGCCGGTTCGACCGACGGGACCGGATTGAGCGGAAAGGACGTGCCTATGAATCCTGCCGACGTGGCGCAGTCGGTGCTCCCGCTGACCTCATCCGACCTTTCGCTGTTCACGCTGTTCTGGAACGCCCATTGGGTCGTCAAGACGGTGATGGTCGGATTGCTGGTCTGCTCGGTCTGGGTCTGGGCGATCGCGATCGACAAGACCGTGCTCTACACCCGGAGCCGCCGGGCCATGGACCGCTTCGAGCAGGCGTTCTGGTCCGGCCAGTCGCTCGACGAACTTTATCGGACACTTTCGAACCGCCCCGCACACTCGATGGCGGCATTGTTCGTCGCTGCCATGCGCGAGTGGAAGCGAAGTTTCGAGGGCAACGCTCGCGCGGTCGGCGGCCTTCAGATGCGGATCGAAAAAGTGATGGAAGTGACCATCGCCCGGGAGGTCGAGCGGCTCGAAAGGCGGCTGCTGGTCCTGGCGACCGTCGGTTCGGCGGGGCCATTTGTGGGCCTGTTCGGTACCGTCTGGGGCATTATGACGAGCTTCCAGTCGATCGCGGCGTCCAAAAACACGTCATTGGCGGTGGTCGCGCCCGGCATTGCCGAGGCGCTGTTTGCGACCGCACTTGGCCTTGTCGCCGCCATACCGGCGACCATTTTCTATAACAAGTTCGCGGCCGAGGTTAACAAGCAGGCGCAGCGGCTGGAGGGCTTTGCCGACGAGTTTGCCGCCATACTGTCGCGGCAGATCGACGAGCGCGGGTAGGGGTTCATCTCATGGCTGCCAATGCCGGCACGCCGGTGATCGGAAAGCGTAAGCATCATCGCCAGCGGGTGATGAGCGAGATCAACGTCACGCCCATGGTCGACGTGATGCTCGTCCTGTTGATCATCTTCATGGTCTCGGCGCCGTTGCTGACAGTCGGGGTTCCCATCGACCTGCCGCAGAGCCAGGCCAAAAGCCTCGAGCAGGACAAAGAGCCGCTTACCGTGTCGGTCACCGAGAAGGGCCAAATTTTCCTGCAAAATAGCGAAATCGCCGCGGCCGATCTGATCCCCAAGATGCAGGCGGTGGCCGAGGCGCGCGGCGGCACTGAGGCCCGGGTTTACGTGCGCGGGGACAAGAAGGTCGACTATGGCACCATGATGAAGGTGATGGGGCAGCTGTCGTCAGCCGGCTTTCATCGTGTAGCCTTGGTCACCGAATTCGAGCAGGGCGCGAAAGCGCAGTGATGAGAAAGGCGACCGCAATATCGGCCGGCCTGCACGCGGCAGTGCTGCTGTGGGCGACGCTATCGTTTTCCGGCAAGAGCTTTGACGTTACGCCGGCGGAGTTGTTGCCGGTCGACTTCATCAGCGAGAAGGATTTCTCGGAGATGACCAAGGGCGTCAAGGACGCGCCCAAGGTCGAGGCGCCGAAGCCGCTGGTCGAGAAAAAGGCGGAGGAGCCGCCCAAGCCGATCGAAGAGGCCAAGCCCAAGGTCACCGAGAAAAAAGAATTGCAGGCTGCAAAAGAAGCTACGCCGCAGCCCGAGCCGCAGCCGCCGAAGCCCGACCCGATCGCCGAAAAACTCAAGCAGCCGGACGAGCCCAAGCAGACCAAGACCGAGCCGCAGCCGCTGCCGCCGAAGAAGCCGCCGCAGAAGCCGCAGCCGAAGTTCGACGCCGACAAGATCGCGGCGCTGCTCGACAAGCGCGATCCGCAGCGCAATGCCGCGACCGGAGTCGAGGCGAACGCAACTCCCTCGCTCGGCACGGCGTCCGGCGCGGCAGCCCAGCTCTCACAGTCGGAAATCGACGCGTTACGCGCGCGGCTGATGGCGCTGTGGAATCCTCCGGTCGGCATGCAGGACGCCAGCCAGACGCAGGTCACGATCCGGATCAGGTTCAGGAAAGACGGAACGCTTGCGGTCGGGCCGCAAGTCCTCACCAGCGGCAGCGGCGCGCAATTCAACGCCATGCGCGACAGCGCCGTGCGCGCGGTATTCGTCGGGCAGCCCTACACCATGCTGCGGCCTGAACATTACGAGCAATGGAAAGAAATAGACTTCACTTTCGACACAAAACAGATGTTTCACGATCTTCCCGCAAGGTAATGCAATCTCGTGACTGACAATTCTTTTCCCAAAATAAGCCGCCGCGGCCTGCTGGTTGGCGCAAGTGCGTTGGCGGCCATCGGTCCGCGTCCGGCGCGAGCCGTTCTCAACATCGATATCAATCAGGGCAACGTGCAGCCGATGCCGATTGCGCTGCCGGATTTCCTGACCGGCGGGCCGACGGAAGGCGATACCGGGCGAAATGTCACCGCGGTTATCACCAACAATCTCCAGCGCAGCGGCCTGTTCGCGCCGATCAATCCGGCAGCGTTCATCGAAAAGATTTCCAACAGCGATAGCGTGCCGCGTTTTCCCGACTGGCGGACGATCAATGCGCAGGCGCTGGTCACCGGCCGCATCACTCGCCAGGGCGATGGGAGACTGAAAGCCGAATTCCGCCTGTGGGACGTGTTTGCCGGCCAGCAACTCGACGGCAAGCAGTATTTCACGACACCCGACAACTGGCGGCGCATCGCGCACATTATTTCAGACGCGATCTATGAGCGGCTCACCGGCGAGAAGGGCTATTTCGACAGCCGGATCGTGTTCGTCGACGAGACCGGCGCGAAAGACCGGCGCGTGAAGCGGCTTGCCATCATGGATCAGGACGGCGCGGCCGTGCGCTATCTCACGCGCGGCGACGATCTGGTTCTGACGCCGCGCTTCAATCCGTCGACGCAAGAGATCACGTACATGTCGTACGGCCAGGGTGATCCGCGCGTTTATCTGCTCAACATCGAAACCGGACAGCGCGAGATCGTCGGCAATTTTCCCGGCATGACCTTTGCCCCGCGGTTCTCGCCCGACGGGCAGCGGGTGATCATGAGCCTGCAGCAGGGTGGCAACGCGAATTTGTTCGTGATGGACCTGCGTTCCAAGCAGACCACGCGTCTCACCGATACCCCGGCGATCGACACGGCGCCCTGCTACTCGCCGGACGGTTCACGCATTTGCTTCGAAAGCGACCGTGGCGGCAGTCAGCAGATCTACGTGATGTCTGCAAACGGCGGGGCGGCACAGCGCATCAGCTTTGGCGAAGGCCATCACTCGACGCCGGTCTGGTCGCCGCGTGGTGACTATATCGCCTTCACAGGACAGGCGCGCGGCAACTTCTCGATCGGCATTCTCAAGCCCGACGGCTCGGGCGAGCGCGTGCTCACGCAGGGCTTCCACAACGAAGGCCCGACTTTCGCGCCGAATGGGCGCGTGCTGATGTTCTTCCGTGACGTGGGGCAGGGGCCGTCGCTCTTTACCATCGACATCACCGGACGGAACGAATTGAAGGTTCCGACGCCCAGTTACGCTTCGGATCCGGCCTGGTCGCCGCTTTTGTCCTGATTGTCGTGAACCGGCCTTATTTTCACTGTGTCTTAACCATCAGAAACGGTTTAAGGGGTTCGGGTAGTTTTAATGGGTCCACGCAAGGTTCCATCAAGGTTGATGGAACGTTCGTTTAACGAACGACCTGCTAGACCCTCACGCAAGCTCCGGTTGGTACGCGTGAATGGAGGCACCGGATATGATCGATATGAGGAAAACGCTGCACGTTGTTCGCTTCGCGGCCGTTCTCGCGGCAGCGCTGGCGATATCGGCCTGCGCCAAGAATGCAGAGGATGCGCAGGCCAATGCAGCAGGCCAGGCGACGCCCGGCAGCCAGCAGGATTTCGTGGTCAATGTCGGCGACCGCGTCTTCTTCGAAACCGACTCGTCCGAGCTCACGACGCAGTCGCGTGCGACGCTCGACAAGCAGGCGCAATGGCTCACGAACTACAGTCAGTACAGCCAGTTCACGATCGAAGGCCATGCCGACGAGCGCGGCACCCGCGAATACAACATTGCATTGGGTGCGCGCCGCGCGCAGGCGGTGAGAGACTATCTGGTTTCCCGCGGCATCCAGGCGCAGCGCATGCGCACGATCTCGTATGGGAAAGAGCGGCCGGTCGCCGTCTGCAATGACATCTCGTGCTGGTCGCAAAACCGCCGCGCCGTCACCGTGCTCGGTGTCAGTTCATAGAGCTTTGGGGAACGTTCGGTGGTGAGCGCGGCGGTCCCCGAGGCCGCCGTTGCTTTTTTTGCGTTTCCACGGTGAAGGCGGAACGCTGACCGCTCGAGCGTTCGCCCTGTGCTTCTCACACATGGCGTTCTGGGATAGCCTGCCTTGCGAATGCGCATTTGGGCGGAGGTATATAGTGACCGTGCGTCGACTTCTGGCCGTTTCGTTGGCGCTCGCTTCGGCGCCGAGCTTCGCCGCCGATGCCCCGACGACTCAATCGCCGCATCCCGTCGCGACCGAGCATCTGCCGATGTTCGTCAGCGCGCCCGGCCAAACCGATGTGCTCATGGTCGTCATGGCGATCACCCTTGCGCTCGCAGTGGTCGGCTTCGGCATTCTGTTCCTGCGCCTGCATACACTGCCCGAGCGCGTCGCGCACAAAGGCCACAAAATCCAGTTCGAGATCGTGGCAATCCTCGGCCTGATAGCGCTCTTCACGCACATGCATATTTTCTGGGTGGCGGGCCTGCTGCTGGCCTTCATCGACATTCCTGATTTCGGCGGCTTCCTCGGCCGCATCGCAGGCTCGGTCGAGAGGATTGCCGGCGTGAAGCCTGGCGCGGGCGCTGACGACGTGCCGGATCCGGGCAGAGAGGTCCACGCGGCGGAGGTAGGCCAGCCCGAAGGCGCGTCTTCCGCGCCGCGTAAGCCCCCGCGCATCGTGGCCGGCAAGAAGGAGCTCGATCATGCTTGAGATGCTCCTCTGCTCAATGTTCACGCTACTGCCCGATTATCTCTACCGGCGCTATGTGCAGGGAAAGCGCTTCGGCAAGGAGATCACGCTCTACTCGGTCTGGTTCGAGCTGCGCTGGGGCATTACGGGCTGCCTCATTCTGACGGTGCTTCTGATCACGACGGTGTTCTACAACCATCCGTCCACAACCAATGTCACGCGCTTCTACCGGACCATTCCCATCGTGCCTGAAACGATCGGACGGGTGGCTGAGGTCAATATCGCTTACAACGACACTGTCAAAAAAGGCGCGCCGCTTTTCCGGCTCGACAGCTCGAAGCAGGAGGCCGCGGTTGAGTTGAGCGCGGCGCAAGGTCGCCGAGATCGATGCGCAGATGCTGGTCGCGCGAGCCGACGTGGTGAAGGCCGACGGCCAGCTGGTGGAGGCGAAGAGCACGCACCAGCAGGCGGTGGACGAGCTGGAAACCAAGCAGGAGCTCTACCGGCGCAATCCCGGCAACGTTCCCTTCCGCGAGATCGAGCGTCTGCAGGAGCGGGTGCGGGGACTACTCGGCGCGATCACGGCTGCGACCGCGTCGAAGCAGGGCATAGAGGAGCGCATATCAACACTGTTGCCCGCGGAAAAGGCCAGCGCCGAGGCAGCCCTCGCGCAGGCACAGGTCGATCTCGACAAGACCGTGATCCGCGCCGGCGTGGATGGGCGCGTCGAGCAATTCGTGCTGCGTGTCGGCGACCTCGTCAATCCGATGATGCGTCCAGCCGGCGTACTGATCCCTGAGACAAGTCGGCCGTTTCTTTCCGCGGGTTTCGGCCAGATCGAGGCGCAGATCATGAAGGTCGGGATGATTGCCGAGGTCACCTGCATCTCGAAACCGTTCACGGTCATCCCGATGGTGGTGACGGATGTGCAGGACTACATTGCCGCCGGCCAGATTCGGGGCGGTGAGCAGCTGGTTGAAGCGCAGCAGGTAACCCGGCCTGGCACGCTTCTCGCGTTTCTGGAGCCTCTCTACAAAGGCGGCATTGACGGCGTGACGCCAGGCAGCAGCTGCATTGCCAATGCTTATTCCAACAATCACGAAACAATCGTTGCCAAAGAGACAGGCACGCTGAAGGCTATTGCACTTCACGCCGTCGATGCGCTCGGCCTTGTCCACGCGTTGATTCTGCGGCTGCAGGCGCTGGTGCTTCCGTTCCAGACGCTTGTGTTCGGCGGACACTGAGTCGGGCGGACGCGTGCTGGAAATCCCCTTGTTACGGGCGTTTCGGCAATAGCGGCCACAATCTGGTCGTACTCGGCGTGCTATGCTACGCAGCCGCTGCGATTACAAAACCAGCGTAGCTTTCCGAAACCTGGCGAACGGTTTTCGGAACCGGACATGCAACAAAAAACATCAAACGGGTTTCGACCTTGCCGATGACACGCACACGGCCCTGCACGTTTTTTTCCTTTGCATCCGCCGCAGCCATTTTTGCCTCCGCCTTGCTGATGCCGGGGGGGATGGCGGTCGCGCAGGAACGCAACTCGTCCGGAAATTTTCTCGATAACCTGTTCAGCCGCGGGGAGCCCGCGGGCCAGCAGCGCCAGGCCCCGCCTCAGCAAGCGCCGGCTGGCCGCGTGGCGCAGGCCGATCCTGGGGACCTTACAGTCCGCCTCGACCGCATGGAGAACGCGCTGCGTCAACTGACGGGCACGATCGAGAGTCTTCAGTACCGCAACCAGCAGATCGAGATGCAGCTCAAGCGCATGCAAGACGACACCGAATATCGCTTCCAGCAGCTGGGGTCGAAAGGCAGCGCGCCGCCGCCCGCGCAGGCCGTGCCAATGAATCCGGGCAATGCACCTGGCGGCCCGCCCGCCAATCCCGGCCGCCGCTCCGACGTCTTCGATCCATCACAACATCCAAGTGCGCCAGGCGCGCCGCGCGTCCTCGGCAATCAGGCGACGATCGCTGTGCCAGAGCAAGGGCGCGACAGCGGCCCGGTTAGCGCTCCAGGTGGCCGCGCGGCTGGCGCTCCGCTCGATCTTGCGACCGTGGCAGGAAACAATGACTCGCCGCCTCCGTCCCCGCCGCCCGGGGCTGTCGCGTCGGCTGGCGGCGCTCCGGTGCCGGCTCAGCAGATGCCACCACCGCAGGTCCGCAATGTTGCGCCTGCCGCGGCTGGCCAGCAGCTTGCGACGCTGCCGCCGTCAGCCTCGCCGAAGGACGAATATGATATGGCCTACGGCTACGTACTGCATAAAGACTATTCGCTGGCCGAGCAGTCCTTTCGCGATTTTCTGAAAAAATACCCGAACGAGCAGCTCGTGCCCGATGCGAATTATTGGCTCGGCGAGAGCCTGTTTCAGCAGCAACGCTACCGGGACGCTGCGGAATCGTTCCTGAACGTTTCGACCAGATATGAGCGCTCGGGCAAGGCGCCGGATGCGCTGTTGCGCCTCGGTCAATCGCTCGCGGCGATGAACCAGAAAGAGGCGGCTTGCGCCACCCTCGCCGAGGTTGAGCGCAAATTTCCGCGCGCCTCGTCCGGCGTGAAGCGCGGGGTCGCGCAGGAACAGAAGCGTGCGCACTGCTGAGGCGAAAGCCGTCTCGGCGTCGGAAGTTACATCACTTTTTTCCGGGCTGCAGTCGTTGCCTGTCCTCGTGCTCGCCGTGTCAGGCGGGCCGGATTCCACCGCGCTCATGATCCTGGCCGCGCGGTGGCGCGATTCCCTCAGGACGAAGCCGACGCTTGTCGCCGTTACAATCGACCACGGACTGCGGAAGGAATCCAAAGCGGAGGCGGCCGCTGTCGCACGTCTCGCCCGCAATCTCGATATCGCGCATCGCACTTTGCGCTGGACCGGCCGCAAACCGAAGACCGGCCTGCAGGAAGCCGCCCGCCTGACGCGCTACCGGTTGCTCGGTAACGCCGCCCGCAAGGCGGGCGGCACTCATATTCTTACGGCGCACACGCTCGACGACCAGGCTGAGACCGTCCTCATTCGCATGAGCCGCGGCAGCGGCCTCTCCGGTCTCGGGGCAATGCAAAGAATCTCTGCTGTCCCCCAGGACGAAGAGCTAGTTATCGTCCGTCCGTTCCTGGGGATTCCAAAGGCACGGCTGATCGCAACATTGCGGGCCACCGAAATTCCCTATGCCGACGATCCCTCCAATCGCGATCCGCGCTTCACGCGCGCGCGCCTGCGCGGGCTGATGCATTCGCTTGCCGAGGAAGGTCTCGATGCCGCGCAGTTGGCGCGGCTCGCGTGGCGGCTCAAGCGGGCCGATCTCGCGATCGAAACAGCGGTTGATCGTGCGGTTGCGGACCTGTTCGTCGAATTGCATGGCGCACGTGCGATTGCGATTAAATCGCGACGTTTTGCCGATTTGCCCGCGGAAGTCGCGTTGCGTGTGCTCGGCCGGGCGCTGGCTCGGATCGGTGACGAGGGGCCGGTGGAGCTGGGCAAGCTCGAAGCGCTCAAATCCGCGCTCGACGAGGCCCAAAACAGTGCAGAAAGCCGCTTCCGGCGCACCTTGGCGGGCGCGATTGTGACGCTTAAGGATCCGCAAATTCTCGTCGAAAGGGCGCCGCCGCGCCGTCGCAAGGTCTTAACCAAGCGCCGACCCGACCGGCCGAAAGGTGTCAAAAGACGTTAGAATATTAAGGCTTAAGGCCTTTTCATGGGGGCGGACGCTGCCTACATTGGCTTGCGAGTCCGACGTGAAGTCGCCACGAACCGGATACATAAAACTTATTGCTGCGCGGCACGCGCGCGGCGGGGTCAGGACGGGTGATGAACGCTAATCTACGAAATTTCGCGCTCTGGGTGATCATCGTCCTGTTGCTGCTGGCGCTGTTCACGCTTTTCCAGAATCCCGGCCAGCGGACCACCGCGCAAGACATCTCGTTCTCGCAGTTGCTGTCGGAAGTTGACCAGGGCCGCGTCCGCGACGTCGTGATCCAGGGGCCGGACATCCACGGCACCTTCGCGAACGGCACCAGCTTCCAGACTTACGCGCCGAACGATCCCGGTCTGGTGCAGAAACTTTATTCGAAGGGCGTCGCGATCACTGCGCGGCCGCCGTCCGACAACGTTCCATGGTTTGTCTCGCTGCTCGTTTCGTGGCTGCCCTTCATTGCGCTGATCGGCGTGTGGATCTTCCTGTCGCGCCAGATGCAGGGCGCCGGCGGCAAGGCGCTCGGTTTCGGCAAGTCGCGCGCCAAGCTTTTGGCGGAAGCGCACGGCCGCGTCACGTTTGAAGACGTTGCCGGCGTCGACGAGGCGAAGCAGGATCTGCAGGAGATCGTCGAATTCCTGCGCGACCCCGGAAAATTCCAGCGCCTCGGCGGACGCATTCCGCGCGGCGTGCTGCTCGTCGGTCCTCCGGGCACCGGCAAGACGCTGATTGCGCGTGCGGTCGCCGGCGAGGCGAACGTTCCGTTCTTCACCATTTCGGGCTCCGACTTCGTCGAGATGTTCGTCGGCGTCGGTGCCTCGCGCGTGCGCGACATGTTCGAGCAGGCGAAGAAGAACGCGCCGTGCATCATCTTCATCGACGAAATCGATGCGGTCGGCCGTCATCGCGGCGCCGGTCTCGGCGGCGGCAATGACGAGCGCGAGCAGACGCTCAACCAGTTGCTGGTCGAGATGGATGGCTTCGAGGCGAACGAAGGCATCATCCTGATCGCGGCGACCAACCGTCCGGACGTGCTCGATCCCGCACTGCTGCGCCCCGGCCGTTTCGACCGCCAGGTGGTTGTGCCGAACCCGGACGTCGTCGGACGCGAAAACATCCTGAAGGTGCACGTGCGCAAGGTGCCGCTGGCGCCGGACGTGAACCTGAAGACGATCGCGCGCGGAACGCCCGGCTTCTCCGGCGCCGACCTGCCGAACCTCGTCAACGAAGCGGCACTTGATGGCCGCGCGGCGCAACAAACGCATGGTCACGCAGGCCGAATTCGAAGACGCCAAGGACAAGGTGATGATGGGCGCCGAGCGCAAGTCGCTCGTGATGACCGAAGAAGAAAAGATGCTGACCGCGTATCACGAAGGCGGCCACGCGATCGTCGCGCTTCAACGTCAAGGCCACCGATCCGGTGCACAAGGCCACCATCATTCCGCGCGGCCGCGCGCTCGGCATGGTCATGCAGTTGCCGGAACGCGACAAGCTGTCGATGAGCCGCGAGCAGATGACCTCGCGCCTCGCCATCATGATGGGCGGACGCGTTGCCGAGGAAATGGTGTTCGGCAAGGAGAAAGTGACCTCAGGTGCGGCCTCCGACATCGAGCAGGCGACCAAGCTCGCGCGCATGATGGTGACGCGCTGGGGCCTGTCCGACGAGCTCGGCACGGTTGCTTATGGCGAGAATCAGGATGAGGTGTTCCTCGGCTATCAGGTTTCGCGCCAGCAGAACATTTCGGAAGAGACCTCGCGCAAGATCGACGGCGAAATCCGCCGGCTGGTGGAAGCCGGCTACGCCGAAGCGACGCAGATCCTGACCGAGAAGCGCGCCGATCTCGAAGTGCTGGCCAAAGGCCTGCTCGAGTTCGAGACGCTGACCGGCGACGAGATCACCGATCTGATCGCGGGCAAGCGTCCGGTGCGCGAGTCGGTCATCGAGCCGACCACGCCGCGCTCGTCGGCGGTGCCGCCGGCAGGCAAGCCGCGGCCGCGCCCCGAGCCGCCGACCGGCGAAGTCGCGCCGCAGCCGCAAGCCTGAGCGAAGAAATTGCAGACAGACGCCCGCCGCATGGCGGGCTTTCTGTTTTTGTGGCTTCTATTACTTCCCGGCAAACGATAAAGCTGCAGGCGTCGTTTTCATGATCAGCAAAAAACCTTTCAAGCCGCATTGGACGTTCGTCGCTTTCCGAGAAGGCGTAATCTCCACTCTGCCGCTGACGCCGGGGCTATTCGCGTTCGGTATGGCGTTCGGCACTGTCGCGGCGCGGCAGGGCTTAAGCCTGCTCGACGCGGTGGCAATGAGTGCGATTGTCTTTTCCGGCGTTGCGCAGATCATCGTGGTCGATGCTTGGCCGCGCGAACTCACCGTCGCCAGCGTGAGCGCCATTGCGGCTGTCACCGCCGTCATCTGCTCACGCTTTTTGCTGATCGGTGCCGCGATGCGGCCGCTGCTGAGTCGCCTGCCGCCCGCGCAGGTCTACCCGTTCCTACATTTTCTGGTGGAGCCGCCCTGGCTCCTCTCAATCCGCTATCAACGTGAGGGCGGCAACGACCCCGGCTTCGTCATGGGCTGCGCTGCGACGTGCTACGTCACCTGGGTCGTCTCGACCGCGCCCGGCTACTGGTTGGGAGCGGCCGCCGATCCATACCGCTTTGGCCTCGACATGGTGATCCCGGCCTTCTTTTCCGCGATGCTGGTGTCGCTGTGGCAAGGCGCGCGCAAATCGATTGGTTGGGCCGTGGGCGGCGCGGTCGCGGTGTTGGCCGACCTCACCCTCGGCGGCTTCTGGTACGTCGTACTTGGCGGCGTCGCCGGCAGCATCGCGGGAGGTCTCGCTGATGAATAGCCACGATCCGCTCGGGTACGCCATCGTCATCGCGGTCATGACGGTCGTTGTCTATCTCTCGCGCGCTGGCGGCTTCTGGCTGATCGGTCGCGTAAGGATCGGCCCGCGCCTACGTAGGACGCTCGACGCGCTGCCCGGCGCGATCATCGCCGCCACCATCGCGCCTTTACTGCTGCACGGCGGTGTCGGCGCGCTCTGCGCGGTCGGCGCGGCGGTGATCGTCATGATCTTCGTGCGCAGGGATTTCGCCGCCGTGGCCGCCGGTCTGGCGGTTGCGGCCTTCGTGCGGGCGGCGGGCTTCTAGCCGACGCACGCGCAATCCGGTTGTGTTGTCCCATGCCCTTGCAGATCGTGTCTCTCCGTTTGGCGAACTGGTCGTGTCACACGCGCGCGGCACCCTCATGGGCAACCGCGGCGGTCGATTGCATGACGACAAGCGTCGGCTGACTGCCCGGCGCTGGGCATCGAAACAATGGATCTGCTGCAAGCTCGAGTTCAACAACCGTCACCGAAAAGTCTGGGGCAACAGCTACACCGAGCTGTTTTTCCTCGATGAGGTGACGGCCTTCGCCGCCGGCCACAGGCCTTGCTTCGAATGCCGGCGCAAGGATGCCGAGCGGTTTGCGCTCTTGTTCTCCGGCAAGAAACAGCGCGCATCGGCTGCGGAGATGGACAAAAATCTTCATGCCGAGCGGCTTGATGGAAAGGCCAAGCGGAGCCATCGCGGCAAGCTCGATACTCTTCCTGACGGGGCGATGATCTCGCTGGACGGGCAGGCATTTGCGGTGCGGGTGAATCGATTGTGGCTCTGGGCACCGAACGGATATTCGCAAAGCCGGCCGCGCCCGCAGGGTATCGACGGTCGATGTGCTGACACCGCCGTCGATCCTCACCGTGCTCAGACGCGGCTACAGTCCGCTCTGGCATCCGAGCGTAACGCGCTAGACTGGACGCAGAGAAAGGTCCGGAGAATGTCGACGCCAGCCGCCCTGCAACGCCGCCGCGACTATGACGGCCCCGCGCTGTTCTCCTACGGCTTCCGCCCGTTCTTTCTGGCGGCGGGTCTGTGGGCCGTCATCGGCATTCTTGTCTGGATTCCCCAATACGTGGGCAAGCTCAGCGTACCCACGCATCTGAGCCCGCTCGATTGGCACGTTCACGAAATGCTTTATGGCTACGTGGCTGCCACCATCGCCGGTTTCCTGCTCACGGCGATTCCGAACTGGACCGGGCGGTTGCCGGTCAACGGCTGGCCGCTTGCGGGCCTCGCCGCGCTCTGGCTCGCCGGACGCCTCGCGCTCCTGATTTCGGCGCAGCTCGGCGGCCTTGTCGCGGCGATCGTCGACACGGCTTTCCTTGCCACGCTTGCGGTCGTTGCGGGGCGCGAGATCGTCGCCGGCGAAAACTGGCGAAATCTCCGGGTGCTGGTGATTCTCGTCGTGCTCGTCCTCGGCAATATCGTCTTTCATGCCGAAGTATTGATGACGGGCAATGCCGCTTACGGCACCCGCATTGCCATCGCGGCGGTCATCCTGATGATTTCGCTGATCGGCGGACGGATCGTGCCGAGCTTCACCAACAATTGGCTCAACCGCAACAATCCCGGCCGGTTGCCGGTCCCGTTCTCGCAGTTCGACATGGTGGCGCTCGTCATCAGCGCGGTTGCGCTTGTCACCTGGATCATCACGCCGATGCACTGGCTTTCCGGCGTGCTGCTGATCGTCGCCGGATGCCTGCAGGCGGTCCGGCTGGCGCGCTGGGCGGGCGACCGGACGGTGACTGACCGCCTCGTCCTGATACTTCACATCGGCTACGCCTTCGTGCCGCTTGGTTTTCTCATGCTTGGCGTGGCGGCATTCACCCCGGAGGTGCCGGCGACGGCGGGAATCCATGCCTGGACCGCCGGCGCCATCGGCCTGATGACAGTCGCGGTCATGACGCGGGCGACCCTCGGGCACACCGGCCAGCCTCTGCAGGCCGGACGCGCGACGCAGGCGATCTATGCTTTGCTGCTCGCCGCCGTGCTCGTTCGCATCGTGGCGGCCTTCATGGGCTCGGTCGATCTGCTCGAATTCGCGGGCCTTTGCTGGACCGCGGCTTTCATCCTGTTCGTCCTGCTTTACGGCCCGCTGCTTGCGATGCGCAGTCCCGGCTGGAGCGAAACGCGCCGCTAGCTCACGGCGGCTCGATCGGGCTCGGCTTTTCCTGGCGGGCGGTTTCGCTCCACGCGAAAATGACGATCGCGGCCATGATGACGAGCATCGCCGCGACCAGCGCAGCGCAGGCCGGCCAGCCGCCCAGCGTCCAGGCGATTGCGCCCACGGCCGCTCCGAAGCTGCCGCCGAGATAGAACGAGGTCACGTAGAGGCCGACCGCTGACGAGCGCCCCGCCTTCGCGGTGACCGTCACGTAGCCGGTCGAAACCGCCTGGCATATGAGTCCGCACCCGGCACCGAGCGCGAGACCCGCAACAATCAGCAGAAGCGACGGCGCGAGCGTAAGCGCAATGCCGGCAAGCCATATGGCGATCACGCCGACCATGAATTGACGCCGCCCGAACCGGCCGACCGCCCAGCCGATCCAGGGCGTCAGCACCGAGCCGACGAGATAAGTGACGAAGATCGCGCCGAGCCAGCTGGCGGAAAGATTGTAGGGCGGAGCGGCGAGGTGAAAGCTGATGAAGGTGAAGGTGCAAATGAAATTGAACAGCACGCCGAAACCGACGGCGAAAGTCGCGACCAGCTGGCTGTTGCGAAAATGCCCGAGCATCTGGCGGCCCGACGCGAGCAGGCCTTCCGAGCGCACGAAGCGCCGCTCGCGCGGCAACAGGAACGCGACCGCGACGGCGCCTGCGGCCGCGACACCCGCGAGCACAGCAAACCCGGCACGCCAGCTGATCAGGTCGGCGATCACCCCGGTGACCAGGCGGCCGCTGAATCCTCCGAGACTTCGATCCCGACGAATAGATGCCCGCGGCGGTCGTTGCTTCTTTGGCCGGCCATTCGTCGCCGATATAGGCAACGGTCACGGCAAAGATCGGCGGCAGGACGAGCCCCTGCACGGCGCGCCAGAAGATGACCGCCGACAGGCTGGTCGACAGCCCGACCATCAAAGTCGGAATGACGAGCACGAACATCGCCGCGACGATCACGCGCTTGCGGCCGAGCACGTCGGCGACCGCGCCGGTGAAAGGAGCGGTGAGGGCGACCGCCAGGGTGCTGACGGTGATGATGGTCGAGACTTCCGCCGCGCTGGCGTGAAATTCCTCGGAGAGCAAAGGAAGGATCGACTGCGGCGAATAGAGATTGATGAAGGCGCAATACCCGGCAAGGCCGACCGCGAGATGACGCGCGGAATGCGTTCGGCCTTTGGCAGTGGCGCTCATGGAAGAGAACCTGGCGGGCGGGTGCGTTTCAACGCTGGCAGCTATGCCTTGGTTCGCTGGCTTTCGCCAAGGGAAAAGATGGCGGGACTGCGGCTCGCGCAATGCATAGCTTTGTCATTCCAGGTCGAGCGCCACTCTCGCACGAATGAACGTTTCTTCCGGGGTTCCCGACGCATCGACTCTCGCCCAGTTGATGCGGCCCAGCTCGAATTTTTCCTGATCCTCCACGATCGCCGCGTCTGCATCGGATGCGTCGGCCGTCCGCGCGCCGACGCGCTCAAGCCGTGACTGCAGGCCGGCAGTGAGAAAAAGGCCGGAAAAATCGGCGGAATCCGCCGCTTTCGCGATGTCTGCGCGCTCGTCCGGCTGTGCAAACACGGCATCGACGATTGCCGAATGCCCTGCCGCCACGACGCGGCGCGCCTTGGCAGCCAGCGTGGCATAAACCTTTGCCGTGGCCTCGGCGGTGTACGCCGACTTTATCAGCGGTTCAGTTTCGGCGACGCCGAACATTGCCTTGCGCTCGATATCGCTTCGCAGCACCACGGCGCCGGGCATCGGCATTATTTCCGACGCAAGCGTGCGTGCGAGCAGGGACTTTCCGGTGCCGGAGAGCCCGCCGATGGCGACCAGTCTTGGCTTGGCAGGCTGCAGCAGTTCGCGCGCCAGGCTGGCATAGCTGCACGCATCCCGCGACAGTTTCTCGCGCGCATCGGAGTGCTTGCGTCTCGCTGCCGTAACCTTGGCGCGGATTGCTGCGCGCACCGACATGAAGAGGGGAAGGGCGGCCAGGGCGTCGAGATCGTGGATGCGTTGCGTCTCGACCAGATAGCGGTTGAACACGATGTTCGCCGCCGGGCGCAACCCGCGCTCGATCAGATCCATCAGCAGGAAAGCCAGGTCGTAGAATACGTCGCCCGTTGCGATGCGGTCGTCGAATTCGATGGCATCGAACAGAACGGGTTTGTCCTCGATCAACACGACGTTGCCGAGATGCAGATCGCCATGGCATCGGCGCACCAGACCTGCGCGCTCGCGTGCCTGCAGCAGCGGTTTCACGCGATCGAACGCATCGCGTGTTGCTGCTGCGAGGGCACGCAGATCCTCCAGGGAAAACAGGTCCGGCTCCGCGGCGAGCTCTGTCTCGTTTTGCGCGATGATGTTTGCCAGCGTGTCCGTGAAGTGTGCGTTCGTCACAGTCGGCGCGACGCGGTGCGCGGCCGCGCACGGTTCGCCCGAGCCGATCGGCGAGCCCCTCGTCGATACGTCCGGATTCGGCAAGCCGGTCGAGGGTCTGGTTTTCGTCGAACCGCCGCATCTCGACGGCCCATTCCACCGGCTCGCCTTTACCGGCGATCGCAAGCCGCCCTGCGGGATCGCGAGTAATGGGCACGACGTTGCGGTAAATCGCGGGCGCGAACGCGCGGTTGACCTTGATCTCGGCTTCGCACGCGGCCCTGCGTTTGCCGAGCGTGGAAAAATCGAGAAATGGGAAGCGCACGGCGCGCTTGATCTTGAGCACACGGTCGCCGGCCAGAAAGACCAAGGCGGCATGGGTGTCGATGCGCTTGACCGGGGCGCCGCCATGGTTGGCTGCATCGCCCAGAAAATCGATCACCGGCTGTTGCGTTTCGTCACTCATCGCGGTCGCAGCTTCCTGTCCGGACAAATATGTATCAATTCACAATGAAATGACGAGATGCGCACATTTCCTCACCCCGGCGGAACCGCGTTGTCGACAAGCCGTCCATGCAGCCGGGCCAAGCCCGAAGTCTATTGACCGCTGCTCGCCTTGCCCGGAAAGTGCGCGCCTGACCGCGTCAGGCGGCTAATGTCCAAGGGAGGTGTTTAGTGATTATCGATCACAGGGTTTATCGGACTCTGCCGGGCAGGCTGCCCGCACAGCTCGAGCTTTACAGCAAGCTGGGATATCCGGTGCAGCTTCGCTACATGGGCGAGCCGCATTACTATCTCGCGACCGAGACGGGCCAGCTCAACACGCTGGTGCACGGCTGGATCTACGAGAGCGCCGCCCAGCGTGAGCAAACGCGCGCCAAGATGATGCAGGATCCCGGACTGGAAGAACTTCCTGGCGGAAAATGCGAAAGCGGGACACATTATCGAGCAAAACAATTGGCTGATGACGCCGGTGCCATTCTCGCCGAAGATTCCGCCTGCAAAAATCGTGAAGTAGCGTCGATGCGCGGCAAGGACAACGCACGTTCCGGCGGCGAAATCCTGATCGACCAGTTGTCGATTCATGGCGTGCGCGACGTATTTTGCGTGCCGGGCGAAAGTTATCTTGCCGCGCTCGACGCTTTCTATGGAAGCGACATCAAGCTCACGGTCTGCCGTCATGAGAGCACCGCAGCCATCATGGCGGAGGCCGTGGGCAAGATGACCGGCCGGCCGGGCATCTGTTTCGTCACGCGCGGGCCGGGCGCAAGCAACGCATCGGCCGGCATCCATATCGCGCGCCAGGATTCCTCGCCGATGATCATGTTCGTCGGCCAGGTCGGCCGCGACATGCGCGACCGCGAGGCATTCCAGGAGCTCGATTATCGCGCCGTTTTCGGGACCATGGCGAAATGGGCAACGGAGATCGATGATCCGGCGCGCATCCCGGAAATCGTTTCCCGCGCCTTCCATACCGCCTGCAATGGGCGGCCCGGTCCGGTGGTGATCGCGCTGCCGGAAGACATGTTGACCGAGCGCGTCGCGGTCTCCGACGCCTCACAGTTCGAGCCGGTGGAAACCTCGCCCGGCCAATCCGAAATGGACCGGCTGCAGGACTTGTTGCGAGGCGCAAAGCACCCGGTCGTGCTGATTGGCGGCAGCCGCTGGAGCGAGCAGGCGAGCGCGAGCCTGATGCGTTTCGCCGAGCGATTTGCGCTGCCGGTTGCGACCACATTCCGGCGCGGTCACCTGGTCGATGCCATGCATCCCTGCTACGCCGGCGACTTCGGCATCGGGCCAAATCCGAAGCTGCTGGCGCGCGTGAAGGGCGCCGACCTTGTCTTGTTGATCGGCGGGCGCTTCGGTGAAATGCCGTCGCAGAGCTACAGCGTATTCGATATCCCCGAACCGCAGACCAAGCTCGTGCATGTGCATCCCGGCGCCGATGAGCTCGGCCGCGTCTATCATCCGCATCTCGCCATCAACGCGACGCCGACCGCTTTCTGCGCGGCGTTGGACAGCCTGCAGCCGCCAAAAGAAATCGCCTGGCGCGGCGACAGTGACACCGCGCACGCCGACTTTCTTGCCTGGGGCGAGAACGCGACGACGGTGCCCGGCGCCGTCAACCTCGGCGAGATCATGGTGTGGCTGCGCAACAATTTGCCGGCCGATGCAATCATCACGCAAGGCGCCGGCAACTTTTCCGGCTGGGTCCATCGCTTTTACCGGGTGCGCAAATTCGGCGGGCTGGTCGGCGCGACTTCGGGCTCGATGGGCTACGGCTTGCCCGCCGCGTTGGCAATGCAGACCATTCATCCCGATCGCACCGTTGTCTGCGTCACCGGCGACGGCGATTTCCTCATGACGGGTCAGGATTTTGCGACCGCCGTGCAATACAAGCTGCCGGTCATCGTCCTGGTCGCCGACAACGGCATTTACGGCACCATCCGCATGCACCAGGAGCGCGAGTATCCGGGCCGCGTTGTTGCGACCGACCTGCGCAATCCGGATTTCGTCGCTTATGCACTGGCATTCGGCGGCTACGGCGCGGTGGTGGAGAAGAGCGCGGACTTCCCGGCTGCCTTTGCCGCCGCGCGTGCCTCGGGCAAACCGTCGATCATCCATCTCAAGATCGACCCCGAGGCGATTACCCCGGCCACAACGCTCTCGGCTATTCGCGAAAAATCGCTCACGGCGGGCGGTGGGAAAAGAAGTTGAGTCTTTTTGCCGCACTTGCCACGCCGCCCTGAATCTGCGTTGACTTGTTCCATGCCCTATCGCCGGACCGAAAATGTCGTCCGCCGGCTTGCCGAGCGCGAGCAGACGATCCTCGATGCGGCACAATCGATTGCATCGGAAAGCGGAATGGGCGCCGTGCAGATTGCGCCGGTCGCCCACCGGGCCGACATCGCCGCCGGCACGGTTTATCGCTATTTCCCGTCCAAAAATAACCTGATCGCCGAAGTGATCGCATCCGCCGCCGGGCGCGAGCTTGCCGCCATGCGGGCGGCCGCCGATGCGGCGCCGGGCCCGCTTTCGGCGCTTGCCGCCTGCATCGCCACGTTCGCGGCGCGCGCACTGAACGACCGGCGATTGACCTGGGCCGTGCTGGCGGAACCGGTCGATGCCAATATCGATGCACTGCGCGTCGAATTCCGCCGCGCGATCGCAAGCGAATTGGCATGGCGGATCAATGCCGCAATCAGCGGCCAGCATCTGCCCGATCAGGACGCCCGTGCCGCCGCCCCGGCCATCGTCGGTGCACTGCTTGAGGGACTGATTGGCCCCCTGGCGTCGCCGGGCAGCAATGTGCGCGAGGCCGTGCAGACCATCACGCTGCTGTCGCTCCGCGCGCTTGGTGTGGTTGATGCCCGCGCCAGAGGGCTCGTCGCCCAGTGCCCGCTGCCGCAAAACTCTAGTGCGACATCAGCACCGGCACCGTCATTGACTCAAGCAGCCCGCGCGTAGCGCCGCCGAGCACGAATTCGCGCAGGCGCGAATGGCCATAGCCGCCCATTACGATCATGTCGGCAGAGGAGTTCGGCGGCGTGAGACAAGATCGTTGAGGGCACGTCGCTGTCGGGCGAGGTGATGCGCTTGATGTCAACCTTAAGTCCGTGCCGTGCAAGGTGCTGGCCGAGATCGGCGCCGGGCACCTCGTTGTCCTTGGCTGGTTTGTTCGAAATGATCACGATCTCGACCTGTTTCGCCTTTTTCAGGAACGGCATGGCATCGGCAACCGCGCGGCTGGCGGCCCGGCTGCCGTCCCAGCACACCATGATGCGGTCTGCCTTCATGCCGCCTTTCTGGATGTAAGGCACGAAGACCACCGGCCGGCCGGATTCGAACAGCACACCTTCGTCGACCACTTCATCCGGCAAGGAATTTTTGCGTTGCGGTTGACCGACAACGACGAGATCGAAGCGTCTTCCGATGCGCCCGATCTGGTCGGCAGCGCCGGAAACACTCGTATTGAGAACGCGCGTCTCCATCGAAATCCCGGCGCGCTTGGCCGCCTGCTCGAAACGGGCGATCGCGGCCCTCGCCTTCTTGTTTGATTCGGCGCGCTGACTTTCGATCACCTCCGGAGGAACGCCGCCCATTACCGTTGCCGGGAATGACCGGGTTCGTAGGAAACCGCGACACCAAGCAAATGCGCTCCGAAAGCTTCAGCGATTGAGACGGCGTAATCGCCGGCGGGGTCGCTCGCTCCAAGGCCCAGGTTGACGACAATATCTTTGATCATGATGCAAAATCTCCTGATCGATCTCGTCATGATACCGCCAACCTTCGGTCCATATTGACGAAGGTCAAACGGCGGTCATCGGTGTCCCGAACCTATTTCTTCTTGCCGCCGGCGTCGAATTGCTTGAGGTAGGCCCAAAGGTCGCCGGCTTCCTTTTCATTCTTGATGCCGGGGAAGATCATCTTGGTGTTCGGAATCTTGGCGCGCGGATCCTTGATGTATTCCTTAAAAGTCGCCTCATTCCAGGTGATGCCGGAATTCTTGTTGGAGTCGGAGTAGTTGTAGTCGGGCGCGCTGCCGGAATGGCGCCCGTCGAGGCCATTGAGCTCGGGCCCGACTTTGTTCTTTGCGCCTTCGCCGATCGGAGTGGCACGGGAAGCATTTCTTGAACGACTGCTCGCCCGCGGCCACATCCTGTGCGTGCGCAACCTGAATCGTCGCGGTCACGAGTATGGCCGCAGCAAATACCGACTTCATTTCTCCTGCTCCCGTTGTGAGGTTGGCAGCCGCCCCACGAGGAAAACGCCCGTGCCGCTACCCGGTTTCCATTGGTTTTTGCCAGCCCTATGTGTAAGCCGTCAAATGGCTGATATCGTTGTTTGGACATAACGGAGTTGCATGGAATGTCGGTGCGTATGCCCGAACTCGATGCCGAAATCCTGGGGCGCCGCGACCGCATCGTGGCCGCCTTGCGCAGCATCGTTCCGGGCGAGGGGGTCATCGCGGGCGAGCGCGAGATGCGGCCCTATGAAACCGACGGCCTGACCGCCTATCGGCAGCTTCCCATGGTCGTCGTGCTGCCCGAGACCACCCAGCAAGTCGCCGAGGTGCTTCGGTATTGTCACGACGAGGGCATCAAGGTGGTCCCGCGCGGGGCCGGCACGTCATTGTCCGGTGGCGCGCTTCCGCTTGGCGACGGCGTATTGCTCGGCATGGCCAAGTTCAACCGGATCCGCGAAATCGACTTCGAAAATCGCGTCGCCGTCGTCGAGCCCGGTGTCACCAATCTTGCCGTCACCAACGCCGTTGCTCATGCCGGCTTTTACTACGCGCCGGACCCGTCCTCGCAGATCGCCTGCACGATCGGCGGCAACGTGGCGGAGAATTCCGGCGGCGTGCATTGCCTCAAATACGGCATGACGACAAACAACCTGCTGGGATGCGAGATCGTGCTCATAACCGGCGAAGTGCTGCGCATCGGCGGCAAGCATCTCGACGCAGCCGGGATACGATCTTCTTGGATTGATCACCGGCTCGGAAGGGTTGCTGGGCGTGGTGACGGAAGTGACGGTGCGCATCCTGAAGAAGCCGGAAACGGCGCGCGCGCTGCTGGTGGGCTTCCCGTCATCGGAAGATGCCGGCGAATGCGTGTCACGCATCATCGGCGCGGGAATAATTCCGGGCGGCATGGAAATCATGGACGGGCCCGCCATTGCGGCGGTTGAGCAATATGTGCACGCCGGTTATCCGCTCGATGTCGAAGCGCTCCTGATCGTTGAGCTCGACGGGCCTCCGGCCGAGGTCGATCATCTGATCGAGCGCGTCGAAAAAATCGCGCGCGATTGCCACGCGACCTCCTGCAAGGCCTCGCGCTCGGAAGAGGAGCGCCTGTTGTTCTGGGCTGGCCGCAAGGCCGCATTCCCGGCGGTCGGGCGCATCTCGCCCGACTATTATTGCATGGACGGCACCATTCCGCGTGCGCAGCTGCCGCTGGTGCTCAAGCGCATGAAGGAGATGTCGGCAAAATACGGCCTGCGGGTCGCCAATGTTTTTCATGCCGGCGACGGCAATCTGCATCCGCTCATTCTCTATGATGCCAATGTTCCGGGCGAGCTGGAGAAGACCGAGGAATTCGGCGCCGAGATCCTCAAGCTGTGCGTCGAGGTCGGCGGCGTGCTCACCGGCGAGCATGGCGTCGGCGTGGAGAAGCGCGACCTGATGCCGGCAATGTTCTCGGAGATCGACCTCAATCAGCAGCAGCGCGTGAAGTGCGCGTTCGACGCCAAGGGCCTGCTCAATCCCGGAAAAGTTTTCCCGCAATTGCACCGCTGCGCCGAGCTCGGCCGCTTGCATGTTCATGCCGGCAGGCTGCCGTTTCCCGATATTCCGAGGTTCTAGTGATGCGTTTCGGCCTGTTCTGCTCGCCAAAAGCCGATGCCCCCGGATTTCGCCCCGAAACCGGGCGCGGATTCTTCGACTATCTCGAGTTCAACGTCGAGGCCGAGGCGCTGGGCTTTCATTCGAGCTTCTCGGTGGAGCATCATTTCAGCGGCTGGAACCAGGTGTCCTCGACCCTGATGCTGCTCAGCGCGCTTGCGATGCGCACCAGAACATTGCGTCTGGGCACCGCGGTGATCGTGCCGCCATGGCACAACCCGGTGCTGCTTGCCGAAGAAGCGGCAACGCTCGATCTTCTCTCGCATGGCCGTCTCGATCTCGGCATCGGCAAGGGCTACCGGCACAGCGAATTCAAGGGCTTTCAGATTTCGCCGGACGAGGCCGAGGCGCGCTTCGACGAGGCGGTCGAGGTCATGACGCGCGCGTGGACGACGCGCGAGCGCTTTTCGCACAAGGGCCGGTTCTGGCATTTCGAGGACGTCATCGTCGAACCGCCGCCGGCGCAACGCCCGCATCCGCCGCTGTGGGTCGCCGCCGGAAATCCGCACTCGATCCGCCGCGCTGCCGCGCGCGGCTTCAATCTCATCCTCGATCAATATGCATCGGCTGCGGCGCTTGGCGAACGCATTGCCATCTACAAAGCCGAGCGCGAGGCCAACGGACTGCCGTTCGATCCGATGCAGGTGACGGCCGCTCGCCAGCTCTATGTGGCGAAGGACAAGGCCGACAAGGACGCCGCGCTGATACGGCAGGCCGAGTATACGCGCCGGACGATCAACGTGGCGCGCATGCCCGATGGCAAGACCGGCTCGCACGTGCTCGCCTATGCCGACAAAGCGGGCGCGACGGAGGAAAACGCGCTCTTTGGCACGCCCGAAGAGATCGCGGGCATGATCGAAGCGCTGCGCGACGCCGGGGTGACCTATGTGTTGCTTACGATCGCCGGTGGTGTCGATCAGTTGCGCCGCTTCGCGCGCGAAATCATGCCTGCATTCGCCACGCGAGCCCGCCGCCCGCGCGGCGGAATGAATTGTCGCGCGATGGCTGACACACTCAAACCCCGCGATGCCAAGGAGGTCGAGGAGGCCGTGCGCTGGGCGCTCGGCAACGAAAAGCCACTCGAAATCGCCGGGCAGGGGACCAAGCGCACGATCGGCCGGCCGAGCCAGACCGATCTTACGCTCGATCTGTCGGGGCTTGCCGGCGTCACATTATACGAGCCGGCCGAGCTGGTGCTTTCGGCGCGCGCGGGCACGCCATTGTCCGAGATCGAAACCCTGCTCGAGAAGAACAATCAGGAGCTGGCCTTCGAGCCGATCGACTACGGCCCGCTGTTGGGCGGAGAGGTAAACCGCGGCACGCTCGGCGGCGCGATTGCAGCCAATCTTTCGGGCCCGCGCCGCATCAAGGCCGGCGCCGCGCGCGATCATTTTCTTGGCTTCACGGCGGTCACCGGCCGCGGCGAAACCATCAAATCCGGCGGCCGCGTGGTGAAAAACGTCACCGGCTACGACCTCTGCAAGCTTCTTGCCGGGTCGTGGGGCACGCTCGCGGCAATGACGGACATCACGATCAAGGTCCTGCCGAAGGCGGAGACCGAGGCAACTGTGCTGGTCACGGGTCTCGACGATGCGCGCGCCTGCGCCGCCATGGCTGCGGCGATGGGCTCGTCGTGCGACGTATCCGGCGCCGCGCATTTGCCCGATCACGTGGCATCCTGGTTTGACGGATTGCCGAAGCCCGAGGCTTCGACCGTCTTGCGGCTGGAGGGCTTCGCACCGTCGGTCGCGCACCGCAAAGAAACACTGTCCGCGTTGCTCAAGGCATTTGGCGCGGTGTCATTTCTTGACGAAAGTCAGTCGCGCGCGCTGTGGCGAAGCATCCGCTACGTGATGCCTTTCACCACCGAAACGGCGCGCACGCGTCCGCTGTGGCGCATTTCCGTCCCGCCCAGCCGCGGCCATGACATCGCTCGCGCGATCACGCCCGCCGCGCAGATGTTCTACGACTGGGCCGGCGGGCTGGTCTGGGTGGCGATGCCGTTTGCAGGCGAGCCCGATGCCGCCGCGATCCGCGGCGCGGTCGCGGCGGTCGGAGGCCATGCGACGCTCGTGCGCGCACCGGCCGCGGTGCGCGCGTCGGTCGATGTCTTCGCGCCGGAGGAGCCGGCGGTCCGCGCCTTGGGCAAACGGGTGAAAGAGAGCTTCGATCCGAAGGGCGTCCTCAATCCCGGACGCATGTGGGCGGGAGCTTAGCCGATGCAGACGTCGTTCACGCTCACGCAGCTGCTCGACCCGCAGGTCGCATCGTCGGAGAAAATCCTGCGCGCTTGCGTGCATTGCGGATTCTGCACGGCCACGTGCCCGACCTATGTGCTGCTGGGCGACGAGCTCGATTCGCCACGCGGGCGCATCTACCTGATCAAGGAAATGCTCGAACAGGACAAGCCGCCGACCCGCGACGTGGTGAAACATATCGACCGCTGCCTGTCGTGCCTTGCGTGCATGACGACCTGCCCGTCGGGCGTGCATTACATGCATCTGGTGGACCATGCCCGCGAACGGATCGAGAAATCCTACAAGCGTCCTTTGGCCGAGCGCGCGTTGCGCGCATTGCTCGCGCGCGTGCTGACGGATCCCGCTCTTTTCCGCCTCGCCGTCGTGGCGGGGCTGGTGGCGCGGCCGCTGGCGCCGGTTCTCGATCTGCTTGGACTGCGCAGATGGCGGCGATGCTGAAGCTGACGCCGCATCGCAAGCCGGCGCCGCCGGTCGAGCGGACCGGCAAGGTCTATCCGGCTGGAGGCAAGCGCCGCGGCCGCGTGGCGCTGTTGTCCGGCTGCATCAATCCGGTGCTGTGCGCCCGTCGACCAATGAAGCCGCCATCCGCCTGCTCAATCGCCATGGCATCGAGGTCGTGGTTGCGGCGGGCGAGGCCTGCTGCGGCTCGCTGGTGCATCACATGGGCCGCGAGGACCAGGCGCTGGCGCAGGCGCGCAACAATATCGACGCCTGGACGCGCGAAATCGAGGGCGATGGGCTCGATGCCATTCTGGTCACGGTGTCCGGCTGCGGGACCACCGTGAAGGACTATGGCTTCATGTTCCGCACCGATCCGGCCTATGCGGACAAAGCCGCGCGCGTCAGCGCGCTGGCGCGCGATGTCACCGAATACGTCGCAACGCTTTCCTTGCAGTCAGGCAAGCTTCCCGCACCGATGACCGTTGCGTATCACGCGGCGTGCTCGCTGCAGCACGGCCAGAAGGTCATGCGCGAGCCGGTCGATCTGCTTCGCAAGGCGGGCTTCGTCGTCAAAGATATGCCGGAAGGTCATTTGTGCTGCGGCTCGGCCGGCACCTACAATATTCTTCAGCCGGCGCTGGCGAACAGCTGCGCGCGCGCAAGGTCGCCAATATCGAACCGCTGAAGCCGGATGTCATTGCGGCCGGCAATATCGGCTGCATCACGCAGATCGCCGCCGGCACAACGATGCCGGTCGTGCATACCGATCGAGTTGCTCGACTGGGCCAGCGGCGGTCCGGTGCCTGAGCCGCTTGCTGCTGTCGCTCAAAGCGCCGGCAAGTTAGCCGCAGCGCGGCCCGATTGCATCGACACCACGGGCCGCATAGCATGCGCGATGAGATGGCCCTAACGGCCGGAACTCTTTATGGTTTTTGCGAATAAGCAATAAGGGAGGCCGCAATGCCGGCAACTTACAAAATTCTGATCATGGGCGCGTCCTACGGCTCGCTGCTCGCATCCAAAATCTTGTTCGGCGGCCATTCCGTGCATCTGGTCTGCCTGCCGGCGGAAGCCGACCTCATCAACGCGGAAGGATTTCGCGTCCGCTTGCCGGTGAAAGGCCGCAAGGACCAGGTCGAGATCGACTCGCGCAAGCTTCCGGGCAAGGTCACGGCCGGCGGCGCCGCGGGCGTCAATCCGAAGGACTACGACCTCGTCGGGCTCGCCATGCAGGAGCCGCAATACCGCTCGCCCGGCGTGCGCGAACTGCTCGACGCGGTGGCGAAGTCGAACGTGCCGTGCATGTCGATCATGAACATGCCGCCGCTGCCCTACATCAAGCGCATTCCCGGCCTCGAACTACGATGCGCTCAAGCCCGCCTACACCGATCCCACGGTGTGGGACAATTTCGATCCGGGCCTGCTGACGCTGTGCAGCCCCGACCCGCAGGCGATCCGCCCGCCGGAAGAGAAGGTCAACGTGCTGCAGGTGACGCTGCCGACCAATTTCAAGGTCGCCAAGTTCGACAACGACATGCACACCGCGATCCTGCGCCAGCTCGAGAACGACATCGACGCGGTGCGCTTCGATGCGCCGGAAGGCAAGATCGAACTGCCGGTGAAGCTGAGGGTGCACGATTCGATCTTCGTGCCGCTCGCCAAATGGTCGATGCTGCTCGCCGGCAATTATCGCTGCATCACCAAGGACGGCATGCGCACCGCGCAGGAAGCGGTGCATTCGAACATCGAGGAAGTCGCGCTCGGTCTACAATTTCGTGTTCGACCTGTGCGTCAAGCTCGGCGCCGCGCCGAGCGATCTGGTGCCGTTCGAGAAATACGCCGCCGCCGCGCAAAGCCTGACGCGTCCGGCCTCGGCCGCGCGCGCGCTGCAAAACGGCGCGCCCAATATCGAACGCGCCGACAAGCTGGTGCAGTTGATCGCCAAGCAGAAGGGCCTGAGCCATCCGGCGATCGACGGCAGTCGCGCTGGTCGACGCACGGCTCGAGGCCAATCGCAAGAAGGCGGCGGCAGCCTAGGCGGTTCGTCGGAACGCCGTATTGAACGGCGGGGTGTGGACAACCACCCTGCCGGCGCCTTTTAGGTGCCGCTCGGGGGGCTATTGGCACCGTGTTTTGTGACATTCACGCAACAGCCTACATCTTTTTGTAGACAGACGGGCAAAACGCCTAAAAAGGTAGCACTTGCCACCGTTTTCGCCTTGCCCCGGCGCGAGGCCCGAGGGTCTAAATTTCAGATAACGCACGCCAAACGCGACACAGCTGTCCGCAGCCGGGGCTCGCGGCTCACGCGTGAGGAGATGTGCGAAGGGGACCGGCGCGGACGTGCCGATCGAATTAAAAGGGGCAGAGTTCTGATGAAAAAGGTTGTGTTGTCGGTTGTCGCAGCGCTCGCAGTTTCGGTTGCCGCGCCCGCATTGGCGGCAGACATGCCGGC
>CAWCEW010000015.1:0-234768 GCA_963794665.1 uncultured Alphaproteobacteria bacterium | reverse complement strand
GGTGAACTGGGATGTGGTCAATACGAAGTGGAACCATCTCACCGAGCGGGCGCGGGCCGAATGGAATCGGATCGCAAGCTAGCGTGACAGAGCTAGGCGCCCGTCGGCCCATCAACATCCTCCCGCATTCCTACTCGCAAGGCGTCGATAACTGCCCGGCGGTTCATTCGTGTCCCGTCGTCGCCTTCAATCAGCAGCGGCGTCCTGCCAGTACGCTCCAAGTGCCGCGCCCAAGAGAGCGCCTCATCGAGCGTATGCAGTTCCTTGAACAGCGATTGCGATTTTTCTAGCGGTATTACATCTGCAGACCCTTTTGGCCCGCTGTAGACGCGATAAGTCATGACTAACCTCGTGGCTGAAGCCGTCCATGCGGCCCACTCTCCCCATTGAATTGCCCATCAAAGACAACGTCCGACGCCCCACGAGGTTTCCGGCGCCGATTTCTTATCCAGAACACCGTGCTATCGTGATGACAAAAGGGGCGGCTCATGAAAGCGGCTTACTACGAACGCAACGGCACGGCTCGCGACGTCCTCAAGGTCGGTGATGTCGAGGCGCCGCACCCAGGCCCCGGCGAAGTTCGCGTCAAACTGGCCGTGTCGGGGGTCAATCCATCAGATGTAAAGTCACGGCAGGGCTCAACACGAAAAATCGCCTACCCTCGGGTTATTCCTCATAGCGACGGCGCCGGCGTCATCGATGAGATCGGTGACGGAGTTTCGAAAACACGGGTTGGCGAACGAGTTTGGGTATGGAATGGCCAGTGGAAACGCCCTTTTGGCACAGCTGCCGAATTTATCGGGCTTCCCGCCACCCAGGCCGTCGCGTTACCTGAAAAGGTCAGCTTCGATGCGGGTGCATGCCTTGGCATTCCCGCAATGACTGCCGCGCATGCGGTTGCCCTCGCAGAGATCGGCAAAGGCACAACGATATTGGTTTCCGGAGGAGCCGGCGCCGTCAGCCAATACGTCCTTCAGTTTGCAAAGGCCAAAGGCGCGGTCTGTCTCGCAACGATATCCTCTCCCGAGAAGGCCAAAGCCGCACAAGAGGCGGGCGCCGACCAGATCATAAATTACAAGCGCGAAAACGTCGGCGATCGTGTCATGGAACTCACCGGGAAGCGCGGCGTCGACGTGGTGATCGATATGGACTTAACCGCCAACGCCAAACTGCTTCCGGCAGTCCTGCGGCCAAAGGGCCGCGTCATCGTCTATGGGACCGGGCCGGAGGCGACCATTCCGGCGGCTTTCTGCCTCGTCAATTCGATCCGATTGCAGTTTTTCCTGGTCTACGAGCTTGACGCAACTGAGCGGGAACGGGCCATTGCGACCATCGACAGCGCGCTGAAGCAAGGCGTGTTGCTCAACCGGGTGGCGCAGCCAACCTACAAGCTCGAGGATATCGCTGCCGCTCATGAAGCCGTCGAACGCGGAAGTCTCGGCAACGTACTTTTGATGCCGTGAACCGTCACACCGACGGCGCCACCACGGCTTCCGGAAATCCGGCCGCGTCGAGCGCGCGGCGCACAAGACCTGACGTCTTCGCCACCTCTATCAATTCGCTCGCGATCTGCAGCGCGACTGGCCGCCCTTTCGGCACGGCCACTGAAATTCCGGTCTGCTGGAAGTGACCGGGAAGAACGCGCGCGCCTGGAAGTTTCGGCAGCAGGCCGGCGAATGAATCGTGCGACAGTGCAAAGGCATCGCCCTGCCTTTGCCGCGCCATTTCAGTCATCTTGTCCACACTCGGCACCTCTTCGACGCTGGCATTCGGGGCAGTACGGCGGGCACTGCGAGCCGTCGTCGTGTTTGAAATAGCAACGATCCGGCGGCCGGGCTGATTGACCTCTTCGATGCTTTTTATGCTCGAACCAGCCGGCACCAAGTATGTGCTTTCGATGAAATAATATGCTGGACCAAAATCAACGCGCCTCGCACGCTCGGCATCCTGCGGCATGAACGCAAGATCGCAGTCGCCTTTGGCGACCGCATCGGTCACCTGGCCGGAATTGTCGTAGACCTGAAGAACCAGCGGCAATTTTAGCGCTGCTGCAAACCCGCGGATCAGATCGACGGTAACGCCCTTAACCTCTCCTCCGCCGTCCCTGATCGCAAAAAAGGCGGATGCTGCGGGGGCCGTAACTACGCCGCCGCGCAATGTCCCTGTAGGAGCGAGTTGTTTGAGGTCCTCAGGACTGGTCATCCCGGTGCATCTACCATGATCGGCGATATACCGCTATGACACCACGCGAAATCGATGCACGTCATCGACGCTTTCATACACCTGATTGGTGAAAGCGGGCCGCGTCGGGCGCTGAATAACGATAAATTCGTTCTCCGTGCCCTGGTGGCAGGCATTGCACGCCTGGGTGAGCTTCTCGTATCCGCTGACAAAAGTTTTGTAGTCCTTGGCCTCGATCGATTTTTCCAACGCGGCGATTTCTTTGGTGATCACGGCGTCAAGCATATCGGCCAACGGCAAATTCTTAAATGTCGGCACGAGATCCTGTACGTCACCCATGACTTCCTTGATTTCACCGAGCTGATACTCGGCGAGGCGCCAATTCCGTGCTTTTGCGGCAAACCAAAGTTTGTTGTGCTCCATCAAAATGACGTTCATGAATTGCTCGAGACCGGGCACATAGGCCTTCGGCACATTCTTGGCCGCGTCGTTCGCCGTTTCTTTCGCCTGTTGTGCGCTCGTCACGAGCGGCAGCGAAATTCCGGCAATCACGAGCAAAATGACGATCAAAGGCCGCACGGCGTAAACTCTTTCAATGTTTATGCGCGCCACGTGGCGTCACGCTATCACTGTCACCTCGTGTCGGTGAATTCAAGCCGGGAGCTGCAAGATTGGAATTTGTCTAATCTGGTTGCTGCGCGGTGGCTACATTCTGAACACACCGAATTTCGTCGGCGGTACAGGTGCATTGAGCGCTGCGGAAAACGCAAGAGCCAACATCCGACGCGTCTCTAACGGGGCAATGATTCCATCATCCCAAAGTCGAGCCGTCGCGTAGTAAGGATTGCCTTCGTGCTCGAACTGGTCGCGCAGCGGTTGCTTGAATTCCTCCTCTTCAACCTCCGACCATTTGCCGCCGCCGGCCTCGATATTTTCACGCCGGACCGTTGCTAGAACACTTGCCGCCTGTTCACCGCCCATGACCGATATGCGTGCATTCGGCCAGGTAAACAGGAAGCGCGGGCCATAGGCGCGCCCACACATCCCGTAGTTACCCGCGCCATAGGAGCCGCCGATGATCATCGTGATCTTCGGCACCTGCGCACAGGCGACCGCGGTGACCATTTTCGCGCCGTCTTTGGCAATCCCACCCGCCTCGTAGTCACGTCCGACCATGAACCCCACGATATTTTGCAAGAACAGCAACGGAATGCGTCGCTGGCAGCAGAGCTCGATGAAGTGTGCTGCCTTCAGCGCACTTTCGGAAAACAGGATCCCATTGTTGCCCAAGATTCCAACGGGCATTCCGTGGATATGTGCGAATCCGGTTATGAGCGTGGTGCCATACAGGGCTTTGAACTCGTCGAACTCGGATCCATCAACAATGCGTCCGATAACTTCTCGCACGTCGTACTGTTTCTTGAGATCGGCCGGCACGATGCCGTCAAGTTCTGCGACGTCGAGCACTGGATCGCGCGGTTTCAAGAGAGGTATGTTCGACGCTTTTCTTGGTATTCAAATTTGCGACTATACGGCGCGCTATGCTCAGCGCATGATGATCGTCCTGCGCATAGTGGTCAGCGACCCCAGACCTGCGGGCATGGACATCGGCACCGCCAAGCTCCTCCGCGCTGACGACCTCGCCGGTCGCGGCCTTCACGAGTGGCGGACCGCCGAGAAAGATCGTCCCCTGATTTCTGACGATGATTGTCTCATCTGACATCGCCGGCACGTAGGCACCCCCGGCCGTGCATGAGCCCATCACGATCGCGATTTGCGGAATGCCAAGCGATGACAGTGTCGCCTGATTGTAAAAAATACGACCGAAATGCTCGCGGTCTGGAAAGACCTCGGTTTGATGCGGCAGATTGGCGCCACCGCTGTCGACAAGGTAGAGGCAGGGCAAACGGTTCTCGCGCGCAATCTCCTGAGCACGCAGGTGCTTTTTAACGGTCATCGGAAAATAGGTGCCACCCTTGATGGTGGAATCATTGCAAACGATGACGCACTCGCGGCCTTCCACGCGTCCGATACCCGTGATCAGCCCCGCGCTGTGGATCGCCTCGTCATACATCTCGTTGGCAGCAAGCGGCGACAGCTCCAGAAAAGGCGACCCGTGATCAATCAAATTCATGACACGGTCGCGTGGCAGCAACTTCCCGCGGGCCACATGGCGTTCCCGCGAACGCTCGGACCCGCCTAAAGCCGCCTCGGTCCGCGCGGGCCTGCAGCTCGCTGACGAGCGAACGCATGCGTTCGGCATTGGCGCGATATTCGGGGCTGCTTTTGTCAACCGACGACGAAAGAATTGCCAAGACGTTCCTCCCTGGACAGCAGAAAGGTGCCTTGGTGGAACCCGGAACGCAATGGCGGGGCATTTTCATTGCAAATCCGTAAGTTTCGGAACCGGCCAGTCGAACAAAACGTTTCTCCTGCCAGGTCCCGATATCGTCGGGAATTTCGAGGGGCATCCAGAGGAGACATCCCGTGAGGAAAACGAAACTGTTGTCGACCGTAGCGATGGCGTTGCTGCTGAGCGCCGGCGCCGTTTCGGCACAAGGAATGGGCAAGGAGCCGCCGGAACGCGCTCCGGCCGCACAGCAAAGTGCGCCGGCTGAAAAGGTCGCGCCTTCGATAAAGGCCGGCGAACAAAAATCGCCGCAGACGACCGGCCAGGCGGCGCCTGACAGCAAGGCAACTGGCAAGGGGCATGAGACGACAGGACAATCCCCCAAGTCGGAGACCCCCGACAAGGCAGGCGCGATCGACAAGGATAAGTCCGGTGCACCAACGGCAAGTCGGACGTGCGCTCCAAGTCGGAGCAGAACGGCGAGCTCGTCGAAGTCCACCCAGAGTACGACGGAGCAGAACCGCTCGAACACCACTGGCCAGGGCGCTGCTGCCGGCTCAGCCAAGCTGTCGACCGAGCAACGCACCAAGATCACTACGATCTTCAAGCAGCATAAGGTCGAGCAGACCAAGTTGAATGTATCGGTGAGCGTCGGGCACCCGTATCCCGGCGAGCGTGCACCTTTATCCGCTGCCGGTGCAGGTGGTCGAAGTCTATCCTGACGTGGCGAGGCTTTGACTACATCTTGGTCGGCGATCAGATCATCGTCGTCGACCCGCGGACACACGAAATCGTGGCGATCCTCGAGGCGTAGTTCGATTCGCAACGTTCAGAAAATCGTGGCGGCGGCCGGGAAGTTCCCGGCCGCCTTCTTCGTGCGCAGCAGAAAACTTTTTTACATTCGAGGCCCGGGTTCCGGGAACGTCATCGCTCCGCCTCCGTTGTGCCGAAGTGCCGTTATTTGGTGTCGGCACTAGCTCCCCAGGAGGCAAATGATGAAAACCCTGACTACATTTACCGCCGTTGCAGCGCTTGTCGCGGGCATTTCGATTGCCCAGGCTCAAGGCACGATGGGACAGACCGGCTCTTCGAGCGGCGGCATGCAGGCGCCGCAGACGACCGGAAATGCCGCGTTCTGCATCGCCACATCCCCGGGCGGCGCCCTTAACTGCAAATATGCGAGCATGGCCGCCTGCGAAAAGGATGCAAAGGCGCAGAACCTGAACTGCTCTCCGAATCCCAAAAAGAGCACGACCGGCTCAAAGCAGTAGCGTCTGTAGCGTAGCGTTACGAGTGCGTGACACTCCCCCGTGCCGGACAATACCGGCACGGGGCGTGTGCTTGCGCGCGCAACGCTTCACTTCAAGCCCGCTGGCGTACTAGGCTCGCTCTCCTTCTTTATTCGGGGGCAATGAGATGCATGCCAGGACCGACAACTACAAGGATCTGAAGCTCAAGCTCGACGGCATTGTGCCGCCTGGACATGGTTTCCACCGCAACCTTCTTCTCGATTCCCTTTATGCGTCGCTGCCGCGCGACCCGCAGGTCAAAGTGCAGATCTACAATGCCGAAATCGTGCCTGGCGGATACACCAACTGGCATTGCCATAACGGCGCGGCTTTTTTCGTCGCGCTGCAAGGCTTGTTCGAAGCGCATTTCCAGGAGGGCATTCTGGTGAAGGCGAAAGCCGGCGAATGTTATTCCGAGCCGATCGCCAAATTTCATCGGGACACAATCCGCATCCGGAGCTGCCCTACCTCTGTGTCGGTCTGTGCTTTACTTCGCCGGATCGCGAGCACGTGACCAATTCTGTCGAGCGGCCCTGGTAGAGATCGTGTCGCGTCGGTCGGAGGTCAGCGCCGGCATTCTCGCTTTCCGACGAAAGCCGACACTTGAATTGCTGCTTGCACATCCTGGCGGGCCCTATTGGCGCCACAAGGATGAGGGCGCTTGGTCGATCCCGAAGGGCAACGTCGAATCCGGTAACCTGCTCACTTGCGCAAAGCGCGAATTCAACGAGGAAACGGGCCTTACGGCCACAGGACCTTTCATCGCGTTTACGCCGCTCCGTCAAAAGAGCGGGAAAATGGTCCACGCATTCGCGATGGAGGCTGATTTCGATCTGAGTGCGTTTTCCAGTAACCAATTCGAGATGGAATGGCCGCCGCGATCGGGAAAGGCACAAAACTTTCCCGAAATCGACCGTGTCGCCTATTTCAGCGTGGCGAAAGCTCGGCGAAAAATACTGCCTGGTCAGCGCGCTTTCATCGATGAACTGATCCGACATCTGAAAGCAGACGGCAAATCCTCATCGGCTTGAGTTTACGCCCTCTCCTCCCGGCGTGGACGCGCACGTACCCGCAACGAACACCAGTATCATCGCGGCGATCAGCCCAACTGTCCGCGCCGCAAACTGCGGCACAACTGCGCATCCGCCATCAGGCGACAGGAACCCCGCGCACCAGGGGCCATTCCGGTTCGTCATCTTTTAAAATCCAACTCTCTTTGAGCGCAGCTGTCCGCCACTCAGCCCAGGCAGGCAAAGCCATCACCGCATCCATATAGTTACGCGTCTCCTCGCCGACCCTCAGGCCGTACGAGTGCAATCGCGCGACCACCGGCGCATACATGGCGTCCGCCGCTCCGAACTGGCCAAACAGAAACGATCCGCCCTGCCCAAACCGCGCGCGACAATCCGCCCACAGGAATTCTATACGCCGCACATTGGCCATCACCTCTTCCGACTGAGGCCGCGACTTCACCGGCAACCAAAGATTCATCGGACAACTTTTGCGCAGGGGCTGAAAGCCGGCATGCATTTCCGTCGCCACAATCCGGGCATGTGCCCGCGCACGCGGATCGTAGGCCAAAGCTTTTGCTTGGGAAAATTCTCGGCGAGATATTCGAGGATAGCGAGAGATTCCCAAATCCGCTGGTCACCATCCACGAGCACAGGAACCTTGCCGGCCGGCGAGTATTGCAAGATCTGTTCGCGGCTACCCGGCTCATAAAGAGGAACGACCTTTTCCTCGAAAGCTATCCCCGCCACTTTCATGGCAATCCAGGGCCGAAACGACCATGACGAATAGTTCTTGTTACCGATAATCAATGTCAGCGCCATAACCCGATCTCCACCCACGCAGAAACTGCGGCAAGCTTGAAAACACAACAAGCGAAATCTTCTGATCGACCTGAACAGACCGGTGAATGGTTGTTACTTTTTGGCCTGTGCGGCACCAGACTCGGCCGTGTCCACCGGACCCCCGGCCTTTTTCCAAGCACCAAATCCGCCCTCAATGTGGGCGACGGGCTTTAATCCCATGTGCTGTGCCGTTTGTGCGGCAAGCGCAGACCGCAGTCCCCCGGCGCAGAAGAATACGAACTTCTTGTCATCGGCAAATATCGGTTTGTGATACGGGCTCTGCGGATCGATCCAGAATTCCAGCATCCCGCGCGGACAGTGGAAAGCGCCCGGCACCTTGCCCTCTCGCTGCAGTTCACGGATGTCACGAATATCGACGAGCACCGTATCGCTACGCCCCGCCAACTTGATCGCCTCCTCGACCGGCAAGGTCTCGATTTCTCGTTCAGCGGCCTCGCACAAGGCCTTGTAACCTGTCGTGATCGTCTGCGGCATGACTCTCCTCGGGATGACGTGTCCACTAGCATAGCGCCGAACGGGCGACGACCCCTACCCTTGTTTCGATGTCGGGGTATCGCGCCAGAGCATGCAGGTGTCGGGAGCCGTCGCAGAACGCCCAATCAGCTCGAAAGGCAATTCAAGCCATTCCCATCAGGACGGCGATCGCCACGACGACGAGCAACGCCAGTGAGGCAGCGCCGATCATAACGAATTGCTCGGACGGCGCGCCGGTATTGTTGATTTCCTGCTGCGCGACCGGATCAGCCGACAAGATTGATCTGAAATTAAGCGGCAAGGGCGCCCCCTATTTGCAAAGGCATCGTTCGATGGTGCGCGAGCACGCCAACGCGAACTCGGGCGCACGAATTGCCCTCGCCGGTGAGGTTACCCCGGCCGCAATTTGCTCTCAATAAATGACGAACGGTCGTCGATTACCCAAAGAACTACATTTTCTCTAACGCCGCGTAGACCTTCTTTCGACTGTTGCCGACACGCTTGATTACTTTTCTCACTGTATCGGCACTCACCCCGTATTTTCTCGCGACGTAGTAGACTTCCGACGACTGTTTCCCCGCTACCCGGGACCGATCTGCCTTTCCTCGCTTTCGCTTATTGTCGGCCATCTCACGGCTCCCTGCATGTTGAATGTAGAGGGCGCAAGTGTGGCGCACCGTCGTCTGTTTTCCAGTGGGCCTTTGGGCCCATATCGCGCAACAAAAGGCGCTGTGACCCGATAGGGCCACGCAACCTTTTGAGCATGACTTAAGCGCTTGATCAGACCAGGTTCGTCAGCGCGCAGCCGAAGCGACGTCGACCACGGCGCCGGGATAGTGATCGATCAGCACCGCCACGAGAATCGCTATGTACAGGACGAGCCACACCGACGCGACTGCTATTCCCGCGCCGGTGTCAGCCGGCGTCTGCCCTTGGTCCGGCTTTTTTGTTGAAACGGTCATATCGGATTCTTGACGACCTGAAGCGGAAGATCTTTCACGGCAGGGGCGATCATCATTTGTCTGATGTTCAGACCGTCACTGCTGAGCGACACGCCTGGGCCGGCCTTCGATCCGAATAGACCGAATACTTGCACCGCCAGGACGACGACAAGAACAGCTGCGATGGTGGCGTAGCGAGATTGCATGCGGGCCTCCCGTGCTGATCCGGGTTGCAACAATCCCCGTCCACCTTAGTTGTCCCCGCAGATATCTTCGTCGGCGTCTTCGCTCGTTACGCAGTCGGCCGATATCTGAAGCCATGACGGCGTAGCCACAGCAGTGTAAATGAGTGATTAGCAGCGACATGTAGATCACCGCGGATTTGAAAAAATGCCGAATTCGGAAAATGGTTATTTGCAAGTTCGCAGCGGCGGAAATTTGTGTCGAATTTTTCCGCGGCATTAGATTTTAATCGGGCGGAACCGGCGCCCTGCGCTTTCGCAATCAGCCGGGCGCGACGTCGACAAGCCGCAATTGCACGCGCTCTTCGCCCTGCCAGCGATCAACGGCGATGTGACCTGCCGCATGCAAGGCGCGGCCGCGATTGTCGAGCAAAGCTCGTCCAAGCGGCTGGCCCATGGCGCGAAATGCGATGGCATTGACGAATTTTCCATCGCCGGACCGGAACCGCGCCCGCACATGGCTCTCGCCGACCGGATCCGCATAAATGAGCGTGTGAGCCGGAAGCGCAAGCAACGGTTCCGGATTACCGGCGCCGTAGGGACCGGCTCTCGACAGCATATCGGCAAGCGAAAAATTGAAGCCGCCGGCCGAAACCGCACCGTCAATCGGCAATGCGATATCGCGCCGCGCAACGCCCACCGATGCAGCAAGCGCATCCTCGAGAAAGGCGCGAAAGGCTCCGAGCGCGTCTTTTTTCAGCGTAACGCCGGCGGCCATGGCATGACCCCCGCCTTTGAGGAGTAATCCCTCCTGAACGGCGCGGCGCACCGCGCGGCCGATATCGACCCCGGGAATTGACCGGCCCGAGCCCGTCCCGATGCCCCCTGGTTCGAGCGCAATCGCAAATGCCGGACGCCCGTAGCGCTCCTTCAAGCGTGCCGCCACCAATCCGACCACGCCCGGGTGCCAGCCTTCCGCAGCCGTCACGACAACCGCGCCTTTGTCTTCCAGGCCTAGCGCGACAAGCGCCTCAGCCTCGGCTTGCGCCAAGGTCGTCTGCTCGATTTGCTGACGCTCGCGATTGAGCCGGTCGAGCTCGGCGGCGATACGCGCCGCTTCAACGGGGTCTTCTTCCAACAACAGTCGCACGCCGAGATCGGCCCGGCCGATGCGTCCGCCCGCATTGATGCGCGGGCCGAGCAGAAATCCCAAGATGCCAGGGCTCGGGCGGCCCGGCGAGACGGGCTGCATCCATGAGCGCGGTCGTCCCGACATGCTCGCGACGCCTGAGGGCAATAAGCCCTTTGGCGACAAAGGCGCGATTGAGGCCATGCAGCGGCACAACGTCGGCAACCGTCCCCAACGCCACCAGATGAAGCAATGAAAGCAGATCGGGTTCTGGACGACTGCCGCTCCAGAAATTGCGCTGGCGCAATTCGCGCGTGACCGCGACAAGCGTGATGAACACCAGCCCAACCGCGGCGAGATGGCCAAGGCCGGACAAATCGTCAGCCCGGTTCGGATCGACGATCGCAACCGCATCGGGAAGCCTCTCGTCGGCCTGGTGGTGATCGATCACGACAGTGTCGAGACCGAGCTTTCGCGCTTCCGCGAGAGGCTCGAGGCTTGTCACACCGCAATCGACCGTAATCAGCAGCCTTGCACCGCGTTCCGCGAACGAGCGGATCGCGTCCACGTTCGGCCCATAGCCTTCAAAGATGCGGTCGGGAATGTGGACGATTGGATCCAGACCGCAGAGCCGCAAATAACGGCAGAGCAAGGCCGCGGCGGTCGCGCCGTCGACGTCATAGTCTCCGAAAATGGCCGCGTTTTCACCGCCGATCACCGCGTCGGCAATGCGAGCGGACGCGGCCTGCATGCCCGTGAGGGTATGCGGATCGGGCAAAAGGCGCTTGATCGTGGGGTCGAGAAAGGCCTCGACGTTATCGACTTCGACATTCCGTCCGGCCAAAACACGGGCAAGCAATTCGTCGAGCCCGTGACGCTGCGCAATGGCCAGAGCGAGCGCCGAGCCCGCGCGCGTCGAGCCGATCGCGCCAGGCCCGCCCCGTCAGCGAGCGCTCGACGCCCAGGAAATGCCGGTCGCTTTCCTTCAGTTGTGCAGCAGGCAAAGCCATTGCGCGTCGGTCGTGTTACGGGCGGGAATGAACCCGCGAAGAATCGGTTGTCGGAAGTCCCATATAGTGGCGAAGGCCGCCCGAGCGCACCAGCCCGGGTCAACCGGCAATTTCGGCGTGAATGCGCAGCAATTCCGGTATCGTTTTTGGGTCGCGGCGGCCAAACCCGCACTCGGTGGCGATTGAAAATGCTTTTGCATGCCGTTCGGCCGCCGCAAGCCGCTTGCGTGTGCCGGCCACGCCATCGGTGAAATGCACCAGGCCGAGGCTCAGCTCGGTCTCCGGCTTGAGCCTCAGCCGCGCGAGCGGCGCGAAATAAGCATCGTCGACGCGATCTCGCGGCACCGGCATATGGATCAATTGAATCGCCGCGCTTGATATCCGCGCAAAGGCGGTTTGCGAGGTCGACCATGTCGCCCATGTCGATCGGCTCGACCACATGCCTGTGGCTTGAAGTCGCCGTAACAGAAGTGGAACAGAAGCTCGATATCGGCCGGCACGCGATCGGCAAGATCCGTGAGAATTGCCGAGAATGACGCTCAGCATCTCCGCGCGCGTCTTCGCCATAAGCGTTGGGCTCGCCGCGCTGCAGGCGGGCGAACACGGCCGAGGCCACATCGAACTGGATGGCGATCTGGTCGTGCGGCAGCGCCGCGGCGATCTTGTCGATCTCGCGCTTGAGCGCGTCGTTGTAGACCGGATCGAGCGGCTGATGCAGATCGTCCTGCAGGAACAGCCAGATCACCGAATGCGCCGGCACCAGGTCGATCTGGAAGCGCAGTCCTTCGGCACGATCGCCTTCGCGCTTGAGCGCGGCAAATTCCGCGTACGACGCCTTGGCGATATCGGCATAAAACAGATTGTCGAAGCGCACGTCATTTACGCTCTTGCCCGGCACGCAGCCGGTAGCGGATGCGCGCGGTGCCGGTGGCGTGCACGCGGAACAGCTCGTCGGATTTTTCAAGCGCCGGATTTTCGGCAGAATGCCGGCTCCAGCCAGGTGATCCAGTCGGACCGCTCCCCGGTTTCGCCGTCGGGAATGCGCTTGAGACGCGGGCCGAGCACGCCGCTCACCGTCGCGAACACCTCGCGCGCATCGCGAAGCGGCACGCTGCCGACGAGGTGAACGTGACGCATGCAGCGATCAGTCGAGATGAAACTTATCGAACTGGCGGTGTTCGGCCAGCACGCGCCGCACCGTGCCGGTGACCGAGCGCATCACCACGGTTTCGGTTTCGATCACGTCCTTGCCGAACTTGACGCCGCTGAGCATCGCGCCGGTGGTGACGCCGGTCGCGGCGAACAGGCAGTCGCCTCTCACCATGTCCTCGATCTGATATTTCTTCTTCGGATCCTTGATGCCCATCTTCAAGGTGCGCTCGCGCAGCTCCTCGGTGTCGATGATCAGCCGGGTCTGCATCTGCCCGCCGATGCAGCGCAGCGCTGCGGCCGCCAGCACGCCTTCCGGCGCGCCGCCGATGCCGAGATAAATGTCGATGCCGGTCTTCGGCTCGGCGCAATGGATCACGCCGGCGACGTCGCCGTCGCTGATCAGGCTGACCGCGGCGCCGGTCTTGCGCACCGCGGCGATGATATCGGCATGGCGCGGCCGGTCGAGCAGGATCGCGGTGATTTCCGACGGCTTCACGCCCTTGGCCTTGGCGAGCGACAGGATGTTCTCCGTCGGCGGCGCGTCGAGATCGATCGTGCCCTTGGGATAGCCGGGACCGATCGCGATCTTGTCCATGTAGCAGTCGGGCGCGTGCAGCAGCGTGCCGGCATCCGCCATCGCCAGGGTTGCGATCGCGCCGGGCATGTTCTTGGCGCAGAGCGTCGTGCCCTCCAGCGGATCGACCGCGATGTCGACCTTCGGCCCGGCTTTGGTGCCGACCTTTTCGCCGATGAACAGCATCGGCGCCTCGTCCATCTCGCCCTCGCCGATCACCACGGTGCCGTCGATCGGCAGCTTGTTGAGCTCGCGCCGCATGGCGTCGACCGCCGCCTGGTCGGAGGCCTTGTCCTTGCCGTGGCCGCGCAAGCGCGCCGAAGACACCGCCGCGCGCTCGGTCACGCGCACGATTTCGAGGCTGAGAATGCGTTCCAGCAGCAATTCCGGCTGGACGGTAATACTCGCCATTTGACGCTCCCCTCACAAACGCTTAGGCGCGCTCAGTTCTTTTCGATCCGGATCACCTGCGGGCGGCCTGAGATCACCCTATCGCGGCCCACCGCCGCAAGTGCTTTGCGCACCGCATCCTCGCTGGTCGCATAAGTAATGAGGATAACGGGGACGGAACCGCGCTTTGGTGTCGCGCCCAGGTGCGCCGGATCGTGCCGCTGCACAATCGATTCCAGCGAAATTTCCTGTTCTGCGAGCCGCTTGGCGATGGTTGCCGCGGTTCCCGGCTTGTCGCGCGCGAGCAGCCGGATGTAATAGCCGCCTTCGTGCCGCTGCATCGGCGCCTTGCGTACGCCGGTGAGGCGTCCCGTCGGCCGCCCGAACGGCGCGGTGCGTACGCCGCGGGCGATGTCGCCGATGTCGGACAGAACCGCCGAGGCGGTCGCCGCCCCGCCGGCCCCAGGTCCGACCAAGGTCAGCGGATTGATGCCGGCAGCATCGATCGTGACCGCATTGGTCACGCCCATCACCTGCGCGATCGCCGAATCTTTGCGCACCATGGTCGGATGCACGCGCTGCTCGATACCCTTTGGCGTCCTCATCGCAACGCCCAACAGTTTCACGCGATAGCCGAGTTCGTCTGCTGCCGAAAGATCGGCCGGCGTGATCGAGGAAATACCCTCCACGTAGATCGCGCGCTGGTCGACCTTGGTGCCGAACGCAAGGCTTGCAAGAATCGGCGAGCTTCTGCGCGGTGTCGTGACCCTCGATGTCGAAACTCGGGTCGGCCTCGGCATAACCGAGGCGCTGGGCGTCCTTCAGGCAGTCCGCGAACGACAGTTTGTCCTGCTCCATCCGCGTAAGGATGTAGTTGCAGGTGCCGTTAAGGATGCCGTAGATGCGCTCGAACGAATTGCCTGCCATTCCTTCGCGCAAAGTTTTGACGATCGGAATGGCGCCGCCGACCGCGGCCTCAAAATTGAGCGCGACGTGATTGCGCTCGGCAAGCCCCGCAAGCTTCACGCCGTGCCGCGCCAGCAGTGCCTTGTTGGCCGTCACAACCGATTTTCCGGACGCCAAAGCCGTCTCAACCGCGCCCTTGGCCGGCTCCCCGGCACCGCCGATCAGCTCGACGAAAACGTCGATGTCCGGATCGCGCGCGAGCGAAGAAGGCTCGGCAAACCATCTCATTTTCCTGAGATCGACGCCGCGGTCCTTGTTGCGCGATCGCGCGCAGACGGCGACAACGTCGATGGGGCGCCCACAACGCGCCGCCAGCGCCTCGCGCTGGCGCGCGATTTGGGCAAGCAGCGCGGCGCCGACCGTGCCCAACCCGGCGACGCCCACTTTCAGCGGTGGTGCCATGAACGTGCGTGCCCGTTGCTAGCGCCGCGTCGCGAGCGGAACGACGTTGTGCAGTTGATCGGGCGCGTTCTCGAGAAAGCGGCGGACGTTGCGGGCGGCCTGCCGAATTCGCTGTTCGTTTTCGACAAGCGCAATGCGGACGTAGCCTTCGCCGTATTCTCCGAAGCCGATGCCGGGCGACACCGCGATATCGGCTTTCTCGACCAGCAGCTTGGAAAACTCCACGCTGCCGAGCGTCTTGAAAGGCTCCGGTATCGGAGCCCACGCGAACATCGACGCGCGCGGTGACGGAACATGCCAGCCTGCGCGTCCGAAGCTTTCCACCAGAACGTCGCGCCGACGCTTGTAGGTCGCGCGCATCTCCTTGACGCAGTCGTCCGGACCGTTGAGGGCGGCGGTCGCCGCCACTTGCACGGGCGTGAATGCGCCGTAGTCCAGATATGATTTCACGCGGCCCAGCGCCGCGATGACGCGCTCATTGCCGACGGCAAAGCCGATGCGCCAGCCCGGCATCGAAAACGTCTTCGACATCGAGGTGAACTCGACCGCAATGTCATTGGCCCCCGGCACCTGCAACAATGATGGCGGCGGATTATTGTCGAAGTAGACCTCCGCGTAAGCGAGATCCGACAGCACCAGAATTTCGTGCTTCTTCGCAAACGCGATGAGGTCCTTGTAGAAATCGAGCGTCGCCAACATACGCGGTCGGATTTGCCGGATAGCAGACCACGACCGCGGTCGGCTTCGGAATCGAATGCACGATCGCGCGTTCGAGCGTGTGGAAGAAGTTCGGCGTCGGCTCTGAGGGAACCGAGCGAATTGCACCACCCGCCATCAGGAAGCCGAACGCGTGGATCGGATAGCTCGGGTTCGGCACCAGCACGACATCGCCCGGCGCAGTGATTGCCTGCGCGACGTTGGCGAACCCTTCCTTGGAGCCGAGCGTGGTGACGATCTGCGTTTCGGGATTGAGCTTCACGCCGAAGCGGCGGTCGTAATAGGCAGCCTGCGCACGACGCAATCCGGGAATGCCGCGCGAAGCCGAGTAGCGGTCTGTGCGCGGCTTGCCGAGCGTCTCCTTGAGCTTTTCGATGACGTGCGCGGGCGCCGGCAAATCCGGATTGCCCATGCCGAGATCGATGATGTCCGCACCCGCGTTGCGGGCGTTCGCCTTGGCCTTGTTCACCTCTTCGAACACGTAAGGCGGCAAACGGCGAATGCGGTAGAAGTCTTCCATCGGCTCAAAACCTCAAAGGACGGCTGCCCTCGCCAGCCGCCGCATATAACCCCGGCTGGCTTTTATCACGGGTTCGCCTTGGCGCCATCGGTTTGGCCATTTTGCGCGTCTTTGGGCGGTTTTTTCGCTGTCGGAGCAGCCTTTTTGGTCGCCGGCTGGCGACCCTCCTGGCGATCGCGGACGTTAATCAATTCCTTTTCAAGCCTGACCTGTTCTTCCTCTGTCATGGGAGACGAGGCGCGATCGGGCGGCATATCGTGCACGGCCGGGTATTCGTAGGGGGTTTCCGGACGGGCCGGAGCGCCGGCCGGCAAACGCCAGTTCAGCCGGCAAACGGTCAATCATCGGCCCGGGCGCGCACCCGGCCAGCACCGCGGCGAGGCCTAACGCCGCCCATAGAGAATGCTTGACCGACACCCACCTTGCTCCGCCAACGCACCGCACGAGCGGGCGAAATCGATGTAGACTCAAGGAATTATATCACCGTGCCGTTAACGGGCTAATATGGCCGCAGCAAGGTCACCCGTTGCTAACCGCTCGGCTGAAGGCCCGCGAAACCATGCGCGCAAACGCGCCTTGCGATGGAACGCGGCGCGGGCCAACTGTCTTGGCAGAGGGGAACGGAAGGGATGGATAAGCCCACCACAGATCCCGCCAAGGTCGGCGACGTCGATATCGAGGCGCTCTCGCGCAATCTTGCCCGCCTGATCGAGGAAGGCGGCAAGGCGCTCGCGGCCTACCTGAAACCGCGCGAGGAAGGCAAAATACAAAGCGACCTGGCCGAGGACCTCACCGATGCGGTCAAAACCGTTGGCCGCGTTGCCCAATATTGGATGTCCGATCCTCAGCCGCGCGCTCGAGCTGCAGACCAGCCTTGGCCGCGCCTACCTCGATCTCTGGGCCGGCGCCGTGAAGCGCATGGCGGGCGAGCAAACGGAGCCCGTCGTCGCGCCCGACCCGAGAGACAAACGCTTCTCCGACCCGGAATGGTCGCAAAACCAGTTCTTCGATTTCCTGAAACAGGCCTATCTCCTTACCGCTCAGTGGGCCGACAAGCTGGTGAAGGACGCGGCCGGCGTCGACGAACTACACGCGAAAGAAGGCGGAATTTTACGTCAAGCAAATTGCCAATGCGATTTCGCCATCGAACTTCGTGCTGACCAATCCGGAATTGCTGCGCGAGACGCTTTCGTCGAACGCCGAAAATCTCGTGCGCGGGATGCACATGCTTTCGGAAGACATCAAGGCCGGCCAGGGGCATCCTCAAAATCCGCCAGTCCGATCCTTCCATGTTCGACGTCGGCAAAAATCTCGCGACGACGCCCGGCAAGGTGGTGTTCCAGAATGAATTGATGCAGCTCATCCAATACGAAGCAACGACCAAGGATGTGCTGAAGCTTCCGCTGCTGATCGTGCCGCCGTGGATCAACAAGTTTTATATCCTCGACCTTGCACCCGATAAATCCTTCATCAAATGGTGCGTTGATCAGGGCATCACGGTATTCGTGATTTCATGGGTCAACCCGGACGCCAGGCTAGCCGCAAAAAATTTCGAAGAATACATGCGCGAGGGCGTGATCGCCGCACTGGATACGGTTGAAGCGATCACCGGCGAGAAGCGGGCCCACGCCATCGGTTATTGCGTTGGCGGGACCCTGCTCTCGATCACCCTCGCCTATCTAGCCGCAAAAAAACAGAACCGCGTTAAATCGGCCACATTATTCGCGGCGCAAATTGATTTCACCTACGCGGGCGACCTGATGGTGTTCGTCGACGAGGAGCGCATCAAACAACTTGAGATGCACATGAAGCAGCAAGGCTATCTGGAAGCCTCGCGCATGGCCAATACCTTCAATATGTTGCGCTCAAACGACCTGATCTGGCCCTACATCGTCAACAATTACATGCGGGGCAAAAAGCCGATGCCGTTCGACATTCTTTACTGGAATTCCGACGCCACCCGCATGCCTGCGGCCAATCATTCTTTCTATTTGCGCAACTGCTATCTGGACAACAAGCTCACCAAAGGAGAGATGGAAATTGCAGGCACTCCGGATCGATCTGCACAAGGTGAAAGTGCCGGTCTACAATCTCGCCACACGCGAAGATCACATCGCGCCGGCGAAATCCGTGCTTTATGGCTCACAATTTTTCGGCGGCCCGGTCAAATACGTGCTCGCCGGCTCCGGCCACATCGCTGGCGTGGTCAATCCGCCCGAGCAAACCAAAATACCAGTACTGGACAGGCGACAAGCCGAACGGTGAAAGCGTTGAAACCTGGATGAAAACGGCCACCGAGCACCCTGGCTCCTGGTGGCCTGACTGGCTCGATTGGCTCAAGGCGCAGGGCGCCGAAACCGTGACCGCTCGCAAGATCGGCGGCGGCAAGTTCAAGCCGATCGAAGATGCGCCGGGATCTTACGTCAAAGTAAAAAGCTGGACGTAGCTCTGGGCTACGACGCGATTTTTACCGGCACCTTGAGATAGTGCACGCCATTGGCTTCAGCTGGCGGAAATTTGCCGGCACGAATGTTCACCTGAATCGAGGGCAGCAAAAGCAAAGGCGTCGCAAGCGTGGCGTCACGCGTTTCTCGCATCTTGACAAATTCATCTTCCGTCACGCCCTCGTGCACGTGAACATTGCGCGCCTTTTCCTCGCCCACCGTCGTTTCCCAAGCATATTGATCGCGGCCGGGCGCCTTGTAGTCGTGACACATGAAAAGCCGCGTTTCCTTCGGTAATGACAGAATCCGCCGGATCGACCGATAGAGTTCGCGCGCGTTGCCGCCGGGAAAATCGGCACGCGCCGTGCCGTAATCGGGCATGAACATCGTATCGCCGACAAACACGGCATCACCAATCTTGTAAGACACGCAAGCCGGCGTGTGACCCGGCGTATAGATCACCTCACCGTCGATCGCTGCCGACTTTGAAGTGCTCACCATCCTTGAACAGATGATCGAATTCCGACCCGTCGCCCGATACATCCATCGCATTGAAAATCGGCCGGAAGATCCTCTGCACGTCCTTGATATGCTCGCCGATCGCGACCGTGGCGCCGGTTTTCAGCTTTATGTAAGGCGCACCCGACAAATGATCGGCATGCGCGTGAGTTTCCAGGACCTGTTCGATTTTGACGCCGAGCTTCTTTGCCTCCGCAAGGATGGCGTCGGCCGATTCCACGGTTGCCTCTCCGCTGCGATGGTCGAAATTGAGTACGGGATCGATCACCGCGCCCGACTTTGTAGCGGGATCCCAGACGAGATAGCTGACGGTATTGGTCGGCTCATCGAAAAATCCACGAATTTCAGGTTTTGCAGTGGCGGTCATGACCCACTCCTATTCCGTCCAGCCTGGCCCTTGACTTGTATATTAGAATACCCTAATTTAGCAATAGCTAATTTATGGAGCCCGCGCCGTGCCGGTACAAACCGTCCGTCGACCAAAAGCTGCCGCCGATATTGGCATTGCTGAACTTGAGCGCAAGGCAGGCGAAGCCGCCGGCCTGCTCAAGTTGCTGGCCAACGAAAACCGGCTGCTGATCCTATGCCGCCTGGTTGTCGCGGGAGAAATGTCGGTCGGCGATCTCGCGGAAGCGGTCGATTTGAGCCAGTCAGCACTCTCCCAGCACCTCGCCAAAATGCGTGAAGATGGCTTGGTCAGCACCCGGCGAGAAGCGCAGACGGTGTTCTACCGCATCGCCGATCCAAACGCGGCGCGCCTTCTTTCGCTGCTCAAAAATATCTACTGCCCGTGAAGGGCCAACCAAAACAAGAACGGAGAACGATCGTGACAGACCTACAAGCAATTTCCCCGGAACGCGCCGCCGAACTCGTGCGCAGAGGTGCGGTCCTCATCGACATCCGCGAGGCCGACGAACACGCGCGTGAGCGCATCCCTGGTGCGCGCCATCATGCGTTAAGCCGGCTGGACGCGGAAAGTCCGGCGCGCTCTGGCGATGAAGTACTCGTATTTCATTGCCGGTCGGGCGCGCGCACGCGCGGGAATGCCGCGCGCCTTTCGGCTGCCGCAAACTGCGATGCCTATATTCTCGACGGCGGCCTTGATGCATGGAAAAAGGCCGGTCTGCCCGTCGCCCTCGATCGCAGCCAGCCAATCGACATTATCCGGCAGGTACAGATTGCTGCCGGTTCGCTTGTCTTGATGGGCATGTTGCTCGGGACATTATTTTCCCCTGGCTTCTATGCCCTCTCGGCCTTCGTTGGTGCAGGGCTCGTATTTGCCGGAGTCAGCGGCTTCTGTGGAATGGCGCATTTGCTGGCGTTGATGCCCTGGAACCGCCGGACCGCACGCGCGGCTTAATATGCTGCACGACCTGCTTGCCATTGCCTCAGGAAGCTTGGTCGGTTTTGTCCTCGGCCTGGTGGGCGGTGGCGGTTCGATTTTGGCCGTACCGCTGCTGGTCTATGTCGTCGGTGTGCCCTCACCGCATATTGCGATCGGCACAAGCGCGATTGCCGTCGCCCTCAGCGCAGCTGCCAATCTCACCGGTCATGCACGTTCAGGGACCGTGAAGTGGCCATGCGCTATCACATTCGCAATTGCCGGCATGATCGGCGCGGCCGGTGGCGCGCAGCTTGGTAAAATGGTCGATGGGGAGCGCCTTTTGGCCTTGTTCGGCGTCCTGATGATCGTCATTGGCATAATGATGCTGAGGCCGCGCAAAACCGCCGGCAACCCGGATGTCAAACTCACGCGAGAAAGCGTGCCACGATTGCTTCCGATGCTGATTGGTTTGGGCCTCGTGGTTGGCGCGATGTCGGGCTTTTTCGGCATTGGCGGCGGCTTCCTGATCGTACCCGGATTGATCGGGGCCACCGCCATGCCGTTGATCAATGCAATCGGCTCATCGCTGGTATCGGTCACCGCCTTTGGTCTGACGACCGCAGCGAGCTACGCATGGTCCGGTCTGGTCGATTGGCGCCTAGCATTTCTCTTCGTGCTTGGCGGTGCGTTAGGTGGTTTGCTCGGCATCCGGCTCGCAACGTATCTCTCCGGCCATAAAACCGCGCTGACGCGCATTTTTTCGGGCATCGTGATCACTGTCGGATGTTATGTCGTCGCAAGGTCATTAACGGCTTCTTGATTGCGACAACCGCGACAATGACGGGTGCATCCCTTATGCTCGGCCTCTCGTATACGAATGGGGAGCGCCGATGACCAAGGAACTGATGTGGCTGACGCTGACGATCATCCTGACCGGGCTGTTGTGGGTGCCTTACATCATCGATCGCGCCATGGTGCGCGGCCTGATGGGCTGCTTGGCCAACCCCTCGCGGCACGATAAGCCGCAATCCGCCTGGGCGCAGCGGCTCTATTTTGCCCACACCAATGCCGTTGAGAACCTCATCATTTTCGCGCCGCTGGTCCTCATTCTTGACGCACAAGGCTACTCGACCGAGTACACCGTCATTGCCTGCGCGGTCTATTTCTGGGCGAGGCTGGCGCACGTTATCGTTTACACGATGGGTGTGCCGGTTCTCCGCACGCTCGCCTTCTCGGTCGGCTTTCTCGCGCAGGTCGCGCTTGTACTCGCGGTATTCGGAAAGCTCTAGTTTGCAGGATAGGCGCGTTCGGCGATGCCGCGCGTATCGAGGCCGCGCGGCAACATCCCGAAGACCGGAGCGCCGTCACCGTCGAGCCGCGATGCGCAAAATGCATCCGATACATTGGCTGGCGCGTGCCTGACCAGCAATGAGCCCTGAAGGGCAAGTATGAGGTCGCGCACGAGCGCGCGCGCCTGTGACTCGTCAGCGTGATCGCGGGCTGCAAGCCGCTTTTCGATGCGCCCGGAAAACGCCTTGACCGGTGAATTTTTGGCCTCGTCGAGTTCGCGACGCAAAACTTCGGCAACATTGGGCGTCCGCTCCAGTGCGCGCAGCACATCGAGACACATGATGTTGCCGGAACCTTCCCAGATCGAATTGACCGGCGCCTCGCGATAAAGGCGAGGCATGATGCTTTCCTCGATGTAGCCGGAGCCACCGAGCACCTCCATGGCCTCGTAGGTCAGGGACGGCGTCCGTTTGCAGATCCAGAACTTTGGCCGCGGGCGTTACGATGCGCCGGATAGCCAGCGCGGCGTCATTGTTCTCGTCATAAGCACGGGCAAGCCACATGGTCAGCACGGCGGCGGCTTCCGACTCAAGCGCGAGATCGGCAAGCACGTTCGTCATAAGGGACTGGTCGATGAGCTTTTTCTGGAATGCGATGCGGTGTCGCGCGTGGTGGATCGCCTGGACAACCGCCTGCCGCATCAGAGCGGATGAACCTATGCAGCAATCGAGTCGCGTGTAGTTGCCCATCTCTATGATGGTCGGAATGCCGCGCCCCTCTTCACCGATGAGTTGCGCGTAGGCGCCATGAAACTCGACCTCGCTCGACGCGTTTGAGCGATTGCCGAGTTTGTCCTTCAGCCGAAGTATCAGGATCGCGTTGCGCTCGCCGTCCGGCGTCCATCGCGGCATCAAAAAGCAGCTCAAGCCGTTCGGCGCCTGCGCCAACACAAGGAAGGCATCGCACATCGGCGCCGACATGAACCATTTGTGGCCATAGAGGCGGAAACTGCCGTCGGCGGACGGCTGTGCACGTGTCGTATTGGTGCGCAGGTCCGAGCCGCCCTGGTTCTCGGTCATGCCCATGCCGACAAGAGCCGACGTCTTCAAGCGCGCCGGCCGAAAGCGCCGATCGTATTCGCGCGAGTAGATCCGCGGCAGCCATTCGTCCGCGATTTGCGGCGCATGCCGCAATGTCGGGACCGAGCCATAGGTCATCGCGAGCGGGCAATACACGCCGCTTTCGATCTGCCCCAGCATGTATGTCCCGGCGGCGCGCGCCACATGCGCGCCCGGTTTCGGATTTGCCCAGGGACTCGAGTGAAGACCGGCCTCAAGAGCAATTTCGAGCAATTGGTGCCAGGCCGGGTGAAAATCGACTTCGTCGAGCCGGTGACCGTAGCGGTCGAGCGTATGAAGTTGCGGGGAAAACTTGTTGGCATCGAAACCGAGCTGGACGGTCTCGGGTTTGCCGAGCCTGACGCCCAGTTCGGTCAGATCGCCTTCGGCCCAGCTTGCGCCATCGCGGCGCACCGCCTCGCGCAATACCGCATCGCTCGCGAACAGATTGTAAGGCTCAAGCGGCGGCGGCTGGTTCTGAACCTCGAGCATCGGCCGTAGGTCTCCCGCGAAGATACGGCGATTGTACCAGTGAAATCAGGGAAACAACGCCACCTGCTCCAAGCCCATCGTCTCCGGCCAGCCCATAATCAAATTCATGTTCTGGATCGCCTGCCCGGAGGCGCCCTTTGACCAGATTGTCGAGAGCAGACACGACGATCGCGCGCCCGGGGACACGGTCTTTCGCAACCCCGATGAAAGTCATATTCGACCCCCGTACATGCCGGGTCTGGGGCGTTTCCCCGAAGGGCAAGACATGCACAAACGGCTCCTTCATGTAGAGACTTTAAAAGTATCGCATGAAGGTCTTCAGCAGTCCGACCCCGCCGTCCACGGATATAGATCGTCGACAAAATACCCCGGTTCATTGGCACCAGATGCGGGGTGAATGTGACAACGACCTCCCGCCCGGCGGCGAGCGAGAACTCCTGGTCGAGCTCGGCCATATGCCGATGATGGCCAACACCGTAAGCATGAAAGCCCTCCGAAACTTCGGAGAATAGCATGGCCTCTTTGGCGGCACGGCCCGCACCGGTCATGCCGGACTTGGCATCGACGACGATTTCGTCGAGTTCGATCGCCTTGTTCTTGATGAGCGGGACGAGCGGCAACTGCGCGCATGTCGTGTAGCAGCCGGGATTGGCGACCAGCCGCGCATGCCTGATCTCGCGCCGGTGAATTTCGGTCAAACCGTAAACGGCTTCCTTTTGCAGCTCCGGCGCGTGATGATCGTGGCCATACCATTTCGCATAGGCCGCGGTGTCCGACAGGCGAAAGTCTGCCGATAGGTCGACGACTTTGGTCGATGGCGACTTCGCCATCAGATCCTTGATGACCTTTTGCGTTGTCGCGTGCGGCAAGGCACAAAACGCGACGTCCAATGCGGCGCCTCGCCAGTCGATTCCATCGATCGCGACAAGCTGTGGCAGCGTAAAGGGAGAAAACTGCGGAAACACGTCACGCATAGCCTTGCCGGCGCTGCGCTCGGCGGTCAGCAGCACGATCTCGGCGCGCGGGTGACGCAGCAACACGCGCACCAACTCGCCCCCCGTATAGCCCGAGGCCCCCAGTACACCGATCTTCGCTTTTGCAGCCATAAATCGATCCTTATCCAGAAGTCTTAAAGAACTACCGGAAGAAGGCCAACAGCGCGGCTTGTCTTGGGGAAACGTGCCGCGGCCTCGGATCCGGCGGCACGGGTGACGATAGCGCTACGCCCGTGCCTGAGGGGCACGGCGGCGGCGCGGCTCTCGCTTTGCAAAAAGCATCGTCATGGGCGGGCGATATAAGCCGCGGCCCCTGATCCGTCAACTGTGGCCGCGCAGCGGCAAAGGCTGCTCTTTCAGCATTGCCTTGATAACGACCTCGCGCGCGAAAGCAGGCTCAATGCCATAGGACGCGATCATGTCCTTGCAGTCGGCGACGATCGCGTCGGCATCCTGCATGATCTTCAGCCGCTTGAAATGATCGTCGTGGTGCAGGCCCATGCTGGCACCGACGATGTCGAGGATGTTGATGATGCGGAACGGCCAGTCGCGCTCGTGCGCGCAAAGCTCGCGATGGTCGACATGATAGATCGCAACCAGCGCATCAACGCCGGCAGCGGCAGCGGCTTCAAGCTCGGCGAGCTGAAGCCCGCGCTTGTAGTCGGGCAGCGCATTCAGCGAATTGCTCATCAGACCGACCGCCGGCTGATGCAGATCGACGATCTCAATCCCGGGAACCATTCGCAGCAGCTCCGTGCCGGCCTCGACCACGCCTTTGACGCCGGGATGCTTGTGCAGGGCGATCCGCATCGGAACGGGATTTTTCAGCATCGGCCGAAGGTCTTCGAATCGTGGTCTTAAGAAACAGCATGAACGGCGTCATCTCGAACGGCCGCGCGCCCCTCACCTTTTCGACGGTCGGGATTGTCGTTTCGGTGAATTGGACATGGCAGCTTGCACACCAGGAAATGACGCCGGCCTTCCCTTCGGCGAGCTTGTCGAGCGAACTCGTGGCGACGCGCCCGGAGACGTCGGTGTCGCCCGCGCGCAGCTGAATGACGCCGCAACAATGCGTTGGGCCGCCCATGACACGATAAGTCACGCTCGAGGGCATCCATGATGTCGAGCGCCATCAGCGCCATGTGAGGCGTCTTGAGCACATTGCAGCCGGTGTAAAAGACAAAGTCCGGACGCTCACCCGGTTTCGCGGTCGATCCGTTTTCAAGGCGGTCGTTCACGTACTGGCCAAGCCGCGCAAGATCGTTCTCGCCCAGTTGCATACGCGCAAGCACGTTCACGCCGTCGGCAACCAGCCGGAAATTCTCGACGCCTTGTTTGCGCCGGTTGCGCAGTTCGGAGGATTGCTTGGCGAGCGCAACGCGTGCCATTGCCAGCAGGAAGCGCGGGTTGACGGCTTCGTCGCACGCCGCAATGCAGTCACCCGTAAGCGCGCAGCCTTTGGCCCATGCTTTGGATGCCTCCGGCCCCTCTCCTGTACGGACGATATCGAGCACCCCTGCAATGACGCTTTCCGGCGAAGCGTCACCCACGCCTGCAGGCTGCACCATCGGGCAGACCTCGACGCATTTGCCGCATCGCGTGCATGCCTCCAGCATCGCTACAGTGCGCGCCGCCAAAGCTTGCTCGAATGCCGTCTCGGCCATGCAACAGTTCCCGTTGCCGCGAAGCAGCAGCTTAGCGGGACTCATCCCAAACAAGAAGGCCGCCGGAACTGGCGGCCTTCTGTTAACAACGTGCCAATCAACCTAGATCGATGGGCTCCAGGTAGCGGGAACGAGACGATACCCATTGCCGGCTTTCTCGATATTGCCAACCGAGGGGAACGGCAGATGAAAGCCCTGCACCATCATCTTGTCGGCAACAGCCATGTCGTAAACCTTCTTGCGTGTCTCGACTGCCAGTTGCCTGTCGGAATCAAACACGAATTGCCAATCCGGATTGCGCACGAAGAGTGTGGCGGCACCGGCTGTGACATCCGCCTGAACGAGCAGCGTATTGTTGCCGGAGGAGACAATGTGGGAGTGGTGTCCGTGCGTGTGACCCGGCGTAAACATAGAAGTAATCCCGGGCACGAGTTCTTTCTTGCCCTGATACTTCGTCACTTTGTCGCCGAGTGCTCCGAAGACCCGCTTGCGGATTCGCCATCTGGCCTTTTGCGACGTCGGGCAACTTGCTGACATTGCTCTCGTCCATCCAGAACGCCCACTCAGTCTCGGGTACCATGATTTCCGCGTTCGGGAACATCGGCTTGTTGTCCGGGCCGATCAGACCGTTGATGTGATCGCCATGGAAGTGCGAGATGATCACAACATCGATGTTATTTGCGTCGATCCCTGCGGCTTTCAAGTTTGCCTGGTACTGGCCGAGCTTGCCTTTCGACTGCGCATAGGCGCCAAGACCAAGGCCGGTGTCGATCGCGACCAACTTTGAGCCAGTATTGATGACGACCGGAGTATAGGTGTGGATCACTTTATCTTTCGGCAGGAATTGCGCCTCAAGATCTTTGGCCACTGTGTCCTTCGGCGTGTTGGTGACATAGCTGTCGCCCAAGGGATTCGCGCCCTGTCCGTCGGTGACAACGGTGACCTCGAAGTCGCCGACTTTGTAGCGATACCAGCCGGCATTCTGCGTGCCCGCGACGGGCGCAGAGGCGCTCGCTGGAGAAATAATTGTATTTGACCCCGCGAAAACGGCACCGACCGCGGCCGCGCCCGCAAACAGATGGCGTCGCGTCAATTGTGTCATATGTCCCTCCCTGGCTTTAGAATTGGCCGATTTTGCTCGGCGCAGTGACCGTCGACAATAGCCCCCGGCTCGATGGATATCCCATCGCGCGGCTAACCCCATGTTGAGCGCATTATTCCCTACACGGTCCGGACGGCAGAGACCCATATAGGCGGCGGCTGTGCGGTTGGCTAAACTTGCGATGTCTAAGCCCTGCGCCGCCTCGGCCAGGCAAGCAAGGCCGGTAACGACCGGCTCTCACGTGGGAGGTAAATAATGCGTCGTTTGACTATGCTGGCGGGCGCTCTCGGCGCCGCGCTGCTGATGAGTTCGGGCGCTTTCGCTCAGGTCCCGGCCGACCCGAACAATCCGAATGAAAACGTGCCGGACAAGTACAATTTCACGCCGTATGGCGAAACGATAAAGCTTGCCGATGCCAAGAAGGTCGCCGAGGCTGCGATAGCCGAAGCAACCAAACGTGGCTGGCCAATGTGCATTGCCATTGTCAGCCCCTCGGGTGACCTCGTCTATTTCGAAAAAATGGATGACTGCCAGTATGCATCTATCGAAATCTCGCAAAGCAAGGCAAAGGCGGCAGCAGTCTACCGTCGTCCGACAGTGGTGTTCGAGCGCCTGATCGCCAAAGGTCAGTACTTCGCCTATCTCCCAACGCTCGGTGCTGGATTTATCGGCTCGCGTGGCGGCAATCCCATCGTGGCCGGTGGCAAGATCGTCGGCGCAATCGGCGTCAGCGGCGGCACGGGCTCACAAGACGATACCATTTCACAGGCAGGTGCCGCTGTGATGAAATAAGTGATGGCACAACAAAAAATAATCCGCCGGGACAAAATCCCGGCGGATTTTTGCTTCCGAAACTACCACAGCCCCCAGATGACAGCCTTGGAGATGACGTCGCCGATCGTCAGCAATGTCGCAGCCCAGACAAAGGCTGACGCGAAATTTGCGATCTGAAAATGCCAGAACGGCATTTCAAAAATTCCTGCGATCAATGGCACGATGGCGCGAAGCGGCCCGAAGAAGCGGCCAATGAAAATTCCCGGAATGCCCCATTTCTTCATGAAGGTCTCTCCGCGCGGAATGAGATCGGGATGCAGAGACAAAGGCCACATATGCGCAACTCGGTATTCGAGTTTCAGCCCGATCCAATAAGAGACCCAATCGCCAAATGCTGCGCCCAGTGATGCCGCGACCCATATAGGCCAAAACTTGATTCCGCTCGAACCAATGAGAGCGCCGATAGCGACCAGCGCCCCCCAGGCCGGCAGAAGCAGCGAAATAAATGCCAGCAATTCTCCAAATGCCAGCGCAAAGACGACCGGTACCGCCCAAGCTTGGTTGTGGCGGACAAAATCAACGGTCTGCTGGACAAAAGCCTGAAAATCCATGGAAGGCCGCCGGAAGGTCGCACGTGTCTAGCCCGCCGCCGCCCTCCGCGCCAGTACGCTAGGTTGGCAACTCAGGCTCGTCGTCGGGGAAGAGGTGATCTATTACAACAAGGCCCACAATCAGCAGCGGGACGGCCAAAAATGCGCCCACGGGCCCCCACAGCCAAGTCCAGAACACCAACGACAAGAATACGGTCAGGGGATTGAGCGTCAGCCTATGGCCGATGACGCTCGGCGTAATGAAGTGTCCTTCCAAGGTGGCAAGCGCCAGAAAGAGCAAGGGCGCAATCAGCGCATGTGAGAGAGTTGGGAACACCACGAGGCCGACCATAAATAGCGCAGCCTCCATGATTAGCGCCCCGATGTATGGAATGAAATTAAGGATAAACCCGAGCACTGCCCAAGCAACGGGATCCGGCAGTCCGGTCACCCATGCCGCAAATCCACCGCAGAGTCCGATCGCCACGTTGATGATCACTACAATGCTCAGATAGCCGGTCAGGTTCTGCTCAATGTCGTTCATGATTTTTAACGTGCGCAGGCGCGCCTCTCGCTCATCAAAGAATGCGACGAGGACGCGACGCAATCGAGAACGTCCGAGCAGCATGAAAAACAGCGTGCCGAAGAAAGTGAGCATCTGTCCGATTGCCGGCGTCACAATGAGAACCGCCGGCTGCACGAAGCTCATAATGTCGACGCCGAGGCTGCCCTTTTTGTCGGAGGGCAGAAGCGCGTCACGCAAATCCTGCAGCGCGGCTAGTGGCCGATCGAGTATGTGCAGCTTTTCCTGGATGTTACGACCAATATCCGGTGCCTTACCAATCCAATCCAGCGCCGGACCTGCCAAAAGAACGATCACTCCGTAGAACACCGCGATCACCAGCAGCCACAGGGCGAGTGCTGACACCAGTGGCGGCACGCGGTAGCGTTCCGCCCGTGCCGATAATGGCCCCAGCATCATGCTCACGACGAAAGCCGACGCCACCGGCAGCAGTATCGGACGCCCCAAGCTTAGGGCCACGACAAGCAAAATTAGAAACATGCCGATGGCCGCCGCCTGAGCGGCAGTGCGCCAAAAGCGTGACACCTCGCTCACCGGGTGCGGATCGGTGATCGCAAATAGCGAGCGCGCGCGCCGTTCGGCCTGAATGGCGCTCGATTTCTCTTTACGCCGCTCGTCGGCTTTCAAATCGCGAAATTCCATGGCCTTAGACAACGGCTTACCCACCATTTGGTTGCCAAGGCTGCGGTACAAACGACGAAGCATGCCAATATCCGCGGCCGCCTGCATATGCGTCCCCGTAGGCATTGACAGCGAATGGCGGGGCGACGGATTGTCCGGAAGCTTCACAAAAACAACGCCGAAAATCGGCGATTGGGGGAGACAATGCATATCCGAACAATCTTGCGAACTGTCGCTTTTTTGGCGCTCTCTGCCGTCAGCACGACGGCAATGGCGCAGGAGGTCATTCGTCTGCGGATTGCCTCAGGCCATCCGCCGGCGAACACCTACGTCAATCTGATGCAGAATTTCTTCGTGCCGGAGGTTACCAAGCGCGTTGCTGAGAAGACGAAACACAAAGTCGAGTTCGTCGAAGGTTATGGCGGCGCCATGGTGAAGGTTGCCGATACGCTCGAGGGTGTGCAGGCCGGGATAATCGATATCGGCGGCTATAATTTCGGTTTTGAACCTTCGAACCTTCCGCTGCATCCCTTCCAGGTCATGCTGCCGTTTGGCACCATGGACCCGGTCATGAGTTTGAAGATCGCGCGCGCGGTCTATGACAAGGTCCCCTATCATGTCGCAGGTGCTCGAGGACAGGTTTAAGCAAAAGCTGATCGCGCTGATCGCCGACAACGGCTACAACCTCGGCACCACCTTCGACTGGAATACAGTAGCCGACCTCAAGGGTCGCAAGATCGCTGGCGCCGGCCTCAATCTGAAATGGCTGGAATTTGCCGGCATCACGGCGTGCAATCGTCGCTGCCCGATGCCTATACCTCGATGCAGACCGGCGTATATAACGGCTGGATCATGTTCCCGTCGGGTTGGGTGAACTTCAAACTATACGAGATCGGCAAATACTACACCGAGATCGGCTTCGGCGCGATCACCTGGCACGGGCTGACGATGAACTCGGCACGCTTCAGCAAGCTGCCGAAAGAAGTACAGGACATCATCGTGCAGGTCGGCCGCGAATACGAAGCCATCACCGGCACGGTCAACAAGGAAAACTATCCAAAGCAGCTCGCACTGCTCCGTTCGTCGGGCGCTGTCGTCAGGACGCTGCCCGAATCTGTGCGCATCGAATGGGCGACAGCGTTGAAAGACTGGCCGCAGCAGAAAGCCGACGAGCTTGACAAGATGGGGCTGCCCGGCTCGCAGGTGCTCAAGCTCACGCTCGAGGAGGCCGAGAAGCTCGGCTACAAGTGGCCGGTGCGCTACACAATCAAGTAAGCTGGCGCTTCGCGGCGGGCGGCGGCGCGTCGGTCGCCCGCCTATTTTGCCTTCGGGGAACGGCACGTGCTTGAAAAATTGAATGCCTCGGTCGTGCGCGCTCTGCTAGCAGCCGCGGCGATGATCATCTTCCTGCTCGGATTTCTGGTCTGCGCTGACATATTCGGACGCGCCATCTTCAATTCACCGGTCAAAGGCACGCCGGAGATGGTGTCGATGTCGATCGTCATCATTTGCTTTCTCCTCGCCGGATATTCCGTGCAGAGCGGGAGCATGATCTACACCGACGTGTTCTCCTCGATGTTCGGAGTTCGCGGCCGCGCTCTGGCCCAGCTTCTGTCGGCGGTGCTCGGAATTCTGTTCTTCGGTCTCATTATCTGGGGCAGCTACGAGCCGATGCTGCACTCCTGGTTCAGCGGCGAATATGAAGGCGAAGGGGCGTTGCGAGTGCCGGCCTGGCCGGCCCGTGTCGTCGTCGTGGTCGGATCTATTCTCGTGGTCGCCAGCTACGGATTGCGCGCGCTGCGCGCCGCCCGATCTTTTGTCACCGGCAAGCCGGACAACGTCGTGACGCCGACCGCGTCCACCCACATTTAGGAACCGCATCATGCTCGGCCATTTCGACATGATCGCGATCATCGTCGTCCTCCTCGGCATCGTGTTTGCGGGCGTGCACATCGCTATCGCGCTGGGCATTACGGCAGCACTCGGCCTCTATCTGATGACCGGCGAGCTTGAGGTGGTGCGCACCTTCGTCGCCAACACGGCCTATGAGGCGCTGCGCGACTACGTCTTCGCCGTGATCCCACTGTTCATGCTGATGGGCGACTTTTTGGCAAAATGCGGTGCCGCACGCGACCTCTATGCACTTGGAAACCGCGCCAGCCGATGGCTTCCCGGCCGGCTGGCAGCGGCAACAATCGTCGCCAATGCCCTGTTCGGATTTGTCACCGGCGTCAGTATCGCCGCCGCTGCCGCATTCTCGCGTATCGCCTATCCTGAAATGCGGCGCTTCGGCTATCGCCGCGATTTCGCACTCGGCTGCGTGGCCGGCAGCGCCTGCCTTGGCATGTTGATACCGCCGTCGGTCCTGATGATCGTCTGGTGCGTGCTGACCGAGTTGTCGATCGGCAAGCTATTCCTTGCCGGCGTGATCCCCGGACTGCTCGCTGCGGCCGGCATGATCGCCTATGTCGTGATCGCAGCGAAGCTCAAGCCGGAACTTGTGGGTGAGACGCATGCCTCACGACTGGCCGCACGTCCGCTTGGCGCAGATGTGAGCGGCGCTCGCATTGCTCCACCGGCTGACCAGGAGGAGTCGCTCCGTGCCATGCTGGTCAGCACATTGCTGGTCGTTCTCCTCATCCTCGGCACATTGGGTGCGATCTGGCTCGGCCTATGTACCCCGACCGAAGGCGCAGGGATCGGCGCTGTCGGCGCTCTTATTCTGGCGGTCGTCAAAGGAATCAAGCCGCGAGAGGTCTGGCAGGTCGTACTTGACGTTGGGCGCACGTCGGGTCCGCTGCTGTTGCTGCTGTTCTGCGCGCAATTGTATTCGCGCGTGCTGTCGATGACCGGTTTTACGGAGGCCGCCAAAGCCTTCTTGCTCGGCACGGGCCTCGGTCCCTGGGGCATTCTTACTCGTGATGGTGGCGATCTGGTTTGTGCTCGGCTGTCTGATCGACTCAATTTCGATTATTCTTCTTACCGTTCCGATCTTCGCGCCGATCGCCATGCATTTGGGTTTTGATCCCCTGGCCTTCGCCATCATGGGAATTCTGGCGATCGAAACCGGCCTGCTGACCCCGCCTTTTGGCATTCTGGTATTCACGGTGAAATCGGCAGTTCCTGATCCCAATGTTGAGCTCGCCGAGATTTTCCGCGGGTCTATTCCTTACTGGATTGTGCTGCTAGGCGTGGTCGCGGCCTTGGCAGTCTTTCCGCAGCTTGCAACGTTCCTGCCGCGGCTTTAGGACGATTTAGCCCCCCGTATATAGCGTGAACGGGCCGCTGACGGCCGCTCACGCCGGGCATAACCATCGTGGCATAGTATCTGGCAACTGATTCGCTGCGACATATCTGAAGGGTTCGATGGCCAAGACAGCGACAAAGAAAAAACCCTCGAAACAGCCCGATCTGTTTGATTCTGCCGCGGACCGCCAAGTCGTTGGCGCGCAAGGCGCCGAAGGCATCCGCCCGAGGTAAAACCAGTGCGAGGTCGAAGGCGTCCGCGCGCGGCTCGGGCGCGGAAGCGGGCTATACCGCCAAGCACATCGAAGTGCTGGAAGGGCTCGAACCTGTACGCCGCCGGCCAGGCATGTACATCGGCGGCACCGACGAGAAAGCGCTGCACCACCTGTTTGCCGAAGTCATCGACAACGCTATGGACGAGGCGCTTGCCGGCCATGCCGACTGGATCGAAGTCGAGATGGAGGCCAACGGCTTCGTCAGCGTCACCGACAACGGCCGCGGAATTCCCGTCGACCCGCATCCGAAATTCAAGAGCAAGTCGGCGCTCGAAGTGATCATGTGCATGCTGCACGCGGGCGGCAAATTCGACTCGAAGGTTTACGAGACCTCAGGCGGCCTGCATGGCGTCGGCGTCTCCGTCGCCAACGCCTTGTCGGAACGCATGGAAGTCGAAGTCGCGCGCGAGCAGCAGCTCTATCGGATGGCTTTCGAGCGCGGCAAGCCGAAAGGCAAATTGGAAAAGGCCGGCCGCGCACCCAATCGGCGCGGCACCAAGGTCCGCTTCAAGCCGGATCCGGAAATTTTCGGGCCCAAGGCCGCATTCAAGGCCGATCGCGTCTTCAAGATGACGCGATCGAAAGCCTACCTCTTCGGCGGCGTCGAGATTCGGTGGCACTGCGACAAGGCGCTGCTCAAAGGCGTCGAGGACGTTCCCGACAAAGCGACGTTCCATTTCGCGGACGGATTGAAGGACTATCTGGCTTCCAATCTAACCGGCGCGACGCTGGTGCACCCTGATATCTTCACTGGCTCGGCCGGAAAGACCGGCCGTCACGGCGCGGTCGAGTGTGCGGTTGCCTGGACCGCTGACACCGACGGGTTTCTCAACTCATACTGCAACACGATCCCTACTCCGGATGGCGGCACGCACGAATCCGGGCTGCGGTCGGCGTTGCTGCGCGGCCTCAAGGACCATGCGTCGCGCGTCGGGCAGGAAAAGCGCGTGGCGCCCGTCACAAGCGATGACGTGATGACGGGCGCCGGCTGCATGCTTTCAGTGTTTGTACGCGAGCCGGAGTTCCAGGGTCAGACCAAGGACCGTCTCGCGACCGCAGAGGCCCAACGGATTGTCGAACAGGCGATCAAGGATCCATTTGACCATTGGCTTGCCGCCAATCCAATGCAGGCCAACAAGCTGCTGGATTTCGTCATCGAACGTGCGGAAGAGCGCATCCGGCGGCGCCAGGAAAAAGACATTGCCCGCAAAACTGCGGTTCGCAAGCTCCGCCTGCCGGGAAAGCTTGCCGACTGCACCTCATCGGCGTCGGAAGGCTCCGAAATTTTCATCGTCGAAGGCGACAGCGCGGGCGGCTCTGCGAAACAGGCGCGAGACCGCCGCACTCAGGCCGTGCTGCCTTTGCGCGGAAAAATTCTGAACGTAGCCTCGGCCGGAAAGGACAAGCTTGCGCAGAATGCGCAGCTTGCCGATCTCATCCAGGCGCTCGGTTGCGGAACCGGCACGCACTATCACCAGAAGGACCTGCGCTACGAAAAGGTCATTGTGATGACGGACGCAGATGTCGATGGCGCACACATCGCATCACTGCTGATCACCTTTTTCTATCGCCAGATGCCAAAACTGATCGAAGGCGGGAATCTCTACCTGGCGGTGCCTCCGCTCTACCGCCTCTCGCATGGCGGCAAGATCGTCTACGCTCGCGATGACAAACACAAAGAAACGCTGCTGAAGAAAGAGTTCCACGCCAATGCCAAGGTCGAAGTGAGCCGCTTCAAGGGCCTCGGCGAAATGATGGCGGCGCAACTCAAGGAAACGACAATGGATCCTGGCAAGCGCACGCTTTTGCGTGTGGTGCTTGCGGAAAAAGAAGCAAAGCCAACCGCTCGAGCCGTCGAACGACTGATGGGCACCAAAGCCGAGGCACGCTTCGAATTTATCCAGGAGAAGGCCGAGTTCGCGAGCGCTGACTTACTGGACGTCTAGCCTACTGTCAGCGGCTCACCCTGCCATCTTCGCATTTCCGCAGCAGCGGCGTCTTGCTGCCGCGCGCAACAGCGATACCATCCTTGACTCTTATTGAGCCGGCGTCGCTCTGATTGAAAATGGTGCGGCGCGTGTTGTTGTTGACCGAAAATACCAGCTTCTGTCGCTCCTCGACCGTAGTGCCAGGCTGAAAGATCACTTGCACCGACACGTTCGTCTGTGACACCGGCTCTGCCGACAGGACACTGTAGCGATTGACCGCAAAGTCAGGGCCAAGGTCGTGATCTTCGAGGACCAACCCGGCGCTCGGCGCGGAAATACTGACGTGCGGGTTGCCCGGCGTTGCTGGACTGCCGCAATCCTTCGGCCCATGTGCCAAACAGACCGAATTCCTGGAATACCTGTTCGACAGAAGCGGCATTCGCCACCTCGGGCAAAGCCACCAACGCCATAACTCCAATGACCGCAACCAACCGCATACTTGCCGAAACTCCAACGCCTGACACAATAACAGTGGCACGCGCGGCGGCAATATTGGCCGGAGCGCAAAATGCGCCGTGCGACGCCACTACTTTGCTGCAATGTTGATGACTATTTAAAGGTCAAGTTGGCGGCCTTCGCCACGTCGGCAAAGGTTTTGATGTCCTCGTCGATGCGCTTTTTGAAGGCATCGCCCGTCGGCCCTCCCGGTTTTACCGCCATCTTCTTCAAACCTTCCTGGACCCCTGGGTCTGCCAGCGCCTTGCCCAATTCGGCGGTCAGTTTGGCGACGACCGGTGCAGGGGTGCCTGCCGGCACAAAGAAGCCGCTCCACAGTTGCGTATTGACTTCGGGATACCCGGCTTCGGCCATGCTCGGCACATCAGGCAATTCCGGCGAGCGTTCCGCGCCGGTGACAGCGAGTGCCCGCGTCTTGCCGCCCGTGACCAGGGGAATCGCCGGCGGGCCATCCGAGATGGTGAAGAGGCTCTGCCCGGATACGACGCTCAAGTTCGACTCGTTGCTGCTCTTGTATGGGATTGCCACAGCCGGCATGCCGCTTTTGAGCTTGAATAATTCCGTGGTGATCGTGAACGCCGGGGAAGACGTGCCGTAGTTCGATTTGTCGGGATTGGCCTTGGCCCAGGCCACAAGGTCTTTGACGGTCTTGGCCGGATGATCCGCAGGGACGACCAGAACCAAAGGGAATGACGCAATCATATTGAGCGGAATGAAGCTGTTGCTCGCGTGATAGCCGAGGTTTGGATAGACGGCGGTGGCGATCGACATTTGTCCCGGTTGCACCGACGAGCACCATGTAACCGTCGGCCGGCTGGTGCGCGACAAATTCGGCTGCGATACGTCCGCCTGCGCCGACCCTATTCTCGATGACAGCTGTCGCGCCCGTGTTCTCCTGGAACTTCTGCACGACAAGCCGTGCGAACAGGTCGTTACCGCCGCCCGCGGCAAACCCGACAATGAAATGAATTGGACGGCTCGGATAGTCCGTTTGGGCGCCTGCAACCCCGGCCGAAAAAGCGACAAGCAATCGCCGAAAGCGCGCAGATGACAGCCTTTTTTGTCTTGATCATTGCATCCCCCGTTTGCGCACGTGCCCCGTTGCGCATTTCAAAAGCGTACACCGGGGCCGGCCATTGGAAAATGCCTTTGTCGGCTATGCTACCGTTTGCCCGTCAAGGACCGATTTTGCATCGATATGAGCACGGCGCGCGCACGCCCAAAATCCAACCGCCGTCCGCGGACAGACCTTTTCGGCCATCCGCGCGCCCTCGGTTATTTGTTCGCGACCGAAATGTGGGAGCGCTTCTCATACTACGGGATGCGCGCGCTGCTCGTCCTGTACATGGTCAAATACTTGCTCGAACCCGAACGAGCGCGCCACGTCATAGGGCTTTCGGCTTTCAAGACCGTGCTCGAAAGCATTTTCGGACCGCTGGCCGCGCAGCCTTTCGCCTCTCACATCTACGGCTTCTATACCGGCCTGGTCTATCTGACACCGATTTTGGGCGGCCTACTTGCCGACCGCGTGCTGGGCCAACGCCGGACCGTCATCATCGGCGCCGCGCTGATGGCTGCCGGACATTTCGCGATGGCATTCGAGCAGTTTTTCTTGTTCGCACTCGGGCTTCTCATTCTCGGCAACGGAGCCTTCAAGCCCAATATCTCCACCCAGGTTGGCGAGCTTTATGCGCCGGGCGACCGCCGCCGGGATCGCGCATTCTCGATATTTTACGTGGGTATCAATCTTGGCGCGTTTCTCGCACCACTCATTTGCGGGACGCTCGGCGAAGAGCTTGGCTGGCACTACGGATTTGCAGCCGCCGGCTTCGGCATGACGGCAGGCGCTTGTCATTTATCTGCTGGCAACGCCGCATTTGCCCAAGGACGCATTTGCCCGCCGAAAATCGCCGGCCGCATCTATCGATAAAGACGGGTGGCGATCGATCTTTGCTTTGCTGCTGCTGTTTCTGCCCGTCAGCCTGTTCTGGGCGACCTACGAGCAACAGGGCAATACCATCGCGCTTTGGGCCGATCAGTTTACCGACCGCAGATTATTCGGCGGCGAGATCCCGGTGACGTGGTTTCAAGCCTTCAATCCCTTCATGATATTTCGCCTTCACGCCCTTTGTTGTTGCTCTTTGGAGATATCAGGGACCGAACGAGCCATCGACAATGATGAAGCTTGCCATTGGATGTTTCCTGACGGCGCTCGCCTACCTCGTCATGGCGCTTGCGGCCTGGAACGCCGGCGCCGGCAAAGCGAGCTGGGTTTGGCTGCTGGCGTATTTCGTCGTTATTACGATTGGCGAGCTTTACCTTTCGCCGACCAGCCTATCGCTGGTCACCAAGATTGCACCGGCGCCCCTGCTCTCGATGATGATGGGCGTCTGGCTCGCGACCAGTTTTGCCGGAAATTTCCTCGCCGGCTACCTCGGCAGCTTCTGGTCGAGCATGGGAAAAATCGAGTTCTTTCTCATGCTGGCGGTAATTTCCGGCGTGGCCAGCGCGGCCATCGTCCTGCTGAGCTTTCCGCTGCGCTCGGTCTTACGGGATTAATCGAGCGGAAGCCCGACATATTGCTCGGCCAGAGAAGTCGCCGCTGCTTTCGAGCTGGTGAGATAGTCAAGATCGGACAACTGGCGTCGGCGGTCAAAAGCGGTCTCGTGCGGGAAGCGATGCATGATCTGGGTCATCCACCAGGAAAACCGCTGCGCCTTCCACACCCGTCGCAAACAGAGTGCCGGAATAGTGCTCCAACAAATCATTTCGCTTGTCTTTGTAAAATGCGCCGACCGCGCGCGACAGCATCATCACGTCGGCAAACGCAAGGTTCATTCCCTTGGCGCCGGTGGGCGGCACGATATGCGCGCTGTCGCCTGCGAGAAACAGCCGGCCGTATTGCATGGGCTCGACGACGAAGCTGCGCATCGGCGTGATGCCCTTCTGCAGCATCTGGCCTTCCTGCAGCTTGCGCGCGCCGCCGAGCCGCTTGTGCAGTTCGTCCCAGATTCGGCGTGTCCGGCCAGTTCTCGATGTCTTCGTCGTGATCGCATTGCAGATAGAGACGGGCCAGTGTCGGCGAACGCATGGTGTAGAGCGCAAAGCCGCGATCGGTGTAGGAATAGACCAGCTCATGGTCGGGCGGCGGACTTTCCGACAGGATCCCGAGCCAGCCGAACGGATAGTCGCGCTCGAACACGCTGAGCACGCCGTCCGGGAATGCTGGGCCGGCAAATGCCATGAAAGCCGTCACACCCGGCGATGAAATCGCAGCTGATTTCCTGCTGGCGGCCTTCGTGGCTGAACCTGATCTTGGGCTGCTTGCCGGTCAGGTCGTGAATGCTTACGTCGCTCGACCTCAAACAACAGCTGCGCCGCCGTCGGCGAGACGGCGTTCGACCAGATCCTTCACCACCTCCTGCTGCCCATAAATGGTGACGCGCTTGTTCACGAGCGCCTTGAAATCGATGCGGTGCAGGTCGCCGTTGATGCCGATATTGATGCCCCAATGCAGCATACCTTCCCGCTGCAGCCGTTCGCCGACGCCTAGGTCGGTGAGAAGGTCCGCCGCCCAATGCTCGATCAGGCCAGCACGAATACGATTTTCGATGTAGTCGCGGCTGCGGTTCTCGATGATGATCGATTCAATGCCCTGCAGGTGGAGAAGCCGTGCAAGCATAAGCCCGGCAGGGCCCGCCCCGACGATTCCGACCTGCGTGCGCATCATCGAGTTCCTTGCCGCAAGGCCCGACGTATAGGCGCCCGGCCGCGCTTAGCAAAGGGATGAAGACCGGAAAGCGTTGCACAATTTCCGCGCGTTCCCGATCATCGTCCAAGCCATTCTGCCAGCGCAGCATTGACGGCCGTCGGCCGTTCAACCGTTGACAGATGCCCGCAATCCGGCACCACGACAAGACGTGCCTCGTGGATGCCTGCGCTGATTTCCCGCGCAAGATCCGGTGGCGTGAGCTGGTCGCCATCACCGACAAGCACGACTGTCGGACAGCGAATGCTCGCAAGCAGCGGGCGTGCATCCGGCCGCGACATGATCGCCTTTTGCTGAAGCACGAACGCATCCGCACCAGTGTCGGATGCCATATCGCGCACCAATTCTCTGAGCGCGGGGTCATTGCGCGCGATTTCGATGCAAGAAACGCGGAGCGAGCGTTTCAACAACCTCATCCAGTCTGACCTTCCTGCGCCATGGAGATGAATTTCTCGCGGGCGGTAGACTGCTCGAGCGTATCAGGCCTCGCTGACGTATCGAGCAGCGCGAGCTTTGCAATGCGCTCCGGTGCAAGGCGCAGCATTGCGAAGGCGATATATCCGCCCATCGACAAACCAGCGAGCGCAAAGTGAGGTGGGGCGTTGGCGAGGATGCGCGCGGCGATAGCAGTCATGCTGGCGTCACGCCGGTGATCGGCGACCGTAACCTGGCCATAAGGCCACAGCGCTGCAATTTGAGGCGCGTAGAGCCGCGCACTGCATAGCAGTCCGGGGACCAATATCAGAGGCAAATCAGTCGCCATCGCGCGCTCCAAGGTGCGAAAAGATTAAGAATTAATACGACTTATGCAGCTTTGCAGCATTGACTTTAGCGCATCGCACCCTATGTTTCGGGCAACCGATCAGACGTGAAGATTTGGTCGTCCCCCGCGCATAGCAATCGGTTTTTCCAGTCCGGCGCGATCTGGGCGATCTCTGAGGTTATATGCCTTTCTCCCATCTCGGCTTATCTGCCAAAGTTCTCTCGGCTATCGAAACGGCCGGCTACAAAACTCCGACACCGATTCAGGATCAAGCTATCCCGCACGTATTGGCGCGGCGCGACGTGCTCGGCATTGCACAGACCGGCACGGGCAAAACCGCCGCCTTCGTGCTGCCGATGCTTACGATGCTCGAACAAGGCCGCGCACGCGCGCGCATGCCGCGCACGCTCATCCTGGAGCCGACGCGTGAGCTTGCCGCCCAGGTTGCTGACCACTTCGAAAAATATGGCAAGAACCACAAACTCAACGTCGCACTGATCATCGGCGGCGTGTCATTCGACGATCAGGACGCAAAATTGCTGCGCGGAGTTGATGTGCTGATTGCCACGCCCGGCCGGCTGCTCGACCATTTCGAGCGCGGACGGCTGCTCCTGTCGGGATGCGAGCTTCTGATCATCGACGAAGCCGACCGTATGCTCGACATGGGTTTCATTCCAGACATCGAGCGCATTGGAAAGCTGGTGCCGTTCACCCGGCAGACGTTGTTTTTCACCGCGACGATGCCGCCGGAAATTCAGCGCATCGCCGATACATTCCTGCACAATCCGGTGCGCGTCGAAGTGTCGAAGCCGGCCACCACAGCCGTGACGATCACCCAATTGCTGGTCGCGACCGGCCGTGATCCGCACGAAAAGCGCGAGACACTGCGCCGGCTGATCCGGTCCGCCGACAACTTCAAGAACGCGATCATTTTCTGCAACCGCAAGCGCGAAGTCGCCAATCTTCATCGCTCGCTTTTGCGCCACAAGTTCAACGCGGTCGCCCTGCATGGCGACATGGATCAGCCCGCGCGCACGGCGGCGCTCGACCGGTTTCGCCGCGGTGAAGCCGGAATTGCTCATTGCCTCGGACGTTGCGGCACGCGGCCTCGACATCCCGGAGGTGAGCCACATCTTCAATTTCGACGTGCCACACCACCCCGATGATTACGTCCATCGCATTGGCCGCACCGGCCGGGCCGGCAGAAGCGGCACCGCAATCACGATTGTTGCGCCGATCGACAGCAAAGCCGTCGGCGCCATCGAGCGTCTGACTGGCCAGACAATTCCATGGATGGACAAGCCCGCGTCTTCCGAAATTCCGGCAGAAATTCGCTCCAGCCAGGAAGCGGAGCAAGCCCCACGCAATTCGTCGCCGCGTCATCGGCGCGGCAACCAGCCGCCCCGGGCGGCAAAACAAAAGCAACCTCAAAGGCCATGCGACCGCCTCAGCCGGCCGAGGATGACAGCGGCAGCCACCTGCCCGCCTTCCTGCTCCGGCCAGTGTCGGTAAAAGCCTAAAGCAGCCGCATCCAGCCTGACTGAAAAGCTTACCGCGCTGCAGCGCGCGAGTTCCAAATTTACCGGTCGTTCATTTCCGTCGCATACCGTCCGCACAAGAGAGACGCCGTGCGTGCCGTCCTCTGCAGGCCAGGCCTGCATTCGGGGGTCTTAGCAATGACCGGGCGTGCCGAAGAGTACGAACGCACAACGGGATTCGCCGAAATCGCCCTTGGGCAGATGAAGGCGTTGCGTCACGCCAACAATCCGCGCAATTACGAGATCTGGTACACCTATGCGACGGGCTATCACCCTGCGCTGAACGCGCAAATCAATGCGATGCTCAAGGCCAAGGGCACGATCACGGAAACGGATCTCGCCCAGATTTATGACGGCTACCTCTCGCCTTCGCGACTGACCGAACGCATCGATGAAGTAGGCAGCCAGGTCAAGGCCGAGATCGATCAGGTTATGGCGATGATCGATGCGGTCGCCGGCACGGCGAGCAGCTATACCGAAAGCCTCGCCGGCGCGACCCAGCAGCTCGCTCTTTCAAAAGACCGCGAAGGGTTGCGGGTCATCGTCGAAAATCTCGTGGCAACGACCAAGGCGATGGAGCGCTCCAACCAGCAGTTGGAAGAGCGGCTGAATGCTTCCAGGAAGGAAATCAATGATCTTCAGGTAAATCTCGAGGCCGTACGCACCGAGAGCCTGACCGATCCGCTCACGCAGCTCGCCAATCGGAAATATTTCGACGGCACGCTGGAGAAATCTATCGCTGACGCGGCCGAAAAGAACGAGCCGCTGTCCCTGATGCTGACCGACGTCGATCACTTTCAAGGCTTTCAACGACAACTTTGGCCATTTGACAGGTGATCAGGTCCTGCGTCTCGTTGCGATGTCGGTGAAAAACAACGTCAAAGGCAAGGATACCGCGGCTCGCTACGGCGGCGAGGAGTTCGCTGTCGTCCTGCCAAACACCATTCTGCGCGCGGCGACCACCGTTGCCGACCATATTCGTCAAGCGAAGTGATGTCGAAGGAGCTAATGAAGCGGTCAACAGGCGAGAAGCTCGGCCATGTGACGATTTCGATCGGGGTCGCCACCTTGCGCAAAGACGATACGCCTCAGTCGCTGATCGAGCGCGCCGATGCCTGCCTTTACGCGGCGAAGCGCAACGGCCGCAACCGCGTTGTCTGCGAAACGGATCCGGAAATCGCCCCGTCAAACGCGGCAGCGCAAGTCGCCTGACCGCCTTAGTCCGCGGCCTTCGCCGGCGTCAGCTGCACAGACTCACCGCAGCCGCATGCACTGGTCTGGTTCGGGTTGTTGAAGACGAACTGCGCAGAAAGCTTTTCGGTCTTGTAATCCATCTCTGTCCCGAGGAGGAACAGCACCGCTTTGGGGTCGATCAGGATCTTCACGCCCTTGTCCTCGATGATCTCGTCGGTCGGATTTACGGCGTCGGCGTACTCCATCGTGTATTCCATTCCCGCACAGCCGCCGTTTTTGACGCCGACCCGGACGCCGGCCACGGGTTTGCCCGCCTGCGCCATCACTGACTTGATGCGCGACGCTGCGGCCTCAGTCAGCCGCATCACCTGGGGTCTGGGTCGTGCCGTAGCCATTTCATCCTCATCGAATCTTATGTAGGCGAGCGATTGCAGATTACCACATGTTGAGCACCAGCCGGGCCTCGTCCGACATCCGGCTGGGGTCCCAGGGCGGATCCCAAACGACCTCCACCTTGGTCTCTTTCACGCCCGGAACGCTCGACACGGCGTTCTCGACCATGATCGGCAGATCCTGCGCCGCCGGGCAGTTCGGCGACGTGAGCGACATGTCGATTTTTACGCCGCGATCGTCGCCGATATCGATCTTGTAAATCAGACCCCAACTCATAGATGTCGGCGGGGATTTCAGGATCGTAAACGGTTTTCAACGCCGCAACGATGTCGTCGGTCAGCTTATTGAGCTCATCCTGCGGCAGCGCCGGAGAGCCGGTGACCGCCGCATTCTCCGGCGGTTTTTCCGCAACGGGCGTATTTTGGATCGTGTCGTCGGTCATGCGAAGAATTCCTGAGCCTTCACAAGCGAGGCGGCGAGAGTATCGACCTCATCGTTGGTATTGTACATCGCGAATGAAGCACGGCACGTCGCGGTCAGTCCGTAACGTGCGAGCAGAGGCATCACGCAATGAGTGCCGGCGCGAACCGCCACACCGGCCCGATCTATGATCGTTGCAACGTCGTGAGGATGGGCGCCCTTCATTTCAAACGACACGATCGGGCCCTTGTCAGGCGCGTTGCCGATAATCCGCAGTGAATTGATCTTGCCGAGCTGCTCGTGGGCGTATTTGACCAGCGCGCCTTCGTGCGCACGGATGCGCGCCTTGCCCACCGAGTTGACATAATCGATCGCCGCGCCGAACCCGATCGCCTGCACGATCGCCGGCGTGCCCGCCTCGAATTTGTGCGGAGGCTCGCCGTAAGTGATGCGATCCTCGAACACCTCATGGATCATTTCGCCACCGCCGTTGAACGGCGGCATCGCCACAAGATGCTCGTACTTGCCGTAAAGCGCGCCGATGCCGGTCGGCCCGTAAAGCTTGTGGCCGGTGAAGACGTAAAAATCGCAGTCAATGTCGCGAACGTCGACGTCGAGGTGCACCGCCGCCTGCGCGCCGTCGACCAGCACCGGAATGCCACGCGCATGCGCGATGCGCACGACCTCCTTCACGGGGACGACGGTGCCGAGCGCATTCGACATGTGCGTGATCGCCACCATCTTGGTGCGGGGCGTCAGCAGCTTCTCGAATTCATCCAGCAGGAAATTGCCGTCCTCGTCGATCGGCGCCCACTTAATGACCGCGCCCTGCCTTTCGCGCAGGAAGTGCCAGGGAACGATATTCGAGTGGTGCTCCATGATCGAAAGCACGATCTCATCGCCCGCTTTGATGCGCTCGCGCGCAAAGGTATAGGCGACGAGATTGATCGCTTCCGTGGCGTTGCGCGTGAAGATGATCTCTTCCTTGCGTCCGGCATTGAGAAACGCGCGCACCGTTTCACGCGCGCCCTCGTACGCCTCGGTTGCCTCATTGGCGAGGTAATGCAGACCGCGGTGCACATTCGCGTATTGCTCGGTATACGCCTTCTGCAGCCGGTCGAGCACCTGCTTCGGCTTCTGCGCCGAGGCAGCGTTGTCGAGGTAGACCAGCGGCTTGCCATAGACCTTGAGCGCCAGCGCGGGAAAATCCTTGCGGATCTGGGCGACGTCGTAGGAGCCGTTGCTGACCGCCGGATGCATGGTCAACCTCGCGTCCCGAGCCATTTGAGCGCGGCAAACTTCAGCGCGTCGCGAATACCCTCATGCGCGATCTGTTCGATGGTCTCGTCGATGAAGGCTTCGATCAGTAGCGCTTCGGATTCCTTCTCGGAAATGCCGCGCGACATCAGATAAAACTTCAATCCAGGATCGAGCGCGCCGGCGGTGGCGCCGTGGCCGCAGACCACGTCGTCAGCGAAGATTTCCAGCTCCGGCTTGTTGTCGGCCTCGGCATCCTCCGACAGCAGCAGTGCGCGCGTCATCATCTTGGCGTCGGTCTTCTGTGCGTGCGGCTCGACCACGATCTTGCCCTGGAACACGCCATGGCTTTGGCCATCCAGCACGGTCTTGAATTGCTCGCGGCTTTCGCAATTCGCGGCGGCGTGCTCGATCACAAGCGTATTGTCGATGTGCTGACGGTTTTTAAGCAGACTGACGCCACCGATTGCGCCCTTGGTACCCTCGCCGGCAAAGCGCACGAAGGTCTGGTTGCGCACCACGGCCCCGCCACTGGTGAACACGAAATCTCTGTAGGCCGCCTTGGCGCCGACCGTGGCGCCAAGCGTCGAAACCCGCAGCGCCGCGTTGCCGTCATAGCCGATCTTGATGTGATCGACCTGCGCATTGTCGCCGATCACCAGTTCGAGCGCCGAATTGACCTGATAGTCGATGCCATCCGGGCCGGAGAAGCTTTCGATCAATGTCAGATGCGCGCCCGGCTCGACCACCACCACCGAGCGCGGATACATCGCCGCGGCGGCCTTGCCGGAAAACACATGCGCGATATGGATCGGCTTTGCAGGCGTCGCATTTTTCTTGATACGCAAACCGACGCCGCCCGTCATGAACACGGTATTGAGACCGAAGGCGGCATCGTCTTTGCCGGGGCCCTGCCCCAACCGGTAGTCCGGAGATCCGCCGGCAAATGCGAACAATTCGAGCACCGTGACGCCCGGATCGGATTGGTTTTTGTCGCTCCACTCCGGCGCATAGCGGCCGTTGACGATCGCGATCAAGGACGGCTCAACGCCGGAAAGAACCGACGTGATATCGACGATAGCCTCCGGGCGCCGGTCGGCCGGACCCGCGAGCGGCTTGGCCTCGCGCATCAGCGCCCGCAAGTCAGTGTATTTCCACTCCTCGACCCGCCGGTGCGGCAGCCCGCCTGCATCGAAGCGCTTGAAAGCATCTTCGCGCAGGGCGGCGACCACGCCATCGCCCGGCAACGTGCCGCGCGCGCCCGCATAGGCCTGCACAAGCCCTTGCTCGGCCGAGGTCTTGATGGCGCGAACTTCCGCGTTCATGGCCTCACGCCGCCTCATCGGCATATTGCGCATAGCCCTTGGCTTCGAGTTCGAGCGCGAGCTCCTTGCCGCCGGACTTCACCACCCGGCCCTTGGCCAGACACGTGCACGACGTCCGGCACGATGAAGTTGAGCAGCCGCTGATAGTGCGTGATAACTATCATCGAGCGCTTGGGCGAGCGCAGGCGATTGACGCCCTCGGCCACGATTTTGAGCGCGTCGATGTCGAGGCCGGAATCGGTCTCGTCGAGCACAGCCAGCCGCGGCTGCAGGATCGCCATCTGCAAAATTTCGTTGCGTTTCTTCTCGCCGCCGGAGAAGCCGACATTAACCGCGCGGCGCAGCATCTCCTGGTCGATGCCGAGATGTTTGGCCGTCTCGCGCACCAGTTTCATGAACTCAGGCGTGGAAAGCTCTGCCTCGCCGCGGGTCTTGCGCTGGGCGTTGAGCGCGGTGCGCAGGAAGGTCATGGTGGCGACGCCGGGCACTTCGACCGGGTACTGGAACGCCAGGAACAGGCCCTTGGCGGCGCGCTCGTCCGGCGCCATCGCCAGAATGCTCTTGCCGTCGAGCAACACATCGCCCTCGGTGACCTTGTAGTTGTCCTTGCCGGCCAGCACATAGGCAAGCGTCGACTTGCCGGAACCGTTCGGGCCCATGATGGCGGCGACCTGGCCCTTCTCGACCGACAGCGTCAGGCCGTTGAGGATTTTCTTGTCCTCGACCTCGACATGCAGATTTTTGACTTCAAGCAACATTGATTAACCCACGCTTCCTTCCAGAGAGATCGAGATCAGCTTCTGCGCCTCCACCGCGAATTCCATCGGCAGCTGCTGCAGCACGTCCTTGACGAAGCCGTTGACGACCAGCGCGGTCGCCTCCTCTGCCGACATGCCGCGCTGGCGGCAATAGAACAGCATGTCCTCGGAGATTTTCGAGGTTGAGGCTTCGTGTTCGAACACGGTGGAGGCATTCTTCGCCTCGATATACGGCACGGTGTGCGCGCCGCACTGGTCGCCGATCAGCAGCGAGTCGCAATTGGTGAAGTTGCGCGCATTCGCCGCCTTGCGGTGCGCGGTCACCAGGCCGCGATAGGTATTGTTCGATTTACCCGCCGCGATGCCCTTGGAGATGATGCGGCTGGTGGTGTTCTTGCCGAGATGCAGCATCTTGGTGCCGCTGTCGACCTGCTGGCGGCCGTTCGAAATGGCGATCGAATAGAACTCGCCGCGCGAATTGTCGCCGCGCAGGATGCAGCTCGGATATTTCCAGGTGATGGCCGAGCCGGTCTCGACCTGGGTCCAGGAAATCTTCGAGCGCGCGCCGCGGCAGTCGCCGCGCTTGGTGACGAAATTGAAGATGCCGCCCTTGCCGTCGGCGTCGCCCGGATACCAGTTCTGCACCGTCGAATACTTGATCTCGGCATCGTCGAGCGCGACCAGCTCGACCACGGCGGCATGCAGCTGGTTCTCGTCGCGCATCGGCGCGGTGCAGCCTTCGAGATAGCTGACGTATGCGCCCTTGTCGGCGATGATGAGCGTGCGCTCGAACTGGCCGGTGTTCGCCTCGTTGATGCGGAAATAGGTCGACAGCTCCATCGGGCAGCGCACGCCCGGCGGCACGTAGACGAACGAGCCGTCGGAGAACACCGCCGAATTCAGCGTGGCGAAGAAATTGTCCGAGGTCGGCACCACCGAGCCGAGATATTTCTTCACCAGCTCGGGATGCTCGCGGATCGCCTCCGACATCGGCATGAAGATCACGCCGGCCTTCTTCAGCTCTTCCTTGAAGGTGGTGGCGACCGAAACGGAATCGAACACGGCGTCGACGCGACGCGCCTGACGCGCCGCTCGTCCCGTCTCGGGCCGCACGACGCCGGCGAGGATCTCCTGCTCGCGCAGCGGAATGCCGAGCTTCTCGTAGGTCTTGAGGATTTCCGGATCGACCTCGTCGAGCGAGGCCAGCGCCTTCTTCTTCGGCGCCGAATAGTAATAGGCGTTCTGGTAGTCGATCTTGGGATAGTCGACGCGCGCCCAGGTCGGCTCGCGCATGGTCAGCCAGCGCTTATAGGCTTCCAGCCGCCAGTCCAGCATCCATTGCGGCTCGCTCTTCTTGGCCGAAATGAAACGGACAGTGTCTTCCGACAGGCCCTTGGGGGCCTTCTCGGATTCGATATCGGTGACGAACCCATATTTGTATTGATCAACGTCGATACGGCGGACCTGTTCGACGGTCTCTTGTACGGCCGGCATTCTTCCCTCCGCTCACGGTTGCAAGGACCGCGGGTTGGATTTGTCGGTTATGGTCGGTTCGCTTTGCGCTGTCGCGATCGATCCTGGTTGGCGCCGCCTCAGGCGGCATTCGCATGCTTGTTAAGTAATGACGAAACCACCTTATTCCAAGCAGTTAGCAACGCTTCTATCTCCGCTTCGGTAGTGCTCCAGCCCAGGCTGACGCGCACGGCGCCTCGCGCAAGCGCAGGTTCCACGCCCATTGCGGCCAGAACATGCGAGGCCTGCACCTTTGCCGGACGAGCATGCGGAACCCGACGACACCGCTATGCCATTGAGATCGAAAGCGATTATGGCGGTTTCCGCCTTAAGGCCCGGAACCGTGAACAGGCTCGTATTGGGCAGCCGGAGCGCGTTTTCGCCAAAGATCACCACGTGCGGCGTCGACGACCTCAGGCCCGCTTCGAAACGATCGCGGAGCGCTGCAAGCCGCTGGAAATCCGACTGCCGAGTCGCAGCGGCCGCAGCAGCCGCAGCGCCAAATCCGGCGATGGCCGCGACGTTTTCAGTTCCCGGCCCGCAGTCCGCGCTCCTGGCCGCCGCCCCTGATCAGCGGATCGGCAACATGGACGTCGCCGCGCCGGATGAGCGCGCCGGCTCCCTGTGGACCGCCAAGCTTGTGCGAGGAGATCGACATCAGGTCTGCGCCAAGCGCGCCCATGTCGCACGCAATTCGACCAGGCCCCTGCACCGCATCAACGTGAAGAACACCGCCTGCCGCATGCACGATGTCGGCGACCTCTGCGATCGGCTGGACAACCCCGGTCTCGTTGTTGGCAAGCATCACCGAAACCAGCGGCCGCTCGGATCGCGACAGTGCCAGGCGAAGCGCATCCAGATCGACGACCCCGTCGGGCGTCACCGGAAGTACTTCGACTTGTTCGGCGCCGAAGCGCCCGCCGCTCAGCACCGACGGATGCTCGATCGCGGAAATAAACAGCCGGTCGCGTGGCTCACGACGCCCGCCGGTCTCGATGGCCGGTGTCAGAGCCAAGGCATTCGCTTCGCGTTGCGCCGCTGGTGAAGGTGACATTTCTGCTCTCGGCGCCGACCAGCCCGGCGACCTCGTCGCGCGCCTGCTCGATCAGGCGGCGGGCCGCGCGGCCTTCGGCGTGGACCGACGACGCATTGCCGGTCAGCGCAAGGGCGGCGCCCATCGCCTCTCGCGCCTCCTCCCGAAGGGGGGCGGTCGCATTCCAGTCAAAATACGCACGGTCAGCCATAGCTTTAGTCAGTATTCGCTTACCGTTTTTGGTCGCGGACCTGCAAAAAGCTTGCTTTTTGCCCTGCGGGTCGTGGTAGAAGCCCGAAATCACCCGGCCCTTATAGCGTGTGTTGCAGCTGGGGACAGCGGAAATCAATATAATTAGAATAATTCTAAACTAGTTGCACCGGTTCGTTAAAGTCCCTCCGGAGCGCAACAAAATCGTGTCGCCGCACCCGGCGACCTCGTCCGAGGTTGAGAGCAATGCCTGAGATTATCTTTACCGGCCCCGCCGGCCGCATCGAGGGGCGCTACCACCCCGCGCGACAAAAGAACGCGCCGATCGCAATCATCCTTCATCCCCACCCGCAGTTCGGCGGGACGATGAACCATCCGATCATCTACCAGCTCTACTACGCCTTCGTGCACCGCGGCTTCTCGGCGTTGCGGTTCAATTTTCGCGGCGTCGGCCGCAGCCAGGGCTCATTCGATCACGGACAGGGCGAACTGTCGGATGCCGCAGCCGCGCTCGACTGGGCGCAGACCATCAATCCGGAGGCCAAGAGCTGCTGGATCGCAGGCTTTTCGTTCGGCGCCTGGATCGGAATGCAGCTTTTGATGCGCCGTCCCGAAATCGAGGGCTTTATCTCGATCTGCCCGCCGGCCAACCTTTACGATTTCTCGTTCCTCGCGCCCTGCCCCTCGTCGGGCCTCATCATTCATGGGGACAAGGACGCCGTCGTCCCTCACAAAGACGTGACGACGCTGGTCGACAAGCTCAAGACCCAAAAGGGAATAGTGATCGAGCAAAAGGTTGTGCAAGGCGCCAATCATTTCTTTGACGGAAAGGTCGAAGCGCTGCTTACTTCGATCAGCGCCTATCTCGACAAGCGGCTGAAGACGGAGCGCAAGCCGGCTGCGTAGAAGTTCGGCGAAGCACCACGTCGCAACGCTTGGTTCGTGTCTGGCGGGGAAATCGGCGACACGCGGACAACCGTCCGCGGAATAAACATGCTTCTTGTCAGAACTTACCTTGATAAAAGCGCCATCCACGGCCTTGGTGTTTTTGCAGGCGAAGTCATTCGCAAGGGCACGAAGGTCTGGCGATTCGTCGATGGATTCGACCGGGCCTATTCGCCCACCCAGTTCGCCAAACTGCCAAAGCCTGCACGCGACTACATCTGGAACTACGGATACCGCGTGGATGGCGAGATTCTGCTTACCAGCGATCACGACCACCACATGAACCACTCCGACAATGCCAATACCCATTGGCACAATGGCCACATCGTTGCGACGCGCACCATTCGCAAGGGCGAAGAAATCACCAATGACTATCGGCAGTTCGATGCGGGTTTTTGTGCGGCCTTCCTGAAGAGGAAGTTGCGGGTCGTCGCGAACAATCCAGGGGCGCGCGACTACGCCGCCCTCGAACGGCTGCGGCGGGCCGGTCGACTTCGGAAAGGTGATCGGAAGGTCGTTTAAAGGACGACGGCAAGATCCAGCCTGCGTCTCGAGGGCGTCTGCCGACCCCCAAATCAGACCCTATTCCGTTCCCGCCTCATCTTACCCGCAACCCGGCAGCCAGCCCCGGCTGCTTGCCGGCGCCACCCATTGTTGAATCCGACGGCGGACCTGTTACACCACCCGCCGACGCATTCGACAAGGCCGCTGCCCGAGAACGCGACAATGAGCACGTATAAATCTGATTTTCTCAATGTTCTGGCCGAGCGCGGCTTCATTCATCAGGTCTCGGAGCCCGAGACGCTGGATGCACGCGCGAAGACGGGCGCGATCACGGCCTATATCGGATTCGATTGCACCGCGGCGTCGTTGCATGTCGGCTCGTTGCTGCCGATCATGATGCTCTACTGGCTGCAGCAGACCGGGCACAGGCCGATCGCGCTGATGGGCGGCGGCACGACCCGCGTCGGCGACCCATCGGGAAAAGACGAAAGCCGCCGGATCCTCACCGACCAGATGATCAATGACAATCTCACCGGCATCCGGGCGATATTTTCCAAATTCCTGAAATTCGAAGGAGCTGGCGGCAATGCCATCATGGCGAACAATGCCGACTGGCTGAACAAGCTCAACTACATCGATTTCTTGCGCGACGTTGGCAGGCATTTTTCGGTCAATCGGATGCTCTCTTTCGATTCCGTCAAGCTGCGCCTCGATCGCCAGCAGGAATTGTCGTTTCTTGAATTCAACTACATGGTCTTGCAGGCATACGATTTCGTCGAGTTGAACAAACGCCACGACTGCATCCTGCAGATGGGCGGCTCCGACCAATGGGGCAATATCGTCAACGGTATCGATCTTGGCCGCCGCATCCAGAACGTGCAGCTATTCGCCCTAACCGCGCCTCTGATCACGACATCGTCCGGCGCCAAGATGGGCAAGACCGCAGCCGGTGCGGTGTGGCTAAACGCCGATCAGGTGAGTCCGTACGATTATTGGCAATACTGGCGTAATACCGAGGATGGCGACGTCGTTCGTTTCCTCAAGCTCTTCACCATTTTGCCCATGAACGAGATTGCGCGCCTTGCCTCACTCAAGGGCAACGAGATCAACGACGCAAAGAAGATCCTCGCCACCGAAGCAACGGCGCTGGTGCATGGCCGCATTGCCGCCGATCAGGCGGCCGAAACGGCACGTAAAACCTTCGAGGAAGGCTCGACATCCTTGTCCCTGCCGACAGTACCGGTTTCGCAAAAGGACCTGTCGGCGGGCATCGGCGTACTCAACGCCTTTGTGCTGGCCGGGCTTGCGGCGTCGAATGGCGAAGTCCGGCGCGCCATCGGCAACGGCGCGGTCGCCGTCAACGACACTCGCATTACAAGCGACAAGCACGTGATCTCCGGCAAGGACATGACGCCCGATGGCGTCATCAAGCTGTCACTTGGCAAGAAACAGCACGTTCTGCTGAAGCCGCACTGACTAGCGCGAAGGCGGAATAAAGTTTTGATCGTACGCTCCCGGAGACGGAGCGAACTTCGGATCGAATGTGCTCGGCGACGGAACAAATTTCCGAAGCAGACCGGGCGCGATCGCACTGACCGGATTGACCGTTACTCGTGGCGCGCCGGGCGGGCCAACGGCCTCATAGTTGATACCGAGCAAACCTTCTTTATTTCCGCCGCCAAGAAACAGGCCGACGATCGGAATCTGCCCGAACATATTGTTGAGACCGTAGAATGGAACGAACGTGCCGCGGAGATGCACGTCGTCTCTCACGTAATCAATGTTACCTTCGACGGTCGCGCCGACCAGCGGGCCGCGCACGATCCCGTCGCGAATGGCCATCTTGCCGGGAAAGCGCGTAAACTCGGCGCGCATCTCGCTAAAGTCCACGCCGGAGGTAGCGGGGGCACCGGGGGAATTCGCCGCTCCGGATACAATCTTTTCCAGCGCCGGTTCACCGCGTACGGCAAACTGGCGAATGTAAAGAGTACCGATTTGCGGTGATTGTTCCTGTGTGGGCGGGTCCATCGCCATCCACATCTGGCCGCCGTACATGCGCGGATACATATCCGTAAACCGGAACAGCGCACCTGCATCCTCCGTCTCAAAATAAATCACCTGATGATTGTCGCGCGAACGTACGCGCAGATCGCCGTTGAATGGTGTATCGCGGCCTATCTTGCTGGCCATGGCAAAGCTGCGGATGTGGCCACCGCGGCGAGACATCTTCAAATCCAGACCCCGTAAGGTTTCGCCGTTGTGGCCAGCGACCGTGCCGACTTTTACCTCTAGATCCAGATCCACCTGCTTTTGTCTGTTTTTATCCGCCGACGAACCGGCCATTGACGACTTCACAAAATGCCGCCCGTCATAAATGTCGCCGCGCATGGAGATATGCAGCACGCCGTCGGAGGCGCGGTCAGCCTTGAGCGCCACCCTGTCGCCTTCGGACAAGGCGAATACCGGAAAGTTCGCGGAAACGATTTCATTGGTTGAGCCGTCGAGTTCGACCGAGCCACGGATCGTGGCCCCTGAACCGTCAATGCTCAGGTCGTCGATACGGACGCTCTTGGGCGTCTTGAGCATCTTGTAATTCGCGCGCGCGGCGCGACCAACCGGCTTCGTCCAGCCCGGAAAAAGATTATCGATTTTTACGGGCGTGAGATCGGCTTCGACGTTCAAGCCTTCGTCTTTTCCCTCATCATTGATCTTGCCGGTGACCTTGATCGGGATGGCGCCCGTGATTGCATTGCCGATATCCATGCCAAGCCTGCGACGGGCCGCATCGTCGATGACCGACTGCATGCGTAATTCAGCGTCCGCTTCCCCCTTCTGCCTGCGTAAATCAAGGAACGCGGGCGTTCCGTTGACCTTGGCATCGCCCTTGATCTGATACCCGTCCCCCGACGCTGTAACTTTGAGCGTCTGCGCCTCGATCCTCTGCCCGAGCAACATCTTATCGGCTGTGAAGTTCGTAAGATCGGCATTGATCGTGTATGAAGAGGAGTCGTCTGACATCGTTCGCGCGAGCGCCAGCTTTACCGCGACCTGAGCTGTGATTGTGCCGCGGGTCGATGCGGGGTCGAGCGACATTCCGACAATGTCACGCAAACCCTCACTGGAGAGGAGCACCACTGCTGCCGGCACAGAGCCATCGATCCGGAAATTCGCCCGCGCGGGCGCGGGCTTGGGATGGGTGTCCGGCACCTCGAAAATGCCACCGGCAACATTAAGTCTGCGCCCCGGGGCAACCTCTGCCGTGCCACGCCCGACATTTACAGTTGCCGCGCGGCCCCTGATCCGCACAGTCAGGTCGGCATCGCGAATGGGCGGCAGGCTGGCAATCGGACGCAACGTCGTGCCGCTTGTCTCGATGTCGATGGAGAGACCGTCGTCCGGCATCGGCGGCCCGTCGTGCCTGAAGTTAGGCATCCGCCGCATTGCCTGCGATGACAATGCGCTCGACCATGCCGTCCGAAATGTGCGTTTCGACCCACGAACGTACGTCGGCCGCGGCAAAAATGGGCCAAATGCGCTTCAGCGCATAGACAGGCATGCGCGTGCCAGCAACGCCGAACGCAAGATGCGGCTCCTTGCCGCCATAGTCCAAGCGGCCTGTCAGGGCGAGGCCGAGACTGTGCGAGGCGCGCGTATCGATTCGACTGATATCACCCTGTTCAAGATCAATCCGCTTGCGATTTGTGTCGACCTTCAGGCGCATAGTAACCCGATTAAGCGCCACACCCTCATCGTCGGATGATGCGCCCGAAGCGAGAATGGCCGGATCAATGACTGAATCGCCGCGCGTAACATTGACTAGCCATATGCCCGGTTGCTCCTGTGGGGCATCCAAGCTCGCGCGCATAGTGAATTGATTGCCGCCCGACTGAATTTGAAACGGAACAACCAGATTGCGCCGTTGATGGTCCCAATTAAACCTGACGTCCGCACGATCAACGGAAAGACTGACTTTATCGTTGTTTCGGTCAACGATCGTACCTTGCTCGGTGAACAATTGGCCTTGAACGACTTGCGGCGTTCCGTCCGCCAGAACGTCGGCACGGATACTCGCCGATACCGGCAGATCAATATTGAAATCGTCGGTATTAACTCGCAGCGCGAGCAGAATGTCGTGCATCGAAACCTTGCGCGCTTCGATACCGACGGCGCGCACGCCGTCGGTCAGCGGACGCATCGCGGCGCTCAGCACCCAGGGCCGTTCGGGGTTGTCGGACTCAAGCCGGAAGATGACTCCGCCCCGCCGCGGCCGTGTCAGGCTCGCGTTGATGCCGTCGAATGTCCAACGTTTGCCGTTACGCCGATCGTCAACGACCAGGTTGCCGCTTTTCAGACCCAGCTCACGCAGATCGTGGCCGTCGAGTCCGGTCTGCCCGAGCGCATCGATCCACGCCATGATGCCTGCGAGCTTCTCGAACTCCGCACGCAAGGCGCCCTGCGCATTGGCGGAAGGAGCCGGCTGGTCCGCAGGCGAAATATTGCTGTTCGCCGTGGCGGTGGCGATCGGGCGCTTGTCGGCTCCGGCAAAAACCGTCAGCCGCCCGTCGGTTTCGATACGGACAGCCATTTCCGCTCCGACAAGATTGAGACTCTGGGCACGCAGCTGGCCGACCAACAAACGTCTGCCCGAGAGGCCGACTTCAGCTTTCGGAGCACTTGCAACAATCGTTCCGTCCTCATCGCGCACCACGATGTCGCGGAGCCTCAGTGACGTACGGCCCTTTTCGTCGCGCTCGAGTTGAGTACCTCCAACGGCAACGGAATGGTTGCCGCCGAAATTTTCCTCAATCGCTGCCTTAAGCCATGGGGTCGCCAGATCGATCTCGATCGGTCCACTCGACAGACGCCACCACAGGCCGAGGACTCCGACGATCGCCAACGAGACGCAAATCGCTGCGCCGAGAAGCAAGCGCCTCACAAGCGGTCTGCGAAACAGATTGGAAATCGTGTAGCGCAGACCAAACCACGGCCGTCGCGCCAAGCGATGCATCACGCGGTGACGATACGGCACGCGGCCCGCGACCACAGCATGGTGGGCTCGATGTCCGCGCTGGTGTCCGTCGCTTAGCATGCGTTAGTCGCACCCCTTGTCTGACGCAGCGCGCGTAAAGCAATGCCGGGCAGGCAAACGACCGCTGCGGCCTCCGGCACATGTGTATGGAACCTGTTGCGCCCCTCCGACGCAAATGGCATGTGCGACATTGACCGCTCGAAAACGACGAAAGGAAGGCACATGGGCCGCGAACTTATTGCGGGTGCGAAGGCTCCAGCCTTCACCCTCGAGCAGGGACGGTGGCGGCAAGGTTTCACTGCGTGATTTCAAGGGAGGCAAGCTCGTCCTCTACTTCTATCCCAAGGCCGATACGCCCGGTTGCACAAAGGAGGCGATGGAGTTTCTCCCGCTTGCGCGCTGATTTTGCCAAGGCCGGCACCGCCATTCTCGGCGTTTCAGCAGATCCGGTAACAGCGCAGGACAAATTCAAAGCCAAGCATCGCCTGTCCATCGCACTGGGTTCCGACGAGACCAAGGATATGCTGACCGCGTATGGCGCCTGGGGTGAGAAGTCGATGTACGGGCGCAAATTTATGGGCGTCCTGCGGAAGACATTCCTGATTGGCGCGGACAGCCGCATCATCCAGATTTGGCCGAAAGTTCGCGTGCCTGGGCATGCCCAAGACGTTTTGCTGGCTGCACGCAATGCGTAATCCTCAGCAATCGCTGAAGAATCCCAGCGATAGCGCATTCCGATTACCGGTTTCTTAACCATATCCGATTGATATCGGCTCCGTCTGCCAGCGGCTTCCCACGGCTGCGCGGAGTTTTGATGTCGCATTCGTTTTCAACGTACCATCCGATTTCCGGAGCAAGGCACGCGCCATCGCGCATCCGCGCGCATCCGCCGCGGCGATGTCGCGCCATGTCCAGCGCAGCCACAAGGGCTACACGCTCACGCATGCCGGCCACCAGATCCGGATCGGACCGGTCGCGTTCTGGATCGTGGTCGGAGCGCTGGTGGTGATGGGTGTCTGGTCGATTGCAACCGGCACCTATTTCGCGTTTCGGGAGAACGTGCTCACGCGGCTGATCGGCCGCCAGGCCGAGATGCAGTTCGCCTACGAGGACCGCATCGCGGAGTTGCGCGCGCAGGTGGACCGGGTCATGAGCCGTCAGTTGCTCGACCAGGAGCAGTTCGAGCAGAAGCTCAATACCCTGCTGCAACGGCAGACGACCCTTGAGCAACGCACCAACGCCCTCGGCGGCGAGACATTGACGACCGGCACGATCAAGCCTTCGCGCGTCGCGCCGCCTGGAGCGGCTGAAAGGACGCCGAGACCGTCGCCGATCAACGACACGGTGATCTTCGTCGCCCCACCGGATCGTGAGGCGCGGCTCCATTCGCGCGAACTTCCGGCGGCGGCAACCCAGATCGCGGAACGCACGACAAGCGGTGGGCTGACCGGCGTGCTCTCGCGCATTTCGCTATCGCTGGACAAGGTCGAGCAAACGCAATCGGCGTCCCTCACAAATCTTGAAGAGCGTATCGATACGAAGGCGCGCCGCATGCGAAGTGTGCTCGCGGATCTCGGGGTCGATCCGGTCAGATCGCGAGGCGACGGGCCGGTCGGCGGGCCGTTCGTTCCGATCAAACCGCCGCAGGCCGGCGCCAGCGCCTTCGAACGTCAGCTTTATCGCGTAAATGTCGCCCGCGCACAGATCGACCGTTACACGCACACATTGGTCGCTGTGCCGGTGCGCAAGCCAATCATCGGTGAGGTCGACATGAGCTCGCCGTTCGGCATGCGCATGGACCCGTTCCTGGGCCGGCCCGCTGTCCATACCGGCATCGACCTGCGCGGCGATACGGGCGAGCCGGTCCGCGCGACGGCCACCGGGCGCGTGACGATCGCCGGGCGCGAGGGCGGTTACGGCAACATGGTGGAAATCAATCACGGCAACGGTCTCGCGAGCCGTTACGGGCACCTGTCGCAGATCGGCGTCAAGGTCGGTCAATTCGTCCGCATCGGTGAGACCATCGGCAGGATCGGCTCGACGGGGCGCTCGACCGGGCCCCATCTTCACTATGAGACACGGGTCAACGGCGAGGCCGTCGATCCGCAGAAATTCCTGCGTGCAGGCCTCAGGCTCGGCGAAATCTGACACTGGCCGCGACTATTCGACGTCCTCGACCTGGTCAGGCCCGCCACCGAAAGCCTTCTGGGCAAGCGCTGCCTGCATGAATTCATCGAGATCGCCGTCGAGCACGCCGGCCGTGTTCGACGTCGACACGCCGGTTCGAAGATCCTTCACCATCTGATAGGGCTGAAGCACGTAAGAGCGTATCTGGTGGCCCCAACCGATATCGGTCTTGGCCGCCTGCTCGGCCGCCGCCTTCTCCTCCCGCTTCTTCATCTCCATCTCGAACAGCTTCGCGCGCAGCATGTCCCAGGCCATGGCGCGATTGCGATGTTGTGACCGGTCGTTCTGGCACTTCACCACGATGTTGGTGGGGATATGCGTGAGACGCACCGCAGACTCGGTCTTGTTCACGTGCTGGCCGCCTGCACCGCCTGACCGCATGACATCGGTGCGCACGTCGCTTTCCTTGATGTCGATCTTGATCCGGTCGTCGACCACCGGATAGACGGTGACGCTGGCAAACGATGTGTGGCGCCGCGCGTTCGAATCGAATGGCGAAATGCGCACCAGGCGATGCACGCCGTTCTCGCTCTTGAGCCATCCATAGGCGTTGTGGCCCTTCATCACCACAGTTGCCGACTTGATGCCGGCGCCCTCGCCTTCCGTCTCTTCAATCCATTCGACCTTGTAGCCGTGCGCTTCGGCCCAGCGCACGTACATGCGCATGAGCATGCTCGCCCAGTCCTGGCTCTCAGTGCCGCCGGCGCCGGCATGCACTTCGAGATAGCAGTCATTGGCATCGGCCTCGCCGGACAAGAGCGCTTCCAGCTCGCGTCGAGCCACCTCGACCTTCAGGCGCTTGAGCGCGGCCTCGGCCTCGCCGACGGTCTTGTCGTCCTTTTCCGCTTCGCCGAGCTCGATGAGCGTGAGCTGATCCTCGAGCTCCTGCTCGATACGGCCGATCGCCTTGAGCTGATCGTCCAGCGCGTCACGCTCGCGCATCACGCGTTGCGCCCGCGCCTGATCGTTCCAGAGATTGGGGTCTTCCGATTCTTTGTTCAGTTCGGCGAGGCGTCGGGTCGCGGTGTCGACGTCAAAGATGCCTCCTCAGCAGCCGCACGGACTGCTTGATTTCCTCGACCAGGTTCTGGGTTTCCGCGCGCATCGATTCGTTCCTCACCGCGATTGTTCCGCATGTAGCGTTCCTGAACTTGTGCCGCAACCCTCAAGGCACGGCGTCGTGCGCAGCACATGCTTGGTGTAGCAATGAGAAAGCCCCGGCACGTCCAGCCGGGGCTTTCGCTCAAGATGGACAGTCGTTCAGTACAGCCCGCCGGTGCCCGAACGAACGGCGCGATCGGCATCGGGACTCACGCCGACGCCCCAAGGCCGCTCAACATCCCTGCCATCGCCGCTTCCGACGACAGAGTAACCGTCCGATGGCGGCGCGGTGCCGGGCTTGAAGGCTTCGAGAACCGCCCGCGCGGTTTCTGGACCTGCGCGCGCTCCGCGTCTTCACGTCGACGCGAATGAGCTTGATGCCGGGCGGAACGCGGAACGGTACTGCCGGCTTGTCGGCAAGCGCGACTTTCAGGAAGTCCTTCACGATCGGCGCGGCAAGGTGACCGCCGGTCGCCCCGCGCCCGATGTGACGCGGTTTGTCGTAACCCATGTAAACGCCGACGACGATGTCCGGCGTGAAGCCGATGAACCAGGCATCTTTTTCGTCGTTCGTGGTGCCGGTCTTGCCGGCCACCGGTCGTCCGACATCGCGGACCACGGTCGCCGTGCCGCGCTGGACGACACCCTCCATCATCGACGTGATCTGGTAGGCCGTCATCGGGTCGAGCACCTGCTGCCGCCTGTCGACCAGCGAGGGCTCGGGCTGATTTTCCCATTTCTTGACACCGCAGCCGATGCACTCGCGCTCGTCGTGCTTGTACACCGTGTGTCCGTAGCGATCCTGGATGCGATCGACGAGCGTCGGCTTGATGCGCCGGCCGCCGTTATCGAACATGCCGTAGGCCGTCACCATGCGCAGCAACGTCGTCTCGCCAGCACCCAAAGAGAATGAAAGGTATGGAGGCAAATCGTCATAGACGCCAAAACGCTTGGCGTAGTCGGCGATCAACGGCATGCCGATGTCCTGCGCCAACCGGACGGTCATCACGTTGCGAGAATGTTCGAGACCGAAACGCAACGTGGACGGGCCGTAGAATTTCCCTTCATAGTTTTCGGGCCGCCAGACGCCGATGCCCGGACCTTGATCGATCTCAAGCGGCGCATCGAGCACGATGGTCGATGGGGTATATCCATTGTCCAATGCGGCAGCATAGACAAAAGGCTTGAATGACGAACCCGGCTGCCGCAGCGCCTGCGTCGCGCGATTGAACTGGCTCTGATCGAAGGAGAAGCCGCCAACCATCGCGAGCACGCGACCGGTCAACGGATCCTCGACGACCATCGCGCCGGAAATTTCCGGCACCTGCCGCAAGCTGAATTGACCTTCGGTCTTCGCAGGCTCGACGTAGACGACATCGCCGGGGCTGACGACTTGGCTGACTTTCGCCGGGACCTTCCCGCTGGTCTTCGCCCATTTCAGGCCATCGAGCGGCAGAATGCCGATGGTGCGCTCCTTGCTGACAAAGCCGCCGGGCTCGCGTCCGGGCTGCAGCCCGATGCGGGCCGACTGATCACTGACCTCCAGCACCACGGCAAGCCGCCACGGCGCAACGTCGGACAAAGCTTTAACTTCGGCAAGCTTGACGCCCCAATCGCCGGCGATGTCGATTTCGTCACCGGCCCGCGCCAACCTTGCGTCTGGTCGAAGCGCACCAAGCCCTCGATCATGGTCTTGCGCGCCAGAACCTGCAGCTTCGGATCAAGCGACGTACGGACCGACAGTCCGCCTTCATACAATTTCTTTTCGCCGTAGCGTTCATAAAGCTCGCGCCGCACTTCCTCGGCGAAATATTCACCGGCGAAGGTATGCGCGCTTGTCGACTTGCCCGTGACGCCGAGCGGCGAGCGCTTTGCCTTCTCCGCATCGGCGGTTTTCACAAAGCCGGACTCCGCCATGCGATCAAGCACCCAATTGCGGCGCTCGATCGCGCGTTCGCGTTGCCGGAACGGGTGATAATTACTCGGAGCCTTGGGCAGCGACGCGAGATAGGCCGCCTCCGGCACCGTCAGCTCGTTCACCGCTTTGTCGAAGTAGGTGAGCGATGCGGCTGCAATGCCATATGCACCAAGGCCGAGATAAATCTCGTTCAAGTAGAGCTCGAGAATTTTGTCCTTGCTGTAAGTGCGCTCGATCTTGAGCGCTAGCAGTGCCTCCTTGAGCTTGCGTGCAATGGAGAGTTCGTTCGTCAGCAAGAAGTTCTTGGCAACCTGCTGCGTGATTGTTGATGCGCCCTGCGGGCGCCGGCTTGAACCGTAGTTCTGAAGATAGTTGACCGCAGCGCGCGCGATGCCCGTGAAATCCAGACCGCCGTGCTCGTAAAAATTCTTGTCCTCGGCGGCGAGGAACGCGTTGATCACCATCTTGGGGACCGCCTGGATGGGGATATAGAGCCGCCGCTCGCGCGCGTATTCTGCGACCAGCGAGCCATCGGTGGCGTGCACGCGCGTCATCACCGGCGGCTCGTAATCCTGCAGCTGCGAGTAATCCGGCAGGTCCTTGGAAAAATGCCATAGGAGACCGGCGGCCGCCGCCACACCCACCACGAACAAGATGGTGCCGGCCGCGAACAGGAAGCCGAAGAAGCGCAGCAAGAGCTTCATGATCGAATGATCCCGCGTGGCCGGTATTTTATCACGACCCCCCTTTTCATGCCCGGCAAGAGGCCATGGCCCTGTGTTTGCTGGGTTTTATGTTGAAACTGAGGCCGCGCGCACATCTAGCGACCCCCTCCACCAGCTCCCGCCACACGCGGCGTAAAGAAGGTCTCGATAGCCTTAACCACGGCCTGGGCTGTACGCGCTCGCCAGGCCTGCGAATTGAGCTGCTTGAGGTCGTCTCTCGTCGACATGTAGCCAAGTTCGATGAGCACTGAGGGTACATCCGGAGCTGTTAACACTTTAAACCCGGCCGACTTCAGCGGCTGCTTGTGCATGCGAGCCGCACTCTTGAGCTCATCAACGACGGTGCGGGCGAATTGCATGGAGAACGTCTTGGTCTCGCGCTGCGCCAGATCGACTAGAATATTGGCGACGTCATTCGGTTCGGCCGTCAGGTCGACGCCGGCAATAACGTCAGCCTTGTTCTCCGCCTCGGCAAGTCTTGCCGCCTCGGCGTCGGAAGCGGTCTCGGAAAGCGTATAGACGGTGGCACCTTCGGCGAGGCCCTCTTTCCGCGGCAAAGCGTCGGCATGAATCGAAATGAAAAGTGCCGCACCGCGCGTGCGCGCGAAACGCACCCGCTCGGACAATGGAATAAAACTGTCGTCAGAGCGCGTCATTGCGACTCGGTATTTTCCCCCGCTTTCAAGCTTCTCGCGAAGCGCCTGCGAGAAAGCCAGCACGATGTCCTTTTCGAGCTCTCCGCCGGACCCTTTCGTTCCATTGTCGATACCGCCGTGACCGGGATCCACGACGATCAACGGACGCGCATCGCCGTCTGCCTTGACCGGCGGCTCGCTTGGTTTCGCTCCGGAATTGTGGGCGGGTCGCGTTTGCAGCGAAATGTTTCGCATGAAAGCGGCGCGATCGATTGCCGCAAGGTCGAGCACCAGCCGGGCCGGTTGGCCTTCCGCAGCATCCAGCACGAAAGCTTTTTCGATGCGCACAGGCCCCTTGGTGTCGAGCACGATGCGCGAGCCGCCCTGCATGATCAGCCCGTATCGAAACGCCTTGACCAAGCCGCGGCTCTGAGCGCCGGCCTTAGCCGGCAGCTTGAAGTTCACTTGCGGGAGGTCCATCGACGACCCTGTAGGGATCGGCGAGTGTAAAGGCCGCGAGGTCGATTTTCCGATTGAGGTCGACCACAAATCTCGTCTGTTTATCGTCCCCACCGATGCGCAGGTCTGTGGCGATGACCTCCTGCTCCACTGCGGCCGCAAGCGCGTGCTCTGTCACAGCACCCTCGGCAGCCAAGCCGGCCGAGTCGCTGAGCAGCGCACAAGCAAGAATGCTGGCGATGGCAATCGCGCGGGCTGTCACGAATCCGAACCCTTGATAACGCGCTTTTTTAACCCATTAAGGGCCGTTTCGGTTAACGGAACTTGAGCGCTGGGCATAATTCCCCGCACCACTGTGGCCTAACTGCAAAGCTTCCCTTGCCAGTCGGAACGCCGGGCCGTATGTAAGGTGTGCTTACGGTTAGAGTTCCGGTTGTGCCGTGTTCGGGCCCCGGCCGCTTAGGTCCAGTACCGCCTCCCGAGGAGGTCGGCGGACGGCCAAGTGAAACGAGCCGAAACCCTTGTGAAGGCACCCGGATCAGCGCGCGGCATGCAAGCCGTTCGCGACCTGACTGTGAGAGACGAGAAACCTCGGTTCGCGCCTCCAGGCGCGGCCGCAGCGATACGGGTCGCAAGTTTCATGCTGCCACTGACGCAGCAAAGGTATTTTGAGGTTCATAACCCACGCGCCGCCAGTCATGACGGCGCGCGATGGTGTGCGCCTTGGCCACGCGGCCCTTCCCTTCAACACCTATCAGGCCGGTTCCCCGGACATTCGACTTGCGCCGTCTGCTACGCGCGAGCCCGTGGGAGTTTGCGGCCCAGTGAGATTTTCCAATGGCCGACAAAATGTTGATCGACGCGACCCACCCGGAGGAAACCCGGGTCGTCGTGCTACGCGGCAATCGCGTCGAGGAATTCGACTTCGAGAGCGCCAACCGCAAGCAGCTTCGCGGTAACATCTATCTCGCCAAAGTCACGCGCGTCGAACCGTCGCTGCAGGCGGCGTTTGTGGACTATGGCGGCAACCGCCACGGCTTTCCTCGCCTTCTCGGAAATTCACCCGGACTATTACCAGATCCCGGTCGCCGACCGGCAGGCGTTGATCGCCCAGGAAGAACGCGACCAGCGCGATGCCGACGCCGAAGCGGAGCGTCGGGCTGGACGCCGCGGCCGCCGTCACCGCCACCGTGGCGCCGAGCGGCATCGGGATCGCGACGTCGTGCAGAGCGAACCCGTCTCCGCCGAACAGACTGCCGCCGAAGCGAGAGAAGCCCCAGCCAGCCGACAACGGATTTGGGGAATCGACGCAGGACCAAGTCGCGCAGGCGACAGATTATGCCGCCGAGTTCGAGACGGCACAGTCCGAGTTTGCGCCCGACGCGCAGGAGCATGAACCTGCCGGGATGTCGTCCAGCGAGGAGCCAGCTTCGCCGGCCGACGCGCCGCTCGAGACGATCGCCGAAGGCGAGCAACCGTCCGCCGCTGCCGAAGGCGCCCTCACCGCGGACACGCTCCGAAGAAACCCCGCATCATTCCGACTCCCCGGCTATCGACGCGGCGGAAAACGGTAACGGCGAGGAGCACCCCGACGACGAGGCGGTTGAATCGGTCGGCGGAGCCGACGCCCTCGAAGAGGTGCAGGAGCGGCTTCCGCGATTCCGGCGCCAGTACAAGATTCAGGAAGTGATCAAGCGCCGGCAGGTGATGCTGGTGCAGGTCGTCAAGGAAGAGCGCGGCACCAAAGGCGCAGCCTTGACAACCTATCTCTCGCTCGCAGGCCGTTATTCGGTGCTGATGCCGAACACCGCGCGCGGCGGCGGCATTTCCCGCAAGATCACATCGGCCGAAGATCGCATGCGGCTGAAGGAAATCTCGCAGGAGCTCGAGGTGCCGGAAGGCATGGGCGTCATCCTGCGCACGGCGGGCGCAAGCCGCACCAAGACCGAAGTCAAGCGCGACTTCGAGTACCTGCTGCGCCTTTGGGAGACGGTGCGCGACCTCACGCTCAAATCGACCGCGCCGAAACTGGTCTACGAAGAAGGCTCGCTTACCAAGCGATCGATCCGCGACCTTTACGGCAAGGACATCGAGGAAGTCGTCGTCTCCGGCGAGGAAGGCTACAAAGAAGCACGCGAATTCATGCGCATGCTGATGCCGAGCCATGCCAAGAACGTAAAACAGTACAAGGATACGCAACCACTGTTCACGCGCTACGGCATCGAAAGCCAGCTCGATGCCATGTTCTCGCCGGTCGTCCAGTTGCGTTCCGGCGGTTATATCGTCATCAACCAGGCCGAAGCCCTGGTTGCGATCGACGTGAACTCGGGACGCGCGACGCGCGAGCACCACATCGAGGACACCGCGCTGAAGACCAATTGCGAGGCGGCGGACGAAATCGCGCGGCAGTTGCGCCTGCGCGATCTCGCGGGGCTCATCGTCATCGACTTCATCGACATGGACGAGGGCCGCAACAACCGCACGGTCGAGCGGCGCCTGAAGGAAGCGCTCAAGCATGACCGGGCGAGAATCCAGGTCGGCCGGATTTCGCATTTCGGGCTGCTCGAAATGTCACGCCAACGCATTCGTACGTCGGTGCTGGAAAGCTCGACCGAAAAATGCCCGGTGTGCGGCGGTAGCGGACACGTCCGCTCGGTGTCGTCGGTTGCACTGCAATTGCTGCGCGCCGTCGAGGAGATGCTGATCAAAGGCGCGACGCACAATCTGATCGTGCGCACGCGCGCGGAAGTCGCACTTTATGTCCTCAACCACAAGCGTGCGCATTTGCGCGCGCTTGAGGAACGTTTCCGCATCATCATCACGGTTTCAGCCGACCCCGCGGTAACCGGGCAGCAGTCTTACGTCATCGATCGCGGCGAACAGGTGCATACGCCGGAAGCGGCGCGCAATCTTGCCGCCCAGCAGCCGCAAATCCCGGTATCGGCAGACGAGACGGACGAAGACTTCGTCGAAGCAGAGGCGCAGGAGGGAGACGCCGAACTTGCAGCGACCGAGCCGGAGCGCGAAATCCATCGTGAAGGCGGAGACCGTGAGGGCGGCCGAAAACGCCGGCGCCGGCGCGGCCGCGGCGGACGTGGGCGCGGCGGCGAGCCGCGGCAGGATGCGCAGCCATTCACGAACGACACTGTCCCCGAACATGCCGTCGCACACGAGGACCATGACGGCGGCTTGCCCGAAGAAGACGGTCACGAACAGCCGCCGCATCAGGAGGGTGCTCAATTAGGCGAAGGCGAAGCCCGCGAAGGTGGGCGCCGCCGCCGGCGACGTGGCCGCCGCGGCGGCCGCCGCAACCGGCAGCGCAACGGTGAGAGACCGCCGTTGCAGGGCGACGCAACCCCGGAGTTCGAGGCTCAGCGGCCTGACGAGCAGCCGCAGTACGATAGCGAGCCCGTCTATGCTGCACCGGTCGAGCACCACCGTGCCCCGCCGCCCGAAGAAATGGCGACGGCTACAAGCGAGCAGGACGTGCGGCGACGCCGGTCCACAATTCGTGAACCAGTCATCTTTTCCGGCGAAGGCATGCCGCCCTCGCCTGCAAATCTCCCACCATCGACGCCGGTCGTCTCGAGCTCGGGAGCAGAAGAGCAGACAACCCCGAAACGCGGCTGGTGGGGTAAGCGTCTGCTTGGAGACAAGAGCTAGGCACCTTTGAAAAAGGGTGGAATCCTGCCAACGACAGCGCTCTCAAGCCCGCGTCCCTGACATCGAGAAGCGTGCTATCCTGATTCTGCATCGACACCGAAAAGGAGCCGATCCGATGCTGCGAACCCTTGCCATCGCCATCATCCCAGTCCTGCTTGCGGCAACGCCGTCTACAGCCGTCACGTCGCAGGAAAAAATGGAGACGTGCAAAGTCGGCGCTGAAAGCCAGCAACTTCAGGGCGCGAAGCGTTCCGCGTTCATCAAAAAGTGCATGGCGGGGGGAAATTACGAGCCGCCAGCGCGTAAAAACGCGGCGAAGCCGGAACAGAAAAAGTAGCCGAAGACCTACCGCGCGCTTGCCGCTGGAGCGGATGCAGGCCGCTCCAATGGTTTGACGTCGAATGAGCGCAATTGACCGCGGCGAAGTACTTCGATCGTCGTAACGCGATTGATCCGCTCGCTGTTGAGGATGCGGATCAGATCGTCGCGCCGGTGATAGGCAGACCATCAAGCCGCACGATGGTGTCGAAGCTCATCAACCCGGCGAGCGCCGCGGGACCATGCGGCTCGAACGCGGTGATCATTGCACCCGACGCATTCTCGATGCCCGCGGCACGCGCCTGCCGGCGGGGAACGGCCGTCGTTTGTGCCGATATCCCGATATAGGCGCGCCGAACGCGACCATGCTGGATCAGTTCGCCGAGAACAAACCTGGCGGTGTTGCTTGCGACCGCGAAGCAGATGCCCTGCGCGCCCATGATGACCGCCGTATTTATTCCGATGACCTCCCCTCGCGACGACACCAGCGGGCCCCCGGAATTCCCCGGATTGAGAGCGGCATCGGTCTGGATCACGTCCTCGATCAGCCTGCCCGTGCGCGAGCGTAAAGACCGTCCGAGCGCTGAAATCACGCCCGCGGTCACGGTGGACTCGAAACCAAGCGGATTGCCGATCGCAACGACCAGCTGGCCGCGCTTGAGCAACTTGGAATCACCCAGCGGAGCGCTCGGCAGATCGCGCGCAAATCCCGCGCGCAACAGCGCCAGGTCGGTGTCGGAATCCTCGCCCAGACTGCGGGCTTCCATCAGGTGGCCGTCGGCATCCTGCAGCCAGATGTCCTTGGCGCCCTCGACCACGTGGCTGTTGGTCAGCACCAGGCCATCGGGAGCAATGATGACGCCCGATCCGACGCCGGCCGGGTGGCCGTTCTTTGCGCGCACTTCAACGCGCACCACGGCCGGGCCGACAGCGTCGGCAACCGAGGTGACGGCATTCGAATAGGCGTCGAGGATTTCAGTATCGCTGACGGACGGGGACGCGGCTTCGCCGGCGTCCCGGACTTCGGGCGACGAGGCATAATCGAGCATTGGCTTGTTGGGGTTAAGTGAACTGGACCGTGATGTAGGTATCGCCAACCCCAATGAAAAGGTGCCCTCTCGCCGCCTGTGCCGCGATTTCCGGCCGTTTCCGGGGTCGGCTCAACGCAGATTCAAATTGATCTGTTCCGTTTAACTTTCATCAAGCGTGCGGAGGTAAGGTGCTACAGGAACAAGTCAATTTCGCCTCAAAGGCCAAATGCGCAAGGCAAAGCAAGTCCGCAACAGGGCCCTTTCCGCAGGGGAAGGCCGGCGTGCCATCATCGTGATGGTGGCGCTCACCGGGCTGTTTTTCCTCGCCGCTTTTGTGACTGCGGGCTCTTTCCTCTCCACCGACCCTCAAGCGATGAGCTCGGTATCCAGGGTAACCCCGCTGCCCCGGACTGAAGGAGGCGAAGCCGCAAGCCGCGTCGCTTCGATCGTCATAGAGACTGACAAGAAAGGCCGCTGCGAGGAACGCCGGTTCGACAACCGCACCGGCAAAATGGTTTCGGCCAACTACGTCAACTGCGATGCGCGGCTTGAATCGGAGCGCGACAGCACGCCGTCGGAAAATATCAACCGCGAGCGGATCCGCGCCATCCTCGGTGCATTCAAGAAATAGCCGACCGCAAATTCAGCGGCTCTGCATCGATGGTCGTAGCCAGTTGCTGATACGCCCGACGGCCTCGTGCATCTCGGCGGCGGATCCGCGTAGCAGAAACGCAGGAAATGTTTTCCGTTCACCGGATCGAAGTCGATGCCCGGCGTTGCGGCAACGCTCGCCTCGTTGAGCATACGTTTTGCGAAATCCAGGCTGTCGGCGGAGAAACTCGAAATATCCGCGTAGAGATAGAAGGCCCCATCGACCGGCAGAAACTTATCGAGCCCGGCTTTCGGCAGACCGTCCATGAGAATTCGCCGGTTCTCTTCATAGCCATGCTTGACGGCTTCCATCTCTTCGCGGCCATCGAATGCGGCCTCAGCCGCGACCTGCGCCAGCGTCGGGACCGAAATCGCAAGGTTGCCCTGCAGACACTCGATCGAACGGACCAGAACGTCCGGCACGACCATCCACCCAACACGCCAGCCGGTCATGCAGAAATATTTCGAAAAAGAATTGATCACGACAGCACGGTCCGACACGTTGGCCGCGGTTTCGGCGGCAAACGCATAGTCGAGTCCGTGGTAAATTTCATCGGAGATGACCCTGATGCCTTCCGCTTCGGCAACCGCGATCAGCCGCGTAAGCGCGTCCGCATCCATCATGGTGCCGGTCGGATTGGCTGGACTTGCAATCACGACGCCCTTGAGCGGCTTGCGCTGATGCGCCGCGAGCAGTGCTTTTGCCGACAAAGCCCACCGCGTTTCAGCGGATGTCTCGATGAGCACCGGCTCGCATCCGAGCGCCGAGAGTATGTGGCGATAAGGTGGATAGCCGGGATTGGCCAAGGCGACACGGTCGCCCAGCTCGAACAGTGACAGGAATGCCAGAATGAACCCGCCGGAAGATCCGGTGGTCACGACGACACGAGCCGGGTCAAGAAGCAGATCGTAGGCATCCTTGTAATGGCGTGCGATACGCGCGCGCAGTGACGCTATTCCAAGCGTCTCGGTGTAGCCAATGCGCCCGCGTGCAAGCGCGGCTTGTGCGGCTCGGATAGCCGTCGCCGGCGCCGGGGCGGCCGGCTGTCCGACCTCCATGTGGATGATATTGGCGCCTTGCGCCTCGCGTTGCGCCGCCGCCGCCATGACATCCATGACGATGAACGGTGGCACATCGCTACGTTTCGATGGCGCTAATAGCCTTTTTGCCGCATCAAGCATCGTTTTTTGGTCGATTGGGCCTTATTTCCCTGCCCCGCTGCCGCCGCATTCCCCAGTTTGCTTGCGACCGGCGCCGTCATGACCGGGTCGTGATCGCAGGCTGCGTTGACCGCCTGTAAGGGCGTCAATAGTTTCACGCGCATTCGGTGCACATCGGCATGTCCTTGGACGGCACACCTATCAGGACGCGGCGCAAGGCGCCAGCAGCCCGGGCGATCGCCTTGCTCATGGCCGTCGCCGTCGGCACCGCCGGCATCGCGCCCGCGCGCGCGCAGGACAGCTCTACGCGCGGGATGCCCATCATTCGTGACGCCGAGATCGAGCAGTTGCTGCGCGATTATGCACAGCCGATCCTGCGGGCGGCGGGACTTGCAAAGCAGAATGTGAGGGTGGTGGTCCTGAGCGACCGCTCGTTCAACGCCTTCGTGATGGATGGCCGGCATATCTTCATCAATGCCGGAGCATTGTTTGACGCCAAGACTCCAAACGAAGTCATCGGCGTCTTTGCCCACGAGACCGGACACCTTGCAGGCGGTCACTTGCAGCGTTTACGCGAACAGCTCGCCTCCGCACAGACGGCATCGATCATCGCGTTGCTGGCCGGCATTGGTGCGGCGGTCGCCGGCTCGCGCAGCGGAGCGGCGGCGGCGATATCGGAATGGCCGCGATCCTCGCGCCGCAGCAGGCGATCATGCGCACGGTGCTCTCCTATGTGCGTACGCAGGAAGATCAGGCCGATCACGCAGGAGTGAAATTCCTTAACGCGACAGGCCAATCGCCGCGCGGCATGGTCGACCTATTCAAGCGATTGAGCAGCGAATCATTATTCAATTCGCGCTACATTGACCCTTATATGCAAACCCATCCGATGCCGGCCGAACGCGTCGCTGCACTTGAAACCGTCGCCAAAGCCAGCCCTTACTGGGATCGTAAGGATTCTCCCGAGCTGCAGCTCCGCCACGACATGATGCGCGCCAAGCTTTCCGGTTTTCTGGAACGGCCCGACACCGTCGCACGGCGTTACCCGGCCACCGACCATAGCCTGCCGGCACGTTACGCGCGCGCCATTTCGACCTACCGAAACTCCGACCTGCGACAGGCGATTGCGCAAATAGATTCACTCATTCAGGCCCAGCCGAACAATCCATATTTCTACGAACTGAAGGGCCAGGCGCTGCTGGAAGGCGGGCATCCGTCGGAAGCCGTCGCTCCGCTGCGGCACGCCGTCCAGCTGTCGCATAACAATGCGCTGATTGAGATCATGTTGGCACAGGCGCTCAATGCCACCGGCAACGCGAAACTTTCCGAGGAAGCCGTCGCCATGCTCCGCTCCGCAATTGTGCGCGAGCCGGAGGCCCCGACGCCTACTCGCAGCTCGCCGTGGCCTACGGCCGCAAGGGTGATCTGGCCAATGCCGACCTTGCTTCCGCGCAGGCCGCCTTCACCCGCGGCGACATCAAGACCGCACGTCAACTGGCCGCCCGCGCCAAGACTCGTCTTCCGGTCGGCTCTCCCGCATGGGTGCGGGCCGACGACATCGTCAACGTCAAGCCGCCCAATGCCAAAGCCGGCCTCCAATAGTCACAAGGACAAAGAACTCATGAAATCGATTTCGCGCTCTTTCGCGGCCGCCTGTGCGGTCATATTGACCCTAGCGGCAGCGCCGCGCTCAAATGCCGACGAGTTCTCGTCCAGTCAGCGCAGTGAGGTCGAGCGGATTGTCCGAGAGTACCTGATCGCACACCCTGAGGTGCTTCAGGAGGCGATGAGCGAGCTCGACAAGCGGCAGACAGCGGCGCAAGCAGAGAAGCACAAGGCCGCGATCAAGCAATATTCGGAAGCCTTGTTCAGCTCGCCGCGGCAGGTCGTGCTTGGCAATCCGAATGGCAACGTCACCTTCGTGGAATTCTTCGACTACAACTGCGGCTACTGCAAGCGCGCCATGGACGACATGCTCACGCTGCTCAAGGACGACCCCAAACTCAAGGTCGTCCTGAAGGAATTCCCCGTGCTCGGACCGGGCTCGGTCGAGGCGGCGCAGGTCGCCGTTGCGGTCCACATGCAGGACAAGACAGGCAAGAAGTACCTCGAATTCCATCAGAAGCTGCTGGGCGGGCGCGGAGAGGCGAACAAAGCGCGCGCGCTGGCTGTCGCCAAGGACATCGGCCTCGACATGGCGCGCCTCGAGAAGGACATAGCGAGCCCCGAAGTGAAGGCGAGCTTGCAGGAGAGCTTCAAGCTCGCCGAAGCGCTCGGGCTCAACGGCACGCCGAGCTACGTGATTGGCGACAACGTCGTTGTTGGCGCGGTCGGACTCGAGGCACTCAAGGAGAAGGTCAACACCTCGCGCTGCGGCAAGCCGAGTTGCTGAAAGGCGGCGAGTATTTCAATAGGCGTCATTACGCACCTTGGCCGCCGCGGTATCCTGCGGCGGCCATTTTTGCGTCAAAAGCGCTAACGGAACAAAGTTCCCGCGGGGCAGTTGTTGCGCGCATGTACACGTTCGGGATGGAAGAGGAATACTTCCTGTTCGACGCCAAAACGCGCCATGCGGTGCGTCGCGCGAACAAGAAATTCCTTGCACTTGCGCAAAAGCAGCTCGGCGACCGCGTCATGACCGAGATGCTGCAATCGCAGCTCGAGGTCGCCACCCCGCCCTGCGCCACCATGGAGGAAGCGCGCGGCCATCTCAGGCACTATCGCCAGACGCTCGCAAAGGCTGGCGCAGAGCACAAGCTTGGCCTCGCCGCCATAGGAACCTTTCCCCTCGCCTTCTGGCCGGAGCAGATGGTGACGCGCAAGGCGCGTTACGGCGCCATCATGGACGACCTGCAGATGATCGGTTACCGCAACATGTTGTGCGGGATGCATGTGCACGTTGCGGTGCCGGACGTCGACACCCGCATCAACTTGATTATGCGGCTGACGCCTTACCTTCCGCTCCTGCTCGCCCTTTCGACCTCCTCGCCGTTCTGGCAAGGCCACCTGACCGGTCTCGTCGGTTACCGGCTGGCTGCCTATGATGAGTTGCCGCGCACGGGATTGCCTGAACTCTTCCGCACCAATGAGGACTATCGCGAATTCATCTCCGCGCTGACCTGGGCAAAAATTATTCCGGATGCAAGTTATATCTGGTGGGCCATACGGCCCTCGCTCAACAATCCGACGATCGAGTTGCGCGTTGCCGACAGCTGCACGCGGCTCGAGGATGCCATCGGCATCGCAGCGCTTTTCCGCTGTCTCGTGCGCGCGCTCGATCGCGATCGCGCGCTCAATGCAGGATTCGATCGCGTCGGCCGCGCGATCACGCAAGAGAACAAATGGCACGCACAGCGTTACGGCATCGCTGCAACATTCGTCGAGCCTTTCTCCCGCTCACCGCTCACACTCCCGCAATGGCTCGATCAGGTCATCGACTTTATCGCCGAAGATATCGAGGCACTCGACTGCGCCGGTGAAATCAGGCACCTGCATGCCATTGTCGCCCATGGCACGAGCGCTGACCGGCAGATCGAAATATTCGGCAAGGCCAAGTCCGCCGGCCGCCGAGGGTTAACGGCGCTCAAGGACGTCGTCGATTGGGCGGCATCCGAGACCCAGGCGATTTGCGGGCCAAAACCGCGGCCCTGATGCCGGTCCGGGCTTCCCCTTATCCTCGCAGCCACCTATAAAGTTCGACGATTTCTCGCGCACGGAGCCCCCTCGCGCGAGCTCGGCGGGGACCTCATGGCCAAGACGATCTACGTCCTCAACGGACCCAATATGAACCTGCTCGGCACGCGAGAGCCCGAGAAATACGGGCGCGCCACCTTGGCCGACGTTGAGAAACTTTGCGCGCAGACGGCGAAGCGCTTCGGCATGGATGTCGTCTGCCGTCAATCGAACAAGGAAGGCGAACTGGTCGACTGGATTCAGGAGGCGCATTCCAAGAAAGCTGCGGGGATCGTGATCAACCCGGCTGGCTACACGACGACATCGATTGCCATCATGGACGCACTGTTGGCGGTGCAGGCGACAGTGCCCGCGGTCGAAATCCACATCACCAACATCCACCAGCGCGAAGCCTTCAGGCACAATTCGTATATTTCCAAGGCGGCAAAGGCGGTGGTCGCCGGTTTCGGCGTCAACGGCTATGTGCTGGCGATCACCGGCCTCGCCGGCCTCGTCGGCGCCAAACAGAAAAGTTGAGCGTGCCGGATGGGCAAATCACCCAAGTCGATCGTCGACCATGACCTTATCCACGAGCTGACCAACTCCTGGATGAGACCGGTCTGACCGAGATCGAGATCGAGCAGGATGGCCGGCGCGTACGGGTGGCGCGCGGCGCGACTGCCACCGCAGCGCCTGCCGCCGTGCGCGTCGAAGTGGCGCCGACGCAAGCTATGGCGGACATCGCAGCCAAGCCGATCGATCCGTCCAAGCATCCCGGCGTCGTCATTTCGCCGATGGTCGGCACCGCCTATGCAGCCTCAGAGCCGGGCGCCAAGCCCTTCATCGACGTCGGCAGCACGGTCAAGGCCGGCGACACGCTCCTAATCGTTGAAGCGATGAAGACGATGAACCAGATTCCGGCCCCGCGCGCCGGCACCGTCATTCAAATTCTTTTCGAGGACGGTCAGCCGGTCGAGTTCGGCGAGCCGTTGGTGATTATCGAGTGATGCCGATACGCGTTAGCTCGCTATGTTCTCATCCTGAGGAGGCCGCGAAAAAGTGGTCGTCTCGAAGTGTTCGATAAGATCCTGATCGCCAATCGCGGCGAAATCGCTTTGCGCGTGCTGCGCGCCTGCAAGGAGCTCGGAATCCCGACGGTGGCGGTGCACTCGACCGCCGACGCGGACGCCATGCATGTGCGTTTCGCAGATGAGAGCGTCTGTATCGGCCCGCCGGCCGCGAAAGACAGCTACCTCAACATTCCCTCAATTCTTTCGGCCTGCGAAATTACTGGCGCAGATGCCGTTCATCCCGGTTACGGATTTTTATCCGAGAATGCGCGCTTTGCAGAAATCCTTGCCGAACATGGCGTGCAGTTTATCGGCCCGAAGCCCGAGCATATCCGCATTATGGGTGACAAGATCGAGGCCAAGCGGACCGCGAAAAAGCTCGGCATTCCGGTCGTTCCCGGCTCGGAGGGCGGCGTGAGCTCCGACCAGGAAGCAAGCAAGATCGCAGCCGAAATCGGCTTCCCGGTGCTGATCAAGGCGGCTGCCGGCGGCGGCGGGCGCGGGATGAAGGTTGCCACGCTCCGCGGCCGAACTCTCGACCGCGCTTTCGACCGCGCGCGCCGAGGCCAAGGCCGCTTTCGGCGACGACGCAGTCTATATCGAAAAATATCTCGAGCGCCCGCGCCACATCGAAATTCAGGTGCTCGGTGACGGCCATGGAAACGCCATCCATCTCGGCGAGCGCGACTGCTCCTTGCAGCGGCGTCACCAAAAAGTCTGGGAGGAAGGCCCCTCTCCCGCGCTCAATGCCGGCACGCGCGAGGTGATCGGCGAGACGGTCGCCAAGGCAATGCGCGAGATCGAATATCTCGGTGTCGGTACCGTCGAATTCCTGTACGAAGACGGCAAATTCTACTTCATCGAGATGAACACGCGCATTCAGGTCGAGCATCCGGTCACCGAGATGATCACCGACATTGACCTGATTTTCGAGCAGATCCGCGTTGCTGCCGGAACCAACCTCGCCATCAAGCAAAGCGACGTGAAGTTTCACGGCCACGCCATCGAATGCCGCATCAATGCAGAGAACCCGATCACTTTCCGTCCCTCGCCCGGGAAAATCCTGCACTACCATCCGCCGGGAGGCCTCGGCGTTCGCATCGATTCCGCGGTCTATCAGGGCTACACCATTCCGCCCTATTACGATTCACTCGTCGGCAAGCTGATCGTGCATGGAAAGACGCGCACCGAGTGCCTGATGCGGCTCAAGCGTGCGCTCGACGAAGTCGTGGTTGACGGAATTGAAACGACGTTGCCGCTCTTCCGCGCGCTGGTGCGCGAAAAAGACGTGATCGACGGCAATTATCACATTCACTGGCTGGAGCAGTTCCTCGCGCGCGGCGGCATCGAGGACTAGGCCGGCGCGCCGCTTCCACCTGTGAGGCGTGTCAACAGCGCGCAGATATCGTTGGGGTCGTAGGGCTTGGCAACGAACAAAGAGCGCGGCACCAGCGGCGATATTTCGGAAATCTTGTAGCGTCCCGAAACGTAGACAATCGGCATCTCGGGCCGCAGCTCTCGCGCCCGCTCGGCAAGCTCGGCGCCGTTCATGCCGCCGGGCAGATTGATATCGGTGAATAGCACGTCGACGTTCGCACCTGACTTGATAAAGCGCAGCGCTTCGTCCGCAGTGGCGACTTCGTGCACGCGAAAGCCGGACTCGCTCAGACAGTCCGCGACAAGATTGCTGATCATCACTTCGTCTTCGACCAGCAAAACCGAAATAGCGGCCGCCGTCCGGCTCATTCCTGCTCTCCCCGTCGGTTTGGCTCCGCCTGCGTCACCCGACACAGGCCCCAGCATACGAAAATTTGCTGCATTTCGGGTGTGGAAAGCGTTAACAGAGCGGGTTCCGAGGCCGCTGTTTCCTCCCCGTGTTTGCGTTACCGTAGGACAGGTTCGCGCCATGGCAAACCGCGAAAACACTTTCATCGAGATCACGCCGGACGTGCTGCTGAAGGCGTACGCCTGCGGGATTTTTCCGATGGCGGAAAGTGCCGACGACCCCGCACTGTACTGGATCGAGCCGGACATGCGGGGGGTCATTCCGCTGCAGGGGTTCCATCTTCCGGCCCGCCTCGCCCGGACTGTCCGCTCCACGCGCTATACGGTCCATATCGACCGCGACTTCGACGCTATCGTCGAAGGCTGCGCCGAACCCAAGCAGGACCGCGCGCGCACCTGGATCAATATCCGCATCCGCCGCATCTACCGATCGTTGTTCGATCGCGGTCACTGCCACACGGTAGAGGTCTACGACGGCGATCATCTTGTTGGCGGATTGTACGGCGTGTCGCTTGGGCCGCGCCTTTTTCGGCGAAAGCATGTTCCATCGCGCGCGCGACGCCTCGAAGATCGCGCTCGTGCACCTCGTCGCGCGCCTCAAGGTGGGCGGCTACCGGTTGCTCGACACGCAATATGTCACCGAGCACCTAAGGACGTTCGGTGCCGTCGAAATTCCGAAGCGCCGCTATCACCGGCTGCTCGAAGAGGCATTGCATGGCGATGCCGATTTTGCCGCTCTGCCCGCTCACGCGGACAATCAGCGGCGAAGAGGCGCTCTCGATACTTCGCAACAGTGAGTGACTAACGCGCCGGCGGCGGGAAGAAGCCCGGCGGCGGCGGCGCGCGCTGCGGCTGTGGCGGCGGCGATGTACGGCGCTGCTGTGGTTGCTGCTGTTGTTGCGCGGCCGGCTGTTGACGTCTGGTCGGCCGGCACTTCGGCGACATTCGGATTCTGCCCGCCTTTACATTCGGTCAGCCACACGTCGTAGATCGGGTGCTCGACCGCGTGCAGGCCCGGACTGGCGGCGAACATCCAGCCGGTGAAGATCCGTTTGATTTCGCCCTGCAAAGTGACTTCGTCGACTTCGACAAAGGCATCGGTATTGGGCGTCTCGGTCGGCGGCCGCGAGTAGCAAACGCGCGGCGTCACCTGCAGCGCGCCAAACTGCACGGTTTCGTTGATCGCGACATCGAATGAAATGATCCGTCCGGTGATCTTGTCGAGACCGGAAAATACCGCAGTCGGATTGGTGATGCGTTGCGGCGGCGGCTCGACCACAACTTCGTCGCTGGGCTGCGGCGCTGTATTGGCCTGCTGCGGAGCATTGCGCGGCGAGCCTGGACCGGGCGGCAGCGCCGCAGGCGGCTGGGAGGGCGTCGACACATCCTGTTGCGGACGCTGACCCGGCGGCGGAGCCGGCGCCACAATCCCGCCGGGCGGCGGCGGAAGCGGCTGCGACTGGACCGCGCCGGCCCCTGGCCGGTTGGAAGGCGGCAAATTCATCGGGGCGGGCAGCGGCTGCGACGGCGGCGTGTCGCGGCTGCTGGGATAATATGGCGGCGGTTGCTGCGACGGCGGTGCGCTCGGAACATCCGCAGGCGGGCGCGGCGGAGGATCGCCGAAAATCGAGCCGAATTGCGCAAATGCAGGCGACGCCGCAAGCACTGCGGCGAGCACAAACAACGCGACGGGGCGGATGCGGCGCGCCATCAAAATCCGATTACGGCCTCGGCCAGCGTGAATTAGCAGCGCCCGGTTAACACGGGGAATACGGCGGCGGAAGGGCGCCGTCTTTGGCTACTGATTTCCCGGATTCCAGGCCTTGTAGTCCCCGGTCGCCTTCGGCCGCCGGCCGGCCGCGAGCGTCGATCCGGGTGGACGGTATGCGCCCGGCGTTCCGGTCAAATTCGGCCGATGCGGCTTCTGCCACGGATGCGGTTTATAGCTTTCCTGCGTTGGTGGCGTGTCGACAGTGTGATGGAGCCAGCCGTGCCAGGACGGCGGCACCGTGGAAGCTTCCGTATAGCCATTATAGATCACCCAGCGCCGCTCGAAGCCGAGCGTCTTGTCGATCTTGCCCCCGCGGGTACGGTAATAGCGGTTGCCGAATTCGTCCTCGCCGACGATCTCGCCATACATCCAGGTCCAGAATTGCGTCCCGAAGGTCTGCGAATTCCACCAGGTGAACATTTTGAGCAGGAAACTTTTCATCGGCGCCGCGCATTAAATCCCGTTGCAACGCGGGCGTTTTGCCACCTGCCCGTCGGCCTTGTCCAGCGCGGGCATATTGAAGCGCTTGGATCTTAGGCCATATTCGTTCCACCGACATGGATGATATTAAACGCGCATGGATTCGCTCAGAGCCGCGCTGACCTCGGTCAAGGATCTTCTCGACTGGCTGCCGGATCCGGTGGTCGCACTGCTCATCCTTGCGATCGCGGTGCTTGTTGCGCTCGCGCTTCATCGCTGGGCGCGCAAGCTGGTCCGCCGGGCCATCGCCGGGCGCTATCCTTTCATCTTCTCCGTCTTCACCCAGACGCGCGGCCTCACGAAGGCGGCGCTGCTGATCCTGGCGATGATGGTGGCCGTCCCGGTCGCACCGCTGCCGCCGGAAACCGCGGCCCTGCTCGCCCGCCTGATGGCGGTCGCCGTGATCGGCCTCATCGGCTGGGCGGCGATCATAGCGCTGCATATCGCCGCCGATCTCTATCTGCGGCGCTTCCGCCTCGACATCGACGACAATCTGCTCGCGCGCAAGCACAACACGCAGGTGCGCGTGCTTGCGCGCACCATCGACGTGCTGCTGGTCATGCTCACGCTCAGCGCCGCGCTGATGACATTTCCCGGCCGTGCGGCAATACGGCGTGAGCCTGTTCGCCTCGGCCGGCGTCGCGGGCATCGTCGCGGGCCTCGCCGCGCGGCCGGTGCTGAGCAACCTGATGGCGGGCGTTCAGCTCGCGATGACGCAGCCGATCCGGCTCTATGACGCGGTCATTGTCGAGAACGAGTACGGCACCATCGAGGAGATCACATCCACTTACGTCGTCGTGAAGCTCTGGGATCTGCGGCGCATGATCGTTCCGCTCACTTATTTCATCGAGAAGCCGTTCCAGAACTGGACGCGCGAAAGCTCCTCGCTCATCGGCAATGTCATGCTCTATCTCGACTACAGCGCGCCGGTCGGCATCATTCGCGAGAAATTCAACGCGATATCTGAAAGAATCAAAACGGTGGGACGGTCAAGTGTGCGCAGCTGCAGGTCACCGATTTCAAGGAAGGCACAATGGAGCTGCGCCTGCTGATGAGCGCCCGCTCGTCCGGTCAGACCTTTGACTTGCGCTGCGAGGTACGTGAGAAGCTGATTGATTTTCTCCAGCGCGAGCATCCCGAAGCGCTGCCTCACTCGCGACAGATCACCTTCAAGAGCGAAGCGGAAGCCGCCGCCGAGTCGGAGAAGTTGGGCAGGAAAACCGTCGGCAAACGGTAACTTGCTCCGACCCCATTTCAATGATTGATTGCGCCGCTTTTGAAGGCGGAAACCGACAATGCGTCATGTCATGCTGACTGCTTCGGCCATCGCGTTACTGTTGTCGAATACGCTTGGCATCCGAGCGGATGAGACCGTCAGCATTAGCGGTTCGAATGCGGTCCTGCTGCGCCCGTCCGTGCCGCGAGCAAGCGTCATCCTGATGCCCGGAGGCGATGGGTACATCGCGGCCGGTCCTGGCGGCACGATTGGCAAGCTCAAGGGCAATCAGCTTGTGCGCACGCGCAACGCCTATCTCGCGCACGGGCTTGCGGTTCTCGTCGTGGATGCCGACGTCAATCTTGCGCGCGCCGTAGACTATATGGCTGCCATCAAGCGGCCGGTTACGGTTGTTGCGACGAGCAAGGGCACCCTTCGCGCGGCGCATGGAATTGCAGGCGGAGCGAAACCAGATGCGCTCGTCCTAACGTCCGGTTTCCTGACCGATGGCTCCGGCAGCCACCAGAACGTCGCAAATATTCTTGGCTCACCAAGGTTATTGCCACGCACTTTGGTGATCGCGCACCGGCACGATTCATGCCGCTTTACCCTGCCCGCCGGCGTTGAACCGTTCATTCGCTGGGCCGGCGGCAAGGCCAGTGTCAAATGGCTCGACGGCGGAATGGATTCCGGCGACCCCTGCCAGGCGCGCGGCCATCACGGATTTAACGGTCTCGATGGTGAGGTCGTTTCGGCAGCGGCCGGATTTCACTAGCGGTGAACGCGCGAGCGTCAATTCACAGCCTTGGGTAAGCTAGGTGGCGCATATCCAACCACCCGCCTGTGAGCTAACGCACTGACTCAACTCCGAGAATCAGCGACTCCAAAGCGTGGGTAGGGAGCCGCTTTTCCCCGCCCTGTCCCCCGCCCGCCTCGTCGACCGCTGTTTGTCGCCTCGTGCACGCAAGTCCCATTTTTCCGTCATTTTTCTGTCATGGCCGGAGGCATAAAAACCTAGGGTCGTCCTCGGAGAAAAATGCTTTTCGGACGTCCAGGATCGCCCAATACTGGCTTCGTTCTTGCGGTCCGTTTGTCCCCAAAGTTTTCTGTCGGACACAAGATTTAGTGTTTGATTCAGATTTACCGACTATCTCTTGTTGACGCGTACGGCGAGTCCACTTAGCTTTGATCTGTTCGGTGGCGTTGAGTTTCAGGTTCCCTCCGGACCCTCAGAACGGCTTTTCAGTCGATGAGCTCAACCCACGCCAGAACATGGCGTTTTGGGACAGGGATTTGTTGTGTGCCCGGGGCCAAAAACCCCGGATCGAACCGGTGCCGCTTCGAAGCATCGGGCCTAGATGAGTGGAATGGGTCGCGTTGGACGAGTTCGAGCAATGGCGGCGGATGAAGGACAAGTCCGCCGAAGACAAAAGGGCGGTGGCCAACCGTCCGGCAATTTGGGGCTAGAAACATATGCAAATTGAGCGGCGCTACACCAAGGATGGACAGTCGGCCTATGCGGACATCGCGTTTCGGCTCACCACCAGCGAGATCCGCAACCCGGACGGCTCGGTGGTGTTCAAGGCCGACAATGTCGAGGTGCCCGAATTCTGGTCGCAGGTTGCTTCGGACGTCCTTGCGCAGAAATATTTCCGCAAGGCCGGCGTCCCTGCCCGTCTGAAAAAGGTCGAGGAGAATTCGGTCCCCTCGTTCCTGTGGCGCTCGGTCGCCGACGAGGACGCGCTTGCCGCGCTGCCCGAGAAGGAGCGCTATATCGGCGAGACCTCCTCCAAGCAGGTGTTCGATCGTCTGGCCGGCACCTGGACCTACTGGGGCTGGAAGGGCGGCTATTTCAATTCCGAAAGCGATGCGCAGGCCTTCTTCGACGAGCTGCGCTACATGCTGGCCGCGCAGATGTGCGCGCCGAATTCGCCGCAATGGTTCAACACCGGCCTGCACTGGGCCTACGGCATCGACGGCCCGAGCCAGGGCCACTATTACGTCGATCCGTTCACCGGCAAGCTGACCAAATCCAAATCCGCCTACGAGCATCCGCAGCCGCACGCCTGCTTCATCCAGTCCGATCACCGACGACCTGGTGAACGAAGGCGGCATCATGGATCTGTGGGTGCGCGAGGCGCGCCTGTTCAAATACGGCTCCGGCACCGGCTCGAATTTCTCCGAGCTGCGCGGCGAAGGCGAGAAGCTCTCCGGCGGCGGCAAGTCGTCCGGCCTGATGTGGTTCCTGAAGATCGGCGACCGCGCCGCCGGCGCCATCAAGTCGGGCGGCACGACGCGCCGCGCGGCGAAGATGGTGATCGTCGATGTCGATCACCCCGATATCGAGACCTATATCGACTGGAAGGTGATGGAAGAGCAGAAGGTGGCGGCGCTGGTCACCGGCTCCAAGATCAACCAGAAGCACCTGAAAGCCGTTCTCAAGGCCTGCGTGAATTGCGAGGGCTCGGGCGACGACTGCTTCTCGCCGGAGAAGAACCCCGCGCTCAAGCGCGAGATCAAGCTCGCGCGCCGCGCGATGGTGCCGGACAATTTCATCAAGCGCGTGATCCAGTTCGCCAAGCAGGGCTACAAGGACATCGACTTCCCGACCTACGACACCGACTGGGATTCGCGAGGCCTATCTCACCGTCTCGGGGCAGAACTCGAACAATTCGGTGCGCGTCACCGACGACTTCCTCAAGGCGGTCGAAGCCGACGGCAACTGGGACCTCACCTATCCGCAAGAACGGCAAGGTCGCGCAAGACGCTCAAGGCGCGCGCGCTGTGGGAAAAGATCGGCTACGCCGCCTGGGCCTCGGCCGATCCGGGCCTGCAATATCACACCACGGTCAACGACTGGCACACCTGCCCGGCCTCGGGCGAAATCCGCGCCAGCAATCCGTGCTCGGAATACATGTTCCTCGACGACACCGCCTGCAATCTGGCGTCGCTGAACCTGCTCACCTTCCGCGACGAGAAGACCGGCAAGTTCGATGTCGAATCCTACGAGCACGCGGTTCGGCTGTGGACCGTGGTGCTCGAAATCTCGGTGATGATGGCGCAGTTCCCGTCGAAGCAGATCGCCGAGCTGTCCTACGAATTCCGCACGCTCGGCCTCGGCTACGCCAATATCGGCGGCCTGCTGATGACGTCCGGCATTCCGTATGACTCCGATGCCGGCCGCGCCATCTGCGGCGCGCTGACCGCGATCATGACCGGCGTGTCCTACGCGACCTCGGCCGAAATGGCCGAGAAGCTCGGGCCCTTCCCCGGCTACGAGAAGAACCGCGAGCACATGCTGCGCGTGATGCGCAACCACCGCCGCGCCGCCTACGGCGAGCGCAGCGGCTACGAGAAGGTCGCGACGCCGCCGGTGCCGCTCGACCACGCCGCCTGCCCCGATCAGACGCTTGATCGCGCACGCCAAGGCGGCCTGGGACCGCGCGCTCGCGCTCGGCGAGAAGCACGGCTACCGCAACGCGCAGGCCACCGTGATCGCGCCCGACCGGCACCATCGGCCTGGTGATGGATTGCGACACCACCGGCATCGAGCCCGACTTCGCGCTGGTGAAGTTCAAGAAGCTCGCCGGCGGCGGCTACTTCAAGATCATCAACCGCGCGGTGCCGGAAGCGCTGCGCACGCTCGGCTACAGCGAAGCCGAGATCGCCGAGATCGAGGCCTATGCGGTCGGCCACGGCACGCTGGCGCAGGCGCCCGCGATCAACCACACCACGCTGAAGGCCAAGGGCTTCACCGACGAAGCGATCGCCAAGATCGAGAAGGCGCTGCCGACAGCCTTCGACATCAAGTTCGCCTTCAACAACTGGACGCTGGGCGAAGACTTCTGCCGCGACAAGCTCGGCATTCCCGCCGAGGACCTCGCCTCGCCGACTTTCGACCTGCTCGCCGCGCTCGGCTTCGGCAAGCGCGAGATCGAGGCCGCCAACATCCATGTCTGCGGCGCGATGACGGTCGAAGGCGCGCCGCACCTGAAGGCCGAGCACTATCCGGTGTTCGACTGCGCCAACCCGTGCGGCCGCACCGGCAAGCGCTATCTCTCGGTCGAGAGCCACATCCGCATGATGGCGGCGGCGCAGCCCTTCATCTCGGGCGCGATCTCCAAGACCATCAACATGCCGAACGAGGCGACGGTCGAGGACTGCAAGGCGGCCTACCTGCTCTCCTGGAAGCTGGCGCTGAAGGCCAACGCGCTCTACCGCGACGGCTCCAAGCTCTCGCAGCCGCTCAACGCGCAGCTCATCGCCGACGAGGACGATGAGGACGATGCGGTCGAGACCTTCCTCGAGCGTCCCGCCGCGGCACGCGCCACCGCGCTCGCCGAGAAAATGGTCGAGAAGATCGTCGAGCGAATCGTCGTGATGCGCGAGCGCGAGCGCATGCCCGACCGCCGCAAGGGCTATACCCAGAAGGCGGTGGTCGGCGGCCACAAGGTCTATCTGCGCACCGGCGAATATGACGACGGCCGGCTCGGCGAGATCTTCATCGACATGCACAAGGAAGGCGCGGCGCTGCGCTCGATCATCAACAATTTCGCGATCGCGGTCTCGCTCGGCCTGCAATATGGCGTGCCGCTCGAGGAATATGTCGACGCCTTCACCTTCACCCGCTTCGAGCCGCAGGGCCCGGTGCAGGGCAACGACTCGATCAAATACGCGACCTCGATCCTCGACTACGTGTTCCGCGAGCTCGCCGTCTCCTATCTGGAGCGCTTCGATCTCGCGCATGTCGACCCGAGCGAGGCCGGCGGCTTCGACGCGCTCGGCAAGGGCGTGGAAGAAGGCAAGCCGGCGCCTGCGACCAATTACGTGTCGAAGGGCCTCACCCGCTCGCGCACCGACCGCCTGTCGGTGGTGCGCGGCGTCGCTTCGCCTACGCCGGCGGCCGGCGGCAACGTCACCGCGCTCGCCGCGGTCGGCGGTGCGCGCGCTGAAGTGGCCGGCAGCACCGCGCTCAAGGCCGAGCCGGAGGCGAAGCTTTCGCCGGCCGAGCAGCTCGAGCAGCGCATCGACACCGCAGGACGCCCGCGCGCACGCCAAGGCCGCGGCCTCCGAGAAACGCGCCGAGGCCCGCGCCAAGGGCTACGAAGGCGAAGCCTGCGGCGAGTGCGGCAACTTCACGCTGGTGCGCAACGGCACCTGCATGAAGTGCGATACCTGCGGGTCAACGACGGGGTGTTCGTGAGTAATCAGAAAAGCACAAAGGACATGGAACGCGCGCAGGCTGCGTTCCACAAGAAGGAAATCCAGGCTCGCGAGGGCGCGACCGCGATGGCCGAATACAAGGCGGCCGGGAACGCCGAGCGCGCCAAGACCGAGCGGCTGCGCGCCCTTCGTGTCGCCAAGGAAGCAGCCGACCGCGAGGCCGCGGCAGCTGCGGCAGCTGCGCCGCCAAAACCAGTGGCAAAGGGCAAAGCGAAGAAAAAGCCAAAGTAACCGGGCGGTGAACCGCGTTTAACACGTTGTGGTGGATCCGATTGGTGACGGTCGTTGGGAGGGGTACTGGATGCAGCTAGGGCTCAGCCGCAACGTACTCTACATGCTCGTCGGCGCGCTTGTCGTGGTCGTTGCTGTGCTTGGTTATCAACTCTACCAGGACCGCAAGGAGCCGAAGGGAATGCAGATCAATGTCGGCCCGAGCGGGATCACGATCGAGAAAAAATAACACCACGACGGCTTGCGCATGCACCCAATCGCGCTGATGACGCTCGCTACCCTACTCCTCGCAGGCTGTGCAGGGTATTCGCCCGACTGCGTTACCGGCACCGGCACCAAGGACTGCGCGCCGGGCACGTTGGGCCATCAGCAGATGACCCAGGAGCAGCAGGGCGAAGAAACCGTCGCATCAATCGACGACGCACGCTGCCGCGCCATTGCACCGCCCAGTTCAGGCGACTATCTCGCGTGCCGGCAACGGGCAGCGAAATCGCGCAGCGCCGGCCGATAACCGAGTCGCTATCGCCTACCAACATTGTCAAAAACGCCATCTGGTCCGGAGATCTGCTCCTGCGGCACAACGCCGCCCGCCGAGCCCGGCGCAAGGAGAAAACGATGGAAGCATCGAAATTCCGCGCGGCACAGGAGCCGCTCAAGGAACGCTACCGGAAGGACGCCAAAGCAGCGCTCCTGACCTTGAAGGCGAAAGGCACGGCCGACGACTTGACCGTGACCTGCAAGGTCGAAACCGGGCGCGGCCTCGCCGTCGCGGGCATCCATCCGAAATGCGGCGGATCGGGCCTCGAATTGTGTTCCGGCGACCTGCTGCTTGAAGCACTCATCGCCTGCGCAGGGCGTTTCGTTAAAAGCGGCTGCAAGCGTGCTCGACGTTCCGGTCAAATCGGCGACCATTTCGGCCGAAGGCGATGTCGATCTTCGCGGCACCCTCGGCATCACGGACGGTGTGCCCGTCGGATTCAAGGAGATCCGCCTGCATTTCGATGTCGAGACGGACGCGCCGCAAAGCGACCTGGCTCAACTGCTTGAAATGACCGAACGCTATTGCGTGATCTTTCAGACGATCCAGAGCAGCCCGAACACAAAGGCCCGAATGAGTGTGGTTCGTAACTGACCGGTCACCGCAACCACGCGCACCGTTCACGTCAGATTTTGTCTTCCTGCACGCTTTTCTCGCTCTTCAGGCGAAACAGCACGTATCCGTATCTGAAGCTTCGGCTGTCATCGCCGGTTGCCTCGATCCTGAATTCGCCGACGGTCTGAAAGGCCCGCAAGCCCTGCCCGCGCATGATCGTTGTCTGGCTTCCGTCTTTCGACTTCCAGTAGATCTTCGCCTCGGTGTTGGACTCAAGGATCGTGAACAGCACCGTGTGCCGCGCGCCGTCATCGATGATCGTCTTCGGCGGAGAGCCGCCCTTTTGCGTGCCGGAGCCGAGCGATTCGAATTCTTCGATCTGGCCGAAATCGAACACCTGTGCGCGCGCTTCGCGATGAAGCCCGCATAAATCAGCGCCAGCATTGCCGCGGCGTATATCGAAACCTGACGTTTCATAGACATCGCCCCTTTGTTCTCGCATCCTGTGGCCGGAGCGGGGCCTGATTATGACCACCTACAAGCATTGTCGCGAAACAGGTGCAAAAGCCCAACACCTTTAGCCATCCTCCCTCGACCAAGGTTCCGCCGGAACTCGGCCTCCAATCTGGAACGGAAAGTCCGCCTGGCGATTGTCAGGCACGTGCAGACCCAGAGGAGGAATACATGCTGAAGAAACTTGTTCTCGCGACGGCAACGATCGGCTTCTGATGTCGACCGCGAGTGCCGACTACTACATTGTGCAGGAGAAGGCGACAAAGAAGTGCAAGGTCGTGGAAACACGTCCAACCGAGACCACCGGATCCAGATCGGCCCGGCGGCGTTCAAGACCCAGTCCGATGCTGAAAAGCAGGTTAAGACCGTCTGCGTCGAGAAGCGCTAAGCCACGGCTCTAAGAAATAGGGCCGCCTATGGCGGCCCTATTTTTGCGTGTGCCTGGGTTTACGGCCCAAGTTGTCACACCCTCTAGTTTACGTTTGAACTGCCGCGGAAGGGATTTTCGGCATAGGAGCCACGCGGGTTGACGATCACGTAGCCGCTGATCGAGCGGACGTGCTCGCGCGTCAGCCCGCCGCCGGAATTGCCGTCGTGAACGAGCCAGTTGTTGCCCTCGACATGGCTCATGAGGACCATGACATGACCGCTGCGCGCAGCCGCCATTCCGGGCGCCGGTGACGTGCGGGGGAATTTCCGGATCCAGTTCGCAGCCAGATTGAGCTCAGGCCGGATTTTTCCGAACACATAGAGCGAGGCCTCGCAGCCGCAGAATGCATGCGGGCAACCTTGTGGCCTGCGGTTCACCACCGCGCCGCCATTGGCATCGACCGCTGCATTTGCCTCGACCCTCGCGGTCCCTGCCTGCTGAACCTGATCAGAACAGCCCCGCATGTCGCAAGCAATCGTCTGACGCGGCTGTTTGTGCCGGGGCCTGGCGTTAGCGCTCACCGTCAACGCAATCGAAAGCGCAATTGAAAGAAGCGCTGCAATCAACATCGTTGCTTTTTTCAACACTGGTACTCCATCCATCAAAGCGGTCCGGCCGTGTGAACGGTATTTTCCGCTTTGCCTTTCATGTGAAGGATGACCCGTAACCGCTTGCGGCTGCAGCGGCTACCGAATCTGTCTGGTAAGCTGACCAGGTAAGGTAAACGTGGAAGGGAAACCGCCTGAAGCGACAATTTCTTTGGTAAATTGGCTAGGCGCGACGATCACGGAGCAATTTTAATTCTTCAGCGCGGCATTTTTCTTCATAAACTTTTTCAGCGCAGACAGGGTTAAGGTGCGCGCATTTTGCCGCGCTTACGCATTCTGGCGGTCGTTATCGATCGGGATCACCTGACCCGAGATTGCCTTCGCAGCGTCGGATGCGAGAAAGACCGCCAGCTGCGCGATATCCTTCGGATCAACCATGGCCTTGATCGAAGCCGCGGCCAGCGCATCGGCCTTTACATCCTCCAAGGAGCGCCCGCTGATCTGCGCGCGCCCCTGGAAAACGCGCACGATACGGTCACCCTCGACTGCGCCGGGCGCGATCGCGTTGGCGCGGATGCCCCATTCGCCGAGCTCCATGGCCAGCGTCTTGGTCAGGCCGATGACACCCCATTTCGTCGCTGCATAGGGGCTGCGATTGGGAAAGCCGTAGCGGCCTGCAATCGACGACATGTTGATGATGCAGCCCGCCTTCGATTTCTTCAGATGCGGGATGGCAAGCCGCGAGACGTCGAACATGGCCGTGAGGTTGACCGCGACAACCTTGTCCCAATCGTCTGGCGGGTAGTCGACGATCGGCAGCGTCAGGCCGGCGATGCCGGCATTGTTGATGAGCACGTCAAGCCCGCCGAGCACCCCCACGGCCTCCGGCACCATCCGCTCGATCTCGGCGCGGCTCGCCATATCGTAGCGCCGCGCGGTTATGCCGGGAATTTCCTTAGCAATTGCGGCAAGGGCCTTCTCGTCGATGTCGCAGACGAAGACTTTGGCGCCGTTCGCAGCAAAGGCGCGAGCAAACTCACGGCCGATGCCGGCGGCCCCGGCCGTTATCAGGACGCGTTGCGACATGATTCGAGGCAATCAGACCATACCGATCACCACGGGACAACGGCCCGCCCGCGGTTCGCCGGTACCGCGTTCACCCTTGAAAGGCCCGAATCGGCTAAGCTAACGCCGTTGATTCGGTATCCGTTACTGCGCGCCCGGGCGGCTTGGCCCAGGAGCGGGTTTGCATTGGAGTGAGGTGCCCTGGTTCGAGTGAATTGAGGTGCAGTGCCGTGCGTTGGCAACACCATCGAGGGAGCTCTACGCCATGGCGAAGAAACGAAAGGCGGCGGCAAACAAACGGGCAAGTCGCAGGCGTCCCGCACGCCGGCGCGCGAGCGCGGATCAGACCGTCAACACACTGGTCATCTTGGTGGTGATCGTGATCGTGCTTGGCGGCCTCTACCTCTACGCACAGAACAAGAAGCAGGCGGCGCTGCTACAAAGCCTTTCGCCAGCGATCGCAGCTATCGATAGCGCCGTTCAAGGCGGCGCTGGCACCTCAGGCTGTTGCGATTTCGCCGGCAGCCCAGCCAGCGCGGCGCTGGCACAGCAATCGTCACAACCGCCCGAGCCCGCGGCCGGACCCGACGGACGCCAGCCAGTCGCCCTGATCGAAGCAAAATAAGACGAGGCCTAGACGCCGCCGCTTTCGCTCAGCTGCGCGATGCGCTTGCGCAGGGCTGCTTTTTCGGCCTCGCAGTCGCGCAGCCGCTTCGCCCATTCGAGCGGCACCGGCACATCCTGGTTGTATTCACTCAGGAATGCGACGCCGGCCTCATTGGGGGCCCGCCATATCATGCGGGCCCGGAATGAGCGCTCTTTGCGCGCGATCTTCAGATCGAACTGATCCGGCACGGTGGCGGTGTTGCTGAACGTGACTTTGGCGCCGCCGGTCGACAGATTGCGCACCTGGCAATCCATCGTCGATGCACGATTGTTGAATGCGATCACGCCGCCAAGCAGCGTGCGCGAGCGGGCGGCTTTCCGTTTTTCAACCATCGACCTGCTCCGGACGAATTTCGCGATAAAGATATCAAGGGAGCCGACGCGCGACAAATCGACCGAACGCACAAAATGCGCGTTAGCGTTAAGTGCAATGGTTACCGGTGGCTCAGTTCTGGCAGCGCGTGACCGAGATGATGCGCTCGCCGCCGTCTTCGGAACGGACCGTCATCGGCTGCTGGATGCGCTGGCATGGCCGGGATGTTTCGACCGCGACTACGACCGGCACAGCAACCGTTTCGGTAGCGGCAGGCTGTGTCGCGTACACGCCGCCATAGCCGGCGTACCACCATTTGTTCTGCCACCAGATCTGGCCGTTATTCATCGCGTACCACCAGTTGTTATTGTTGTTCTTCCACCACTGGCCTTTGTTTTCATCGCGTGGTGACCGTGGCCGCTAAATTTAAAACCGGGTCCGCCCTTCCCGCCGCCAGGCCCGGACACGGCAGTGCCAGGCTGGGCGAGAAACAGAACCGCTACGGTAGCCACCGCAAATGGGATCCTTTTCATAAAATTATCATTCAATAATCCGCATCCGGGTTCAAGGCATGGGCGCCAAAAACTCCCGGCGGACCTCCTTCATAGGCATTTCGATGGGAGGCGGCCTATCTGCTGGTTGAAAGGGCGAGTCCGTGCTCGCGGCGTCAGGACTGGAGCAAAACTCCACGCCCGTTGGCCGTCCCGGCTGCGATCACAGCAATGTGCGCAGCCTCATCCGGCGAGAGCCACACAAAATTGTGGGCCTAGCGCGTGCCGTCGACCATATGGAGGACGCGAAGCGTCGAAAAATACGCCAAACGCCTGAACATGGCAGGGCCGAGATCATCGCGATAAGTAACAGCATTTTGTTGCAGCGGCACTTGCGGCGTTGAATGCGTCGCCGCGCAAACCGAGACGATCGACATCATCGACGATCATGGCGGCAGCGGATCAACTACGTTGCGCGCTGGGCCCAGTATCGCCGAGATGGAATTCATGTCCGAGTTGCCGGCCCATGTGAATCCGAGTGCACGATGGTCGTCGGCAATCTCAGCCGCGAACACATCTGTGTCACACCTGAGGGACGCTTTGGCTTCCGGCTCACCGACTTGCCTCGCGTGACCGCAACGCTCTGGAAATCTTACCCGACCGACATCAAGATCTGGCTCAGCCAGCATGGCGGCCTGACGCACCAACTTATCTGGCTACGGGCCCCCGAAGTCTACCGCTTCTTCCGTCAATGCGAAGAAGTGCCGCGCTATTCTTCCTTTTCGGTCGTAAAATAAAGCGGATAGCCTTTCGCGCGACCCATCTCGGTCGCTTCCTTCGCCTTTGTTTCCGCCACGTCGCGCGTATAGACCGCGATCACGCAGGCGCCCTTCTGGTGCGCTGTCATCATAACCTTGTAGGCATGGCTTTCATTCATCCGGAAGACGGCCTTAAGCACCAAGACGACGAATTCACGTGGCGTAAAATCGTCATTGAGCAGGATTACCTTCCACAGCGGGGGCCGCTGCGTCTTCGGTTTTACTTTAGTCCGCGGTTTCTCGAGGGTCTTCTGGCTCACGTAGAATCCTCTTGAGCCGGCATCCCGTCACAGGTCCGTATCTTGCCCCCAACCGAGAGCGCATTCCACTGCCTCCGTATCCGTTGAAAAAATCGACAAAATGCATTGCGGCAACACCGCGGTCGCCGCTGCCAGGCCGAAGGTGGCGCTACTTGCTCTTGTCGGGTTCGACCGTCGTCTTCGATGAGCCTTCGGGGGCCGATTGCATCCCGGGTGGGCTCTGACCTTGTGGACTCTCCGGCGGCGCACCGCCCGACCCGGTCTCGAGCGGGCCGGTCCAGCCTTGCGGCTGCTTCTGACCGATCGTCTCAGGGGTCTGTTGGCGGCCGGTGCTGTAGCCTGATTTGTCGGTTGGCTCGTCGTCGGCCCGCGCTGACGCGAATGTAAAAGTACCAAAGCAAACCAAGCAAAGCGCAACAAATACAACGCGCATAGTCATCCCCTCTTTTGAGCCTATAACCTAACCACATCGCACGCGCCGGGTTCCATCCAATGGAGGCTTGAATGCTTTATCTGGCCGCTAAAGCCGCTTTGTCCGGTCTCATCATTGCCGTCGTCTCGGAAGTCGCGCGCCGTTCGCCAACACTTGGTGCACTGATCGTTTCGCTGCCGCTAGTTTCGATCCTTGGCATTTTATGGCTGTGGCATGATACCAGCGACGCTGAACGCATCGCAGCGCACGCACAGTCGACGTTCTGGTATGTGCTTCCAACGCTTCCGATGTTTCTTGTGATGCCGACAATGCTGCGGCACGGAATCGGTTTTTGGCCAACGCTTGCAGCGTGCTGCGCGCTCACCTTCGCACTTTATCTCGCGACGATCTGGACGCATGGGAAAATTTGGAATGACGCTTTGACGCAGTGCAGTAAATTTGAAATTCCGGCAGCCCGCAAATTTTTAACTCGAGCTTGATCATTCTGCCGCAAAAATTTCATGAGCCGCAGTGCAAGGTATGTCAACGCTCCTGCTTCATTCGCTCAGCTATTGCACTACCGTCGAAAATCAAACAGCGTGGGGTACGGGGCCACGTCAAAGAATTGGTCGGGAGGAAGGCCCATGGAAGTGTCCCGCGATATCGCAAAGTTTGCGCGCTCGCGACCGGTGATTGAATGCGCCCAGTGCGGTGAGCGCATCTACATTCCTGAATGGTCTGAATGTCTTGACGGGAGCCGCGTGCGCCATCTGTGGCAATGCGACACGTGCGGCACGTCGTTCGAGACCACGGTGCGCATAGTTGCGGTGTAAATTGCGCCGATCGCTCCGCTTTTTTCACGGAATTTTGCGCAGCCGGTCAAATGCCGGCAGTTATAGTGGCGGCATGATCGACCGCCGACATTTCATTGCACTCGCCGCCATCTCCCTCACCGGGCTCGGTGCCCGAACCTCCCAGGCGACCGGCATGAGCCGCGTGACGGCCTACGCCTTCACATTCAAAGGCCTCGATGGGGACGATATCCTACTTTCATCCTATGCTGGCCATCCTTTGCTTGTAGTCAACACGGCCTCCCAATGCGGCTACACCCCGCAATATACGGGCCTCCAGCAAATCTGGACGCGCTATCGCGACCGCGGATTGATCGTACTGGGCGTGCCCTCGAACGACTTCGGCGGGCAGGAGCCGGGCGGCAAAAGCGAGATTCATGCAACCGCACAGGGGACGTACCACGTCACCTTTCCGATCACCGAAAAGGTTGCGGTGAAGGGTAAGGACGCCCATCCGTTCTTCAGATGGGCGGCGACCGACCGGCCGCTCGAGGCGCCGCGCTGGAATTTTCACAAATATCTCATCGGGCGCGATGGCCAACTCAAGGCTGCTTTCCCCTCGGCGGTCGAGCCGACCGACCCGCTTGTAATCGCAGCCATCGAAAGAGAACTGGCGGGCGCATAGTCCGGGCGAATCACTGGATCGTCAGTTGCCCTCCGCGAGCAAGCGGAAATCTATTGTCACAATATTGAAAAATTCGATTGACGAATCGGCGTGCGCATGACGGATTGTCAACACGACATTCGGTCACGTGGGCCGGCAGAATCAACATTGCCGACCCGTAACAGAGGTTCCTCCCGCGTGGCGTTTTAACTGGGCGGCCGCAAGGCCGCCCCTTTTCATTGTCCGCACCGCTGCGACCATTGCCTAAGCGGATGCGGCCATGCGTCCGGCGGCTGCCGCCGAACTCGAGTCCGGCCGGTTGTAACGGGTCGAGAGCTTCAACGAGCTGCAGGAACGAGCTTCCAGGCAAAGGCGGTGCGAAGACGTAACCCTGCGCCGCACGCACGCCGAGCGTACGCAAATGCATGACCTGCTCGAAATTCTCGACGCCCTCCGCAACCACATCCATGCGCATGTTGCGTGCGAGATCGACAAGCGTCTCGACAATGGTCGTCGAATTGCGATCAGTACCGATGGCATCGACGAACATCTTGTCAATCTTGATGATGTCGACACCGAGCTTCAGCATGTAGGAAAGGCCGCTGTGGCCGGTGCCTACGTCGTCGATTGCAATGCGAACGCCAAGACCTTGCAGGGCGGCAATGGTCTGGCGGGTTTCGGTGAAATTCTCGATCGGATCGCGCTCGGTGACTTCGAGTACGACCTGCGAGAATTTTATCGGCGAGCTCACAAAGATATCGCGTACATCCTTGACGATTGACGGCTCGCTGAAAAGCTTGCCTGCAAAGTTGAACGAAATCCTCAGGTCCGGCCGGCGCCCGAGCGCGGGGCCGACTTCGATGCATACCTTGCGCATCAGGCTACGGGTCAGATCGTCGATGAGGTCGCTCGATTCCATCAGCGGAATGAATGAACCCGGCAGGACAAGCGTGCCGTCCGGCTTGCGCCATCGAACCAGTACTTCCGCGCCGCGCAGTTGACCCGAGCGGATGTCGACGATGGGCTGGTAGTACGGGATGAATTCGCCCGCTTTGAGCGCACGCTCGATTTCCGCCACGGGGTTTCGGGGCGCGCGGCGCGGGATCAGCACCACAAATCCGGTGACAGTCATCATGATGATGCCGGCCGCAAACAGACCGAACCATTTGAGGTCGGCGTGCTCTGCCTCGATCCGCGCTCTCGGACTGAGGACTTCGACATCAAAACCGAATTTGTTCGACCTTATGTCGGCACTGAAATTTGCGCTCTCGCTGTCGGCTGATCCGGCCACCGACCTCCCCGATCGTAGCGCCCTGTGCGGTCACGATACGCGCGTAGCCGCTGAAAGGCCCACCACCCGTCGACACCTGCGGCAAAAACAACACCGTCGGCACCAGCGCACTGATGCTGTTGTGAGCGGAGCCGACATCACGGCGCAAGCGCACCATTCGCTCGCCGCCCGGCAGAGATATTATGTCAAGGCGATATCTCGCCCGCACCGACCAACGGCTCGGATGAGACCACCTCCCGCTCGCCGGGAGGCAGGCCGAGATGATTGCAAAGCGTCTTGCCGTCGGGGCCGATGACGGCGATTTCCTTGACAGGAATCGTGCTGAAGGCGGCACGGCGCATCGCCTCCATATCCTGCTGATCGCAGGAGCTGACGCCCGCCAAAGCCAGAGTGTCGAGCGTTCCGACCGCATCCCGGACGCGCGCCTCGGCAAGCGCTATAGCACGCCTGGCAGCCGTACTCACCTCCGACTGACCCTGCCGTTCTATGAGATTGTCGAGCCAGAGATTAAAGGCGATGAACGGGCCACCGGCGAGCACGGCGCCGACGACGATCGCAAATAAATTCCGGCGCGTAACCCCGCGCGCAAAAAACCCCATCCCGCCTCCAGCCAGGGGGCCCCATCCTGGTGCCTCGCCAGTCAGCCATGCCGCCGTAAAGACAACCTTAAGCTTAAGGGCGCGTAACCCCAGCTAATGCGCGAAAAAGCACTGCCCACGCCGCCATGGTTAGTAATGGGTTAAAATCATAAGACCCGGTCAGGTAGGCTTGGCTTCGATCGAACAGCGGAGAATTTGCGATGACACGGCGTCTCAAGTGGATGGTGGCACTGGCCGCTTTAGCGACCGGGCCTTTTTCCGCGCAGGCACAGCAGCGGATCGAAATTTTCGACGCGCATTTGCATTACAACCAGGAGCCCAAGCCTTTTTACTCGCTCGACCAGGTGCGCGACGTATTCCGCCGCAACGACATCACCGGCATCGTCGCGACCAGCCGGCCCAACAAAGGCACGCATGAACTGGTGGACGCAAAGTGGCCCGAGCTCAAGGTCGTGCCGTTCATCCGGCCCTATCGCGTGCGCAGCGACATCCAGACTTGGTTCAACGATCCAACGATTTTCGAGCTCATCAAGGAAGAATATGCGCGCGGCTATTACCGCGGGATCGGCGAATTCCATATCTACGGAAAGTCTGCCCAATCGGACTGGGTGAAGAAGATGGTCGACTTCGCGGTCGAGCGTAACCTGTATCTGCATGCGCACTGCGACGAAGAGGCCCTGCTGATCCTGTTCGGGCACAATCCAAAGGCAAAGATCATCTGGGCGCATACCGGGTTTTCGGTAGCGCCTACGCGCGTGGCTGAGCTGCTCGACGAGCACAAGGACGCACTTTGGGGCGAGCTCTCATACCGAGGCGGCATCACCGGCGGCGACGGCAAGTTGACAAGCGATTGGCGCGACCTATTTGCACGTTATTCCGACCGGTTCCTGCTCGGCTCCGACACCTGGATCAATGAGCGCTGGTTCGGCTACGACACGATCTTCAAGGAATATCGCGGATGGCTCGCCCAACTTCCGTCCGATCAAGCGCAGCGGATCGCAAGCGGTAACGCGTTGCGGCTGTTTGGACTGCGGCGCGAGTAAAGAATAGGAGTGATCATGAGTTTCTTCCCGGGCAAGGATCCGGCCGCCGGCGACGCATATCAATGTGACGCCATTTCCCAGGTCATCGTGCCGCGCACAGTCGATCTCGGCGACTTCGCGGTGCGGCGTGCACTGCCGTCAGCCCAGACACGCATGGTCGGCCCATTCATCTTTTTCGATCATTTCGGACCGGCGGAGTTTCACGCAGGCAACGGGCTCGACGTGCGGCCGCATCCGCATATCGGGCTCGCCACCGTGACCTATCTTTTCGACGGCGAGATCATGCACCGCGACAGCCTCGGCACCGCCATGGCGATCAGGCCGGGCGAAGTCAACTGGATGACCGCCGGACGCGGCATCGTGCATTCCGAGCGCACGCGGCCAGAGCGGCGCGTCGACGGCGAGCCGATCCACGGCCTGCAGATGTGGGTCGCATTGCCGGCGGCCAGGGAAGAGATGGAGGCCGGCTTTGCGCATCACGCAACCGCCGAATTCCCGGTCATCAAGGAGAACGGAAAGAACGTGCGTGTGGTCGTCGGCTCGCTGTATGGCGCGTCATCGCCGGTGCCGACGGTGCACGAGACGATATTCGGCGATGTGCATCTGAAGGCGGGCACGTCGTTGCCGCTCGATGCGGGCCACGAGGAGCGCGCAATCTACATCATCGAAGGCGTCGTCGATATCGCCGGCGACAAGTTCGAGCCCGGACGGCTGCTGGTTTTCAAGCCCGGTGACGCGGTGACCATCACCGCAGTCAACAATACTCATTTCGTCATCGTCGGCGGCGCGCCGATGGATGGCCCGCGCCACATCTGGTGGAATTTCGTTTCGTCCCGCAAGGAGCGCATCGAGCAAGCCAAGGCGGACTGGAAGGCCGGCCATTTCGACAAGGTACCGGGCGACGAGATCGAATTCATTCCGTTGCCCGACAAATAGCGCGCGACTGCGCGTCACTTCTTCGGCAGATCCAGCCTGATGTGCAGCTCCTTGAGCTGCTTGGGCGTCGCTTCCGACGGCGCGCCCATCATCAGATCCTCGGCGCGCTGGTTCATCGGGAACAGGACGACCTCGCGCAGATTTTCTTCGCCCGCGAGCAGCATGACGATGCGGTCGATGCCGGGCGCGATGCCGCCGTGCGGCGGCGCGCCGAGCGACAGCGCGTGCAGCATGCCGCCGAATTTAGTCTCGAGCACATCCTCGCTGTAGCCGGCGATCGCGAAGGCCTTCTTCATCACCTCCGGACGGTGATTCCGGATCGCGCCCGACGACAGTTCGACGCCGTTGCAGACGATGTCGTATTGGATCGCCTTGATCGACAGCAGCTTGTCGTTGTCCTTGGCATCGAGTGCGAGGAATTCCTCGACCGGCAGGTTCGGCATCGAGAACGGATTGTGGGAGAAGTCGATTTTCTTCTCTTCCTCGTTCCACTCGTACATCGGAAAATCGACGATCCAACAGAACTCGAAGCGGCCTTTGTCGATGAGCCCCAGCTCCTCGCCGACCTTGGTCCGCGCCGGCCCGGCAAATTTCACGAAGTCCTTCGGCTTGCCGGCGACGAAGAAGCAGGCGTCGCCGATGCCGAGCTTCATCTGGTCGGCGATCTGCTTGGTGCGCTCCGGGCCGATATTTTTGGCCAGCGGGCCCGCGCCGCCCTCTTCGCCTTCGCGCCAGAAGATGTAACCGAGGCCGGGCTGGCCCTCGCCCTGCGCCCAGGAATTCATGCGGTCGCAGAAGGCGCGGTTGCCGCCCTTCGGCGCCGGAATCGCCCACACGGCGTTTCCGGGAGTCTCCAGGATCTTTGCGAAAATCTTGAAACCAGAGCCGCGGAACGCCTCGCTCACGTCCTGCATCACGATCGGATTGCGCAGGTCCGGCTTGTCGCTGCCGTATTTGCGCAGCGCGTCGGCGTAAGGAATGAGCGGAAACTTCGGCGTCACCGGTTTTCCGTTGGCGAATTCCTCGAACACGCCGCGGATCACCGGCTCGACCGCATCGAAAACGTCCTGCTGGGTGACGAAGCTCATCTCAAGGTCGAGCTGATAAAACTCGCCCGGCGAGCGGTCGGCGCGCGCATCCTCGTCGCGGAAGCACGGCGCGATCTGGAAATAACGGTCGAAACCCGCGACCATGATCAGCTGCTTGAATTGCTGCGGCGCCTGCGGCAGCGCGTAGAATTTCCCCGGGTGCAGCCGCGAGGGCACGAGGTAGTCGCGCGCGCCTTCAGGCGACGACGCCGTGAGGATCGGCGTCTGGAATTCAAAAAAACCCGCTTCCTTCATCCGCCGGCGGATCGAGTTCGATGACCCTGCCCGCGCAGCATGATGTTGTTGTGCAATTGCTCGCGGCGCAGATCGAGAAAACGGTACTTGAGCCTGATCTCTTCCGGATATTCCTGCTCGCCGAAGACCGGCATCGGCAGTTCCGCCGCGGGGCCGAGCACCTCGATTTCGTCGATATAGATCTCGACCTGCCCGGTAGGCAGCTCCGGGATTCTCGGTGCCCGCCGGACGCTTGCGCACCTTGCCGTCGATGCGCACGACCCATTCCGAGCGCAGCGTCTCGGCCAGCTTGAACGCCTTGCTGTCCGGGTCGGCAACGACCTGGGTCAGCCCATAATGGTCGCGCAGATCAATAAAAAGAACGCCGCCGTGATCGCGGATGCGGTGACACCAGCCCGAAAGCCGCACGACCTTGCCGATATCGCTCTCGCGAAGTGCGCCACAGGTATGGGAGCGATAACGATGCATTGTCAGATCTTTGCGCTTGCCGGGGGACGAGTCAGAATCTCGGTGTGAAGCGGGCGAAAAGCGCATGAGGGGTCGGCTTTGTCAAGGCAACCGACCTCGAAATCATGGCTTGCGCCAGGTGCCTCGACACGCTTGCCTGCGGCCTGCACAGTTGGTTTTAAAGTGACCGGATACGCATGCGCAACAGCCAGAAAGACAGACAAAGAAGACGCGCCCGGCGGCGACCGAAATGTCGACCGCCGAGGCTGCGGTAGCGACCCTGATCGCGCACGGGCTCGATACCGTCTACGCCCTGCCCGGCATCCACAACGATCATCTATTCGATGCCTTCCAGCGCGCTTCCGAAAACCTGCGCGTGGTCCATACCCGCCACGAGCAAGGCGCCGCCTACATGGCGCTCGGCGCCGCACTATCGACCGGGAAGCCGCAAACTTACTCCGTCGTTCCCGGACCTGGCCTGCTCAATTCCGGCGCTGCCCTGCTGACGGCATATGGAATGAACGCGCCGGTGCTCGCGCTCATCGGGCAAATTCCCGGAGGCGGCAATTGGGAAAGCGTCACGGTCATCTGCATGAGATCAGAGATCAGGCCGGAATTGTGGCTCGTCTTGTCGATCATTCGTTCTTCATTCGCGGTCCAGCCGAGGCGTCCTTAAAAGTTTCCAAGGCCATTCAATCGATGATTCACGATCGTCCCGGTCCGGCAGCAATCGAATGCGCTATCGACGTCTGGGGCAGACGTGCGCCGGTGCCTGCGATCGTCGGGCCCGTGGCACCGCGTTCATCGAAGATAAACGTCGACGAGGTGCGTGTCGCGGCAAAGGTTCTTGGCAAGGCAGAACGCGTACTGATCGTGGCTGGCGGTGGAGCACAAGATGCGTCGCCTGAGATAACGCTCCTCTCGAGCATGTTGCAGGCGCCCGTGCTCGCCTATCGCCGCGGCCGCGGCGTGCTGGATTCGCGGAGACCCGCTCAGCGTGACACTGCCATTGGGCCACGAATTATGGGCGGAGGCCGATGCCGTGCTCGCCGTCGGCACGCGCCTCCTCAATCCGATGATCCAGTGGGGTATCGACAAGGCTTTGCAGATCGTACGAGTCGACGCTGACCCTGAAGAGCCCGGACGGATTACCAAGCCGAAAGTCGCGCTTGTCGGTGATGCTGCTCCGATCCTCCGCATGTTGATTGACGAGCTCGTCAAGTTCAATATCCGGCGCGTATCACGCCGCGACGAAATGCTGGAGCGACAGGCCAAGTTACGCCAGCGTCTTGCGAAACTCGCGCCACAGCTTGCTTTCCTCAAAGCTATCCGTGCCGAGCTGCCGGAAGACGGCATCTACGTCGACGAAGTCACGCAGGTCGGTTTTGCCGCACGGCTCGCTTTTCCGGTCTACAAGCCGCGCACATTCCTCTCGCCGGGTTATCAGGACAATCTCGGCTGGGGCTATGCGACCGCGCTAGGGGCCCAACACGCAAGAACCGACGTTCCGGTGCTTTCGATCAATGGCGACGGCGGCTTTCTCTACACCGGCAACGAGCTCGCCACCGCGATCCGTCACGGGATTCCACTGGTCGCGCTGGTGTTTGTTGATGGCGCATTCGGCAATGTCCGTCGCATCCAGCAGGAGCAGTTCGGTAACCGGCTGATCGCCTGCGATCTGGCCAATCCAGATTTCGTCAAATATGCGGAAAGTTTCGGCGCGGCCGGGCGGCGTGCCCGCGGGCCCGACGAACTACGCGTGGCTTTGCGCGAATCAATCATTCGCCGGGAGCCCACCCTCATTGAGGTGCCGATCGGCGCCATGCCGAGCCCGTGGGAATTCATATTCATGCCTCGCGTGCGCGGCATATGAAGCGGGTTGCCATAACGGACCCTGATCGGGTTAGTGTCACCCCGGCAATGGACCTGATTACCACCACCGATCAACTTGCGGCGGCTTGCGCGCGGGCGGCGAAATACCCCTACGTCACGATCGACACCGAATTCCTCCGCGAGACAACCTATTACCCGCTGCTTTGCGTGGCGCAGATGGCTTCACCCGACGAAGCCGTCGTGATCGACGCTTTGGCCGAAAGCATCGACCTCGCCCCGTTTTTCGAACTGATGGCGAACGAGAAGATCACCAAGGTATTTCACGCCGCCCGGCAGGACATCGAAATCGTCTGGAATCTGGCACAAAAGATCCCCCACCCGATCGTCGACACACAGGTCGCCGCCATGGTCCTCGGTTATGGCGACTCCATCTCCTACGATCAGCTGGTGCAGCGTATTACCGGCGACACACTGGACAAATCACACCGTTTCACCGACTGGACGCGCCGGCCGCTCAGCGACGCACAGATTGCTTACGCGCTGTCGGATGTGACTCATCTGCGCACCGTCTACCTCAAACTCACCGAGGACCTGGAGAAGCGTAGCCGCAACAGCTGGGTCGAAGCCGAAATGGATGTCCTCACCTCGCCCGACACCTATCGGGCGGACCCGGAGCGCGCGTGGGAACGGCTCAAAAGTCGCGTGCGCAAACCGAAAGAGCTTGCCGTATTGATCGAAATTGCGGCATGGCGTGAGCGCGAAGCGCAGACGCGGGATGTGCCTCGTGGGCGCGTGCTCAAGGATGACGTCATCGGAGACATCGCCGTCCAGGCACCGACCACGCCGGAGCGACTTGGCCAACTTCGCTCGCTGCCGAAGGGCTTCGAGCGTTCGCGTTGGGGCGAGCAGATCATTGATGCGGTCAAGCGCGGGCTTGAACGAGATCAGAAGACGCTGCCACGCCTGGAACGCTTCCGTCCGGCGGTAAACGGCGCTGCAACAGTCGAGTTGCTCAAGGTTCTGCTGCGAATGACCGCCGAACGGCACAGTGTCGCCGCCAAGGTCATTGCGACCGTCGACGATCTCGACCGGATCGCCGCCGACGACGAGGCCGACGTTCCTGCGATGAAAGGCTGGCGGCGTGAATTGTTCGGCGAAAAGGCGCTTGCGCTCAAGCACGGGCGCCTGGCACTCGCCGTCGACAAGGGAAAGGTCGTGACGGTCGAAAAGGACTAAGCACCGTCTGGCAGGATTACGTCTCTATCGTCGACTCGCGGCCGACCAGCCGTCCCAATTGTCGCAATCGGCTGGCCAGCCGATCGCTTGCAAGCTCGCCGTATGCACCCGGCAGTTTGAGAACGAGCTTGCCGCGTTTGACCTGCATCGGTGTTTTTGGAAGCACCCCGGCCTGCCCAGCCGTCAGGATATAGGCAACTCGCATGGCAGCGCCGACCACGCGTGCACGATCAAGCATCCGGGTCGTCGCGAGCTCGCGCAGCCGCGGCGACAGGTCCTCCTCGCTCAAACCTGCATGGCGGAAGTACACCGACAGCGCGAGATAGGCGCGGCCAGGGTGGTCGATCGCCACGAAAGCTCCATTCGCGATGATGTTCATCGACTGCTCGCCGCGATAGTCCGGATGCGCGCGCCAACCGATGTCGCCGAGCAGGCAGGCGGCATGCCGCAAACGCTGCTCGTCCGCAGTCTCTTCCAGGCCTGATGACGCAATAAAGCGGTCGGTCCAGGCGACCAGCTCCTCACCGTGCCGCGGCGAGCGTGAGCGCAGTACGTTGAGGTTGGCCGCTGCCGAAATAAGTGGATCTCGCGCGCGTTCACGCGCATTAAGCAATGAATAGAGCAGACCCTCGCGCACACCGAGCACGGAAATAATCACCTGTTTCGGCTTGATGGTGTGGACGAGATTTTCCATGACCAGCGCCGCATAAGCGAGCAACGGGCGGCGCGCGGCGTTGACGACTTCGATCTTCGACAGTGTCTCCGGATCGACGTGGTGCACCAGCCGCGAGAATTCCTGCGCCTCGCGCGCGGAAATCCGATAATTGTGCATGACGTGGAACGGATAGCCGGTCTGCCACATGTGAAGGCGCGCCAACGCGCGCCAGGTGCCGCCGACCGCATAAAAGGTGCGATCTTCCCCATCGTGCAGCATGTCGAGGTCCTCGAAGGCCTCTTCGACGAATCTTTCCGCCTTTTTCAGCGATTTGCCGGTGATGTCCTGCAAGGCCAGCCCGCCCAATGGCAAAGTCACGCCGCCACGCACACGCGTGCCGTGAACATCGACGAGCTCAAGCGATCCGCCACCAAGATCTCCGACGATACCATCCGGCTTATGAATGCCGGAAACGACGCCAAGCGCGGTGAGATGAGCCTCACGCTTGCCTGAGAGGATCGAAATGCGCGTGCCGCAGATGCGCTCGGCTTCGGCGATGAATGCGCGCCCGTTCCGCGCATCCCGGCATGCAGCCGTCGCGATCGCCCATATGCGCCGAACATGCAGAATATCGCACAGCGCACGAAAACGTCTCAACGCGGCGAGCGCCGTCTCGATGGCGTCAGCCGGCAACAAGCCGGTCGACTGGACCTGCCGTCCGAGACCCGGCGAGCACTTTCTCATTGAAGATCGGCGTCGGCGCGCGCGTCAGACCTTCGTAGATGACGAGGCGGATCGAGTTCGAGCCGATATCAATGACGGCGATCGGCGGCCCGTGATCGAGTCGGCCCTTCGGAATAATCGCGTGTGAACGCTTACGCGCCTTCGATGAGGCGGCGTATAAGGCTGCGCGGCGACGACTCTTTGAGCGATTTCCCACGGCCAGAAAGGCTCGGATTTGTCATAAAATATTTGTGGGCGTTGAAGAGCTCTTCGCCCGGGGCCGCCTTTATGCGCGTGGAACTGCCGTCGGGCAAGAGCTTCCAGCTTTGCTCATTGTCCTTGAAATTCGCCACCATGATCTGGCCGAGGACCTGCTCGTGCACGGTGGCATTGAGAATCGGACACAGCACTTCAACGCGCCGGTCGAGATTGCGTGGCATCATATCGGCCGAGGAGATGTACATCGCCGCTTTTGGATGCGGCAGCGTATGGCCTGCTCCAAAACAGTAAATACGCCCGTGCTCGAGGAATTGGCCGACGATGGACTTCACCCGGATATTCTCCGACAGGCCGGGCACACCCGGCCGCAGGCAGCAAATTCCGCGCACTACGAGATCGATCGAAACGCCGGCAGCCGATGCGTCGTAGAGGGCATCGATGATTCCAGGATCAACGAGCGCGTTCATCTTCATCCAGATTGACGCCGGTCGGCCTGCCTTCGCGTGAGCAACCTCTTGCGCAATGTGGTCCAGAATCCGCTTGCGCAAATTAATCGGCGAGATTGCCATCCGCTCAAGTTCGGCTGGCTCCGCATACCCGGTGATGTAGTTAAAGATGCGCGCAACGTCGCGGCCTATCACGGGCTCCGCAGTAAAGAAGGACAAGTCGGTATAAACCCGCGCGGTCACTGGATGGTAATTGCCGGTGCCGACATGCACATAGGTGGCAAGCTCGCCGGCCTCGCGGCGAACAACCAGCGACAGCTTGGCATGGGTCTTCAGCTCGATGAAGCCATAGACGACCTGCGCGCCGGCGCGCTCAAGGTCCCTCGCCCAGCGGATATTGGCCTCTTCGTCAAACCGCGCCTTCAACTCGACCAGCGCAGTCACCGATTTTCCAGCTTCCGCGGCCTCGACCAGTTGCTTCACGATCGGGGATTCTGCCGACGTCCGATAAAGCGTCTGCTTGATGGCGACGACATTCGGATCTCGCGCGGCCTGCTGCAGGAATTGTACGACCACGTCGAAGGATTCGTACGGGTGATGGACGACGAGGTCCTTTTGACGAATGGCCGCGAAGCAATCGCCACCGTGATCGCGGATGCGCTCAGGGTAACGCGGATTGTAAGGGACGAACTCGAGGTCCGGGCGATCGAGCTTTGTCAGCTGACTGAGGTCGTTCAGCGCCAGCACGCCATCGACCCGGAACACTTCGTCGTCGGCGACGGCCAGGGCACGCTGCACGAAGTTGCACAATTCGCCGGGCATTGACGCTTCAAGCTCGAGACGGATCACCGAACCACGCCGCCGCCGCTTGAGCGCGGTCTCGAAAAGCCGCACCAGATCCTCGGCTTCTTCTTCGATTTCAACTTCGGAATCCCGGATCGCGCGGAATGCTCCGTGTCCTTTGACGGTATAGCCTGGGAACAACCGGCCAATGAACAGCGTAGTCGCCTCCTCCAGCGTGACCAGCCGGATTCCCTGATCACTGTTGCCTGGTAGCCTGATGAACCGCTCGATCTTTTGCGGGATGCGGATCAGGGCGTTCATTGCTTTGCCGTCCTTGCTGCGCGCAAGCTGCAATGCGATGGAAAAAGCCAGATTTGGAATGAAGGGGAACGGATGCGCGGGGTCGATCGCGAGTGGCGTCAGCAGCGGGAAAATGTGCGTGAGAAAACGCTCCTCAAGCCAGCTGCGGTCCGATTTTTTGATATTGCTGCCGTCAACGAGAACGACACCTGCGGCCGCAAGTTCCGGCCGCAACTCGATCCAGCGCTGTTGCTGGTCGCGCGCGAGTTGCGACACCGCTTCACCGATACGCGAAAGCTGTTCAGCCGGCGTCAGACCGTCCGGACTCTGGGTGAGGATGCCCTCGCGCAGTTGACCCTTGAGGCCGGCCACGCGCACCATAAAGAATTCATCGAGGTTGTTGGCAGAGATTGACAGAAACCGCACCCGCTCCAGCAATGGATGGTGTGTGTTTGCCGCTTCTTCGAGCACGCGGCGATTGAAATGCAACCAGGACAGCTCGCGGTTGATGAAACGGGCCGGTTGAGATCGTAGTGACGGAGGCGCCTCATCCTTGGCCTGTTGAGCAACGTCGGGACGACTGCCCTCCGACGTGCTTTCCTCAACCGAAGCAACAGCTTGTCCACGATCCGCCATTTGGAAAAGGCCTCGAAAAACAAAGCATTAGCCACAAAAAAAGGCCGCTGCATGACAGTTCATGCCGCGAAGGGCCTTCGGTCAAGCTTCACAAACCTAAGTTAAGGAACGCGAAACAGCTCTACAGCCAAAGCCCGGGTTACCGGCCGGTGCTGACGCATCGCTTCCTCATCCAGGCGCTGGACGGCGTAATGGGCCGCGGCAAACGACCGCTCGATGCGGTTGGCGATAAAACTGACGAGCGCTTCATCGACTGCTATCTGCCGGTCGAGCGCAAGCTTGACGATGAGCGCCCTTAGAAGTGCGTCATCGGGTGCAGCCAGCGCCACCATTGGCACTGCGCGCATGCGGGACGCCAGATCGCGAATGACTACGGGAAACGTCGTGAGCGGCGATCGTGATGTGATGAGAACGTAGGCAGCCTGCTCGCGCGCAAGATTGAGGAAATGAAAGAGCGCGCGCTCATCGAGACTTTCAAACTCGAGATCTTCGAGCACCAGCGCCCCAGTCGCAAAGGCGGTGGGCAGTTCGGTATGCGGCAGCAATTTGGCGGACAGCACGCGCGCGCCGGTTGCCTCCGCCCAGATCGCCGCGAGATGACTCTTGCCCGAACCCTGCGGACCGACCAACGCGACAATGCGATCCGGCCAATCCGGCCAACGTTCGACCAGATTGAATGCCGCCGAATTCGGCGGACCTTGCAAGAAGTCTTCGCGCGAGAAGCTTACGGAGTGATCAAGCGCCAGCAAAAGCTGGCGCGGGGCAACCGAACTGTCCATTCCCGTCAATCCGCCTTTTCCCCGGTATAAAGCGAGCTTTGCAGATAGTGGCGTAGCGCAAAGCGAGTGAGCACGCCAATTGTAGCCGCAAGCGGGACGGCGACCAGCAACCCGACGAAGCCGAAAAGATAACCGAAAGCAAGCAGCGCAAAAATCAGCCAGACCGGATGAATTCCAACGCTTTCGCCGACCAGTTTGGGCGCAAGCACGTTACCTTCGACAAATTGGCCGACGAGGAAAATGCCGAGCACGATCAGGATCGATCCGTAGGCCGGCCAGAACTGCGCGACCGCCACGCCAAGCGACAGCACGAGACCCGTCATGGATCCGACATACGGGATAAATGTGATGAGGCCGGAAATGAGGCCGATGAGCAGGCCGAAATTGAGCCCGGTGAGAGTGAGCGCGACCGCGTAAAATGAGCCGAGGATAAGGCACACCGCGGTCTGGCCCGCGCAGGAAGCCGGCAATCGCAGCATCAACTTCGCGGGCAAGTTCGCGCACCGTGTCGCGATGCTGGATCGGAATCCAGCTATCGACGCTGCGGATCATGCGGTGCCAGTCGTAGATCAAGATAGAAGGCGACGACCGGCGTCACTACGACAAGCGAGAACAACGAGACGAGCGCACGTCCGCCGGACCACAACGAGCGCAAGAAACGCCGTCAGCCAGCCGACACCTTGCGTCACCAAATCGCCGATCGATTTGTCGGCGCTGAAGCCGGCGCCAAGCAGTTTCTGCAGCCAAGGCCTGCTCGGGTCGCCCAGAAGCGTCTGTAATCTTGTGACGTTGCCCGGCACGCTGTCGATAAAGGAGGACAGCTGCGCGCCTACAATCGGCGCGACAAGCAAGATGAGGTAGACCAGCGCAAGCACAACAAAGGCGATGATCAGCAAGGCTGCCGCCAGCCGATTGATACCGAAGCGCTCAAGCCGGTCCGTTAGTGGTGTCAGCAGATATGCAATCGCCAGGCCGGCAACAAAGGGAAGCAGTATTTCGCTCAGCAGCCACAGCGCCAGCACGACGAGCACAACCACAGCCAACCAAAACACGATGTGACGCTCCACCACGCTGCGGTCGAGTGCGGGCTTTCGGCGTGACCGTGATGGCGCGCGCGGACTCAAGGTTTTGACGCCGTCGAATTGATGTGGCGCACCCATTCAGCCACGTAGGCGGCAACCGACAGCAATGTCAGCGTGGCGACAAGGGCCATGAGCACCGATGTGAGTGTCGGCAACGAATAACTGAAGCCAACCGTGCCGAGCACGACGCAAGCAAATACAATCTGCGCAACCGTGTTGAGCTTGGATACCAGCAACGGTTTGACCTTGATGGGTATCCCAACCAGCCAAGACAGCATGACTGCGCCCACGATCATGATGTCCCGCGACACAACCAGGATAACCAGCCAGCCGGGAATCAAACCTTTGATGCCCAACGTCAGATAAATCGAAACGATCAGCGCCTTGTCAGCAAGCGGATCGAGATAGGCACCGAGCTCGGTGGTCATCTGGAATCGTTTTGCGAGATATCCATCGACCGCGTCGCTCACCCCCGCCGCCAGAAACAGCACGAATGCGATCCAGATGTATTGCTCGCCGGACGCGATCGCCCAAACCACGACCGGCACCAGCAAAATGCGTCCCAACGTAATGAGATTAGGAATACTCAAGGCAATCCCGGCTCGCGCGCGCACCCCGGCGTCAGGTGCCGGAACAGCGTCAACCCCTCGGGCAGAGTATAACGGCGCCTGGACCATTGCGCGACTTCCGATTCCAACGTAGGACCCCGGCGTAACATTTTGCCTACGCATGATCTTTTTTCGGAATTCCGGGCGTCCCGGATCGTGCGTTTGCGAGGGCGATCATGGCAGAAAATCGGCGCGGACTCACTTACGCGCAGGCCGGTGTTGATATCGACGCCGGCAACCGGATGGTTGATTTGATCAAGCCCCTGGTGCGGGCAACGGCCCGGCCTGGCGCCGACGCCGAGATCGGCGGTTTTGGCGGAATTTTCGATCTTAAGCAGGCCGGCTACCGGGATCCTGTTCTTGTCGCAGCAACGGACGGCGTCGGCACGAAACTCAAAGTTGCCGTTGAAACCGGCCGGCACGACACGATCGGTATTGATCTGGTTGCAATGAGCGTGAACGACCTGGTCGTGCAGGGTGCAGAGCCTCTGTTCTTTCTCGACTACTACGCCTGCGGAAAGCTTGAGCCCGAGCTTGGCGCGGCCATTGTCGCAGGTATCAGCATCGGTTGTCGCGAGGCCGGCTGCGCCCTGATCGGCGGCGAAACGGCGGAAATGCCGGGCGTGTATAGCGGTGATGATTACGACCTAGCGGGTTTCGCTGTCGGCGCAGTCGAACGGGATGCCGTGCTTCCGCGCATCGACGTCGCAGAAGGTGATGTCATCATCGGCCTGGCGTCTTCCGGTGTGCATTCCAACGGTTACTCGCTGGTCCGCAAGGTCGTTGAAAAAAGCGGGCTCAGCTGGAGCACTCCGGCACCATTCATGACTGGAAAAAGTCTGGGTGAATCAATTCTGGCTCCGACCCGGATTTACGTGAAATCATGTCTGGCCGCGATACGGAGCACAAAAGCAGTGAAGGGACTCGCGCATATCACCGGCGGCGGATTCCCCGACAACATTCCACGGGTGCTGCCAAAAGGTCTTGGCGCGCGCATCAATCTCGCAGCCGTGCCTGTTCTTCCGGTCTTCAAGTGGCTCGCTGACGCAGGCGGAATTGCGCAGAACGAAATGCTGCGCACGTTCAATTGCGGCATCGGAATGATCGCCATCGTATCCGCAAAAGGACTCAGATGCCGTCATGCAGGCATTTACGAGCTCGGGGGAAAATGTCGTGGCGCTTGGAAATGTCGGCAAGACCTCAGACGGCGAACGCGTCGTCTATGACGGCAAGCTCAATCTTGGGTGAGACATGAACCGCAAGCGGGTCGCAGTCCTCATCTCCGGCCGCGGCTCCAACATGGCTGCCCTCATCGAAGCCGCGAAGGACAAGACCTATCCTGCCGAAATCGTGGCGGTGATTTCAAATCGTCCGGATGCGGGCGGCCTCACGGTCGCACGCGCCAATGGAATAGCCACGGAGGTCGTCGACCACGCCGCCTCCGGGAAAGACCGGCGCGCTTTCGAACGCGCGTTGCAGGCGGCGCTGGAAAAGCACCGCGTCGAGATCGTCTGCCTCGCCGGCTTCATGCGCCTGCTCACCGCCGGCTTCGTCGGCGGCTGGGAAGGGCGCATGCTCAACATCCACCCCGCCCTCCTGCCGTCGTTCAAAGGTCTCGAGACCCACAAGCGCGCCCTGGAGGCCGGCGTGAAGCTGCACGGCGCGACCGTGCATTTCGTGGTGCCGGAGATGGATTCCGGGCCGATCGTGGCGCAGGCCGCTGTTGCAGTGCAGGATGACGACACCGAGGAGACGCTCGCCGCCCGGGTGATCCAGGTCGAACACCAGATCTATTCGTTGGCGCTCAAACTAGTTGCCGAAGGCCGCGTGCGAATTGTGCCTGGCCGGTGCCAGATCGACGGCGTCACCATGCCGGACGGCGCTTTTTTTGCCCCCGAAGCGTAAGACGCCCGGCAGCTTTTCCACCGCTCACGCAATTGTGCCCCCGCCGCGGAATACCTTGCTGGCCGCGGGGTTATAGACTTTCGTATAATTATGTGCCGCTCAGCCGGACGGCGAAAAGGCCCAAGAAACGAAGGGGGGACGACGTGAACCGAAGTAACGAAACAAAACTGATTTTTCCCGGGCTCGCCGGATTTTATGCATCGATGCTGCCGGTCGCGGCCACGCTGGTTCGCGTGGTCGTCGGCATTATGTTCTTGGTGCACGTCTGGGGCAAATTCAACGCTGGCCACGCCCGTATCGCCACCGCCTTCGGCAATAATTACGGCCTGCCGATGCCCGGCCTGTTTGCCTATGCGGCAATGGGTATGGAGTTGATCGGCGGCGTCTGCCTGATCATCGGGCTGTTCACGCGCTTCTGGGCCGCGGCACTCGCAGTCGAAATAGGTATCGCGCTGATCGTTGCACATTTGCCGAAGGGGTATTCCGTCGGAGCGGGCGGCTACGAATATGTCCTCTTGATCGGCGTCGTTTTGCTCGCGATCGCCATGCGCGGCGGCGGACCCTATTCGGTCGACGCCAAGATCGGCAAGGAACTCTAAGAGAACAGCAGCATTAAAGGCGCGCGCGGCACTAGCCCGCGCGCGCTTTGCGTATCCAGACCTTGTTGTCGTGCACCGCGGCGCCGCCGTAAGGCGCGATTGAATCCGCGCCGACGAGCGTATTGATGCCGCAACCGTCGACATAGGCGGCGTTCGGCCAGATCGATTCCGCAATCAAAACCCCTTGCCGCACGCCGTCAAACACACGCGCATGCAGGCGCACTTCGCCCCGCTTGTTGCCGAGAACGACGTAGTCGCCCGCTGGAGATCCCGAGCGCCGCAGCGTCGTCGGGGTGGATCATCACGGTCGGCCGGCTTTCCTGCGCGCAGCGACGTCGGCGTCTCGTTGAAGGTCGAATTGAGGAATCCGCGCGCCGGCGACGTCGCCAGCCGGAATGGATGCTCGACATCCGCAACTTCGATCGACGTCCAATAGTCGGGCAGCGTCGGCATGTCCGCAACCGGACCGCTCTTGTAAGGGCTGCGGAACGGAACGTTCGGCCAGTCCGGTTTGAACCTGAATTTGCCGTCCGGCCAGGGAAAGCCATCAAGAAAGTGCGATTCCCGGAAGGGCGGCTGGCAGTCAATCCACTTGTTGGCCTCGATCTCGGCAAGCGTGCCCCGTTTCGATACCTGCAGCATCTGATCGATGAGTTCGCGTGGACTCATCGTGAACCCCCGATGCTCAGCACCAAGCCGCTGCGCCAGTCCGCAGATCACTTCGTGATTGCTGCGGCACTCGCCTGGCGGCTCGACCAGTTTTGGTCCAAGAATGAGGTACTGATGCCCACCGCCCCGGTAGATATCATCGTGCTCGAGAAACGTGGTTGCCGGCAGCACGACGTCAGCGACTTGCGCAGTCTCCGTCATGAACTGCTCGTGCACGCAGACGAAGAGATCCTCGCGCGCAAACCCGCGCTTCACCAGTGACTGATCGGGACATACGGATACCGGATTGGTGTTCTGGATGATCATCGCGGTGACCGGCGCGCCGCCATGCAACGCCTCACGCTCGCCGGTCAGGATTGCTCCGATGCGAGATTGATCGAGCATCCGCACCGAGCGATCCCAGACGTCGAGACCTTCGATCACGGTCTTGTCGAGCTGGAAAATGTCGGCGCTTATATGGAAGGCGCCACCGCCCTCGTATTGCCAGGCGCCGGTCACTGCCGGAATGCAACTCGCTGCGTGCATGTTTACGGGGCCGTTGCGCGAGCGCGAAAAGCCATAACCAAGGCGGAAAAACGCGCGCTTGGTTTCGCCGATCAGGCGTGCGAATTCCTCGATGGTATCGACTGGCGCTCCGGTGATCGCAGCCGCCCACTGCGGATCGCGCGAGCGCAAATGCGCCTCAAGCTCGCGCGGAACATCGGTATATTTTTCGAGGTAATTCCAGTCGGCTTTTCCGTCGCGAAACAGGCAATGCATCACCGCACAAGCGAGTGCCCCGTCGGTGCCCGGCTTGATGAGCACGGGCAGATCGGCCTGCTCCATGGTTCCATTCATGTAGATGTCGACAGCCGCGATTTTTGCGCCTCGCTCCTTTCGAGCGCGCACGGCATGGGTCATGACATTGACCTGCGTGTTTACCGCGTTGGTGCCCCAGATGATCACCAAATCGGACTTCGCCATCTCACGGGGATCGACGCCAGCGATGCGTCCAATTCCGGCGGCATAGCCCGCATAAGCAGGATTGACGCAGATCGTCGAGTGAAATCCGGAATACCTCTTCACGTGGCGCAGACGATTGATGCCGTCGCGCATCACCAGACCCATCGTCCCGGCGTAGTAGTAGGGCCAGACGCTTTCCGCGCCATAACGGCGCTCGGCCTTGATGAAATTTTCGGCCACGAGATCGAGCGCATCGTCCCACGATATGCGTTCGAATTTTCCGGAGCCCTTGGCGCCGATGCGCCGCAGCGGGTGTCGTAGGCGCTCGGCGTGATGCTCCCGTTCGGCGTAGCGCGCGACCTTGGCGCAGATAACACCGGCCGTGTAGTCGTTGTCCTTCGCGCCGTGCACGCGCCCGATCGTGCGCTCGTCGAGAAGCTCGACCTCCAACGCACAGGTCGACGGGCAGTCATGCGGACAGGCCGAATGGCCTATCCGCGTCGCCTTTGGGAGCCGCACCGCTTGATTCATCGCGCTCCCAGTATAGCCGATTGGCCTGAACGAGCTAAGTTTCGCTCTCGGGCTGAAGCTTTGACCGCCGCCAGAGGCCGCCAACCAGAAGCACCATCGCGGCACCCACTGCGGCAGCACCGATTTCGACCCTGTGCGCCGTCACCGCTCCGTACTGGCTAGTCAGCCAGTTCGCGATCACTGGATCGGTCGCGATGACTTCGCCCACAATCCATCCGAGCAAAGCGGCACCGGCCCACACCAGGATCGGGAATCTATCCAGCAGTGACATGATCAAAGCGGCTCCGGCGACGATCAAGGGAATGCTGATGCCGAGGCCGATCACGAGCAGCGCCATGTTGCCGCCTGCCGCAGCCGCGATCGCAATCACGTTATCAAGGCTCATGATGATATCGGCGATCGCAACGATCCGGACAGCACGCCAGAGATGCTCGGCCGCTTCGGCCTCGTTCTCGTCCGGATCCTCCGGAACGAGAAGCTTTGCCGCGATGTAGAACAGAGCAAGGCCACCCACGATTTTGAGATAAGGCAAAAGCATCAATGATGCGACGACGCCGGTAAAAATGATCCGCAATCCGACCGCGACGCCCGCGCCGAGGATCATGCCCCATACCCGCTGGCGGTGTGGAAGTCCGCGGCACGCCATCGCGATGACGACCGCGTTGTCGCCCGACAGCAGGATGTTGATCCACATGATCTTGGCGAGCGCGATCCAGAACTCGGTATGGCCTATGTCATTCCAGCCGGAGCTGACCAGCGCCCACCAGCTCGGCCGGATCCATGAGTTGTGCCATCGAACCCACTTGCCTCTCCTCCCCTGTACCGCGTTCTGATGCTCGCGGTTTGTCTAGACGCCCGGCAAGGGCAAGTATCGCCCTTGCGATTTCCGAATCTACGCGCTGCCTCTATCCGACGATTTCGTTGACCGAAAAAAACTGCGCAATTTCCCGCACCGCGGTGTCAGGCGCATCGGAGCCGTGAACGGAGTTTTCTCCGATTGACCTGGCATGGACTTTGCGGATCGTCCCGTCAGCCGCCTTTGCAGGATCCGTGGCTCCCATGACCTCACGATATCGAGCAATCGCATTCTCGCCTTCAAGAACCTGCACAACGACGGGACCCGAGATCATGAATTCGACCAGTTCGCGAAAAAACGGCCGTTCGCGATGCACCGCATAGAATTTCTCCGCCTGCTCGCGCGAAATGCGCACGCGTTTCTGGGCCACAATTCGCAAGCCGGCCTTTTCGATGATGGCGTTGATCGCGCCGGTCAAATTGCGTTCGGTCGCATCGGGCTTCAGAATCGAAAAAGTACGCTCTACAGCCATTCTACTGTCCTTCACTGGAACTGATCGATGAGTTTAAGGGGTTTCATTGGCGAGACCGGATGGCGCGGCTTATACCGGGGGGCATTTCAGGCGGCAAGATCGGCCCCCATTGACGAGAAACGTCGCGCAGGAGACAGGAAATGCTGGCCCGCTACCGGATGTTCGCCGGATACAATGCCTGGTGCAATGAGCGTCTCTACGAGGCCGCCGCCCAGATTCCCGACCCCGAATACCGAGCCGATCGAGGTGCTTATTTCCGGTCACTCCACGGCACCCTCAACCATTTGCTTGTGGGTGACCGCATCTGGATGCGGCGTTTTACCGCTCAAGGCGAGGTCCCGCCGGGTCTTGATGCCATCCTATACGATGATTTCGTCCTGTTGCGCCAAGCGCGTCGCTCTGAAGACGCTCGGATCCGCAACTACGTCGGAAGTCTGAATGAGAGTGATCTTTCAAAACCCATCCGATATCGGACCTTTGTCAATCCGCAGGACATCGAACAAATACTCGCACCGGCGCTCGACCATTTCTTCAATCATCAGACCCATCATCGTGGCCAGGCCCATGCACTGGTCAGCCGGATTCTGGGCAATGACAAAACGCCAAGTTTTGATTTGATCATCTATCAACGCGAGACCGGCGAAGGCGCGCTGCGGACAATCGGCCGATAGGCCTTTACTGGACGTAGCTCCGCTCAAAATTCTGGCTTGTGGTCTTTGGCGCGCCGGTTTTTTTCTTTGGCGTCTTCTTGGACGGAGCGGCCGCAGGCTTTGGCTGTTCAGGCGCGCGGTCAATAACCTTCAGCCTGCCGTCAGCAAACGTGTAAATTCCTGGCCAAGGCCCACTGAGAAAAGTCAGAACTGCCCTGCGCTCGCCTTTATCGCCGGCGCTGATCGCTACGTTCGTTGGAACGCCCGCCCGTTGAACTGTCTGGCATTCCGTCATGCCAAGCGCGATGCCGCCAGCAACCTGTGGCACCGTCGGCTCAAGCTTCTGAAGGCTTGGGTCAGCACCAGCCGAAGTGCGCGTAGGCGCCGGCGTCGCAGAACCGGCAAGATCGCCGGCGCCCGAGCCGACTTCGCGGTCATCACCGGCAGGCGCGGCAGATTGGGCCGGCGCGGGCTCCGCTGCCTGCGCGGCCGCCGCAGTCGGCGGCGCGCACCCGCCATCGGCACCCACAAGGTCTTCCGCGCCAACCGGACCTTGCGGACCTAAGCTGACTCTTGCCGTATTGGGTTTGGCCCAGTCCGGCTTAGCGAAGATATCCGCCGACTTGAAAAGTCCGCCTTCGTTTTGATCCTGAAAAACGCCCGCTGCGTTCTTGCAGCCGCCGACGACGAGTGTGGCACTGCAGATCAGCGCAAAACTGAGGAAAGTACGGTGACGCAACAAACTTCCGACCCCGGATGACCTATCTGCTTGTCCCTTAAAACGTATTTTGCGTCATCACAATGGCGCGCTGCAAGTCCGTGTCGTCCAAAGGGTTACCGAGGCATCGGCCACTGGCCGATGGTGCATTGGCCGATGGCCCCTCGCCCGGAACTCCGGGGTGATCGCATTCCTTCAGCTTTTTTTCGCCCAGCGTCCCTGTTCGTCCGCCTGCCAATAGGTTGCCTCGAAACCTTTCGCCCGGACGTCAGACCAGTGCGAACGTGCGGCAGCCACTGCTTCGTCGTCCTCGCCATCGAACAACAGCACGATCCGCTGGTATCGTTCGACGTCAGCGGGAAGCGGTGCGCGGTCGACCAGGAAGCGTACGGTCGCGCCATTTGGATTATCGTCATTGGGGGTGAGCAACACCGGTTGCTGTGTAGCCGCGGATTCGCGCCACGTGCCGTGCGGGAGAAAGCCATCGTCGCGATAAGTCCACAGGTGGGCATCAAGCGCTTCGATACGCTCCTCGGTCGAACCCTGCACCACAACTTTCCAGCCTCGCTCCAGGGACTTCTCGAGCAGTGCCGGCAATACGCTTTCAAGTTTCTGTCCTTGCAGATGGTAAAACAAGATCTCGGTCATAGAGGGCGTCTCCGCCAGTTACTTTTCGTAATGATCCGCAACGAGTCGGTCGAGAAGTCGCACCCCCCAACCGGAACCCCAACTTTTGTTGATGTCCGTCTGACGCGAGTCAAATCCTGTTCCAGCAATATCTAGGTGGGCCCAGGGAATCTTGTCGTCAACGAAACGCTTGATGAATTGGGCGGCCGTGATGGCGCCACCCCAGCGGCTTCCGCCGGTATTCTTCATGTCGGCGAATTTAGAGTCGATCATCTTGTCGTATTCAGGCGCAAGCGGCATCCGCCAGACCAACTCTCCTGTCTCATTTCCTGCTTTCGTCAAGCGCTCAGCAAGCTGATCGTTGTTCGAAAACATGCCGGCATATTCCTGTCCGAGTGCGACGATGATCGCACCCGTTAGGGTTGCCAGATCCACCATGAATTTCGGCTTGAAACGCTGCGCCGCGTACCAAATCACGTCCGCAAGAACGAGCCGGCCCTCCGCATCCGTATTGATGATCTCGATCGTCTGTCCCGACATCGATTTGACGATGTCACCGGGACGCTGCGCATTGCCATCCGGCATATTCTCGACTAGGCCAATGAGTCCAACGGCATTCACCCGCGCCTTGCGTGCGGCAAGCGCATGCATCAGTCCGACGACGCAGGCGGCGCCCGCCATGTCGCCTTTCATGTCCTCCATGCTCGAGGCGGGCTTGATCGAAATACCGCCGGTGTCGAAGCAGACGCCTTTGCCGATGAACGCAACTGGAGCCTCCCCCGCTCTTCCGCCATTCCAACGCATCACCACGACGCGGCTCTCGCGTGTCGAACCCTGACCGACGCCGAGAAGAGCGTTCATGCCGAGTTTTTTCATCGCCTTGACGTCAAGAACTTCGACGGCGACGCGAAGTTTTTTCAAGGCCCCTACGCGGCGTGCGAATTCTTCCGGATAAAGGACATTGGCCGGTTCGTTGACCAGGTCTCGGGCCAGCAGAACGCCATCGGAAATCGCCACGCGCGGGGCATCGGCTTTGCGCACGGCGGCAATATCGCCGACCGCGATGGTCACATTCCGAACAGCGGGCGGCTTTTCATCTTCCTTGCGCTTGGTCTTGTAGCGATCGAATGCGTATGCGCGCAGGCGCGCCCCTTGCGCCAGATCCGCCGCCTGCTCCGGCCGCATCGCACCGCCCGGCAGTTCGGCGAAGATACTGGCGTCGGCGGTCGAATTCGGCAGCCTGCCGATCGCAAGGCCTCCGAGCCGGAGAAAGTCCTTTGGCGTGAGCTCAGCGACCTTTCCTACGCCAATCACGACCAAGTCGGGCCGCCTTGAGCCCGGCCGGCATAACAAGATCCAGGGTTGAGCTTTTTTTCCCTGTAAACCGTTCTGACCTCGCGGCGCGCGCGACGATATCGGTCACCCCTCCGAGAGCCCTGCGTGTCGCCGGACCGAATTTCAGGCCCTCGTCGCAAAACACGACGAACACGCCCCTTGCAGGGGGCGGTAAAGGGGCCAAAACCGAGCTTCAAAGCGTTGGGCATCGAAAAAGGGTCCTTTGCTGGCAGGAGCGCGTTTCGGGCGGGATGCGTTGGTCCATATGGCGCCCCGGCATGGCCCCTGCAAAGCCCAATTGGCCGGATTCCAGCGCTTTCCTCATGGGCGTGGTCCAATTCGCTGACGAAATCATCCAAAAATTCCGGTAGTTCAATACCCAGTCGGCCAATGGCCGAGTGGGTCGAACCGTGCCCCACGGCAACTGCGGCTTTTACATTTTGTTGTGCATGTTCAACGGCTTTGCCTTTGCCCGGCCATTTTGTCAGGCGATCAAAGTAAGTCTGACGGGGGTTGAGTTTTAAGCTGGAAGGACGTGGCGCCTGGTGGGGGAAACCAAGCGCGGGGTCCGGTTTATGCCGGATCAGGGGACGATGCTGCGGATGGGGTCCATCAACGAATACATTTTGCGCACCACGCTGGGTGCGTTCCTGATCGTGCTGGTCAGCCTGACCGCCGTGATCTGGGTAACGCAGGCGTTGCGCGACATCGACATCATGACGAGCCAGGGGCAGACGATCCTTGTCTTCGTCGGGATCACCGGCCTGATCATACCCCTGCTGGTCCTTGTGATTGCGCCGATCGCGTTGCTGATCGCGGTCGCGCATGTGCTCAACAAGTTGTCCAACGATTCAGAAATCATCGTCATGAACGCGGCAGGCATGTCGCCTTGGGTTTTGTTCCGCGCGTTCATGGCTGCCGCGCTGGTGGTGTCGCTGCTCGTCGGCGCGATCAGCGCCTACTTCGCTCCAAAAGGCCTTCGCATGCTGCGCGATTGGCTGACCGAAGTTCGCGCCAATGTCGTGAGCAGCATCGTTCAACCGGGGCGTTTTACGACGATCGAAAACGGCGTGACCATTCACATCCGTGAGCGACGTCCGAACGGCCAACTGGCCGGAATATTTCTAGACGATCGACGCAATCCGAACGAACGCATTACGGTTCTTTCGGAAATTGGCGAACTGCTGGACAACGAAAGCGGGACCTACCTGGTCCTTCAAAAGGGTATCGTCCAGCGGCAAGAGACCGGCCAGCGCGATCCCGCAATGGTCGTCTTCGATCGCTACGCCTTCGATCTATCGCAATTCGCTGGCGGCGCGCAGTCGGCCAAATACTCGATCCGCGAGCGTTATCTCTGGCAGCTGCTGTTTCCTGACCCGAAGGACCAGTTTTACGTTGAACAGCCCGGCCAGTTCAGAGCCGAACTGCACGACCGGCTGATGGCACCGCTTTATCCGCTCGCGTTCGTCGTTATCGCCTATGCCTACCTCGGCGCTCCCCGCACGACCCGCCAGAGCCGCACTTTGTCAATGCTTGGTGCAATCGGTGGCGTCGCACTGCTGCGCCTGATCGGATTTGCCTCGACGGTCTTTGGCGCCGCTGTGCCCTGGATGCTCGCGGTGCAGTATCTGACCTTGGCCGCTGCGATTGGCGCCGGACTTTACGTCATACGTCGCGGCCTGATCATTGAGCCCCCCACCTTCATTTCCGATTGGCTCGCTGCGCTCACCGAGCGCCTGGGCCGACGCTTCGTTACGCCGTGATGTGACCGCTATGCCGATCATTGTCGGAACGCTTGCACGGTACTTCGGGCTGCGATTTATCAACGCAGTGATGGTGGTCTTTGTCGGCATCTTCGCGCTGGTCGCGCTGATCGACTACATCGAGCTGATGCGGCGTGCCGGCGATATTCCAAACGTGTCGGCCGCACTGGTCGCGAAAACCTCGTTCTATCGCGTGCCGCAAGTCGTCGAACGCATCCTGCCGTTTTGCGTGCTGATCGGTGCCATGTCTTGCTATCTCAACTTGTCTCGGCGGCTCGAACTGGTGGTTGCCCGTTCAGCTGGAATGTCCGCATGGCAATTTGTCATGCCAGCCGTCGTGGCCGCATTCGTTTTCGGTCTCATCGCCACCACCATTTACAATCCAATATCGGCCACTTTGCAGGAGCGCTCGAAGCGCTTTGAGGCTGAACTTTTCGGGCAGTCTGCCTCCACGCTCGGCCGGAGCGGCGGCACGTTCTGGATGAATCAGCGCACCGACGAAGGTCAGGCCATCATCAACGCGGTTGCCAGCCGCGACCAAGGCATCAATCTCAACGGCGTGTCGATTTTCGTGTTCGACATCGATGGCCGTTTCAAACAACGGATTGAAGCGCGCGCTGCCGTTCTGGTCCCTGGCGCATGGGTTTTGCGAGATGTCCGCCTCTTTGGGCTCGGCACCCTCCCGACGACCCAGCCCGAATACCGGCTCAAGACCAGTCTGACCCCCGAGCAAGTCCGCGAAAGCTTTGCTACTCCCGAAACCGTCCCGTTCTGGGATCTTCCCGTGTATATCCAGATTGCTGAACACGCGGGGCTCGTAGCGGCAGGCTATAAATTACAGTTTCAGAGACTTTTGGCGCGTCCATTTTTGCTTTCCGCAATGGTTCTTCTTGCAGCTGCTGTAAGTCTACGCTTCTTCCGCTTCGGCGGTATCCAGAAGATGGTTTTAAGTGGCATAGCCGCAGGGTTTCTGCTTTACGTTTTGTCGAAAGTGACTGAAGATTTGAGCAAGGCTGAGTTGATGCACCCTGTAGCAGCAGCTTGGCTGCCCGTGCTCGTCGGCGGCGTCACGGGATTTGTAGCGTTGTTGTACCAGGAGGACGGGTGATGGCGGGGCTTAGCGCTCGTCCATCAAGGCCGCGGCCGTATTGCCGTGGCCTGACGATGCTTGCCGCCGTCCTCGGCCTGTTAGCCTTCGACGGGCTGGTTGCGTCTGCGCCGGCGCAGGAGCTGCAATTTCCGCAGCGACCGCCGCCGCCCAGAAAATCCAAGATTGCTCTGGAGCGGGAAAAATCCGGGCAAAAGCAGATGCTCGTTAAGGCGAACGAGGTCGACTACGACTACACGAACAACCGCGTAGCCGCCGTTGGCAATGTGCAGATCTATTATGGCGGATCGACTCTCGAAGCGAACCGGGTCGTCTACGATCAGAAGACCAAACGGCTTCACGCCGAAGGCAATGTCAGGCTCACCGAGGAGGATGGCAAAGTCACCTACGGCGAGATCATGGATCTGTCGGACGACTACCGCGACGGATTTGTCGACTCGCTGCGCCTAGACGCTCCCGACCAGACGCGCATGGCCGCCACGCGCGCTGAACGTTCCAGCGGCAATTTCACCGTGTTCCATAACGGCGTCTATACGGCCTGCGCGCCGTGCAAGGACGATCCGAAGAAGCCGCCTTTATGGCAGGTCAAGGCTGCGCGTATCATTCACGATCAGACCGAAAAAATGATGTACTTCGAAGACGCGCGGATCGAGTTTTTTGGTCGGCCGCTCGCGTGGCTGCCTTACTTCTCGGCACCGGATCCGACGGTCAAGCGCAAGACCGGCTTTCTCATGCCGTCGATTTCGTCAAGTTCTGTTTATGGCGGAGCGATTGAAGTCCCCTACTACTGGGCGTTGGCACCAGACTACGACGCTACGTTCGCGCCAATGATCACGACGAAGCAAGGACCGTTGCTCCAAGGCGAATTTCGCCAGCGTTTGATAAACGGCGCCTATTCAATTCGTGCGGCAGGAATTTACCAGCTCGACAAGGATTACTTTATTCGCAGCGACGGCAGCACGACGCCCGGCTATCGCGATTTTCGCGGAAGCCTGGAAAGCTCGGGCTTGTTCGCGCTCAACAATAAATGGGTATGGGGCTGGGACGGAGTGCTGCTGTCCGACAAAACGTTCTTTCAGGACTACAACCCGCGCCTGTCGAGATACCGGACACTAACTGATCCAGTTCCAGAATCCGTATAGCGAAGCGATCTCGCAGGCGTTCCTCACCGGCAAGGGTAACCGCAGCTATTTTGAAGCGCGATCCATTTATTACTACGGCTTCTCCGAGGCCGACGTGCAAAGCCAAATTCCAATCATTCACCCGGTGATCGACTATAATTATACGTTTGATCGTCCGATCCTTGGCGGCGAACTGGGCTATCGTTTGAATTTCACCAGCCTCACGCGCCAGGATGCCAACTTCGATGCGATAACTCAGAGCGCCCTGAACAACGGGACTTGCACGCAGACTGCGGACCCCGCGATCAAAACGTCGGCGAACTGTTTGCTGCGCGGCGTTCCCGGCACCTACACCCGCTTCTCGGCCGAGACACAATGGCGACGCAGGATTACCGACCAGTTTGGCCAGGTGTTTACGCCATTTGCCTCAGTAAGGGTCGATGCGGGATCCATGCAGATCAAGAATCAACCGGGCGTCGCCAACTACATTGAGACCGGCGACGACAATCTCGTGCGCGCGATGCCGACCGTTGGAGTTGAGTATCGGTATCCGTTCATCAATATACAGTCATGGGGCACGCAAACGATCGAACCGATCGCGCAAGTGATCATTCGTCCGAACGAGCAGCAGATTGGTCGATGGCCGACCGAGGATGCGCAAAGCCTGGTATTTGACGACAGCAACCTGTTCCGCGTCGACAAGTTTTCCGGCTGGGATCGCGTCGAAGGCGGTAGCCGCGCAAACTACGGCATGCAGTACACCGCTCAAATCAATCAAGGTGGATTTGTCAACGTGCTCTTCGGACAGTCGTACAATCTGTTCGGGCAAAATTCGTTCGCGCTGGGCGGCACGACCAACACGGGTCTCGACAGCGGCCTGGATACGACGAGATCGGACTACGTGGCGCGGGTGTCTTATCAGCCGAACAGCACTTACATGTTCACCTCACGGTTCCGTTTTAACAACGATACTTTCGAGGTCCAGCGAACCGAACTGGAGGGCCGGGTCAATTTCGATCGATGGTCAGGAGCTTTGCTGTATGGAAATTACGCCGCCCAACCCGAGCTTGGATTTCTCGATCGCCGGCAGGGCATCCTGGGAACAGGCCAGGTCAAGCTTGATGCCAACTGGGTTTTAGTTGGGATCGGCGCGCTACGACATTAATGCCGGGAAATTCGATCAAACGCGCGTTGGAGTGGGCTATGTAGATGATTGCCTGATCCTGGGCCTGAACTACATTACCAACTACACCTATAGCGGAAACGTGCAGGCCAATCACACGGTCATGCTGCAACTCAGTCTGCGCACGCTAGGTGGCACGTCCGTTGGCCAGCCGGTCGGTCGGCCGGCGTCAAATTAAGATACTCGCGCTGGAGCTCGGAGCCAGTACATCTCGATGCTGAACGTGTCGATGAAGCGATATCAGTGGTTCGCGGGCGCAATGATCGCCATTGTCCTTGCTTGCCCCGCAGCGGCCCAGGTTGTCGTCATAGCCAACGGTTCCCCCATAACCGAATACGACATTCAACAGCGCATGAAACTCGAGGGAAGCGCCACGCACAAAACCGCGACGCGTCGAACAGATTATTGATGATCTGATTGACGACCGCCTCAAAATTTCAAAAGCGAAAGTTTATGGTCTCGAAGTCACCGACGCTGAGGTGAACGGCGCCTTCGAAGGCATGGCGACGCGACAGCACATCACTGTTCAACAATTCTCTCAGGTTCTTGAACGCGCCGGCATTTCTCCGAACACGGTCAAGGCGCGCATCCGCGCCGAATTGACCTGGCAGCAACTGGTCCGCGGCAAGTTCGGCTCGTCATTGCAGATCGGCGAGAGCGATATCGCCAATGCACTGAAGGACCGAAACGAAAACGAAGCGTCCAGCCGTCGGCTACGTCTACACACTCTATCCAGTGACCATCGTGGTTCCGCGGGGCTCAAGTGAAGCCACAATTTCAGCCAAGCGCGGCATTGCGGACAATCTCCGCGTCCGATTCGCGTCTTGCAACGAAGGTCTGGCCATGGCTCGCGCCCTGCGGGATGTGGCCGTCCGGGAGCCGATTACGCGCAGTTCGGCGGACCTGAGCCCCACAGCTGCGCGAAATTCTGGGAAGCATCGAAGTGGGGCATCTGACCGCTCCAGAAGTGACCGCGCAGGGACTGCAGATGTTTGCTGTCTGCAGCAAGAAGGAAACGACAGCCGAATCTCCGCTGCGGCGCGAGGTGCGGGAGCAGCTTTATACTAAGCGCTTTGAATCAGAATTCGAAAAAATTTCTCGAAGAAATTCGCAAGTCGGCGATGATCGAATACAAGAACAAGAAATGAGCGAACCGGGCGGCCTTCCACTGGCGCTGACGCTGGGCGAGCCGGCAGGCATCGGCCCTGAATTGACAATCAGGATTTGGCGACGCCGTGAAGAACTCCGGCTGCCGCCTTTTTATCTTGTGGGGGATCCGGACTTTGTCCGCGATCGTGCGCGCCAGCTCGGATCCGAGATCGCATTGAGCATCGTAACTCCGGCACAAGCGGCGGAAATATTTCCCCGCGCTTTGCCAATCGTACCGCTTCAAATGCCTGTGACGGCCGCGCCTGGAAAACCGGACGAATCGAGCGCGCCCGCCGCTATCGCTTCTATCCGGCGGGCGGTCTCCGACGTGCTCGCGGGTCAGGCGGCGGGGATCGTCACCAATCCGGTCGCAAAGAACGTGCTTTATCGATCGGGTTTCGCCGAGCCGGGGCATACGGAGTTTCTTGCCAAACTGGTAGAGGAAGCGACCGGAAAAGCCAGCCGCCCGGTGATGATGCTTTGGTCGCCGGAGCTTGCCGTCGTGCCGGTGACGATCCACTTGCCGCTCAAGGATGTCGTTTCAAGACTGACCTTCGAGCTGGTGGTCGAGACCGGACGCATCACCGCGCACGATCTTACCAAGCGTTTCGGCATTCTGCGCCCGCGTCTCGCCGTCGCCGGACTTAACCCGCATGCCGGCGAAGATGGCGCACTTGGTGAGGAAGATGCTGCAATTGTCGCGCCGGCCGTCGAACGTCTGCGCGCCGAAGGGATCGATGCTGTTGGCCCTCTTCCCGCCGACACGCTCTTTCACGAACGGGCGCGCGCGACCTACGACGTTGCTCTATGCATGTATCACGACCAGGCGCTGATCCCCATCAAGACGCTGGCATTCGATCATGCCGTCAACGTTACGCTCGGCTTGCCGTTCGTGCGCACGTCTCCCGACCACGGCACGGCCTTCGACATTGCAGGCAAAGGCACCGCTGACCCTTCCAGCCTGGTCGCCGCGATATCGCTTGCCGCACGCCTTTCGGCGACCGCGCCGGCCCTGGTTCCGGCTAAATAATGGCACAACTCGATGACCTGCCTCCGCTGCGGGAGGTCATCCGCAAGCATGGCCTGACGCCGAAAAAATCCCTCGGTCAAAACTTCCTGTTCGACCTCAACCTGACCGCCCGTATCGCTCGCGCTGCCGAGCCGCTTGAAAACATCACGGTGGTCGAAATCGGCCCTGGCCCGGGCGGCCTCACGCGCGCACTTTTGGCGTTTGGAGCACGGCGCGTTATTGCAATCGAGCGAGACCCGCGTGCAATCGATGCGCTTGCAGAGATCGCCGCACGGTATCCCGGGCGCCTCGATATCGTTGCGGGCGATGCGCTCGAGATCGATCCGCGCGAGCAGCTTGGTCCCGAACGTGCTCGGGTCGTTGCAAACCTTCCCTACAATATTGCAACACCTCTTCTTGTCGGATGGCTCACCGCAGAGCCATGGCCGCCGTGGTACGATTCTCTTGTCCTGATGTTCCAGCGCGAAGTTGCAGAACGAATTGTCGCCAAGCCAGGCAGCAAATCCTACAGCCGGCTGTCGGTGCTTGCGGGATGGCGCAGCGAGGCAAAGATCCTTTTCGACGTGGCGCGATCGGCTTTTGTGCCTCCGCCGAAGGTCACCTCGTCGGTGGTACGGTTGACGCCAAGACCAGTGCCGGCGCAATGCGATGCGGTTGCGCTGCAGCGGGTGACCGAAGCGGCCTTCGGCCAGCGGCGGAAGATGTTGCGGCAAAGCTTGAAGACGTTAGGTGTCGATGCGAACTCCCTGCTGGAGCAAGCGGGAATAGATCCGACCGCACGGGCCGAAGAGATCCCGGTCGATGGTTTCGTCGCCATGGCAAATATTTTCGCTGGGCAGACGCATGGCCGCATGTAAGGTCTGCGCATGCAAATGCATCGCCAATCGTTAAGCGCCTACGGTGCCCCTCTGTGCGAGACCATCGTCGAAGCACCACGGCCACAAGGCGCCGAAGTCCTTGTGCGGATCGAGCGTTGTGGGGTCTGTCATTCCGATCTGCACATGCAGGATGGATACTTTCTGCTCGGCGACGGCAAGAAACTCGACGTACAGGCGGGGCGCACTCTGCCCTTCACACTTGGTCACGAGATCGCGGGGCTGGTTGAAAGCACGGGCCCCGATGCAGACGTAAAGCCCGGCGCCAAGGTCGCGGTCTATCCGTGGATCGGTTGTGGGCGTTGCGCGGCGTGCGGTGTGGGTGATGAGAACATCTGCACCGCGCCGCGTCATCTCGGCGTCACGGTTGATGGCGGCTTTGCCACGCACGTACTCGTGCCACACTCCCGCTACCTGATTGATTACGCGCCATTGACGCCCGGCTTCGCCGGCGCCTTGATGTGCTCGGGACTCACCGCCTATGCCGCGCTCAAGCGGCTCGCCGACCGTGCGCAACGCGCGCCACTCTTGCTGGTTGGACTGGGCGGAGTTGGCCTGATGGGCCTTGCCCTGGCCCGCGCAATGTATGGCACGGCGCCCTTCGTTGCCGATATCGACGGCAAAAAGCGCGATGCCGCGCTGGCTGCAGGTGCGGCTCAAGCTTTCGATCCATCGGACCCGAACGCCCGCAAGACCCTGCTCAAGGCAAGCGGCGGCATCTATGCCGCGTGCGACTTTGCCGGGTCGGACGCATCGCTGAATTTTGCAACCGGCGTGCTGGCCAAGGGCGGAAAAGTCATCGTCACCGGGTTGATTGGCGGCGCCTATTCGACGGCCGTGGCCATGTTTCCGCTAAAAGCGATGACGATCGAAGGGACTACAACCGGCACGCTGGCCGAAGCGCGGGAATTGATCGAGCTCGTGCGCTCCAAAGACATCAAGCCGCCGCCCAATTGCGGAGCGGCCGCTCGCGCAGGCCTCTGCCACCCTGGACGACCTCCGCGCCGGAAAAATCGTCGGCCGCGTCGTCCTGACGGCTTAGATCTTTGCCTGCAAGCCGCGCACGAAGTCCGAGAGACCAGACTGGCGCTCGCGCTTAAGGCGCTCGGCGGTCAGAATCGCGGTCACCTCCGCGAAAGCCTGATCGAAGTCGCGGTTTATGACGACGTAATCGTACTCGTTCCAGTGACTCATCTCATCGGCGGCTTTCGCCATGCGGCGGTGAATCGTCTCGTAATCGTCCTGGGCTCTTGTACGTAAACGGCGTTCAAGCTCCGGGATTGAAGGCGGCAAAACGAAGACGGTCACTAAGTCTCTGGGCGCTGTCTTGCTGAGTTGTTTGGTGCCCTGCCAATCGATATCGAACAGCACGTCACGTCCAGCAGACAACGCATCCATTACGGGCCTCTTCGGCGTGCCGTAATAGTTGTCGAATATTTCAGCCGATTCCAGCAGTTCATCCTTTTCCACAAGCTCATCGAAATCGTCGACGATCGATAAAAGCGTAATCCCGCCCTTCCATTTCACTCGGCCGACGCTTGCGTGTCGTGACCGATATCGAAAGCATTACATTGTGATCCGACTCCAGAAGCCGACGCGATAGCGTCGTTTTCCCAGCACCCGATGGCGAAGATAACACCAACATCAGCCCGCGCCGCGCGATCATTGTCGTCTCCGAGCGCTTCTTAGCCATCTCAGGATCACTCCAAGTTCTGCACCTGCTCGCGGAACTGCTCGACTACGCCTTTAAGTTCAAGACCGATGTTCGTGAGTTCGAGATCATTGGCCTTGGCGGTCAGCGTATTTGATTCGCGGTGCAATTCCTGCGCCAGAAAGTCGAGCTTGCGGCCGATCGCGCCACCGTCCGCCAAGAGCTTCTTCGCCTGCGCGACATGCGAAACAAGACGGTCGAGCTCTTCGCGAATATCGGCTTTGGCAGCAAGCAGGACGGCCTCCTGGTAGAGCCGATCCGAATCAAAACGCTCGGAAGCCTGGAGCAACGCTGACACTTGTTCGGCAAGACGCGCCTTGATTGCTTCCGGCTTGCGTCCCGGGGCGCTCTCCGCTCGTGCGGAGAGCAGCTGCGATTTCGTCGAGCCGCCTCGATAGCAGCCCTCCCAGAGTTTTACCTTCTGCCTGCCGCATGTGGAGCAATGCCGCCAATGCTTCTTCGAAGCCGGAGATGATTGCCGTCTCGGCGGCGCGATGGCCCTCCTCGCTCTCGTCCTCTTCGGTAACTTCAATCACACCCTTGAGCGACAGGATGCCGTCGAGAGTTGGCGGTGCTGCTTGCACTTTTCCCGAAAGGCCCTTGAGCGCCGAAAGGACTGCACCGAGGACGGGCTCATTCACCTTCACAGTCGGTTGCGTGCCTTTGCGCTCAACGGTGAGGTTGGCATAGACCGTGCCCCGCGAGAGTTTTTCCGTGCCTCGGGCGCGCGATGGCACTTCCACTGCATCCCAACCAGCCGGAAGACGAAACCGCAGGTCCAGGCCTTTGGCGTTTACAGATTTGATCTCCCACGCCCACGCGTAAGCGCCGGCTACGCCATGGCTTCGAGCAAAACCGGTCATGCTCGACAGAGCCATGGCTTCAGGGTCTCGCGTTGATACTTTCTCGAAAGTGTTACGACCTTAGCCGCGCGAACCACGCGTCACAAGGGCGAGCCGTTCATTGCCGGCCATTCTGGTTGCCGTTGGAATGCTCTAAGCCTCGCAACCGCGCAACGTTCTTCTGGTGTTCGGTGTAATTGTCCGAGAACAAGTGACCGCCGCTACCGTCGGCAACGAAATAGATCTCCTTGGTGCGCGCCGGATTCGCCGCAGCTTCCAGTGAGGCTCGTCCCGGATTGGCAATCGGTCCCGGCGGCAGACCGTCGATGACATACGTATTGTACGGCGTTGGTTGCTCGATTTCGTTCTTCTGAATTGGGCGGCCGAGCGAGCCCTTGCCGCCCGTCAAACCATATATGATCGTCGGATCCGACTGCAGTCGCATTTTGGTTTTGAGGCGATTCACAAACACTGCAGCCACTCGTGTTCGCTCGTCAGGTCGCCCGGTCTCCTTTTCCACAATCGACGCAAGCGTCACCAGCTGCTCCGGTGTCTTGACTGGCAGGTCCGGCATCCGGTGCTCCCAGACGTCTTGCAACACACGCCGATGCGCTTGCTGCATACGTTGGATAATTTGCTCTCGCGTCATTCCCCTCGTGAAACGGTACGTTTCAGGCAACAGCGTCCCCTCGCGTGGAATCTCTTTAATTTGCCCTGTGAGCGCCGTGCTCTCGAGAAGCCGCGCGACAATCTGCTCGGTTGTCAACCCTTCGGGGACAGTGAAGGCGTGCTGCACCACTTTGCCTTCAATGATCGTGTCGACTACGTCGGCCACGCTCGCATGTTTACTGAATTGATATTCGCCGTATTTGAGCTCACCGCGCGCCTTAAGGGCGATAACTCCACCCATGAAAATGTAAGGCTGGTCGATCACTCCTTCGCGCTGCAGTACGTCGGCGATATCGCGGATTCCCAGCCCGCGCGGAATATTGACGACCTTTTCGTCGGCGAGCGGCCCTGCGGCATCGAAGCGTTGCTTTCCGAAAAACAGCGCCGCGCCAACCGCAACCGAAATCACGATCAAAACTGTAAAGATTGCATTCCCGACCACAATGACCGGGTGACGCGCGCGACTGGAGCGGCGGCTCGGCATTGGCACACGTTCCGGCTCGAGCGCGGCACGCGGGCTGCGCGGCACTGCCGGCTTTGCAGCCGACAAGCCATTGCCACTTCCTCCCGGCGGCAAATTGGAATTCACCTGGTTCGCTCCACTATTCACCACCGCCGTTCTCGCCGACGAAACACCAGCGCATGCCGCACGTTAGAAAAAATTATGGCGAAAGCTGGGGGACCCTGTCGATGCTTTTTTTAGTTCGCGTACCGGCGGAAAATTAGGGAGGCATTTGTCCCGCCGAATCCAAAGGAATTCGATAGCACCGTATCGACCTCCCGCTTGTGCATTTGGTGGGGCACCAAATCGATCGGGGTATCGACCGACGGATTGTCGAGATTGATCGTTGGCGGGGCAACCCGATCGCGGATTGCGAGAATTGAGAATATTGCTTCGACCGCACCCGCAGCACCGAGCAAATGACCGATACATGATTTGGTCGAGGACATTGAAATATGGCCAGCTGAGTTACCAACCAGTTTTTGCACTGCACCGAGTTCGATCTCATCGCCCAACGGTGTCGAGGTGCCATGGGCATTGATGTAGTCGATATCACTCGCGGAGATGCCGGCGCGACGGATCGCCGCGGTCATGCAACGCAGCGCGCCATCGCCGTCTGGTGCCGGCGCGGTGATGTGATAGGCGTCGCCAGACAACCCGTAACCAATCAGTTCCGCATAAATCTTGGCCCCGCGCGCCTTTGCATGTTCGAGCGATTCCAACACAACGACGCCGGCTCCTTCGCCCATTACGAAGCCGTCGCGATCTTTATCATAAGGCCGTGAAGCGTGCGTCGGATCATCGTTGAAATTGGTCGAAAGCGCGCGCAACGCGGAAAATCCGGCGAGCGAAATGCGGTTGACCGGCGATTCCGCGCCGCCCGCCACCATCACCTCGGCATCACCAAGCGCGACAAGCCTCGCTGCATCTCCGATCGCGTGAGCGCCGGTCGAGCACGCAGTGACGACCGCATGGTTGGGGCCCTTTAGCCCGAATGCTATCGACACGAAACCAGACGCAAGATTGATGATGCGACCGGGGATAAAAAACGGCGACACTCGGCGCGGGCCGCGTTCGTGAAGAGCCAGCGCCGTTTCGGCTATTCCCTCGATACCGCCGATGCCTGATCCGATCAGTACGCCGGTCGTAGTCTGCTCTTCATAGCTCTTGGGGTGCCACCCTGCATCGTCGAGGGCCTGACGCGCCGCGCACATCGCAAAGACAATAAATTGATCGACCTTGCGCTGCTCCTTCGGCTCCATCCACTGGTCGGCATTGTAGGTCGCGCCCGCACCGTCGCCCCGCGGGATGACGCAGGCGATCTTGCATGCAATGTCGGAAACATCGAAGGCGTCGATCTTCTTCGCGCCGCTTTCACCCTTGAGCAGGCGGGTCCAGGTTGCCTCGACACCGCAACCGAGCGGCGTGAGCATCCCCATTCCGGTAACGACGACACGTCTCATGGCCGGCTCCGAGCGCATCTATTGACACCGTCGCACTGCAGACGGCCCAAAGCCATTGATGAGCGAAGCAATCGAGCAGCCGCGCAGGACGCGCTCAGCTTTTGGCGTTCTTTTCAAGAAATTTAACCGCGTCGCCAACGGTCAGAATGGTTTCAGCGGCATCGTCGGGGATCTCGCAGCCAAATTCTTCTTCAAAGGCCATAACGAGCTCAACCGTGTCGAGGCTGTCGGCGCCAAGATCATCGATAAAGCTGGCTTGATCGTTCACCTTGTCGGGTTCTACGCCCAGGTGCTCCACGACGATCTTTTTCACCCGCTCGCCAATGTCACTCATCGTTCCAACCTCGTGCTTTATGAATTGGGCTGCGCGCCAAGCTCAGTTCGCAACCATCGCGATACGGCCTCGTCGTGGTTGACGGTGATGAGACGATCCCCAATTGCGGAACATTACTCCGCACTTAGCCGCCCCAGCCGGGCCGAAAGTCGGTTACCATACTTCAAATCCATTGACTAGCGCGTGCCGGAGGAGCGAGCAACCCCCGAAAACCGCGCATATCCACCGCCGCCAGCGCGAACATCGGTCCCCGACTTTTAGGGCGCGCGCTATATCATAGCCATCCCGCCGTTGACATGGATGGTTTGACCGTTGACGTAGGCGGCCTCATTCGAGGCGAGAAAGACAGCAGCAGCGGCTACATCGTCCGGAGTGCCAAGCTTGGCGGCTGGGATGCGGGCAAGGATTGTTTCGCGCTGCTTCTCATTGAGCTTGTCTGTCATGGCCGAGGCGATGAGGCCGGGCGCTATGCAGTTGGCCGTGATGTTTCGCTTGGCATACTCGGCCGCCACCGACTTGATCATTCCGACCATGCCGGCTTTGGAAGCCGTGTAGTTGCTCTTGCCCCGGATTGCCGGTAAAGCCGACCACCGAAGAGATGCCGATCACGCGGCCCCAGCGCCGACGCATCATGCGTGACACTGCGGCGCGCGCCAGCCGGAACGTGGCGGTCAGATTGACGGCGATCACGTTGTCCCAATCCTCGTCCCGCAACTGCACGAAAAGGTTGTCGCGGTTGACGCCAGCATTCGCGACCAAAATATCGAGCTTTTCCATTTTCTCTTCAGCGCTCGGCACCAGCGCCTCAACGGCGTCCTTGTCCGCAAGATCGCAAGGAAGGACAAACACGCGATTGCCGAGCGCGCCCGCCAGACCGTCGAGCGCTTCCTTTCGCGTCCCGGAAATTGCAACCGTCGCGCCTTGGGCATGGAGCGCGCGCGCGATCGCGCCGCCAATCGCCCCGCTAGCACCTGTCACCAGGGCAGTCTTGCCGTTTAAATCGAACATCATGGGTTCCTCCCCGCCTTGAAGGCGGCGACATCCTCAGGACTTCCGATCGCGGCCGTCGTGGCACCGTCGGCAAGACGCTTGATCAGCCCGCTCAATACCTTCCCGGCGCCGACCTCATAAAAACTTGAAACGCCTGCGCCCGCCATGAACACAACGGATTCACGCCAGCGAACCGTTCCGGTCACCTGCGCGACGAGAGCGCGCACGATTTCGCCGGGCTCGCGGATCGGCTTCGCCAGCACATTGGCGACCACGGGGACGGCGGGCGGCTTGACCGTCGTTTTCGCGAGCGCTTCAGCCATCACATCGGCGGCCGGCTGCATCAAGGCGCAATGGAAGGGTGCGGACACAGGCAACAGCATCGCACGCTTTGCGCCCTTTTGTTTTTGCGATTTCTACCGCGCGTTCGACGGCTGCCTTGTTTCCCGAAACCACCACTTGGCCGGCGCCGTTGTCGTTCGCCGCCTGGCAGACTTCGCCCTGCGCGGCTTCGGCCGCCACGGCAGCGGCGGCGTCGAACTCAAGTCCGATAAGCGCCGCCATCGCGCCGACACCAACCGGGACCGCCTTCTGCATGGCCTGGCCCCGCGTCCGCAGGAGACGCGCGGCATCCGCCACGGTGAAGGCGCCGCCCGCGGCCAGCGCGGAATATTCACCGAGCGAATGACCGGCGACAAACTGTACGTCGCGCGCAAGGTCCAGTCCCGCCTCGGCCTCGAGTACACGCAGGACGGCAAGCGAGACAGCCATAAGGGCCGGCTGGGCATTTTCCGTAAGCGTCAACGTATCGGCTGGGCCCTCGAAGATGATGGTGCTGAGCTTGCTACCAAGCGCTTCGTCAACCTCTTCGAAAATCTGCTGCGCGGGGGTGAAATTTGACGCGAGGGCCTTGCCCATCCCTACGGCCTGGCTGCCCTGCCCCGGAAATACGAAAGCGATCGCCATAGTTGCCCATATTCAATCTGTCGTAGAAATCGCGCCGAAAGACACCGCGATGGGCGTTCTGTCAAGCCGAACGACCGGCGAAGAAGTCGGCGCCAGCGATCCGAGATTTTGCGTTGAACAGAGGCAAACCCCGGCACTTTGGGCCGGGGTTTGTAATGCGTTGTAACTCTGCAGTCAGTACGCCTAATTGAATCGGTAATTTAGGCCGACACGTGCAATGTGGTCGGTAACTTGAGTGTTAACTATACGTGCCGGAATAATGTTCGTGGTGGAAGTCCCGTTATCGATGCCGAAGATCCATGTAAAGATATTCGATCTTTCCGGTCCAATTGCCGGTATTCGGTTGCCCTTCAACGCCGCCGCCGACCGTCCAGCCCGTTTGGTCTTGTCGCTGCTGAAGGCCGACGACATGGTGCGCGACGCCGCCGCCGGTAAAGCCGGTTAGCGTTCGATCAGTTTCGATCTGCCCATAAGCGAGCCCACCCGTTACATAAGAAGAATTGTCGGCGTCACGGTAGCCTGCGCGGGCGCGTAAGGTGCCAAACCAGTCTAGCTTTTGATTGAAAGCGTCGCGACCGGCGCGTTCGCGGACGGAATTGCGGTGAAGCCAAGGTTACAAACCGTGCCATGGGCACAGAAAAGTCGCTATCGCCTTTCTGCCCTGAAGCCTGGATATCGGCTTCGACGCCGAGAACGACTGTTACTCACTTGCCAGTTATATCCAATCTGTCCGCCGCCGATCACGCCATTAAGATGGTAGCTTTGCGTTGGCCGCAGCTAGTCCAAATGCTGCCAGTGTTTGTCGCTGGCAAAGTCGGTATCGGAACTGCCCCAGCTGTATCCAACGTTTGCGGCCGGCATAGAAGCCGGTCCAGCTCTACGGGATTACAACAGGCGCCGTGGGAGCCTTAATCGGCATGTCCGCGGCCTTTGCCGGAGCGCCGATCAATAACGCCGAGCGCGACGCCCGCAAAAAGTTTCCTTTTCATAATGCCCCCAACGCAGTCAGCGACCAGCAACATCTATTTATAAGCCTAGACCACGAATGACCCCCGCACCTATGGCAATTTTGCTACACCGCACAAAAATCGGCTGGCGGAAAAGGCGTCCCTTATTGAACGCAAAGATAATAGAATCAAATGCTTAGCCCCGTCAGAGGACCTCGCTATAAAATCCGAGCCTCTTGCTGTTTTGACCCCAGTCGATTGCCGCAACCGCTTTCACCTCGACGACGAAATCGCCCCCAGCATGTTCTTTGATCAGCCTGACAAAGGCAGACTTTTCGTCCTCAGATCAGGGCTTCACCGCCTGCCGAGTTCGAGCACAATTCTGTTCATTTCCGTTTGTCGGATACGAAACTCATCGAAGGTTGGCGATCGCCGCCAGCTCCTTGCCGCGTGGAAAGAAAATCGAAACGCGACCGTCGGGATGCTTGAGCAAAGCCTTCGCTCGTCCATAGACGTTCGACAGAATCGGGCCATCGTGACCACACGGACAAGAGTTGCCAAAGGTAGCGACGTCGCCGATGTCATATCGAATGAATGGGGTTGCGTAGGAATGCAGATGCGTCACCGAGCACGCGGCCAAGGTCTGGAGCGACTCCTTTAACCGAACTGTCCGCGATAACTTCGACGAGAACGTTGCTGGTTGCTAAGTGATAAATACCGGGATTCTTTTCGCACTCGAATCCGATTGAGCCAACTTCCTCTGAAGAATACGTCCCGCGAACCGGAATGCCATTCGAAACAAACGCCTCCCGCAATTCTGGGTCCACAGCACCCGCCACGGGATTGAACATTGCCGTCCCGGCACTTTTAAAAAATTCCGGATCGATGAACTGCAGCATCGTTTCCACAAGATGTGGATGAGCAACTAGGTAGCCAATCGAATCTCGTTCGAGTTCCTTGCACAGCGCATCCATGTTTGGATGAAAGTATTCGATATATTTGTATTTTCCCCCGCGCACTAACGAAGCGAGGCTGCCAAGCGCGTCGCCTTTAATCTGAACCGTGAAGCCGTCCTTGCTGGGCTTTGGCTCTGGCCTGAGGCGCGTACTGTTTAACGTCAGATCGCGCTCCTCGATAAAAAACTGCGCGGCAGATCTGACACCCAGATATTCGGTGTGCATCTGGGAAACGAAAAACTGAATGGGCGTCCCCGACGATCCAGAGGTCGCATGCTTCATCGTCTTGATGCGCTCACCGGCAAGAAGCGATCCCTCGGCCTCCACCTGCGTGCGCACATCTGCGCGGGTTAAGATGGGAAGTCGCTCAAAATTCGCGGCCTTGTTAGCGCCAATGCGTTTCCGCCAAAATGCAGACTTTCGGGCCGCATGGCTCAGCAAATTGTCTATTTGCTTCTGTTGCCAATGCTCACGCGCGCGACGATCCCCGGTCTCGATCGCTACGAGGTCCATGACAGCGCCCAAGAAATTTTTGGGCCCCTGATCGATAAACGTCATCGGTTTATCGCTAAACGCAGTCTCTTTTAGAGGAAGGTCGGAAAAATCCAGGCGCATCGTTTACCTTTTGGCGCGGCATTCCGCGCGGGAACTTTGTAGCAGCGGGCCGAAAACAGGTCAGTGGTTTGGTGATCAATACCTCATGAGGCCGAGATTCCTCGCAGCCTACAATTCCTTGAAGTTACTCCGAATATTCGCGTCACGCTAACGGCCGGTTTGCCTTGCGTTTTTGCGAAAACCCCTATAAACCGCGCGCTCCGTCGATCCTGGTTGGGAGCTGAACGGACGGCCGGTTGGGCACAATTGATCAGCCGGTAGGGCCACTTGGCCCGGCGTCCCGTGCTTCCGCCTTCAGAGCATTCGAGCCTTTCCCCGAAGGGCTCGAGGGGCTTAGCGCCGGGATCGAGGACCGAGGATTTGAAACGAAGGGAAAGGCATTCATGCCGTTGTACGAACACGTCTACCTTGCGCGCCAGGATCTGAGCGCGCAGCAGGTCGAAGAATTGACCACGCAACTGTCCGGTGTCATCGGGCAAATGGGCGGCAAAGTCACCAAGAACGAATATTGGGGCCTGAAGTCCCTCACCTATCGCATCCGCAAGAACCGCAAGGCGCACATGACGCTGCTCAATGTCGATGCGCCGCCTGCAGCGCTGAACGAGATCGAGCGCCAGGAACGCCTCCATGAGGACGTGCTCCGCTACCTCACGATCCGCGTCGACGCGCTCGAGGATGGTCCCTCCGCGATGATGCGCAAATCGGACCGCGACCGCGACGATCGCGGCGGTCGCGACGACCGCGGTGGACGCGGCGAACGCCGCCGGCGTGACGAAGGCGACGACATCGACGGTCCTGACGCCATTGGAGGGGAGGAATAGACCATGGCATTCGCGCCACAGGGCGGCGCGCGCCGCCCCTTCTTCCGCCGCCGTAAGACTTGTCCATTCTCGGGCGCCAATGCACCCAAGATTGACTACAAGGATGTGAAGCTGCTGCAACGGTATGTTTCGGAGCGCGGCAAAATCGTTCCGAGTCGCATCACAGCGGTTTCGGCTAAGAAACAGCGCGAGCTGGCGCAGGCGATCAAACGCGCGCGCTTTCTCGGCTTGCTGCCGTATGTGATACAGTAAACGCAAACGAGGCGTCCGGGGACACCCGGGCGCCGATGGTTGGGGCGGAGCAACTCCGTCTCTAACCGCTCGGTGAGGAGCGGGACAGCTCGTGATGATACAGATCGCAATTGTAGGGATTGGTGCCGGCGCCGCGGCGGCTTTGCTGTTTGCCTCGGTGACCTCCGGCTCGTGGCTGTCGATCCCGCTATTTTATCTTGCACCGCTGCCCATCATGATCGCAGGCCTTGGCTGGAGCCACTGGGCCGCGATGACTGCCGCACTTGCCGGCGCACTTGGCCTTGGTGCGGTTTTCGGCACCGTCTTCCTGCTCGCGTTTGCGGCCGGAGCGGGTTTCCCGGCGTGGTGGCTCAGCTATCTCGCAATGCTTGCCCGCCCAGTCGCGGCCACCAACGGCAGCGGCCAGGGTGCTGCGTCGTTTGAGTGGTATCCGCCCGGCAGGCTGGTCGTATGGGCGGCCGTGTTGGGCGTTCTGGTCGTGATTATCGCCATTCCCAATTTCGGGATCGATGCAGACAGCTTCCGTGCCGGCCTGCGCGATGCGCTCAACGCCATTATGCGCGTCAACGGCACGCCGGCGAGGGCCGGGAGCAACACCGAGCGACTGATTAGAAATTCTGGTCAACGCGATCCCGCCAGCAGCCGCTGTGCTCGCGACAGTCACCAATTTGCTCAACCTCTGGCTTGCGGCGCGCGTCGTGAAATTCTCCGGCCGTTTGGTGCGCCCTTGGCCGCAGCTTTCGTCAATGAGCTTTCCGCCGTTGATGACCGCAGCGCTCGCGGTTGCAATCGTGCTGAGTTTTCTGGACGGCATGCTCGGCATCGTCGGCGGCATCGTCGCGGCAAGTTTGCTCTTGGCCTATGGCGTGCTCGGATTTGCGGTGCTTCACGCCATCACACAAGGAATGAGTGCGCGCCCTTTCGTGCTCAGCATCACTTACGCCGGTGTAATTCTGCTCGGCTGGCCGATGCTTGCCCTCTGCCTGCTTGGACTGGTCGAAACGGCGATCGGATTGCGAGGGCGCGTATCCGCCAAACGCGGTCCCCCTACCCGTTCTTGAACATGAGACAGTACCCAACCAAGGTTCAAATTGAGGAGTAAACAGCTATGGAAGTGATCCTGCTCGAGCGCATCGGCAAACTCGGTCAAATGGGCGATGTCGTTCGCGTGAAAGACGGTTTCGCCCGCAATTTTTTGTTGCCCCGCGGCAAGGCGCTTCGTGCGACCGCGGACAACAAAAAGCGCTTCGAGGACATGAAGGCCGAATTGCAGGCCAAGAACCTCGAGCTCAAAGGCGAGGCCGGCACGCTCGCCAGCAAGCTCGACGGCAAGACTATTGTCGTCCTCCGTCAGGCAAGCGAGGGCGGACAATTATTCGGCTCGGTTTCGACGCGCGACATCGCCGGCCTGCTCAAGACCGATGGTGCCGAGGTCGGCCGTTCGCAAATCGTGCTCAATGCGCCGATCAAGACGATCGGACAATACAAGGTGCCGCTGGCGCTTCACCCGGAAGTCGAAGTTTCCATCACCGTCACGGTCGCGCGCAGCGCTGACGAAGCGCAGCGCATTGCACGGGGCGAAGATGTGACCGTGCGGCGCACGGAGGCTGAAGAGGAAGCGGCCGCTGCTGCTGCGGCCGCGGAAGCCATGTTCGACCCGGAAGCCAAGGCGCAGCACGATGCACCCGACGCCGAGACTGCATCGCCGGACGCGAAGAGCGAGGAGGCGCCGGCAAAGCCGGCCAAGGCAAAGGCAAAAAAGAAGAAGACCGACGAGGAGGCCTGACGCCTATTCCGGTTTTTTCCCGCCCTCGGCCGGCTTGGCGTCGCCGGCCGCGGGCGCATTTGCTTTGGTGTCACTCGCTTTCGGTTCTGGCGCCAATATACCCAACGGCTTCGGCTCTTCGCTCGCCGCATCCGGCTTCTTCTCGGCGCCCTTCCCTTCCTCGGCCTTGGCGGCCGGCTTTTTCTTTGCCTCAGGCTTGGCCTTCGTCGCCCTTGGTCGCTCGCTTGGTTGCCCGCCCCGGACCGGAAGGCCCCCCTTCCATCGATTTGAGGTAGTTGGCGATGGCTGCCGCGGATTCCCGGCTGGCGGTGTAATGCTCGCGCAGAAAGCCATCGAGACCGAAAAGCCCGCCCGATTTCGCGAGCCCCTGCGGCGATTTGTGACACGGCGAGCAGTCCGACGCGAATAGCTGGGCGGGGGTCTTGCCCTTATCGAGACTTTCCTGGCCAGCCGCCGGACCTGCCAAAATTAATGTCACAAGGCCGATAATTGGCCCTCGCAATGATCTGCTGATCATCGAACCTCCTGCGTCACCCAGCGAACAAAAGCCCTTGATAGCGCATTCTTTCGCGATTGTGACCTGTGGTGCCTTGAGAGCCGCATTGCATCTGCAGGATTGCCGCTACCGCGGAACTTTGATTAATTATTGCAGTCCGAACGTTTGTAGGTCCGCTGCGTTGGCCCCTTTTGGGGCAAATGCCGATAGCAGCAAGCGGAATTGGGTGATGGAGGCGGCCGATGGACCGGTTGCTTCAGTTTTTGCTCAGTCGATTTATCCGGCGGGGGACATTCAAGGTCACAACCTCGCGTGGCCGGACATTTACCTGCGGCGACGCCACCGGAAAGCCGGTCGCGGTGCGATTTACCACCCGGGCCGCTGAACTCGGCATCTTGCTCGACCCCGAGCTCAAATTCGGCGAAGCCTACATGGATGGCACGTTGGTCGTGCGAGCAAGGCACGATTGCCGACGTGCTGGCGATCGCGCTCGGACAGCAGATGTGGTTGCCCAACTGGGCGTGGCCACAATGGCTGCTGCGATACATCGGGCGGCGCCTCGCTCAATTCAATCCCCGCACGCGGGCGCGCCGCAACGTCGCCCATCACTATGACCTCGACGGCCGTCTCTACTCGCTCTTTTTGGATGCCGACAGGCAATATAGCTGCGGCTATTTCGAAAAGCCGGACACATCGCTCGACGACGCGCAGCTCGCGAAGAAACGTCACCTTGCGGCCAAGCTGAGGCTGAGCGGAGAACAACGTGTCCTGGACATTGGCTGTGGCTGGGGCGGGCTTGGCCTTTACCTCGCGGAGTTTAGCGGCGCCAATGTCACCGGCATCACGCTGTCGCAAGAGCAGCACGCAATCGCAAACGAGCGCGCGGCTGAGAAAAACGTAAGCGATCGCGCCCGTTTTCTCTTGCAGGACTATCGCGACTTGCAGGGGCCGTTTGATCGCATCGTCTCGGTTGGCATGTTCGAACATGTCGGCGTCGGTCACTACGATACCTTCTTCAAGAAATGCGCAACGCTGCTCTCCGACGACGGCGTGATGGTCCTGCATTCCATCGGCCGCTCCGAAGGTCCTGGCGTCACCAATCCCTGGATCGCCAAATACATCTTCCCAGGCGGCTATATTCCGGCGCTGTCGGAAGTTCTGCCCGAGATCGAGCGTGCCGGACTGCTGGTAACGGACATTGAAATCCTGCGCCTGCATTATGCGGAAACGCTGAAAGCATGGCGCGAGCGGTTTCTCGCCCATCGGGAAGATGCGGAGCGCATCTACGACCCGCGATTTGTGCGGATGTGGGAATTTTATCTCGCCGCGTCCGAGATGTCCTTCCGCGAGCAGAATATGATGGTCATGCAGATCCAGCTGACCAAGCGGCAGGGAGTCGTGCCAATCACGCGAGACTATATTTCCCAGGAAGAGCGGCGTTTCGCCGACGTGGAAAGCAGGCGCCGGCCGCCATTGCGGCTCGCCGGCGAGTAGATTGCAGGCCGCTCAACCCCCGTTACCGGCTACGGTCAAGAAAAATCGGTCTTTCCCACCGCTCGATACAGCATGTGAATTGCGGGACAACTGCAGCACCGGCACGTTGCCGTCACATAACGCGTGCTATGCCACAATTTCCGGGTAAGCACCGACATCCATGGCACTCGCTGATTCGACAGCCCGCAAGCAGGCCGAAGAACCTGCCCCGCTCTACCGTTCCGCTCCGCATAACATCGAGGCGGAACAGGCGTTGTTGGGCGCTATCCTGGTCAACAACGAAGCTTTTTACCGCGTTTCGGATTTTCTCGAGCCTGCGCATTTCTTCGAGCCGATCCATCAGAAGGTCTATCAGCTCGCGCGTGACCTGATCCGCGCCGGAAAGCTCGCGACGCCGGTCACGCTCAAGACCTTCCTCGATGCCAGCATCGACATCGGGGGCCTCACCGTCAGTCAATATCTTGCCCGGCTTGCCGCTGAAGCAACGACAATCATCAACGCCGAAGACTACGGCCACACCATCTACGATCTCTCGATCCGCCGCGCCCTGATTCAGGTCGGCGAGGATATGGTGAATGTCGCCTACGACGCGCCGGTCGACTTTTCGCCGCGCAACCAGATCGAGGACGCCGAGCGGCGGCTATACGAACTGGCGGAGACCGGCCGCTACGACGGCGGTTTCCAGCGCTTCGCGCAGGCACTCACGACCGCGATCGATATGGCGGCGCACGCCTTCCAGCGTGACGGAAAGTTGTCGGGCGTCGCCACAGGACTCGACGATCTCGATCGCATGATGGGCGGACTGCAACAGTCCGACCTGATCATCCTCGCCGGCCGGCCCGGCATGGGCAAAACCGCGCTTGCAACGAACATCGCATACAACATCGCCAAGGCCTGGCGCGGCGAGGTGCAAGCCCGACGGTCACACCGTGACCGTCAATGGCGGCATCGTCGGCTTCTTCTCGCTGGAAATGTCCGCCGAGCAACTCGCCACCCGCATCATCGCCGAGCAGACCGGCATTCCATCGAACCAGATCAGGCGCGGCGGCATCAGCGAAAGCGATTTCGAGAAGATCAAGGACTATTCGATCGAGCTGCAGAACATCCCGCTCTATGTCGACGAAACCGGCGGCCTTTCGGTGGCCCAGCTCGCAGCCCGCGCGCGCAGGCTCAAAAGGCAGCGCGGTCTCGACCTGCTGGTGGTCGACTACCTCCAGCTGCTGCAAGGCTCGACGCGGCGCTCGGCCGAAAACCGCGTGCAGGAAATCACCGAAATCACCACCAAGCTCAAGGCTTTGGCCAAGGAATTGAACTGTGCCGATCTTGGCGCTGTCGCAATTGTCGCGCCAGGTCGAAAGCCGCGACGACAAACGGCCCCAACTCTCGGATTTGCGTGAATCCGGGTCGATCGAGCAGGACGCCGACGTGGTGTTGTTCGTTTTTCGCGAAGAATATTACCACGCAGATGCGCAAGCCGCTCGGAATTACCGCGAAAAGTTCTGGCGAATGGCAGGCCGAAGGCACACGAAGTGCACGGCAAGGCCGAAATCATCATCGGCAAACAGCGTCATGGACCGACCGGAACCGTCGAATTGCAATTCGACGCCGCGGTAACGCGGTTTTCCTCGCTCGCACGCGAGACTTACCTCCCCGAGCGCAGCAGCTAGAGCGCTCGCCGAGCCGGCATGGACTGCCGGCGCGCGGGCGGCTAAACCCAAACGGTATGACCGACACCGCCCTGCAGCCTGACTTGCCAGCGGACTCCGCTTCGGCGGGCGACGTCGATTCCAGCCCCGCAAAGGCGGACGCAGGCGGAATCCTGACCATCAATCTTTCGGCCATCGCGGCAAACTGGGAGCTGTTGGGCCGGCAGGCAATGCCGTCAGAGTGTGCCGCCGTCATCAAAGCCGATGGATATGGCTGCGGCATCGAGCCGGTCGCGCGAGCTCTCACACATGCGGGTTGCAGGACATTCTTTGTCGCGGACATCTCGGAGGCGCGGCGAGCTCGCGCCGCCGCGCCGAACGCCGCGATTTACGTGCTCAATGGCCTGCTGCCCGGGACTGCGGCGACCTTCGCCGACATCGGCGCTCAGCCGGTGATTGGCAGCCTCGTCGAACTCGCAGAGTGGGACGCATTCTGTTCGGCCAACCAGTGGCGCGGCGGGGCGGCGCTTACATGTCGACACGGGCATGAACCGCCTTGGGGTTTCCGTCGACGAAGCGGCGGCACTCGCGCCCCGCATCCGTACCGAAAATCACGGCATCACGTTTGCTGATCAGTCACCTCGCCTGCGCCGAGCAGCCGGACCACCCTCTCAACCAGCGTCAAATCGAGCTCTTCCGCGAAGTCCGCCTGCTCTATCGCGGCATACCCGGCTCCCTCGCAAACTCATCCGGCATCTTCCTCGGCAACAGCGCGCATTGCGACATGGTTCGCCCAGGTGCTGCCTTGTTCGGCGTCAACCCGACACCCGGTCACCGCAACCCCATGCACCCGGTGATCGAACTGCGTGCGCGTGTTGTGCAGGTCCGAAACGTTCCGAAGGGCGAGACGATCGGCTACAACGCGACCTGGACCGCCAAGCATGCAGCGCGCATTGCCATCGTTGCGGTCGGCTATGCCGACGGATATCCGCGCGCGGCCAGCGCCTCCGACACGACCCCCGGTTCCGACGCCATTGTTGCCGACACTCGTTGTCCGCTGGCGGGACGCGTGTCGATGGATCTGCTGGCGGTCGATGTCACGGCACTGGCCGACAATGCGGTGCGACGCGGTGACCTCATTACCCTCATCGGGGGCGTGATCGGGGTGGATGAGCTGGCGGCAGCCGCAGGGACTATCGGTTACGAGGTCCTGGTCAATCTGGGCCGCCGGTACCACCGGATATATCGCGATGACTAACGGCCAAATCCCCGGAAATTAGCATCTTCTTAAAAAATGTTCTTGTATTGTTCTCATGGCCGCCTTAACGTCGTGGACGGCCAATTTGCGGCGATTCCCCATGTCCAAGCGCAACCTTACCTTTGTCTGCCAGAACTGCGGTGCCGCTTTCAGCCGCTGGCAGGGCAAATGCGAGGCCTGCGGCGAGTGGAATACGCTCAGCGAGGAAGGCGCCGAACGCCCGTCCGGACCAGGCCGCAAGCCCGGTAAAGGCCGCCTGTTCGCGCTCGAGGCCCTGGCCGGTGAGGCCCACGATGCCCCTCGCCTGGTCTCCGGGATTGCCGAATTCGACCGTGTCACCGGCGGCGGCTTTGTGCGCGGTTCGGTCCTGCTGGTCGGCGGCGATCCGGGCATCGGAAAGTCGACCTTGCTGATCCAAGCGGCCGCCGCGCTCGCGCGCGCCGGTCACCGGGCGGTCTATATCTCCGGCGAGGAAGCGGTGGCTCAAGTTCGTCTGCGGGCCGAGCGCCTCGGCCTGCGCGACGCAGCTGTCGAACTGGCGGCGGAGACCTCGGTCGAAGACATCATCGCGACGTTATCGGAAGGGAAAATTCCGCGCCTGATCGTGATCGATTCAATCCAGACCATGTGGACCGACATGGTCGATTCCGCTCCCGGAACGGTGACCCAAGTTCGCGGCAGCGCGCAGGCATTGATCCGCTTTGCGAAAAAGACCGGCGCAGCAATCATCCTGGTCGGCCACGTCACCAAGGATGGGCAAATCGCAGGCCCGCGCGTCGTCGAGCACATGGTCGATGCAGTGCTCTCGTTCGAGGGCGAAGGCTCGCACCAATTCCGCATCCTGCGCGCGGTCAAAAACCGGTTCGGGCCGACAGACGAAATCGGCGTATTTGAAATGACCGGTTCGGGCCTGCGCGAGGTCGCCAATCCGTCCGAGCTGTTTTTGTCGGAGCGCGATCTCGGTCAGCCTGGCACGGCCGTCTTCGCAGGCATCGAGGGCACGAGGCCGTTGCTGGTCGAGATCCAGGCGCTTGTCGCGCCGACCTCGCTTGGCACGCCACGGCGCGCCGTAGTCGGCTGGGACCCGAGCCGTCTGTCGATGGTGCTGGCGGTGCTCGAAGCCCATTGTGGGGTGCGGTTCGGCGGTCACGATGTTTACCTCAACGTGGCTGGCGGCATGCGCATTCAGGAGCCGGCCGGCGACCTTGCAGCAGCGGCGGCGCTAGTCTCGTCCCTTGCGAATGCCCCTCTCCCAGCCGATGCCGTCTTTTTTGGAGAAGTATCGCTTTCTGGCGCGGTGCGCCCGGTGGCTCAGAGCGCCGCCCGGCTCAAGGAAGCAGCCAAGCTCGGATTCAATCGCGCTATTGTCCCTGAAGCTGCGCGCGCCGAGACGGCCGAGCCGGGCCTTAAGGTTACCGACGTCGGCAGTCTTGCAGGCCTCGTCGCGGACATTGCCGCTCGTGGTAAAGCGCCCCGGCTCGTTAAAACTGGTGGACAAGACCGGTGACGGCACCGCGGCGCCCCGCTATATACGGCGCGTCAAAACCGGCTCCGGCGACCGCTTCGGACACCCCGCCGCCAGCGCAGAAATGGGCTAAAAATTAAGCACTTAAGGTCGACATTGCCGCGCCTGTCCGGAGCCGCTATGGCTGGCCCGGATTCGTCGCCCTGGCCCTGTTCCAGGCGCTACGGCAAACGCCTGAGCACGCGGAGCGCCTGAGCAACCGATGCCGATCACGCTGCTCGACATCATTCTGCTGGCGGTCATGTTGATCTCGGGCCTGCTCGCTATGATCCGCGGCTTCATGCGCGAGATTCTCTCGATCGGTGCCTGGGGCGTCGCGGCCCTGGTGACACTGTATTCGTATTCGCGATTGCTACCGACAGCAAAGCAGTACTTCAGCAGCGACGCGGTTGCAGCGGCCGTCACGGCCGGCGGCGTTTTTCTCGGCACGCTCCTGGTCATGTCGATCATTACCGCGCGGATTTCCGACATGGTCCTCGATAGCCGGGTCGGTGCCCTCGACCGCACGCTCGGTTTTCTTTTCGGCCTAGGGCGAGGCCTTGTCATCGTCGTCGTCGCATTCCTCTTTTTCGCATGGTTGGTCCCCGACCGCAGCCAACCTGAATGGGTGCGCGGCGCCAAGTCGAAAGTCGTGCTGCAAAACACGGGACAATGGCTGATGTCGATGTTGCCGGACGACCCCGAGAGCACCATCTTAAAGAGGCTGAAGAGACCGAAGCCTGAGGATCAGGATGCACCCGACGGCAATCCCGACCAGCGGTCGGAACTATTGACGCAACCGAGAGCAAGCGTGCGGTGACAATGGACAATCGAGACCTCGTGCCCCCGCCTGATGAAGCGTTCGATCCCGACGCCGACCGCCTGCGCGAGGAGTGTGGCGTCTTCGGCATTTTCGGTCATCCTGACGCTGCTGCCATCACAGCGCTCGGCCTGCACGCGCTTCAACATCGCGGCCAGGAGGCAGCCGGCATCGTTTCCTTCGATGGCAAGCGATTTCATTCCGAACGCCGGCTTGGTCTCGTCGGTGATGCCTTTGCTCGCCGCGAGGTGATTGACCGCCTGCCCGGCACGTCGGCGATTGGGCATGTGCGCTATTCGACGACCGGCGAGACGATCATCCGTAACGTGCAGCCGCTGTTCGCCGAGCTTAATGCCGGCGGATTCGCCATCGGCCACAATGGCAATCTCACCAATGGCATCAAGCTGCGCCGCGACCTCGTGCATGAGGGCGCCATGATGCAGTCGACCACTGACACCGAAGTGATCCTGCACCTTGTTGCTCGGGCGAGACGCAACCGCTTCGTCGATCGCTTTATCGAAGGGTTACGCCAGCTTGAGGGCGCCTACGCTTTCGTGGGCCTCACCAACAAAAAACTCGTGGGTGCGCGTGATCCGCTCGGAATCCGTCCACTGGTCATCGGCAAGCTCGATGGCTGCCCCATCCTCGCTTCGGAGACCTGCGCACTGGATATCATCGGCGCCCAATACGTGCGCGACGTCGAGAACGGCGAAGTTGTCATTTTCGATGAAGACGGCGCGCAATCGCATAAGCCGTTCCCGCCGATGTCGCAGCGGCCCTGCATTTTTGAATACGTCTATTTCTCACGACCGGATTCGATCGTCGGCGGCCGAAACGTCTACGATGTGCGCAAAACCATGGGCGCGGAACTGGCACGTGAAGCGCCGGCCAAGGCCGACGTGATTGTTCCCGTGCCTGACTCCGGCGTACCGGCAGCGATCGGCTTCGCGCAGGAGTCCGGCATCCCTTACGAACTTGGCATTATTCGCAATCACTATGTCGGCCGTACCTTCATTCAACCGACACAGTCGATTCGCGATCAAGGCGTGCGCATGAAGCACTCGGCCAATCGCGCCGTCGTCGGCGGCAAGCGCATTGTCCTCGTGGATGATTCCATCGTCCGCGGCACGACCTCGCGCAAGATCGTGCAGATGATGCGCGACGCCGGCGCCCGCGAAGTGCATTTCCGCATAGCCTCGCCCCCGATTACCCATCCCGACTACTACGGCATCGACACCCCGGAACGAGACAAGCTGCTGGCTGCGACCCACGATCTCGAGGGCATGCGGAAATTTATCGGGGCGGATTCGCTCGCCTTCCTTTCGGTCGACGGAATCTACCGGGCGATGGGGTTCGAGGGCCGCGATCCGGTGCGCCCGCAATTCACCGACCATTGCTTCACCGGCGACTATCCAACGCCGCTCACCGATCTCGCCGCACAGGAAGCAAGTCCACGGCAGTTGTCGCTCCTGGCGGAAGCCATTTAATTGCCGTCATGGCCGGACCAATGACCGGCACAACCAAGCCTCTTTCCGACCGTATTGCTTTGGTCACCGGAGCCTCGCGCGGCATTGGCGCGGCGGTCGCGCTCGAGCTTGCCCAAGCCGGGGCGCATATCGTGGCCATCGCGCGCACTGTCGGCGGGTTGGAAGAACTTGACGACAAGATCAAGGCCGCCGGGAGTTCCGCAACCCTGGTGCCGCTCGACATGAAGGACAGCGACGGCATCGCCCGGCTCGCACTGGCTCTCAATGAGCGCTACCAGCGCCTTGATGTGCTGGTCGGCAATGCCGGCATATTGGGGGCCTTATCGCCCCTTTCGCACTACGAGCCGAAAGACTGGGACAACATGATCGCGGTCAATGTCACCGCGAACTGGCATCTCATCCGCTGCATGGACGCTCTCCTGCAGCGTTCACAGGCCGGCCGTGCGGTATTCCTGACGTCAGGGGTCGCGCATTTGGGCCGCGCCTATTGGGGCCCTTACGCAGCGTCAAAGGCGGCGCTGGAGGTCCTGGTGCGCACTTATGCCGCCGAAACCGCGACCACGAATGTACGTGCCAATTTGTTCGGGCCGGGACCCACGCGGACGCGCATGTACCTCGGAGCGTTTCCAGGCGTCGATCCATTGACGCTGCCGACGCCCGAAGAGATCGCCAAGGCAATCCTGCCGCTTTGCCTGCCGAGTTTCACGGAGTCCGGCAAGCTCTATGACTATCGCGACCGCAAGCTGAAGTCGTTTCAACCTCCGGCCTAGCCGACTGTCGTTCGCGCCGATCAGTGCTTGCGCTTCGCGCGGCCTTTGTAGGGATTGTCTTTCTCGCGCAACATCAGGCGGATCGGCGTGCCCGGAAGATCGAAGGTCTCGCGCAAAGAGTTCAACAGATACCGCTTGTAGGCATCGGGCACGGCATCGGCACGCGTGCAAAAAATCACAAAGCTGGGCGGACGACTCTTGGCTTGCGTGATGTAGTTGAGCCGCAATGAGCGCCCCGAAACTGCGGGCGGCGGATGCGCGCTCACGGCATGCTCGAACCAGCGGTTAAGTCCGCTTGTCGGAATGCGCTTGTTCCATACCTCATAGGCGTCGACGATTGCCTGCATCAATCGGTCGAGCCCTTCGCCGGTGAGACCAGAGACGGCAACCAACGGCACGCCTTTGAGCTGAGTGAGTTTTTCCTCGGCCTGCTCGCGCAATTTGCCGATCGCTCCCGCTGTCTTGATCCTTCAGATCCCATTTGTTGACGGCAATGACGATCGCCCGGCCTTCCTGCTCGACCAATGTCGGCAATGCGTTGGTCCTGCTCTTCGAACGCATTTTCAACGTCGAGCAACACGACGACGACCTCGGCAAAGCGCACCGCATTGAGCGCGTCCGCAACTGAAAGTTTTTCCAGCTTTTCATCGACACGGGAGCGCCGCCGCAGGCCAGCTGTGTCGTAAATCCGAAATTTGTGGTTCTGCCAGACATACTCGACCGCAATTGCGTCCCGCGTGATACCCGCTTCCGGCCCTGTGAGTAGCCGCTCCTCCCCGATCAAACGGTTGATCAATGTGGATTTTCCTGCATTGGGCCGGCCGACGATAGCGACGCGGATCGGATGAGCAGCGTCCGGTGCGATGTCGGAAGCTTCCGCATCCGCATGCTCGGGCAGCACTGCGCGCAGGGCATCGTAGAGATCGGACATGCCTTCATCATGCTCGGCCGAGATTGGTATCGGCTCGCCGAGGCCGAGCGCGTAGGCCTCGAGCCGGCCCGCTTCGCCGGAAGTGCCCTCACTCTTGTTGGCCACGAGGACGACCGGTTTGCCCGACTTGCGCGCGACATCCGCGAACGCATGGTCGGCAGGAATTGGCCCGGCCCGCGCGTCGATCATGAAGAAGACGGCATCCGCCTGTTCGATGGCCGCTTCGGTCTGGGCACGCATGCGGCCGGACAGACTTTCAGGAGCAGACTGCTCCAGTCCGGCGGTATCGATCACGGTGAAGGCGATGTCGCCAAGTCTGCCTTCGCCCTCGCGCCGGTCGCGGGTAACGCCTGGCCTGTCGTCGACGAGCGCAAGCCGGCGGCCGACCAGCCTGTTGAAGAGGGTCGACTTGCCGACATTAGGACGGCCGATAATGGCGACTGTGAATGGCATGAATGGCTGTCCGGCCGCACGAAGCGGCCCAGGTTTTTAGCCTGCTACACGTGTCAGCGCGAGAAGGTGCCGGGCTGCGGCGACGAAGGCCAAGGTGCCGTCGTAGTCTGCCCCTGCGTCGGCCAGGGTGACTGGGCCTGTTGCGGCGCAGGCTGCGGATCCTGCTGGGGCCATGGTGCCATTTGCTGCTGCGGTTGGCTCGCAGCCTGCGCGGGCTGCTGCGACGCCGTGCGCGGCTTTGCGGCGCGCTTCGGTTTTCGGTTTCGGCTCGGGCTCCGCTGCGGCAGCTTTCTTCTCCGGCTCAGCCTCCTCCGCGGCCTTGTTCTGCTCAGGCGCGGGAGCCTGCAAAGCTTGCGCCGTTTCCGGCGGAGGGTGATTGCCTTTCACATATTCGGGTGGGATTCCCTGCGTTACGCCGGGCACACCCCCGGGAAACAGTTCCTTGCGCTCGCCCGGCAATTTCTTCTTTTCGTTGAGACCAAACACGTCGAGCTTGTCCGGATCGAAATTCGCGCAGCCGACAAGCGCCGGTATGGCTAGCGCAAGCGCTGTCAAGCATGACGATCCGAGAACTTGCGCGCATGCGTTCAGCTCTTTCCATCCGCCGTGATCAACGCCGACAAGACATCCGCACGCGCGCGGACGCCGATCGGGCTCTCGGCATCGCCTGCAATCATGTCGATATATTTGCGGGCAGCGGCGACGTCGTGGTTCCTCCAAGCCGACAAAGCGAGCAGTTCACGCGCCGTGTGGCGAAAACTCCGCGTCGGCTCGGCAACCGGGTCAAGCCGCCGCCGCATGTCAGCCAGTGGCGCCGTGTCGACAAGCAGCAATGCCGCGCGCACCGCGGCCAGATCCTGCCAGATAGTCCCGAGCGAAGCGTCAGCAGAAATTTCGTCGTAGGCTTTCACGGCGTCTGCCGGCTTGGATTGCGCGAGCGCGCCTGCCGCGCGCATGCGCGCGAGCACGCGATAGCCGGCCGGCGCTTCGGCTGCCACCTTCGCGAAGGCTGCCTCGGCCTCGGCTCGCTTGCCTTCTTCGTTCAGTGCGATTGCCGCCTCAAATTCCGCGCCCGCGGCAGCAGCCTTCTTTGCAACCCAATATTCGTATCCGCGCCAGCCAGCCATGCCGGCGACGATCAAGACAGCAAGGGCGATCAAATAGATGCTGTAGCGATCCCACAGCTTTTTGAGCTGCTCGCGCCGGACTTCTTCGTCCACTTCATGAAAAATATCGGCCACGATGGTTCCCAACCGCCTGGCCCACCCCCGGGCCCGAATTGCGCCGTAACCTAGCGATGTGGCGCGCCTAAGGCAAAGCCAAAGGCCGCAATCGTTAATATTTCAGAGCCTTACCGCCTTCTTGCTTTTCATTGGATAGACGTGCTCCGGCCCCGGAAAAGTCCGCGCGCGGACCTCGGAGGCATAGTCGGAAATCGCCTTTTCGATCCCGGGACCGAGCGTGCCATAGCGCTTGACGAACTTCGGAACGCGCGGCGAAAGCCCGAGCATGTCCTCCAGCACCAAAATTTGTCCATCGCAGGCAACACTGGCGCCGATGCCGATGGTCGGGATTGCCACCGCAGCCGTGAGCTTGCGCGCAAGCGGTTCCGCAACCGCTTCGATCACGACAGAAAAGGCGCCCGCCTGCGCAACCGCGATCGCGTCCTCCTCGATCCGCGCCCAGTCGGCCTCATCGCGCCCCTGCGCCCGGAACGAGCCGATCGTATTGATCGCCTGTGGCGTCAATCCGACATGAGCCATGACGGGAACGCCGCGCTCGGCGAGAAATCGGATCGTTTCCGCCATGCGCTTTCCGCCTTCGACCTTGATCGCGCCGCAGCCTGTTTCCTTCAGCACGCGTGCGGCGTTCATGAACGCCTGCTCTTTCGATTCTTCGTAAGAGCCGAATGGCATGTCGACCACGACAAGAGCCCGCCGCGAACCGCGCATCACTGCATGACCTTGCAGGATCATCATGTCGAGCGTGACCGGAACGGTCGTCTCCATTCCGTGCATCACCATGCCGAGCGAGTCGCCCACCAGGATGACGTCGCAATATTTGTCGACGAGGCGCGCGGTATGCGCGTGATATGAGGTGAGGCACACGATCGGCTCGCCGCCTTTGCGCGCGAGAATGTCCGGCGCGGTAAACCGCCTGATCTCGTCCTGAACCGACACGCGCTACCTCCCAAACACCGGTACGCCGATCACGTAAGGGTGGAACCAGAAGCCGAGCGCAAGGAATATGCCGGCTCCGAGAGCCACGACAATGACGTCGTTCGTCCAGCCAGCCGGAGCAGGCTTCGCTGCCGCGCCAATGTCGCCACGGCGCTTGGCAGCGATTCGGGCATAAACACCCCAAGCCAGAAACGTCCCAAACAACAGGATGGAACCGAGATCGCCATTCGACAGCAGATGCGCCAGCGCCCAAGTCTTCACGCCGGCCAGCATGGGATGCTTGAGCCTGGTCTTGATATGGCTTGGAAAGAATGCGGCGACGACAAAGATCACCGCGAACAGCACCAAACCAATGGTGATATGCCGCATGAAAGCGGGAGGAGACCAAAGCTGAATTAGGTCATGAGCGCGATATTGCGCGTAGCCCCAAATGATCAGCGCAAGGCCCACAAGTGATACGATCGCGAACAGGCTGCGGTATAGGGGCAACCCTACCCGCTCGATGACGCTGGCGCGCGCCTCGCGAAACGAGACGAACACATGCGTTGCGAGGAAAACCGCCAGACCGAGAATGAGAATGCCTAAACCCATGCTACACTCGCGTTAGTTTGTCGCCGCAGTAGAGGATAGCGGCACTCAATGCAAGCCGATCCCAAATAGGTCGCAGCTCAGTGCTTTCAATATATCGGCTCCCGAAATATGCCGTCACGGCGCTTTTGTTTCTATTCGCGGCCGCAGCGCCTGCGCCGGCGCAGGATTGGCCGGGAAAAACCGTACGAATTGTTGTGCCGTTCGGCGCAGGATCGACGCCCGACATCGTGGCGCGCCTGGTGGCGGATGGCCTGCAGCATAAATATCCCACGAGCACGTTCGTCGTAGAGAACAAACCCGGCGCGAGCGGCAACCTCGGCACCGATGCGGTCGCAAAGGCTACGCCCGACGGCTCGACCATCGGCGTGAGTATAGGCGGCCCGCTCGCCATCAACACACTATTGTTCGCGAAACTTCCCTACGATCCTCATAAGGACATCGTGCCGATCACCCAGCTGGTCACGCAGCCAAGTGTGCTCGCGGTCAACCCAGGCCTTGGTGTCAATTCCGTCGCGGAGCTTGTTTCACTGCTGAAGAAGAATCCCGGCAAATACAATTTCGCTTCCATTGGAAACGGCTCTCTGTCTCATCTCGCGATGGAAGCAATCGCGATCAAAGCCGGCACTCAACTCGTGCACGTGCCCTATGCCAGTTCGCCGCAGGCCGTGACCGCGGTGATCCGAAATGACGCCCAGATGGCCTGTCTTCCGGCGATTGCGGTGACGCCACAGGCCAAAGCGGGCGCGGTTAAAATTCTTGCCGTTTCCACGGCCCACCGCTCGCCTTACTTGCCGGACGTTCCGACTCTCAAGGAGGCCGGCATCGACGTGGAAGCCGATGCCTGGAATGGCCTGATCGCGCCGGGAGGCACGCCGAAATCGGTCGCCGAGAAGATCAGCAAGGATGTTTCCGAGATCATCAGGCAGCCGGCCGTGCGCGAAAAGCTGGCCACCCAGTTGATGGAGCCGGTCGGCTCCTCGCCGGACGAATTGCGCGCGCGAATAGACGGCGAAATTGCCCGCTGGGCGCCGGTGATCAAGGCAGCGAATGTGAAAATAAACTAGGCTGCCGCGCGGTCTTTCACATCCTTGATGTCGGTAAATGACATCCCCGGAGCGCGTTCTTGCGTGTAATCGAGGATGAACTGGTTGCGCGCCATGAATACCTTGTCGCCATCGAGGTCTTCCGCACAACTTGAGTAGTTGGCCTGCACAAACTCTTCGAGCTTTTTGCCATCGTCCGAGGAGATCCAGCGCGCCAGTTGAAATTCCGGCTGCTCGAAGCCGACGTCGAGACCGTATTCCTCCGACAGCCGCACCTTCAGGACGTCGAGCTGCAGCGGCCCGACAACGCCGACCAACGCAGGCGCACCGTCAAGCGGGCGGAACACCTGCACGACGCCCTCCTCCGCCATCTGCTGCAGCGCCTCTTTCAGTTTCTTGGCCTTCATCGGATCGCCCAGCTTTACGCGACGCAGGATTTCGGGCGCGAAATTCGGAACGCCGAGGAATGCGATGTCCTCGCCTTCAGTGAGCGTGTCACCGATGCGCAGCGTGCCGTGATTGGGGATGCCGACGACATCGCCGGCATAGGCCTCCTCCGCAAGCGCGCGGTCCTGCGCAAAGAAAAATTGCGGCGTCGACAGCGTCAATGGCTTTGCCGTGCGCGTGAGCTTCGCCTTCATGCCGCGCCTGAGTTTTCCCGAGCAAAGCCGCGCGAACGCGATGCGGTCACGGTGGTTTGGGTCCATGTTGGCCTGGATCTTGAAAACGAAGGCCGTCATCGCATTTTCGTGCGCATCGACCGTCCTGCACGTTGGAGACCTGCGCGCGTGGCGCCGGCGCAAAGGACGCGAGCGCATCCAGCAGATCTTTGACGCCGAAATTCTTCAATGCCGAGCCAAAAAATACGGGCGTCAGATGGCCCTCGCGAAATGACTTGAAGTCGAATGTCCGGCAGGCTTCCTTCACCAGCGCAAGCTCATCGGCAATCGCCTTGGCATCGAGCATGGGATTTTTAGCCGCAAGTCCCGGCAGGTCGAGCGCTTGCGCGCTCAACCGTTTTTCCGTCCTCGCCGACAAGACGCATCTCACCGGTCGACAGGTCGTAGGTTCCGGCGAAATCGCGGCCGCGGCCGATCGGCCAGGTCATCGGCGCAGTGTCGAGCGCCAGCGTCTTTTCGATCTCGTCGAGCAACTCGAATGGATCGCGGCTTTCGCGGTCCATCTTGTTGATGAACGTGATGATCGGAATATCGCGAAGCCGGCAGACCTCGAAAAGCTTGCGTGTGCGCGCCTCGATGCCCTTGGCGGCGTCGATCACCATTACCGCGGAGTCGACGGCGGTGAGCGTGCGGTAGGTGTCCTCAGAAAAGTCCTCGTGGCCCGGCGTGTCGAGCAGATTGAAGACCCGCCCGTCATAGTCGAACGTCATTACCGAGGTGACAACAGAAATGCCACGCTCGCGCTCGATCGCCATCCAGTCTGAGCGCGTCGAGCGGCGATCCCGCTTTGCCTTGACCTGGCCGGCGAGATTGATGGCGCCGCCGAACAGCAGCAACTTTTCTGTCAGTGTGGTTTTGCCAGCGTCCGGATGCGAAATGATCGCGAATGTGCGCCGGCGGTCGACCTCGGCCGCAAGCGGGGTCGCCGGCATCGAATCGGACGTGGCCATCGGCTTGTTCATGGGGCGCATGTGGCAGGGAAAGCGGGCAGGATCAAGGGTCCGGCCCGCGCAAAACAGCCAGTAAATGCGCGGCTTTCGTCTCCGTTAGTTAGCCCAATGTTGCCGCGTATTGCTCCGGCTTGAAGCCGACCAGCAATTTGCCCCTGCCCGCCTCCAGGACGGGCCGTTTGATCATCGACGGCTGCTTGAGCATCAGGGCGATCGCCTTTGCCGCGCGTGACGCCGTCCTTCTCCTTGTCGGGCAATTTCTTGAATGTCGTCCCTGCCCGATTGAGCAGCGTCTCCCAACCGACCTTCTTTGCCCACTGCTCGAGCTGCGTCCGTTCGATGCCCGCAGTCTTATAGTCGTGGAAGGCATAGTCGACGCCATGCTTGTCGAGCCAGGCACGCGCCTTCTTCATCGTGTCGCAGTTCTTGATGCCGTAGATGGTGACCGACATGTCTACTCCCACTCGATCGTGCCCGGCGGCTTCGAGGTCACATCGTAGACCACGCGGTTGACGCCTTTGACTTCGTTGATGATGCGCGTCGCGACGGCACCCAGAAAATTCATATCGAAGGGATAAAAATCGGCGGTCATACCGTCGGTCGACGTCACCGCGCGCAGTCCGACGACATAGTCGTAAGTTCGCCCATCGCCCATGACGCCGACTGTCTTGACCGGCAAGAGCACCGCAAAAGCCTGCCAGATGTTGTCGTATTGTCCGCTACGGCGGATCTCCTCGATATAGATCTCGTCCGCGAGCCGAAGGATATCGAGCTTCTCGCGTGTGATCGGCCCCGGGCAGCGAATGGCGAGGCCAGGCCCCGGAAATGGATGCCGGCCGACAAAGGCTTCCGGCAACCCAAGCTCCCGGCCGAGCGCCCTCACCTCATCTTTGAAGAGTTCGCGCAACGGCTCGACCAGCTTCATGTTCATGCGCTCGGGCAAGCCGCCGACATTGTGATGCGACTTGATGGTGACGGATGGCCCGCCGGTGAACGACACGCTTTCGATTACGTCGGGATAGAGCGTGCCTTGCGCAAGAAATTCCGCGCCCCCGACTTTCCTGGCTTCCTGCTCGAAGACGTCAATGAAGAGCTTGCCGATGGTCTTGCGCTTCTGCTCGGGATCCTCGACGCCTGCGAGCGCCTTGAGGAAGGTTTCGGAAGCATCCACGTGCACAAGCGGAATATTGTAGCTGTCGCGAAAAAGCGTCATCACCTTCTGCGCTTCTGCGAGCCGCATCAGGCCATGGTCCACGAGCACGCAGGTCAATTGATCGCCGATCGCTTCATGGATCAGCACGGCCGCCACTGCGGAATCGACACCGCCTGACAGGCCGCAGATCACGCGCCCCTTGCCGACCTGCTTGCGGATTTTTTCGATCGCCTCTTCCTTGAAGGCGCGCATGGTCCAGTCGCCCTTGAGGCCGGCAATCTTGCGCACGAAGTTGCGCAGGATCGCCGCCCCGTGCGGCGTGTGCATCACCTCAAGATGGAATTGCGTGGCGTAGAATTTGCGCTTGTCGTCGCCGATGATCGCGATCGGCGCGTTCGGCGACGTACCGAAGACGTGGAAGCCTTGCGGCAGCTTGGTCACCCGGTCGCCGTGGCTCATCCACACCGGATATTTCTCACCCTTGCGCCAGACCCCTTCGAAGAGCGGTGACTTCTTCCGTGACGGTCACCTCGGCGCGGCCGAACTCGCGGTGATGCCCACCCTCCACCTGGCCACCGAGCTGGTGCGCCATCGCCTGCTCGCCGTAACAAATGCCGAGCACCGGTATTCCGGCGTCGTATATGGCCTTAGGCGCAAGCGGCGCGTCCTTGTCGAGAACCGAAGCGGGGCCGCCGGACAGGATGATCGCCTTCGGCTTCATTTCGCGGAAGGCAGCCTCGGCTTTCTGGTAGGGAACGATTTCGGAATAGACCTTTTCCTCCCGCACCCGGCGCGCAATGAGCTGGGTTACCTGGGAACCGAAATCGACGATCAGAACCTTGTCGTGCATGGACGGTCGATGTGCCCCGAAATTGGCCGACTCGGGCGCGCAAGGGCCGTTCGGGGCAGCTTTTTGCGGGCTTTGGGCTTGAAGGTCAAGTGTCCGCGATCGGGGCAACCCAATGTTGAACGAGCGCGGACTGGCAACCGGCTTAGTGCCGGCCGTTATCCACCACCGGTCCGAGCAACGGAATCGCTGATATCCATTTGCCGATCCGCGAGCGACCGGACTGATCGGTCTTGGTTTCCGTGCTGGCAACCGTTTCTGAAGATGGGATCGATTCTGGTGGAACCGGGTGATCGGGATCCCGGGGCTGCGCCGCATTCTGCTGCGCGGGTACCGGAGCGATGGCGACTGGCGGCGGCAAAGTCGGCGCAACAGCGGGTGCCGGAGTCGCAGTCGCGGGAGGTGCGGTTGCTGCTGCACTGGCGGAAGGCAGCGGCGGCCGGAGGCGCAGACGGCTCCGCGTCACGTTGTGCCGGGCGCGCGGAAGGTTGCGGCATCGGGCGGGCCTTGGAGCTCTCGGCAGGCCGCGCATCCGGCTGGTGAGTCACTAATGCCTGGCGAACGGCGTCGAGCCATTGCGTGTCGGACACGGCAGGATCGCGGCGGGCATTTTGCGCGGCAGGGGTCTGCGTATTCGTGTTCGTGGCGGCCTGCTTGGGTGTCGCTTGCGGCCGCGGCTCGGCTTTGTGGACCGGTTCCTTCGGCGCAGCGTCGTTCGGCTGGGCTTTGGTCGCAGGCGCCGCGGCAGCAACCGGCGGCGATTTTTCAGCTGCCAGCAAGGCCTTGAACGCTGCGGTCGCCTCAGGATCAACCGCGGCGCAGGTCTTTTCAAAACTCTCGACGTCTCGACGCACGAGGATGCGCCTGGTGGACGCGTCGACGCCTTTGTCGAGCATTGCAATAATGCCGTTGCGTAGGCTCTGGCATGTCGTCTCGGGAGAAAAATTCGCGCGGTAGAACGTGTAGGCGCTTCCGATGCCGACCGGAACCGCAAGCAACGAACCGACCATCTGGATCACGGTCACGAAGCGCACCACCCTCGGCGGCTTCGATCCTGGATTGGCTTCAAAGTTGACGGGCGCAATATCGCGCGCGTCCCCATGAAATGGCGGATCGCGCCTGGCGACGAGCATGGAAATCCCCGAAAAAATCTCGCGGTTCCATAGACACGCGATCATCGCGGAGAAAATTGGCCCGGATTGGGGCGCAATCGGGGAATTCCGTTTGCGATTCCTTACCGATCGTTACAGGTCAGCCGCCTCGCCGTAGGAGGGCGACGAAAAACCCGTCGGTCCCGGTCAGCCGTGGCGTCATCAATATGCCCTCTCCGGACAAGCGTGCTGCCTTCGAAAACACGAGCGCGCGCTCGCCCAACGCCTGTGTCACCGTACCGGGCGCTTCGACCACGAACGACGGGTTCCGCCCCAGGAATGCCCGCACCTGTGCGCCATTTTCTTCCTCCAGCACCGAGCAGGTAATGTAGGCTATCCGGCCTTCCGGCTTGAGCAGGGCCACAGCCCGATCGAGCACCTCTGCCTGCTCCTTCTGACGCTGCTCGAGCGCGCCGGGCCGCATTCGCCATTTGGCGTCGGGGTTACGCCGCCAGGCTCCGGTGCCCGTGCATGGCGCGTCGATAAGAACGAGGTCCATGCGCCCCGACAGATCGTCAATTTCACCGCCAACGGATTTCGGAGAGCGCACCTGAACGTTTCGCGCGCCTGAGCGCTTGAGGCGGTCATGGATCGGAGCGAGCCGGCGCTTGTCGTCGTCGGTTGCAAAGATCTGGCCCTTGTTCTGCATCATGGCAGCCAGAGCAAGTGTCTTGCCGCCGGCGCCGGCGCAAAGGTCGACGACTTGTTCGCCAGGCCTGGCACCTGAAAACATCGCGGCCAATTGCGACGCCTCGTCCTGGACCTCGACCATGCCCTTGATAAACGCCGGCTCGGCATGAATGGCGGGGCTTTTCGCATCGGCTGACAACCGAACCCGCAGGCCCCAGGGTGACCATCGCACCGGCTCAGGATTGAGATCCGACAGCGCCGTTGCAACGGTGTTGATCTCTGCCTTCAAAGTATTGACGCGCAGATCAAGCGGGCGCGCGGGAGGCAAGCGCCGCCCCCTCCTCGGCCCGCGCGTCGCCGAATGTGCGTTCGAAATAGGGATCCAGCCATTGCGGATAGTCGCCGGCGACGTAAGGAGGGGCGCTTTTCGATCTCATCCGTCTCAAGACGCTTACGTTCATCGTCGCTCAGCTTCTCCGGCGCATATTTCGATCCGTCAGCGAGCTTGCCGATCGCCTCGGCATCGAGTCCGCGCTCGCGCTTGAGCATGCCCAGAAGAATGGCGCGCGGACTGTCGGCCTGCATGATGAAGGCGCTCGACGCCCGCCGCCGCAGCGCGTCGTACACAAGCCCGGCGATCGCTGCACGATCGCCCGAGCCGGCATAACGATGGGTAAGACCCCAGGACTTGAGAGCGTCAGCGGCTGGACGGCGCTCACTCTCAATCGATGCAAAGACTTCGATGGCTGCGGCAAGCCGCGCTGCCGGTGTCATGGCAAAGCGAGAAGAATGCGCACGATATAGATCAGCCACATGATGACCAGGATGAGCGCGCCTATCCCGTAAAAAGCACCTCGGACGCGGACATTGTTGTTGGTCACATGCACCAGCGCGTGCATCCAGCGCATGACAACAAAAATCCAGGCAAGAGCGACGAAGAGGAAGATCGGCATGATGCGTGATGATCTCAAGGATCGTCAGCACATAGAAAAGAACGGGCAGTTCGAATTGGTTGGAAAACGAATATGCAAACTGACTGGCGCGCACGGGCCAGTTCGGCTCGCGCAGCGCGATCTCCTCGAACCGGGTTTCGCCGCGATGCAGTGTCGACGTACGGCAATACATCATGCCGAACATCACGGCGAAGGTGAGCAACACCTCGACGAACAAGGGCAACAAGACATACTGAACGGACATGGCCCAATCTCCCGCAGCGGAAGGGATAACTATACCCGGCTCGGATAGTTCGGGCTCTCACGTGTGATCGTCACATCGTGCACGTGGCTCTCGCGCAGACCCGCCCCGGTAATGCGGATGAATTCCGCCTTCTTGTGCATCTCCGCAAGATTTTTGGCGCCCACGTAGCCCATGGCGGCGCGCAGTCCGCCGGCAAGCTGGTGAAGAACGGTTGCGGCCGCACCTTTGTATGGCACCTGACCTTCGACGCCCTCGGGAACCAGCTTGAGTGCGTCCTTGATGTCCTGCTGAAAATAACGGTCCGCCGAGCCACGCGACATCGCGCCGACGGATCCCATGCCGCGATAGGTCTTGTACGAACGGCCCTGATAGAGAAAGACCTCGCCTGGCGTCTCGTCCGTGCCCGCGAGAAGCGAGCCGACCATCGCACAGTCGGCGCCTGCCGAAATGGCTTTTGCCAGATCGCCGGAATACTTGATGCCGCCGTCGGCAATCACAGGCGTGTTGGATGCTTTTGCCGCGTCGACGCAATCCATGATCGCCGTCAGCTGCGGCACGCCGACGCCGGCAACGACCCGCGTCGTGCAGATCGAGCCCGGGCCGATGCCGACTTTGATGGCGTCAGCTCCGCAGTCGATCAGCGCCTTGGCGCCCTCGCTGGTCGCGACGTTCCCGGCGACGACCTGCACCTTGTTCGATTGACGTTTGATGCGGGTCACCGCGTCGAGCACATATTTCGAATGGCCGTGAGCGGTATCGACCACAACAAGATCGACGCCGGCTGCGATGAGCGCTTCGGTGCGCGCGAAGCCCTTGTCGCCGACGGTCGTCGCCGCGGCAACACGAAGCCGGCCCTGCTCGTCCTTGCAGGCGTTCGGATTGGCGACCGCCTTTTCGATATCTTTCACCGTGATGAGGCCGACGCAACGATATTGCGCATCGACGACCAGAAGCTTCTCGATGCGATTCTGATGGAGAATGCGCTTGGCCTCATCCTGGCCGACGCCTTCCCGCACCGTAATGAGTTTCTTGGTCATCAGGTCCGAGACGGGCTGTCGCGAATCGGTGGCAAAGCGCACGTCGCGGTTGGTCAGAATGCCGACCAGCTTACCCGGCTGCGAACCGGCGGAGCGCTCGACCACCGGAACGCCGGAGATGTGGTTGTCCTTCATCAGGTCGAGCGCCTGCTGGAGTGTTGCATCCGGTTCGATCGTGAGCGGATTTACCACCATGCCGGATTCGAATTTTTTCACCTGACGGACCTGCGCTGCCTGCACATCCGGTTCCATGTTTCGGTGAAGCACGCCGATGCCGCCCGCCTGTGCCATGGCGATCGCCATTTGCGCCTCGGTGACCGTATCCATCGCCGATGCGATGATCGGAATGTTGACGGGAATTGAGCGGGTGATGCGTGAGCGGATATCGACGTCGGCGGGGAGAACTTCTGACAGGCCGGGCTTTATCAGCACGTCGTCGAAAGTGAGCCCTTCGCGCGGGCTTGAATTATTTTTTCCGGCCATCGCCAACTCCGTCTTGCCCAAAAGGGCAGTCAGACCGGCCGGCAGGGGTTAAAAATGCCCGTTGCGAGGGGGTCCCTCGCCTGCGTCACGGCCCGCTTTTGGGTTGGCGTGGGTCGATAGCACGGGATCGCCCCGATTCCTAGCGCAATCGCGGATGGCTGTTATGAAGTCGTAAACGGGAGCGGGCCTTCTTTCCGCCGCCGCTTTACGCTTCAAAATCCCCATTCAATGACGCATAGGCCCCGCCCGGTTGTCCATGCCCCGTGACCGCATCGTCCCGCTGATCATCGCGGTCGCATTGTTCATGGAGAACATGGATTCGACCGTGATCTCCACGTCCCTGCCGGCGATTGCGGCTGACATCGGGACCAACCCCCTCGCTCTCAAGCTTGCGGTGACATCGTATCTGCTCTCCTTGGCGATCTTCATCCCGGCTAGCGGCTGGACCGCCGATCGGTTCGGTGCACGCACCGTATTCCGCGCGGCCATTGCCGTCTTTGTGCTCGGCTCGATCGGATGTGCGTTATCGAGTTCACTGACCGATTTCGTCGTCGCACGCATCGTGCAGGGCATGGGTGGCGCGATGATGACGCCGGTCGGGCGCATGGTATTGGTCCGCACCATCAGCAAGCGCGAACTCGTCGGAGCCATGGTCTGGGTGACAACGCCTGCACTGATCGGCCCCGTGCTTGGCCCTCCGGTCGGCGGCTTCATTACGACTTACGCCACATGGCACTGGATCTTCATCATCAATGTCCCGATCGGTCTACTCGGCATCCTGCTCGCAACCCGTTACGTGCCCGACGTGCGTGCCGAAGACCATGAGCGCTTCGACATCGTCGGGATGGTGCTTGCCGGCCTCGGCATCGGTGGAATGGCGTTCGGCCTTTCCGTGCTGGGCCTCAACTTCCTGCCCTGGACTGTCGTGGCGGGACTAATTTTTGGCGGCGCCTGTTTTATTGGCGCTTATCTCGCGCACGCGCGCCGCGTTGACAACCCGGCGCTAGACCTTTCGTTATTCCGCGTTCCGACCTTCTTCGCGAGCGTTTGCGGCGGATTCATTTTCCGGCTCGGGCTTGGCGCACTGCCGTTCCTTCTGCCGCTAATGCTTCAGATCGGCTTCGGCATGACGCCGTTCCAGTCCGGGATGATCACGTTCGCTACCGCGCTCGGCGCAATGGGAATGAAGTGGGCCACAGCGAACATTCTGCGCCGCTTTGGCTTCCGCAATATCCTAGTCGTCAATTCCATCATCAGCGCCGCCTTCCTGGCGGTATGCGCCGGATTTACGGCGACGACACCGGTCGAGATGATGGTGCTCCTGCTTTTCATCGGCGGATTTTTCCGCTCGCTGCAGTTCTCCAGCATTAATACCATTGCCTACGCAGACGTAGAGCCGCACCGCGTCGGCCGGGCGACCGCGTTGGTCAGCGTCGCGCAGCAGCTCGCAGTCTCTTCGGGTGTGGCCGTGGGTGCGCTCGCCGTGGAACTCACCGTCCACTTTAAGGGCAGCAATACGCTGCAAGCGGCTGACTTTCCGCCCGCTTTTTTGGCTGTCGCCGCGATCTCAGCGCTCTCCGTCCTCATCTTTGCCCGGTTGCCGCCGGAAGCCGGCGCCGAAATGGCCGACCGGCTTCCAACTCCTGCCGAGCCATCCGACCAGCGCGCCGGCTAGACCCTTTGGCTGGTGCCGCGAAATCCAGTCGCGAGCAAATAGAGTTCGGCCGAGTCTGCCCGGCTTGCTGCCGGTTTCACATGCTTGACGGTTTTGTAATCGCGCTTGAGGGACGCCAGCAGCTCAGCCTCTGTGCCGCCTTGCAGCACCTTTGCAAGAAAGCTGCCGCCGGGAGCCAGCACCTCCCGGGCAAAATCCGCAGCTGCTTCCACCAATGCCATGATCTTCAGATGGTCGGTCTTGGCGTGACCGGTTGCGTTGGCCGCCATATCAGACATCACCACGTCGGCCGGACCGCCGATCATGCTCTTGAGCTTTGCAGGCGCGCCTTCGTCAAGGAAATCCAAACCCGCGAAATCGACACCGGGCATCGGATCTATCGGCAAAATGTCGATTGCGACCACGCGACCCTGCTCCGGCGCCACTACACGTCTCGCGGCGACCTGGCTCCAACCTCCCGGCGCTGCGCCGAGGTCGACCACGCGCGCGCCCTTCCTTAGAAAATGCGCTCGATCGTCGATCTCCATCAATTTGTATGCGGCGCGCGAACGCATGCCCTCGCGCTTCGCCCGCGCAACGTAAGGGTCATTGAGCTGACGTTCCAGCCAAATTTTTGATGACTGCGAGCGATTTTTGCCGCCGCGGACCCGAACTTTGAGCTGGCGCGGCCCGCTGCTTTTGCCGCGCGCCGTCACGACGGTGCGGCCTGGCTGTTACCATCCCAGGCACCGTCCTCGCGCATCATCTGCACCAGCATGCCTTCGCGCAGACCGCGATCGGCGACACGCAAGCGCGGACAAGGGAACGCGCGGCGGATCGCTTCAAGGATCGCACAGCCGGCGAGCACGAGATCGGCCCGCTCGGCGCCTATGCAGGGGCTTGCAACGCGATCCTCATAGCTCATCGTCAGCAATCGCTCGACGACTGCGTTGATTTCCCCCGCGCTCATCCAGCAGCCATCCACGCGATTGCGATCATAACGTTTCAGGTTGAGATGCACGCCGGCGATGGTGGTGACCGTGCCCGATGTCCCGAGCATATGAATCCCTTCGGCCTCGTCGCCGCCATGCTCGCGCACGAATGGGGCAATCAGTTCGGCAACTTCCACAACCATCGCGTCGTAACATTCACGCGTCACTGTGACGCCGCCATAGCGCTCTGCCAGCGTCACCACGCCGTGCGGTACGGAAATCCAGCCGCGGATCTGAGGCAACGGCGGGCCGCAGCGGCTGCGCTGCGAGCGTTCGAGTCGCACGAGCTCCGACGAACCGCCGCCGATATCGAACAGCACAGCGCCTGCGGCATGGGGATCGATCAGTGGCGTGCAGCCGGTCGCGGCCAAGCACGCCTCGGTCTCGCGGTCGATCACCTCGAGCTCAAGCCCAAGTTCGTCGCGACACGCGATCCAAAAACTCCGCGCCGTTTTCGGCCGTCCGGCAGGCTTCGGTTGCAATCAGGCGCGCGCGGGTAACGCCCTTGTTTTTCATTTTGTTGCGGCAGATGGCCAAGGCCGCCATGCGCGCGGCTGATCGCGGCCTCGCTCAGGCGGCGAGACGACGAGACGCCCTCGCCGAGCCGCACGATCCTGGAAAATGCGTCGACGACGCGAAAGCCTTCGCCTGAGGGCCGCGCTACCAGCAGCCGGCAATTATTGGTCCCGAGATCGAGTGCGGCATAAGTCGCCCCACCTCGGTCATTGCCGAAGCGACCATTGGCCCGTCCAGGCGACCGCCGACCCCACCGGGCCCGCGGCAGCGGCGCCCGATCAATAGCAGGGTCGAGGCCTGGGTTGTCCCCGGCCTCGCCGCTCATCTCCCAAAACCTTTCCTGTCTGCACCGCTGAATCAGCGATTTCCCTCGGCGCGTCACGGTTGCAGCCGTGTTCCTTCGATCACGAAAAGTGTAACAGCGCCTGTGTCTTCCGCAACCCTCCGTCGCAAAAGCTGTTCTTGTCGAAGTATGCAGCGTGCTTTATTTGACAGCGCGGGCCCGGAAAGCATCACCCCTCAATGGATGACCGCATCACCGAAACTGCCCTTTCGCTGACCAAATTCGGTGTCGGACAGCCTGTCCGGCGGAGCGAAGACCCGACGCTCGTTCGCGGACAGGGTCGCTACACCGACGATGTCAGCCGACCAAACCAAGCCTATGCGGTCATGGTTCGAAGCCGCGACGCGCATGGCGTTATCCGCTCGATTGATACCGCTGGCGCCAAGGCGATGCCCGGCGTTCTTGCCGTTTACACCGCCGCCGACTTGACCGGCTATGGCCCACTCAAATGCGGTCTGCCTTTAAAGAATCGTGACGGATCGCCGATCCGCTACACGCCGCGGCCGGCACTTGCCGGTGACAAGGTGCGTTTCGTGGGCGATCCGGTTGCCTGCGTGATCGCGGAAACCGTGGCGCAGGCCAAAGATGCGGCCGAAGCTGTCACGCTCGACATCGAACCGCTGCCCGCAGTGCTCAAGCCCTCCGAAGCGGTCAAGCCGGGCGCGCCGCTTGTGTTCGACGAGGTGCCGAACAACATCGCGCTCGATTTTCACTATGGCGATGCCGCCAAGGTCGCGGAAGCCTTTGCAAAGGCAAAGCACGTGACCCGGCTCGAGACCTCCAACCAACGCATGGTGGTCAACGCCATGGAGCCGCGCTCCGCGATCGGCGAATACGATGCGGCCGCGGCGAAGTGGACGCTCTATTCGACAAGTCAGGGCGTGCACGGCATGAAGACCTCTCTGATGGAAATTCTTGGCGCGCCGGCCGACAAGGTTCGCGTGATCACCGGCCAGGTCGGCGGCTCGTTCGGCATGAAGGCCTCGGTTTATCCCGAATATGTCTGCCTCCTGCACGGCGCTCGCCTGCTTGGGCGGCCGGTCAAATGGACGGACGAGCGCTCGGGCAGTTTCGTGTCGGACCACCATGGCCGCGCACAGGACATGGTCGTTGAGATGGCGTTCGACGACGACGCGCATATTCTTGCGGTTCGCCTCACCGGCTATGGCGACATGGGCGGCTATCTCGCCCAATTCGGCCCGCTGCTGCCGACCGGAAACCAGGTCAAGAACATCGCCAGTGTGTACCGCACGCCGCTCATCGAGGTGGCGACCAAATGCGTGTTCACCAATACGACCTTTGTCTCGGCCTATCGTGGCGCCGGCCGGCCCGAAGGCAATTACTATATCGAGCGCACGCTCGATCTCGCTGCGGCCGAGCTCGGCATTGACCGGCTCGACTTGCGCAGGCGCAACATGATCCGCAAGAGCGACCTGCCCTTCAAAGCCGCATCCGACATGACCTACGACTGCGGCGATTTCCTCGGCGTGCTCAAGCAGGCGCTCGATGCCGCCGACTACGCCGGGTTTCAAGAAACGCAAGCGCGAGAGCAAGAAGCGCGGCCTGCTGCGCGGATTCGGCATCGGCTGTTATCTTGAGGTTACGGCCGCGCCCGGCAAGGAACTCGGCGCCATCCATTTCGAAGCCGACGGCACGGTGACGATCGTTACCGGCACGCTCGACTTCGGGATGGGTCACGCAACGACCTACGCGCAGATATTGACCGACCTTCTCGGAGTTCCGTTTGACCGTATCCGCATGGTCGAGGGCGACAGTGACCGGATGGCTTTCGGCGGCGGCAGTGGCGGCTCGCGCTCGGTGATGTTTGTCGGGACCGCGCTCACTGAATCCGCGGCCATTGTGATCGAGCGCGGCAAGCAAATCGCTTCTCACCTGCTGGAAGCCTCGCCGGGCGACATCGAATTCCAGGCGGGGCGCTTTGTGATTGCGGGCACCGATCGGTCGATCGGATTGCTCGATCTTGCCGCGCGTCTGCGCGCCGGGATCAAGCTTGCCGGCCGGCACTCCGAACTCGCTCGATGTCGACCACGTCGTCAACAATCCCGTTCCGTCGGCCTTTCCGAACGGGTGTCATATTGCCGAGGTCGAAGTTGACCCGGAAACAGGCGCCGCACATGTCGTTCGTTATTCAGCGGTCAACGACCTCGGGACGGTGGTCAATCCTTTGCTGGTCGAAGGACAGATACAGGGCGGCGTTGTGCAGGGTCTCGGGCAGGTTTTGCTGGAACAGGCTGTCTACGATTCCGATGGCCAGCTCGTTACCGGCTCGTTCATGGACTACGCGATGCCCAGGGCGCATGACGTACCGATGATCAATGTCGCCAGCCACCCTGTGCCGACCAAAAGCAATCCGCTTGGCGCAAAAGGCTGCGGCGAAGCCGGCACATCGGGCGGCCTGCCTTCCGTGGCTAACGCCGTTATCGACGCCCTGTCCGAATACGGTGTCCGACACCTTGAAATGCCGATGACGCCGTCACGTATCTGGCAGGCAATTCAACGAGCAAAGGCCGGCCAATGAGCCAGGCTGCCGGCGTTATCGGTTCGACGCGCGCGCCATATATTCGCAGTTGTCGGCGCGGTCAGCGCTGCGCATTTCATGTCGCACTATTACATTATTTTGTTGGCGCCACTTATGCCGTTCGTACGCGACGAGTATCAGGTCACTTATACGGAAATCGGCTTAGCTTTTGCGGCGTTCAACATCGTTTCAGCCGTGTGCCAGACACCAGCGGGATTTCTGGTGGACCGCTCGGGCGCCCGTGCGTTGCTGATTTTGGGTCTCGTGATCGGCGCTACCAGTTTTGTCACTGGCCGGGTTTTGTCAATTCGTTCTGGGTGATGATCGCCATGTTCGCGCTCGCCGGCATGGGCAACACTGTTTATCACCCGGCCGACTATACTCTGCTGTCGCAGCACGTTCCGGCCGACCGCATCGGTCAGGCTTTTTCGCTGCATACCTTTGCCGGAATGCTCGGTTCCGCGGTTGCCCCAGCAAGCCTCTTAATGATGCAGAGCTCGTGGGGCTGGCGTGGCGCCTTCATTGGCGCGGGTGTGCTCGGCTTTGCCGTGGCGCTTTTGCTTTTGCTGGTCCGTGACGGGACGACCACCACGGCAAACGCAGGTACACGCCCGGCCTCGGATTCATCGGATGCCGGCTGGCGACTGCTCCTCTCGGCTCCGATTCTGCTCAATCTCGCGTTCTTCATACTGCTCGCGATGATGAGCAGCGGCCTCTACAACTATTCCGTCGTTGCGCTCGGAGCACTCTATGGAACACCCGTCACCACCGCCAACGCGGCGCTGACCGGCAATCTCCTTTTGTCAGCCGCTGGCGTGCTCGTAGGAGGCCTGCTCGTCACACGCACAAAGCGCCACAGTCTGGTGGCCACACTGGGACTGACTGCAATGGCACTATCGGTCGTGCTTGTTGCCCTGGTCGACCTTAGTTCATTGGCGTTGATAGCGGCCATGTCGCTTGGCGGTCTGTTCTCCGGCGTAATTATGCCCTCACGTGACATGATCGTGCGCGAAGTCACGCCCCCTGGTTCTTTTGGCAAAGTTTTCGGCTTCGTCACCACGGGCTTCAATATCGGCGGAATTGTTTCACCCCTCATCTTCGGGGCAGTGATGGATCACGGCAGTCCGACGGATGGTCTTCCTGCTGGTTGTTGCCTTCACCCTGCTGGGGATCGTCACGGTGGCGACAAGGCCCCGGCGGACCGCTTGATCGTCTGGCGCTCTATGGACTTGTCAAATCAACGAAATTGCCCCATGTGAGGGCCTCCCGCCAGGCTGACGGTGGAGTACAATCGCTTCCTGTCCTGCTGGGGAATAGTTCAACGGTAGAACATCGGACTCTGACTCCGAGAATCTAGGTTCGAATCCTAGTTCCCCAGCCAACTACCTTTTTCATCCGCCGAAACTCCAAGAAAATTTCATTGCGTGGATGGTCTGCCGCGCCGGACCGGAATGGGCTGGCCAATGGTCGAATTGTGTTTCATCCTGATAAGGGCTGCTGGGTACCAACAAAAAATGCGATAGGGAGGGACAGGCCATGGCTCAGACCATAGAGGCATACGTCGGCAACGCGCTCGACGAAGCAAAGATATCTCCGCTCCACCGCAAAGTGGTCGCGTTGATCGCCGCGGGATACTTCTTCGACGTCATCGACTTTACGATCTTCGGCTCGCTCGTGCCGTACGTCCTGTCGTCGAAGTTCGCGAGCGGCCCAGAGGTTGCGCTGGTTGGTGCCGCCACGATCTTCGGCATGTTCATCGGCACCGCGGGACAGGGTCAGTTCAGCGACCGGTTCGGCCGCCGCTTCATCTATCAGTTCAACCTGCTGCTGTTCGGCATCTTCACCATTCTTGGTGCGTTCGCGCCGAACGTCACGATGCTTGTCATCTGCCGCTTCATCGCCGGCCTCGGCCTCGGGGCGGAGCAGCCGCTGGCGTTCGCCTATGCCGGCGAATATTCGCCTAAGCTAATTCGCGGACGTGTTCTTGCCATCGTGCATTTCATCGGCGGCGCCTGCGTGTGGCCGATCGGCACGGCGCTGGTGCTTTTGCTGGGCACCACGATTTTCCCCACCGCGCCCGACAACGTCTGGCGGACCGCATGGATCATCATCGGCGCCGGAGCGCTGATTGTGTGGGTCTTCCGCTTCACGCTGCCGGAATCGCCGCGCTATCTTGCGACGCATGGCCGCGGTCAAGAAGCGCTTGACGTGCTCAAGCGACTAGAAATTCAGAATGTGCCGGCCCTGAGCTCGCTCTCGACCGATGCCGCCAGCAACACCAAGAGCGATCCTTTCGCTGTCGTCTTCCGGATGTTCCCAACGCGCGTCATCGCCGGGATGATCTGCTTCACGGCATTCTTCGGTGTCGCCATCGGTCTCGGCGCGTGGTTGCCGAACATGATGAACGAGAAGGGCTTCACGATCACGAAGTCGCTGCAATACACGCTGGCGATGAACTTCGCGGTGCCCTGCGCCAGCATATTCATGATGTACGCGCTCGACAAATGGGGTCGCAAGATCACGTCGGTCTGCGCGTTTATCGGCGCCGCCATCATGGCGATCGTGTTCGCCAGTGCCGGCGCGCCGATGGAGCTGATGGTGGCCGGTTTCGTGATGGTGTTTTTCATCCAGGTGGCCGGCAACGCCATGCAGATCTTCGCGTCAGAAGTGTTTCCGACGAACGCGCGCGCCTCCGGCTTCGGCTGGGCTGCCGGCGTGGGCCGTCTCGCCACGGCATTCATCATGCCGTCGATCCTGCTGATCCAGCAGACCTATGGGCTCATGACTGTGTTCGTTTGCCTGGCGATCCTGCTGCTGATCGCCGCGGCATCGGTCACCCAGCTCGGCCCGGAGGCAAAGCAGAAAGGCCTTGATGAAATCGCGCCACCGACGCGGCGCGTCATTGAGGCGGACAATGCCTTCTGGCTCACCTTGAGTGGCGCGGTGTGCATATTGCTGTCGGTGAGCTGGTGGCTCTACTTCTATCTGGCCGCCAAGCAGGTCTCGAGCACGCTGGTGTGCCTGCTCTACACCAACGACACCTGTCAGCAGCTCGTGACCGCAGCAACGGCCGCGGGCAAGACGGGCTACTACCCGTTCCTGACCTGGATCGGAATTATCCTGATCCTGGCCGGCGTCTTCATGACGATGCGCAAGCCGGCGTCGGCGGCAAAGAAGCCAGCCTGAACGGCACTATCATCTGATGGGGCCCGGTTGACGCGAGTCGGCCGGGCCTCGAAATTTGCGAGTTTTGTGATGAATTTCCCCGCAGGCGCCACCGCATCCAACGTCCGCTTCCTGTCGCGCAACGACCAGGGCGGCAGACCCGATGGCGTGCAGGTCATTCTGCACAAAGGACACGCCTTTATCGGTCACATGTTCAGCGACGGTTTTTCGGTCGTGGATGTGCGCGACCCGCTCAAGCCGAAATCGGTCGCGTTCGTCGCCGCGCCAAAAAACACGCGGTCGCACCACCTGCAGATCCATGGCGACGTTCTTCTCGCCGTTAATGGCCCGAATATCTGGGCGATGCAGCAATACGCGACGCAACAGGATTACTACGCAAAATCGCTCATCGACTCTGTCCAGACCGAACAGCCCTTCGCGGCGGGTCTCCGCGTTTTCGATATTTCAAAGCCGTCGAGCCCCCGTGAAATTGCATTTCTAAATATGCCGGGTTTCGGCGCTCATAGAATTTGGTGGGTTGGCGGGCACTACGCTTATGTGTCGGTCCATTTCGACGGATTCATCGACCACGCTTTGGCGGTCATTGACGTTTCGAATCCGGAAAAGCCGCAGCTTGCCGCGCGCTGGTGGCTGCCGGGCATGAATCGCGCCGGCGGCGAAACGCCGCCGGCATCGTTCGGCAAGCGCACGGCACTCCATCACCTCATTAGCGCCGGCACACTCGGTTACGCGGCGTGGCGCGATGGCGGCTTCACCATTCACGACCTGAGCGACCCTACAACCCCGAAACTGATCAGCCATCGCAACTATGCGCCGCCCTTTGCAGGAGGCGCCCATACGCCCCTGCCCCTGCCGGGCCGCAAGCTTCTTGCGCTTGCGGATGAAGCAACCTCCGCAAACTGCGCCAATGGTCTGGCCTATACCTGGCTGATCGATGTGCGCGAGCCGTCAAACCCGGTTTCGATCGCGACCTTGCCAACGCCTGCCGAGGAGGACTTCTGTGCCAAAGGCGCAAAATTCGGGCCGCACAATCTGCATGAGAACCGTCCGGGCTCGTTGCAGACTGAGGATCTGATTTTCGCTACCTATCACAATGCGGGACTGCGGATCTTCGATATACGCGACCCGTTTCAACCAAGACAGGTCGGTTACTTCGTGCCACCGCCGCCAGAAAGAATTGTCGATCAAAGGCCAAATCCTGCCAAGGTCATTCAATCCTGCGACGTATTTGTCGATACGGACGGCATTATGTATCTCACAGATACGAATGCCGGTCTGTACATTTTGCAATATGAAGGCCGGTAGCCACGCGGAGAACCTTGAGTATGTCGCAAAAATTCGGGCGCCTTGCCCTACATATGTGGACGATCGACACGACACCGCTTGCAATCGCGCTCGATGCGGCCAAGCAGGCAGGCTATGACGCTGTCGAGTTGCGCCGGACCGATTTCAAACGATGTTTCGATGCCGGCATGAGCAATGAGCAGGTGTTGGACCTGATCAAAAAGAGCGGCATTCCCTGCGGCGTGCTTGGGGTCGAATACGGCTGGTTGTTCGCCACCGGCGAGGAGAGCAAACGCCTTTTCAAGGTGTTTCGCGAATTGTGCGAGAACGCGGTGGCGCTTGGCTGCGACACGTTGATGAGTGCGCCGGGCCAGGTCAACGGACCGATCAAGGACGCCATCAAATATCTCAAGGAAGCCGGCGACATTGCCGCCGAGTACAAGCTGAAACTCGCGATCGAATTCAACTCCCAGCACGACGTCCTTAACAGTCTTGCTGTTCTGACCGAACTGATCGAAGGCGCGAACAAGCCGAACTGCGGCTACCTGATCGATGCCTATCACTTCACGCGGAGTGGCGCGGGAGGCCGCGGCTTCGAGAGCGTACCGGCGGAAAAGATCTATTGCTTTCAATACAGCGATCTCTCGCCCAAGCCGGTCACCGGCGTCAGGAGACCGACCGATCGGCTGCCACCCGGTAAAGGCGTCGTGAAATGGCGCGAAATGCTCGGGCTGTTGGCTGAGAAGCGTTACACCGGGTACCTCAGTTATGAAGCCCCGAACCCCGAACAATGGGAGCGTTCGCCATACGACGTTGCGCGTGAAGGCGTCGAACTCACGCGCAAATTGTTGCGAGATGCCGTCCCGAATTATGTCAGTTGAGGTCAACCATGGCAGCAGAACAGGAACTTCCGCTTTTTCTCGGCTTGAACGACAAATCGATCACGGACATTCCCAAGACAGTGGAGAAGCAACGCTACATGACCAGTGTCGCCCCCAAAGCCGCCAATCCTGGAAATGGGTCGAGCAGCCTCGGATGCCGATTCCGACCGGTGAACATGCGGTTATCGAATGCCAGGGCAAGATTCATTCGATCGCGGGCTACGCCAAGCATCGCGTGGACCAGAATTTCCACCAGGTATTTGATCCCAAATCCGGAACCTGGTCGCTGAAGGCACCCTTCCCGCTTCCGTGCAATCACGTTGCGGGTGTGTCGATTGGTTCGAAGATCTATACGTTCGGCGGCTTTATCGAACAGAACCGCTGTCCGCACTCGAAATGCTTTGTGTATGACACGGCGACAGACCAATGGGCACCGATCGCCGGGTTATCGCGTCCGCGTGGCGCAATGTCAGCCATCGTGCTCGATGGCAAGATCCATCTGCTGGGCGGCCGCGACGTGCGCTCGGTCGAATGGCATGAAATCTATGATCCTGCGACCGACAAATACACGATCCTCGCAGGCATGCGAGGTTCGACCGGCACACAGCCTTTTGTCGGGCAGCGCGATCACATGGGTGTTGCCGTCGTCGACGGGAAAATCCACGCAATCGCTGGCCGCATGGATTCCTACGACTTCAATACCGGCCTGAACGCCGTTTACGATCCCAAGACCGACGCCTGGACCTTCCGCGCCCCGTTGCCGACCCCGCGCAGCGGCCCCTCGTGCGTCTACATCAACGGCAAGATCGTCGTTTTCGGCGGCGAAGCGACCGGCAAGGTGTTCGGCACCAACGAGGCCTACGATCCGAAGACCGACACGTGGGAGCAGCTGACGCCGATGGCGATCCCGCGCCACGGCCTGCATGGCGCGACCTGCGCCGTCATTGGCAACATGGTTCACGTGCCCGGGGGCGGGCCCGTGCCAGGTGGTCAGGTGCAGGGCGCCTACCACGACGCTTTCACCTTTGGCTAAAAAGAAAGCGGCCGCCACCCGGCGGCCGTCTCGTTCTTTAATTAAATTGTTAGGCGTTAACGCGCCGGGCGCAGTCGAAGCTCGGCAACGCCAGCCGCGACGTTAAGACCCGCCTGACCTTGGACCGACACCGGCTGCAAGGCGACGGTGCGGTCTGAACCGCCGACCAGAACATTTGCGCCGAGGCCAGCGCCCACCGTCGCCTCAGCCGTTGCGCCACCGTAATTGCCGGCCAGCGCGCCGAATTTACGAGTGGTCGGCGCATAAACCGCCCAAACCATTTCGCCGCCGGCTGTCGCGCCAAGATCAAGACCGAATTTGGTGATCGACCCCACGTACACCTCTCTCGGTCCAGGCTGAGAGGGCGTGAACATGCAGGTCAAATCCTTTTTTGAAGTGATGATGAGGCCTATGCCGCCCGATATGTCGCAGCTCAGTGTTCCCACTTTCGTCCGGTTAGCTTGCGCCGACGCCGGAATTGGAAGCGCGACTGCCGCCGCTACCGCCAGGACGGCGACAGCGCTCAAGGGCTTGTGCATGTGTAACTCCCTTTCTCAATGAATGCCGGGCTATAAACGTCATCGAGAACAACAAGTTCCATGCCCGTCGGGAGATGGACCTCAGGCAAGGCAACGACCCGGATAGTTGGCCTGTTTCTCCTTCGACAGAGCGCTGAACACGGGATCGCAGCCGACCAGCACCGGCGCAGCCGGCGGTGTTAGCCGACGGCCACTCGCTTTCGGGACCGGCAATCGATCCGATTTGCGGGTGCGATCAACGATTTGGGGCGCCAATCCCTGCCTCTCGACCGACGGCCATGCAGCGACCCCAAAACCTAAACCTGCAGGCGGAATAATAACGGCCAATAGAAGCACGACAAAAGCGCTCGCCAGAATGTACGAAACGATGTTGCGCATTGCCGCTCTCCTTGCAGGAATGCGCAGTTTGAAAAGTCAACGCGCGTCCTGCGAGCGTGACTAAAACGGCGATGTGCGAATTAGGTTCCGGCTCTGGTCAGCGAGCGGCAAGAATTTGGCTTGCCGGAATGACAATGTGGCAATGCAGCCCGTCGGGATCGAAGTCCATATTAACTTCGGCGTCCAAAGCGCGCGCAAGATTGCGCTCGATCACCATGCTCCCAAAACCTTTCTTGCGCCGGACCTTCACTTTTGGCCCAAGCTCCTCACGCCAATCCAGCTCGACCGCGTTGTCCGCGGTGCTCTCACGCCTTGTCCAGGTGATGGATATCCGGCCAGTCGGCACCGAAAGGGCACCAAACTTCGCGGCATTGATGGCGAGCTCGTGCAACGCAAGCCCGAGGTTTTGAGCCGCTTCGGGCTTGAGCGCGATTGCCGGTCCTTCGATCGTAACCTGGACTGCGGCTCCATCGAGATAGTTGGACAACTGCGAGCGGATCAGCTCACCGAGTGACGCGCCGTACCAGCTTTCGCGAACGAGCAAGTCGTGGGACGCTGCCAAGGCCTGCAATCGCGAACCAAATTGCTTGAGAAAAGCATCGGTCGAGCCTGCATGGTTCGCTGTCTGGCGGGCCATGGCCTGGATGACAGCCAGCAGATTTTTTGATCGGTGCGTCAACTCTCTCAGCAGCAGACGCAGGTGCGCCTCGCCCTCTTTACGCTCAGTCACGTCAACTGATGCACAGGTCAGACCAATGATTTCGTTAGCTCATTGCGAACCGGCTCGATGTGTAAATCGTGCCATCGCATTCCGCGAGCGTCCTCAAGCGGGACTTCAGCGCGCTTGGCCTCGCCGGTGGCCAAGACTTCACGCTTCACGGCCATCATTGCAGCGGCGCCATCGCGGGAAAAATTTCCGTATCCGTGCAGCCAAGAATATCTTCGGCGGAACGGCCAAGCATCGAATTACTGATCGAGATATAGCGGAGTTCACGATCCTGCGTGTAGACGATCACCTGCGACCCGCGCAAAGCCGTGTCATAGCGAGCGAATCGTGCACGCAAAAGGCTCAACTCCCAGGCCTGCGAAGCGACCTGGTCATTTAGCTGGCGGTTCTCTTTTTCGAGTTTCTCAACTCGGTTTCTTGCGCCGCGGGCATCGTACGCACCATTGCACTCTTTCCGTCACCTGCACAGCGCAGATCGCAGCCGGGCACGTACAGTAGACTCGACGGCGTTGGAACCAGATCAGCCTATGAATACGTTCATCGAGCAAGGTGTCAACAAATGGCGGCCTTCTCTCCTCCCAATCCCACAAAACTGTGACGAAAGTCCTCGAAACAAGCCGCAGGATTTCAATGCTGTGGCGCTTCAACCGTTGCACGGCACTAGGAAATGCAACGCATCCTTGCGCCCTGTAGGCCGTTTCCTCGATTGGAACATTTTGGTCCGCATGAGCGCCGCCACGCCACGGCGCTCGCCGGGCAGGCGCGCAGTGCCGCTGATCATGCTCGTCTAAGCGGTGATGGTTCGGCCACACTTTGGTGCGCAAGGCCCACCGGGCGTCTCAGCTCGCGCGACGCTCGCGCCGGCGCGCATTGCGCTCGAAGAACAGCGCCTGGCTCATCACCGCCGACACCGTCGCCGGCTGGAACGGCTTGGCGATCAGGAACGCCGGCTCCGGCCGCTCGCCGGTGAGGAAGCGCTCCGGATAGGCGGTGATGAAGATCACCGGCACCTCGAACGTCTTGCAGCAGCTCGTTGACCGCATCGAGCCCGGAGCTGCCGTCGGCGAGCTGGATGTCGGCGAGGATCAGGCCGGGCCGCTTGGTCTTGGCGAGCGTCACCGCCTCCGAATGGGTGCGCGCGACGCCGAGCACGCGATGGCCGAGGCTCTCGACCAGGCCTTCGAGGTCCATGGCGATGAAGGTCTCGTCCTCGATGATCAGCACGTCGGTGGCGATCTCGGCGGCAAGCTCGCGGCCGGATTCCTCGACCAAGCTCGCGCAGCGTCGGCACGTCGATATCGAGGATCGCGGCGGCGTCCTCCTCGGAAAGCCCTTCGAGCGCCACCAGCAGGAAGGCCTGCCGCGGCAGCGGCGTGATCTGGCCGAGCCGCCGCTCGACCGGCTGCTTGGGGTCGGCGGCGCTCGGCCTTGCCGTTGATCGACCGAATTCCAGATCTTGGTGAACAGCCGGTAGAGCGCGACCCGCGGCGATCCGGCTGTCGAGGACCGTCGGATCGGATCAGGCCTCCAGGGCGGCGGTCACATAGGCGTCGCCGGATGCTGGCTGCCGGTCAGCGCGCGCGCATAGCGGCGCAAGAACGGCAGATGTTGGGTGACGGCTTGTGATGTGGACAAGAATCCCTCCCGAATCTGCGGCCATGGACGACTAGGGTAACGCCGCCCAGCATGCCGACCGACCTATAGCGCTCCAACGCGGTGTCTCAAAAAAGTTCCATTCGTGGGGAACCATATGGTGAGTCAGGGGTTTTGACTCAGACCAAGGGGGCAACCGACGCCTGGACATGGGGCTCGGAGAGATTGGGGTGAGACAATGAAAGAGCGTAAGCCCGTGGGACAGGAAAATCCGATGGAAACCCGGCCGACTCGCAACAAAAAGGCCAAGGCGAAGCCGGCCGCTTGGCCGCGATATTCAGGCCCAGATCGGCCAGCAGCTGCGGGCCATTACGACGACGTGGTCGAGCCAGGGCGTTCCCGACCGGTTCGCCGATCTGCTCGATCAGCTCGACGAGCGACGAGAAAAGGAAGGGCACTGAATGGCCATGGACGACGTCGGTCCGCAAAGCCGTTCTCGGCGCGGTGCCGAGCCTCCGCGCCTTCGCGATTTCGCTCATGCGGCAACGTCGACCGCGCCGACGATCTGGTGCAGGAGACGCTGCTGCGCGCGCTCGCCAACATCCATTCGTTCCAGCCCGGGCACCAACATGCCGGCCTGGCTGTTCACCATCCTGCGCAACCTGTTCCGCTCGGAATATCGCAAGCGCCGGCGCGAGGTCGAGGACGCCGACGGCAGCTATGCCGAGACGCTGAAGTCGCATCCCGAGCAGAACAGCCACGTCGAGTTCAAGGAATTCAGCGCGGCGCTGGCGCAAGCTGCCGGCCGACCAGCGCGAGGCGCTGATCCTGGTCGGCGCCTCGGGCTTCTCCTACGAGGAAGCCGCCGAGATCTGCGGCTGCGCCGTCGGCACCATCAAGAGCCGCGTCAACCGCGCGCGCACGCGGCTGGCCGATCTGCTGCACGTCGAGAGCGCCGACGATTTCGGCCCCGACCAAACGACCCGAGCCGTCTTGGCCAGCGGCGGCGAATAGACATGCCGGCGAGCCCGTCGAAGTCCCCCGATAGAAAAGCCCCGCGCGACCACTCGTCGTCGGAGCTTTTCACTGCCTACTGAAGAGTCAAAGATACCAGACTACGGTACCGTTGGCGTGCGCCCGCGAACAAGCCCCCGATGAGAGAGATCGCAAACAGAACAATCGCCACGAAGAATACGATCTTCGCCGCTTCAATGGCAACGCCGGCAATGCCGCCGAAGCCAAGCAAGGCTGCGATGAGCGCGATGATCAGGAATGTGACGGCCCAGCCTAACATTGTAGTCACCTCTGTTGGTCGGTTGCGGCACAGCAGCCGCTTGCCGGGGCAACGTCAATAAAGGTGCTATGGTTCCTTTGGTGCATGTGGGACCTGAAGCAGGCGGCAGTTTTCGCCCTAGGAACTGCTTCGGCAACGAGCCGGTTCATTCTATATGTCGGATATTGGAAGTAGCGGTTTAGCGCAAAGTTTTTGGCAACATTCATGCGACGTCCTGAAAAGTCGGGTCTGAAGACCTACCGGGCCAAACGCCATTTCGGCGTCACCGCTGAGCCGAAAGGCAAGGTCGCGCGAAAGCGGGGTAACGCATTCGTCATTCAAAAACATGCCGCAACGCGGCTGCACTACGATCTGCGTCTCGAGCTCGATGGCGTGATGAAAAGCTGGGCGGTGACGCGCGGGCCGAGCCTTGTGCCCGGAGAAAGCGGCTGGCAGTCGAGGTCGAGGATCACCCGATTGCCTACAACACGTTCGAAGGGACCATTCCGAAGGGCGAGTATGGCGGCGGCACTGTGATGGTCTGGGACCGCGGCCATTGGTTACCAGAAAGCGATCCCCACAAGGGCCTGGCGAAAGGCCACCTCGCATTCACACTTGACGGCAAGAAGCTCCACGGCGGTTGGCATCTGGTGCGCATGCGCCGCAGGCCCGGCGAGAAACACGACAATTGGCTGCTCATCAAGCAGGACGATGACGCCGGGCGATCGCCTAAAGACGAGGATATCCTCGAGGAACAACCTCGTCGGCGCGAGCGGCCGCTCGATGGAGCAAATCGCAAAAGGATCACGGAACGTTTGGCACAGCAATCGAGCAAAAGCGAGTCGAAACCTGCCAAAAACGCACCGCGCTACCACCACGACGAAAAAAATCCCGCGCGCAAGAACTAAAAAACACTATTCGGATTTCGCCGCAGGCTTTAGTGCCCTGCCTGCCTTCGTTCCTCCATGCCTTGCAAGTTTGTCGGACAGCCCACCCGATCAAGGGAATTGGGTGCACGAGCTCAAATTCGATGGCTACAGAATTCAAGCGCGTCTCGATCATGGCAAAGCAACCTTACTGACGCGGAAAGGCCTCGACTGGACGAAGAAATTCTCCACCGTCGCAAAGGCAATCGCGAAACTGCCAGCCAAAACCGCCCTCATTGATGGCGAACTTGTCGTCGAAGGAGACGATGGAATTTCAAGTTTTTCCCTGCTGCAGCAAGACCTCAAAAATGACCGTCATGATCGCATGAAATTCTATGCGTTCGATCTCTTGCATCTCGACGGCACTAACCTCGCTGACTTGCCACTTACTCGGCGGAAAGATGCATTGGCCCGACTCCTTCATCGTCAGCCGGATCCACTGCTGTTCAGCGAATCCTTAACCGAACCAGGCACCACGCTGCTCCGGCACGCCTGCAAATTGGGCCTGGAGGGTATTGTCTCGAAAGTCGCCGATGCGCCCTATCGCTCTGGCCGTGGGCACGATTGGATCAAAATCAAATGCTCGGACCGCCAGGAGCTGGTCGTTGCCGGTGTTGTCCCCTCCACTGCGGACCATCGGGCAGTTGGTGCGCTGTGCTCGGCTTCTACGACGGCGGAAAGCTGCACTATGCCGGCCGCACAGGTACCGGATTTACGCACGACAGAGCACGCAAGCTTTTCCGCAAACTGATGACCTTGAAATCCGATGAAGTGCCCTTCGAAGCCGTCCCGGCCGAGGAACGCGGTGCTCGTAAGCCCATCTGGGTCAAGCCGGCGATGGTGGTCGAGGTCGATTTCCGCGGCTGGACGCACGGCGATCGGGTGCGTCAGGCATCGTTCCAGGGCGTACGCGAGGACAAGTCAGCCAAAGAAGTTGTGCGTGAACGGGCAATTGCCGCCACCGGCCGTGCACCGGCCATAAAACGCAGCGCATCGGCCAAAAATGACACGGTCGCCGGTATTCATCTCACTCATTCCGACCGCGTTTATTGGGATGATGCGGGCGTTACCAAGCGTGATCTTGCCGACTACTACGTCAAAGTATGGAAGTGGATGCGGCCGCATGTCGTCGGACGTCCAATCTCCTTGTTGCGCTGTCCGGAAGGGGCCAGCGGGCAATGCTTTTTCCAAAAACATGCACGTGCCGGAATTCCCGTTGAGCATCTGCACCTCGTCCCGGAGAAAGGAGACGAGATCATCTCCGTAGACAATCTCAGCGGCATTGTTGCCCTCGCGCAGGGAGGTGTCCTGGAAATTCACACAAGAGGCACGACCAACGACGACCGCGAGCGCGCTGACCGCCTTGTTTTCGATCTAGATCCCGGTCCCGGGACAAGTTGGGATGATGTAGTGGAAGCGGCACGCGATGTTCGTGCCCGTTTGTCGAAATTGAAGCTCAAGAGTTTCCTGAAGACATCGGGGGGCAAGGGCCTACACGTTATCTTGCCGATCAAGCCGGCACCTTGGAACGAGGCAAAGTCTTTCGCCCAAAAAATTGCAACCTCGATGGCGGCTGACATGCCCGAACGCTACATTGCGACCGCCACGAAAAGCGACCGCTCAAAACGAATATTCATCGACTATCTGCGCAACAGTCGCGAGGCAACGGCAGTTGCCCCCTATTCAACACGTGCGCGTCCCGGTGCACCGGTGTCGGTTCCAATCGAATGGTCCGAGCTGGGCAGCCTGAAATCCGCCAATCAATACACTGTCCGGAACCTCATGCAGCGGCTGGTACGCCAGAGCAAAGATCCATGGGCCGGAATTGGCCGGGTCAAACAGACGTTGCCAAAGTTGACAGCAGGATTGAAATAGGCATCTCGCCGCGGAGGACTCGCCGATGGCAAAAGCAAGTGGTAATCGAACAGCCAAAACGCCCTCGTCGCTGACAGGCCACTTTTCCCGATTTGCACATTCAGTATCGCTGTGGACCGGCCATCCAGTCGCATTTCTACTGGCGCTCGCGGTTGTAATTGCCTGGATAACGACCGGCCCGATATTCCACTACAGCGACACCTGGCAGCTGGTCATCAACACCGGCACGACCATCGTGACATTTCTGATGGTATTTTTGATCCAAAACACGCAGAACCGCGACACACTTGCGATACAGCTCAAGTTGTCGGAGCTCGTGCTGGCAATGAAGGGGGCGGAAAATAAGTTCGCGGCTATAGAGGATCTCTCCGATGAAGAACTTGAACAACTGCACAATGATTGCCGAGCTCGGGCGGAAATGACCCGTCAGCATATCGAGGGTCGGCAGAGACATTCATCCGGTCCCGCCGGGCGCACGCCGCTTTTAATGAGTTTTGAATTTTTTTCGTGGAACCTTGGGCGAGTTCAGGCCGTTCAGGAGAGCGAGTGGATCGTCATCTTTTTGACAGAACGCCGCCACACCAGGTTACTTAACTTGGATAGATGGACGAGGACGATGCAGTTTCGCTGCGGCCTGACAGCCTGCACGGCAATTCTAATCTGGGGCGCGACCGACATAGCTGTCGCTCAGTCTCCCCGTCAGTTTACCGGCACTGCCGCATACTACAGCTCCGACTATTCGGGCCGCACAGCCTGTGGCGACACGTATGATCCGAAGAAATTCACTGCTGCCCACCGCAACCTTCCTTTCGGCACCCGTCTTCGCGTTACCGACCCAAGATCGAAGCGCAGCATCGTTGTGGTCGTGAATGACCGTGGTCCATTCACGAAAGGACGTGTGCTCGACCTCTCGCTGGCCGCTGCGAAAGCCCTGCATATGACAGGACGTGGGTTAATGAAGGTAACGGCGGTCGTAGAGCCAAACGTTACGACGGAGACCGCGACGCGTTAATCGCACTGATCGAAGGTGTGCAGCGGATCCAGATCTCCTGCGCGGAAGCCGTTTCTCCGAGCCGCGTCTGCACGGTATTTTCGTTCAACAAAGTCATGAAGATGGTATCACCCGCCCCTGTTTCCGGGATCGGCACCACATACGAGAACCAATGCCGGCTGTAGTTGCCTTCCATCGCTTTGCCGCCTGGGGTAATGATTTCCGGGCCGCGAATGATGAACCGTCGGCCATCTTTGTGGCACCAGTGGCCATCGATTGCATCCGCACAGGCGGGGACGGAAAGGCCGACGAGACAGATTGAAAGACCGATTTTCTTTACAGATCCCCACATGACGCCGCCTGTATCTCTTCCTTCGGGCCTACGTACCCACACCTTGCATAATCAATTTTAGGCTATATTAGCGGCCGATACGTCTTTTTCCTACCTCCTCAAGGGATCGCTCATGCCTGCCAAGCGCCCGGCACCACGCCTCGCACTCGTGAACGAACAAAATATGAGCGAAACGCAGCACGCCTTGCTCGCCAGCCTGCGGGCGGGTCCGCGCGGCGCCTCCATTACTCCGCGAGGACCGTTTGCGGCCTGGATGCACGCGCCCGAATTGGGCGAACTTACCCAAAAACTCGGCGCCTATTGCCGCTATGGAACTACGCTCCCCCCACGCCTGTCTGAATTCGCAATCCTTTGCACTGCGCGTCTATGGCGCGCGCAATATGAGTGGTTCGCACACGCGCCGATGGCAGCAAAAGGTGGTGTCCACCCAAAGACAATTGAAGATTTGCGGCGCGGCCGTGTTCCGAGATCCGCGTCAAAGGACGAACGGGCTATCTATGATTTTATCCAGGAACTCTACAAGACGAAGCGCGTGGGCGAGCGAACCTACAAGCGCCTGCAATCACTGCTCGGCGACAAGGCAACCGTCGAGCTAGTCGGCATATTGGGCTATTACGCATTGATCTCGATGACGCTGAATGTATTTCAGATGCTGCCCCCCGAGAGCGAAAAGTTGGCATTTCCTGAATAGCGGCTGGCTCAACAACTGCGTCTTGTCTTGATGACGACCTTGCCATTCGGCAATTGCCTCCGGACGCGCATGGTGCGGCACTCGGCACGGTCGCGGTACCAGCTCCGGTGACGATTTCAACCGTGTTCATGATCACGAATGATGACGTCCTCGCGATCGCGAACAGCAGCTTGGGCCGGCGCGGGGACCGGAGCCGTGAGCGTCGCAGCTACGGCGGCACCTAGAACGACCGACTTCATCCAAGTCTCCTCTGTCCCCCCGGGCACAGGGGAACGCGGAGCGCGGAAAAATGTTTCCTTTCGATCTAAATCTTAGGCGACCCGTTCGTTACCGTCTTGCGACGCATGATCGGCGGCGCGTGGCTTGTTCGAGTGCTGGCGAAGCGCGTCCAGGAAGCGTTCCTTCTGTAGCGGTGGGGCAAGCAAGATCCCTTGGCCAAGATCGCATCCCATCACGATCAGGGCCTGAAGATCCGCAATAGCATCGATACCTTCGGCAACCACGACACTGCCGAAACGATGGGCAAGGTCAATCGCCGTTTGGCATATCGCGGCGTTGGTCACGTCAACCGCACAGTTCTTGACAAACAGAGCGTGCAATTTGAGCTCGGTGAACGGCAGATCCCGCAGGCTGGAGAATGACGAATAGCCGGCGCCAAATTCATCAATGGCAAGGGCTATGGCGCTCGTCTTGAATTCCTTGGCGATCTGCCGGATCGCCGGCAAATCGCGAACGATCTGATCCTCGGTCAGCTCTAATATCAGCCCGGGCCATTTCTCCGACTGCGGACGATGTGCCGCAACGAGCGCGCTGACCGGAATTTTCGGAAGCAAACTCGCGGGCACATTGATTGAAAGACGAAGTCCAAATCCCGCTTCTGCGAACACCGTCCAATGACGTAATGACGTTACCAGAGAATATTCGCTGAGCTTCAACAAGCTTTCTTCATCGAGCGCGGCCAGGTAATCTTCCGGCCACAGAAGGCCTGCCTGTGGATGATGCACCCGCACCAAGGCTTCGGCGCCTGCAAGGCATTTGCGCCGCAGGTCGATCTTAGGCTGATACCAGACATCGAGCCATTTGTTCGACAATGCTTCGTCGATCGAAAAGCGGGCGACATCCGATCCATGCGGACCGGAAAAGCGATGTCGCTCCTCGCTGTGCTCATACGATGCCATTGCGCTCGCCTCGGCTGACCTGGACCGAGGTTATATCGGCAACGCCCTTAAATATTGGTATGAACGCAATCGGCTGATTTTATGCAGCTATTAGTGCCCTTCGTCAGTGACCATGCTGCATCGGCTTACCATCTCGTGATGCCGATCCCCCGCTCCTTGCACCGATGCTTTCGACTGCGAAATCCACTGACACGTTGCCGGCTTTTTCGAATTGCAGCGTCGCCTTGATGTGGTCGCCTTCCTTGAGCGGGTGTTTCAGGCCGACAAACATAATGTGATATCCGGAAGGTTCGAATCGAACTGTTTGCCCTGGCCTGATTTCAATGCCTGATGTGATCTCACGCATCTTCATCACGCCCTTGTCCATGCTCATTTCGTGAATTTCGAATCTGTCCGAAACATCCGATGCACCGCCGACCAGCCGATCCGCAGCATTCCCGGTATTGGTGATCGTAAAGTAGCCACCGCCCACGGTGGCGCCTTTTGGTGTGGCTCGCGCCCAAGCAGCCGTTAGTTTGAGAGTGCCAACCATGACATCGTCGGCGTGCGCGGTCCCGACCGTACAGGTTGCAAGAACCAAAGCGGCAGCAAACCCAATTTTAGATCATCTTGATCTCCGGACCACGAAATTCCCGACCTGACCTATACCGGAACCTGGCCGGCTTCAATCGTGCGCCGTCCAGTCGAATGGTATGCGGCGCTATGGTAAGCTGCAGACATGCCGGATCGAGAGCCATCTCATTCCGACGACAGATCGCGGGTCATCGGCTTTCGTCGCAGACAGCCGACTGTCAACTCGCGTACACCCTCGTCGCCAGCGGTCGATGACCTGACAAAATATGTGCGCGGCGAGAATCCAGATGACTACCGCCACCGCATGGTCGTGAATGTAGTTGCATTCGTTTTTGTGATCGGACTGATCGCTGCCGGCCTTTGGCTGGCCGACACAATGGCCGCGATGCGCAAGAATCAGGATTGCGTCCTTTCCGGACGTCGCGGTTGCACACCGGTCGAGGTGACAAAGGACCGCTGGTAGGCAGTCGCCCAGTGTCCAGTTCCATAGGCCGATGCACGCCTGAAATGGCGCTAAATGGCCGCCGCCATTGAACTCTCCGCCCCGCTTCGCTATACGGGCAGCCAATTGTTTGCCGTTAAAGTGCGCTTTGGGGGCTTTGGCGCGGGACTCGGACGCATTGGCCGCCCGCTGGCCAGAACTCCAGATCAACCAGAGAGTTAGAGATGTCTTCTACGTTCGACACCATAGCGAATATCATCGCCGAAACCTGTGATATTCCGCGCGACTCCATCAAGCCGGAAAGTCACGCGATCAATGATCTGGGCATCGATAGCCTCGATTTTCTGGACATTGCCTTCGCCATCGACAAGGCGTTCGGAATCAAGCTTCCCCTTGAGCAATGGACTCAGGAAGTCAACGATGGAAAGGCAACAACCGACCAATATTTCGTACTCAAGAACCTGAGCGCCCGCATCGACGAACTCGTCGCTGCAAAGGGAGCCTGAAGCGCTGGCCACATGCGTCTTGAGTACTTCCAGCTGATCGACCGGATCGTCGACATCAATCTCGCCGACCGCAAGATCAGCACCGAGGCGACGGTTCCCACAACTAGCACAATTTTCGAAGGCCATTTCCCTGGCTTTCCCCTGATGCCCGGCGTGCTGCTGATTGAAGCCATGGCCCAGACATCAGGTTGGCTGGTCGTTGCCGTAAATCGGTTTGAGCGCATGCCGTTCCTTGCTGCCGTAAAGGACGCCAAGTTCCGGATGTTCGTAACGCCCGGCCAGAAGTTCTCGGTCAAAGCGACGCTTGTCCACGAGGGCTCCGGATACGCCATCACCAAGGCCAGTATCGCGCTTGGTGGCAAGCCGATCTGCGACGCTGAGCTCACGCTTCGGGTTATGGATTTCCCGAACAGCGAAATGCGGCACAAGATGCGCGAAACCGCCGCTCTGGTCGGGTTCCCGGCCGAGGTGCCGGCCAATGGCTAGTGGTACCCGAGAAGTCTGGATCACCGGGATCGGAATTCTCTCGTGTCTCGGTGAAGGGGCTGACGCTCACTGGCAGAAGCTCATGGCGGCGCAGCCTTCTGCCGACGCCACAACCTTCGCACCTTTCGTCGTCCATCCGCTCGCGCCAATCAATTTTGACGCGCAGATCCCCAAGAAAGGTGATCAGCGTCAAATGGAGAACTGGCAGCGCATCGGCACCTACGCGGCCGGCCTTGCCCTCGACTCCGCAGGCGTGAAAGGCAACACCGATATTCTCTCGCGGATGGACATGATCGTTGCTGCCGGCGGCGGCGAGCGCGACCTGACCGTCGACTCGAACATCCTCACGGGCATCAAGCACGCCGCGAATCCCGCCGCCTTTCTCAATGAACGCCTGATGAGCGACCTGCGGCCAACTTTATTCCTGGCGCAGCTATCCAACCTTCTCGCCGGAAACATCTCTATCGTTCATGGTGTGACCGGTTCTTCGCGGACGTTTATGGGCGAAGAGTTGGCCGGTATAGACGCGGTGCGAATTGCGCACGCGCGTATCGGCGCCGGACAGAGCGACATTGCTCTGGTCGGCGGATCGTACAATGGAGAACGTCCGGATCTGCTGATGCTGTATGAATTCGCCGACCTGGCGCTGAAGGACAAATATGCTCCAGTTTGGCAACGCGGGAGTGGCAACGGTGGTTTCGCATTGGCGTCGCTCGGCGCATTCCTGGTCATCGAAGCGAGCGAGCACGCCAAAAAAAGAGGCGTAAAAGCGCTAGGGCGCTTGACCTCCGTCGTCTCAGACCGCGCCAGCCGGAAGCCCGGGACGATAACTCAGGCGTTGGAGCGGCTTTGGGACGGCGTAAAGGGCGGGGTCGACGCAAGCCACACAGCCATTCTATCCGGCGCGACGGGCGCCAACCCAGCCACGGCGGAAGAACGCGTCTTCCTCGAAGCGCATCGCGATCTTGCCGTTCGCGCCACGGGTTCATATCTCGGGCATGGGTTGGAGCCGCAATTCGCCATGAACATCGCGCTCGCCACGATCGCGCTCGACCGTGGTAGTCTGTTCCCGCCCTGTGACTCGACCGGCCTTGAGCAGCCGATGAACGGAGAGTTGAGGCAAGTGGTCGTAACCGGCGTGGGTCACTGGCGCGGCGAAGGTCTCGCCCTCGTTGAACGGACCGTTTGAGGAGAGAAGCGATGGCAGCGGGTAAGGACAGGATGGGGCGACCTGTTGTGGTCGTCACCGGGCTCGGCGTGGTGACTTCGCTCGGGGCTGGCAAAAGCGATAACTGGGCCAAACTCGCCGGTGGCGAATCCGGCATCAAAACGATTACGCGCTTTCCCACCGACGGATTGAAAACCCGAATCGCTGGGACCATCGATTACCTGCCGGCGCAGGACACCGCCGCCGCGTTGACTGAATCCTTTGCCAACCTCGCCGCCGAAGAGGCTATCTCGCAATCCGGACTTGGCTCGGCCGGAAACTTCCCAGGCCCCCTTTTTCTCGCCGTCCCGCCGATCGAGATGGAATGGCCGCAGCGGCTCGAGATTGGCGCAAAATCCGGCGCCAATGAAAGCGTTACCTACGCCGATATGTTGCGGGTAAGCGCGAAATTCCCCGACTACCATCGGCGCTTCCTGCTCGGATCCGTCGCCGACAACCTGGCCGAAAAATTCGGCACGCAGGGCTCGCCCATCTCGCTTTCGACCGCCTGCGCATCGGGCGCAACGGCAATTCAGCTTGGTGTCGAAGCCATCCGTCGTGGCGAAACAATGCTGCGCTCTGCATCGGCACGGACGGGTCCATCAATCCCGAGGCCGTGATCCGTTTCTCCCTTCTTTCGGCCCTTTCGACCAGCAACGACGTTCCGCACGCGGCAGCCAAGCCGTTTTCGAAGAACCGCGACGGCTTCGTTATGGCCGAGGGCGCCGGCGCGCTGGTCCTCGAAAGTTACGAGGCCGCAATTGCACGCGGCGTGAAGATTATCGGTGTCGTGGAGGGTTGCGGTGAGATGACTGATGCGTTCCACCGCACCCGCTCCAGCCCGGATGGAAAGCCCATTATTGGCTGCATTGCCAATGCCATCAACGATGCCGGTCTCACGCCGAACGATATCGATTACATCAATGCCCACGGAACGAGCACGCCGGAAAACGACAAAATGGAATATCTTGGCTGCGCGACCGTGTTCGGCGAGCGGATAACGAACCTGCCAATCTCCTCCAACAAATCGATGATTGGCCATACGCTTTCGGCTGCCGGCGCGGTGGAAGCGGTGTTCACGCTTCTCACTTTGCAAAGCCAACGCATCCCGCCGACCATCAACTACACTGTCCCCGACCCGGCAATTCCGCTCGACGTCGTGCCCAACACGGCACGCGATGCCAGCCTTCGCCATGCGATATCAAACTCATTCGGATTTGGGGGGCAGAATGTTTCGCTGGTGATGGGGCTTGAGCCGGCCTAGTGCTGGACATGCCGGATCGCCATGCGTGCGCTGAAGCTTATCGCCGATCGTAAACTTGAACTTGCTGACGTCCCGCCGCCTCCGCCGCCGGGCGATGGAGAGGTGCAAATCCGCATCAAGGCGGTAGCGCTCAATCATCTCGATCTGTGGGGCTTCCGGGGAATGGCATTTGCCAAGCGGCAGCTCCCTTTGGTCGTTGGCGCCGAGGCCTCGGGCGAAATTGCCGCTGTGGGCGCAGGCAGCATGAATTTCAAGGTCGGCGATAAGGTGGTGATGTACGGGGCCATGACATGCGGCCGCTGCGCCGCCTGCCGCGAGGGACGCGACAATCTCTGCGAGAATGTCGCCGGCATCATGGGATTCCACATCGACGGATTTGCGCGCGACCTGATCAATTTACCGGCCCGGCTTGTCATTCCGGTGCCCGACGGCGTGTCCGTACGTGACGCGGCCTGCGCGCCGATTGCATTCAGCACCGTCGAGCACATGTTGTTCGACAACGCTAAGCTTAAACCCGGAGAAACAATTCTGGTGCATGCCGGCGGCTCCGGCATCGGTTCGGTCGCCATCAAGATGGCGAAAGCGCTTGGCTGCACCGTGATCACCACTGTGGGCGATGACGCGAAGGCTGAAAAAGCCAAGGCTCTCGGAGCCGATCATGTGATCAATTACAAGACCGAGCGCTTTGAGGGCGTCACCCGCAAGCTGACCGGGAAAAAGGGCGTTGACGTCGTTTTCGAGCACGTCGGCGGCGAAGGCTTCAACGGCTCCCTGCTCTGCCTGAAGCGAGGCGGACGCCTTGTGACCTGCGGTTCCACCGCAGGCCCGACAGTGACAATAAACCTGATGCAGCTGTTTCAGCAGCAGTACAAGATTCTTGGTTCCTTTGGCGCTTCAATGCGCAATATACGAGATAGTCTGTCGAAAATCGCTGCCGGGATGGCTCCGATTATCGATACCGAAGTTGAATTGGCAGATTTTGAGCACGGCCTGGCGCGCCTGGAAAGCCGTCAGGTATTCGGCAAAGTCATTGTGAAGTTTTGAGGCGTCAGCGATGAGGCGGACAGTCCGGCGCCTGAAACGCGCAACCAAACGCGCCGCCAATTCCGCAGTCGGCGTCGTCACAATTGGTCTCCTGAAGCTGCTGCGCCTCACAAACCCTGACACGATGGGAAATATCGCGGGCCGGTTCATGCGAATCGTCGGGCCATTATTGCCCGAAAACCGGATTGGACGCGCCAATTTGACGGCGGCATTCCCGGAAAAGTCGGCAACCGAGATCGACGCGATCCTGGACGGTGTTTGGGATAACCTCGGCCGTATCGCGGCCGAATTCGCCCACCTCGATCGACTATCAGATTTCGATCCCTGGCATCCGGAGCGGTCGACCCGCATCGAAGTGAGACAGGCGGACCTAGATCGGTTTTTCAAAGTGCTGGAGCAGCCAAAGCCGGCGATTGTATTTGGTGCACATTTTGGCAACTGGGAACTCCCCGCGGTCTGCGCTGCGGCATGCAAGCTTGATACTGCCGTCCTCTATCGACGGCCGAACAACCCCGCGATCGACAAATGGCTACACGACACGCGGGCTGCGGCGATGGGAATACTTATCCCGACCAGTCTCGATGCCCCAATGAAGCTGGCAGAAGCGCTCGAACGCGGCACTCACGTCGGCATGCTGGTCGATCAATATTACACCCGCGGGGTTGACGTGACTTTCTTTGGCCGACGCACCAAGGCCAATCCCCTCCTCGCGCGGCTCGCCCGGCATTTCGATTGTCCGATTTACGGCCTGCGAGTCATACGTTTGCCGGACCATCGTTTTCGTGCCGAGTTGACCGAGCAAGTACAGCCCGTCCGCGATGCAGACGGCAAAGTCGATATCGCCGGGACAACGCAGGCCATCATGTCAGTAGTCGAAGGCTGGATTCGTGAATATCCGGAGCAGTGGCTGTGGCTGCACCGGCGCTGGCGGCCGGAGGATCAGGAGCCGGTCAACGGCCAGTCTTGATTTTGGTCCATAGCCGATTGATCAGCCGCTGTGTTTTCTGGTCGCGAGCACCCACCGTATAGAGACGGCTCATGGTTGAAGCGTCCGGATAGACGCTTTTATCGTCGAGTATCGATCGATCGATGAATTTCTGACTTGCAAGATTGCCGTTAGCATAGGCGACAAGATTGCTGTTCAGTGCCGCAACTTCCGGCCTGAGCAGGTAGTCAATGAATGCGTGCGCTTCGGCGACGTGTGTGGCGTCTTTCGGAATTGCGAGATTGTCGAAGAACATCTGCGCGCCTTCCTTCGGAATTGAGTAACCGACCTCAACGCCGTTCTTTGCGGCGGCTGCGCGTTTCTGTGCCTGTTTGATGTCCCCCGACCAGCCGACCACCAGGCAAATTTCTCCGCTGGCGAGCGCATTCAGGTATTCTGATGAGTGAAATTTCCGGACCAGAGGACGGATTTTTGCAAGCAGCTCCGCTGCTCTTTCCAGATCCTTCGGATCATTCGAATCCGGATTCAATCCGAGAAAATGCAACGCCGCCGGGATGATATCATCGGCGGAATCAAGCATGTGGATGCCGCAGTCCCGGAATTTTGCGAGATTGTCCGGCTTGAAGACGATGTCCCAACTGTCGATTTTGCCGTCCGGACCGAGCCGCTCACGCACCGACTTTGCGTTGAACCCGATGCCGGTCGTGCCCCACATGTAGTTGACGGCGTACTGATTGCCGGGATCGTAAGCCGCGAGACGGCTTGCGACTTCTGGCCAGACATTCCCGAGATTCTCAAGTTTGTTCTTGTCGAGTTTCTGGAAGACGCCGGCCTTGATCTGCCGCTCGAGGAAGTACCCTGTCGGGACGACGACGTCGTAACCCGATTTTCCCGCGAGAAGTTTTGTTTCGAGTGTCTCATTGGCGTCGAAGGTGTCGTATTGCACCTTTATGCCGGTTTCCTTCGTGAAATCCTCGATGACCTTCGGCTCGATATAGTCCGACCAATTGTAGACGTTGACCACGCGCGCGTTCTGCGCCGCGACCGAATTGATTGCTGCGGCGCCTGCCACAAGAGCTAAAGCCGCCGTTGCGAATGCGCGGAAAATGGAAGGCATCGATAGGTCGTTCAGGTCTTCGTGGGCAGGCCCGCCGCTTTCCATGCGATGATACCGCCCGCAAGATGGGCAGAATACGGATAACCGGCGTCCTGCGCAGCAACAGATGCGGTGATGGAACGGCGGCCGGAGCGGCAGGCAAACACGACCTGCTTACCCTGCGGGTCGGGGATCGCGGTCGGATCAAAGCATGACAGCGGCACGATCACCGCCTCGGGGTAGCTTTCAACCGACGTTTCATTCGGCTCGCGCACGTCGACCAGCAAGATACGGCCCTCGCGCAAGCCGGCTGCCACCTCTTCGGGTGTAAGATTTGTCACCTCGTCGGCGCGGGGCATTTCGTCGGCCATGCCGAAACTCCGTCACTCTGGATTGCTGGAGTTTTAGCCGGAATCTCGGCAGGCCGACCAGCCTTATTTGAAGCCGCCCTAGATCGTGACTTGTGTGCCGACCTCGACCACCCGTCCGGTCGGGATTTGGAAATAGTCGGTTGCATCATTCGCGAGCCGGGTGAGGCCGATAAACAGCCGATCCTGCCACCGGGGCATCCCCGATTGTGTCGCGGGCTTGAGGGCGCGCCGCGAAAGGAAAAACGAGGTCGACATGATGTCGAATTGCCAGCCCAGCTTGCGCGCTATGGCAAGCGCCTTTGGAACGTTCGGCGTTTCCATGAAACCAAACCGCAGAAACACGCGCGAGAACGTCTTGCCGACAGGCTGGATGCGGACCCGCTCGCCGGCATCAACGCGCGGCGTGTCGGCGGTCTCGATGGTCAAAATGACGTTCTTTTCGTGCAGCACCTTGTAGTGCTTGAGGCTGTGCAGAAGCGCGGTTGGAGCACTGACGGGATCGCTGGTCAGGAAAACCGCTGTTCCTGGCACGCGTGCCGGTGGCTTCTTTTCCAGGCTTTTCACCAGCCCCTCAAGCGGTGTCTCCTGTCGTCTTGTTTTTTCAAACAGGAGCCTGCTGCCCCGACGCCAAGTATACATGATCGTCATTACCAAAGCGCCAAGCGCCAGCGGCATCCAACCCCCCTCGACAATCTTGAGCAGGTTTGCCGACAGGAAAGTCACGTCAATGAACAAGAACGGCAGCATGAGCGCGAGCGCACCAATCAACGGCCAATTCCAGACGCGCCAGATAACTACAATCGCCATCATCGCAGTCACCACCATCGTGCCAGTGACCGCAATACCGTAGGCCGAAGCCAGCGCGCTCGAAGACCTAAACAGTGCCACCAGCAGCAACACACCGATTAAAAGGAAAGTGTTGACACGCGGCATATAGATTTGGCCGAACAATGCTTCCGATGTGTGACGGATCTCGAGGCGCGGTAACAAGCCGAGCTGAATGGCCTGCCTGGTCAGAGAATATGCACCCGTGATTACGGCCTGGCTGGCGATCACAGTGGCGATCGTCGCGAGCAGAACCATAGGGAGCAGCGCCCAGTCGGGGTAGAGCAGAAAGAAGGGATTTTCCACTGACTTTGGATTTGCAAGCACCAGGGCGCCCTGACCGAGATAATTGATAGTGAGCGCCGGCAACACTATGACGAGCCACGCGAAGCGGATTGGGCCTCGGCCAAAATGGCCAAGATCTGCATAGAGCGCTTCCGCACCCGTCACGACCAGGAAGACCGCACCGAGAGTATAGAAACCGACAACGCCGTGATGCAGCAGGAACGTAATTCCGTACCACGGATTGAATGCCAGAAGCACTGCCGGGTTTTGCGCAACGTGCCAAAGTCCTGCAGCGGCAATCGCGGCAAACCAAAAAAGCGTAATTGGACCAAAAAAAGCTGCAACATTCGCTGTGCCGCGTGATTGCACGGCAAAAAGCAAGACAAGAATGAAAACTGTGAGTGGCACAACGTAAGGATCGAAAGCCGGCGTTGCGATCTTCAATCCTTCGACAGCAGAAAGCACCGACAGCGCCGGCGTTATGATCGCGTCTCCGTAAAAAAGCGCGCCGCTGATAACGCCAAGAAAAATAATGATATTGCTTCGCCGGACCAGAGAACGTGATGCAAGCGCCATCAATGCCAGGGTGCCACCCTCCCCTTTGTTATCGGCACGCAGCAAAATCAAAACGTATTTTGCGGTGACAACTAACAAAAGCGCCCAAATGATCAGCGATAGTATCCCGAGCACGACCGCTTCATTTGGTGCAATCCCTGTCGGCGTCGCCGCGAGGACCGCTTCACGCAATGCGTAAAGGGGACTTGTGCCAATGTCCCCGTAAACGACTCCGATACTTCCGAGCGCGAGTGACCAGAAACCGACTTTCGCTGGCGCATCAGCCAATACGGGAGACGCGCCGGGCTCCCCAACTGGGAGCGGCAATGCTTCGCGACATGGGATGCCTCTAAATGCTGCACTGCAAAAAATTCGAAGCCGCGGCTTATAACGCCGGTGCTCCGCAGTGCAGCAGCGTGATTTGCGCAACTCAGCCCTTCGAACTATGCAAGAATGCAATGGCATCAGATTGAATAACGTAGAAATATCAATTGATTATGCACAAAAGTTAGAGCGGGCTTTCACACGGTTACTTGAGTACCAACTTCGACCACGCGGCCGGTCGGGATCTGGAAAAAGTCGGTCGCATCACTCGCCGACCGGGCCAGCGCGATGAACAAATGATCCTGCCAGGACGGCATGCCCGACTTTGCCGATGGCCTGAGCGCGCGACGCGACAGAAAAAACGACGTCGACATGATGTCGAATTGCCAGCCGTGCTTGCGCGCGATCGCCAGCGCCTTCGGCACGTTGGGCTGCTCCATGTAGCCAAATTTCAGCGACACCCGCGCGAAATGCTGCGACAGCGGCTTGATCTGCACGCGGTCTTCCTCGGAAACGCGCGGCGTATCGGCAGTGATGATAGTCAGCACGACATTGTGCTCATGCAGGATTTTGTTGTGCTTCAGGTTATGCAGAAGCGCGGTCGGCGCAAATTCAGGGTCGCTCGTGAGAAACACGGCCGTTCCCGGAACGATGTGCGGAGGTTTTTTCTCAAGGCTGCGGAACAACGTGTCGAGCGGGACTTCGGTGCGCCGTGTCTTGCTGACCAGTATTCCGGTTCCGCGCCGCCAGGTCAGGATCAGGAGGACCATGGTGGCGCCGAACAGAAGCGGCGCCCACGCGCCTTCAAACAATTTGAGGAAATTCGCCGAAAAGAAAACGACATCGACGACGACGAATGGCGCAATCAGCAGCAAGGTCTGCCAAAGCGGCCACTCCCATCGTTTCCAGATGACGATAAACGCAAGGAGTCCGTCGACCACCATGGTCGTTGCGACGGCAATACCGTAGGCGGACGCAAGCGCGCTCGACGTGCGAAAGAGCCCGACCAGCAGCAGCACGCCAACCATCAGCGAGACGGTTACACGCGGAATATAAATTTGGCCGACATGCGATGCCGAAGTGTGCAGGATCGTAAGGCGCGGCAGCATGCCGAGCTGAATGGCCTGATGCACCAGTGAATAGGCACCTGTGATGACGGCCTGACTTGCGATGACGGTGGCTGCTGTTGCCAAAACGACCATCGGCAACAGAAACTGATCCGGCACCAGCCGATAAAACGGGTTTTCGATGGCGGCCGGATCCGCCAAAACTTTCGCTCCCTGCCCGAAATAATTGATGAGAAGAGCGGGAAATACGAGGCAGAGCCAAGCCATCTGGATTGGCTTGCGGCCGAAATGACCTAGATCGGCATAGAGCGCCTCGCCACCGGTCACCACCAGGAACACGGCGCCGAGCGTCACCAGCCCGATCGTGCCATGGTGGATCAGGAAGTTCACGCCGTAATACGGATTGATTGCAAAGAGAATGGTTGGATCGTCCCGTATATGAAGCCCGCCGGCAATTGCGATCGAGACAAACCAGATGACCATGATGGGGCCGAACATCGCCGCCACCCTGGCGGTGCCGCGGCTCTGCGCCGCAAACAAGGCGATCAGAATAATAACGGTCAATGGCACAACGAAATCGCTGAACGCAGGACTTGCAAGCTTGAGCCCTTCGACAGCCGAAAGAACCGAAATCGCAGGCGTGATCACGGAGTCGCCGAGAAACATCGAGGCGCCGATAACACCGACGATAAAGACGAAGGGCGTGCGCCGGCCAAGGGCACGGGTGGCGAGCGCCGTCAACGACAGGGTGCCGCCCTCGCCGTTGTTGTCGGCGCGCAGCAGGATGAGGACATATTTCAGCGTAACCGTGATGATGAGCGCCCATAGAATGAGCGAAAGAACGCCAAAAACGATTTCGCGCGTTACGACTTGGTCATTGCTCGCGGCTATCGCGGCTTCGCGAAAGGCATAAAGCGGGCTGGTCCCGATGTCGCCGTAGACGACGCCCACGCTGCCGAGCGCAAGCGCAATGAGGCTTGGAGGCGCGTCAGGACCGGCGCGCGTGGTGGCCGTCGTTTCACTCCCGCCATTATTCATTGAAAAATTGGCCCGCCGGTGTCAGAAGGCGGGGCTTATATCATCGCACCAGCGTTAAGAACACAGGGCTTTCCCCAGCCCTCTACCGCCTTTATGGGGTCAGGTTCTCGGGTAGAGGCGGCTCTTCCTTCATCAACGTAATTGTCACCCGGCGGTTCGGGGACATGGAAGGATCGTCTGGGAACAAGGGATCGGTATCGGCCTTGCCGGCCACCATAAAAATGTTGCCCGGCGGCACGCCTTCCGCTTCCAGGATTTGCCGCACGGCGTTTGCACGGTCAGCCGACAATTCCCATGGGCCATATCCCGGGCTTTGGCGGAACTTTGCTTGAGGCCGTGTGCCCCACAATCGACAGCCGGTACGGCATCGCTTTGAGCTGAGGCGCGATCTTCTGGATGATCTTGCGCGTGCGCTCGAAAGGCTCTTTTGCGCCGTCGGGGAACATCGAACGTCCGTCCTGGTCGACAATCTCGATGTTGAGTCCCTGCTTCGTTTCCTCGAGCATGATGTGCTTCGAGACCTCGGTAATCTCGGGCATTTCCTGCAAGGCCTGGCGCAGCGACGCAGATGCAAGCGAGAACTTGCGGTCCTCCTTGAAGCGAGCACCATATGAGCGCTGACGATCATTCTCCTCGGGTGAAGGCGTCGCGGACGCTTCAGACGGGTCGATGTGCGCGGCATTCTTCAGCCTGGGCCGCGTGGGAAGACCGAGGACCTCAATAATTCCGGAATAGCGCACGCGGTCCTGAACGCCGAAGGCATCCCGCATTGAACCGGCGACGACCTGGAACTTGGCCTGATCCTGAGTGGAAAATGCGACGAGCATGACGAAGAAGCTGACCAGCAGACCCATAAGATCGGCGAAGGTGACGAACCACCCGTGACCTCCGCCATGGCCTGCTTCCTTACGTCTTGCCATCCGATGCCTGCAAACGTGCCGCCGCTAAGCGGGTACGGCTTCCGCTTCTTGCTTCATCTTCTTCAGTGTGCCGATGCTTCTCGGGCAAGTAGGCGAGCAGCATCTCGCGTACCAGCGTCGGGCTCTTGGCCTCGCGGATCATCAAAATCCCGTCGATGATCAGCGTACGATTGATCTCCTCGTCGACGAGCTTGAGGTGCAGCTTGTCGGCAATCGGCAGGCACAGGAGGTTCGCCACGGCCGCCCCATAGAACGTTGCCAGCAGGGCGACGGCCATGAACGGGCCGAGTTTCGAAGGATCGGTCATGTTGGCGAACATCTGCACCATGCCGATCAGGGTTCCGATCATCCCGAAGGCCGGGGCGCAGTCACCGACTGCGCGGTAGATTTTCTGTCCTTCATCGAGATGCGTTAGAAAATTGTCGCGATCCCGCTCGAGGTTGTCGCGAATGAAATTTCCGTCGTAGCCATCGGCAACGAAGCGGACGCCTTTGGCAAGGAACGGGTCTTCGATCTCGACTTTTTCCAGTCCTATCGGACCCTGCTTTCGCGCAACTTCGGCCAGACCGGCGATTTCATCCACCAGGTCGCGCTGGCTCATGCGCCGCAGCGTGAAGGCGAATTTGGCGCCGAGAGGAAGCCCGTGAAAAATTGAAGCCAGCGGGAAGCGGATGAGCGTTGCGGCAAATGATCCACCGAAGATCACGATCGCGGCATGCATGTCGGCGAACATGCGCAAATCGCCGCCCAGCAGGATCAGCGTTGCAAGGACGCCCGCGCCGGCCAGGAGTCCAAGACCTGTCGAAATGTCCATTACGAACCCACCCAACGCCCACAACGTGCCGGCGAACAGCCAAAGCGGTTCCCCACGTCGACCCTAGACTGGCGCTGTTAAGAGGCGGTAAAGGCTAACCGATGGTGAAAGAAAAACGCCCGGAATGGGCCTTCACCCGTGACCCTGCGGCAAAAAGCTGCAAAACTTGCTGCAAACAGGCGCTAATGCCCAATGGTCCGGCCCCGGACCTCTCAAAAAAGTCAAAGGAGTGCGACCCATGCGAGAAATCGGCCATTTCATCGGTGGCAAGACGGTAAAAGGGGGCTCCGGACGCTTTGGCGACGTTTTTGATCCCAATACCGGGGAGGTTCAGGCAAAGGTCGCCTTGGCGAAGCATTCGGAGGTCGAGCACGCCATCGCCAATGCGCAGGCTGCCCAGCCGGCCTGGGCTGCCACGAACCCGCAACGTCGCGCGCGGGTGATGTTCAAGTTTCTCGAGCTTGTCCAGAAAGAATTCGAGCCACTCGCCAAGCTCCTCTCGTCGGAGCACGGAAAAACCATTCCCGACGCGCGGGGCGACATTCAGCGCGGCATCGAAGTGGTCGAATTCGCCTGTGGCATTCCGCATTTGTTGAAAGGCGAGTTCACGGAAGGAGCCGGACCAAGCATCGACCTTTATTCGGTCCGCCAGCCGCTTGGAGTCGTCGCCGGTATCACGCCATTTAATTTTCCGGCAATGATCCCAATGTGGAAATTTGCGCCGGCAATTGCGTGCGGCAATGCGTTCATTCTTAAGCCGTCTGAGCGCGATCCATCCGTCCCGCTACGCCTTGCGGAATTGATGATCGACGCTGGCCTGCCCCGCTGGCGTGCTCAACGTTGTCAATGGCGACAAGGAAGCCGTCGACACGCTTCTCACCGACCCGCGCGTCATGGCTATTGGCTTCGTCGGCTCTTCGGCGATCGCCGAGTACATCTATTCAACTGGCTGCGCGCACGGCAAACGCGTCCAATGTTTCGGCGGCGCCAAAAACCATATGATTGTGATGCCTGACGCCGACATCGATCAGGCCGTCGACGCTCTCGTCGGCGCGGGCTACGGCTCGGCCGGCGAACGCTGCATGGCGGTTTCGGTCGCCGTTCCTGTCGGCAAGAAGACTGCCGACATCCTGGTCGAAAAGCTCATCCCGCGTGTCGAAAGCCTCAAGATTGGCCCGTCCAGCGATCCGCAAGCCGATTACGGACCGCTCGTGACCAAGACGCATCTGAACAAAGTGAGGGACTATGTCGATCTCGGTGTGAAGGAAGGCGCCAAACTCCTGGTCGATGGCCGCGGATTCAAGCTGCAAGGCTACGAAAACGGCAACTTCATGGGCGGCTGCCTGTTCGACGACGTGAAGCCGAATATGCGGATCTATAAAGAAGAAATCTTTGGACCTGTGCTCTCGGTCGTGCGCGCCAAGGATTACGACGAGGCGGTGCGCCTGCCCTCAGAGCACGAATATGGCAACGGCGTTGCCATCTTCACCCGTGACGGCGATACGGCGCGCGATTTTGTCAACAAGGTGCAGGTTGGGATGGTCGGCGTCAATTTTGCGATTCCAGTTCCCCTCGCCTATCACACGTTCGGCGGCTGGAAGCGTTCCGGCTTCGGAGATCTCAACCAGCATGGCTCCGATTCGATCCGCTTCTACACGAAAACCAAAACCGTGACTTCACGCTGGCCGACCGGTACGAAGGAAGGCGCGGAATTCGTGATCCCCACGATGAAGTGAGTTCGATCGACGAATGGCTCGCGTCAGGACAACTCCCGGAATACTTGTTGTCCTGACGCTGACAGGCTGTGCGGGCGAGCGGGTCCCCCTTGAATCGGCCCCGACGCAAAAAGACCTCACCATTCCCGGCCGATGGATTTTTTCGAGCGCGAACGCACCCACCTGCGGACTTGAATTCGGCGGCGCCGCGAGCGGCCGCGCCGGATCCGTTTCGCCGGATGGAGGCTGCCCCGGAAAATTCTACACGAGCCGGCGCTGGTCGATGGACGACGGTGCGATAACGATCACCGATGCCGAAAACCAACCGCTGGCCCATTTCAGGCTGGTTGGCGACCGCTATGAAGGGCAGTCCACGAGCGGTACGCCGATGACCCTTTCACGCTAAAAGCATCGAGATCGGAAATCCAATGGCCGAGTACCAACTTTATTGCTTCGCCCAGTCCGGCAACGCCTATCGCGCTGCGCTCATGCTCAACCTGATCGGCGCCGACTGGGAGCCGGTCTGGGTCGATTTTTTCGGCGCAATGGTCCAGCGCACACCGGAATTCCGCACGGACGTCAATGAAATGGGCGAAACGCCGGTCCTCGTCCATGGCAAGAGGAAGCTCTCGCAGTCGGGCGTCATCCTGACCTACCTCGCCAGAGCGCACCGGAAAATTCAAACCGAAGGACGAGGACGAAGAACTCGAAGCTCTCCGCTGGATCATTTTCGACAACCAAAAGGTGAACGGCTTCCTCGGTCCATTCCGCTTTCTGAAAAACTTCGCCAAGCCGGCGGGCGATCCGGCAGTGCTGGCTTTCCTGAAAGGGCGTATCGACGGCAACCTTGCCATCGTGAACAAGCGGCTGACCGGCCGCCAATATCTCATCAGTGACAGGCCAACGATCGCCGACGTTTCAATGGCAGGCTACTTGTACTATCCCGCCGAAGAATTCGGGTTTGATATCTCGAAGGACCATCCGGCGATCGGTGCGTGGCTCGATCGCATGAAGGCGTTGCCAGGGTGGAAGCATCCTTACGATTTGATGCCCGGGCATCCGCTGGCGAAAGGTTGAATTCAGTTCAGCCGTGGCGGACGATTGTCGTCGGCGGCGTGATCGCCCGCGCCAGGTGTGAATGCAGCCGCTTCGGCTGTGCCTGCTGCTGCGGCAGCAGCGTCCTTGCGCTGATACTCCCGATACGACAACCAACTTAGCGGCAGACATGCGAGATAGGCGACCGTGCCGATGGTCAGCACGGGCCACGGGTAGCTGAGCAGCAAGGCGAAGAACAAGACCACCAGCACGAAGACGGGCAGCACCATCTCAGGCGGCACGCGCTTTCCAACACGTTTCCCGGAAAATACGGGAAGCCGCGAAACCATCAGAAGTGCGATTGCCAAAGTGTAGAAGAATGTCAGCCAGGCAGTGATGAGACCGTCCGAAACTCCGAGAAGGCTCAGATAGATCGGAAGCATTACTGTGATGGCGCCGGCAGGCGCAGGAATACCGGTGAAAAAATTGCCGGCCCAAACGGGCTTGTTTGGATCATCGATCATCACATTGAACCGCGCGAGCCGTAGCCCCGCGCAGATCGCGAAAACCAACGCGGCGATCCATCCCGCCGACTTGATGTCGTGCAATCCCCAGAAATAGAGAATGATCGCGGGCGCAACGCCGAAATTCACAAAATCGGCAAGGCTGTCGAGCTCGGCGCCGAAACGGGAAGTGCCCTTGAGCATACGGGCGATGCGCCCGTCAATTCCATCGAGCAAAGCGGCAAGCACGACCGCCGCAAGCGCCAACTCAAGCCTGTTCTCGACCGCAACGCGGATCGCTGTGAGACCCGCGCACAATGCAAGCAACGTAATCAGATTGGGAAGCAAAGTGCGCACCGGAATCGCCTTGAAGCGGCGACGGAACGGCGGCGGAGCAGGGTCGATAGGCTGGAAGACCATGGAAGATAATATAGTCCCATGGCCCTGTGGACGCCACGGCGTTTAAAGTGTGTTTCTTCGGCCTCGTTAACCGATTTATCCCGTGCGGAACGCGCGTCCGCCGTCGGCGGCCGCGCGTAGATCGGCAAGCACGGTTTCGCCAGCAGTTGCCGTTTGACCGACTGCTACAAGCGGCGGCACGCCCTCCGGAAGGTAGACATCGACCCGGGAACCGAAACGGATCATACCGAAGCGTTCGCCCGCCCCTATCGGCTGGCCCATGCGCACGAAGCATACGATACGCCGAGCAATGAGACCGGCGATTTGCACCACTGCGATGCGCCCGCCGGGTATCGCAATTACCAGCGCATTGCGCTCGTTATCGACGCTGGCCTTGTCCAGGTCGGCATTAAAGAACTTACCGGGCTGGTACACGATTTTTTCGATCTTTCCGGAGACCGGACTTCGGTTTACGTGGCAATCGAAAACGCTCATGAATATCGAAATCCGCGGTAACGGCTTTTCGCCAAGGCCGAGTTCCCGCGGCGGTGCGGCGCTGTTACCTGGCTCACACGGCCATCTGCAGGCGCTACCACCAGCCCGTCGCGCACTGGCGTTACGCGAGGCGGATCACGGAAAAAATAAGCGCACCAGATGGTGGCAAAAGTGCCGAGCCAGCCGAGCGGGCTCCATAGCCAGAACAGGACCAGACTTATCAGCGCGAAGGCGCCGATGAACGGATAGCCTTCCGGCGTCACCGGCACGATTTGCGAGCGAATTGAATCATAGATCGACATGCCGCATCTTACTCTGCCGCATCCGCGGGCGCTTCGATCGGCGTCAGGGATCCAGTAATCGCATCCTCCACCGGAGGCGGGTTTCGGTTTGGCGCCACCTGATCCTCGCCCGCAAGCGCAAGTTTTTCGCGCGCCTCTTCCGCCTCACGCTGACGATTCCACATGCTTGCGTACAGGCCGTTTTTGGCCAGCAAAGCATAGTGCGTGCCTCGCTCGACGATTTCGCCTCCGTCCAGCACGATGATTTCGTCGGCGCCCACAATGGTCGACAGTCGGTGTGCGATCACAAGCGTAGTCCGGTTGCGCGAGACGCGTTCGAGAGCATCCTGAATTTCTTTTTCGGTGTGGCTGTCCAATGCGGACGTCGCCTCATCAAGGACCAGGATCGGCGGTCCCTTTAAGGATTGTGCGCGCGATTGCGACGCGCTGCTTTTCGCCGCCCGACAGTTTAAGGCCGCGTTCACCGACTTCCGTTTCATAGCCTTTCGGGAGCAATACGAATGAGCGGATCGATCTGCGCAAGGCGCGCCGCCTCCTCTACTTCGGCATCGGTCGCCTCCCAACGGCCGTACCGAATGTTGTAGCGGATCGTGTCATTGAACAGCACGGTGTCCTGCGGCACCATGCCGATCGCCTGGCGGAGCGATTTCTGGGTAACCTTCGCGATATCCTGATCGTCGATCAGAATGCGGCCGCCGGACAGATCGTAAAAGCGGAATAACAGACGCGAAATCGTCGACTTACCCGCGCCGGAAGGACCGACGACGGCTACCGTCTGGCCGGCCGGCACTTCAAAGCTGATTCCCTTGAGGATCGGGCGCACTGGTTCATAGGCGAAAATCTGACGTTCTCGAAGCGGATAGTCCCGCTCTTTACTTTCAATTGCGGTGCGTTCGCCACATCTTTGATTTCCGGCTCGCGCATCAAGAATCGAGAACATGATTTCGATGTCGGTGATTGCCTGCTTGATCTCGCGGTAAACCATTCCCATGAAATTGAGCGGCTGATAGAGCTGAATCATCATCGCGTTGATCAGCACGAAATCGCCGACCGTTTTGCTGCCGGATTTGATTTCGATACGCACACATCACCATTACGGCGGCAAGACCAATGGTGAAAATCACGGCCTGCCCGGCGTTAAGAACCGCAAGCGAAGTATAGGCGCGGACACTCGCATCTTCATATCGAGCCATAGCCCTGTCGTAGCGGGCCGCTTCGCGCTCCTCGGCGGAAAAATATTTCACGGTTTCATAGTTGAGCAGTGAATCGATTGCCTTGACGTTCGCGTCTGTATCGCTGTCGTTCATTTTTCGGCGAATGCCGATCCGCCATTCGGTCGCGTGATAGGTGTAGGTCATGTACACCGCGACGGTGATCGAAATGACAGCCACATAGCGCCAGTCGAATTGCCACATCAGAACGACAACAATGAATGCAAGTTCGATGATCGTCGGCGACAGTTGCAGGATCACCATGCGCACGATGGTCTCGATGCCATTGCGGCCGCGTTCAAGAACGCGCGTCAGGCCGCCGGTCTTTCGCTCCAGATGAAACCGGAGCGACAATTCGTGCATGTGCACGAAAGTGCGATAGGCGAGCCGCCGGACCGCATGCATCGCAACTTTTGCGAACAAGCCGTCGCGCAACTGGGTAAGCGCGGCCATTAAAATACGCATGCCACCGTAGGCGATGGTCATCGCGATCGGAGCGGCAATCACCCACAATAGCCAGTCGGATGCTGCAACGGGCGCACTGCCCTGTCCGGCAAGTGCATCCGTCGCCCACTTGAATGTAAAGGGAACGGTAACAGTCGCGAGTTTCGCCGCAAGCAAAAGCAACAGCGACCCGACCACGCGCATTTTGAGATCGGCGCGATCTGAAGGCCAGATATAGGGCCACAGGCGAACAATGGTCGAAAGCAGCGCCCCGCGCGCGGCGGAGATGCGCGATTTGCTTTCGGCTGTGCGGCGGGGGTGGTGGTCGCTCATTCAGTCTTTCATATAGGGGAATTCCCGCCGCTAATCATCCTTTGCACTGCCTAACAGCCTTGCGTTTCCGACCGCGCCTTGACGATGCCGCAAGTGCGATGCACATGCTTGGGCATGAACAGAAACGAAAAAACCAGCAAAATCCGGACAATCTGCGTCTATTGCGGATCCGGCCCCGGCACCGACCCTGCCTTCGTGGAAGCCGCTCGCACCTTCGGCACTGCTCTCGCCGATAATGGCATTCACCTGGTCTTCGGCGGTGGCGCGGTCGGGATTATGGGCACGATCGCCAAAGCCGTGCTCGATCGTGGTGGCACCGTGACAGGCATCATCCCCGAGTTTTTGGTCGCCCGCGAACATGCTATGCGCGGCGCCGACAACTTGATCGTTACGCGCGACATGCACGAGCGCAAACGCAAAATGTTTGAAATGGCCGACGCATTCGTCGCGCTGCCGGGCGGCATTGGTACCCTTGAAGAAGTGGTTGAGCAAATCACCTGGGTTCAGCTCGGCCGCCACCGCAAACCGATCCTGCTTGCAAATATCAAGGGCTTCTGGAACCCGCTCTGCGCGCTGATTGATCACATGAAAAGGCTCGAATTCATTCGCGGCGATCTCAACTTCGACCTGCTCGTCGCCGATAATGTCGCGGACATTTTGCCGATGTTGCGAAAGGCAGCAGCAGTGGTGCCGGAAGAAGAAAAGGAAATGCCGGCTGTGATCGCAGACCGACTTTAGGAATCAGACAAAGGTCACTGCCTCGATGCGATTGCCATCGGGATCCCGAATAAAGGCAGCGTAGTAGCGATCATTGTATTCGGAGCGAGGCCCAGGCGCGCCATCCGACGTTCCGCCGCCGGCAAGAGCGGCGGCATGAAAAGCATCGACCGCATCCGTAGAGACCGCGCGCAGGCAAATATGCACGCCGCTGTCTTGTGCGACAGGCGTCATGTCTGGAGCGACGATTGATCCAGAACTCGGGATACTTCTTGCCGTAACCGATCGCGGCGTTCGGCCATTCACGCAGCTTGGCCAGGCCGAGCGGTGCGAGCAAAGCCGTGTAAAAAACCTCGGCCGCTTTGATGTCCCGAACGGCGATTGAAATGTGATCGATCATGAGCCTCCTCTGCCGAACACCGCGAGTTGGCGAGACTATCTCACGCCGGCGCGCGAGACTTCACGAGCTTAAATATGATCGAATCCATCAACGCCTGGAATGACGCGTCAATGATGTTGGGGGACACCCCGATCGTCGTCCAGTGGTCGCCGGCTTCATCCTCGCTCTCGATCAGCACGCGCGTCACCGCCCCCGTGCCGCCATTGAGGATACGAACCCGATAGTCCGTGAGTTTGAGGCCGGCGATGTACTTCTGGTACTTGCCGAGGTCCTTGCGCAGCGCAAGGTCAAGCGCATTGACCGGGCCATTGCCCTCCGCGGCGGAGATCATGTTGTCCTCACCGACCTTCACCTTCACCACTGCCATCGTGACGGTGACACGTTCACCTTTGGCATTGTTGCGTTGTTCGACGTTCACATCGAATTGGGTCACGTCGAAATAGTTCGGCACCTTGCCGAGCGTACGCCGCGCCAGCAGCTCGAATGACGCGTCAGCTGCCTCATACGCATAACCGATCGCCTCGCGTTCCTTCACGATCTCCAGAAGGCGGCCGATCCGCGGATCGTCCTTATCGGCCTTGATGCCAACTCGCTCGAGCTCCGCCAGGACATTGGATTTGCCTGCCTGTTCAGACACCAGCACTTTCCGGCGGTTGCCGATCGTCTCCGGCGCGACATGCTCGTATGTCGCCGGATCCTTCATAATAGCGGATGCATGGATTCCAGCCTTGGTGGCGAATGCGCTTTCGCCGACGTAAGGCGCGTGACGATTAGGTGCGCGATTGAGCCGCTCATCGAGCGCGTGAGAAACGTGGGCGAGTTTTTTAAGCGCGGCGGAGCTGACTCCGATATCGAAGCGCGCTGCGAATTCCGGCTTAAGTTTTAAAGTCGGAATGATCGAAACCAGGTTGGCATTGCCGCAGCGCTCGCCAAGTCCATTGAGTGTGCCCTGGATCTGGCGCGCGCCGGCGCGCACCGCCGCGAAGGAGTTCGCAACCGCCTGATCCGTGTCATTGTGGGCATGAATTCCGACGTGATCACCGGGAATAACCTTCACGACCTCACCCACGATCTTTTCGACCTCGTCGGGAAGCGTGCCGCCGTTCGTGTCACACAAGACGACCCACCGCGCGCCCTCGTCATAGGCGGCCTTGGCGCAGGCGACTGCGTATTTTGGGTTGGCTTTGTAACCGTCGAAGAAATGCTCGCAATCGAGCAAAACTTCCCTGCCCTTTGCCTTGGCGGCGCGTATGCTGTCGCGGATCGAGGCAAGATTTTCCTCTTCGGTCGTCTCCAGCGCAACTTTGACGTGATAGTCCCACGACTTGGCGACAAAGCAGATGGCATCGGCCTTTGCTTCAAGGAGCGCCGCAAGGCCCGGGTCGTTGGAAGCCGAACGCCCCGGCCGGCGCGTCATTCCAAAGGCGGTGAACGTCGTATCGAGCTTACGATCCTTGCCGAACAGTTCGGAATCGGTCGGGTTTGCGCCTGGATAGCCGCCTTCGACGTAGTCGATGCCGAGCTCGTCCAGCATGCCCGCGATCGCCAGCTTGTCGGCGAGCGTGAAGTCGACGCCGTTCGTCTGCGCGCCGTCGCGCAGCGTGGTGTCGAAGAGAAACAGGCGCTCCTTCGGCATGGCGTTTTTCACCAAAGGTAATAATTCGAGAGCAGTGCGATGGCGACCGCAATTGCGATGACCCCCATCACGACATGGTGGCGTTTCATGGGTGTCCTTACGTCAACCGGTAGATGGCATAGAGCGCGATCACCACGGCGGCAACGAGCACCCCGTATTTGAGCACGATGTAATAGAGCCAATGACGCGGAAACGGCGTGTCGGGTTTGGTCATGAAGCCTCCCGTTTAGCGGCGAGTTGCTTTTGCAGCGTGGTGTTGGCGAGCCACTCGTCGCCAACGGAAACCGTATTGCGCTGCTGGGCGATATAGCCTCGTCTTTTCGAAAAAGCCGCGCGCACTGTCACTGGCATCGACGGTAAGTTTTGCGGTACCGCGCGCGGCCGCAAGCTTCTCCAGCGCATCGACCAGCATGGCGCCCACGCCCTGCCCGGTCGCCGCCGGATGAACATATAACATGTCAATCTTGTCCTTGCCTTCCAGCGAAGCGAAGCCGACCGGCGAGCCTTCAAGCGTCGCAACAAGTGTCAATTGTCCTGCAAGCTTGCCACCGAAGCTACGGACGTCATTTGCAGCGGACGCCCAAGCCTCCTGTTGGGATTCTGTATAGTCGTCGCTGGTTAATTCCTCGATGCTGTCGCGGAAGATTTCACGCAGCAACGGCGCATCCGCCGGCAAGAACGGACGCAGCGCGAGTTTCGGATGCGCGACGGCCATCATCGCGCGACCTTCCATTGCGTCTTGCCGTCCTTGGTATCTTCAAGCTCAATGCCCATTGCCTTAAGCTCGTCGCGGATGCGATCGGCTTCCCTGAAATTCTTCGCCTTCCGCGCACTATTTCGCGCTTCAATCAGGCTAATCACTTTGTTTTCATCGACCGCGGCCGATGCTGGGCGAAAGCTGAGCCAATGAGCCGGTGACAATTGCAACAGCCCGATCAGCTGGGCACTTGCCTTCAGGGAGGCCGCAGCAGACTTTGTGCCTTTCGCAGCCTCGCCGCGCAGCTCATGCATGGCGGCAAATGCTTTGGGCGTGTTGAGGTCATCCAGCAACGCGTCGACCGCATCGGCACACATATAACCTGGCACGGCTTCCCCGGTGAGCTTGTACCAGTGATCGAGGCTCCTCTGGGCCTCACGCAACCCGGAGAGTGTCCAATTCATCGGCTGCCGATAGTGCGTCTGCAACATTGTGAATCGCACAACCTCGCCTGGCCAATCCTTCAGTAGGTCGTGGATTGTCACGAAGTTGCCGAGGCTTTTCGACATCTTCTCGCCTTCGACCTGCAGGAAGCCATTGTGCATCCAGAAATTCGCCATCACCGGCGTCTGAAAGGCGCAGCGCGATTGCGCGATTTCGTTCTCGTGATGCGGAAAAACGAGATCGATGCCGCCGCCGTGGATGTCGAAGGTCTCGCCGAGATGTTTCCAGGACATCGCCGAGCATTCGATGTGCCAGCCCGGGCGGCCCGCCTTCTTGATGCCCGCCGGCGATGGCCATGCCGGCTCGCCAGGGCCCGACGGCTTCCACAGGACGAAATCCATCGGATCCTTCTTGAACGGTGCAACCTCGACGCGGGCGCCCGCGATCATCTCGTCAAGCGAGCGGTTCGAAAGCCTGCCATAGTCCTTCATCGAAGCGACATGGAAGAGGACGTGGTCTTCGGCGACATAGGCGTTGCCGGATTTCACCAGCCGCTCGATCAGCGCCTTCATCTCACCGATATGCTCGGTCGCGCGCGGCTCGCGCGGTCGGCGGCAGGCAGCCGAGAGCCGCAACATCCTCCTTGAAATTCTTGTAGGTCTCTTCGGTCACCTCGCGGATCGAAATCCCGCGCTCGGCGGCGCGCGCATTGATCTTGTCGTCGACGTCGGTGATGTTGCGCACATAGGTGACGTGGTTTTCGCCGTAGACATGGCGCAGCAGGCGGAACAGCACGTCGAAAACGATGACGGGCCGCGCATTGCCGATATGGGCGAAGTCATAGACAGTCGGCCCGCAGACATACATGCGCACGCGCGCAGGATCGATCGGCGTAAATGTCCGCTTCTCCCGCGTCAGCGTATCGTAAAGCCTGAGTTCCATAGCGAATGACACCCGTCGGCCCCGCTGGCCGGGCATCGTGCTATCTCAAAGCTTGAGAAAAGACGGCCGCAGCCAGCGTGGTGCGCTAGCGAATAATCTCCGGGCAAATGCCGCAGATATGGTTAAGGCCGCTCATGGCGGCACAATGATTTGTCGCGTGCGTGCCGTCAAGCACCCGCCTCAACTCGCGAAAAACACGGGAAAAAATCCGATGACCGGGCAGAACGCACGGTTAAGTGCTGATTAACGATTTTAATCGCATTTTCGCGACGATCACCGACCTCCGCCAGATATCAATTTCCGGGCAGCATTATGCGAACAGTTCTGATCAGCCTCATCACCTTATTGTACTTTGCTTCCATCGGCGCGCGTGCCGAGCAACATAAGTTTCTGGTCGCCAACGATGCCGATGGCTATGGCGTCGACCGCTGTCTGGCATCAGGAGAAAAATGTGGTGCGGCCGCCGCAAACGCTTACTGCAGAACGCAGGCGTTCGCGACGGCCGCGGCCTACCACAAAATCGACCAAGGCGATCTCACAGGAACGGTGTCGAAAGAAACCACCGCCAACTGTCAGCAAGGCAAGTGTGACGTGGTCGCGATCGTTTGCCTTCGCTGATTCACGTCTACGCGTCACGTTTTTCGTGCATCGACCGAGTAAGGTCCAGGACCAAGCGCCATGATCGCGAGGAATCCTCCGACGATGGCCATGTTCTTCATGAAATGAGATAGCTGATTGCCGTCACCGAAATTGCGGTGAGCGATCAGCGCAGCGATCAGCACATAAATGGCGCATCCGAGTGCCGCAAGACGCGTCTGATATCCGAACAAAATCAGCAAACCACCGCCAAGTTCTATGATGACCGCGAGTGCCGCAAATATCGTTGGCGCCGGCAGGCCTTGCCTTCCCATATAGGCGACCGTTCCGGCAAATCCGGTCAGCTTGAAATAGCCGTACAGAACGAAAAGTGATGACATAAACAAACGCGCGACGAGCGCGGTCAGTATCATTGTGCTGTTCGAGCTTCATCATGGCCCTCCCCGTTTGATCCCAGACCATCATTGGTGCCGCCTCGTCCCGGGCGGCTACGCGCAGGATAGCACGCGCGACAAAAGGCGATGGCTGAAATCGTATCGTCCGTTGGGAGGTTTCCCAAGTTGGAGAGCCCACAAATCCCATATCGCCAACGGATTACAGCCCCGCTAGATTGCTGTCGTGCAAACGGGAGCTGTCTCGTGAAACTCTACTCATATTTCCGCTCGTCCGCCGCCTATCGCGTTCGCATCGCGCTCAATCTCAAAGGAATATCCTATGAGATGGTCCCCATCCACCTGACGAAAGACGGCGGACGGCAGCACACGCCCGAGTATCGAACCATCAATCCGCAAGCCAGGGTGCCCGCTTTGGTGCTGCCCGGCGGCGAGGTGCTTACTCAATCGATGGCCATCATCGAATACATCGATGAGACACATCCTGAGCCCCCGCTGCTGCCGGCAGATGCCGTCGGCCGCGCCAAGGTTCGGGCAATCGCGCAGGCGATCGCCTGTGACATTCATCCGCTGAATAATTTGATTGCCCTTCAGTATCTCAAGCGGCAGCTCAAGCATGAGCAGGCAGAGATCGACGCCTGGTATCATCACTGGATCGTCGAGGGATTTGGCGGGCTGGAAACCATGCTTGGTCCCGGCCCCTATTCTTGCGGCGCCAACGTCACGCTCGCCGACGTCTGCCTGGTCCCGCAGGTTGCGAACGCTCGCCGGTTCAAGGTCCCGCTCGACAAATTTCCAAAGATCGTCGCGGCCGATGCCGCCTGCCTGAAACTTCCGGCTTTCGATAAGGCACGGCCCGAGAACCAACCTGATGCGGAGTGACGCCGATTTGGCTATCTGCTAGACCATCCGCCCGCGCGGATTAGTCCCGTCATATCAGCAGATAACCCCGTGATCACAAGCAAGCTCGTACGCGTCGTCCTTTGGATGATCGGCGCATTGCTGTCGTTTTCAGTGATGGCCGTGTCCATTCGCGAGTTGTCGCGCGGCGGGCTCGAGCATTTTCGAGATTCTTGGCGATCCGCAGCGGCGTCGCGCTCATTGTGCTGTTGGTTCTTCTGGCCGTACGGAAGGATCTTCGCGTGCATGCAAAGCCGCGCCGCATGGGACTCAATCTTTTCCGCAACGTCGTCCATTATGCGTCGCAATTTTCATGGGCACTCAGCCTAACCATGCTGCCGCTTGCCATGGTATTCGCGCTCGAATTCACGATGCCGGCATGGACCGCACTGCTGGCCGTTTGGTTCCTGCACGAACGGCTGACCCCAAGCCGCCTGGGCGTCGTCGTTCTGGGCTTATTGGTGTGTTGGTCATCCTGCGACCGGGAATAGCCGACTTTAACCCGGCGGCGATCCTGGTGCTGCTTGCGGCCTTCGGTTACGCCATCACGATGATCACGACCAAACAGTTGACGGCGACGGAGACGACCTTCGGCATCGTATTCTGGATGGCCGTCATCCAGTTTCCACTGTCGCTGATCGGCAGCAATCCTGCAGTGTTCATGCATCTTGATACACGGCATATCTTGCCCGCGATGGGCGTGGGCATCGCCGGGCTGACCTCGCATTATTGCCTGAGCAATGCATTTCGCTCCGGTGACGCCACTCTGGTGGTGCCTTTGGATTTTATGCGTATTCCGCTCATCGCCGTGGTCGGCTGGGCATTTTATGGCGAGCAGTTGGACATCTTCGTGCTGCTCGGCGCGCTGATAATTGTTGCCGGAGTGCTCTGGAACCTGCGTTCCGAAGTCGCACGTGCACAATGATGGAAAGCTCGCCCCAGCATGGTTTTCAGACTAGAGTGCCAGCCATGAGGGAATCTTCCTGCAAAATCGTGGTCGCCGCGATGGCGATTGGAGTTGGACTGTCCACGACCAACGCACAATCGGCGAACCCGGCATGCCAGAGGCTTGAGGCGCAGCTGGCGACGCTCAACCAGGGCAACGCAGACCCTGCCCGCGCCGACCAGATTCGGCGCACGGAAGACATGGTCAATCGCCAGCAACTTGAGGTGGACCGGCTGGTAGCGCAATCCCGGCGCATCGGTTGCCAAAGCTCCGGTTTCTTCTCCATTTTCAGTAACCCGCCCCCGCAATGCGGCGCGCTCAATCGCCAGATTGACCAGCAACGCCTCGGGCTTGAACGCATGCGCAATCAGCTTGAACAGCTCAATGGCGGGACCACGGAGCGCGCTGCACAACGACAAGCCCTGCTGATCGCTCTCGGTAATAATGGATGTGGGCCACAATATCGTTCGGCGGCAATCGCCGGCCAACAGGGAGGTTTCTTCGATCGGCTGTTCGGGGGAAACAATAGCGGCGGCATTTTCTCCAGCCCGCAAGAACCGATGGGCGGGACATTCCGTACGGTCTGCGTGCGGACCTGCGACGGATTCTATTTTCCGATTTCCTATTCGACCTCGCCCGACCGCTTCCGCGACGATGAGCAGGCCTGCCAGCGTATGTGCCCGGCGGCGGAGGTCGCGCTTTACACGTATCACAACCCTGGCGAGGAAATGGCTCAGGCCGTTTCACTGAACGGGCGGCTGTATACGGAGCTTCCGACTGCCTTCCAATATCGAAAGGCCTTGGATTCGGCCTGCAGCTGCCGGCGGCCCGGCGAAAGCTGGGCGCAGACCCTTAAGTCGGTTGGCCCTGACGATACGGTCGTCCCAGGCGACGTCGTCGTAACCGAGCAACACGCCAAGCAATTGTCGCAGCCGCGTTCCGGTCCGGACGGAAAACCGCTTAAGCCCGAGTTGCGCGGAACTGTGTCGACAGCTGTACCGGCGTCTGCAGCGCCCGCTGCACAACCGCCCGCCGAAACCGACCCGGCCAAGCGAACGGTCCGCACGGTCGGGCCAACATTCCTGCCCGCGCGGTAAGGCAACAATCAAAAATCGAAGGCTTCCGATTTTATCGGCTTTCCGGTGATCAGTGATACGTCGGGTGCAGGCATCGGCGTGCCCGGATCGCGGAAGCGGTTGGTTATCGGGTATCGCCGATCGCGTCCGAAATTCTTCAGGGTCACCTTTACACCCGGCGCAGCCTGGCGCCGCTTGTACTCCGCGATGTTGATCATGCGGTCGACCCGCATGACGGTATCGCGGTCAAAGCCCGCAGCGACAATCGCGGAGATCGGCTCCTCACGCTCGACCAGCCGCTCGAGGATCGGATCGAGCACGGCGTAAGCAGGAAGTGAATCTTCGTCTTTCTGATTTTCACGCAACTCAGCCGTTGGCGGCCGCGTGATGATGTTGTCCGGAATGACAGGACCATCCGGACCTTTGGCGCCATCCGGCTTCCAGCCATTGCGCAGGCGCGCAAGACGAAAGACCTCGGACTTGTAGAGATCCTTGACGGGATTAAAGCCGCCATTCATGTCGCCGTAGAGCGTCGCATAACCCACGGACATTTCCGACTTGTTTCCAGTTGTCACCACCATGAGATTAAATTTATTCGAAATCGCCATGAGAATCGTGCCGCGTGTGCGCGCTTGCAAATTCTCCTCGGTGACGTCGCGCGGCAATCCCGAGAAAGCCGGCGCCAGGGCAGCCTCGAAACCTTCGACCGCTGCAGCGATCGGCACAATCTCGTAGCGCACGCCGAGCGCCTTGGCGCATGCCGCCGCATCCTTGAGCGATTCCTGCGACGTGAATTTGTACGGCAGCATTATGCAACGCACGCGCTCGGCGCCGAGCGCGTCGACCGCCATCGCGGCACATAACGCGGAATCGATGCCTCCCGACAGACCAAGGACAACTCCTGGAAACCCGTTCTTGTTAACGTAATCGCGCAGCCCAAGCACGCACGCGCTGTAATCGGCGCGCTCCGCTTCGACGCTTGCTATTTGAGGACCGTTTTCACAACGCCAGGCGCCGCGATGACGGACCCAATGCGTGGTTGTAACCGTCTCCTGAAATGCCGCGAGCTGGAATGCAAGCGAGCAATCCGCATGCAGGCCGAAGGAGACTCCATCGAATACGAGCTCATCTTGACCGCCGACCTGGTTGACATAGATCGTCGGAAGCCCCTGCTCGGTCACGCGCGCGACCGCAATGTTGATCCGCACGTCGCCTTTTTGTCTCCAGTAGGGAGAACCATTGGGCACCACGAGCATTTCCGCACCGGTTTCGGCAAGACATTCGACAATTTCCGTGCCCCAAATATCCTCGCAAATTGGAACGCCGAGCCGCACGCCCCGAAAGTTCACAGGGCCGGGCATCGGTCCCGGCGCGAACACGCGCTTTTCGTCGAACACGCCGTAGTTCGGCAGGTCGACCTTGTAGCGCAGCGCGGCAATTGCGCCGCCTTCGAGAAGCGCAACGGCGTTGTACAACTTGCCGGCATCCAGCCAGGGCGTGCCAAGCAGCAAGGCCGGACCGTCTGCGGACGTTTCACGCGCGAGCGTTTCAATGGCTGACCGGCAGCCGGCCTGAAATGCCGGCTTGAGCACCAAGTCTTCAGGCGGATAGCCGGCGATGAACAGCTCCGGGAAGACGACGATGTCGGCGCCTTGGGCAGCCGCGGCCGCGCGCGCCGCGCGGACCTTCGCGACGTTGCCAACGATATCGCCAACCGTCGAGTTGAGCTGCGCAACAGCGATTGAAAGCTTTTCAGCAGGTCGAGCGCTCATTGGAATCCTCTACCGCCTTGGCATCCAGTCCCGCAATGGGGTTCCCCGCATGGCCGACCGGCATAACTCGGCGATCAGAATGGCCCGAAACGGTAACTGCCCTGGACGAAAACCCCATAGATATCGGCTTAAAGTCCAGGGGCTGACGCACGCCACCGAACGCGCGCAAGCGGCTCACTTCACATCCAAAGGGACATCACCCTTGCGAATTGCAGGGACGATGGGCGGTTGACCGGCAGATGCCAAAAGCGCCTGGCCTTCCGAACTGAGAATGAAGCGGACAAAATCTGTCGCTTCCTTTGGATTTTTTGCAGTGGTCGGCACAGCTGCCGCGTTGTGGATCGCTTCGCTCATGTTAACACTTGCAGGAAAGCGAACGATATCGAGGCTGTTGCCCGCCGCAACTGCAGCCGAATAATAAACGACACCGGCATTTGCCTTTCCGTCCGCGACGGCACGCACGGTATCAGGGACTGACGTAGGTTTCGTCGCATCACTGATGGCCGAGTCGACGATCTGTTGCGCCAACTCCGGCTTGCCTTCCAACGCAGCCGCTCGCTTCAAAAATTCGATCGTGCGCGCGGTACCGAGATCTTTCTCTCCAGTGATACGAATAAACTTTACGTTTGGACGCGCGAGATCAACGACCTTGTGGATGCCGAGCGGATTGCCCTTTGCCGTAATGACGACCATCTCGTTGGCCGAGAAGACTACATACCACGAGGTCCCTTGTTTCTTGAGAAGATCGTCAGCAACTGCGGGCGATGAAGGGGCAAATACATCGCAGGTGTCCCCATTCAAAATGCGATCCGCGAGTTGGCGGGAGACGCCGGAGGTGAGGTTGACGGTGACATCCCTGTTTTTTGCCTCAAAGGCAGCCTTCAACCCCTTCATAGGTCCGGCGAGCGAATCCGCATGGAAAACTTCGACGGTACCGGCCATCGCAAATCCCGCAGAAGCCAGAAGCGCCACACAAATGGAAACCGAGAGCTGAACGTGCAGTCGCTTCATGTTCGTCCCCGTACATGCACAGCGGGTTGCCCTACCTCGGTCTTCACAGGCCCCCTGCCGCTGAGATCGGCTTAAGCTGCGTCGACCGCTCTTTCTTGAGCAGTTCGGCAAGCAGAAATGCAAGGTCAATCGCCTGCTCTGCGTTAAGTCGCGGATCGCAAACCGTGTGATACCGGTCGTTGAGATCGGCTTCCGTGATGGCGCGCGCGCCGCCGGTGCATTCAGTCACATTCTGGCCAGTCATCTCAAGGTGAACGCCGCCGGCGTAACTGCTCTCGGCTTGATGCACCTCGAAAAATCCGCGGACCTCTTTGAGGATCAGGTCGAAAGGACGAGTCTTGTATCCGGTGGCTGATGTAATCGTGTTTCCATGCATCGGATCGCAGGACCACAGCACGATCCGTCCTTCACGTTTGACCGCGCGGATGAGGGGCGGCAGGAGATCGCCGACTTTCTCAGCACCGAAGCGGCCGATCAGCGTCAGCCGGCCAGGTTCGTTGTCGGGATTGAGGACATCGATCAATCGCAGAAGATCGTCGGCTTTCAGCGACGGACCGCACTTCAATCCAATCGGATTCTTAATTCCGCGCGCATATTCAATATGCGCATGATCATGCTGGCGTGTCCGATCGCCAATCCAAATCATATGACCTGACGTCGCGTACCAATCACCAGTCGTTGAATTGACGCGGGTCATCGCTTCCTCAAACCCCAAAAGCAGGGCTTCGTGGCTCGTGTAGAAATCGGTCGTCCGCAATTCAGGATGACTTTCCAGATCAAGCCCGCAGGCCTGCATGAAGCCAAGCGCCTCCGAGATCCGATCCGACAACTCGACGTAACGCCTTGATTGTGGACTGTCCTTTACGAACCCGAGCATCCACTGGCGCACGCTTGCGAGATTGGCGTAACCGCCCTGCGCAAAGGCGCGCAACAAATTTAGCGTGGCGGCCGATTGCCGATAGGCCTCGATCTGCCGGCGCGGATCCGGCCGCCGAGCCTGCTCGGTGAAGGCATAGTCGTTGATGATATCGCCCCGATAGCTCGGCAACTCCTTGCCGTCGCGTTTCTCCGTCGGAGATGAACGCGGCTTGGCGAACTGCCCGGCAATACGGCCGACTTTCACGACAGGTGAAGCGGCCGCGTACGTCAACACGACCGCCATCTGCAGGAACATTCGGAAAAAGTCGCGGATATTGTTGGCGCCATGCTCGGCAAAGCTTTCTGCGCAGTCGCCGCCCTGCAACAGGAAAGCCTGGCCGTTGGCGACCCGAGCCAACTGCTTCTTCAGATTTCGCGCCTCGCCGGCAAAAACCAGCGGCGGGAATGTCGCCAGCTGCTTTTCGACGTCGGCCAAAGCCTGCCGGTCCGGATAGTCCGGTACCTGCTGAATTGGCTTCTTGCGCCAGCTGTCGGGCGTCCAACGTTCGGCCATTACGCACTACTCCAGGATTTGGGCGGCCTTATACACGAGGGCGCCCTCAACTGGCCAGTTTTTCCGCAGAATTCGGTTATTTAAACGCTATTCCGCCGCGCGCTGCCCGTAGCTCATGGCTTTTTCGCGCATGGTGACAAGTTCTTCGGCGGCCGTTGGATGCACGGCCATAGTGGCATCGAAGTCCGCCTTGGTCGCGCCCATCTTCACGGCGATTCCGACAACCTGGATCAGTTCGCCCGCATCCGGACCGACGATATGGCATCCAACAACGCGATCGGTCGTGCCATCCACCAGCAATTTCATGAATGTGCGTGTGTTGCGGCCGGAAAGCGTCGCCTTCATCGGACGAAATGTCGTTTTGTAGACGTCGAGCTTCGCCAGGCGCTCCCGCGCCTGGGCTTCTGTCAGTCCAATGGCGCCGATCTCGGGTTCGGAGAAAACCGCGGTCGGCACATTGGCGTGATCGACCGGCGTCGGCTTACCGCCGAATACCGTATCAGCGAAAGCATGACCTTCGCGGATGGCCACGGGGGTAAGATTGACGCGGTTTGTGACGTCGCCAACGGCATAGATATTGGAAACCGAAGTCCGCGAGAATTCGTCGACTGCGATGCCACCGTTCTTATGGATCTCGATCCCCAGACGATCCAGCCCGAAGCCGCTCACATTCGGATGACGGCCAATCGCAAACATGACCTTATCTGATTTGATTGTGCTCTTGTCGGAAAGGCGCGTGACAAATTCGTCGCCGGCTTCTCTGAATCTCAGCGACAGTGTGACCGCACGTTACGGTAATTCCACGGCTACGCATTTCATTGCGCAAGTGCTCTCGCACGTCGTCATCGAATCCACGGAGAATGTTCTCGCCGCGATAGACAAGTGTGACCTCGCTGCCAAGCCCTGCAAAAATGCAGGCGAACTCGACGGCAATATAGCCGCCGCCCTGTATCACGATGCGGCGCGGCAGTTCGTGGCAAATGAAAGGCTTCGTTCGACGAGATCGCGTGCTCGCGACCAGGGATGCTCGGTCCCATATGCGGCCAGGCTCCGGTCGAAATCAGAATCGTTTTCGCCCGCACGCTTGCACCGGTCGCCAGACGAACAGTATGCGCGTCCTCGAGAACGGCACGGGATTTCACCAAAGCGACATTGTAGCGCTCGAGGGTGGCGATATATGCGGCTTCCAGCCGTGCAATCTCGCGGTCTTTGTTGGCAATCAGCGCGGACCAATGAAACGTTGGATCCGGCACCGTCCAGCCGTATCCGGCTGCATCTTCAAATTCGTGAGAAAATCGCGACGCGTAGACAAGAAGCTTTTTCGGGACGCAACCGCGGATGACGCATGTCCCGCCGACCCGATATTCCTCGGCGGCCATCACGCGGGCGCCATGACTGGCGGCGACGCGCGCCGCACGCACGCCTCCGGAACCAGCTCCAATTACGAAAAGATCGACGTCGTGATCGGCCATCAATCGTCGCCAACACTAACCGGGATTGCCGTGAGCGACCGCCGGCGATTGTTTGTCAGAGCGCGTGACCTCGCTTTTTCAATTCATCGCGCATCTTTGCGATCACCTGATCGGAAAGAGTGTTTGCCCAGTCTTGCGCGAACTTCATGCTGGCATCGACGATCTTCGGCTGCGTCGTAAGAAGCTTTTTGCCGGCAGTTGTTTTGTAGAACGCAAGAATATCCTTCAGTTCCTGCTCGGTGAAATTGACTGCATATTGGCGCGCCACTTCGTCAGTCAGTTCGCTGAAGCGCGGCTGTAGATCTGTGCGCATCTGCGTGGCGATGTCGTTGAGGTCTTTGGACAAGGCTGGGTTTTGCTGCAAATAGAGAATCTTTGCCTGCTCAACCACACCGGCAATGAGCGGACTGAAAAGCGTCGTCGCCCCGGTAATCGAGATCAGTTCTTTGGCGCTCGCCAAAGCGGCCGGCGTTGGCTGCTGGGCATGGGCCAATGGGTTAAAGGTCACCAGGCTCAGGCCCAGCGCGGCCCATCGGGCGGCGCTCTTGATGGCCTTTGCGACACTCATTTTGAAACTCCATCTAGCTCGAGATTCACGACTTTTCGATCACCCTCACACCCTTCGGGCCGCCAATAATGGCCGTTCGTGCGAGACCTATAAAGAGACCGTGTTCAACCACCCCAGGCACGCCCGCAAGCGCATGCGCCAAAGCCGCGGGGTCGTCAATCCGGCCAAGTCCTGCATCGATAATCCAGTGCCCGCCGTCAGTGACAAAAGGATGGCCGTTCTTGGCCTGTCGTATCACCAGCGAGCCCCCCTTCTGGACGCGCTTTATCGCCGCCTCGATAGATCGCCGTATGGCCGCTACACCAAACGGAACGACTTCGATCGGCAGCGGAAATCTGCCAAGCGCATCGACGCATTTGCTTTCGTCGGCGATGACAATCATGCGCTCCGAAGCTGCAGCGACGATTTTCTCCCGCAGCAAGGCGCCGCCGCCGCCCTTGATCAAGGCAAGGTCCGGCGCAATTTCATCGGCGCCATCCACCGTCAAATCGAGTTGGGGTGTGTCTTCGAGTGTAGTCAAAGCAATTCCGCAACGCTTTGCATCAGCCAACGTCGCTTCCGACGTGGGCACCGCGATGACGTTAAGGCCGGCGCGGACACGTTCGCCGACCAGTTCGACAAAATGCTTCGCGGTCGAGCCGGTGCCCAGCCCGAGACGCATGCCAGGACGTACAAGCTCGACAGCGCGAGCTGCGGCCGCGCGTTTGTAGGCATCGGTGTCCATCAGCATGCTAGCTGTGCAGTTGGTTGTCGATTTAGGCTTGGTACGTCGAGCCTATCTAGCCTCGATCCATCGATATGAATAGCCGAAAATTGGCGTGATAGCTAAAGGGTAAATCGGCCTTGCAACCAGACTGAACGAAAGCTAGCGATCCCTCCATGTCCACCCCCACCATTGTCTTCGATCTCGACGGGACGCTCGTCGATACGGCACCCGATCTCGTCGACACGCTGAATGTGATTTTCGCACGGGAAGGCTTTGCGCCGTTGACCTACGAGCATGCACGGAATTTTGTGGGCGGAGGCGCTCGGGTGATGATCGCGCGCGGCTTCAATGCCCAAGGTCGTGTTCTTTCGACAAATAAGCTTGAGCAATTGTTCAAGGATTTCATCGCGCATTATTCCGAACATCTCACTGATCGATCCCTTCCCTTTCCGGGGCTCACAGAGGCTCTTGACCTTCTCGCCGCACGCGGCTGCCGTTTCGCCGTTTGCACGAACAAGCTCGAAGCACTGTCCGTTCGACTGCTCGGAAAATTCGGACTCGCCGACCGCTTCGTTGCGATTTGCGGCCAGGACACCTTCGGCATGCAAAAGCCTGACCCGGAGATATTGCGACGCACGATAAGTGCGGCCAGCGGAAGACTGGAGACCACCGTCATGATCGGTGATTCAGTCACCGACATTCGCACGGCGCGCGCGGCAGGCGTTCCAGTTATCGCCGTAGATTTTGGCTACAACGAGCAGGCCTATTGCCGAATTTGGGCCGGACCGAATTATCGGTCATTTCTCGGAGCTGCCGCGCGTCGGTCGCCGGGATTTCGTCCGCGTTCTGAGCGGGTACCGAAATATGGTAAATGTGGTAAGGTTAACGGGGCCCAATCTGTTGCACCTGCATGGGTGCGCCCCTATCCTTGCGGCGGGCGAGCGGGCTCAAGTCGCTCGAGTGGGACGGTTAATATGATATATCGGGTTCTTTTAATTGCCGGCGGTGCCCTTGCACTCTCGGCATGTTCTTCCTCACCTGACTGGATGAGCTTTGGCGGGAAATCCGGTCCCATGCTGGACACCGTCAGCTTCGAGTTGGAGCCGCCAGGCGCCGAAGCCAAAACGTCCAACGGTCAAACTTGCCGGACGCCCTGCTCGCTTGCCTTGCCGGTTGAATCGCCTCTGACCGTGACGTTCACACTCAACGGCTACGCGCCGGAATCTGAAAAGCTGGAAACAATTCAGGAGACGGGTGAGCCTCCCCGTTTTGGACCCAACCCGGTCGTCGTAGAGCTCACGCCCGCTTCACAGCAGCCTCGAGCCACCAAAAAGCCGGCCGCCAAGAAACCTGCGGCGAAGAAATCGGCGGCACGGTCGCAGCCGGCCGCAGCAGCTGAGCCTGCGCCCATGACGGCAGCACCGGCGCAGCCCGCCTCGCCCTGGCCGACCAGCGCGCCGCCCGTCCGGCAGTAGTGGCTGAATATCCTGAACTGTTGGCGTGGCCCGATCGCAGGCAGCCATAGTTGGCAGCGATTCCTGGACGACATAGCCAATATCGGCCAGACTCCCTATATGCTGACGTAGCGGGCTGCGGGCGTATGCGTAGAGACCATGACGTTGGTGAACGACACATCTGCCATTGAGTTTGACCGCGGAGAGTCGAGTTCCGCCGCAATTGGTTGACCCGTTCCAGCGCGCCATCACGTACTTGCGAGTCTCGGTCACCGACCGCTGCGACTTTCGCTGCGTCTACTGCATGTCGGAACATATGACGTTCCTGCCGAAGTCAGACCTTCTGAGTCTTGAGGAACTTGACCGGCTCTGCAGCGCATTCGTGGAAAAGGGCGTCAACAAGTTGCGCCTGACCGGCGGGGAGCCGCTTGTCCGCCGTGGCATCATGACACTGGTGTCTTCCCTCTCGCGCCATCTTGCCAGTGGCGCGCTCAAAGAATTGACGCTGACGACCAATGGTTCGCAGCTGCAGAAATATGCGGCAGAGCTGAAAGCAAACGGCATCCGACGGATCAATATTTCGCTCGACACGCTCAACGCGGATAAATTTCGCGCCATCACGCGTTGGGGCAATCTTGAAAATGTTATGGCCGGAATCGATGCGGCGCAGGCGCAAGGTCTTGAGATCAAGATCAATGCTGTCGCCCTGAAAGGCGTGAACGAAGATGAGATCGTCAATCTGCTCGAGTGGGCGCACGGACGAGGTATGGATCTCACCGTTATCGAAGTCATGCCACTGGGTGACGTTGATGAATCGCGTCTCGATCAGTATCTGCCACTGTCGATCGTGCGGGCAAGATTGGCAGAGCGATTTACGCTCGAAGACATCGACTACCGTACGGGAGGTCCTGCCCGCTACGTACGTGTAAAGGAAACCGGCGGACGTCTCGGATTTATTACGCCGTTGACGCACAACTTCTGCGAATCGTGCAATCGCGTTCGCATCACCTGCACCGGCACACTCTATATGTGTCTCGGTCAGAACGACGCTGCCGATTTACGCAAGCCTTTGCGTGCGTCCGAGAGCAACGACTTCCTTTATTCTGCGATCGACGAGGCAATCGCCCGCAAGCCGAAAGGGCATGATTTTGTGATCGACCGCCGGCATCTGCAGCCGGCATTGCCTCGCCATATGAGCATGACCGGCGGTTAGGCAGATTTTAGACCTCAAGGCCTGATAAATGGGGCAGGCTCTCGCCCATGTAAATGCCCTCAGGCTTTGATCCCAACGTATACGAACCAACTTCGCCATTGACGCCAAGGCGGAGGCGTCGGATTAAAGGTATTGGGCGCGGCTGTACCGGCCATGCCCGGGGATATAAAGAAAATAAAAAATGCCGGCGGGCGACCAAGGCCGGTAGAGGGGAGAGGTCAAGTGGGCGCTCTGGACGCATTGCTAAAGGCATTGCTGCCGATTACGCGCGTCATCGACGCTGTCAATGCATGGCTAGGAAAACGCCTGGCATGGCTGATCCTGGCTGCCGTGATTGTGTCGGCAGTCAATGCCACTGTGCGCAAAATTTTCGACACATCCTCGAACTCATGGCTTGAGCTGCAATGGGTGCTCTTCAGCATCGTATTTTTGCTGTGCTCGCCATGGACGCTGCTCGCCAACGAGCACATCCGGATCGACATCGTGAACAATCTCCTGCCGAAGTGGCTGCGCGATTCCATTGATGTGGTCGGTCACGCGTTTTTCCTGTTGCCGCTGTGCATCGTCATGGTCATCACCGGCATTCCATTTTTCTTGAAATCCTTTGCGCTCAATGAGCAGTCGGGGAATGCAGGCGGACTGCCGCAATGGCCGTCAAAAGCGCTGGTCATGATCGCATTTGCCTTCCTCTTTGTTCAAGGACTGTCTGAATTGGTCAAACGCATCGCAGTCATGCGCAACCTTATTCCCGACCCGCATGCTGGCCAAAAGTGCTCGCTTGAAACCGAGGCTGAGGAATTGATCGAGGCAATCGAAAAACACTAGTTGCCTGCTGGGGTAATCGGGGTCACGCATGGAAGCATTCGTTATCGCAAATATGGCGCCGATCATGTTCGGAGCGCTGGTGATCTTTCTGCTGCTCGGTTACCCGGCTGCATTTTCGCTCGGCGCCGTAGGCCTGATCTTCGGCCTTATCGGCATTGAACTTGGTCAATTCGCGCCCGACTTTCTGCAGGCCTTGCCTGAGCGCATCTACGGAGTGATGAGCAACGATACGCTCCTCGCCATTCCGTTCTTCACGTTCATGGGATTGGTTCTGGAACGATCCGGCATGGCCGAAGACCTGCTCGACACTATCGGGCAGCTGTTCGGCACTGTGCGTGGTGGCCTTGCCTATGCTGTCATATTTGTCGGTGCGCTGCTCGCCGCAACGACCGGCGTTGTCGCGGCTTCGGTCATTTCCATGGGCCTGATCTCCCTGCCGATCATGCTGCGATACGGCTACGACCGCCGTGTCGCGAGCGGCGTGATCGCAGCTTCCGGCACGCTGGCGCAGATCATTCCGCCGTCGCTGGTGCTGATCGTGATGGCCGATCAACTCGGCAAATCGGTCGGCGATATGTATGAAGGCGCGTTTATCCCCGGCATCGTGCTTGCGGGACTTTATGCTGTCTACGTGTTCCTGGTCACTTTGCTTTATCCCAAAAGCAGCCCCAGGCCTGCCGGTCGAGGCGGTCGGTTTCCGCGAGCCAGGCGGCAGCCGTGGCCTGACATCGCTCGCCGTGCTTACGCTTGTCAGTGGCGTGTTCGGCTAGCATGATGATGCGGAATTCAAGCACTCACGGCGCCGATTTCGTCGTGCTTAGCATGTTCTTCGGCATCATGTTCGCCTTCGCTATCGCGGTCATCAATTGGTTGACCAATCGATTTCTGGGCTTCCGCTTTCTCTCACACATCGCCCAACAGACCACCTTTGTCATGGTGCCGCCCCTGTTCCTGATCTTCCTTGTGCTCGGCACGATCTTCATCGGAGTCGCCACGCCCACCGAAGGCGGCGCCATGGGTGCCAGCGGGGCTCTGATCCTCGGCACGATCAAGCGCCGCCTGAACTGGGATCTGATCCGCCAGGCAGTCGAATCCACGGCGAAATTGTCGGCTTTCGTGGTGTTCATCCTAATCGGAGCGCGCGTATTTTCGCTCACTTTCTATGGCGTCAGCGGGCATATCTGGGTGGAGCATTTGCTGGTGTCGTTGCCGGGCGGACAAATCGGGTTCCTGCTCTTTGTCAATGCCTTCGTCTTCGTGCTCGCCTTCTTTCTCGACTTCTTCGAACTCGCCTTCATCGTCATCCCGCTGCTCGGCCCCGCCGCCGAGCATCTTGGCATCGACCTGATCTGGTTTGGCGTCATCCTCGGCGTGAACATGCAGACCTCGTTCATGCATCCGCCGTTCGGATTTGCCCTCTTCTATCTACGCTCGGTGGCGCCCCGCGAAACTTTCATCGACCGCATTACCGGCAAACGAACGGAAGGCGTCACTACCGGCCAGATTTACTGGGGCGCGGTGCCTTTCGTCGTGATCCAGGTGATCATGGTGGTGCTGGTGATCCTGTTCCCAGCCATGGTGATGCACTACAAGGGCGTCGGCACGGGCATTGACCCCGACAAAGTAAAAATCGAAATTCCGCAAATTGACTTGCCGCCGCTCGATCTAAATATCAGATAGCAGTTCGACCGCTGCCTGATGCGCACAAAAAAAATGTCCGGAGCTTCTGCTCCGGGACATTTTGCTTCTGATCAGTCAATCAGCCGCGCGTATGACGCACCATAAACGATGTCATACGCTCAATTCGGCGACCTGGAACCATTGGTAGCCGTTTCGCGTGTAGTCCATCATTGAGTCATTCACCTTTTTGAAGCTTGCATTCTCTTTCGAGATTTCGCCGTGCAGCTCCATCGCAGCGTTGAAACTTGCTTCCATGATCGGCTGCGAGAAAACGTGCAGCTTTGTGCCCCCGGCAAGCAGCCGTTTGAGAGCCGGCGGATTCAGCTGGTCATATTTCGCCATCATCCAGGTGTTGGCGTAGTGGCCGGCCTGCTCGAGCACCTGTCTGGTATGCCTTCGGCAGCGAGTTCCACTTGTCCAGATTGACGAAGGCGAACAGCATCGAGCCGCCTTCCCACCACCCGGGCGCATAGTAATGCGGCGCCACTTTGTAGAAGCCGAGCTTCTCGTCGTCGTATGGGCCGACCCATTCGCACGCATCGAGCGTGCCCTTTTCCAGCGCCGGATAGATGTCGCCGCCGGCGATCTGCTGCGGAACGCCACCGAGCTTCTGCAAAACGCGACCGGGGAATCCGCCGATACGCATCTTCAGACCCTTGAGATCGTCGACCGAGTTGATTTCCTTGCGGTACCAACCGCCCATTTGGCAGCCGGTGTTTCCTGCGAGAAGCGCAATGCAATTGTACTTCTTGTAGAACTCGTTCAGCACTTCCTTGCCGCCGCCCAGCGTAAACCAACCTTGGTTCAGCCGCTGGTTCGGGCCGAATGCGACGGACGTGCCGAAGGCGAAGGTGGGATCTTTACCGAAGTAATAGTACGAAGCGGTGTGGCCACATTCGACGGTGCCATTTTGGACGGCATCGACGATCGCGAGGCCCGGAACGATTTCGCCGGCCGCAAAAGTCTGAATTTGAAATTTGTTGTCTGTCGCTTCCGCAACAGCTTTGCACATCAGCTCGGCGCCGCCATACAAGGTGTCGAGCGACTTTGGCCAGCTCGCCGGCATGCGCCACTTGATTTCCGGCATCGATTGCGCGATCGCCGGAGCAGCAATTGCGCTCGCGGCGACGCCCGAGTCCGGCAGCCTTCAAGAATTGACGACGTTTCATTCCCTTACCCTCCCTTGCGTTTCATCGGCGGAGGCGCGTCCTTCTAGCCCGTTGAGACTCTATTGTCTGGGCATAGCTCGAACAATGCCGGAGCAGCCCGGCTAAATCTAGTCTGCCACTGTTTCAACCAAAGTCGTAAGTGGGTCCGCTTCGAAGCCATAACAGAGGGGCCGGCCGCTGGGCCGGCCCCGCTGGACAGATTTCCGCGCGCGTCAGCCCTTGGCGCGCGCTGCGGATCATGAAGCTGTCGTAGCTATATTCGGCGACCTGCCACCACAGATATTCGTCGCGACGGAACGCGACGATCGAATCCCAGACCTTCTTGTAGTTCGGGTTTGCTGGCAGAGGTTTCCGCATTCACCTCATTCGATGCCTTCAGACAGGCTTCCATGACGGCCTGAGAGAACGGGCGCAGTTGAACGCCATTGGCAACCAGGCGTTTCAGCGCCTGGGGATTGCGGGCATCGTAACGTGCCTGCTCTTCGACGTTAGCGAAGCCGGCCGCCGCGGTCACGATAGCCTTGATACTTTTTCGGCAACTCGTTCCACTTTGCCAGTATTGATGAGCAGGTGGTTGCGTCGTGCCGCCTTCCCACCAGCCGGGATAATAGTAATACTTCGCGACTTTGTAGAAGCCGAGCTTCTCATCGTCGTAGGGGCCGACCCACTCGGTCGCATCGATGGTGCCCTTCTCCAGCGCCGGATAAATGTCGCCGCCGGCGATCTGCTGCGCAACGACGCCGAGCTTGCCAAGCGTCTTTCCGGCCCAGCCGCCGATGCGCATTTTAAGGCCCTTCAAGTCATCGACGGTCTTGATTTCCTTCTTGAACCAGCCGCCCATCTGCGCACCGGTGTTGCCCATCAGAAGGCATTTTGTATTGAACTTGGCGCCGAATTCATCGATCAGCTTCTGCCCGTCGCCCTCATAAAACCAGGCGTTTTGCTGGCGGGCGTTCAGGCCGAACGGCGTCGCGCAGAACAGAGCCCAGGTGGGATCTTTGCCGATGTAATAATATTGAGCGCTGTGGCCCATCTCGACTGTGCCGTTCTGGACGGCGTCGAGCGCTTGCAGCGCCGGGAACGATCTCGCCGCCGGCAAAAACCTGGATCTGAAATTTGCCGTCGGTTGCTTCCGAAACGGATTTGGCAAACGTCTCACAAGCGCCAAACAAGGTATCGAGTGACTTCGGCCAACTGGCTGTCAGCCGCCATTTCAGTTCCGGCATCGATTGAGCGATTGCCGGCTTGGCGATCGTCGTCGCCGCAGCCGCGGCTGCTCCCACACCAACGGCAGCAAGAAATTTACGGCGTTTCATGACATCCTCCCATTAATCGCCCCCGAGTAGACGGTCCCGGATGAGTTTGCGACAGCCATCTCCGGCGTGCCAGCACAATGCGTCGCCGGCTGCGATAGTTCAAGTCGTTCCGTTCACCGGCGCGCTTGGGGCTAAGGCTTTATGCCTCAATGACAATTTTCGGGGTCACCTGCGCCGAACCCTTGAGTTGATCACGCACCTTCGCGGCGATCTCGCGATAGATTTTTGCGTGCGGACCATCCGGCTCGGTGGCAACGACCGGAAGACCCGAATCCGACTTTTCCCGGATGGTCATATGGAGCGGGACTTCTCCGAGGAACGGCACGCCGAGACGTGTCCGCCTCCTGCCGCGCTCCGCCATGACCGAAAATATCGGACCGCGTGCCGCAACTTGGGCACAGGAAATAACTCATGTTCTCCACCACACCCAGCACGGGCACGTTCACGCGCTTGAACATTGCAACGCCGCGCCGCGCGTCGATCAAAGCCAGATCCTGCGGTGTCGAAACAATCACGGCTCCTTTCAGCGGAACCTGCTGCGCCATTGTGAGCTGCGCATCGCCCGTGCCCGGCGGCATGTCCACGACCATGACATCAAGCGTGCCCCACTCCACCTCACGCAGCATTTGCGTGATTGCCGACATCACCATCGGCCCTCGCCAGATCATCGGTGTCTCTTCATCAATCAGAAATCCGATCGACATGACGGTCAGCCCATAACGCTCGATCGGCTTCAGACGCGTACCTCCGATCGTCTGCGGCTTTTCCCTGATGGCGAGCAGTTTCGGCAGCGATGGCCCGTAAATGTCGGCGTCGAGCATGCCGACCTTTAATCCAAGGTCGCGCAGGCCGAGCGCCAAATTGACCGCGGTCGTGGATTTCCCGACGCCACCCTTTCCTGACGCAACCGCAATGACGGCGTCGACACCGGGTATGCCCGGGCTGAACCTTGTCGGCCGGATGGGCCGCACGCGGTGCGCTTTGTCCAGCCGGTTGCTGAGGCCGGCTACCAGAGGCACCACCACTGCGCTCGGCGGTCAGTGCAACAAGCGCCGACTGCACACCCGAAATTGCGCGAACAGCGTCCTCTGCGGCTTTGCGGACAGGCTCCCAGGCCTTCACCGCGGCTGCGTCGACCGTCAGTGAGAAAAAAACTTTTCCGTCGGAAACCACGACGTCGGAAAGGACCCGTGCATCGGGCAGCGCTACCCCATTCGGCGATGGCACTTTTGCCAGCGCTGCGAGGACTTGGTCTTTGCTCACTGCCATAGATGCATGTTCCCGCTTGGAGCGTCACCATATGCAAGGCGGCGGCCCGGTCAATCGGCTCGGCCGGGAAGCGGTTGACGGACCCGCCTTGGCAATGACCTATTGGGAGATAGGCATCGGCTGTCGGCCGGCCAAGAGAGGTCAAGAGAGGTGAAGGAGACACGCAATGGCGAAGGTGGCGTTTCTGGGTCTGGGTGTCATGGGCTACCCGATGGCGGGGCACCTGAAGAACAAGGGTGGGCACGAGGTGACCGTCTACAACCGCACCGCCGCCAAGGCCGAGCAATGGGTCAAACAACATGGCGGCAAGTCAGCCCCAACCCCCAAAGCCGCTGCCGAGGGCCAGGACTTTGTGATGGCTTGCGTGGGCAATGACAATGACTTGCGCGAAGTGACGCTCGGACCGAATGGCGCTTTCGCCGGCATGGGCAAGGGCAAGGTATTCGTCGATCACACGACCGCCTCCGCCGAAATTGCCCGAGAGCTTTACGCAGCGGCAAAAAAAGGCGGCTTTGATTTCGTCGACGCCCCGGTGTCGGGCGGTCAGGCCGGCGCAGAAAACGGCGCTCTCACGGTGATGTGCGGCGGTGATACTGAGCCTTTCGGTCGAGCGGAAAAAGTGATCGCGTCCTATGCGCGCGCCTGTAATTTGCTCGGCCCACCGGGTTCGGGGCAACTCTCAAAGATGGTCAACCAGATCTGCATCGCCGGGCTGGTGCAAGGCCTCGCCGAAGGACTGCACTTTGCGAAAAAATCCGGCCTCGATATCGAAAAACTGATCGCAACGATTTCCAAGGGTGCAGCGCAATCCTGGCAGATGGAAAATCGCTACAAGACCATGGCCGCCAACAAATTCGATTTCGGCTTTGCGGTCGACTGGATGCGGAAGGACCTGGGAATTTGTCTGGGCGAGGCGCGCAAGAATGGCGCGCATCTTCCCGTCACCGCGCTGGTCGATCAGTTCTACTCTGAGATCCAGGCGATGGGCGGCAAGCGCTGGGATACGTCGAGCTTGATTGCACTGCTCGATCGCTGATATCGGCCACGCGTTTAAAGTCACGCTTTCGCGCTCGGCCGCGCTGACACGGTGGCGTGCCAGCGTTTCACGTTGTTTGCGCCCTCGGGCACCGTGAGCCGGCTCGGCTTCATGAAGTCGACCGCGACCTGCATCGTGATATCGGCGACGGTATAGCGATCGCCGGCAACGAATTCACGCGAGGCAAGTTCGCGATCCATCATTTCAAGGAACCAGGTCACACGTGGCCTGTTGGCGTCGGCCCAGGCAGGCACCTGCGGCACCTCCAGCTCCTTCATTGCGGGGTGCGTGTGCCGAAACACAGCGGCGACATTGGCGAAAAAATTGATCTCGGCACGCCTGTTCCACATCTCGACAATGGCGACGTCCTTCGGACCGACCCCGAACAGCGGCGGGTCAGGATGCTGCATCTCGAAATAACGGCAGATCGCGATCGACTCTGTAATGATGGTGCCGTCGTCGAGAACCAGCGCCGGCATTCTCTGCAGCGGATTGATCGCCGTATATTCCGGCGTCTTGTGCTGCATCGCTACCATGTCGACCTGTTCGGTCGGTATCGTGACGCCCTTCTCCGCGAGGAAGATCCGGGTACGGCGCGGATTCGGCGCGAGCCGGCTGTCATAGAGTTTCATTCGGCCCCCATAGCCATGCGTTTAGCTCCCTCCTCAGCCGAACATGGGCAAAATCGGCTGTCAAAGCCCCTGTAAGGGTTCGTTAACCAGGGTTTTTAGGTCACTCTTAAGCCTGGTCTTAAGGATTTTGCGCAACGCTGCCGCTGGTCTTTTGTGAGTGCGGCGCCCGTTGATGCCGATTCCCGGCGAACAACCAGATCTCAACGCCCTGCCACCGGAAAGCTCGCCGGTGAACCGTCGTCTTGCGACTCAACATGTGCGCGAGGCGCGTGACCGTTTGACCTCCTCCGGCGAGACCAAACCGGCTTTCGAGTACGAGTTACTGCGCCAATACGCTCAGAACCGGATTTCCGCATCACTCGTCATTCTGCTTCTCGTCGCGACCGTCGGCTTCATGTCGAGCGTTTGGAGCGGAGCATTGGCTGCTGGGACGTGGACGGTGGCCGTACTGGTGACGCACGCCGTCATAGTGACAAAGTGCCGGCAGTTCCTCGAAAAGCCAGCTAACGAGATTTCGATACGCGCCTGGCGACTGCGTTTCATCACGCTCGATCTTTTCTACGGATTGGCCTGGATGTTCATCCTGATCCATCCGGTGGGCGTCGACGACAACTACGGCACGTTCATGTTGTTTGTCATGTTGCTGGTGGTTGCAGTGTCCAGCATGCTCGCGTCGAGCCTGCCGATGGCAGTGTTTGCCGCGACGTTTCCGGTCACCACCGCTATTGCACTCGACTTCGTGCTGCAAGGCAGGCTGCGGGACTACATCCTTTCGGTCATGGCGCTCACAGCGCAAGGCTACTTCGCCGCGCTCACGTACCAGCTCTATTCGAGCACTTTGGCGACGCTACAGGCGCGCGCCGAAAAAGATGCATTGATCGGCGAGCTCGAGCAGGCAAAGGCGATTTCTGACGAAGCGCGCCGACGAGCCGAGGCCGCCAACATCGCAAAGTCCCGTTTCCTCGCGCAGATGAGCCACGAACTACGCACGCCGCTCAATGCCATCCTCGGATTTTCCGAGGTCATGAAGGCCGAAGTCTTCGGGGCGCATACGGTTCCGGCCTACAAAGAATATGCATCGGACATTCACAGCTCGGGGGTCCACCTTCTCGGACTCATCAATGAGATTCTCGATCTTTCGAGGATTGAAGCGGGCCGTTATGAGCTCAACGAGGAAGCGGTCTCGCTCGTTGCCATTGTGGAGGACTGTCATCACCTGCTGAAGTTGCGCGCGACCAGCCGGAACATAACAATCCACGAGATGTTTGAGGCGGAATTGCCGCCGCTTGTGGGCTGACGAGCGTGCAATCCGCCAGATCTGCCTCAACCTCTTGTCAAACGCGATCAAGTTCACGCCACAGGGCGGCGAAATCTGGCTGAAGATCGGGTGGACGGCGTCCGGCGGTCAGTACATCAGTGTCAAAGACACGGGCGCGGGCATCCCTGAGGAGGAAATCCCGATCGTTCTTGCGTCATTTGGCCAAGGGTCCAATTCGATCAAGTCGGCCGAACAAGGTGCTGGCCTTGGTCTGCCGATCGCCAAAAGTCTCGTCGATCTGCACGGGGGCAGCTTCACGCTGACGTCGAAGCTGCGTATCGGTACCGAAGTGATCGTCACCTTCCCTCCCGAGCGGGTTGTCGCCGCAATGCCACCCTTGCCAGAGCGCGCGCCACCGATTTCCTCCGCGACCGAACCGGACGTCAGTCCCCCGGAAAAAAGACACGCAGGTCGGCGGCCGCTTTTCCGTGCCGGCACCTAGGGTTTCAGCCTTGCGACAATCGCGCGATTGCCTTCCTGCGGGCGGTGCTTATGGTCACGCCCGACTCCGCTTTGAGACGGCCCCATGATCGAGACACCCTGCGTCAAAATCTGCACTGTCGATGCTCGTCAGGGCTTTTGCCTCGGATGCGGGCGCACAATTGATGAAATTGCCCGCTGGGCCGGGATGAGCGTCGCAGAACGCAGCCGCATCCTGAATGAGTTGCCCGAACGGCGTATGGCGCAAGGCGTCACAAAAATGACTGCGGCAATGGGATGACACCGTGAGCCGCCGTCTCGTTTGGTCCCTCCTGCTGGGTGTCGCGCTATCGCTGGCTGCCCTGGTCGCCAGCCGGGACCAGGATGCCATCACCAACCTTCTTCGTCATGACATCGGCTCCCTCGCCATCAAAATTGTACTTGTCGTCTTTGTCGGCGGGCTGGTGCTGGCGGTGTTTCGGGAAAGACTGTCAAAAGCAATCGAGGCCGCGCTTTTTTGGACTGTCATCGGCCTCCTGCTCGTTGTTGGATACAGTTATCGCCTTGAATTGCGCGACATTGCCGATCGGGTCATTGCGGAATTGGTTCCCGGTCACGTAGCGGGCCATGGCCGCAACGTTGAAGTCGTGCGCGGTCATGGTGGAGATTTCTCGGTCGCTGCCCAGATTAACGGCAACCGAGTTCCTATGGTCCTGGACACCGGCGCTACATCGGTCGTGCTGACACAGGAAGCAGCCAAGGCCGCCGGTTTACCGATCGAAGTGCTGAACTACACCGTGAATATCGACACCGCCAATGGTCGCACGCGCGCCGCGGCGGTGACGCTCGACCGCGTTGCGGTGGGTGGGCTTACGGAACGCGCGGTTCCGGCCCTCGTCGTGCAACCCGGACATCTCAAGAACAACTTGCTTGGAATGAGCTTTCTCAACCGTCTGGAAAGCTGGGAAGTGCGCGGCGACCGGCTCCGTATGCGCGGAACGCCCTAAACGAGGCCGGCTAGATCATGCTGGCTGCAAAGCGTAGCGCAACCAGAATCAGAAAAACGCCAAATGCAATTTCCAGTTTTCGGCGCGGCAGCCAGTGCGCCAAGCGTACACCATAGCTTGTCGTGTAACTCGAGACCGGCGCCATCAAGACCAGGCCGACGAGAGACACGTAGCCGACCGACAAAGGCGGCAGTTGTGCCATGTGCGGCCAGCCTGCGAGCATGTAGCCAATTGTACCTGCGATCGTGATCGGCACGCCCACGCCGGCCGATGTCCCAACTGCCTGATGCATTGGCCGTCCGTAAAGCGTGAGGACTGCATTTGAAATGGCGCCGCCGCTTACGCCGACGAGAGACGAGAAAAGTCCGGTAATCAGACCATAGACCGCCAGCATGCCACGGCCGGGCAACTGGTCGCCGAGCTTCCAGCGCTCGCCACCGAACAGCATGCGTATGGCGATGAAGCTGACAAAGAAGAGAAAGGCGATCTTGAACACGAAGGCCGGCGCAAATGATGCCGTCACCGATCCAATTGCCACGCCGGCAATTGCAGGCAGCGCCCAAATTCGTACCACCTCGGGAATCACCGCGCCCCTTTTCTTGTGACCGAGATAGGAGCGCACCGTCGTCGGCACGATGATTGCAAGCGACGTCCCGATACAGGCCTGGATGCGGACATCTTCGGGCACTCCGAGCACGCGGAACACCTCGTACAGCACAGGGACGATGATAGCGCCGCCGCCTATGCCGAACAGACCTGCGAGAATTCCGACCAGCACTC
>CAWCEW010000014.1:0-35931 GCA_963794665.1 uncultured Alphaproteobacteria bacterium | reverse complement strand
TTCCGGAATGGACGCACTGAAAACGATCGACCAGTTTTGCGAAGCGAGAGCCCCGCCCGCGCGGGAGCTCTCGCTTCGCTCGCGCTTCATCGTCTTTGGCCGGCCTGGTGGTATTTGCGGAGAGACTGAACCCGATCCCATCCCGAACTCGGCCGTTAAACTCCCCTGCGCCGATGGTACTAAGCCTCAAGGCTTGGAAGAGTAGGTCGCTGCCAGGCCTGCCAAGGACGATAAGTACGATTGCTTCTCCTCGACACGATGAATGATAAGGAACGGCCGCCAATTTTTGGCGGCCGTTTTTTATTGTCGCTTTGTTTTTATTGCCGCGCCGACCACAGCGCCGAAATGCGCTGCCTGAATGCTTTTGGTTTCTCGGCGAAAAGCCGCCCGGCAAGACGTTGCGCCGTTTTCAAATGCGCGTCGCGCCGCGCCGTGATCAACGGCGCCAGGCGCGATCGCCAGGGCGCGAGCGGTTGGTGCGGAGTGGTGAATTCGGTAAGCACCGCAAGATCCTGACAGGAACCGAGCCTGTTGCGCAGGCGTTGCGCCTCCTCCGCCCAGACTTTTCCAAGCCGCGGCCAGAGCGGCTCAACCAGATCCATCTGGTGGCGATGCTCGACGACGCGCCGACGCAAGTCGTGCAAGTGTTCCGCCTCGGCATCGGACCAGCTATCCGGGAGCAATTGGCGTGCGCGCCGGTATGTCGAGGTCAATCCGTCGGTGACGATATCGAAATCGATCGCCTTAAGCGGCCAGCGCTCGAGTGACAGCGTCGCGTAGTCGAAATACCGCGACAGGCGGTTGCGCATGGTCTTGGTGAAGGCCTTTGCTTCGGCCGCATCGCGCCTCTCGGTCAGCCGCGTGCGGATCGTTTCCACCGAAGTCTGCGAAAATGGCAGATCGGCTTTGCGCAGATCCGACAAGGCATCGAGGGCCGATTGAGCATCGCGGGCGCCGGCGATCCCGCGCATCAACTCGCGCGCCTCGCTGCGCATCTGGTCGGCCTGGTCGCCCAAGCGGCCTGCCCAGCAGGCGAAGCAATGCACGCCATCGCTTGAGCGCCTTCCGCACCTCGTGGACCGCCTCGGGTCCAGAAAGCTCGGGGTCGGTTAATGCGCGGCGGCCGTCGGCAATAATCGAACGCGCAGCGGCTGCCAGGCCGTCGCCGAAGCTGCCATCGCCCCGTTTAGTCGCCCCCTTCATTACGTTTTTTTGCCGCGGTTTCATGACAGGTTTGTGAAATGAGCCGTTTTTGGCCCTTCCAATGGGCATCTGCCGTTGCTACATACCGCCCGACAGGCGCGGGCTATGCCCCGCGCTTCGCATTTTGACGCGGGGTGGAGCAGCCCGGTAGCTCGTCAGGCTCATAACCTGAAGGTCGTAGGTTCAAATCCTACCCCCGCAACCAAATTTATGCCGCCGAGTCCTGGACTCGGTGGCGTTCACTTTTTTGCAGTTGCAGTCCACCGCTTATTGCAATCGCAGTCCACGCCGAATTGCACGTCAGCCGAACGATATCGGCGGTTCGTCCGATGTTGGAACTGCGCGTCGGCGGTCGCCTCGAGAACGCGCGACGAAGTGGAGCGAATTTCTCACTCGCGGGTTTGCAATAACAGGAACAGGCGCCGTGTTAGTGCTAACGGTATCGCGCGATTGAACTATTGAGTTATTGCGCACGATACTTGTTGCGCTGCAAAAACACTTAGTAAATCGGCCTCCGCGCGTAATCGACGCAGCCGATTACGTCCGCGTATCGACCTATCTGCTATTTGTGATTTGATCTGAACTGGATACGATGCCCACAAGGGTGATGAGTTGAACGCCGAGCCGGCGCAAAGACCGGCCGCGCAGTAACACTGAAGGGAGGAGTGAAATGCGAAATACCAGCAAGGCTTTAGGAGTTGCTGCGCTCTGTTTTGGCGGCGCAGTTGCAATTTCGATCCCTGCGCAAGCGTGGGAGCCGACCCATCCGATCGAAATCATCGTTCCCGCCGGCACCGGCGGCGGCGCCGACCAGATGGCGCGCGTCGATGCAGGGCATTATCACCAAGCATAATCTGTCCAAGCAGTCGGTCGTCGTGATCAACAAGTCGGGCGGCGCCGGCGGCGAAGGCTTCCTGGCCGCAAAGAACGCCAAAGGCGATGCGTCACAAGCTGATCATCACGCTGTCGAACCTGTTCACGACGCCGCTGGCGACCGGCATTCCGTTCAACTGGAAGGACCTGACCCCGGTCGCGATGATGGCGCTCGACGAATTCGTCCTCTGGGTCAACGCCGACAAGCCGTACAAGACCGTCAAGGACTATGTCGACGCGATCAAGGCGGCGCCCGACAACACCTTCAAGATGGGCGGCACGGGCTCCAAGCAGGAAGACCAGATCATCACCGTCGCGCTTGAAAAGGCGACCGGCAAGAAGATGACCTACATCCCGTACAAAGGCGGCGGTGCGGTCGCCGTGCAGTTGGTCGGCGATCACGTCGACTCCACCGTGAACAATCCGATCGAGGCGGTTGCCCATTGGCGCGCCGGCAAGCTGCGGCCGCTCTGCGTGTTCGACAGCAAGAAGCTCGACTATAAAGAGAAGATCGCCGGCGATATGTCGTGGAACGACATTCCGACCTGCAAGTCGCAGGGCCTCGACGTCGAGTACCTCATGCTGCGCGGCTACTTCATGCCGCCGGGCGTCACGAAGGACCAGGTCGCCTACTATGTTGACCTGTTCAAGAAAGTGCGCGAAACGCCCGAGTGGAAGAAGCTGATGGACGACGGCGCCTTCAACCAGACCTTCATGACCGGCGACGACTACGCCAAATGGGTCGCGAACGCCGAGAAACTGCATGAAGGCTTGATGAAAGAGGCCGGCTTCCTCGCCAAGACGAACTGATCTGCGGCACGTCTCCGAACCGCAGGACAAGAGGCAGGAATGAACGAAACGGTAAAAGAAACCGGTGGGGCGGGTCCGTCCCACCGGGGTGTCGAAATTGGCGTGGCCGTCGCCATGGCCATCCTCGCGCTGATCGGAATCTATGGAAGCATCAAGGTCGGCATCGGCTGGGGCGCAGAAGGCCCGCGGGCCGGGCTTCTTCCCGTTCTATGTCAGCCTGGCGGTTCTGATCTCCTGCGCGGTGAATCTCACCAAGATCCTGCTGAGTCGCGGATGACGGCGCGCTGTTCGCGGAGTGGGGCCAGATCCGCCAGGTCCTGGCGGTGGTCGTGCCGACCGCGATCTATGTCGCCGCGATTCCGTTATCTCGGCATCTATGTGGCGTCCGCGCTGCTGATCATCGCGTTCATGAAATGGTTGGGCAACTACAACTGGCTCATGTCGATCGCGGTCGGCGTGGTCGTGCCGATCCTCACATTTCTGATGTTCGAGATCTGGTTTCTCGTGCCGTTGCCGAAGGGGCCGCTCGAAAATCTCCTGGGATACTGAGTTGGGTGGCCGCCGCCATGCGATGGCCGGCGGGTCAAGGGACTAAGCGAAATGTTCGAAGATATCGGTAATCTGTTCCACGGCTTTGCGGTGGTCCTGCAGCCGTTCAACCTCGTGCTGATGGTCGTCGGCATCGTGCTCGGCGTGATCGTCGGCGTGCTGCCGGGCCTGGGCGGCGCCAACGGCGTCGCGATCCTGCTGCCGCTGACGTTCTCGATGTCGCCGACCTCGGCGATCATCATGCTGTCCTGCATTTATTGGGGCGCGCTGTTCGGCGGCGCGATCACGTCGATATTGTTCAACATACCCGGCGAGCCGTGGTCGGTGGCGACCACGTTCGACGGCTATCCGATGGCGCAGCAAGGGCGCGCCGGCGAAGCGCTCACCGCAGCCTTCACGTCGTCGTTCGTCGGCGCGCTGTTCGCCGTCATCATGATCACGCTGGTGGCGCCGCTGGTCGCGAGTTTTGCGCTGCGGTTCGGCCCGCCCGAGATCTTCTCCGTCTATTTCCTCGCCTTCTGCAGCTTCGTCGGCCTGAGCAAGGAGCCGCCGTTCAAGACGGTGGCCTCGATGATGCTCGGTTTTGCGCTCGGCGCGGTCGGGCTCGACCAGATGACCGGCCAGCTGCGCCTGACGTTCGGCGTCGAGCAGATGCTCAACGGCTTCGACTTCCTCATCGCCGTCATCGGCCTGTTCGGCATCGGCGAAATCCTGCTGACCATGGAGGAGGGGCTGAGCTTCCGCGGCAAGGCAGCCAAGATCAATCTGAAGGTCGTATTGCAGACCTGGAAGGAGCTGCCGCGCTACTGGATGCTGTCTCTGCGCTCCTGCCTGATCGGCTGCTGGATGGGCATCAGCCCGGCCGGCGCGACGCCGGCTTCGTTCATGAGCTACGGCATCGCCAAGCGCATTTCGAAGCGCGGGCAAAATTTCGGCAACGGCGAGATCGAAGGCGTGGTTGCGCCGGAGACCGCGGCGCATGCCGCCGGCACGTCCGCGCTGCTGCCGATGATTTCGCTCGGCGTGCCCGGCTCGCCAACCGCCGCGGTGCTGCTCGGCGGCTTGCTGATCTGGGGCCTGCAGCCCGGCCCGCTGCTGTTCACCGAGCAGAAGGATTTCGTCTGGGGCCTGATCGCCAGCATGTATATGGGCAACATCGTCGGCCTCATCATCGTGCTGACCTGCGTGCCGCTGTTCGCCGCGATCCTGCGCATTCCGTTCAGCGTGATCGCGCCGGTCATCCTGGTGCTGTGCGCGATCGGCGCCTACACCGTGCACAACAACACCTTCGACGTGGTGATGATGCTGGTGTTCGGCGTCGCCGGCTACTTCATGAAGAAGTGCAACTACCCGCTGGCGCCGATGGTGCTGGCGATCGTGCTTGGCGACAAAGCCGAAGAGGCGTTCCGCCAGTCGCTGCTTGCCTCGCAGGGCGGCCTCGGCGTGTTCTGGTCCAACGGTCTGGTCAGCACGATCATGTCGCTCGGCCTGATCGCGCTGTTCTGGCCGATCATTCAGGCAGGTTGGACCAGGCTGCGATCCGGCAAGTTGCGGCCGGCCCAGTAGCGGCGACCGAAGCCGCGCGCCGACCGGCAGACCGATGAAATCCGCCTGTTAATCTCGGGCGGGTTGCGCCTGTCCATCTGTCTGGCATATTGTATACCAGTCATGAGTAGCCGAGACCGTAACCCCCGCCGCGTCGGTATTTCTGGCCGTGCTGCTGCCCGCCGCACACCGCTTGCGCCGCATCCCGCGCTTGCGCCGATCGATGTGACGCCGAGCTTCAAGCACAAGGCCTATGCCGCGTTGAAGAACGCCATCGTGGCGATGGACGTCTATCGCAGCCGCGACGACATCCGGCTCGACGAGCGCAAGCTGGCGCAGGATTTCGGCATCAGCCGCACGCCGGTGCGCGAAGCCATGGCGCAGCTCGAGAGCGAGGGCTTCGTGCGCTCGGTGCCGCGCCGCGGCATCTATGTCGTGCGCAAGACCAAGCGCGAGGTGATCGAGATGATCACCGCCTGGGCGGCGCTCGAAAGCATGGCGGCGCGGCTGATCACGCAGACCGCGACCGACGAGGAGATCGCCGGCCTGCGCAAGATGTTCGCGACCTTCGAGAACGGCAAGCTGCGCGCGCATCTCGACGAATATTCCGACGTCAACATCGAGTTCCACCAGACCATCATCCGGCTCAGCCGCAACGACGTGCTGATCGATCTCGCCGAAAACCTGTTCACGCATATGCGCATGATCCGCCGCAAGACCATCGGCGAGAAGGATCGCGCCGACCGCTCGATCCGCGACCACATGAACATCATCGAAGCACTCGAAGCGCGCGACACCGATCGCGCGGAAGAACTGGTGCGCGACCACGCGCTCGGCCTCGCCGAGCACGTGGCGCGTTATGCCGATTATCTGGATTGAACGAATAAAGCGACGGGAGATTACCCATGGCCGAAGCAGCAGTGAAGGCAAAGCCCGAAACCGCGCCGGAAGCGGAGCAGGAGCTGACCGACGGCTTTCACCTCATCATCGACGCGCTCAAGCTCAACGGCCTGACCACGATCTACGGCGTGCCGGGCATTCCGATCACGGATTTCGGCCGCATGGCGCAGGCCGCGGGCATCCGCGTCATTTCGTTCCGCCACGAGCAGAACGCCGGCTATGCGGCGTCGATCGCCGGCTTCCTGACCAAGAAGCCCGGCGTCTGCCTCACCGTGTCGGCGCCCGGCTTCCTCAACGGCCTGACCGCGCTCGCGCACGCCACCACCAACTGCTTCCCGATGATCCTGATCTCGGGCTCGTCCGAGCGCGAGATCGTCGACCTGCAGCAGGGCGACTACGAGGAGATGGACCAGCTCGCGATCGCCAAGCCGCTCTGCAAGGCGGCGTTCCGCGTTCTGCATGCGCAGGACATCGGCATCGGCATTGCGCGCGCGATCCGCGCCGCGGTGTCGGGCCGTCCGGGCGGCGTCTATCTCGACCTGCCGGCCAAGCTGTTCGGCCAGGTGATGGATGCCGAGGCCGGCAAGAAGTCGCTGGTGAAGGTGATCGACGCCGCGCCGGCGCAAATCCCGGCGCCGGACGCGGTCAAGCGCGCGCTCGATGTGCTCAAGAGCGCCAAGCGCCCGCTGATCATCCTCGGCAAGGGCGCGGCCTACGCGCAGGCCGACGATGCAGATCCGCGCCTTCGTCGAGAAGAGCGGCGTGCCGTTCCTGCCGATGAGCATGGGCAAGGGCCTGCTGCCCGACACGCATCCGCAATGCGCGGGCGCGGCGCGCTCGACGGTGCTGAAGGACTCCGACGTCGTCATGCTGATCGGCGCGCGCCTCAACTGGCTGCTGTCGCACGGCAAGGGCAAGACCTGGGGCGAGGCGCCGAAGAAGTTCATCCAGATCGACATCGAGCCGAAGGAAATGGATTCGAACGTCGAGATCGTCGCGCCGGTGGTCGGCGATATCGGCTCGTGCGTTTCGGCGCTGCTTGCACGGCATGGGCGGCAACTGGCCGGCCGCCGCCGGCCGACTGGATCGGATCGCGTCGCCAAGAAGCGCGAAGAGAACGTCGCCAAGATGGCGCCGCGGCTGATGAACAACAACTCGCCGATGGATTATCACGGCGCGCTCGGCGTGCTGCGCACCATCGTCAAGGAGCGGCCGGACGCCATCCTGGTCAACGAAGGCGCCAACACGCTCGATCTCGCGCGCGGCATCATCGACGTGTATCAGCCGCGCAAGCGCATCGACGTCGGCACCTGGGGCATCATGGGCATCGGCATGGGCTATGCCATCGCCGCGGCGATCGAGACCGGCAAGCCGGTGCTCGCGGTCGAGGGCGACTCGGCCTTCGGCTTCTCCGGCATGGAGATCGAGACGATCTGCCGCTACAAGCTGCCGGTCTGCATCGTCATCTTCAACAATGACGGCATCTATCGCGGCACCGACGTCAACAACGTCGAGTTCCGATCCGGCGACGACCGTGTTCGTCAAAGGCTCGCGCTACGACAAGATGATCGAGGCGTTCGGCGGCGTCGGCGTCAATGCGACAGTCCCGACGAGCTCAAGCGCGCCGTCAACGCCGCGATGGACTAGCGGCAAGCCGACGCTGATCAACGCGGTGATCGATCCGGCCGCCGGCAGCGAGAGCGGCCGCATCGGCAACCTCAATCCGCAAAGCAAGCTTCAGAAGAAGAAATAACCGGTTCCAGCTCAGAGAATTCAAGAGGAAAAACGTCAATGGCTACGCGCAAGAAGTCAAAAGGCAAAGGAAGAGCCAAAGCGGCATCCAGGAAAGTCGTGAAGCTCAAGTCCAAAGCCGTCGCCGCCAAAAAGGCGAACGGCAACGGCCATCTGCCGCGGCCGTCGAGCAAGGCCTGGGGCCAGGCCGGCAAGGCGCTCAACGGCGTGCGCATCCTCGATTTCACCCACGTGCAATCGGGCCCGACCTGCACGCAGCTGCTCGCCTGGCTCGGCGCCGACGTGATCAAGGTCGAGCGCCCGGGCGTCGGCGACATCACGCGCGGCCAGCTGCGTCGACGTGAAGGGCGCCGACTCGCTCTACTTCACGATGCTCAACCACAACAAGCGCTCGATCACGATCGACTCCAAGCACCCGCAGGGCAAGCGCGTGCTCGACGAGCTGATCAAGAATTGCGACGTGCTGGTCGAGAATTTCGCGCCGGGCGCGCTCGACCGCATGGGGCTGACCTGGGAGCACATCCACAAGCTCAACCCGCGCATGATCGTCGCCTCGGTGAAGGGCTTCGGCCCCGGTCCCTACGAGGACTGCAAGGTCTACGAGAACGTCGCGCAATGCGCCGGCGGCTCGGCCTCGACCACCGGTTTCCGCGAGGGCCCGCCGCTTGTCACCGGCGCGCAGATCGGCGACAGCGGCACCGGGCTTCATCTCGCGCTCGGCATCGTCTGCGCGCTCTATCAGCGCAACCGCACCGGCCGCGGGCAGAAGGTGCTCGCCGCCATGCAGGACGGCGTGCTCAATCTCTGCCGCGTCAAACTGCGCGACCAGCAGCGCCTCAAGGCCGGCCCGCTCACCGAATACAGCCAGTACGGCGAGGGCGTGCCGTTCGGCGACGCCAGTGCCGCGCGCCGGCAACGATTCAGGCGGCGGCCAGCCGGGCTGGATCCTGAAGTGCAAGGGCTGGGAGAACGACCCCGACGCCTACATCTATTTCATCACGCAGGCGCCGGTGTGGGGCGCGATCTGCGACCTGATCGGCGAGCCGACCTGGAAGACCGATCCGGAATACGCCACGCCGCGCGCGCGGCTGCCGAAGCTCAAGAAGATCTTCGAGCGCATCGAGCAGTGGACCATGACCAAGACCAAGTTCGAGGTCATGGAAATCTGCAACAAGGTCGATATCCCGGTCGGTCCGATCCTGTCGATGAAGGAGATCGCCGAGGAGCCGTCGCTGCGCAAGACCGGCACGGTGGTCGAGGTCGATCACCCGACGCGCGGCAAATATCTGACGGTCGGCAATCCGATCAAGATGTCGGACTCGATCTCCGAGGTGAAGCGCTCGCCGCTGCTCGGCGAGCACACCGACGAGATCCTGAAGGACGTGCTCGGCTTCGGCGAAGGACATTGCCGAGATCAAGAACTCCGGCGCGCTCAGCGCGCCGAAGAAGGAAGAAAAGGCGGCGTAACAAGACCGCTCGTCCCCGCGAAAGCGGGGACCCAGACGATAAAAGCTGCTCGGATGCCCGCTTTCGCGGGCATGAGCGGAAGAGGGAGGGAGTTCGAATGCGTATCGTCGTTCATGGCCAGCAGGCCTTCGGCAAGGCCGTGCTGGAAGCGCTGCTCAAGCGCGGCGAGAATGTCGTCGCGGTCTATGTCGCGCCGGAAAAAGAGGGCGCCAAGGCCGATCCGCTGAAGGAAGCCGCGATCGCCGCGAAGCTTCCGGTCTATCAGCCGGCGTCCTACAAGGACCCGAAAGTCTGGGAAGAATTCAAGGCGCTCAAGCCCGATCTGCAGGTCATGGCCTTTGTCACGCTGTTCGTGCCGGAGGACTTCCTCAACATCCCGACGCACGGCTCGATCCAGTATCACCCCTCGCTGCTGCCCGCCTATCGCGGCGCCAGCGCGATCAACTGGCCGATCATCAAGGGCGAGAAGGAAACCGGGCTGTCGATCTTCTGGCCGGACAACGGGCTCGATACCGGCGACATCCTCGTCCAGAAGAAGACGCCGATCTCCGGCACCGACACGCTCGGCACGGTCTATTTCGACCGCCTGTTCCCGATGGGCGTCGAGGCCATGCTGGAAGGCGTCGACCTGGTGAAGGCCGGCAAGGCGCCGCGCATCAAGCAGGACGAATCGAAGGCCACCTACGAAGGCCGCTGCGGCCCGACAACGCGAAGATCGACTGGGGCAAGCCGTGGGAGCAGATCGACCGGCTGATCCGCGGCTGCAATCCGGCGCCCGGCGCCTGGACCACGCTCGACGGCAAGCAGCTGAAGATTTTCGACGCCAAGCCGCTGCCGGCGAAGGATCCCAAAGGCATCGCCGGCAAGCTCGGCGAAATCGCCGCCGTCGAGGCGGACGGCTTCACCGTGGTCTGCGCCGACGGCCGCTTCAAGGTCACCCGCGTGCAGCCCGCCGACGGCAAGAAGATCGACGCCGGCGAATGGGCGAAGTCCGCAAATATCGCCGTGAAAGCAAGGTTCACCTGACCCGCAGCATTTTCCGCTTCCCGCCCTCCCGTTTCTCTTTCAATTGATGGATCGTCTCCCATGCCCGCCTCGCAACACCAGAATCCGAAGTCCGACATCGAAATCTCGCAGGCCGCCAAGAAGCGGCCGATCCTCGACGTCGCCAAGGAAAAGCTCGGCATCGCGCCGGAAAATCTCGAGCCCTACGGCCACTACAAGGCCAAGGTGTCGATGGACTTCATCAAGTCGCTCAAGGACAAGAAGGACGGCAAGCTGATCCTGGTCACGGCGATCACGCCGACGCCGGCGGGCGAGGGCAAGACCACGACCACGGTCGGTCTGACCGACGCGCTCAATCACATCGGCAAGAAGGCGATGCTCTGCCTGCGCGAGCCGTCGCCTCGGCCCCTCGTTCGGCATGAAGGGCGGCGCCGCCGGCGGCGGCTACGCGCAGGTCGTGCCGATGGAAGACATCAACCTGCATTTCACCGGCGATTTCCACGCCATCACCTCGGCGCACAATCTGCTGTCGGCGCTGATCGACAACCACATCTATTGGGGCAATGCGCTCGGCATCGACTCGCGCCGCGTCACCTGGCGCCGCGTCATGGACATGAACGACCGCGCGCTGCGCGAGATCGTCTGCTCGCTCGGCGGCGTCGCCAACGGCTATCCGCGCGAGGCCGGTTTCGACATCACCGTCGCCTCGGAAGTGATGGCGATCTTCTGTCTTGCCAAGAATCTCGACGACCTCAAGGAACGGCTTGGCAACATCATCGTCGCCTATACGCGCGATCGTAAGCCGGTCCGCGCCGCGCGACCTCAAGGCGCACGGCGCCATGACCGCGCTGCTGAAGGAAGCGATCGCGCCGAATCTGGTGCAGACGCTGGAAGGCACGCCCGCCTTCATCCACGGCGGTCCCGTTCGCCAATATCGCGCACGGCTGCAACTCGGTGTTGGCGACCACGACCGCGCTCAAGCTCGCCGACTATGTCGTGACGGAAGCCGGGCTTCGGCGCCGACCTCGGCGGCGAGAAATTCATCGACATCAAGTGCCGCAAGGCGGGCCTTAAGCCCGATTGCGTGGTGCTGGTCGCCACCATTCGCGCGCTCAAGATGCACGGCGGCGTCAAGAAAGAGGATCTCAAGAACGAGAACCTGAAGGCGCTCGAAGCCGGCATGGCCAACCTGCAGCGCCACGTCGAGAACGTGAAGAAATTCGGCCTGCCGGCCGTGGTCTCGATCAACCGCTTCTCCGCCGACACCGAGGCCGAGATCGCGCTGGTGAAGGAGAAGTGCAAGGCGCTCGGCGTTGAGGCGCTGATGGCCGATCACTGGGCGATGGGCGGCGAGGGCGCGGCCGACGTCGCCAAGGCGGTGGTGAAGGTGATCGACGAGGGTAAGAGCAAGCTCAAGTTCCTCTATCCCGACGAAACGCCGCTGTTCGAAAAGATCGCGCACCATCGCGCAAGTGAAATCTACCGCGCCAAGGACGCCACCGCCGACAAGTCGGTGAAGGATCAGCTCAAGACCTGGGAGGAGATGGGCTTACGGCAAGCTGCCGGTCTGCATCGCCAAGACGCAGTATTCGTTCTCGACCAATCCGGACGCCAAGGGCGCGCCGACCGGCTTCACGATCCCGGTGCGCGAGGTGCGGCTCTCCGCCGGCGCCGAGTTCGTGGTGGCGATCTGCGGCGAGATCATGACCATGCCGGGCCTGCCGAAAGTGCCGTCGGCTGACTTCGATCGACGTCAAGGACGGCAAGATCGTCGGCTTGTTCTAAGACGCGTCTCGGCATTCTGCAAGAAGTTAAAAGGGCCCGAGAAAATCGGGCCCTTTTTGCGTCGAGCGGCGCGGGGATCGCTCCGCAGTTGTGTACGAATTTCCTAAAATTTTTCGTTTTTTTTGAGCGGTGCGTGTACAGCGAGTTTTCGCACCTTTGCGGTAGGTTCCTACCCGCTCCGGTCGCGCGATCGACCGCGTAGCCGTGAGCAGCGTCAATTTCATTGAGTTGCAAAGAACTTGCCATGGCAATGAGCACCGCATCCAACACAGCTACCGCGCTTGCCGAAAGCCGTTCGCTCCTTGACGACCTGGTCAGCCCGGTCGCCGGCCGCGACCGCCAAGCATCGTCTCAAGATCATTGATCGGGTCACCGACCTGTTTGCGGCCGGCTCGCGCAGCTATTCCGATGAGCAGATTTCCCTGTTCGATGACGTGTTGCGCCGTCTGGCTGCCGACATCGAGGTCAAGGCGCGCGCCAAGCTCGCGCATCGGCTCGCGGTCATCGACAATGCCCCGCCGGTCCTCATTCGCTCGCTCGCGTTCGACGATGCAATCGAGGTTGCGGAACCCGTCCTTGTCTACTCAGAGCGCCTGAGCGACGACGATCTCGTTGAAAATGCCACTACCAAAAGCCAGGACCACCTCTATGCGATCGCCCAGCGCCTGAAGCTGAGCGAAAAGGTGACCGATGTCCTGGTCGAGCGCGGCGACCAACGGGTTGTCCATAAAGTCGTGAAGAACAAAGGCGCGCGGTTTTCTCTCGCCGGCTTCGGCAAGCTGACCAGTCGTGCCCGCTACGACCGCAAGCTGACCTTGGCGCTCGGCGAGCGCAGCGATCTCCCGCGGCAATATTTCCTCAAGTTGCTGGAAGCGGCCTCTTCGAAAGTTCGCGCCAAGCTGGAAGCTGCAAACCCGCAGATGGTCGCGGCCATTCGCGACACGGTCGACGACGTAGCGACCGCGATGCAACGTGAGGTCCGCAAGGGCTCCCACGCGCATGCCGTCGCCGTTCGCGAAGCCAAGCGCCGGTTTAATGTCCGACCCATCACTGAGGCCAGCGTTCATGGCCCTGCCCACGCGCAGGACTTTGAAAAAACCGTGGTTGCACTCGCCCGCCTCGGCGTTTTCCCGGTCGACCTGGTCGAGCGCGCTTTGCTCGACGAGGGCGAGGACATGCTGTTGCTGCTGGCCAAGGCCGCCGGCTGCTCGTGGACAACGGCGCGCGAAATGCTCGTTATGTTCGCTGCAAACCGGAATCTTCAGCCCGACGACATCACGGTGGCGTTTGAGCGCTATCGCAAGCTCAGCCAGCAGACCGCGCGCAACATCGTCACGTTTTACGAACGGCGGATGAAATTGCGCAAAGCAGCGAATGCCAAGGGCAAGAGCGCGCGCGGGCGGAAGGGCAAAAGCCGCAGCGAAGATGACAACCTCGTCACGCTGCCGTCACCCTCGATCGTCCCGGTCTAGTTGCTTGCCGAGACTGGCAGCCAATAAGGTCAGCCTGACAGTTGCGGAGCAAGACGGCGTGCTTCCGCCACCAGAGCAGCGGTGATCGGCGTCATCGGCTCGCGCTGCGGCACCACGAGACCGATCGTCTGGACGGCCTTGGGTTGTGCGATCGGAATAGCGCGGATCGTGTCTGTCAAACCCAAAGTGTCAGCAATCTTGGCGGGCATGACGCTTGCCCAACGGCCGGTGCGTACATGCGAGTAGAGCAAGATCATCGAATCAGATTCGAGGGTCGGGCGGGATTCGCCGCCTGCTCCTTTGAGGAGACGATCGATGATACGGCGATTCTGCATGTCTGGCGTCAGCAAACACAAAGGCACCTGCGCAACCTCCGCCCATGTGACGGTGTCACGATTGCCGAGCGGGTGCGTCGGCTGATGTGAGCAAGTCAGTAGTGCTCTCGATACAGAGGCACGATGCTGACGCGGCCAATTGGCTCGTTTTCGAGGTAAGTAATTCCGGCATCGATCTCGAGATTGTCGAGAAGATCGAGAATCTCGATCGAGGTCCGGGAGTAGATGGTGAACTGAACATTGGGGTGCTTTTCCCGGTATGGCGTGGTGAGCGCAGCCACCATCGCGAGCGCAGTCGGAATCGCAGCAAGACGCAGACGTCCGGACAAGCCCATGTCTTCAATGAATTGATCTCCTCTCGCATGGTGCGGCTGTCGCCGACAATGCGTCTTGCCCATTCGAGTACGCGCTGGCCTTCGGGAGTGAAGCTCTGAAAACGTGAGCCCCGGTTGACCAGCAAGACCCCCATTTGGTCTTCGAGTTGCTTCACTCCCGCGGAGAGTGTGGGTTGCGTAACCCCGCACGCTTCCGCCGCGCGTCCGAAATGCTTCTCACGGGCCAAAGCCAGTATGAACTCAAGCTTATCGATCAAGCGTTTTATTCCTTACAAATCATGATGTTAGTATAGCGGCATGTGCCGATCAGTTGCTAAAGAAATAAGCAGTAAAGCATCGTCATATTGATAGAAATTCTCTATCGACCCATACCGACCAGGGGATTGTCTCCTTTTTGGAACGGCTTCAAATCGTGCCCGAGGTGAGGCAATGAATATCCAAAATCCGCCCCGGGCAGGAGCCAACGGAACGGGCGGCCGCCGGCGTCCGCCGCGCACGCCCAAGGGTCGCCAGGTCGACCCGCAGGCGCTCGACGAGATCCGTGCCCTTCTGACCGATCGGCCGCGCCGGCGCGACTTGCTGATCGAACACCTGCATCTCATTCAGGATCAATACGGCCATCTCTCCGCCGCGCATCTTGCGGCGCTCGCTTCGGAAATGAAGATGGCGCTGACCGAAGTTTACGAGGTCGCGACTTTCTACGCGCACTTCGACGTCGTGAAGGAAGGCGAGCTGTCCGCCGCCGCCGGTTACCGTGCGAGTGTGCAATTCACTGTCGTGTGCAATGGCCGGCGCAGAAAGATTACTGAGAGAATTGCTCGGAAAGCTCGGCGAGGATGTGCGCGTCGTTCGTGCTCCATGCATGGGCGGGTGCGATCGCGCGCCGGTCTGCGCGGTCGGTCATGTCCAGACATTCAAGGCAACGGTCGATTCCGTGTCGCAGCGTCGGTAAAGGCAAAGCCGCACGCGCATGCGTGGAAGCCCGACGTCGATTTTGCCGCTTATCAAAAGGCCGGCGGTTACGCGCTGCTGAAAAGCTGTTTGACCGACAAACGCACGCGCGACGAACTGATCAAGATCGTGAGCGATGCCGGACTGCGCGGCCTCGGCGGCGCGGGTTTTCCGACCGGCCGCAAATGGGCGCTCGTGCGTGCGGAGCCTGCGCCGCGCATGTTTGCGGTCAACGCCGACGAAGGCGAGCCCGGCACGTTCAAGGATCGCTACTATCTCGAGCGCGATCCGCACCGTTTCATCGAAGGCGTGTTGATCGCCGCCTGGGTGGTCGAGGCGCCCGAGACCTATATCTACATCCGCGACGAATACCCCGAGCTTCGGCTGATGCTTGCCGACGAGATCGCCAGGATCGAAAGCGCGGGGTCTGTCGCCGCATACCAAGCTGCATCTGCGGCGCGGCGCGGGCGCGTATATCTGCGGCGAAGAATCCGCGATGATCGAATCGATCGAGGGCAAGCGCGGGCTGCCGCGGCATCGTCCGCCTTATGTCGCGCAGGTCGGTCTGTTCGGGCGCCCGACGCTCGAGCAGAACGTCGAGACGATGTTCTGGATCCGCGACATCATCGAGAAGGGCGCCGAGTGGGCGACGTCACAGGGCCGCCACGAGCGCAAGGGTTTCCGCAGCTTTTCGGTCTCGGGCCGCGTGAAGAATCCGGGCGTCAAGCTGGCGCCGGCCGGCATCACCATGCGCGAGCTGATCGACGAGTTCTGCGGCGGCATGCAGGATGGCCATGAGTTCAAGGGCTACCTGCCGGGCGGGCCGTCCGGCGGCATCCTGCCGGCTTCCATGGCCGATATTCCGCTCGATTTCGGAACCCTCGAGAAATATGGCTGTTTCGTGGGCTCGCACGCGGTTGTGATTCTCTCCGACAAGGACGACATAAAGGCTGCCGCGTTGAATCTGATGCAGTTCTTCGAGGATGAGAGCTGCGGCCAGTGCACACCCTGCCGGGTCGGGACCGAGAAAGCGGCCAAGCTGATGGCCAAGGGTCCGTGGGACGTGAAGCTGCTCGAAGAGCTATCGACCGCGATGCGCGATGCGTCCATTTGCGGGCTCGGCCAGGCGGCGCCAAATCCGCTGTTGTGCGTAATTAAATATTTTCCGGATGAATTGACCAAGCCATTGGGAAGCTGGTGATCATGGCTGATAAGAGCGGCAAAGCTGCAACCGTGAAATTCACGCTCGACGGCAAGGACGTCGAGGCGTTGCCGGGCGAGACCATCTGGCAGGTGGCCAAGCGGCAGGGCATCGACATTCCCCACCTGTGCTATTCGCCGGAGCCCGGCTATCGCGCCGACGGCAATTGCCGCGCCTGCATGGTCGAGATCGAAGGCGAGCGCGTGCTCGCCGCCAGCTGCATCCGCAAGCCGTCCGAAGGCATGAAAGTGAAGGCGACCTCCGACCGCGCCAAGACCGCGCGGCAGATGGTGTTCGAACTGCTGGTCACGGACCAGCCCGAGCGTGCGACCTCGCACGATCCGCAGTCGAAGTTCTGGAGCTGGGCCGACCGGATGGAAATCGACGTCGCCCGCTTCCCTGAGCGTGAAAAAATGCCGGCGCCCGACCGCAGCCATCCGGCCATGGCGGTCAATCTTGACGCCTGCATCCAGTGCAATCTCTGCGTCCGCGCCTGCCGCGAAGTGCAGGTCAACGACGTCATTGGCATGGCGGGCCGCGGCCACGGCGAGAAGATCGTCTTCGACTTCGATGACCCGATGGGCCAGTCCACTTGCGTCGCGTGTGGCGAATGCGTGCAGGCCTGTCCGACCGGCGCGCTGATGCCGGCGACGCTGGTCAATGACAAGAACGTCCGCACCGAGTTTCCCGATCGCGAGGTGCACAGCGTGTGCCCTTATTGCGGTGTCGGCTGCCAGCTCACTTATCACATCAAGAACGACAAGCTTTTGTACGTGACCGGCCGCAACGGTCCGGCAAACGAGAACCGACTGTGCGTGAAGGGCCGCTTCGGCTTCGACTACATCAGCAATCCGCAGCGCCTGACCAAGCCGATGGTGCGCAAGGATGGCGTGGCGAAAGCTGCCGACGATCTGGTCGATCCGTCGAATCCGTTTACGCACTTCCGCGAAGCGACGTGGGAAGAGGCGATGGAGCGCGCCGCTTCCGGCTTGAAAAAAATTCGCGATCGCGATGGTTCGCGCGCGCTAGCCGGGTTCGGTTCGGCCAAGGGCTCGAATGAAGAGGCCTATCTGTTCCAGAAGCTGGTGCGCACCGGCTTTGGCTCGAACAACGTCGACCACTGTACGAGGCTCTGCCACGCCTCGTCGGTGGCGGCGCTGCTGGAAGGCGTTGGCTCCGCCGCGGTGACCGCGACTTTCAACGAGTGCAAGAATTCCGACTTCATCATTGTGATCGGCGCCAATCCGACCGAAAACCACCCGGTTGCCGCCACTTTCTTCAAGCAGGCGGCCAAGCGCGGCGCCAAGCTGGTCGTGATGGACCCGCGCGGGCAGGCGCTCAAGCGCCACGCCTGGAAGATGATGCAGTTCAAGAACGGCACCGACGTGGCGATGCTCAACGCCATGCTCAATGTCATCATCGGCGAGAAACTTTACGACCAGCAATACGTACAGACCTACGTCGAAGGTTTTGATCAGATCGCCGAGAATGTGAAGGACTTCACGCCGGAGGAGATGGAGCCGATCTGCGGCATTCCCGCCGATACGCTGCGCGAGGTTGCGCGTGGCTTCGCGCGTGCCGAAAGTGCCATCATCTTCTGGGGCATGGGCGTGTCGCAGCACACGCACGGCACCGACAATGCGCGCTGTCTCATTGCGCTCTCGCTTATCTGCGGCCAGGTTGGCCGTCCTGGCACCGGCCTGCATCCATTGCGCGGGCAGAACAACGTGCAGGGCGCTTCCGACGCCGGGCTTATTCCAATGTTCTTCCCCGACTACAAGTCAGTGGAGAATCCGGAAATTCGCGCCAAATACGAAAAGGCCTGGGGCAAAAAGCTCGATCCCAAGCGCGGCAAGACCGTCGTCGAGATCATGGACGCGGTGCATGCCGACGAGATCAAGGGCATGTACATCATGGGCGAAAACCCCGCGATGTCGGACCCCGACTTGAATCACGCCCGCGGTGCGCTCGCGCATCTTGAACATCTCGTAGTGCAGGACATCTTCGTGACCGAGACCTGCTCCTATGCCGATGTGATCCTTCCTGCCTCGGCCTGGCCGGAGAAGGACGGCACCGTTACCAACACCAACCGACAGGTGCAGATGGGCCGCAAGGCGCTGCCGCTGCCGGGCGACTCGCGCCAGGATTTGTGGATCATTCAGGATCTGGCTCAGCGTTTGGGCGAGAAATGGAACTACAAGCACGTCAGCGAGGTCTACACCGAGATGGCGAACCTGATGCCTGCTCTCGACAACATCAGTTGGGAGCGCGTCGAGCGCGAGGATCACGTCACGTATCCGAGCGACGCGCCCGACAAACCGGGCCGCGACGTGGTGTTCGACAAGGGCTTTCCGCGGCCGAACGGCATGGCCAAGCTGGTCGCGGCGAAGCTCCTGCCGCCGGACGAGACGCCCGATCACGAGTACCCGTTCATCCTCACTACCGGCCGCCAGCTTGAACATTGGCACACCGGCTCGATGACGCGCCGCGCCACTGTTCTTGATGCGCTGGAGCCGGCGGCGATTGCGGCAGTGTCACGCGGCACCCTCACCAAGCTCGGCATCAAGCCCGGCGACATGATCCGTGTGACCACCCGGCGCGGCACCGTCGAGCTCAACTCGCGGCAGGATGACGGAATTCCGGATGGCGTTGTGTTCATCCCCTTCGCCTATGTCGAGGCGGCGGCGAACATCCTCACCAACCCGGCGCTCGATCCATTCGGCAAGATTCCCGAATTCAAGTTCTGCGCGGCGAAGGTGGAGGCGGCCAGCCCGCGGATGGAAGCGGCCGAGTAGCGGATCACGCAATTGAAATGCAAATGGCCGGATTTTTCCGGCCATTTGTTTTTAGCCGGCAGGAACCGAAAGAGGGCCAGTCCATCCAATAGTTGCTGAGCGCGGTGGCGGTATTGCCTGGGCGCGAAAAATACTGTTCGACTTCGTCCGGGGTCGATCTTCGGGGTAAAAACCCATGACATGGGTGCTCGATCGCGTCGGGCGGCATATCGCCGCCTATCTGCAGAAGCCTGCGCCCGGCTACGAGCCGTTTACGCCGGCCGATCCGACGGCATTGCAGGCCCTGATCAAGCCGGGGGACATCCTCCTGATCGAAGGCCGCACGCATATCGCCGGCGTGATCAAATACCTGACGCAGTCGACGTGGTCGCATGCGGCGCTTTACGTCGGGCCGGTCGATGGCCAGGTCACATCGAAGGGTGAGCCATGCGATCTGGTGGAGTCCAACCTCGAGGCGGGCATCGTCTCCGTGCCGTTGTCCACTTATTTTGACTATCACACCCGTATCTGCCGTCCGGTTGGCCTGTCGCCCGACGACCGGCAAACCGTCTGCGAATACGCCATCGAGCGCCTCGGGCTGCAATATGACCTCAAGAACATCGTCGATCTCGGCCGTTACCTGGTGCCGCTGCCGGTGCCGCAGCGCTTCCGTCGCCGCATGATCGCGCTCGGCTCAGGCGATCCCACCAAGCTCATTTGCTCGGCGCTGATCGCGGAGGCTTTTGCCACCGTCGGTTATCCTATTTTGCCGGCGATCGAACACGTCGAAAGCGCGCAGGCGCGACGCGAGATCTATCACATCCGCCACAGCTCGCTTTATGCCCCGCGCGATTTCGACATCTCGCCTTACTTCGCGATCATCAAGCCGACGATCGAGATGGGTTTCGACTACAAGAAAATTTCGTGGGCGCCATCGGACAAGAGCCGGCCATTTGCCGGCGCCGCATCGCCCGAAGGCCCAGGCGTAGGCGCGCACAACGGTCTCAGGTATAACGGCCTCCATGCGTGTGAACGGCAAGCCTTACCGCACAATCTGGCTCGCGGACGATGGCAGAACGGTCCGGATCATCGACCAGACATTGCTGCCGCACCGGTTCGAGATCGTCGACCTGCGCGATCTGGCTGCCGCCGTGACCGCGATCAAAACCATGCAGGTACGTGGCGCGCCTCTCATCGGCGCTGCGGCCGCTTATGGAATTTGCCTGGCGATGGCGGACGACGCATCGGATCAATCGCTTGATCGCGCTTACGAGGCGTTGCTGGCAAGCCGCCCAACTGCGGTGAATTTGAGCTGGGCGCTCGATGTGATGCGGTCCCATCTGCGCAATCGCAGGCGCGAGGAGCGTGTCGAAGCGGCTTACCGGCGCGCCGCTGAAATTTGCGAGGAGGACGTCGCAATCAATGCCGCCATCGGCGATCATGGCCTGGAAATCTTGCGCAATGCCGCCGCGAAGAAATCCGGCAAGGATCCGCTCAATGTGCTCACCCATTGCAACGCGGGCTGGCTTGCGACGGTCGACTGGGGCACGGCCCTGGCGCCGATCTACAAGGCGCACGACAGCGGCATGCCGATTCATGTCTGGGTCGATGAAACGCGACCGCGGAATCAGGGAATGAGTCTGACCGCGTGGGAACTCGGTCAGCATGGCGTCGCTCACACCGTCATCGCGGACAATGCGGGTGGACATCTGATGCAGCATGGCATGGTCGATCTGGTCATTGTCGGAACGGACCGCACGACGGCGCGCGGCGATGTCTGCAATAAAATCGGCACTTATCTCAAAGCGCTGGCGGCCAAGGACAATCAGGTGCCGTTCTATGTCGCGCTGCCGTCGCCATCGATTGACTGGCTGATCGATGACGGTGTCGCGGGCATTCCGATCGAGCAGCGAGATGCATCGGAAATGTCACGCATCAGCGGGCGTCTTTCTGATGGGACAATCGTGCAGGTCGACATCGCGCCGGAAGGCAGCACGATGGCCAACTACGCCTTCGATGTCACGCCTGCGCATCTTGTCAGCGGGCTGGTGACGGAGCGCGGGGTCTGCGAGGCCTCACCGCAAGGATTGCGCCGGCTTTTCCCGGAAGGCGCCCGCACGGCTGAGAGCAAAGCGCATGCGTAACCTGTGGTCCGACCGCGACGCGCGAGCCGCGGTCAAAACCTATCGTGTGCAGGGCGCCAACGAAGACCTGGCTCTGCGCACATATACGACGCGCCTGCTCGGCGGCGATCCGCGCCTTGTCCAGCATGGCGGGGGCAATACGTCGGTCAAAACCGTCATGCGCGATCCCGCCGGGGAGCCGGCAAAAGTTCTGTGCGTGAAAGGCTCGGGCTGGGATATGGCGACAATCGAGCCGCCGGGTTTGCCGGCCGTGCGGCTTGCTCCGCTGCTGAAGCTCGCCGGTCTCAAGGCCCTCAGCGATGAGGAGATGGTTGCGATCCAGCGCAGCAACTTGCTCGACAGCGCGGCACCCAATCCGTCGGTCGAGACCTTGCTGCACGCGTTCATCCCCCACAAATTCGTCGACCATACGCATGCCAATGCGGTTCTGGCCTCTGTGCGACCGGCCTGACGGCATGGCGCTCTGCCGGAAAGTTTATGGATCGCGCGCGGCAATCGTGCCGTATGTGATGCCGGGTTTCGCGCTCGCGCTGAAGGCCAAAGAGGTCTTCGATGCACATCCACAGTGCGAAGGCCTGATTCTGCACAAGCACGGGATCTTCACCTTCGGCGGCAGCGCGCGCGAAGCCTACGACCGCATGATCGATCTGGTGAGTAGGGCGGAGCGGGCGTTGCGAAAAATACGGCCGCGGCGCGCATTTTCCGTCAAGCTTCCAAAGACGCTCGCGACTGCCACTGACATCGCGCCGGTGCTGCGAGGCCTTGTCAGCAAGCCCGGACCGCACTTCGTCCTGGCACATCGCGCAAACGATGAGGTGCTTGGTTACGTGAACGGCCGGGAGCTTGGGCGCTACAGCCGACAAGGTCCGGTCACCCCCGATCATGTCATTCGCACCAAGCCGCGCCCGCTGATTTTGCCAGCGCCTGATAGGGGCAGGCTCGATGCTTTTGCTGCAACTGCCCGGAGGGCCATTGCAAAATATCAGGTCGACTACGAACGCTACTTTGCGCGGCACAATGCGCACGCCGTTCCGAAGAAAGCGGCCGCTCGATGCGATGCCGCGCGTCATTCTCGTGCCGGGCGTAGGATTATTCGGCGTTGGGGCAACCGCAAAAGATGCGAGCATTGCCGCCGACATTGCGGAAACCACGATCTCGGTGATTGCGAACGCGGAAAAAGGCGGACGTTCGAGAGCATTTCCGAGCGCGAGCAGTTCGAGATCGAATATTGGTCGCTCGAGCAGGCAAAGCTCGCGGGCCGGAAGCCGCAGCCGCTGCAGGGGCAGGTCGTCGTCATTACCGGCGGCGCCGGGACGATCGGGCTTGCGACCGCCGCGGCCTTTCGCGCGCGCGGTGCCGAAGTGGTTCTTCTTGATCTGGACGCGGCCCGCACGAAGCTTGCCGCCAAGCCTCTCAATGCCCTCGGCATCGGCTGCAACGTGACCGACCGGCGATCGGTTGCCGCGGCCTTCGATGCCGTCATTGCCGCTCATGGCGGGGTGGATATTGTGGTTTCGAATGCGGGTGCCGCCTGGCAGGGCCGGATTGGCGACGTCGACGACGCGACATTGCGAAAAAGTTTCGAGCTGAATTTCTTCGCGCACCAATATGTCGCGCAGGCAGCCGTGCAGATCATGCGCCGGCAGGGCACGGGCGGTGCGCTGCTGTTTAATGTCTCCAAACAGGCAATCAATCCGGGTCCCGATTTCGGTCCCTACGGACTGCCGAAGGCCGCGACGTTGGCTCTGATGCGCCAGTATGCGGTGGACCATGGTGGCGATGGCATCACCTCCAACGCCGTGAATGCCGACCGCATTCGCTCCGGATTGCTGACAGAGGCCTTGATCAAGAAACGCGCGAAGGCGCGTGGGGTGACCGAGCACGATTATCTTGCCGGCAATCTTCTGGGCCAGGAGGTTCTGGCCGAAGATGTTGCGGAAGCGTTCGTCAGTCTCGCACTCGCGCGCAAGACAACTGGCGCTGTTTTGGCCGTCGACGGCGGAAATATCGCGGCTGCCCCGCGGTAACAAACCGCGGAATTCCGCGGGTCTTTTCTATTGCCGCGATTCCGCCGATTTTGGTTCCCACCGTCCCTGCGGCTGCACATGCAGCACATTGGAGCGGAGGTGGGCTCATGCGTGTCTGGTCGAACGGGAAATTTTCATTGTTGTGTTTTGGCGCGGTCGTGCTCATGACAGGAGCTGCCGCCGCCAAGCCGGCCTACGTTGCTTCAACCGTCAACTTGCGCGCGGCACCCGGCACCGGCAGCGAGATCGTCGCCAAGATTCCCGGCGGCAGCCTGGTCGACGCCTCAGCGTGCGACGGCGGCTGGTGCGAGATCGCCTGGCAGGACAAACGCGGTTTTGCAATCCAGACCGCGCTCGACATGAGCGGCCGCGTACCGCAGCAGCGCGCAGCGGCGGTCGCACCGCGGCCGGCCTACCGGCAGGGGCCGGATGTGATCGAAGGGCCGGAGGTTGTCGATGGTCCGGTCTATTACGAGTCCGCCGGCGATCGTTTATTACGGCGGCCCGTATTATCGCCCGTACTACCGCCCGTATTAGGGCTGGCGGCGCCACTGGTGGTGACGGCTATTTCGTCTGGTTGCCGCTGCCAAACGCGAGCGTGAGCACGATGAGTGTCGCAAAATAGGCGGCGATGGCGGCCGGTATCGCGAGATAAAGCTTTACGCCGAATTGCTGCTCAAGCCCGAAAAGAACCGCGGCACCAAACCAGCACCGCGGCGAAACGGATCATGCGATCGCGGCTCATGTCGCGCTGGCGCCTAGCGTTTGCCGTCGTTCGGTGCCCGCATGTTTGCCCACGGATCAGTGCGCACCGATGCTGTGTCGCCGTCCTTGCGTGAGCGTTCCATGGCCCGCTTGTATTGCTGATCGAGCTGCTCGGCCTGCTGTTTCTTTTCCCTTTCCAGAATCGCGAGAGGCTCATCGTCACCCTTTTTTTGCGCGAAAGCAGGCGCGCGTCAGGACGCCTAGCGCGACAGTTGTGAAAACAAGCTTTCTCATGGATCGACGCTCCCGAGCATGTTCTTAGAAGACTAACACGGCAACAAAGGCCACTCAATCTTGCGGGAATCCTTGCGCTAATCCGGCGCTCCATCTTGGTATAAGACTTTCCGGAACGACGGAGCTTTCACGAATGTCGCTGTTGCATCACATGCCGCCGCCGCTCTCAGTATCCAGTCTGCCCGCGACACGACTGGACGCGCGAGGAGGTGCGAGACCTGTTCGCGCTTCCGTTTCCCGGAACTGATTTTTCGTGCGGCGCAGGTTCATCGCGAAAACTTCGATCCGTGCCGAGGTCCAGATCTCGACATTGCTGTCGATCAAGACCGGCGGCTGCCCGGAAGATTGCGCCTATTGCCCGCAGTCGGCGAAATTCGACACCGGCGTCGAAGCCGAAAAACTGATGGATCTTGATGCCGTGCTCGACGAGGCGCGTGCGGCAAAAGCCGGCGGGGCGTCACGCTTCTGCATGGGCGCGGCGTGGCGCTCGCCGAAGGATCGCGATCTCGACAAAGTCTGCGCGATGGTCGAGGGCGTCAAGGCGCTCGGGATGGAGACCTGCGTCACGCTCGGCATGCTGACCGGCGATCAGGCGCGCCGGCTGAAGGACTGCGGCCTCGACTATTACAACCATAACCTCGATACATCGCCCGAATATTACGGCGAGATCATCACCACGCGCACATACCAGGACAGGCTCGATACGCTTGAGCAGGTGCGTAACGCAGGAATTCACGTCTGCTGCGGCGGGATTGTCGGGATGGGCGAGGGCCCGGAAGACCGCATCGGCATGATTGCGACGCTTGCCAGCCTGCCGGCCCATCCGGAAAGCGTGCCGATCAACATGCTGGTGCGCGTGGAAGGCACGCCTCTGGCTCGCGGAGAAGGCGCTCGATCCGCTTGATTTCGTCCGCACGATTGCGGTGGCGCGCATCTGCATGCCGGCGTCGGTGGTGCGGCTGTCGGCGGGGCGCGAAGACATGAGCGAGGAGACGCAGGCGCTTTGCTTCCTCGCCGGCGCCAACTCGATCTTCTACGGGCCGAAGCTGCTCACGACGCCAAATCCCGGCCGCGACCGCGATATGGCGCTGCTCGACAAGCTCGGCATGCGGCCGATGGACTAGGTAAGACTGCGCACGAGCGCGAGGCCGCCGAACAGGCCGCCGATCGACAGAGCAACCGACAGCAGCACATAGAGCGCCGCCAGGCCGATCTCGCCGCGCTCGTAGAGCAACGCGACATCGAGCGAGAAGGTGGAGAAGGTCGTGTAGCCGCCGAGAATGCCGGTGGTGAGAAACAACTGCCAATGCTGCGGAATGCCGCTCCTGAACGCGAACAGCGCCACGAGCATGCCCATGACGACGGAGCCGCTGACATTCTCGAACAAGGTTGCATGGGGAAATGCCGTGCCGAGCAGGCGCGCGAAGACGAGATTGAAGCCGTGGCGCAACGCGGCGCCGATGCCGCCACCGATAAATACGATCAAAAAGCCCATCGATCAGATCTCCTCTGTCTCAGGGCATGGAAAAACCGCCCTGCGGCGGACAAATTCCTACCGCCCTGTTGCACGGTAGGAGTCATCAGCCCCTTTCGGGCGGTTCTCGGGGGACCCCATCCCCATCGCTGCGAAGCTACCGGCGGTGCAATGCAGGGTCAACCGGGACGCGGCAGACATTCCGCTGCGAGTCGACTAGTGTGCGCGCCACTTTGAGCACGCCGCCTCCACCACGTCGCCGTCGCCGCGCCTTTGACTGGTCGACGGCGGTCATTGCCATCCTTGCCTCTGCTGCCGCCGCCACGGTCTATCTGCGTGACGGGCGTCAGCACTTTCTCGACGTTCTTGTCGGTGACGTTTCGCTCTTTGGCGAGATGTTGCCGAAAGTGCTGGCTGGCTGCCTGATCGGTGCCTTTGTTACCTTGCTGTTGCCGCGCGAGTTGGTGGCGCGCTGGGTCGGCCACGAATCGGGGTTTACTGGCCTGCTGATCGCAGCGTTTTTCGGTTTTCTGCTGCCCGGTGGGCCCATCACCATTTATCCCGTGGCCGGAGCTTTTCTCGTCATGGGCGCCGATGCCGGCGCGGTGGTCGCATTCATCGTCAGCTGGACGCTCATCGGTTACACGCGCGCGCTGGTCTGGGAGTTGCCGTTCTTCGGCGCGGACTTCGTGATCTGGCGGATGGTTGCTGCGACCCCGCTTCCGATCATCGCCGGCCTGCTTGCCCGCGTCGCCGTTCGTGCCGGCTTTCAATATCGCGACGAAAAAAAATGACGCTGGCCATTAATATCCTGCTGTGGCTGGTCGTCGGCATTCTGGCCGTCATTGCCGCCACGCGCGGACGCGTTTTGCTGGAAGACGGCGCGCGTGCCGGTGTCATGGAGTTCATCCTGTTGCTGCCGCGCATCGGCGTCGGCGTGGTTGGCTCGGGCTTCGTCGCGGAAGCGCTGCCGAACGAATGGATTGCGCCTTGGCTCGGTCCGGAGTCGGGCCTGCTGGGTGTCTTGATCGCGACGTTCGGGGGCGCGCTCACGCCTGGTGGTCCGGTCGTTGGCTTTTCGATCGGCGCGGCCGCGCTCAAAAGCGGAGCCGGCGCGCCGCAGGTGATCGCCTATTCGACTGCCTGGGCTCTTTACGCGATCCACCGCCTGGTGATCTGGGAAGTGCCGATGATGCCGGCGCGCGTCGTCTGGCTGCGCGCGCTGGTGTCACTGCCGCTGCCGTTCCTGGCCGCCGGGCTCGCCATCCTGCTGGGACGGCCTTGACTGCGCCAAAGGTGGCATTTTCCGCAGGTATTCCCCCGCTTTAGCCCGTGCTAGCGTGCCGCCCGAAGGCGGGGTGACACCGCTGCCAGGCGAGGGGGACGATGGCGGAAGACGCGAGGGCGGGCGCGGGCTCGGAAGTTATTTCCGAAGAACAGCTGCGCAAGGCCGAAGAATACGTTCAGCAGGAAGAAGGCGCCGCCAACCGGCTTTCGGGCTGGGCCGGCATCGTCGTGACCGGAATCGCGGTCGCGATGACGCTGTTCCATCTGTACGCCGCCTACGACATCGTGCCGACGATCCCGCTGCGCTACACGCACGTCGCCTTCGTGCTGCTGTTGAGTTTCCTGCTGTTTCCGCTCTCCTCGCGCTTCCGCAACCGCATCCAGTGGTTCGACGTCATCCCGCCACTCCTCGGCATTGCCACCATCGTCTATGCGCTCGCGCAGGGTGACGATTTCACCGACCGCGCCGCCGTGCCGGAAAAATGGGACGTGATCCTGGGTGCCATCTTCATCGTGCTGGTGCTGGAAGCGGCGCGGCGCACCACCGGCTGGGTCATGCCGCTTCGTGGCCGTGTGTTTCATTCTCTACGCCTATTTCGGTCCCGATCTGCCGCCGCCGTGGACTCACCGTGGCTATGACATCTCGCGGCTGGTCGGCCATTTGTTCATCACGCTGGAAGGCATCTTCGGCGTTCCGATCGACGTGTCGGCGACGCTGATCATCATGTTCACGATCTACGGCGCCGTTCTGCAGCATTCCGGCGCCGGTAAGTTCTTCATCGATTTCTCGCTCGCGGTCATGGGCGGCAAGCCGTCGAGCGCCGGCCGCGCAGTGGTGGCATCGTCGTTTCTGCTCGGCGGCCCGTCCGGTTCGGGCGTTGCGACGACCGTGATGATCGGCACGGTCGCTTACCCGATGCTGGCGAAAGCCGGGTTCGAGAAAAACGCCGCCGGCGGGTTGCTCGCGGCCGGCGGGCTCGGCGCGATCATTTCCCCGCCGGTGCTCGGCGCGGCGGCATTCCTGATCGCCGAGTTTCTCAAGATCAGCTACCTCGACGTGATCTGGATGGCGACCATCCCGACCTGTCTCTACTACCTGTCGCTGCTGTTCATGGTCGAACTCGATTCATTGCGGTTCGGCGCGCATGAGGTCGTGTTCAAGGCCGAGATGACCGTCTGGGAAATGACGAAGCGCTATGGCTTCCATTTCGCCTCGCTGATCGCGGTTGTGGTCTTCATGGTCATCGGCTATTCGCCGATGCTGTCGGTGTTCTATGCGACAGTTCTCGCCTTCGCGATGAGTGCGCTTGCGCCGGATACCGCTCTCGGCCCGCGCAAACTATTGATCGCAATTCTCGTGATCGGCGCGGGCGCCGCGGCGCTGTTCACGATTACGCCGATCGGCGGGACAGCGTTCTCGATCGAGTTCGAAACTTATTTCGCGCTGATGATTCTGGTTCTGATCGGTGTGCTCGCCTTTCATCGGGTTGACGCCGACGGGACAGCAGATTGGTGCCATCGTCCAAAAAGCTGACGGCCGCCATGGCGGATGGCTCGATCGGCGTGCTCAGCGCGGCGACGACCTGCGCAGCTGCCGGCATCATCGTCGGCATTGTCACGCTGACAGGCCTTGGGCTGAAGTTCTCTTCGATCGTGATCGATTTTGCCGGCGGCAGTCTGCTGCTGACGGCGATCTATACATCGCTGGTCGTCTGGATCATCGGCCTCGCAGTGCCGGTGACCGCGTCCTACATCATCTGCGCGGTCATTGCCGCGCCGGCTCTCACGAAGCTCGGCGTGCCGGATTTCGCCGCCCACATGTTCATCTTCTACTACGCGGTGCTGTCGGAAGTTTCGCCGCCGACCGCACTGTCGCCCTTCGCAGCGGCGGCGATCACCGGCGGCGATCCTTACATCACCACCATGCAGGCCTGGAAATACACTTTGCCGGCGTTTCTGGTGCCGTTCGTCTTCGTGCTCGATCCGCAGGGCGTCGGATTGCTGATGAAGATTCCGAAAGATGGGTCGGTCTACGACATCGTCTGGGTCACGCTGAAAACCGCCATCGGGCTGGGCGCGCTTGCGGCGGCCGCGCAAAATTGGGCGTTGCGGCGGAATACCCAGGCCGAGCGATGGTTATGGATGCTGGCGGGCCTGCTGCTGGTGTTCCCGAGCCTGCTGGAGGGCCTGGCCGAGAGCTTGACCGGCCTCGATGTGCCATATCCTGCGCCGTTTGGCCTCGGTTTGGGGGCGGCGCTCCTATTGAAACAGAAATTCGTTCCAGCGAGACTTGCGGCATAAGGTGGACAAGAACAGAAAAGCCAAGGGAGAAAACGAATGTCGAAACGTGAAATGAGCAGGCGGCATAAGACTCGGGCTGGCGGTTTTGGCGCTGGCCACTACGGTTGCCGCCGGAACGGTGTTCGCGCAGCAGCGCGCGATTTCGATCGCAACCGGCGGCACGGGTGGCGTCTATTATCCGCTCGGCGGCGGTCTCGCCAACGTGCTGTCGAAAACCTTGCCGGGGATCCAGGCGACCGCGGAAGTCACCGGCGGCTCGGTCGACAATCTCAAGCTGATCAATGCCGGGCGCAGCGAAGTAGCGTTCTCGATGGTCGATGCGGCGCTCGATGCCTACAAAGGACAGGACAAGTTCAAGGGCACCGAGGTGCCGGTCCGCACGTTGATGGTGCTTTATCCGAACCAGATGCACGTGGTGACGATCGAAGGGATGGGCATCGAGAAGATGGCCGATCTCAAGGGCAAGCGCGTCTCCACCGGCTCGGGCGGCAGCGCCACCGAGGTGATGGCCTTCCGGGTGATCGAGGCGGCCGGACTCGACAAGGACAAGGACATGAAGCGCGAGCGGCTCGGTGTCGCCGAGTTGGTGAACGCGCTCAAGGACCACAAGATCGATGCGTTCTTCTGGGTCGGCGGCCTGCCGACATCGGCGGTGACCGACCTTGGCGCCACGCCCGGCGTGAAGCTCAAGCTCGTCGATCATGCCGATCTTGCCGCGAAGATGAACGCCAAGTACGGCGATCTCTATGCCGGGAGCACCATCAAAGCGGGCACTTATCCCGGGCAGACGACGGACAACAAGAACACCGTCGTGTGGAATATCCTGGTCGCCAACGCCAAGATGTCGGATCAGGACGCCTACAACATCGTCAAGACGATCTTCGACAAGAAGGCGGACCTCGTCGCGGTGCATAGCGAGGCGAAGAACTTCACGCTCGAAAACCAGGTCAAATCCTATTCGCCGATCCCGTGGCATCCGGGCGCGGTGAAATACATGACCGAGAATGGCGTAAAAATGTAATGCCTGCGCGTTGTCGGGTTACGAGGCCGGCGCCACTTGGGCCGGCCTTGTTCGTTTTGGGAGCGCGATACAGACGAAGTAGGCGAGGGCGCTGAGGCAGGCAATGCAGAAGCTCACCGGCCAGTCGGTGTAAAAAGCGATCGTCAGGCCGAGCCAGGCTTCGCCTATTGCGAGGGCCTGCCGATACGAACAGCCCGCTCCAAAGACCCGTCGTTATGCGTTGCGCCGCGGCTGGCGGTCCGACCATCAGCGTGAAGACCAGCAATACGCCGACGATCTGGGCGCAGACCGACACGGCCAAGGCGACGATGGCGAGGAAGGCGACGGAGACGACGCGAAGGGGCACGCCCTTGGCCTCCGCCAGCTCCGGCTGCAGGCTCGAGAAAACCAAAGGCCGCATAATGAAAGCGAGCGCGGCAAGCGTGACCGCGCCAAGCAATGCGAGCGTTGCGATCATCGCGTGGTCTACCGCGAGCACGTTGCCGAACAGCAACGCCGTTGCCTGCGTCGCAAATGACGTGTGGTAGTGCAGGAACAGCAGGCCAAATCCCAGGGCGAGCGCAAGAATAACGCCGATCGCGACATCGCGGTTACTGATCCGGTCGCTGAGCGCGCCCATGATGACTCCGGCGGCAAGGGTGAATGCGATAAGGCCCCATAGCGGCGCAATGCCGATAAGGCCGGCGCCGGTCGCGCCGGCAAAGCCGATGTGCGAGAGCGCGTGGCCGGCAAACGTCTGTCCGCGCATCACCAGGAAATAGCCGACAATGCCGGAGACCATGGCGGCGATGCCGGCCGCGGCGAAGGCATTGATCATGAAGTCGTAGGCAAACATGTCAGTGATGGTGGTGGTGGCCGTGCTCATGGCCGTGATCATGGAGATGGTCGGTACGCTCGACATCCAGCCCCCGCGACATCACGAAAATATGCCCGTCGGCGCGGAGGACCTGAATATCGGTGCCGAAAAGCTTCGACAGTATCGGGGCTGTGACCACTTCTTCGACCGAGCCGAGCACGGCATGGCCATTGCCCAGATAGAGCACGCGGTCGAGCGTTCCGAGAAGCTGGTTGAGCTCGTGCGCACTGAACAGAACGGTGATCTTTCGCTCGCGGCAGACCCTTCGCACGACATCGATCGCGATTTCCTGGCGCCGGGCGTCGAGGCTGATCAGCGGCTCGTCGAGCAGCAGAAGCCTTGGCGATCCGATCAGCGCCTGTGCGAGCAATAGTCGCTGCCGCTCGCCCCCGGACATTTCGGCGAGCGGACGGTCGGCAAGCTCACGCGCCCCAACCGCCTCGAGTGTCTCTTCAACCATGAGCCGATCGCGACGGCGGCTGAGAGCGAGACCCCAGCGTTCGCCGTTCAGGGAGCCTGCAATGACGTCCCGCCCGCGTATGCGAAGATCCGGCAATACTGTGCGCAATTGCGGGAGATATCCGATCTCCGGATTTCCGCATTCCGGCGCGTGTCCGAATACCTTTATCCGGCCCGCGGTTGGCGGCAGCAGACCGAGGATTGCCCGCATCAACGTGGTCTTGCCGGCCCCGTTTGGCCCAAGCACACCGATAAACTCTCCGGGCTCAATGGCGAAACTGACGTCCGACAGCACCGCGCGGCCGCCGAGCTGAAGCGTCACATGCTCGAAAGCGACGGCGCTCACGAATTTGGCCCGCTCAATGCCTTGTCGAGATTGTTGAGCTCACCCAGGAGCCATTCCTGGAAATTAACATTCGCCGGCATCGTCTCGGTGACGCCGAGTACTGGAACTTTGGCCCGCCTGGCAATGTCACGCAGCCGTTCGGTCAATTTCTCCGACACCTGGCTGTTGTAGATCAGCAGCCTGACTTTGCGCTCCTTGAGGTCGCTTTCGAATCGCGGCAACGTCGCGCGCGCTCGGTTCGGTGTCGTTCATCATCGCCAGCTGAAAACGCTCGTTGCGCATGGTCAGCCCCAGCGCGCGCGCCATGGGCCGAATACCGGCTCGGTCGCGGTGACCGGCGTTCCGCCATGTTTCGCCTTCAACTGCGCGACCCGCTGCGTGACCTGATCGAGTGCTGCGACCGTGGTCTTGAGCCGCTCGCTGTACTCCGCCGCGTGCGTGTTGTCGGCTTTCACAAGCGCATCGGCGATGGCGACAGCCACTGCCGGCATGGTCGCTGGGTCGTACCAGAGATGCGGATTATCCCCGACCTTGTAACCGGCGACGTTGGCAACGTTGACAACAATCCGGTCACGGCGCGGCCCCGCCGCCAGAAGCTTGTCCATCCAGGAATCGTAATTGGCGCCGTTGAGGATCACGATCTGGGCCGCCACGATCTGACGCACGATGCCGGGCGTCGTCTCAAACAGATGCGGGTCCTGATCGGGATTGTTCAGGATGCTGACGACCGAAACGCGGTCGCCGCCGATCTGGCGCGCAATATCACCGTAGAAATTTTCTGCGGCCACGACGGCAATTTGATTTTCGGCGGCGCGGACCGGGACGGCCTGCGCAAGCAATGCAAGAAGCAAGGCGAGCCCGGCCGTGGCCTTTTTCATGGAAAAATCTAAGGTTCTGCCGCTTTCAGAAATGTAACATTATAACATTAAATCCGCAACCCGGAGCCTTTGCTTGGGCAGTTGAAAATGAAGGGTCAGGAATCGGCTTTGGTTACGCCGCGGACGAGCCAGAACCGGAACATGCGCCGGGCTGTTGCGACCGAAAGCTTGATGAAGTCGGCACGCGCCTGGGTCAACTCGGTGGCCGGCACTTCATAGCCGGAAAAGCGGGATTTGAGCACGGCGTTGAATGTCGGCCAGCGGAAATCGGCGGCCTTGCAAGCAACCAGAACGCCATCATAACGCGTGTTCTGCATGAGTTTCTCAATGAGATCGGTTGGTGCAACGCAGATGCGCGCAAGCCCTGCGACCATTTCCTCGTACCTGCCGGTGCCGGCAAATCCGGCAATCGCAATTTCATTGAGACGGCCTTGTTCCTGGAGCCGGTCGATCACCGCAATCGCGCGGCTGAAATCCCGCGGCACCGCGGCCTTACGCAGAACCTTGTCGGATACCGACGCCAAGACCTGCTGAATTGCGGCTTGGCCTTCCGGAGGCACTACCGAACAGCAAGCGTGCCCGCACCGCCTCTGTCGCCTTTGACATCAAGCTTTGAAGCAGCTGTGGCGGCATATCCAGGCGGACGCCGAGATTTTCCGCAAGCTGCTCGTCGGTCTCCGCACGCGTCGCAAGTGTTTCGTACCCACGCTCTGAAAAACGCTGCGCCTTGGTTCTCCGACAATTTGCGGACGACGGTCGTATCTCCGCGCTGGATGAGAATATCAGTGACTGCCGCGACAAGACGCTTGCGTTCGGAAATCGCGCCCAGGTGTCCCTGGCCTTTCAGTTTGGCGATCTCGACAAGATCGCCATCGGTCAGTTGTGGTGACTGCGCCAGGACTGGACCAGCGACACTGATTTCATCGTGGCGCGACAAAGTACGGATAATGCCACTCGGCGCATTACCGATCGGCGCGAGTTCTGGTCCCGAGCTCGGCAAGCGCGTCGGTCTCAACCTGATGGATGAGGTGCGCGAGCACGTCGTCAAACACGCCGACCTGCTCGTGATTGAAGTTTTCTGCGTTACCGAGGAAAAGATCGGTTACTCGCCTGAGAATTTCAGTGCGGCGATCGCTCGAGCCCGCGGCGAGGACATCCTCGAGCTCTTCAATGACGGAAGCAGTCTGCGACATTCTTGTCTTGGGCAGGATTTCTTCCTACCGCCTTCCAACTGATCGCCTGGGTCGCCCCCAAACGCACGCAGGCACCTTATCGGCGGCCCGTAAAGCTAAGGTAAAATTGGCACGCAGCGCCGGCAGGACGGCGATTTATAGGTTCCGCGTCGCCCCCCGGCAGGACGGGGCGACGCGCGTTTCGCGCACGGTTAAGTGGGCCTTAACACGCTACTGAGCGGTGATATTGCCTTCCTTGACCACCCGGCCCCATTTCGCGATTTCCGTTTTGATGTAGTCGCCGAACTCGGCCGTTGTCATGGTGACCGTTGCCGCGCCCTCGCGCTCGAATTGCTGCCTGCAATTCGGGAGCTTTCAACGAGGCCTGGCTCGCCTTGTACAGCCTTTCGAGCAATGGGCGGGAAGCCCGGCAGGCGCGGCGAGCCCCCACCAATTGTCGGCGACATAGCCGGGCACGCCTGCCTCGGAGATCGTCGGCACATCGGGCAGAACCGAGGTGCGTTTCGCGCCGCCCGGTGCCCAGCGCCTTCAGCTGACCGGATTTGATAAACGGCGTGGTCTGGATCAGCGATGAGAACATGATCTTCACATGCCCGCTGATCACGTCCTGCATGGCCGGCCCGCCACCTTTGTACGGCACGTGCACGATGTTGACGCCCGGCGGTGAGCTTGAACAATTCGCCGCCGAGATGCTGAAAGCTGCCGACGCCGGCCGAGGCGTAGTTGAGCTCACCAGGCTTCTGCTTGGCGAGCGCGACCAGCTCCTTGACGGAGTTCACCGGCAGCGTCGGGTTGATCGCCAGCACGTTCGGCCCGGTCGCGAAAATCGAGATCGGCGTAAACGACTTGATCGGGTCGTAATTGAGCTTGTGCAGCGCCGGATTGACCGCATGCGCAATCGAAATGATGCAGAGCGTGTAGCCGTCCGGCGCGGCGGTCGCGCAAGCCTCGGTACCGATCACGCCGCCGGCGCCGCCGCGATTGTCCACGAACACCTGTTGGCCGAGCTGGTTGCTGAGCTGCTGCGCGACGAGCCGCCCCACGACGTCGTTGCTGCCGCCGGGCGGGAACGGAACGATTAAGCGCACGGGCGGTTCGGGTAATCGTCGGCAAAGGCGTTTGGCGCGCAGCGCCAAGCAACAAGCGCGCGAGCCGCAAACAGTCGTGACAGCAATTTCGGCATTTTCTCCCGGGTCGGTCGTTGCTTCAGTGCCAATACGGCGGGTAGTCGGTGTTCTTCTGCTCTGCATCGAGACGGCGCAGCATGGCCGGCCATTCCAGAATGCCGTAAGGCCGCCGCGTGCCCGGCTGATACATGTGCGCAGTGTGCGCCAAGACGTTCTCTCCGGGCATTGTGAGCTCGGTGCGTGCGGCCATCGCATCGACCTGCGAGCGGCAAGACAGTTCGAGCTGATACATCGTGTTGAATGCCTGTTGGACGGTGGCGCCGCAGGTCAGCAGGCCGTGATTGCGCATGATCAAGGCCTCGTGCGGGCCCAGATCGCGAACCAGGCGCTCGCGCTCGTCGAGTTCGACTGCCGGACCTTCGTAGTCGTGATAGCCGATGTGCCCGACAAAACGGATCGAGGTTTGCGACAGCGGCAACAGCCCGCATTTCATGGCGGCGACTGCCATTCCGGCGCGCGTATGCGTGTGCAAGACACAGGCGACATCGGGCCGCGCCTTATGAATGGCGCCGTGGATCACGTAGCCGGATTTGTTGATGTCGTAATCGGTGTCGGGCTTCCAGATGATCTCGCCGTCGACGTGGATCTTCACGAGGCTGGAGGCCGTGATTTCCTTGTAGAGCAGGCCATAGAGATTGATCAGCAGTACGTCCTCCTCACCGGGAACACGTGCCGTGATGTGGTTGTAGATGAGGTCGGTCATTCCATAGACGTCGATGAGGCGGTAGCAGGCGGCGAGATCGAGCCGCGCCTGCCATTCCTGCGCAGACACCTGGTCCTTGATCGACGGGAATTTGGTCGA
>CAWCEW010000013.1:0-333508 GCA_963794665.1 uncultured Alphaproteobacteria bacterium | reverse complement strand
CACTGAAGAGCGTCGTATATGGTCAGGACAGGGCAACTGAATCGCCTTCGGCGTCGATCAAGCTCGCCCGGCGGGCCCTGCGCGGACCTGAAAAGCCTATCGGCTGCTATCTGTTTTCCGGTCCCACGGGCGTCGGGAGTACCGAGGTGGCAAAGCAGCTTGCCGCGTCGCTTGGTGTCGAACTGATCCGATTTCGACATGTCAAATACACGCACGGAAGTGCACGGCGTCCCGCCCATCCGGGCTCCGCCGGTCTACGTTGGGTTCGACCAAGGCGGATTGCTTACCGACGGGGGCTCTCAACATCCACATTGTGTGCTGCTGCTTGACGAAATCGAAAGGCGCACCCCGATCTGTTCAATGTGCTGCTGCAGGTCATGGATCATGGCAAGCTCACCGACCACAACGGCAAACAGGTCGATTTCCGCAACGTCATTCTGATTATGACCACGAATGCGGGTGCCTCGATCTGGCGAAGCAGGCGTATGGATTACGCGGAGCAAGCGGGAAGGCGACGACCAGGAAGCGATCAACAAGATGTTTGCACCCGAGTTCCGCAAGTCGCCTCGACGCCACCATTACTTTTGCGCATTTGTCGCAGGAAGTGATCGCAAAGGTGGTCAAGAAGTTTGTGCTGCAGCTCGAGGCGCAACTTGGCGACCGCAACGTCACCATTGAGCTTTCGGAAGAGGCCACCCGCTGGCTGATTGCGAACGGGTACGACGAATTGATGGGCGCCCGGCCGATGGCGCGTGTTATTCAGGAGCACATCAAGAAGCCCTTGGCCGATGAAGTCCTGTTCGGTCATCTGAAGGCTGGCGGCCACGTGCGCGTCATCGTCGATAAGGACGAACACGGCCGCGACAAGCTCGGCTTCCAGTTCCTCGATGGTCCGGTGACGCCCAAGCCTGAGAAGCTGCCGGTACCAAAGCCGAAGGCAAACGCCGCTCACCGCCACGGCCAAAGCCCAAGCGGGTCGGTGCCGAAAGTTCCGTTGACCAAAGTTTGACACCACGAAGGACAGCGCCGTTTGCAAGGCCGGGCTCGCGCCCGGCCTTCGTTTTTCGCACGCGCCGCATGCGGATGTGGGCCGTTGCGGAGATGCGAGCGCTGTGAGAGACGTGAATGCCCGCCATGTCCGCGCCCGTCGCCTTTTCGTCGACTTCAGCCGCTTTCTTTGCCGGCGCAAGGACGGCTTTGACATCCGTATTCATGTTGGTGTTGGCCGGGACGTATATCGGCATCGGTGCTCTGACCCATGATTTCGGCCTGAGCTCCTGGTGGCTGGCGATATCAACCGTCCTGGTGTGGGCGGCACCGGCGCAAGTTATTCTGATCACGACAGTAACCACGGGCGCCGCCCTGTTCGAGATCGCCCTTGCAGTGACCCTGAGCGGGGTGCGGTTGTTTCCGATGGTCGTAGCGCTCATGCCAGTGCTGCGCGGACCGACCACGCGCCTGCGCGACCTGCTGCTGCCAACACATTTTACCGCGGTGAGCATGTGGGTTAAATCTTTGCGCCTTCTGCCGGCCATCGAGAATCAATGGCGCATTCCGTTCTGCAATGGCCTGTCGGCCGGCTACATGGCTACGGCGACCGTCTTCGGATTTGTCGGTTTTTATTTGGCGGCCGGACTTCCGCCGCTGCTCGCGGGCGGCCTTTTGTTCCTGACGCCGATGTCGTTCCTGATGTCGACGGCACGTAACGCCCGCATGATGGTCGACAAACTTGGCCTCATACTCGGATTGGTGATCGGACCGTTGCTGACGCTCCTGGATGTAAGTCTCGATCTGATGTGGACGGGCCTTATCGGCGGGACACTCGCTTATCTCGTCCATCGTGTGCGCGAGGCCGCGACATGAATGCCATACTGACGGAGCTGTGGCCTTATTTTTTAATGGTCCTGGTCGGCTATCTGCCGAATGAGGTTTGGCGCGCATTCGGGCTGGTCCTTGCACGCGGCCTCAATGAGGATTCCGAAATCGTGGTCTGGTCACGCGCGGTTGCAACCGCAATTTTGGCCGGCGTCATTGCCAAACTGGTTCTATTTCCAACGGGCGCGCTTGCTACAATATCCTTGCCGGTACGCGTGATCGCTTCGATATTCGGTTTTGTCATATTTCTTGCCGTCAGACGCTCGGTCTCCGCTGGCGTTTGCGCCGCTGAGGCAGCGCTACTGATCGGTGGATTTCTGTTCGTTCCCTAGCGCAGGTTAGCCGGCAAGCGCCGCACTGAGCATCTTGGCGTGCTCGGCCAGAACTTCCGGCTTTTCTTTCTCGCTTGCGGGGGGTTTCATAACGACACCGACCTTGCGCGGTATGACGTGAACATGCAGGTGGAAAACCACCTGACCGCCGGCACCTTCGTTGAACTGCTGGATTGTGATGCCGTCGGCCGAGAACACTTTCATGGCGGCCTTGGCAATCTTCTGAGCAGTCAGCATCACGTGCGCCAGATCGTCGGCGCCGATATCGAGAATATTCCGGGCTGGCGCTTTCGGTAAAATGAGGGTGTGTCCCGGTGAACGGGGCATAATATCAAGAAAGGCGATCGCCTTATCATCCTCGTAGACTTTGTAACTGGGCAGCTCACCGCGCAGGATCTTGGCGAAAATGTTGTTCGGGTCATAACTGGGCATGAAATCCCCCCGTCAGTCCTGTTCGACCAAATCTTTGCGGAACGGCGCCGCCGCCGCAAGCTCCTCGGCAGCAGCCTGTACATAAACGCGCTCGCGCGCGAGATACTCGGCAATAGCCCGGCGCAGGGCCGGATTGGCCACAAAATGCGCGGAATAAGTGGTGTGGGGAAGATAGCCGCGCGCCAGTTTGTGCTCGCCTTGCGCGCCGGCCTCTACGCGCTTCAGCCGAGACGCGATGGCATAGTCAATGGCCTGATAGTAACACAACTCAAAATGCAGAAAGGGGTGGTGTTCGATTGCACCCCAATTCCGGCCGTAGAGCGTATCGGCGCCGATGAAATTGATCGCGCCCGCAATCCATCGCCCGGCGCGGCGCGCCATCACCAACAAAATGCGATCGCGCATTTTCTCGCCTACGATGGAGAAGAACTCACGGGTTAAATAGGGGCGACCCCACTTGCGCGAGCCGGTCTCCATATAGAAGGCGAAGAAAGCGTCCCAGATTGATTCTGTCAGATCGGAACCGGTGAGCCAGCAGACATCGATGCCGGCGCTCAGGGCCTCTTTGCGCTCGCGCCGGATCGTCTTTCGTTTGCGCGATGCGAGCACGGCCAGAAAATCGTCAAACGATTTGTAGTCGGCATTCTCCCAATGAAACTGCTGATCCGTGCGGCACAAGAAGTTCCGCTGTCCGAGCGTCTGCCATTCTTCCTTTGTGAGAAACGTGACATGGGCAGAGGAAATCTCGCTTGCCGTGGTGATCTCGACCAGTGCGTCAGCGAGACCGCAGCGCACGGCGTCGCTTTGCGATCCAGCCCGCACGAGCAGACGCGGGCCGGTGACTGGCGTGAACGGTACTGCGACCTGAAGTTTTGGGTAGTAGTCGCCGCCCGCGCGCTCGAAAGCTTCTGCCCAATTATGGTCGAAGACGTATTCCCCGCGCGAGTGTGTCTTGGCGTAGCAGGGGGCGGCCCCCAGGAGTTCGCCGGCGACGTTCTCAGCGAGAAGGTGCCTTGGCTGCCAGCCGGTTCGTCCGCCCACCGATCCCGATGCCTCGAGCGAGGATAGAAATTCGTGTGAAACAAATGGGTTACGAGAATTTCCTCGTGTTGATAATGTCGGGGACAAATTATCCCCAGATGTGGATGCCGGTTCAGGTTCTTGTTGCGCGGTAACGTGCACCGCCTCGCCGGCGCACATATTCCAGGCGTGCGCCGGGACTTCGGTAAGCGACTGCGTGATACGAATGCGAAGTTCGAAATCAGTCATCGGGTGATGTCATTGTATCCCGATCTTACACACGATTTCGTCTGGGATTCACGTCTCTAGCCACGCCGGTCGCGGGGAGCACGGCACACAACAATATCAAAGCCCGTTGGTATTCCATCCCAGTTGTAGCCCGTTTGCGGATGACAATTAGGCGGGATCCTTTGACAGCCACTGACGGTGCAGGCGATCTGTCCGGTTTCCTGCCGGCGAGCGGATGTAGATTTTTTGCTGGCCGCTGAAATCGTGATTCCGACAGGCGCCTCTGAACCGCTTGCCGCGATGCATGGGGCGCCTAGGAATGCCGCAATGAAGACGATTGAGAGCAGGCGGGTCATCTGACCTCCAGATTTGTGCGCGCCGACAGGACAGTCACTAGCGGAGATGTTTGGCAAATTATGGCCGGCAACCCTCAAATATGACCTGGTCTGCCCAGCGCGCAGCCCGCTTCCGATCCTTGTCGCTGCGCACTGTCCACGTCAGCAAGGGCAATTTCCACAGAGCGTGCATCAGCAGCGGCGGCCCAGCCGGCAAATCCCGGACAGAATAGGCGATGAATTGAGGACGACTCCGCGGGACGTGCAACAGAAGGCCCATGTTCCGTCGCGCAGAAGCTGGCAATTCTTTCCACTCGCTGTGTGAATAATGGCGTTGCGCGACGATACCGCGGACCAGAGCAGGGTATCTGTGGCGGGCAAGTTCGATCAGTTCGGGATCAAAGGACATAAGGGCGGCCGGCCCGCTATAGCTGGAAAGAACGTCGGCTGCGCGGGTCAAGAGTTCGGGCATCGCTGTTGAAGTGACTCTTTAGCTCCAAGAGCAAACTGGCTCGGCCGGCTACCAGATCGAGCAACTCACTGAGTGTAAGAATGCGATCAGCCGTCGCCTTGAATTTGACGCTCTTGAGCCGCGCCGCGCTCAGTTCGGCAAGGCGCCCCGTACCCTCGGTCAGTCGACCGAGTGCATCATCGTGATGCACCATGGCCTCGCCGTCGGCGCTGATCTGCAGATCTGTTTCGATGCCATAGTTGCCCGAAATTGCTGCTTCGAAGGCGGTACCAGTATTCTCAATGATGCCACGTTGCGCGTCATGCAGGCCGCGGTGGGCAATGGGTCGCGCAGTCATCCAAGCGAGGGACATCTGACAATCACGAGACCTCGAACTGGCCTTCGACTTCGACGGCGGCATCGGCGGGCAAAGCCGCGACACCGACAGTACTTCGCGCATGCCGGCCCTTTTCGCCAAAGACCTCGACCATGAGGTCGGAGGCGCCATTCATGACCTTCGGCCCTTCGGTAAAACCGGGCGCCGAATTGATGAATCCGCCCAAGCGAACGACACGTGTCACCTTATCCAAATCACCAAGCGCGGCTTTCAGCTGCGCGAGCAAGTTGACGGCGCAGGCGCGGGCTGCCTTTTGCCCATCGTCCATCGATACCCCGGCGCCCAATTGACCTTTCGCTACGAGCTTGCCGTCGTTACCAAAGCAAAGTTGGCCGGATACGACGAGCATGTTCCCGCTACGAACGAACGGCACATAATTGGCAATCGGGGTTGCCGGTGTAGGCAGACTGACGCCTAAACTAGCGAGTTTCTTCTCAACCGAACCAGGCATGCTGCCCTCCGCGACGCGCCATTCCGTGCGATCCTTCGCCAATTGAGCACTTCGGCGCAAGCCTGGAAGCGGTCGATTTGGTGGAATTGGCTGCGGCCTCTATCTTGCCCAGATCATGCATCTTCCTTGCCTCCGGCCGCTTGGCCCAAGGAACAGGTTCGCGACAATGAGAATTCCGGTCGGTACGATACGCACGCTCGTTTTGGGGTCTTGTTTGGCTGTCGTGGCGGCCGGCCAGCCGGTAGCGGCAGCGCCGCCTGCCGATCGCGTCTTCTTGGCTCCGCACAGGGCGATCTACGACCTCAAACTGGCTAAGTCGCGCGGGACTCGCGGTATTGAGGGCGTGCGTGGCCGAATTCTCTATGATTTTTCGGGCAGTGCCTGCGAGGGTTATCAACTGCAGTTCCGGCAGGTATCCGAACTCGATTTCAGGTGAGGGTAAGGCGGCGTTGAGCGACCTGCGATCGACCACCTGGGAGGACGGAGAAGGCAAGAAATTCCGCTTCAATTCAGAAAATCTGTTCAACGAGCGCCGCACCGATATTGTTAACGGGCACGCTGATCGGAACGAGAAGGCCGTCGCTGTCAGCTTGAGCAAACCGAAAGAAAGAAATTTTACGGTGCCGAGCACGGCAGTCTTTCCGACCGAGCATATGCGACGCATTATTGCCGCAGCGCGTGAAGGTAAGTCGGTCCTCGAGTTTCCTGTCTACGACGGCTCCGAAAGCGGCGAGAAGCTCTACAACACCCTTACCGTTATTGGTCACCTGATCGAGCCGGGCGACAAAACGCCAGACGACGCCAGTGCAAAGATTCCAGCGCTTGCAAAGCTCGCGCGCTGGCCGGTGACCATCAGCTACTTCGATAAGTCGGAAAAGAAATCCGAGCAAAACGGGGAGGAAACCCCCGTCTACTCGATCTCGTTCGAGCTCTACGAGAACGGGATTTCGCGATCTCTCATCCTCGACTACACCGACTTCACCATTAGCGGCGAGATGACGTCGCTCGAAATGAAAAATTCAAAACCCTGTCCGTGATCAGGCGACTAGTTGTCGTCGAGCGCCAAGCCCTTCACCACCGCGTTGCGTCCGAATTTCGAGCGTAGCCTGTCGACCGCGTGTTCAGCCTCAGCGGCGCGCCGGTCGATCAGATCGGCGAGGTCATTGCCTAGGGCGTCTTCCAGATTGCTGACGCCGATGCCGATGAGGCGGAAACGCGTGGCGCCCACCTCGTGCGTGAGCAGATCGCGGCCGGCCGCAAATATGCGCGATGCAAGTTGCGTAGGCGCGCCGAGTGCGCGTGCTCGCGTGCGGATCTTGAAGTCGGCGCTTTTGAGCTTGAGCGTCACAGTCGATCCGGCCAGCGCGTTCGCCTTCAGGCGGGCCGAGACGCGCTCCGTGAGTTCCCAAAGATGTTGCTCGAGCGGACGAAATTCGCCGATGTCGCTGGTTGAAGGTCGTTTCGGCAGAAATGCTCTTGGTGTCGCGTTCCGGGTTCACTGACCGTCTATCGATGCCGCGCGCAAGCTGCCAGAGTCGCGAGACCTTCCTCGCCATAGCGCCGCATGAGATCGTGCTCTTCGGCACGCTGCAGGTCTGCGATGATACGGAAACCGTCGGCCGCAAGTTTTGCCGCGCTGACCGCACCAACACCGTAGATGAAACCGACCGGTTTGCTGGCCAGAAACGGAACGCGCTTCTGTGGCGCCAAGCACGGCAAAGCCGCGCGGCTTGTCGAGGTCCGAGGCGATCTTGGCGAGAAACTTGTTGGCGGACAGTCCGATCGACACCGTGATTCCGAGGTCGCGCTCGACTTGCGTCGCGAAGCGCCGCCAGGGCTTTGGCGGCGCTCTTGCCATGCAGCCGCTCGGTGCCGCTCAGGTCGAGAAAGGCTTCGTCGATCGACAGCGGTTCAACGAGCGGCGTCAGGGCGAACATCGCTCTGCGAACTTCGCGTCCAACCTGAACATATTTCGCCATGTTCGGTTTGATGACGATGGCATCGGGGCATCGTCGTTTGGCTTCGAACATCGGCATTGCCGAACGAATGCCGTAAGTGCGGGCCACGTAGCACGCCGCGGCGACGACGCCGCGCTTGCCGCCACCGACGACGACGGGTTTGTCGGCAATGTCGGGATTGTCGCGCTTCTCGATGGTCGCATAGAACGCATCGCAGTCGATGTGCGCGATCGTCAGGCTGTGAAGCTCGGGATGGCGGGCCAGCCGCGGCGAACGGCAGGCCGCGCATCGGCTCGCGCTGTCCGGCGCATCGCTGAGACAATCGCGGCAGAAGCTCATGGCACGTCCCGTTCCCAAGGATTGCCCGCGAGCATTGCGCGGCCGCGCTCGACGTCGGCGGGATCAAGGCCCGCCTCAGATGCAAAATCGGCGATCAGCCTTTCATCGGATGCGACATAGTCAAGGACGCCGCCGAGGAATCCCGGCTCACGCGCGGCGGCGCGAATCTCGGACGGCCCGATGCCGGTGACCGCAAGGAACCGGCCAAGCCGCTCGCCGTCGCCGGCGATAAATGTAAGGGCCTGAATCGCAAGCGCTTCGGCCTCTTTACGCGCGAATTGGGCGCCCTGTTTCACCGGCCAATTTGCCTTTCCGTAAGAAATCGGCACTAGCTTGCCGATGATGCCCGACTATGGCGGGGCGCAAAAGGACGGAAAAAGAATGCCGAAGACCGTCCTGATCGTGGAAGACAACGAGCTCAACATGAAGCTCTTTCACGATCTCCTGGAGGCCCACGGTTACCAGACTGTAGGAACGCGCAACGGCATCGAGGCGCTCGATCTCGCCCGCAAGCACAAGCCCGACCTGATCTTGATGGACATCCAGTTGCCGGAGGTATCCGGGCTGGAGGTCACCAAGTGGCTCAAGGATGATCCCGAACTCAAAGCAATTCCCGTCGTGGCCGTGACGGCGTTTGCCATGAAGGGCGACGAAGAGCGCATCCGCGAAGGCGGGTGCGAGGCCTATTTGTCAAAGCCGATCTCGGTCGGGAAATTCATCGAGACCATTCGTCATTTTCTGGGCGCCCGCCTGACGAAGGCTGTCATCCCCCTGACTGCCGCGCGAGTTATCCACAGTCTTCAACGAGCGGTTACTCGTGGAATCCCAGACGTCTTACCGCCTTGGTTGGTGGGCGAGGGAGGCTGGTCTACCCTTGCTCGCGGCTCGTGAGTCTCGGTGATTGCAAGCAAATTTCGTCACCCTGCGGAGTGCTCAGGTCCGCCGCATCTCTGGGTCCGGGGGTTCGGTCGCTCGGGAGCGGGGCGAGTGGCCTCCTCATGCCGCCGCTTCCGGCCGGCCACCACTGCGATCGGCGCAACCTTTTTCGCCGAGCTCGATCAGGGTGACGACGCCTGCCTTGACGCGCTCGGCATTTTCGACGAGCGGCGGCTCCTTGCCTTCGTTGCGTGCCATTGCCTCGAGCGTATTCTCGCAGGCCATGAACGACACGTTGGGCATGCCTTGCTTGAAGGACTTCAACCGCGGCTTCACCGGCGAAGTGTCGTCACGCAACATGTGAAGACCGGCATTGAATGCCACGATCTGAATATCGATTTCCTCGCCTTTGTCCGAATAGTACTTCGACACGTTTGCGGCGACGTTGAGGACCGCATTCATTTTCGCCGGATCATTGTCACTGATCTGCAGCGCGAGCTTGTGCTTTTCGGCGGCACCAGCGGGCAGGCAGGCGAGCGGGATGAGCAGCAGAGCAGCAAAAACCGTGCGAAGCATCGGACTGCTCCCGCGACTACTTGATCTTGGATTCACTGTACTCGACGTGCTTCTTGGCGATCGGGTCGTACTTTTTCTTTTTCATCTTGTCGGTCTGCGTGCGCGAATTCTTGCGCGTCACGTAGTAGTGGCCCGTGCCGGCGCTTGAAACGAGTTTGATCTTGAGACTGATGGCCTTAGCCATGGAATTTACCTTTTAACTTGAGCTGCAATGGCGGCGTTGGCGCGGAAACTAGCGCCGAAGCGCAAAAAGTCAAGAAAAGCGCCGTTCTTGCGGTGTTTACAGCAGTTCCCGAAAGAATTGCTGATCGATCATATAGTAGTAGGGGACCGGCAAGCCATGTCCCATGCCGGCTTCCACGCGGGCCAGCAGTTCTTCGAGAATGATGCCGGTGATCGTCGGCATGTCGAGGTGGGTGGCTTCCTCAATTGGGACCCAGACGAGTTCAACCAGTTCCGAGTCGGGGCCAACCACGCTCTCGATCGTGTGTGCGATGGCGGAGGCGTCCGCCGTCAAAAACCGCGTGTCGAAGCGACGAGGCCGCCGGGGCGGCGTCACCGCGCGCGCGATGAAATGAATTTGGCCCAGGTCGGGATGGACGCTCGCCTTCGCGAATTCTGTCCAGATCTCGCCTGGGACTTCCGGCGCACGGTCACGTTTGACGCCCAGCAGGAGTCCAGTCTCCTCGGCTGTCTCACGCACAGCGGCCAATGCGAAGGCGCGCGCAAAATCGGCATGCGGCTCCGCCACTCTCTCCAGAAGCTTTTTCTGAGCATCCGGATGTAACTCACTGATCGCTGCCATTTTCCGATCAAGCGCTTCGATCCGACCGCCTGGAAAAACAAACTTGCCCGGCATGAATTTGTGACTGGCGTGCCTGCGACCCAGGAGGACCTTCGGCTTTGCAGCGGACCGATCGATCAGCATCAGCGTTGCGGCGTCACGTGGCTCACTGTCGGGAAATGACTGGTCGCGCTCCGACTTTGTCATCCGCTCGGCCCAGAGTTTTCCGAGGTCCTTTGTCATCGTGCCTTCCGTTGCTTGCCGTGCGATCGCCGATAGTGTCGCTCGTGTTTCGGCCGGGGGAGCGGCCGGCCAGAGCGGCCTTCCGACAAAAGTTCGAAACGTAACGCGCCGGCAACCGGGGCTGCCTCGACCAGTTTTACTGTTACGGGGTCGCCTAGCCTGTAGGTTTCACCGGAACGCGAGCCCACCATGGCGTGGCCTGTTTCGTCATATCGGAAATATTCGTCACCGATGGTACGGGCGGGGACGAACCCATCGGCGCCGGTTTCTCGCAGTTTCACGAATAGGCCGGCGCGCGTAACGCCGGAGACACGACCTTCGAAATTCGCGCCGATACGATCGGCGAGAAAATGTGCGATCAGCCGGTCATTGGTCTCTCGTTCGGCCAGCATCGCGCGCCGCTCCGTGGCGGAAATCTGGGCGGAGACCTCTGCGAGGGCTTTCTGGTCCCCGCCATCGGGCAAGCCGTCCCGGCCAAGCTTCAGTGCGTGTATGAGCCCGCGATGGACAACGAGATCCGCGTAGCGGCGGATCGGGGAGGTGAAATGCGCGTAGCGACGCAAGTTCAGCCCAAAGTGACCGTAATTTTCAGCAGCATATTCCGCCTGCGCTTGCGTGCGCAGGACAACCTCGTTGACGAGTTGCTCGGCATCGCGCCCTTTCACGCGGGCCAAAATACGATTGAATGCCTCGGGCCTGAGGACGCCCCCTTTGGCGAAGGGGATGTCGAGCGTGGCAAGGAATTCGCGCAATGCCTGCACCTTCTCCATCGCGGGCTCATCGTGCACGCGATAGATGAGCGGCACGCGCGCTCGCTCCAGGGTTTCGGCGGCGGCGACATTTGCCAGGATCATGAATTCTTCGATCAGGCGATGGGCTTCGAGCCGTTCCGGCGTTATCACGCGATCAACGGTCCCATCGGCCTTCAGGAGGATTTTTCGTTCGGGAAGATCGAGGTCGAGTGGTTGCCGCTCGGCACGCGCACGCTTCATGGCTTCGTAGGCGGCGTAAAGGGGACGGAGCACCGGTTCAATGATCGGCTCCGTGACCTCGTCGGTGCGGCCACCGATCGCCAACTGTGCCTGCTGATAGGATAGGCGTGCCGTCGAACGCATCATAATCCGGTGGAACGTATGCGATCGTTTGCGGCCGTCGGCACCGATCACCATGCGAACAGCCAGCGCTGCTCGATCTTCGTACGGGCGCAACGAGCAGAGATCATTCGATATCCGCTCCGGCAACATTGGCACCACACGGTCGGGAAAGTAGACCGAATTGCCGCGGGTGAACGCCTCGCGATCGAGAGCCGAGCTCGGCCGTACATAATAAGCGACGTCTGCAATGGCCACGTTGGCGATAAATCCGCCACGATTGTTCGGTGCCGTGTCGGGTTCTGCCTGCACCGCATCGTCGTGATCCTTGGCATCAGGCGGGTCGATCGTGACGAGCGGAACATGCCGCCAGTCCTCGCGACCACCAAGTGTCGCCGGCGTAGCCGCATCGGCCTCCTGTTGCGTCTCGCGTCGGAAGACCGACGGGAGGCCGTGCGCGTGAATGGCGATGATGCTGACAGCGCGCTCGCTCTTCAGCGATCCCAGTCGTTCAACCACGCGGCCGGTCGGCAGGCCGAGGCGTTTGGCGCGCGACGTTTCGACGGCGACCAAGTCGCCATCATCGGCATCGGCGGTAGCGCCGGCAGGTATCGCAAGCTCTTTGCCGAGCATCTTTTTGTCGACCGGCTCCAGCCGCCCGCCGCCGTGCGCAATCTTCCGGAAAATACCCAGTACCCGGTGCTTGGGGTGGTCGATGATCTTGATGACACGGCCTTGATGGCGAATGCCGCCGTCCTCGTCGGTTTCCTCAACCCGGAGCAGCACGCGGTCGCCAACGCCGGCGGCTTCGCCGGGACGCGATTTACGTGGAACGAAGATGCGGATCTTCGGCGCGGGTCCGTGGGCGTCCTCGTCCCATTCGTCGGGCGTTGGCGATGAGATCACCGTCGCTGTCGCGCGCCGTCACATCGGCGAGCACGGTGGAGGGCAGGGTCCCCGGGTGGTGCAGCTTCTTCCGCCGCTTCTCGACGGAGCCTTCGTCGGCCAATTCGCGAAGCATCCGTTTGAGGTCGGCGCGCAGCGCGTTTTTCAGTCCGAACGCGCGCGCGATTTCGCGGGTGCCGACTTTTCCGGGCTGATTGCCGATGAAGGCGAGTATGTCGGCTTTAGAGGGGAGGGAGGGTGTTCGTTCGGATTTCTTATTCAAAATAGATAGTCCTGCGCCAAAACGGCGCTGTTAAGTGAAATGTAGTCAGACGAGCCGGTATTCGCCAGCTATTCGGCGGCGGTGAATTTTGCGGCCTTCTTTGCCGCCTTCTTGCGCGGCTTCGCTGATTTTTCGACCTTCTCTGCCGGTTCCGCCGTCTTTTTCTTGCGCCCCTTTGGCGCTTCGGATGGCTCGCCCGCTTTTTTGCGGCCGGCGGCACGTCGCGGCTGTGAGCTGAGCTGGTCGGCGCGAGCGTCCAACAGGACGACGGCCTCGGTGAGTGTGATCGTCTCCGGGGTTTTGTCGCCGCGTTATCGTCGCATTGATGCCATTGTGGCTTACGTAAGGGCCATAACGGCCGTTCTTGACGACAACCGGGCCGCCCTGGTCGGGATGTTCGCCCAGGACTTTCCCTGGATCGGCGCCGAAGCGGCGGCCTTTCTTCGGGTTGGCCTTCTTCTCGGCGATCAGAAGTGACGGCGCGATTGAGTCCGATGGTCAGGACGTCGTCGCCGTCTTCGAGGTTGGCGTAGGTCTTGCCATGTTTCACGTATGACCCGAAGCGGCCGATGCCGGCAAGGATCGGCTCACCATCTTCCGGGGAGGGTCCGATTTCGCGTGGCAACGACAGGAGGCCGAGCGCCTTCTCGAGATCGATATCATCCGGCGATACGCCTTTCGGAACACCGGCGCGCTTGGGCTTCTCCACCTCCGGCTTTTTCTCGCCCCTTTTCGGCTTCGGGGGCTTGATCTGCTCGCCAAGCTGCAAGTACGGCCCGTATCGGCCCCCGCGCAGAGTTACTTCCAATCCTGTGGCAGGATCTTCACCCAGGACTTTCTTGCCCTGAATGCCGTCGGCGCTCGGCGTGATTTGGCGTGTGAAATTGCAATCCGGATAGTTCGAGCAGCCGACGAAAGCGCCGAAGCGGCCGGTCTTCAGCGAGAGCTGACCCGTCTCGCATTGCGGACATTGACGACGCGCCTTGCCGTCGGTGCGCTCGGGAAAAATATGCGGCTCAAGGAGGTCGTTGAGCGCGTCGAGCACGACGCGATTGCGCACCTCTTTGATGTCGTTGACGGCGCCGACGAACTCCGACCAGAATTCGGCGAGCACGGCGCGCCAGTCGATATTGCCGGCCGAAATCTCGTCGAGCTTTTCCTCGAGGCTTGCAGTGAAGTCATATTCGACGTAACGCGCGAAGAAACTTTCAAGGAACGCGACGACGACGCGACCCTTGTCTTCTGGAATAAGGCGTTTCTTATCGATCCGCACGTAGCCGCGATCCTGCAGCACCTGGAGGATGGAGGCATATGTGGACGGCCGGCCGATGCCGAGCTCTTCCATCCGCTTGACCAAGGCCGCTTCCGAGAACCGCGGCGGCGGCTCGGTGAAATGCTGCGAAGACTTGATCGCCTGCTTGCTGAGCGTTTCGCCTTCCGACATCGCAGGCAGGCGCCGCGACTCATCGTCATCCGGCGTCTCGTCCTGGCCTTCCTGGTAGAGCGTGAGGAAGCCGTCGAATTTCACCACCTGACCCGAGGCGCGAAGCTCGATGTTGCGTGAGCCGGCCTTCGCGACAATGTCGACTGTGGTGCGCTCGAGTTCGGCGGATTCCATCTGGCTCGCGACCGCGCGGTTCCAGATCAGCTCGTAGAGCCGCGCCTGATCGCGATCGACGTATTTTGCGACTTCCGCAGGCGTGCGGCTCGCGCTGGTCGGGCGCACCGCCTCGTGCGCCTCCTGCGCGTTCTTGGATTTGTTGTGGTACTCGCGCGGCGAAGCAGGGACGTACTCCTTGCCATAGTTGCGGCCAAGCATCGCACGGATGTCCGCTATGGCTTCCGGCGCCATGTCGATGCCGTCGGTACGCATATACGTAATCAAGCCGGTCGCTTCGCCGTCGATTTCCACGCCTTCGTAGAGCCGCTGAGCGAGACGCATGGCGACGGCCGGAGCAAAGCCGAGTTTTCGGCTCGCTTCCTGCTGCAAGGTCGAGGTGGTGAAGGGCGGCGGAGGGTTGCGCCGTGCGGGCTTTGCCTCCACGGCGGTCACCTTGAAAGTGGCGTTCTCGAGGTCACGGGTGAATGCTTCTGCTTCGGCGCCTGAGCCGATGTCGAGACGCTGGATCTTCTGTCCGTCCGCGCCGACCAGGCGCGCTTCGAACACATCGTTGCGCGGCGTCGCGAGCTTGGCGAGGATCGACCAGTACTCTTTCGCGACGAATTTCTCGATTTCGAGTTCGCGATCGCAAACAAGCCGAAGTGCGACCGACTGCACGCGTCCGGCCGAGCGCGCACCCGGCAGCTTCCGCCACAGCACCGGTGAGAGGGTGAAGCCGACGAGATAGTCGAGGGCGCGGCGCGCGAGGTAGGCATCAACCAATGCGGCGTCGATGATCGCGCGGATGCTTCATCGCATCGATCACCGCCTGCTTGGTGATTGCGTTGAACACGACGCGTTCGATCTTCTGATCCTTGAGCGCCTTCTTTTCCTTCAGCACCTCGAGCACGTGCCACGAGATCGCTTCGCCTTCGCGATCCGGGTCGGTGGCGAGGATCAGCTTGTCGGCGCCCTTGAGCGCCCGCGCGATATCATTGAGCCGCTGGTTCGACCTGGCGTCGACCTCCCAAAGCATGTGGAAATCGTTGTCGGGATCGACGGAGCCATCCTTGGGGGGCAGGTCGCGGATGTGGCCAAATGAGGCGAGAACCTCGTAGCCGGAGCCGAGGTACTTATTGATCGTCTTCGCCTTGGACGGCGACTCGACTACGACAACATTCATGAAAATCCAATGGGTTAGCCGCCAGGCCCGTTGAGAATCAAGGCGGAATTGACCGCATGTTTGGCCCGGAACATGGGGAAGGTGACCCCTACTGTCAAATACGCGGGTTAAGAACGCGTGTCAGACCAGCGAAATAGGGCGCGAAAGAGACGCAACTAGAAATTGTACAAAGATATAAATACCAGCTTTAAAGGCACCTTGGCGAACTGCGGAGACCTAAAGCCGAGGCGAGACGCCGAGCTTTTCGAGCAACGCAGGCGTCGGATTTCCGTCCGGAACCATTCCCAGCTTCTTTTGCTCGGCGCGAATGTTGTCGCGCAAATCGAAATCGATGTGGCCCTCAAACTCTTTCACCTTGTAGCCGAGCGCCGCCAGCCTCTTCTGCAAGGCGACGCGCGCGTCGCGTGAGAGCTGGCGATCGTCCTTGGGCCAGGGCGTCTTGATCAGATCGCCGCCGTGGATTCGGTCGGCGAGGTGGCCGACGGCGACCGCGTAGGCATCGGAGTTGTTGTACTCCTTCAGCACATCGAAATTTTCCGTGACGATGAAGCCCGGGCCGCCGGCGCCACTGGGAAAGAAGAGGATGCCCTGTCCGGAATTAGGGAACGCCTTGCCGTCGGCGCGGCGCACGCCGAGCGCTCGCCATTCCGCAAAACTCGCGCGGCTGCGCATGTAGTCGAATCCGTCCGGCACGAGAACCTCGAAGCCCCAGGGAAGCGCCGGATTCCATTTCCACTTGCGCAGGTAGTTGGCGGTCGAGGCAAGCACATCCGGCACGTTGCCCCAGATGTCGGCCCGTCCGTCGCCGGAAAAATCGATCGCATAGTCGACGAAGTTCGACGGCATGAACTGGGTTTGGCCCATCGCGCCGGCCCATGAGCTGACCATCTTGTCGCGGGCGATGCGATTGTCCTGCATGATGCGCATCGCCACGATCAGCTCGTTGCGAAAATAAGGATCGCGGTATTTCACATAGGCGAGGGTGGCGAGCGAGCGGAACACGTCCCAACGATCTTTTTCTGATCCGAAGTCCGATTCCATGCCCCACAAGGCAAGCAACACCCAGCGTTCGACCTCAAACTTCTTTTCGACCGCATCGAAAGTCTTTGCCCATTCGCGGCCCTTGAGCTGCGCGTCCGCGATGCGTCGTTTCGACACGATGGCATTCACATAGTCGCCGACGGGTTTACCGTATTCCGGCTGGCGCCGGGTCGCGGCGATCACCCGTTGATCGGGAGTGAACCCTTTCATGGCGGTATCGAAGGTCGCGCGGCTGATGCCTTTTGCCTGCGCATCGGTCCACAGCTCGGCGAGAAAAGCCGAAACGGGTTGTTCCTGCGCCGCGCGATGGCTCGCCAGGACTACCAGTATGACCGCGACGGCCAGGCAAAATCGGATGAACATGACGATTGGGGTATTGCACGTTACAGCAATGACACCAACCCCGCGCCATGACGTTCAATCCGCCCGGCAATTTCGAGTTCCAGCAGGGCAGCGCGCACGATCGCCGGCGTGGTCTGCGCAAGGCGCACCAGATCATCGATCGAAACAGGTGTCGGCCCCAGAAGCGAAACGATCCGGTTGCGGTCATCGGCGCGAGGTTCGGCATTTTTCTGCAGCGCGTCTTGCGCCGGCTCGCGTACCTCGGCGAGTTGGATGCCGCGCCCGAGGATCGGCTCAATGGCGACGATCACGTCGGAGGCTTCGGTCACCGGAATAGCTCCCTGCTTGAGCAATCCGTTTGTTCCTTCACAACGTGGATCGAGGGGAGAGCCGGGCACCGCAAACACCTCGCGGCCCTGTTCTCCGGCCAGTCGCGCGGTGATCAGGGAGCCGGACCGCCGCGCGGCCTCTACGATGATGACGCCGATCGAAAGACCGGAAATCAAACGGTTGCGGCGCGGAAAGTCGTGGGCACGCGGCTCCCATCCGAGTGGCATCTCCGAAATGGCGGCACCGTCGACCACGAGGGCCTCGACCAATTCAACGTGCTCGGCCGGATAGATACAGTCATGGCCGCCGGCGAGAACGGCGATCGTGCCGGTCTGCAGGCTGGCGCGGTGTGCTGCCGCGTCGATGCCGCGTGCGAGACCGGAGACGATGGCCAATCCAGCCGCACCGAGATCCCTCGCCATTCGATCGGCGAATTTCACGCCAGCGGCAGATGCGTTGCGGGAGCCGACGATTGCGATTTGTGGCCGCGCGAAGACGTCGGGGTTTCCACGGACGCTGACCAACGGAGGCGCGTCGTCGATCATCTGCAGGCGCAAAGGATAGGCAGGCTCGCCCAGCGCAACGTATTCGATGTTCCGTGCACGTGCGGCCTTTAATTCCGCGGCGGCCTGTTCGCGAGTGAAAATGCGTGGCGAGGATGCCGACCCTCCGCGCCGTGCCAGTTCGGGAAGTGCGGCCAGCGCAGCGTGAGCGCTTCCGAAGTGCTGGATCAGATCTCGAAATGTTCGCGGACCCACCCTGTCCGTTCGGATGAGGCGGAGCCAGTCGAGCCGCTCGGTGTCACTTAGCCGCTGTTGCCCGGTCAACGTGCCGCCGTCCCTGTTTATGGCGGCAGCACTACAACCGTTCGAGCCGTAATACAACCTCTGGTTTAGTCGGTCGGATGCTTTCGCGCCGATTTTGCCTTCGCTGCCATTCAGAAGCCGCGCGATGTTTGCGCGGTGCATGAACCACAACAAAACGGTGAGCAGCAAAAATAGCGCCGCGACACTCGGCAGGCCGAAATACCAGATGGCGAGCGGAGTAAGCGCGCTCGCGATGAGAGCGGCGAGCGAAGAATAGCGGGTGGCCGCAGCAACGGCGAGCCAGACGACGCAGAAGAACAATGCCGCTGGCCAATGCAGCCCAACAAGCAGGCCGATATAAGTGGCGACCCCTTTGCCGCCTTTAAATTTCAGCCAGACCGGAAAGAGATGACCGAGGAACGCACCGAGTGCGGCCGCAAGCGCTGGATCGGCACCGTAACGCGCCGCGGCGAGAACAGCGATGGTGCCCTTGAGCATGTCGCAGAGCAGCGTCGCGGCGGCGAGAGCCTTGTTGCCGGTGCGCAAAACGTTGGTTGCGCCGATATTGCCCGATCCGATCGCTCTGATATCGGGGCCGCCGGCCGCGCGCGTGAGCAGGAGGCCAAACGGGATCGAGCCGAGCAGGTACCCGAAAGCGAAGGCAAGAGCGGCGATCATACGTACTCGTAGACGGTTCGCCCGGCGACTATCGTGCGCACCACACGGCCGGTGAGCCGCGCTTCGTCGAAGGGTGTGTTCTTGCACTTCGATTTGAGGTCATTCGGGTCGAGGATCCAGGGGAGCTCGGTATCAACGACAATGACGTCGGCAGGCGCGCCGCTTCTGAGCGTGCCGCCGGGAAGGCCCAGCAACTCCGCCGGGCGCGTCGACATCGCGCGCAGCAGGGCCATCAACTCGATCTCGCCGCTATGGACGAGACGCAGTCCGGCGCTCAGCATTGTTTCGAGACCGATCGCGCCCGGCGCAGCTTCTGCAAAAGGCAGACGTTTTGTCTCCACGTCCTGCGGATTGTGATCCGACACCACCACATCCACGAGGCCACCGGCGACGGCCTGGACCAGCAATTTTCGGTCGTCCTCGGCGCGGAGTGGGGGCGACAGTTTCAGGAACGTGCGGTAGGGGCCGATGTCGATCTCGTTGAGCGTAAGGTGGTTGATCGAGGCCGAAGCGGTGACGTTCAGGCCTGCGTCTTTTGCCCGGCGCAGAACCTCCAGCGTCTCCGCGCAGGTGACAGAGCGCGGCGTGATAGCGGCCGCCTGACAATGCGACGAGACGTGCGTCGCGCTCGAGCATGATCGTTTCGGCAGCCTTGGGAATTCCGAGCAGGCCAAGCCGGGCGGCGAATTCGCCTTCGTTCATGACGCCGTCGCCGACCAGATTTGGATCCTCGATGTGATGCACGATCAGAGCGTCGAAGTCGCCGGCGTAGGTGAGGGCGCGGCGCATGACCTGTGCGTTGGTGACGCTCTTGGCGCCGTCAGTAAACGCGACGGCTCCGGCCGCCTTGAGCAGGCCGATCTCCGTCATTTCCTTGCCTTCGAGGCCTTTGGTGATCGCGGCCATCGGATGAACGTGGACGATGCCCGTATCGCGCGCGCGCCGAAGGACGTAGTCGACGGTTGCAGGATTATCGATTGCCGGCGACGTATCCGGTTGGCAGATAATCGTCGTGACACCACCGGCTGCGGCCGCGTGGCTGGCCGAAGCGAGCGTTTCGCGGCTGGCTTCGCCTGGCTCGCCGATGAAGGCGCGCATGTCGATCAAGCCGGGGGCGACGAGCTTGCCGCGGCAGTCGATGACGTCGGTGCCTTCCGGCACGCCGGCAGCGCCGATGCCTTTCTTCGCCTCGCGCACCACGCCGTCGGCGATCAGCAGATCGCCGACAATATCGAGATCGCGCGACGGATCGACGATCCGGGCGTTGGCGAGCAGGATCGGGCGGCGGTCGGATAACATCATCGTCATGCGTTCGGCAGATTTCGTGAGAGCGCTTCGAGCACCGCCATGCGCACCGCGACGCCCATTTCGACTTGCTCGCGGATCAGCGACTGGGCGCCGTCCGCGACAATGGAGTCGATTTCGACGCCGCGATTCATGGGCCCAGGATGCATGACGAGAGCGCCCGGCTTTGCGTAGGCCAGCTTTTTTTCATCCAGCCCGATATACTGGAAATATTCCGACATCGACGGCACGTACGAGCCGTTCATGCGCTCTTTTTGAAGCCGCAACATCATGACGATGTCGGCATCGGCGAGACCTTCGCGCATGTCGCGCGCCACCTCGACGCCAAAACGTTCGACACCGGGCGGCAAGAGCGTCGAAGGCGCGACGACGCGGACGCGCGCGCCCATGGCGTTGAGCAGGATGATGTTGGAACGAGCCACACGCGAATGAAGGATGTCGCCGCAGATGGCAACGAGCAACCCTTCGATGCGTCCCTTGTTGCGGCGGATTGTCAGCGCATCGAGCAAGGCCTGAGTAGGGTGCTCGTGCGATCCATCTCCGGCATTGATAACGGAGCAATCGACTTTTCGTGCCAACAACTCGACCGCCCCGGAGGCGTGATGGCGCACGACGATGATGTCCGGGTGCATAGCGTTGAGCGTGATCGCGGTATCGATCAGGGTTTCGCCCTTGCGCATGGAGGACGAGCTGGTCGACATGTTCATCACGTCGGCGCCCAAGCGCTTGCCTGCGAGTTCGAAAGAGGCCTGGGTCCGGGTCGAGACCTCAAAAAACAGGTTTATCTGGGTGCGACCGCGCAGCGAGGTGCGCTTCTTTTCGACCTGACGATTGAGTTCGACGAATTCCTCGGCAAGATCGAGGAGGCCAGAAATGTCGTTTTGGGAAAGCCCCTCGATCCCCAACAAGTGCCGTCTGCTGAGGACGAATGAGGGTTTCGGCGCAATGGTCATTAAAGCAAGACCTATAGGCGCAACCCGCTGCCCCGGCAAGGGCGCCATCCGCCAATTCACAAGTCCTCGCGGCGATCGTTAATAGGCGGCTTGCGGGCCGCGAACCCCTCCGATTTGCGGCATCTTCGAGTCAAATTTAGCGACAGCGCTGCGGGGCCGAGCGGTCTTTCCTTAACGCCCTGTAAGCACCATTGCGGCCGCGCTCCTGCCAGCCGCGGGGGCGCATTTTGCGGACCTCCCTCAAAATTCTCTGCGCCAATCAACCGGGCTGGGCAAAATGGAGAGCACGATGCAGAAGAAAACCTTCTTCGCGTATGCAATCGCAATTGCCGGGATCGTCATTTTGAGCGGCGCCGCCGTTACACCGGCGCTGTCGCGGGAAGCTCAAAAGGCGATGAACGCGACGACCTACCAACTTCAGTCGGCCGAACTCGAGCTATGCTTATGCGCCGCAGCAGATCTACGCCGGCCCGCGCTATGGGCAGTGCTGGATCGCAACCGACTCCAGCCGCCCCTACGGCTACAGGGGCTCCTGCGCCAATCCCGCCTCGAGCGATCCATCGCTCGATCCGACGTACAATCCGGAATGGTAGGCAGTCCGTGAGCAGAGGGCGGGCCCGCCGGGCCCGCCCTTTTGTTTTCAGTCATTTTGGCCTGTTCCTCCAAATTATTGTGAACGACAGGCGGCATCTTGTTACTGCAAGAACTGCATGTCTCAGGAACCAGTCCCCGTGTTCCAGGGTTTTCTTCCGATATGTCAGAAGAGCCGACACGGAAGGAGAGCAAAATGAAGAGGTTGATCAAATACACCGCTGCAGCAGCGTTGACGGGCGCGTTGGCGCTCGCGGCGGCGACGCCGAGCGAAGCACGGAACGGCCGCAACGCGGCCGCGATCGGTTTCGGCGTAGGCGCGGTGGCAGGCGCGGCGATCGCCAGCTCCGCATATAACGGCGGCTACTACGGATACGGGTACTATGACGAACCTGCCTATGCCTATTCGCCCGGCTACGCGTACAACTCTTACGGCTACGACGGCTACGCTTACGAGCCGGCACCGCGTTATCGGTACTATCCAAGATGGCAGGACGAGCACAGCACGAACAATTTCTCGATCAACTCGCAGCGCTAGCGACTCGCAATTGAATCAAGAAGCCGCCTTCACGGGCGGCTTCTTTTTTAAACGTCGCGCCAGGCGGTCGAGGGCGCCCTGCAGGATAAACGCCGCCGCGTGCTGATCGATCACCGCGGCGCGCTTTTTGCGGCTGACATCCGCTTCGATCAGTTGCCGTTCGACGGCGGCGGTCGACAGGCGCTCATCCCAAAACGCAATCGGAAGCTCGGTAAGCTTGCCAAAGTTGCGCGCGAAAGCTCGCGTCGACTGCGCGCGGGGGCCTTCGCTTCCATCCATATTGATGGGGAGACCCAACACGAATCCGACTGCTGAGCGCTCGGCAGCGAGCGCCAGCAGCCGTTGTGCGTCGGTAGAGAAGTTTTTCCGCGCGATGGTCTCAATGCCGGTTGCAAGCCTGCGATCGGGATCGCTCCCGGCAACGCCGATCGTCTTCGTTCCGAGGTCAATGCCCATCAGAACGCCGCGCGGCGGAAAATGTGCAGCAGCCTCGGTGAGCGGCAGAATGACCGACATTCCTAAGCGCTAGCACGGGGCTCTCAGGCCGCCAAACGGCGCTACCTTAAGGGACCGTTCCGGACGGAAGTCGTCTCTGCGTGAGCGGCAATGTTGCCGGCCGTGGTGAACCACACGCTTGGCTCGGCCCGATCCACGATATGCTTGAGGGCGTACGCAAGATGTTTGAACCGGTGCGGCCAGCCGACGATGTAGGCATGCAATGCGATGCCCATGACCAAAGGTCGCTTTTTGCTTTCGTGCTGCATCACGTCGAAGGCGTCCACGATCATGGCGGCGAAATTCGGATCCTTCGCGCTTGCGTGCGACGATCTGCGGAATGTCATTGAGTTCCTGCGGATAAGGTATCGACAAGATGCGGCCCCGGCGGGTCTTCATCCAGACGGGCTGGTCGTCATGGCACCAGTCGAGCAAATAGCGATAGCCCGCCTCCTGCAGAAGATCCGGGGTAAGCGGAGACTGCGAAATCCAGGGGCCGAGCCAACCTTGCGGACGCTTGCCGGAGTGCTTTTCAATCGCCTCCGTCGTTTCGGCAATCAGCGCAAGTTCTTCCGCCTCGCGTCAGGGTGCCTTGACGCTCTGAATTTGTCCGGCCGTGCCCGATGATCTCGGCGTCGTGGAATGCGGCAACTGCCTGCGGCGCGTGGCGATACATTTCTGCATTGACCAGAAGCGATACCGGCAATTTCAGATCGGCAAAGAGCTCCGCCAGGCGAAAGACACCGACACGATTGCCGTAGTCGCGCCAGGCGTAGTTGAGAACGTCAGGCTGCGGTCCGCCCGGCGCCAGCTCCGCGCCCAGCCCTTCGCCAAAAGAGAACCACTCGAGATTAAGGCCGATGTAGACGGCGAGGCGCTTGCCGCCGGGCCAGTCGTAGATGCGGCCGGGAGGAGATTGGAGAGTAGGGATAGCGGTCGTGGGTTCGAATTGGCATTGCTGATCGTAGCTCGCTCCATGCCGGTTAGCCCACTCTTACACGACATCCTTCGCCGCCGTAGCAGCCGCCGTTAAACGGTCGCGAATTCATATGCTGGATTGAAAGCGCTAACGTCGCCGCCGGTGCAACAGCGGGAGCAAGCCAATGTGGCCGGACCAGAACGCTTCTGGATCTCTTCGCGATTGAAATCCCGATCCTGCAGGCGCCGATGGCGGGAGCATCGGACGCCGAGCTCGCGATTGCGGTCGCAAAGGCGGGCGGGCTTGGCGCCCTGCCGGCCGGAATGCTGAGCGGCGAACAGGTACGCGCGCAGGTCGAGCAGTTTCGCGCGGCAGCCGGCGACAAGCCGCTCAATCTCAATTTCCTCGCGCATAAGATGCCGGTGCCAAACAATGCGCGCGAGCACGCGTGGCGGGAACGGCTCAAGCCTTATTATCTTGAGTTCGGCATTGATCCGGCCGCGCCCGTCGCAAGCGCTGCGCGCAACCCATTCGACGCAGCCATGTGTGCGATCGTCGAAGAGACGAAGCCCGCGGTCGTGAGCTTCCACTATGGCCTGCCTGAAAAAGAATTGATGGCGAGGATCAAAGCTAAGGGATGCAAAATTATTTGCACCGCTACGACGGTCGGCGAAGCGAAATTTCTGGAAACGAACGGGTGTGACGCCATCATCGCGCAAGGGGTCGAGGCCGGCGGACATCGCGGTATGTTCCTGAGCATGGACCCGGGCACCCAGGTCGGATTGTTCGCGCTGCTCCCGCAGGTGGTCGACGCGGTCAAGGTGCCGGTGATCGCGACCGGCGGTATTGCAGACGCTCGCGCCGTGGCGGCGGCGCTTGACGCTTGGTGCCGCCGCAGTTCAGATCGGAACGGCGTTTCTGTTCTGCCCGGAAGCAAAAATATTGCCGCCGCACCGGGCGGCATTGCGAGCCGCTCGGGACGACAGCACGGTGGTCACCAACGTGTTCAGCGGCAGGCCCGCGCGTGGACTGGTCAACCGGGCCATTCGCGAGCTCGGCCCTATCAGCGATATCGTACCGGAATTTCCGCTCGCCAGTGGTGCGCTCGCGCCCCTGCATGCAAAGGCTCAGGCGCAGGGCTCGGGCGACTTTTCTCCCATGTTCGCCGGACAGGCCGCGGCGCTTGGTCGCGAGTTGCCGGCGGGCCAACTGCTCCGGATATTGGCTGCCGAAGCACTTGATCTGCTGCCGCAAAAGCTGCCGCAGGCGGCCACCAGGTTGTCGCGATGAAAGACGCTCTGCTATAGGCTGGCGAAGGTTGTTGGGTTTCCGGAATTTTCAATGGCTGTCGACGCCGATACCGTACGCCGCATCGCACACCTCGCCCGCATCGCCGTGGCCGAGGAGGAGATCGACCACCTCAAGGTCGAGTTGAACGCCATGCTCTCCTTCGTCGAGCAGCTTGGCGAGGTGAACGTTGAAGGGGTCGAACCGATGACGTCGGTCACCCCAATGGCGATGAAGAAGCGCACCGACGTCGTGACCGATGGCGGTATTGCCGAGGACGTCGTCAAGAACGCACCGATGAGCGAAGACAACTTCTTCCTGGTGCCGAAGGTGGTGGAGTGATGTGTATCGCCTGTGAACTCGGATATTGGGCGATGGTCGACGCCCTTGAAGCGGAACGAAATGCCGCGAAGAAGAGCATCACCGCCGAAGATCCGTCCTTTGCATGTGAGCCGGGCGCTGAGGGGACTGAGCCGAGCCCGGCACCGCGCGTGCAACGAACGGCGGATGAGCCGGCACCGTGACCGAATTCACGTCGTTGAGTTTGGCGGAAGCGCGGGACGGGCTGAAGAAGAAATCTTTTTCCGCCCGTGAACTGACGGCCGCGCACGTCTCGGCGATCGAGAAGGCGCGCCCACTCAATGCGTTTGTGCTGGAAACGCCGGAACGCGCCGCCGACATGGCGAAGGCGTCAGATGCGCGCATTGCATCGGGCAATGCCGGACCGCTCGAGGGCATTCCGCTCGCCATCAAGGACATGTTTTGTACGGCCGGCATACGCTCGACCGCGTGCTCACACATTCTCGACAACTTCGTGCCGACCTACGAGTTGACGGTGACATCGCAACTTTGGCGCGATGGCGCGGTGCTTCTTGGCAAAACCAACTGTGACGAATTCGCGATGGGCTCGTCCAACGAGACATCGCATTTCGGGCCGGTGCATTCGCCATGGCGACGTAAAGGCTCAAATACACCGTTGACGCCGGGCGGTTCATCGGGCGGCTCTGCCTCTGCGGTCGCTGCAAAACTGTGCCTGGGTGCGACGGGGACGGATACCGGTGGCTCGATCCGTCAGCCGGCGGCCTTCACCGGAATCGGTCGGCATGAAGCCGACCTACGGCCGTTGCTCGCGCTGGGGAATTGTCGCGTTTGCGTCGTCGCTCGACCAGGCCGGGCCCTTTACGCGCAGCGTGCGCGACGCAGCGATCCTGCTGCGATCGATGGCGGGGCCGGATGAAAAAGACACGACGTGCGCGGACTTGCCGGTGCCCGACTATGAGGCGGCAGTTGGAAAGTCGGTGAAAGGCCTGCGTATCGGCATTCCGAAGGAATATCGCCTCGATGGAATGCCGGCGGAAATTGACAAAATCTGGGAAAGCGGCCGCGCATGGTTGAAAGCAGCAGGCGCCGAGCTTGTCGAAGTTTCGCTGCCACACACAAAATATGCGCTGCCGGCGTATTATATTGTAGCACCGGCAGAGGCATCGTCGAACCTCGCGCGCTACGACGGCGTGCGTTACGGGCTGCGCGTGCCAGGCCGCGACATTATCAATATGTATGAAAACACGCGCAGTAGCGGTTTTGGGGACGAAGTGCGAAGGCGGGTGATGATCGGCACATATGTCCTGTCCGCCGGGTACTACGATGCCTATTACCTGCGTGCGCAAAAAGTGAGAACCCTGATCAAGAAGGATTTCGAGGACTGCTTTAAAGCTGGCGTTCACGCAATGCTTACACCTGCGACTCCTTCAGCAGCATTCGGTTTGGGAGAGAAGGGTGGTGCCGATCCCGTCGAGATGTACCTGAACGATATCTTCACTGTGACGGTGAACATGGCCGGCTTACCGGGCATTTCGGTACCCGCCGGCCTCGACGGCCAGGGGCTTCCTTTGGGCCTGCAGCTGATAGGCCGTCCATTCGATGAGGAAACGCTGTTCGCTCTTGCCGCCGTCTTGGAGCAGGCGGCAGGACGGTTTGAGCCTCAGCCGTGGTGGTGAAGTTGTCTACTTGTCGGTTGTCGTCACCGGCGGAAGATCCTGATCGCCTTCAACGGTTTTTTTGCCGCCCAGCTCACCGCCGGTGAGAATAAAGATGACGGCAATCGCGGCGACCACGCCGCCGACGATAATACCGAATTTGCCCGTGCCGTCGTTTTTCATGACTTCCATCCAACGTCCGCCGCTGCACGTTGTTCCGGTAGCAGCATGCGCGCGGAATCCGCAAAAATCGTTGCAGAATTTGGGCCATTTGGAGGTACTGGTCTGCACGGATAACAATTCAGCTCTGCTAAAAACGTGCAGCGAGCGCGTCGCGAACGAATTGTCTAAACTTGCCGCGCATCGAATGTACCGCTACCAGATATAGAATTGGCGCTTCACAAGATAATTCAGAGGCACGCGCGCGGGCAGATGAACGTTCGACCGAATGCTCAAAAATTGATCAAGGGTGCGACCGGTGATTGGGAGGTCGTCATCGGCATGGAAATCCATGCGCAGGTGACGTCGGAATCCAAGCTTGTTTTCGGGCGCGTCAACCGAATTCGGCGGCGCGCCGAATTCACACGTATCGCTAGTCGATGCCGCGATGCCCGGAATGCTGCCGGTAATCAACGAGGAATGCGTGCGGCAGGCGATTCGCACGGGACTTGGATTGAAGGCAAAGGTAAATTTGCGATCTGTTTTCGACCGGAAGAATTATTTCTATCCGGATCTGCCGCAGGGCTATCAGATCAGCCAGTACAAATCGCCGATTGTTGGCGAAGGCGCGGTCGCCGTCGATCTCGAAGACGGCAGCAGCGTCGTCGTGGGGATCGAACGCGTTCACCTCGAGCAGGATGCGGGCAAAAGCCTTCACGATCGGCATCCAGATTATTCGTATGTGGATCTCAATCGCTCCGGCGTTGCGCTGATGGAGATTGTCTCAAAGCCGGATTTGCGCTCAGCCGACGAAGCAAAGGCTTTCATAGCGAAATTGCGCTCGATCCTGCGCTATCTCGGCACCTGCGACGGCGACATGGAAAAGGGCAATCTGCGCGCTGACGTGAATGTGTCGGTGCGCCGGCCTGGTGAGCCGCTTGGCACGCGATGCGAGATCAAAAATGTGAATTCCATCCGGTTTCATTGGCCAGGCGATCGAGCACGAAGCGCGCCGGCAGATCGAGATTATCGAGGAGGGCGGCACAATTGAGCAAGAGACCCGGCTGTTACGATGCCGCGACACAGACGAAACCCGATCCGATGCGATCAAAAGAAGAAGCGCACGACTACCGCTATTTTCCAGACCCCGACTTGCTGCCGCTTGAGTTCGACCCGCCTATGTCGATGCGTTGGCGGCGAAGTTTCCGGAACTGCCCGACGAAAAGAAGTCACGCTTCATGCGCGACTTTTCGTTGTCGGACTACGATGCCGCCGTGCTCGTGGCCGAGCGCGAGACGGCAGAATTCTTTGAAGCGGTTGCCAAAGGCCGCGACGGCAAGGCGGCTGCGAATTGGGTAATCAATGAGCTGTTCGGCCGGCTCAACAAAGAAGGCAAGACCATTGCCTCGTCTCCGGTGTCAGCCGGCCAGCTCGGCGCCATGCTCGACCTGATCCGGGACGGCACCATATCCGGCAAGATTGCCAAGGATCTTTTCGAGATCGTCTGGACGGAGGGTGGCGATCCGCGTGCGATCGTCGAGCAACGCGGCATGAAGCAGGTAACCGATATTGCCGCGATCGAGAAAGTTGTCGACGATATCGTCGCCAAGAATCCGGATAAAGTTGCCGACGCAAAGTCAAATCCGAAAGCAATCGGCTGGTTTGTCGGACAAGTGATGAAATCCTCCGGCGGCAAAGCAAGTCCGCAGGCGGTCAACGACATTTTGAAACGCAAACTCGGATTATGAACCGTCTTGGTGGGACGCGAGCAGAATTTCTGCGACGATGGTTCCGCGTGCTCTGCCTGCCAACGAGGAACTGAGGGCCGGCTGAGCCGAATCGCTGCGAATCACCTCGCGCTGATTCGCTCAATTTTGATCGATTCAGGCGGTCCGTGACGCTCGAGAGCGGTCATCTGTGCAAAAAAATTCATTACGCCGACGCGCACGCTTCGAGCATCGTTCGCGCAAAACGTGGCGATCAATATGCGCAAATTCTTTTTCGAAATTGCGCGGAGAGCCAGTTACCGCCGTTACAAAAATCCTTATTTCATCGTATTTTTTGCAATCACGACGACGCGCGCGCAAATTTAGTTGCACATCGTATGTACGCGCAAACGATGACGACTGTCGTCACGCGAATGCGTCGTCGCGTGTCGCAACTCACTGGCGTACACGTTTCGTTAAGCGGTAACGCTGTTTTTTTCGCCGTGCTGTAGTAAACCGAATGCAGCGCGTGTCGATTCGCGATGCGTGCTGATGCGACACCCGCCATGATTCATGGCTAGGAGGGCAGCAATGGCTAGACGTAGGAAGAAGGCAGCGGCGAAAGCAGCGAAGAAGACGAAGCGCCGGAAGCGGAAGCTTTAGTCTGACGCTACTTCCCGATCTTCGGCCTTACGTGTCGGAGATTGCGTCATACGGGCCGGTGTGCGTCATGGAGTAACGAGCGCAATGCGGTTGCCCTGCGGCGCCCCGGTTCCGGATGACAAATGAGGGCGTCGGCGAGACTTCGAAGTCTCGCCGACGCCCTCAAGCTTTTGTTGTGGTCGTGACGCGCGCGCCGCGAAAATTTAGCCGCGCTATTTTGCGGCGGCCTTGAGCCGCTTGTTGCAGTCGCTCCAGAATTTCGGCCAGGTCGCTCCCTTTTCAGTCTTGCCGGCGGTTTTCGTTTCTTTCCATTCCGCTGCGCATTTCTTCTGGCGTTCGCGCGCGGCGAGCTGGCCGGCGCTTGGCTCTTTTTTCGTTTTGGCAGTCTTCTCGGATGCGCTCGACTGCTGCGCGAACGCGGCAGAAGAGTGTGGTGGCAGCGGAGCCGCGAGCAATCCGGCGGCGAGGAGGGTGGCAAACATAACTTTGTACATGACGTTACTTCCCCTTGATGGCTTTCAGGCGCGGACAGGGACCGTCGGTCTCAATCCCACAACCTAGTTTGCACCATAACCCGCATAGGTTGTAGGTCACTATCGTGCAATCGAAGGAGATTTGCGGGCCGCGGCAGTTGCGGAGTTCGTTCGCCAGAACTAGGTCTGGAAGGTTATTCGCAGAACAAATTTTGGACGTGGAGCACGACATGGCGCGCGGTAAGAAGCGGGGAGTTGCAAAGCGGGGTAAGGCCAAAAAAGCGAAAACAACCGCGAAGAAGATCGCGAAACAGGCAAAGCCGATTGAGCTTTATTACTGGCCCACACCGAACGGTTTCAAAATCTCGATCATGCTCGAAGAGTGCGGTCTGCCCTATGTCTTGAAGCCGGTGAACATCTCGAAGGGCGAGCAATTCAATCCGGATTTCCTGAAGATCTCGCCGAACAACCGCATGCCTGCGATCGTCGATCCGCAGGGTCCGGGCGGTCGCCCCATTTCCATCTTCGAGTCCGGCGCGATCCTGCAATATCTCGGCCGCAAGACCGGAAAATTCTATCCGTCGGACGAACGTGCGCGCGTCGAAGTCGATCAGTGGCTGTTTTGGCAAATGGGCGGACTTGGCCCGATGGCCGGCCAGCTCAACCACTTCAAGCACTATGCGCGCGAGACGCTTGACTACGCAGATCAAACGCTATGACGACGAGGTCAACCGGCTTTACGGCGTGATGAACACGCGTTTGAAAGACCGACCGTTTCTTGCCGGAAAATATTCGATCGCCGATATGGCGTGCGTGGGCTGGGCCAATCTCTGGCAGCGGCAGGGGCAGGACATCGAGCAATTCCCGAACCTGAAACGGTGGCTGGAAACGATCAAAGCACGACCGGCCGTGAAGCGCGGCATGGCGCTCGGCCTCGAGTTGCGTCAGGGCATCGACATGAAGGATCCAAACGTCCAATCGGTGCTTTTCAACCAGCGAGCCCGCGTGGCCTGAGAGCGGCAGTCGCTAGCGGACACGCCATCAGCGCCGGTTCGAACAAGGCCGCGCGTGCGACTTGTTTGGGTGGTTAGTTGCGGCTGAATGAGTTGGGTTAGCGAACGGTCAACCCGTCGGACAAACGCGCCGTTTGCGGCTGTAAACAGCGCAGGCCGGCGAGTGACCGCTGTTCCGGCGTTCATTTTCGATTCATCGCATCATTTAAACTGTCATTCAAATTTTCTCCCGAAGATCGCGCTGTTCGGACGATGAGATCCGAACGACAGGGATGTGGGTGATCGACCGGCTGCACGGGGCGCAGTGGTCGAAAAATGGGGAGCCAAAATGACAAGCGTGGAGATTGCCGCGGGGGGCATCGAACCGGTCAACGCTGAAGACTGTTTCAGTATGGGCATGGTTTTTTCTTCGGGCGCGGGCGTGCCGATCGATCTGGTGCAGGCGCACAAATGGTTCAATATCGCTGCAATGCGCGGCCATAAGGATGCCGCGCAGCTGCGTCGCGAAATTGCCGAGCAGATGAGCGATTCAGAGATCGGCTGCGCCCAGCGCGCCGCGCGCGACTGGCTCAAAGCCCATCCGCAGGCAAGCGCCGGCTGCCGCCATCCGCGTCGCGGCCTGATTGCAAGCTCAATCGGTTGCGATCACGTGGGCGTAACGCGTCGCGCACCGTAGCGATGACGTTTGGCCAATCGCCGGGTGCGCGCTGACGGAAAAGCCGCACCGCGGGTACCAGGGGCTGCGCTCATTCGTGAGCGTCCATCGCCAATCGGGCGTGAAGGGAAGCATGACCCAGGCCTCTCGTCCCATGGCGCCGGCAAGATGAACCACGGACGTATCGACCGAAATCAAGAGGTCCGCGAGCGCCAGGACCGCTGCGGTGTCGGTCATATCCGCAAGGCGTGGTCCGAAATCTGTAATGCCGAATTCCGCCAGCCGCGCTGCGTCGTCGCCGCGCAGGTCGCGCTGGACGCTCACGAATGAAACGCCTTCGGACGCAAAGAGCGGCTCGAGCAGCTTGAGATCGATCGACCGGTTGCGGTCATTGGCATGACGTGCATGGCCGGCCCAGGCCAAAGCGACCCGTTTCCCGGGCAGCGCCTCGAGCGCCGGCCGCCATTTCGCGATATGCGCATCGTCAGCACGAAGATAGGGAATAGCAGCCGGGATCGAGGAAGGCCTCGGTCTTGAGCGCAAGCGGCAGGCTCCCGAGCGGACAATAGACATCAAAGGCCGGCAACGTTTCGCCGCGCGCATGACACGATGCAACGCCGCTGACGGTAGACAGCAGCGCCTTGAGTTCCGGCTGCACCTCCAGAACGACATTTGCGCCCATTTGCGCCAGGAGCGGCGCGTAACGAACGAACTGAATGGTGTCGCCTAAACCCTGCTCGGCCGGAAGCAGGATTGTGCGCCGGTCGAGCGGAAATTCACCGAGCCAGAGACGGCCGCGATAGCCGCGCCGAGCATCGGTCATTCCAGTGCGCTTCCAGCGCCACTCATATTCCGCAAACCCGCGACTGCAGGTTTTCGAGTGTCAGTAGCGACAACGCAGCGTTGAAATGTGCGTCGCCGTAATTCTTGTCGATGGCAAGTGCCTTGTCGAAGCTGGCGATCGCTTCCTCGTGGCGGTTAAGCGCCTGCAGGGCGCGGCCGCGATTGGTCCAGGCCCGGAGATGCTGGGGCGAGCCCGCCAGCGCATTATCGAACGCGAAGAGAGCTTCGGCGTAGCGACCCAATTCGATCAGCGCCGTGCCCGCGATTGTATAAGGTCTCGGTGTCCGTCGGCGTTCGTGCAAGAATCGGCATCGAAGTCGGCGAGAGCCTGTTCGTAGTGACCAAGAGTTGCGCGTGCGACGCCGCGATTAAGAAGCGCATCCCGGTGTCCCGGCTGCGCGCCAGCACTGCATCGAAGCAGGGCAAAGCGTCGTTCGGACGATTGAGCGCGATCAGGGCATTGCCGCGATGGAGCAGGGCGTCCGGGTCGCCGGGCCGAAGCGCGAGGGCCTTGTCGATTGAGGCGAGCGCCTCGTCATCTCGTTTGAGCCCGTGCAGGACATTGGCGAAATTGATCAGGACATCCGGCACGTTCGGATTGATCTTCAGGGCGGCGGACATCAATCGATAGGCTTCGCCCATCTGGCCGTTCTGGGCATTGATCAAGCCGAGAAGATGCAGAGCATCGAAATTGTCGGGCGCCGCCTTGAGCGCGCGCGTGTAAAGCTTCTCGGCCTCGCGCAGGCGCCCTTGCTGATGCAGGCTCAGCGCATCTTGCAGAATTTGCGCGATATTGAACTGGCCTTGACTGCACGGCCGCGCAATTGCGCACGACCGCGCCGACCAGTCAATGCAGGCTAACGCGGTTGTTTCTTGCGGGACTTCGGACCCGCCACGCGGATTGTAGAATTGGTTGGGTTCACATAACCCGCCGATGCCACTCACTGTGGCCATGCATTGCTGCCACGTGCTGAAACCGCAGTTCGTCCCGCCGCCGCCACGGCCACCGTAAACCGCGCACCAGGGATAAGGGATCATAGGGAAATGGCTGCCCCTGCGCCCACGCCGGTGCCAGGGTCGCTGGAAGGATAAAGGCTGCCAACAGAATCGAAGGAAGACGCATGAGATTTCTCCGACGATGAATTCACAGGGTAAGGACGATACTAGCGCTGCTGCACGCACGGATGTGCGATCCCGCCCTCAAATGCACGTGACCCGTCCTTACGCTTGCGTGGACGCGAGGCCGGTCGCTGCGGATTGTAGAATTGATTTGGCCCGCAGAAGCCACCGATGCCGCTGACGGTCGCCCGACATTGTTCGAGTGTAAGAAAACCGCAGTTGGTGCCGCCGCCACCGTCGCCTGAATAAAAAGCGCACCACGGGTAGGGGTCGTAAGGCATGTCGTACGAATGCGCCGGCTCAGAAGAAATCGCTGCGATGAGCGCAAGTGCCGCAACGCCTAAAACATGCCGACCGCATGACTAGGCTCCTTGCCGTCCATGCGGATGAACCCCGATCTCTCGGTTTTAGTTCGTTCGGATTCTATCCTGGTCGGTCAGGGCTTTTGAATCCAGAACTGATACATGCCGGAAAACGTATCCGGGTTTTCGGCTTCGAATGCGTGCCAGCGATCGAGGTCCGTCCATGCCCAACCCGACGACGCGAAATGACTTCGATATTGCTGAAGCACTGGAGGGCCGAATTCAAAACCGAGAAATTTGAGGCCGTGATCCGTGATGAAAGCCTTGAGCATCGGAATACTCACCCGCGCCTCCTGCACATGAAACAGCAAATCACGGCACTCGCTGGTGGTGAAGAAGTCGGTAAATCGCGTGACGCTGGCGAGTGGCGTTTCCAGCAGCTCCTGCCGGCAGCGTCGTATTTCGTCCGGCGTTGCCCCAAAACCGTGGTCGGCAATGAACTTGCGCGCTGCCCAGACATCGCCACGACCGGCTTCACTGTACAGTCCAACGTGCATCAAACCGCCAGGCCGCAGCAACGCCAGAAGAATCCGCCAGCCTTCAAACGGATCCGCCATGTGGTGGAGTACGCCCGAGGAATCGATCACGTCAAAGTTTCGGTCGAGCGACGCCAGCTTAAGTATGTCGGCCTGTGCGTATTCGATACGCGACGCCACATCGTCTGGCGTGCGGCGTTTGGCGTAGGACAAACTCGTCAGACTGAGGTCTACTGCGAGCACACGCGCACCCAGAAATTTTTGCGCGGATGCAATTGCGACCTGGCCGGTTCCGCAACCGGCGACGAGAAGGTCGAGATTCTCCTTATTGATCGGCGTGAAAGCGCTCGTCGGAAATTGCTCTCGGAGATATCGGTTAATCGAAGCCGGCACGACTTGCCCAGCCGCACGCACCCAGCGCGGGTAGGGGTTCTCCTCGTATTGCTGGCGCACGCGTTGTGAAACCTCATCTTCAATTGCGGTCAGTCGTAAAATTGAATCGCGCAACTCGCGCTCACGCAAATGACCGCGCACCTGTTGGTTCAGCAGGTCGTCGATTGCAGGCGCCCACTTGCATTGGAGTAGCGCCGAGAAGGATGGAAGGGTATGCAACGGCAAATACATCGCCAACGCCGCAAGCTGCATTGGTTCGATTGCCGCGCCTACCCTAAGTGCGTTAGCGATTGCGCCTCTGAGGACTGAGAGCTGCTCGTTTTCTTGCGGCGTGACTGCGAAAACGTACTCATTGATGAAACACTGTTTCGCCAGTGCGCATGTGAACGAGAGCTGATGGTCGGCAACGGGCGATCCGTCGGCTGCCGCGTTCAGGAGGGATTGCCGCATTGCTGTCAGCAGCCGCTCGAGACCGACATCTCGGACGGGGGTGGACTGAAGCAGATGGAGGAACAGCGGGTTAGCCGCGACCGTGTCGAAATTGTCACCGAGCAGATCGTGCAAAGACAAGCGCTGCGGCCATGCGGCAGCCTGGCGACGGAGCGCTTCCGCCAGCTCGGGGAGTAATGAAAAGAGCGTTGCGCAGATTTCCTTGTATTGTTCCAGAAGCTGCGGCATGAGCGCGAGCGAGCGGGCGTAGTACGCCGAGGCATCTTTCGTCTTCCCTTGAGCCTGAAGAACCCGGCCGAGATTGTTGCAGGCCTCGGCATGATCGGCGTCGATCGCCAACACGCGTCTGTAGGCACGCACGGCATCGTCGAATTTCCGCGCGCGCTCGTGCGAAACGGCTTCGAACAAGAGCTGCCTGATCTGTTCGCCAAGATCCGGAGATTTCGCAGAGGCTGGTGAGCCGAGCTTCGTCGTCGCGCGGCGTTGCTTTCGGTTCATCGGCCGTGAGTCCTTCGCGGTTCGTTTTTTGAGCTTCAGCAGCTGCGTTGAAATTCAAATCTGCTGTTTGACCACGCAGGGTGGATTCTATACTGCCTTCTCGCATACGGAGACGTGGCCGAGTGGCTGAAGGCGGCGGTTTGCTAAACCGTTATACGCCCCAAAGGCGTATCGAGGGTTCGAATCCCTCCGTCTCCGCCATCCTGCTTCGTGTTGCGCTTCGCAGGATGTCCCGAATCAGCTTGGGATCAACTCTGGAACGAGCTTGCTGCGGTTAACCATTGCGGGCCCCGCGCGGGTACTCCCAGTTTCGAGGGCCAGCGCGGCCGGCACCACTTTAGGTCGCCGGAGCCAAAAATAAGCTGCGAAGTTGCCGCCGAAATTTTTGGCTAAGTGTCTGACAACAAAGAATTATAGTTAGTTTCTATGGGGTCGGCCTGGAGCGCGTTTTAGTGGCAGCAGCCTGCGTGTTTTTTGCGCAACACTCGCCCGAAAAGCGCCTTTGGGCCCTGTGGGAAGGGCGCTTCTTCATTGCTTGGAGGGTCTCTTCGGTTAATGTCACAGAGCGACGGAGGGGGGCATCCCCCTGTTGTGCTGCCCGGGTACGGATTGCACAGGTGGTGCGAAAAGTTCTCGGCTAGCGGGGAGCAAGGGGAAGTTCCAACAGGTGCTGTCGCACTGGGCGGATACGGAACCCTCTCAAGAAACAATGTTTGGAGGTTCAAGATGAAGATGGTGAAAAGCCTTCTCCTTGGCTCTGCAGCGGGTCTCGTTGCCGTGGCTGGGGCGCAGGCAGCCGATCTTCCCGTAAAGGCCAAGCCGGTCCAGTACGTGAAGATTTGCAGCCTGTATGGGGTCGGGTTCTATTACATCCCCGGCACCGATATGTGCTTGAAGATCGGCGGCTGGGTCCGCGCCGAATACACCTGGGGTGCTAACGGCAGTATCGGCACCGGTGCGTTCCAAGCGCCCACAAACGTCAACAACCGGTCCACGAACGACAGCACTTGGCGCGCCCGCGGCTACATCACGGCCGATGCGCGTAATCAGACCGAATACGGCACGGTGCGCGGCTACATCGCCGTCGGCGTCAGCGGCAGCGACACCAACGGTGCCGGCAACACCTTCGATGCCAACCGCGCCTTCATCCAGTGGGCCGGCTTCACCTTCGGTCAGGCACAGTCGTTCTACGACTTCTACAGCGTGCCTGCGACGTCATACTGGGGCACATTCCCGGCGTCTGATACCGGCGATCCGGGCTGGAAAGTGCTTGGCTATACGGCACAGTTCGGCAACGGCTTCTCGGCAACGATTGCCGCCGAAATGCGCCGCATCCCGACGAACATGCGATCTACAACAACAACTTCGTCGGCGCCGCCGGAGCCGGCTTTGTCGGTGGCTTCGACGTTCCCGATATCGTCGCCAACCTGCGCATCGACCAGGCCTGGGGTTCTGCCCAGATCATGGCCGCCGCGCATCAGGTCAAGCCGCTGTACTACGGCGTCGGCCTGAGACCAGCGGCCACCCGGACAACGCAATGGGGCTTTGCGGTCGGCGGCGGCATCAAGCTGAACGCGCCGATGATCGGCCAGGGCGACTACTTCCAGGCCCAGGTCAACTACACGCAAGGTGCGGTGAAGTACATCTTCCAGGCAACGCAGGCCAACTGGCTCTATCGTCAAGGCGACAGCGCTGCGGTCGGCAACGTCCTCGACGGCGTCTATGGCGGCTATGCTCGGCCTGACAGCGAGCGACGTCGAGCTGACCACTGCATGGAACGTCAACGCGGCTTACGAGCACTTCTGGAGCCCGCGTTGGAGAACCTCGCTCTACGGTGGCTATGCTCAGGTCAACTATAACGGCGCCGCCAATGCCATGCTGTGCTCGTCTGCCTTTAACGGCATCGGCACCGGTGCTGGCATCGGCACAGCGTCAGTCGCACTGCCGGTTGCGACAATGACTGGAACACCTGGTGGGTCGGCACGCGCACCCAGTGGAACGTCACCAAGGACTTCTACATGGGTCTCGACGTCGCTGTACCAAAAGCTGCAGAGCGCGAGCACCTCGAGCGGGTTCCTTACGCACGGCGAACGGGTCCGTTCGGAGCCGGAACCGTTGGTCCGCTCCGTGTGGACGACCAGGACAACTGGCAGTTCCGCTTCCGCGTCCATCGCGACTTCTATCCGTGATCGCGTAGCTGGTCTGACAAACAACAGCCCCCGGCGGGAAACTGCCGGGGTTTTTTCTTGGTCAATTGTCAGTGCGCGAAGTTCAGTTCGCCGTGTCAAAGACGCGGGTCGTTGGGGCGTTCGACAAATTTTGTTATGAGCGAAATTACATCGGCTTCTGCCAGCAACGGCGCGTGGCCTTGGTTCGGCACCTCGAATGTTTCGAGCGCGGGGTGGCGCGCCTTCATCTGGGCAACGGTCGAGGCCGACAGGATGTCCGAATTGGCGCCCCGAATGACCATCAGCGGCACATGCGCGAGCGCGTCGAATTCCTTCCACAGCGCCGGGATCGGCTGCTCGAGATCAACGCCTGCCAGGGTCGTCGCGAGTTTCGGATCGTAGGTCGTCACCAGCGCGCCCGTTTTCCTCCTTGAACATCCGGCGCGCGGCGGCCAGCCAATCGTCTGGCCCAAGCCTGCGGAAATTGCGAATGAAACAGGCGGCGCAGGATCTCGGCGCCTTCTTCGAAGGTTCGCGGCTGCGGCAGTTTTCCGACGTAGCTTTTGATGCGCATCAGCCCTTGGGGCTCGATGACCGGACCGATGTCGTTGAGCACGGCACCGGCGATTGCGGACGGCCGGACGGCCGCCAGCAGCATGGTCAGAATGCCGCCGCGCGACGTGCCGATGAAGACGGCCGGAAGCGATTCCAGCGCAGTGACGACGGCCAGGACGTCGGCGAGCTCGACCGGAAGCGAATAATTTGCCGGATCGCGATCGTACTGCGACAGGCCACGGCCGCGGTAGTCGAGCGCAATCACGCGGCGAGGGTGAGGGCCGTCACGCGAAAGTGCTGTCGCCAGAACGTCAAAATCCGCCGACGTGCGGGCGAGGCCGGGCAGGCACACAACGGGAGTGCCTGCAGCGCTGGCGCGGCCGTAGCAACGCGCGTGAAGGCGCAGGCCGTCGGGAGCAGTGACAAACGTGCTGTAAGACGTATCGGCGATCGATGACGCCAGCGCGGTCATCGCGGCGATCAGTGCGCGCCGCCGCGCCGGATGTCGGCTTCGATCAGGAGCCTGCTGCCGCCGCCAAAGCGCACACGGTAGACCTGCAAATTCTCCATGATCCGCTCGACGTAATTGCGTGTTTCGGAAATCGGAATTCGCTCAACCCAGTCGACGGGATCGACGTTAGGATCGCGCGGGTCGCCATAGGCCGCGATCCATTGTTTCACCCTGCCGCGGCCGGCGTTGTAGCCGGCGAAGGTGAGGATGTAGGAGCCGTTATAGCCGCCGAACAGAATGGCGAGTTCGGCTGCTCCCATCTGCATGTTGTAGACGGGGTCCTTGAGAAGGCGCTCGCGGCTGTAGGCGACCTTGAATTTCGCGGCGGTGTCGATGCCGGCTGCGGGCGTCACCTGCATCAGGCCCATCGCGTGGGCGCTTGAGACGACCTTTTGATTGAAGTGACTTTCCTGGCGCGCGATCGAATAAGTGACCGCAGGCTCAACGGGAGGGGCGATCGGCCGATAGTCCGGCAGGCCAACTGTCGGATATGCGTAATGCTCGAGTGGAAGGCCGCGGCGGTAGGCAGCTTCACCGAGCAGGAGCATTGCGCGGCCATCTCCGTGTTTGGCCGCGAGTTCGCCCAGCATCGCCATTCCCGCGACGTCGGTCGCGCTCTCGCCGAGCTCGGCATAAATCGAGGCCAGCATGTCCCGCTCGCCGAGCTCGTAAAGAATCGCCGCCGCCCGTACGACTTCAAGATTGTTCATCACATTCGTTTCTTGCGGCGTGAAAGCAGGTGGCGCGCGCAGCCCGACATCTTTGAGCCCGAGACGCGCGCGCGCGAGCTGGCCGTAATAGGTCGCAACATGCTGCCCGGCCATCTCATAGAAAGCTTTTGCCTGTGCGTTCTGGCCCATCGCCTCGGCGGCACGGCCCTGCCAATAGCCGCCGCGTGAAAGTGCGTGCGGATTGTGGGTGCCTTCCACGATGTGCGCGAAGTGCTGTGCAGCGGCCTTCGGATTGTGCAGATAGCGCAGGGCGACCCAACCGGCCGTGAAATGGGCGTCGACGCGGTACACGCCGCGCATCGGAGGCGCCGCATCGCGGGCAATGTTGTAAGCGGCCTGCGGGTCATGCTCGTCGAGCAGCTTGCGTACCAGCAGGCGTCGCTCCAGCCACCATTGATCGAGATCGACCAGAGCCTCGGGTTCCTTCGGCGCGGTCAGGATGAGCTTTCCGGCTTCTTCCGGCTTGTTGTTCTGCCGCAGCCACTGCACGCGGGCAAAGATATAGCCGGGCTCACGCTGCGCGGCCGCAGGCACGGCGTCGAGGAGCGCTTTAGCATTGCGCGCCTTTTGCAAGACCGCGGCGCGTGCTCGGGCGATCACAAGCTCGTTGCCACCGAGGCGTTCGGCGGCGCGCATCCCGGCGGCGGCATCGCCGGCGTAAAAGCGGGTCTCCATGCGCACCTTGTGATCGGCGGCGGTGAGCATGCCGCCGAACATCTCGAGTACCTTTTTCTCGACCTCTGCGCTGCAGTCGTCGTGGCGCCAGGCATGCTTCACCAGCGCCGCAGCTCCGTCGCGATCGCCTTGGGCGAGCAATACGCGCGCAAGCATGTAGTGTCCCTTGGCAGTTGACGGCGTCTTCTTGGCAAAGAACGCCCGCACTGCCGCAGCATCGACACCATCATTCCAGAGCGCGTTCTCGGCGCGGCGGCGGAATAAGCGGGACGTGCGGCCAGGCAGGGTTGCTCTGTACGAAAGCGGCGTATCGTTCGAATGAAGGATTAGTGCTATCCGAACGCAGGATCACCCACTCGGCCAACTTTCGGGCAACCGGATCTGAGATGCTCGCCTCGGCCGCATTGGCGTCGGCGTCTTTGCCCTTGCGCGCGGCTTCGATCACGCGCTTTCACGGCGGCGACGTCGTTCGCCGACGTCGTCGCGTGGGGCGCAACGGCAAACGGCCCCGAAGCCGGACGGACAAGCGGTTTGAATTCAGCGCGGCTCTCGAGCAGTGCCCCATGCAATCCGACATTGGCTTGGGCAAAGGCCGTCAGCCCGCTGCCATTGGCTTGCGGCCGCGTTTGAGGTAAGGGCGCTGTTTGGCGCACGGGTGCGGTCGTTTGCTTGGCCGCCGCTACAGCGGGCCGCGGCCGCGGCAGGGGCACTTTTTGCGCGGCCGGCAAGGCGGCGTCCGCGCATAGCCCGCAGCCTGCAATCACTGCCAAAAATAAGCCCGAGCGGCTGCGGCCAGTCGCGTCCATCAAACCCCGCACTTGATCTTTTCTTTCAATCCGTCCGACTCAGCGCCGAAACAGCAAATCGGCCAGCCCATTAGGCCAAATCTATTGATGAATGATACCGAAAAATTTCATCCGCTGGCACTTCAGGCTGGAAGGCGGGCAAAAGCACGTTGTCGCATGCGAGTTCCAGTCTGCCGGTGGCGGCGGAGGGCTTTCTTCACGCTCTCTGACCCGATATCAATGGGGTTTAAACCTGCCTTTGTGGAGAAGTCGTGTCATGACCGCCAAGACGAGCTTTCGAGGCTCTTTTACAGCGCTGGTCACGCCGTTCAAAAACGGCTCGCTCGACGAAAAGGCATTTCGTGACATCGTTGAATGGCAGATCGCCGAAGGCACGAATGGCCTGGTTCCGGTGGGAACCACGGGGGAAAGCCCGACTCTGTCGCATGACGAGCACAAGCAGGTGGTCGAATGGTGCATCGACCAGGCTGACGGCCGCGTGCCGGTCATTGCAGGTTCCGGCTCCAATTCCACGGCAGAGGCGATCGAACTGTCCCGTCATGCGGAGAAGGCCGGTGCCGATGCCGTCCTGATCGTGACGCCTTACTACAACAAGCCGACGCAGGAAGGCCTGTACCAGCACTACAAGGCGATCAACGACGCGATCGGAATTCCGATCATCATCTACAATATTCCCGGCCGATCGATCGTCGACATGTCGGTCGAGACCATGGCGCGCCTTTTCGAATTGAAAAACGTTTCAGGCGTGAAGGATGCGACAGCCAACATGGCGCGCGTTTCGCAGCAGCGCGCCGCCATGGGCCCCGACTTCAATCAGCTGTCGGGCGAAGACATTACGGCGCTTGGCTTCATGGCGCATGGCGGTCACGGATGCATTTCGGTGACGTCGAACGTAGCGCCACGTCTTTGCGCCGAATTCCAGGCGGCCTGCCTGAAGGGCGATTTCGCCACTGCGCTTAAATCTGCAGGACAAGCTTGCGCCGCTGCACATCAATCTGTTCGTGGAAACCAGTCCGGCGCCCATCAAGTATGCGATGTCGCTTATCGGCAAGTGTGCCAACACGGTGCGGTTGCCGATGGTGCCGGCCAGCGAAAAAGCGCAGACCGCCGTGCGGCAGGCGATGGTGCATGCCGGGCTGATCAACTAGCGGGCTGATCGACCAAGCCGGAAGCGATGGCCAGGTGGATCATGTGCGGCGAGGTGGACCGTCATGCTTGAGGAATTCAAAAAATTTGCACTGCGCGGCAATGTTGTCGATCTCGCCGTCGGCGTGATTATCGGCGCCGCCTTTTCGGGGATCGTGAATTCACTGGTCGGCGACGTGATCATGCCGGTGATCGGTGCGGTTACCGGCGGCATCGACTTTTCGAACTATTACATCCCGCTGTCGTCGAAGGCCACGGCCGGCACCCTTGTTGAGGCAAAAAAACAAGGTGCTGTATTGGCTTGGGGAAATTTTCTCACTGTCACGCTTAACTTTATCATCATTGCTTTCGTACTCTTTCCTTGCGATCCGCGCACTGAACCGGCTTGCCCGCAAGGAGGAGGAAAAGGCGCCTGAACCGTCGAAGACCGAGCAGCTCCTCACGGAAATCCGCGACCAACTCAAATCGCGCTGAATCGTAACCGTCGCACATGGCCACAAAGCCCGAGCGCCGCTTCAAGGTGGTCGCCGACAACCGCAAGGCGCGTTTCAACTACGCGATCGGCGAGACCTTCGAAGCCGGCATCGTTCTCACCGGCAGCGAGGTCAAATCATTGCGCGCCGGGAAGGCAACGATCGCCGAATCCTACGCCGATGCGCGCGGCGGGGAGCTCTGGCTGATCAACTCCAATATCCCGGAATATCTGCAGGCGAGCCGTTTCAATCACGCGCCGAAGCGGGCACGCAAGTTGCTGCTGCAGAAGCGTGAGATCAACCGGCTGACCGGGGCGGTTGAGCGCGAAGGCATGACCATCGTGCCGTTAAAGCTTTACTTTAACGAGAAAGGCCGTGCCAAAGTTGAGATCGCGCTGGCGCGCGGTAAAAAGCTGCACGACAAGCGCGAAACGCTCAAAAAGCGGTCGTGGGAGCGCGAACGCGGCCGCCTGATGCGGATGAAAGGCTAGGCCGCAGCGCGCGCCCGACCGTTTATGGGATCACACCACAAGCGATCCGCCCGCCGGCTTCACCTGTAGGGTCGGTCTTGTAGTCATCGCTTCCGGCGTGAATGACGATCGCCGAGCCATCGGCGTCATACACCGAATTCGGCTTGCCCTTCTCAAGCGTGATAGCGGTATTCAAGACTTCGACCGTCAGATCTCCGCTTTGCGGTATGTGCAGATTGGGCATATCGCCAGCGTGCTGCCCTTCGGGCGACATCATCCCGTGTTTCTTTGCCCCAGGGTTGAAATGTCCGCCCGCTGACGTGAAGGGAGGCTCGCACTTACCGACAGCGTGGACGTGAAACGCATGCTCGCCCGGCGGCAGTCCTTTAAGGGCCGCATTAATCAGCACACCTTGTGCAGTTTGCGTAAGATTGACCGAGCCGACCTCCTTGCCTTCGGCATTTTTCATGACAACGGACGCGGTCTGCGCGGTAGCGGCGACTGTCGCACCAAAAAGCGCAACGGTAGCCAGAAAGCCAAGGCCGGCACATTTTTGGATTGTCATAGTCTTGCTCCCAGTATCATTGATCGCCAAGCATACTGTCACTAAGTGCCGACACCGGAGACTTGACGATCGACTGCAATCACGTTGCTGTGAGTAAGAAAGATCAGGAAAATCAGCATGGTACCAACCAGGCTTGATCACTGCGTAATCCACGTTTCCGATTGGGTTCGGTCCAATAAATTCTACGAAAAAGTTATTGGAGCTGAGCTCGTACAACGGCCGCATGGGTGGGCCTACCGGCTTGGTGACAAGCAGCTCAATGTCCACGGTCCGGGTGTAAAGCCAGCCGAAGTTGCGCGTTTGCCGGTCCAGCCCGGCAACAGCGATCTGTGTTTTGAATGGCAAGGACCGATTGACGACGCGATAACGCATCTGAAGGACACACGGCATTGCCATAGAGTGCGGCCCGATGCAGCGGTTCGGCGCAAAAGGGCCGGGCACGTCGGTCTATTTTCGGGATCCAGACGGCTCGCTTGATGGAATTTATGAGCTACGGAGCAAAGAAATGACCGAAGCACCGGGCACGCATAATCCGCAATTTCTGCCACCGGGAATTCCGGTCCCGCAAGATGACGGTGCAGCGCGCCATCTCGCGGGTGCAAAGCTGCCCGATTTGGCGCTTCCGGCTACCGATGGGGCGCCTGTCAATCTGTCCAGGCTGAGGGGCCGGACCGTCATCTACATTTATCCGCGGACAGGCGTTCCGGGCGTTGATCCGCCGACCGGATGGGATCAGATCCCGGGTGCGCGAGGCTGCACACCGCAATCCTGCGCGTTTCGCGATCATTTCGGCGAGCTCACGCGGCTCGGCGTGGCGCATCTCTACGGCCTTTCGACGCAGGACACGGCCTATCAGCGTGAAGCGGCGACGCGCCTGCATCTGCCATTCGCATTGTTGTCGGACGAGAAACTGGCGCTGACAAATGCACTGAAACTTCCGACGTTCTCGGTCGCCGGTATGACGCTGCTCAAGCGCATGGCGCTTATTGTCGACGACAGCCGAATTACTAAGGTGTTCTATCCCGTCTTTCCGCCGGACAAGAATGCCGCCGAGGTTGTCGCGTGGCTTCAGGAGTTGAGATAGCGGCGCACGGTTGCAAAAACCTCCCGGAACATTTCGGGGGTGAGCACGCCGGTGTTCGTGTTGTAGCGCGAACAATGGTAGCTGCAGAACAGCGCAATTGGGCCGAGCTCGTGCCTCCTGCCGTGCACAAACGGAAGCGCGGCCAAGTCGGCCGCCGAGCGCGCGCACCGTGCTTTCATGCGCGATGCGGCCGAGAGCAACGATAGCGCGCAGCCTTTTCATCTCGCCGATCGTAGGCGTCAGAAAGTCACGGCATGTCTTTATCTCTTCCGGGGTCGGCTTGTTCTCGGGCGGCACGCAGCGCACAGCGTTTGTGATCCGGCAATCGACAAGCTCGAGCCCGTCATCGGGATGCGCATGATACTCCCCGCGGGCAAATCCATATTTTCCGAGCGTCTCGTAAAGCAGGACCCCGGCATAGTCACCGGTGAACGGGCGGCCGGTACGATTAGCGCCTTGCAGCCCCGGCGCCAATCCGACAATCAGCAACCGCCCATTGATCGATCCGAAAGACGGCACCGGAGAATTGAACCAGGTGGATTCTTTCGCGCGCCATGTTTTGCGGAAAGCGACAAGCCGCGGGCAACGCGGACAGTCTCGTCCTGGCTTGCCGTCAGTCTCCGCCATTGCGCATGAATCCGAGAATTGCCGGCGTATGACGCCGTCACACGGATAAGATCATGCGCGCAACAAAAACGCTATTGGTAGGAGTCGTCGTCTTCGTCGGCCCCGACCGGAGCGCCCGCGCGTTGCGGCGACGCCGGCCGCTGCAGGAATTGCGGCGTATGGGATGCCGCGCGATCGTCGCGGGGAGGGCGGCCCTCGCGTGTCGTCCGCTCCGCAGGGTCGCGGCCGATCTTGGTCTGCAACTCGACGATGTCGACGAACACGTCAGCCTGGCGGCGTAGCTCGTCCGCAACCATCGGCGGCTGCGTCGTTACGGTCGATACGACGGTTACGCGCACCCCTTTGCGCTGTACGGCTTCGACAAGCGAACGAAAATCGCCGTCGCCTGAAAAGAGCACCATGTGATCGATGGTGCCGGCAATTTCCATGGCGTCGACCGCGAGTTCGATGTCCATGTTTCCTTTGACCTTGCGCCGGCCGGTCTGATCGACAAATTCTTTGGTCGCCTTGGTGACGACCGAATAGCCGTTGTAGTCGAGCCAGTCGATCAAGGGACGGATGGAAGAATATTCCTGATCCTCGATCACTGCCGTGTAATAAAAGGCGCGCAACAAGTAGCCACGTGATTGAAACTCACGAAGCAGCCGCTTGTAGTCGATATCGAAATCCGAGGGATTTTGCTGTCGCGTAAAGATTGGCGCCGTCAATGAACAAAGCGATTTTTTCGCCGGGTACTGTCATTTGTCTCTCTCACAATTCACACAGGTTACTTTTAGATCCGCCGCGCGCAATGCGGAACGCTCCGCGTGCGCGGTTTCGGGTCCCCCGTTAACAGAGCATCGTGGCGCCTTCGATCAATTCGGCTGCCACCTGCGCAATCGCGCCGTGCCGACAAAATCCCGTACCGTCGGCCTTCCGGCGCTCTTACGGTCGTCGAGTAACAGACTGATGAGGCTAAACCAAGACAAAAATGCTTGAAATTCCATGCGCCAGGGGATACCTAGCAGGCGAATTCAGGGACAAGTTCCACCAGATGGAGTGACGAGCCGATGGCCCGTGTCACCGTAGAAGATTGTATCGATAAAGTTGAAAACCGTTTCGATCTGGTTCTGTTGGCCAGCCATCGGGCGCGGATGATTTCGTCCGGATCGCAGATCACGGTCGAGCGCGACAACGACAAGAATCCCGTCGTCGCGTTGCGTGAAATTGCCGAAACGACCGTTTCGCCCGGCGATCTGAAGGAAGACCTCATACACAGCCTGCAGAAATACGTTGAGGTTGACGAGCCTGAGCCCGAGGTGCCCTTGATCGGAGCGGGCGCAGGGGCAAGCGTCGATTCTGATGATACCGAGGTAACCGCGGACCGGATGACGGAAGAAGAGCTTCTCAAAGGCCTTGAGGGCTTGGCTCCGCCCGAGGAGCCGCCGGAAGACGACGCCGAATAGGCTGATATTCGTGATAATTCGACGCGACGGCCCGGTCTCAAAGCCGGGCCGTCGTCTTTTATCAACCAGTCGGCTAAGCCCTTGCAGCGTCATCGAAACGACGTGATATCTTGAGGTAGTTCCTTAGCAGCCGCTGCAGGGCACCCGAATGGCGCGTACGCGCTCCGATGTACCTCGAATGCAGAAGCCGGCGCCGCGGCCGGCGCCCGCCGCTGCGGCGCTGTCAGTGGGCGAAAAACTGGCCCCGGCGCGTAAACCGCCAATGATGCGCCAGTACGACTTGATCGAACGCGTGCGCCGGTACAACCCGGACACGAATGAGGCGCTTCTTAATCGCGCATACGTCTATGCGATGAAGGCGCACGGTGAGCAGCGGCGCGCATCCGGCGACCCTTATTTCTCCCATCCGATCGAAGTCGCGGCCATTCTTACCGACCTCAAGCTTGACGACGCGACGATCGCGGCGGCGCTCCTGCATGACACCATTGAGGATACTGAAGCGACGCGTGCGGAGATCGACAGCCTTTTCGGTCACGACATCGGCCGGCTGGTCGAGGGCCTCACCAAGCTCAAAAAACTCGACCTCGTCACCAAGGAGGCAAAGCAGGCGGAAAATCTCCGCAAATTGTTGTTGGCGATCGCCGACGACGTGCGCGTGCTTCTGATCAAGCTCGCCGACCGGCTCCACAATATGCGAACGCTTCAGTACATGCCGCCGGAGGCGCGCCGCCGCGCTGCCGAAGAGACGCTTGAAATCTATGCACCGCTCGCCGGCCGCATGGGCATGCACGAGATGCGCGAGGAGCTCGACGATCTGGCATTCCGCGAACTTTATCCGGAAGCCTGCGAAGTCGTAACCGCGCGACTCAACGCGCTCACCGAACGCAGCAAGCTGCTGATTTCCGACATTGAAAAGCAACTGACCAAAAAGCTTGCCGATCGCGGCATCGATGCGCGGGTGGTCGGTCGCCGCAAGCGTGCCTATTCGATCTGGCGGAAGATGGAGCGCAAGTCGGTAGGATTCGAGCAGCTCTCCGACATTTTCGGATTCCGGGTGATCGTGAAGAGTCTGGCCGATTGTTATCAGGCCCTCGGCATTGTCCACAGCACCTGGCCGATGGTGCCGGGGCGTTTCAAGGATTACATCTCGACGCCCAAAGGAAACGACTACCGCTCGATCCACACCACAGTGATTGGCCCAAGCAAGCAGCGTGTCGAATTGCAGATCCGCACCGTCGGCATGCACGAGGTCGCCGAATACGGCATCGCCGCTCACGCTCTCTACAAGGACAACGCAGGCTCTCCAACTGAATTGCTGTCGCGCGAGTCCACCGCCTACGCCTGGCTACGCCGCACAATCGAGCTGTTGGCGGAAGGCTCAAATCCAGAAGAATTTCTCGAGCATACTAAGCTCGAATTATTTCACGATCAGGTTTTCTGCTTCACGCCGAAAGGCAAACTCATCGCACTGCCACGCAAGGCGACCCCGATCGATTTTGCTTATGCCGTCCATACCGACGTCGGCAATACTGCAGTCGGCTGCAAGATCAATGGCCAGATCGCGCCGCTGACGTCCGAACTTGTCAATGGCGATGAAGTCGAAATCGTAACGTCGAAATCGCAACACGCGCCGCCGGCGGCCTGGGAGTCGATTGTAATGACAGGAAAGGCGCGCGCGGCCATTCGCCGTGCGACGCGCCAAGCTGTGCGTCTGCAATACGCCGGCCTCGGCCGGCGCATCGTCGAACGGCTGTTCCAGCGCGCCAAGATTGTTTTTTCCGATGAAAAGCTGATCGGCGCGCTGTCACGTCTCGCGCGGGCCTCGGTCGAGGACGTGATGGCGGCGGTCGGACGAAGCGAGCTCAAGGCGTCTGACGTTGCCCGGGCGATGTACCCCGACTACAAGGAAGAGCGCGCGGCTGCTATGGCGGCAAAGCCGAAGGCCGAGAGCGGATGGTTCGGCTTGAGAAAAATCACGTCGGTCAAATTCAAGGTGCCCGACAGCTCAGTTGGGCAGGCGATTCCCATTCGCGGTATCAATGGCGACCTTCCGGTGCGATTTGACGCCAAATGGAGGCGCGGTGCCGGGCGATCGCATTGTCGGCATTCTTTCTCCCGGTGAGGGCATCACGATTTATCCGATCCAGTCGCCCGCCTTGAGTGAATTCGAGGACAAGCCCGAGCGTTGGCTCGACGTGCGTTGGGACGAGGAGGAACGCACGCCACGGCGTTTTCCTGCCCGCATCGCCGTACAGTCCGTGAACGAGCCGGGCTCGCTTGCGCAGATTGCGCAGGTCATTGCGGAACACGATGGCAATATCGACAATATTCGCATGACGCGGCGCGCGCCGGATTTCACTGACGTTATGATCGATCTTGAGGTCTACGATCTCAAGCATCTGACTGCGATATTGGCGCAGTTGCGCGCGAAGTCAGTGGTGGCCAAGGCCGAACGGGTGAATGGCTAGCGCATGGATCGCCTTCGTCTTGGCGTCAATATCGATCACGTCGCCACCATCCGGAACGCGCGTGGAGGCCGTCACCCTGATCCGGTGCGGGCGGCGAAACTTGCAATCGTCGCTGGCTGCGACGGGATAACGGCACATCTGCGTGAAGATCGCCGTCATATTCGCGATGACGATATTGCTCGGCTGAAAGCCGAGATCGACAAGCCGCTTAATTTCGAGATGGCGGCGACCGACGAGATGCTCGGCATTGCGCTCAAAACCAAACCGCACGCGGTTTGCCTCGTGCCGGAAAAGCGCACCGAGCGCACGACCGAGGGCGGCCTCGATGCCGCCGGGCAGCATAACCAACTGGCGCCGTTCGTCGCCAAGCTCAATGATGCCGGCATTCGGGTTTCGCTTTTTATCGCGGGAGACGCGCGGCAGATCGAAGCGGCCGCGAGGCTGCGTTCTCCGGTCGTCGAGATTCATGTCGGCGCCTGGTGCGATGCGCTTAGCGAGGGCAAGCGCGAGGCGGCGGACGCTGAATGGCAACGTATCCGCGCTGGCGCCAAACTCGCCCATGAGCTGGGTCTTGAAGTCCATGCTGGCCACGGGCTCGACTATGCCAGCGCAGAAACGATTGCTTCGCTGCCGCAGATTGTCGAGTTGAACATCGGCCATTTCCTCATCGGTGAGTCGGTATTTGAAGGTCTGGCTGAAACAATAAAATTCATGCGGGCGGCCATGGACCGCGGCCGTAAAAGGACGCGCGCATGATTATTGGGCTGGGCTCTGACATCGTCGACGTACGGCGGATTGCGAAAGTGATCGAGCGCCACGGCGATCGGTTCCTTGATCGCATTTTCACGACGATCGAACGGACCAAGGCTGAAAACAGAGCGAATGTGGTTGAAACCTATGCCAAGCGTTTTGCTGCCAAAGAGGCGTGCGCGAAGGCGCTCGGCACAGGGCTCAGACGCGGTGTTTTCTGGCGCGATATGGGCGTCATCAATCTTTCAGGGGGCCGCCCGACGATGAAGCTCACCGGCGGTGCGCTCGTGCGGCTGCGCTCCATTACACCTGTCGGCTGCGAAGCCAGAATCGATATTTCTCTGACAGACGAAGGGCCCACCGCGCAGGCCATCGTCATTATCTCCGCTGAGCCCATATCGGGTCGGATCGCTGAAAATTGACGGCAGAAGCACCAATTCAGGTTTTGCGCGATGCATTACCCCTTGTTCATTGCGTGTCCGGAGGCCACCCGCTACAAAGTCGCCGGGGCGCGCAAGCCGTTTGGCGGGACGAAAGGCCTATGAGCGTGACATCTGGGACAAAGCGAAAAGAGGGCGGCATCGGTGAAACGGTGCGGGTGATCATCCACGCCCTGATCATTGCGCTGGTGATCCGCACATTTTTCTTTCAGCCGTTCAATATCCCCTCCGGCTCGATGAAAGACACGCTACTGGTTGGCGACTACCTGTTCGTGTCGAAATACACTTACGGTTACAGCAAGTATTCCTTTCCGCTGTCGCCCTCGATTTTTTCCGGGCGCGTTCCCGGAGATTGGCTTCTCGAGCGCGGGGATGTGGTGGTGTTTCGGCTGCCGAAGGATCCCTCGACTGATTACATCAAGCGCGTGATCGGATTGCCGGGCGACAAGATACAGGTGATCGACGGCGTTGTGAGCATCAATGGCGTACCGGTCAAGCACGAGCGCGCGCCGGACTTCATCGAGACTGAAGAGGGAGTTCGCGAAGCGCCGGTCAAGCGATGGAAGGATACGCTGCCGAACGGCGTCAGCTTTTATACGCTCGATCTGGTGGACAATGGCTTCGCCGACAACACGCAGATATACACCGTGCCGGCCGGTCATTATTTCATGATGGGAGATAACCGCGACAATTCCACCGACAGCCGGTTCAGCCAGGTCGGTATGGTGCCCTTCGAGAACATCGTGGGCAAAGCGCAGATCATCTTCTTTTCCGTCTATGAGGGCGAACGCGCCTGGCAGTTCTGGCGTTGGCCGATGTCGGTGCGCTGGAGCAGGCTGTTTACGATCGTCAAATGAGCCGCAAGGCGAAGGACCGGACCGCGCTCGAAGACAGGATCGGCTATAAATTCGCCGACAAGGATCTGCTCGAACACGCGCTAACGCACATTTCGGCGCTGTCGGGCGGCAACCGCGCTGCCAGCTATCAACGGCTCGAATTCCTCGGGGACCACGTTCTTGGTCTCGTCATATCCGACATGCTGTATGGCGCTTTTCCAAAGGCGAACGAGGGCGAATTGTCCCGGCGTCTGGCCGATCTGGTGCGCAAGGAAACCTGCGCCGATGTTGCACGCGCGATGGATCTCGGCCCCGTGCTCAAACTCGGAAATTCGGAATCCCATGCTGGCGGGAGACGCCGGACCACGATACTCGCTGACGTGTGCGAGGCGCTGGTTGGCGCGGTGTTCTTGGATGGCGGCTATAACGCAGCGGATGAATTGATAGCACGCTTCTGGAAAGAGCGGATGCTCAAGCCGCTGCGGCCGCTGCGCGATCCGAAAACGATCCTGCAGGAATGGGCGCAGGCTCGCGGCCTTCCGACCCCGGCTTATCGTGAACTGGCGCGCACGGGACCGCACCACGATCCTGAATTCCGCGTCGCCGTCGTGCTGCCGGACCGGCCGCCAGCGGAAGGTACCGGCAGCTCCAAGCGCGCCGCCGAACAGGCCGCCGCTGCCGTCATGCTTACCCGTGTCGGTGCGCCGGCGGACAAGCTTGATGGCTGACGATCCCACCCGCTGCGGCTTCATCGCGCTCATTGGGGCGCCCAATGCGGGCAAGTCGACGCTGCTGAATGCGCTAGTCGGGTCAAAGGTCAGCATCGTCTCGCGCAAGGTTCAGACCACGCGTGCATTGATCCGCGGCATAGCAATCGACGGTCAGGCCCAGCTTATTTTTGTCGACACGCCTGGAATATTCTCGCCGCGGCGCAGGCTCGATCGCGCGATGGTCACGACGGCATGGACGGGCGCGCACGAAGCGGATCTCGTTGGCGTTCTAATCGATGCACGCAATGGCATCGAGGATGAAGCAGAGGATATCCTCCGCAGGCTCGACGATGTTAAGACCCCGCGCGTCCTTATTCTCAACAAAATTGATGTGGTCTCAAAGGAGAACTTGCTGACACTTGCGAAGGATGCCAACGCGGCAGCGAAGTTTGAGGCAACCTTCATGGTTTCTGCGCTGACGGGCGACGGTGTCGGCGATCTGAAGACCTGGCTGGCGCGGCGCGTACCACACGGGCCGTGGCTTTACCCGGCGGACCAGATCTCAGAAGCGCCGATGCGCCAGCTGGCTGCGGAGGTCACGCGCGAAAAGCTGTTCGAGCGCCTGCACCAGGAGCTGCCCTACCATTCGACCGTCGAAACCGATGTCTGGAAAGAGCTTCGGCGCGGCGACGTCAGGATCGAGCAGACAATCTATGTGGAGCGCGAAAGCCAGCGGAAAATCGTGCTCGGGAAAGGGGGGCAGACGATCAAGGCCATCGGCGAGGCAGCGCGCAAAGAGATAGCGGAAATAGCCGATGTCAAAGTTCATTTGTTTTTGTTTGTCAAAGTGCGCGAGAACTGGGCAGATGACCCTGAGCGGTATCGGGCCATGGGGCTGGAGTTTCCAAAAGAGTAAAGTAGAACAAGCCGTCGGCAGAGAATCTGCGCCATGCAATGGACTGATGAAGGCATCGTGCTTGGCGTCAAGCGTCATGGGGAGGGCAATGCCATCCTCGAGTTGATGACGCGTGAGCATGGCCGCCATCTTGGCCTTGTGCGAGGCGGATCTGGCTCGCGTCTCAAGCCGGTGCTCCAGCCGGGCAATTGCGTGAGCGCCACCTGGCGCGCCCGACTCGATGAGCATCTCGGCAACTACTCCGTTGAGGCTCTTAATTTGAGAGCGGCCGGTTTCTTCTCGTTCCCGCATGCAATCTACGGTCTCGGTCACTTGGCGGCGCTGATGCGCCTGCTGCCCGAGCGTGACCCGCATTTGAGCCTCTATGAATCACTGGATGCGATTTTCGACCGGCTTGATGACGCGACAAGTGCTGCGCCGATGGTTGTGCGGTTCGAATTGCAACTGTTGTCCGAAATTGGCTTTGGTCTCGATCTCGAGCGATGCGTGGCGACCGGTGTGTCCGGTGACCTTGTCTATGTGTCGCCGAAATCGGGACGGGCCGTGTCCCGTCTGGCGGGCGAGCCATGGGCGGACAAAATGTTAAGGCTGCCGGCGTTCCTGCGGGATCGGGAAATAGAACCAACCGGGCCGGATCTTGCCGATGGATTTGCTCTGACGGGGCATTTCCTGACCCGCTATCTGCTGGAGCCGCGCGGTCTCGCGCTTGGGCGACGAGCGTGCGTATTTCATAGCCGCGCTCAATCGCGCTTTGCCAAGCGTTGCGTAGCACTGGCCGCCCGCGGGGGGCGACCATCACGCCTTCGGGAATGGTCCTGCTGTCAGTAGCGGTAGCGGTAGTAACGCGGGCCAGTCCACCAACAGACGCGACGCCACCCGCAGCCCCAAGGGCCACAACGCCAAACCCGGCGGCAGACGTAAGCGACGTCTTGAGCCAAATTGGATCCGTCGATCGTTTTAGCGATGCTGGCGGGCACAGCGACCGTCATGGCATCGGCGCGATTCGTTATCGATCCCGCTGCAAGAATGGCAAGCGTGGCGGCAGTCATAAGTACAATCCGGCGCATTGCTTCCTCCACCTAGTCGAAATCCGCCCCCTCTGTAGTCTTGCCCCAGCGCACTACAGGTTCCCAAACAATACGCAAAAATCCGGAAGATTGGATGGCCGGACCGTTCATCGCTTGTTCATCGCTGCACAACCGATTAGCTATCAGGCATGGGAAAGCGACTGATTCCCCCCGACAAAGGCGACGTTGAAGAGGTTGCGCTGCGGGAGGCGCTGGAAGAGCGCTACCTCGCTTATGCCCTCTCCACGATTATGAATCGGGCCTTGCCCGATGCGCGCGACGGCCTCAAGCCGGTACACCGCCGCATTCTGTATGGCATGCGCCTGTTGCGGCTCGATCCGGGAGCGGCGTTTAAGAAGTCAGCCAAGGTCGTCGGCGACGTGATGGGTAACTTCCATCCGCACGGCGACCAGGCGATTTATGACGCGCTGGTTAGGCTCGCGCAGGACTTTGCGCAGCGCTATCCGCTCGTGGACGGTCAGGGCAACTTCGGAAACGTCGATGGCGATAACGCTGCCGCGATGCGCTACACCGAGGCGCGGCTCACCGAAGTGGCACGGCTGCTGATCGAGGGCATCGACGAGGACGCAGTTGATTTTCGCGCGACCTATGACGGCACGAATGAAGAGCCGGTGGTGCTGCCGGCCGCCTTTCCCAATCTGCTTGCCAATGGCTCTCAAGGTATTGCAGTCGGCATGGCGACCGCCATTCCGCCGCACAATGCCGCTGAACTGTGCGATGCGGCGCTGTTCCTCATCGATAACCCGAAGGCACGCAGCAAGACGCTGCTGAAATACGTCAAGGGTCCCGATTTTCCGACCGGCGGCGTCATCGTCGACACGCCCGAGACAATCGCCGAAGCATACAATACCGGGCGCGGCTCGTTCCGCGTTCGCGCGCGATGGAAGCAGGAAGACACCGGCCGAGGAACATATGTCATTGTCATCACCGAAATTCCCTGGCTTGTGCAGAAGTCGCGCCTCGTCGAAAAACTCGCCGAGCTCATCAACGAAAAGAAGGTGCCGCTCGTGGCCGACGTTCGCGATGAATTGGCCGAAGATATCCGCCTGGTGATAGAGCCGCGCTCGCGTTCGGTCGACGCCGAGCTGATGATGGAATCGCTTTTCAAGCTTACCGAGCTTGAAGCCCGCATCCCGCTCAACATGAACGTGCTCGTGAAAGGCCGCGTGCCACAGGTGCTCGGGCTTGCGGAAGTGTTACGGGAATGGCTCGACCACCGACGGGAAGTGTTGCTCCGCCGGTCCAAGCATCGGTTGGCTGAGATTGAACATCGGCTGGAAGTGCTCGGCGGATACCTGGTCGCCTATCTCAACCTCGACAAGGTAATCAAGATCATTCGCAAAGAGGATGAGCCAAAGCCCGTCCTGATGAAGACCTTCAAGCTGAGCGAGGTTCAGGCCGAAGCGATCCTCAACATGCGATTGCGCAACTTGCGCAAGCTGGAGGAAATGGAAATCCGCGCCGAGGACAAAGCCCTGCGCGAAGAACGAACGAAGTTGAAATCGCTGATAGCTTCGCCGGCTCAGCAATGGAAAACGATTGCGGGCCAGATCAAGGAACTGAAGAACACCTTTGGCCCAAAAACCGATCTCGGCCGCCGCCGTACAACCTTTGGCATTGCGCCCGCGCATGATGAGGCGGCAATTGAAGAGGCCATGGTGGTGCGCGAGCCGATCACCGTCGTGGTTTCGGAGAAGGGATGGATCCGCGCCTTGCGCGGCCATGTCACCGATCTTTCCGGCGTGACCTTCAAGACAGACGACGACTTGAAGTTTGCTTTCCCGACCGAAACAACAGCAAAGATCCTGATTTTTGGCAGCAATGGCCGGTTCTACACGATTGAAGCCTCAAAGCTCCCGGGCGGGCGAGGGCATGGCGAGCCGGTGCGTCTGTTCATCGATCTCGAGGATGCCGACGTGGTCGCTGCGCTCGCGTATCAAGGCGCGCGCAAATTCCTCGTTGCTAGCTATGGCGGCAACGGTTTCGTCGTCCCCGAGGATGATGTGCTCGGAACGACCCGCAAGGGCAAGCAAGTGCTCAATTTGAAGGCGCCTGATAAAGCGGCGGCCATGACCACCGTCGACGGCGAACTGGCGGCTGCAATCGGCGCAAACCGGAAAATGGTGATCTTTGCGCTGGACCAGGTGCCGGAGATGGGCCGCGGCCGCGGTGTGCGGCTGCAGCGCTACAAGGAAAAAGGGCTTTCCGACATCACGACTTTCAAGGCGGACGAGGGGATGGCGTGGGTCGACGGCGCCGGCAGAAGTTTCACGTTGGCCATGAAAGAGCTCAAGGACTGGCGGGGTAACCGCGCCGACGCTGGCCGTATTGCGCCAAAGGGTTTCCCGAAAAATAACAAATTCCGCAGCCCGCCGAGCGGCGGCAAAGGCAACGGCGCTGACGCTGACTAGCGTGCGACTTCACTCGCAACGAACAGCAGCGATTGCTTCGATTTCTCCAGCAGAGTAGCGGCCGTGTCGCCGAAGAAAAGTTTCTCGCCCGGACGGCGGCCGGCGCCGACAACGACGAGGTTGTATTCTTTGCGGGATAGTTCCTTAAGGATTGCCTCGTCGGCCGCGACATTGGCACGCACGGCAGTGCGCAGGTCGAGGTCATAGGTTTCCGCAAGTTTCACGATGTCTTTCAGGATGGCTTCCTCGTAGCGGCGAGACCTTTTTCTGCCCCCAGGCGCGACATAGAGAGCGGTCAGCGGCGCGTGGCTCACGCGCGCGATGGCGATCGCAACCTCAGCCGCGCGGCGTGAATTCTCGGTGCCGTTGATCGGCACCAGCATGTTGAGGCTTTCGCGGAGAGGTTCCGCAAGCAGTTTGCCGCGGCCATCGACTACTGCAAGCGGACCTTCGAAACCGGACGCCAGATTCGTGACGTCGTCGTGGAATTCACCGCGTCGGGCGACGGTCTTCTCGAGGCCGACAATCATCAGACTGTAGCCCTTCTCTGCTTCTTCGGCGACCGTTTCTGGCTTGGGTGCCCGTTCGACGATCGTCGTCACATCCAGGGAAACGTCGGTCTTTTCATCGGGCTTTTGGACACGTTCGACGCTCTGGGCAAACTCCTGCACGGTCTTCCCGAGCTCTTCTGCAGTCTGCTTCGCCGCCGCGTCGGCGGCCTTTCCTGTTTTGTTGTCGGACTTGATATGCATCACCGTAGTCGGCATGGCGCCTCCACCGGCGATCAACCCGGCGATACGCGTCGCCAGTTTCGCATTGTTGCTCTCGTCGACCGTGAGCAGCAGGCGCTCGAGCTTCGGCACGAAGCCTTTTGCTTCCATTTCCTCGCGTTCGAGCCTTTGTTTTTCGTCCTTGCGCATCGGCAATCTGGACAGTGCCCAACGCAGTGTCGGCGGCATCACCATAGTGGTGATGACGGCCATTGTGACGATCATCGTGAACAGGTTCTGGCTCAGGGCACCCATCGAAAGACCGATGGTTGCCACAATCACCTCGGTTGAGCCGCGCGCGTTCATGCCGGTGCCGAGCGCCAGCGACTCACGAAAAGTAAGCCCTGCAAGCTTGCCGCCGACGAAGGCGCCGCCGAATTTACCGATACTTGCGATTGCGATCAGGCCGCAGGTGAGAAGCAGAAGATTTGTATCCTTCAGGATTGTCAGGTCAGCCGAGAGGCCGGCGGTGCCGAAGAAAACCGGCATGAAGAAAGCGATGATCAACCCGCGCAACTGTTCGTCGATATGGCGCGTGAGGATCGGGGATTCGCCGACGAGAATCCCGGCGACAAAAGCGCCGAGAACCGTGTGGACGCCGATCAGATCGGTGATGAGCGCCATCACGCACATAATGAGGAGAATTGCAGTGATGACCGCGAAATCGCTGACGAAGACGTCATTGACCCAGCGAATGATGATGAAGACAAGCCGGCGGCCAATGGTCAGGCTTAGTCCCATGAATGCGAGTGTGCCGAGGACGCTCTGCGCAAGGCTCCAGACGTCGACATGGCCTTGCAGCGCCAAACTGAAAATGACAGCCGTGATCATCCAGCCAACGGTGTCGTCAATGATTGCCGAGGCCAGGATCACCTGGCCAACTGTCCGGCGCATAAAATTCATTTCGCGGATCACCGTTGCCACAATCTTGACCGACGCAATCGAAAGCGCGGTCCCGAGGAAGAGCGATGTGATCAGGCGCTTACTTGGGTCAGGCAGCATCGAGTTCGGGCAGGGCTTCGCCGAGCGCGACCCCGCAGATGAATGGAACGACGATGCCGGCGATCGAGGCGACGGCCGACGCACCGCCAGTCCGGCGCACCAGCTTCAGGTCGGTTTCCATGCCTGTGAGAAGCAAAAGCATCAGAACGCCGAATTGCGAAACAGCGTCGAGCATCGCCTTTTGTTCTTTCGCGGCCGGAAAGATCGCGTGTTGCCAGTCGGGGGCCAGCGCGCCCAGCAGGGAGGGGCCAAGCACCAGGCCGGCAATCAACTGCCCCATCACGCCCGGTTGCTTGATCCGAATCATGGCTTCGCCAAGCAGCCGTCCGACGAGGATCAACAACACGAGCTGTGCGACGAACACGAATTCGGAGGGACTGTGTCCGCTATCGGCTGCGAGGGCAGGAGCCGCTAGCAGCGTTAGAGCGATGGCGAGCCCGGCAGTGGCGCCCAAGCGGCGCACCAGTGACGGTCGGACGCGGACTGCAAATCATAACGCGCGGTGGCCCCCTTGCGCGGCGTCGGCTTTCGCCGGCGTTCCGGTGGCTCTACCAACCGGAACGCACGTAAACGCCCGGCAGCATTGCCAGATTCGCCACCCAAGCATGCGACAACCCAGTTGGAACTGGGGAAGTTCCATGACAAATTGCAATTGCAAATTATTCGCAATAAGTTAGGTTTGTCCTTGGATTTCGGTCTTTTTTCGAAAGTCGTCTGATGGATGCGACGACACGACAATCGAGGACCGATGCGCCGGGTTGGCGGCGCGAACGCGGCCGGCCGCCTCTAGCGGAGGTCTTCGGTTCGATCGCCACCCGTCCTTCGGGCTCGCTTGGCAAAAAGCTCTCGCTTTTCTCGGCCCGGGTTATCTGGTCGCGGTTGGCTACATGGACCCTGGCAACTGGGCGACGTCGCTGGCCGGTGGTTCTAAATTTGGGTATGCGCTGCTTACAATTGCGCTGCTCTCCAATTTGATGGCGATCCTGCTGCAGGCACTGTGCGCGCGCCTCGGCATTGCGTCAGGCCGCGACCTCGCACAAGCCTGCCGTGACGCGTTTCCTCGCGCGGTGTCGTGGCCGTTGTGGGTGCTCGCCGAAATTGCGATCTGCTCTACCGACCTCGCGGAAGTGATTGGCACTGCCATCGGCCTCAACCTGCTGTTTGGCATTCCGCTCGAGATCGGCGTTCTGATCACCGCGCTCGACGTGTTCCTGATCCTATGGATGCAGAACCTCGGCTTTCGTTGGATCGAGGCGTTTATCGTCACGCTGCTGGGGGTCATCGCGGTCTGCTTCGCCATCCAGATTGCGCTTGCCGATCCGCAATGGGGCGCGGTAATCCGCGGCTTTGCGCCGACCACCAACATCCTCACTAATCCCGATATGTTGTACCTCGCGATCGGCATCATCGGCGCGACCGTGATGCCGCACAATCTCTACCTGCATTCGGGTGTCGTGCAGACGCGGCGGTTCGGCGAGGGCATCGAGGACCGGCGCGAGGCGATCAAGCTTGCCACCATCGATTCCACCATCGCGTTGATGTTCGCGCTGCTGATCAATGCCTCAATCCTGATTCTGGCAGCTGCGACCTTCAACAAGACCGGACAGACCGATGTTTCCGAACTCGGCGACGTCCACAAGTTGATCGCGCCACTGCTCGGCTCCGGAATGGCGCCGATGCTGTTTGCGATCGCGCTCTTATGCTGTGGGATGAACTCGACCGTGACGGCGACGCTGGCAGGTCAGATCGTGATGGAGGGCTTTATCGACATCCGGCTGCCGCCTTGGGCGCGGCGACTGGTGACCCGCGCCATCGCCATCGTGCCCGCCGCCATCGTCACGATTTGGTATGGCGAGGCCGGGACGGCGAAGCTTTTGATCCTTAGCCAAGTCGTGCTCGGCGTTGCGCTTCCGTTCTCGATCGTGCCGCTGGTGATGTTCACCGCCGACCGTCGCAAACTGGGCGAACTTGTCGCGCCGCGCTGGGTAACCGCGCTCGCGGCCATCACCGCCGCGATTCTCATCGCGCTCAATTTTAAGCTGCTTTACGACATCGTTTTTGGCTAAACGCAGCTATCGCTCGACCCGGCTCCAGCCAGACGGCATCAGGCGCTCCTGCGGCAGAAACCGGCCCTTGTAGTCCATCTTGCGTGAGCCGGGCACCCAGTAGCCCAGATAGACGTAAGGCAAGCCCATCCGCTTTCGCGCGCTCGATGTGATCAAGGATCATGAAGGTGCCGAGCGAGCGATCGCCCTCGTCCGGTTCGAAAAAGGAATAGACCATGGATAGACCGTCGCTGAGCACGTCGGTGAGGGCGACGGCAAGCATCTGGCCTGTGTTGCGCCCATTGACGCCTAGATGGGGTTCGCGGCGGCGATATTCGATAACGCGGGTATCCACATGACTGTCCTCGATCATCATGGCGTAGTCGAGCACGGTCATGTCAGCCATGCCACCGTCGCGGTGCCGTGCATCGAGGTAAGCGCGAAACACGGAATACTGCTCGGATGTCGGTGCGGGCGAACGCATATGGCCGACCATGTCGGCATTGCGTTCGGCGATTCGGCGCATGTTGCGAGACGGCGCAAAATCCGCAGCGATCACGCGGACCGACACGCAGGCCCGGCAGCCCTCGCAGGCAGGCCGGTAGGCGATGGATTGACTACGGCGGAATCCGCCGTGGGTGAGAAGATCGTTGAGTTCGCCGGCGCGTTCCCCGACCAGGTGCGTAAACACCTTGCGTTCTTCCTGGCCGTCCAGGTAGGGGCAGGGCGAGGGCGCCGTCAGGTAGAATTGCGGTGTATCGCGCGAGTGCTGGGTCACTAATCAGGCCGTGCTGTCGTGGTCCTGGATTCGCTCTAGCATTGCGCGCCGGACGCCCCGCGTCAAAGGCCCCTAGCCGGCGCGGGCGCCCTGCATGGATCCCCGTAGCATCGAGGCCCGGGACGCATTGTTAATAATGACGGTGCCAAGCAGGATGTCGTGCAGAAGCCGCCGGCGCTGATTGAAGAAGGCTACCAACAGCACGAACGGCGTAAAGAACGACACCGTGAACCAGAACGCGATGGCGTGGACGGCGCCCAATACGAAATAGGCGGGCGCGCCGTACCAGGTGCGCATTTCGAGATCCATCACCCGCATCCCGACGGTTGCGGAATTCGGTCCTCCGAGCGTGCCGCCAAAGTAGAGCAATGCCCAGATGACCGTTGCAGGCGAGAGCAGCCAATAAAGGGCGAATCCAAGCCCCAGCGTGACAATTCCAAAGGCGAAAATGAACATCGCTGCCAGCAAGACCGGGACGGCGAGAATAATGAAGTCGATGACAAAGGCCACGACCCGGCGCGCCAAAACGCCCTCGAACAGCTCCGGCTGGGTGGCTGGATCGTAGGCGTGTGGTTTGATGTCGATCGACATTACGCAAGCTCCCGACTGCGATCGTATTATAGCGTAGTCGGTGTCGGTCCAGATGGAGAAAGATGCAGGCCATCCGCAAGGGCCTGCCGCATTGGTCGCGGGCGCGGCTGGAACCTTTGTCAGCCTTGCGGCATGGTGCGACGGATGGCGCCAAGACCAGAAACTCCGCCTACAGCCCTTGCCGATCATTGAAGCGGCCCGCCGCGTCATCGCAGGCGTGGTGCTGCGTACCCCAATGTTGCCGGCGCCAAAGCTCTCCGCGCTCACCGGCGCCGAGGTTTACGTCAAATACGAAAATCTCCAGGTCACCAACTCATTCAAGGATCGAGGCGCCTTGGTGAAGCTGGCGTCGCTGAGCGAGGCCGAACGCGCACGCGGTGTGATCACCATGTCGGCGGGCAACCATGCCCAGGCGGTGGCCTATCATGCCCAGCGGCTCGGCATTCCGGCGACCATCGTGATGCCGGTGACGACGCCGTTCGTGAAGATAGCGGCAACCCGCTCCTATGGTGCCGAAGTCGTTTTGCATGGGGAGACAGTGGCCGAAGCGCAGTCGCGTTGCGAACAGATCCAAACGCAGCGCGGGCTTCTGCTCGTTCATCCTTATGACGACCCCCGTATTATCGCCGGACAGGGAACGATCGCACTCGAAATGCTGGAAGACGTTCCCAACCTGGACATTCTCGTGTTTCCCGTCGGGGGAGGCGGACTTATTGCAGGCAATGTCATTGCAGCGCGTGCCAAAAGCCGCAGCATAGAAGTCGTGGGGGCAGAATCCGCGCTCTATCCTTCCATCTGGAACGCGCTTCACAACGAGAGCCGGCCGATCGGCGGATCGACGCTTGCCGAGGGCATTGCTGTCAAGAATGTTGGCAAACTTACATTGCCGATCATTCGCGACCTCGTTTCGGAGATCATTTTGGTCGATGAAGTGCAGCTCGAGCGCGCCGTCAACGCCTATCTAACCTTGCAAAAGACTATGGCCGAGGGTGCCGGCGCCGCAGGCCTTGCCGCCATGCTCGCAAGGCCTGAGCTGTTCAAACGCAAAAAGGTCGGGCTGGTGCTGTGCGGAGGCAACATCGACGCGCGCGTGGTCGCTTCCATCATGGTGCGGGAGCTCGAGCGTGAGAATCGTATTGTGTCGTTCCGATTGACCATTCCGGATCGGCCTGGCGTCCTTGGGACCATCGCGACACGTCTTGGGACGTTGGGCGCCAATATTCTCGAGGTCAATCATCGGCGGCTGTTTCTAGATGTACCCGCGAAAGGCGCCAAGCTCGACGTGACTGTCGAGACACGCGATGCCGCGCACGCCGAGGAGATCATGCAAGCGCTCGCCGCTGACGGCTATCAGCCGGTCCGGATCGAGCCTGGCGCAGCGATGGAGTGAGTTGCTCAGGCCGCCGACGATTGCGCCGGCATGTCGGGGATTTGCAGCTCGTTGACGACCGGGTCGCTCTTGTGGATCGCGAGCAAATTGATGCCGGCCTCGACGACCTTATATCCGCATTCGTCAAGGAAGCTGCGCAGACGCTCGCGACCCGCCTTGATCGATTCAACCAAAAAAATCGGATGGCTGCGCTCGATCGTCTGGCGCGCGCCTTCCAGCGCCTCGAGCTCCATTCCCTCGATGTCGAGCTTGATGAAATCCACGCGCGGCAAACTGAGTGCGTCGATCGACATCTTCTGGATCGCAACCGTGTTGCCTGCCGAATAGTCGATCGGCTGGCCGATGAATTCCGTTTCGGCGCGCGGCTTCAGCTCCAGGCTTCCAAAGCTGGACGGGACAAGGTAGTCCGGCGTCGGGATCAGCATGATGCCTTGTTCCGACGATATTGCCGCATGCATGGCAATCGCATTGAAGCAGTTGTTGATCGCGATATTCCCGGCAAGCGCGTAATAAATTCGCTCCTGGGCCTCGATCGCAATGACCGATCCCCAGCCGGTCATCGCCGTCGCCCATTCCACGGTATGAACGCCGATATTGGCGCCGCCATCGATGGCAACCACGCCGTCGCCGTGGACGCGCTTGCGTGCTTCGATCAATTGCAGCGCGAGCTCGACCTCCACCGGATCGAATGTCGCCGCTTCCAGCAGTTGGTAGCCAACACCGATGCCCCTATCGGGGCCGCTCATGCGATAGTCGAGACGATTGACGATCATGGTGCCGTGATTGGATGAGGCAAGCACGAAAGCCAGCTTGCGTCCGACATTGCGCATGAATTTCTCCTGGGCGGGGGACGCAATACGGGCGCGGGTTAGGTCGAATCAGCGCTCAGTATAAGGCCTATTTGCGCTAGCCGCGCATTGCCCGCCAGATCCGCTCGGGGGTCGCCGGCATCTCGATATGCTTGACCCCGAACTCGGACAGGGCGTCGACCAGCGCGTTTGCGACCGCCGGCAGCGCGCCGACACACCCGGCCTCGCCAGCGCCTTTGACGCCCAACGGATTGGTCTTGGTCGGCACCGGATTGCTCTCGACCTCCATGTCGCAGAGGTCGTGCGCGTGCGGCATGGCGTAGTCCATGAACGACGCGGTGACGAGCTGACCGGAAGCATCGAAATGGATGTCCTCCATGAGGGCTTGCCCGGCCCCTTGGGCGATGCCGCCGTGAACCTGGCCATGCAGTAGCAGGGGATTGAGAACGGTGCCAAAGTCATCGACGACGCTATATCGGGTGATCTCGACCTTGCCGGTTTCGCGATCGATCTCGAGCTCACAGATATGGCAGCCGTTCGGATAATTGTTGACCGGTGCCTTATAGACCGCCGTTGCGAAAAGACCCGGCTCGATGCCGCTTGGAAGATTGGCGGTATCGAATGAAGCAGCGGCAATTTCTTTGACCGACAGCGTACGGTTCGTCTTGTTTGTCGAAAACACGCCTTCATCGAATTTCAGGTCGGCCTCTTCGACCTTGAGCATGTGTGGCAGCAATCGCGCGGGCTTTTGTCACGACCTTTTCGGTCGCCAGATGGAATGCCGAACCAGCGAGCGTGGCCGAGCGCGAACCACCTGTGCCTTCGCCATAAAAGACCTGATCGGTATCGCCCTGAATGTATTGCGCCTCTTTTGGATCGAGGCCGAGGCGATCGCAAACGAGTTGCTTGAACACCGTCTCGTGACCCTGACCTTGCGAGTTCGAGCCCGAGAAAAGGATAAGTGAGCCTGAGCGGTCAAAACGAACTTCCGCACCCTCGGTGCTCGGTGCGCCCGCGCGTTCGATCGTGTTCGAAAGGCCAAAGCCAAGCAGCTTGCCGCGTTTACGGGCTTCCGCTTTGCGCGCTTTCACACCCTTGCGATCGGCAAGATCAAGCGCGAGATCCATATTCTTTTCGAATTCACCGCTGTCGTAGGTGAAGGTGAGCCCGGTCTTGAATGGCATGGCCGAAGGCGGGACATAGTTCCGTCGCCGTAGCTCGGCTGGGTCCATGCCTAGTTCCGCGGCGGCCAGATCGACCATGCGCTCAATCACGTAGGCAGCCTCGGGCCGTCCCGTTGCCGCGATAAGGTCGCATCGGGTTCGTGTTGCTGAAAACGGCCGTAATGTCGACGTGCATCGCGGGAGTGCGGTAGACCCCGGCGAGCGTGCCGGCGTTGAGCACGAATGCAGGCATCGAGTGCTGCAGATAGGCGCCAATCGCGGCAAAGGTCTTCACGCGAAAAGCGATGAAGTTTCCGTCTTTGTCGAGGGCCAGCTCCGCTTCCGTGACATTGTCGCGCGCCTGCGCATCGCTCAGGAACGCTTCGGTGCGCGTGCTGATCCACTTGACAGGTCGGCCAGTGAGCTTCGAGGCGAGCAGCACCAGAGGCGTTTCATTGAAGATTGGCGACTTCATGCCGAAACTGCCGCCCGTATCACCGGTGACGATACGCACCTTGCTTTCCGGCACCTTGAGCACCTTCGCGAGATCGGCACGGGTCGGATGCGGGCGCTGTATCGGCGTATAGATGGTGTAGCGGCCGTCAGTCGCATTGTAGTCGCCGACCGCGCCGCGCGGCTCCATCGTCGCTGCGGTGACGCGGTTGATCACGAAGCGATGCCGGGTCACATGCGCGGCACGCGCGAACGCCGCATCGACGGCTGCCTTGTCGCCGATCAACTCGACAAAGCAGATATTGTCCGGGCAGTCGTCCCATACCCGCGGCGCACCGGGCTTCGGTGCTTCCGCAGTCGATGTGACGGCGGGCAACTCCTCGTAGTCGACCGATGATCATCTCGGCGGCGTCGAGCGCCTGCGCAACCGTCTCGGCAACGACAAAAGCAACGCTATCGCCGACCCAGCGCACCCGGTCCTCGGCCAGGATCGGGTAGCGCGGCCTATACATCGGCGAGCCGTCACGGCGCTTGAGCCCTCCAGGCACCGGCAAGTCGCCGTAGCCTGCCGCCTTGATGTCCGCGCTGGTAAGCACCGCCAACACGCCGGGCGCCGTCTTTGCCACGGCGATGTCGATCGATCTGATTTTTGCGTGCGCATGGGGTGATCGCAGCACGACGCCGTGGACCAAGCCCGGCAACTTGATGTCGTCCGTATAACGTCCGCCACCCCGCACCAACCGCGGATCCTCAAAGCGAGACACGCCTTGACCGATGGCGAATTCACCCATGGAACGTCAACCTGTCGAATTCATGGGTCACCGGGCGGGTGACCGGGAGGGAAGCGCCCTGATCGCGTCAACCTGCTTTGAGCTTTTCCGCCACGCGCGGGGCGAAATAGGTCAGAACTCCGTCACACCCGGCCCGTTTGAACGCCGTCAGGCTTTCGATCATGGCACGCTCGCCGTCGAGCCAGCCGTTCTGCGCCGCCGCCATGATCATCGCGTACTCGCCCGACACCTGATAGGCGAAGGTCGGCATGCCAAAGATTTCTTTCACGCGCTGCACGATATCGAGATAAGGCAGGCCCGGCTTGACCATGATCATGTCGGCGCCTTCCTCGATGTCGAGCGCGACCTCACGCAAGGCTTCGTCGGAATTGCCGAAGTCCATCTGATACGTGCGCTTGTCGCCGGTGAGCGTCTTCGCGGAGCCCACGGCATCACGGAATGGCCCGTAAAACGCCGATGCATATTTTGCGGCGTAGGACATGATCGACACGTCGGTGAATTTCGCGGCATCGAGCGCCTTGCGGATGGCGCCAACGCGCCCATCCATCATGTCTGAGGGCGCGATGATGTCGCAGCCGGCTTCCGCTTGGACCAAAGCCTGCTTCACAAGCACGGCGACCGTTTCGTCATTCAGAATGACGCCGTCGCGCAACAGGCCGTCATGGCCATGGCTTGTGAAGGGGTCCAGAGCCACGTCGCACAGGACACCAATCTCCGGCACCTCATTCTTGATGGCGCGAATGGCGCGGCAGACAAGATTGTCCGGATTGAGCGCCTCGCTTCCCGTCTCGTCGCGCAGCTTTGGGTCGGTGTACGGAAAGAGTGCGATGCAGGGAATGTTCAGTTTGGCAGCGCGCTCGGCTTCGCGCGCGATCTCATCGACCGACAGTCGTTCCACGCCCAGGCATTGAAGGAACAGGCGTGCGCGTGTTTGACCCGTCCATCACGAACAGCGGCCAGATCAGGTCGTCGGTCGTGAGAACGTGTTCGCGCACCATGCGGCGCGCCCATTCGCTGCGCCGGTTTCGGCGCATGCGCACGGAAAGATCAAGTTGCTCGTCCTTCGCCGCGGGGTTTGTTTCAACCGGGGTGAACCGGGTGCGGCTTTCGATTGGGCGGCCGAATTTGATCGCCATGAGGGATGCTCCCGGCGATCTATTTAGCCGGTCTCGGCAGGTCCCGCTACCTGCCGGCACGCATAAGCGTTAAGCGTATTAATCGGCCAGCGTTCTACGCCTTTGCGGCCTCGTGCTCCATCGCCACGCCGGCCTCAAGGCTCTCCTTGTCGCGGTAAATCGAGGCAACGGCCAGAACCCGGCCGCCGCGCTTGTAGCGGACGACACAGTCGCGTTTCATCACGTCCCCTTCGATGTCGATGGCGTCCCACTTTTCTGCGTGGCCGACATAGTTGATCGGCACGTCATAGTGCTGGCTCCAGAAGAATGGCGCCGAACGGAAGGGCGTCGGCACGCCGATCATGTTGAGAGCAGCCACCTGTCCTTGGCGCTCGGCGACCACCCAGTGCTCGACGCGGATACGTTCGCCTGAAATGGGGTCGGGCCAGCGCGCGATGTCGCCGGCCGCGTAGATCCCGCTGACACTTGTTTCCATGATACTCGTTCACGCTCACGCCCTTATCGATGGCAAGGCCAGCTTTTTCGGCAAGCCCGATACGCGGGCGCACCCCGACACCGATCACGACGAGATCGGTATCGAGCCGTCGCCGCTCTTGAGGACTGCCCGTTTTCCTTCAACTGCCGTGATACTGTTCTCCAGATGAAATTTGACGCCATGCTCTTCGTGCAGCGCGCGGATGAAGTCGCCAAGCTGCGGTCCGAACACCCGTTCGAGCGGGCGCTTTTCCGGCGCGACGACATGCACTTCGAGATCGCGCGCCCGCAACGCGGCGGCCGTCTCCAGCCCAATGAAACTTGCGCCGATGACGACGGCGCGCTTGGCAGCCTTCGCCTGTTCGATGATCGCGCGGCAGTCGACGAGGGATCGTAATGTGTGCACGTGCGGTTGATCGGCACCCGGAATGTCGAGCCTGGCGGGCTCAGCGCCGGTCGCCAGCAGCAGTTTGTCGAACTTCATCTTGCTGCCGTTCCCGAGCGTCAGCTCCTTGCTCTTTGCATCAAGCGAAGCCACCTCGGTCTTGAGTTTGAGATCGATCTTATTCTCCGCGTACCAGTCGTCGCCACGCAGCGGCACCCAGTCCTCAGGGGCGCTGCCGGCAAGATAGTCCTTCGACAAATTCGGGCGGTCGACCGGAGCTGCATCGTCGTTGCTGAGCATGGTGACGCGTCCGGCGAAACCGCGGCGGCGCAGCATCTCCGCGGCGGCAAATCCGGCAGCGCCACCACCGACAATGACAATGTGCTCATTTGCCGATCCGGCTGCCTTCGGTGTGGGTCGGGCTCTTTTGCTTTTGACGAAAACTCTGCCGTCGCGCTCCTCGACCTGCCAGCAGGTGAGCGGGCTGAGCGCGGGCGCCGCGATCGCTTCGCCGGTCTCGAGGTTGAAACGCGCGTGATGCCACGGACAGCGCACCGTCGCGCCGACCAAGAGGCCGTCGGCGAGGGGCCCGTGATAGTGCGTGCAATGAGCCGATAGCGCGTACAGTGTGCCGTTCTGGCGGACGAGCAGTATCTCGTCATCCCCGATATGACCGGCCATCATGCCGCCGTCCGGCAGATCGCCTGCCGAAACGCCTTTGGAAAGGTCGGGTCCGGTTGGTCCTTTATCGTCGCTTGCCATCGTTTCCTCCGTGCGCCGCCTGCCAGCTTAGATGCTCCAGCTGCCGGAAAATTGCAGCATAGGGCAATAATGCCGACAGGGCCTTCCCGGTTGCCGCAGTCCGGGCTCCCTTGCTAAGCCGCAGGGGCCGAAGCGGGGCGGTTCATGGATTTTGCGCTTTCCGAAGAACAAAGAGCGTTTCAGGCGACCGCACGCACCTTTGCGCGCGACGAGATGATGCCGAATGCGCGTGCGTGGGATGAAGGTGAGATCTTTCCGGTCGATGCGTTACGCAAGGCCGCTGCACTCGGTTTTGGCGGCATTTATGTCAAGGAAGACGTCGGCGGATCCGCCCTGTCGCGGCTCGATGCCGCACTGATCTTCGAGGAGTTGGCGCAAGGGTGCACGTCGACGGCTGCCTACATCTCGATCCACAACATGGCGGCATGGATGATCGACGCCTTCGGCAGCGCAGAGGCGCGCAAAAAGTTTCTGCCGAAGCTCTGCACCATGGACCATTTCGCGAGCTATTGCCTGACCGAGCCAGGCGCAGGCTCCGACGCCGCGAACTTGTCAACGCGGGCGCGGCGCGACGGTGACCATTATGTTCTCGACGGCACGCAAGGCATTCATTTCCGGCGGGGGTGTCTCGGATATCTATGTTGTCATGGCGCGCACGGGCGAGGGCGGTCCACGAGGGCATATCCTGCGTCGTTGTCGAAAAAGGGACACCTGGCCTGTCTTTCGGCGCACAGGAAAAGAAACTCGGCTGGAAAACGCAGCCGACCGCCATGGTGATTTTCGAGAATTGCCGCGTGCCGGTCGCGAACCGCATCGGCGCCGAAGGACAGGGTTTCAAGATCGCGATGGCCGGGCTCGACGGCGGCCGGCTGAATATCGGAGCCTGCTCGGTCGGCGGCGCGCAATTCTGTCTCGATCGTACCGTCGATTACATGAAAGAGCGCCGGCAGTTCGGATCCAGACTCGCTGATTTTCAGGCGCTGCAATTCCGTGTCGCCGACTATGCGACCGACATTGAGGCCGCGCGCCTGCTGCTGCATCGTGCGGCGGTCGCGGTCGGTGCGGCTGACCCTGCCGCCACCAGGCTTACCGCACAGGCAAAGCGCCTTGCTACCGATATGGGGTTTGAGGTGGTCAATGGCTGCCTGCAATTGCACGGCGGCTATGGCTATCTGCGCGACCATCCCGATCGAGCGCGTATTGCGCGATGTGCGGGTGCATCAAATCCTGGAGGGCACCAACGAGATCATGCGGCTCATCATCAGCCGCGCTATGCTCGGAAACTAGCAGTCAGGGAGGGCAGGATGGAACAACTTCCACGCCGCTATCTTACGCGCGCCGAAATGGAAAAACGCATCGCCCGTTTTAAGGACCTGAAGGGGTCCGATGGCGGTCTGCCGGACAGCAAAATGCCGGGCTGCGAGCGCACACTGTTCAACGTGATCGGCTTCCAGCCGCCGGAAAACGTCGGCGAGAACGCAACGTCCCCGTTGGTGACCACGCGGCGCGCATGGCCGCGATCAAGATCCGCGAGGGCTTCAACCTCGGCTACTGCAAGGCCAAGCCCGGCCACGGGCCGGAAATGCACAATCACGACACCAACGAAACATTCATCCCCATGACCGGCACCTGGCGGGCGAGCTGGGAAGATGAGGACGGGCAAAGTCGAATTTGTCGATCTTGGACCGCTCGATGTCGTTTCATTCCCGCCCGGCATGATCCGCCGCTTCGAGAATGTCACCAAGGGCGATCCGAACCAAGAATCAATTCTGATGTTCGTCATCGGTGGCGACGCGCCGCAGGCCGAATTCTCCGACCAAGCGATGGCGCGGCTGGAGCACGCCGGCGTCTGGCCGCCGGGCGACGTAAATAGCGTCGCGCGACATGGCGTCTTCCGGACGATGACATCCTGTTCGAACGTCGCGGTACGGCCGGGGTTGTCACGCTCAATCGGCCCAAAGCGCTCAACGCTGTCACCCATGGCATGGTGCGCGCGCTCCGTGCCGAACTTGATCGCTGGGCGAACGATCCGGCGATCACGCGCGTCGTCATCATGGCGGCAGGGGAGCGCGCTTTCTCGGCAGGAGGCGACATTCGGGCGCTGTACGACCTCGGCAAAGCGGGCCGTATCGATGACGCGCTGCAGTTCTGGCGCGACGAATATCCGCTCAATCTGGCCATCAAGAGCTATCGCAAGCCGTATGTCGCATTGATCGACGGCATCGCGATGGGCGGGGGCGTCGGCGTGTCGGTGCACGGCTCGCATCGAGTCGCAGGTGACCGGTTTTCTTTCGCAATGCCGGAAGTCGGCATCGGCTTTTTTCCGGATGTGGGCGCAACCTGGTTTCTGCCGCGGATGCCAGGAGAGTTGGGTGCCTATTGTGCGCTGACTGGCGATCGTTTCGGGGTGACGGATGCGGTTTCGTGCGGCGTTGCAACGCATCGCATTCCTTCCGCGCAATTTGACGCGGTCCTCGATGGGCTGATGGGGACTGTCTCCGTCGACGCCGTGCTTGCCGCCTTCGCCAAACCGGTGGAGAAGGAGCCGATCGCGCAGCGCAAGGGTGCCATCGATCGCATCTTTGCGGCCGATCGGGTCGAAGACATTCTCGATGCTCTCGATGAAGAGAGACGGTCATCATCCGCCGATGCCGAATGGGCGCAGAAAACCATGGCCACGATGCGCACCAAGTCGCCGCTCAGCCTGAAAATTGCCTTGGCGCAGGTCCGCCGAGGCAAGCGCTGGGATTTTGAGACGTGCATGCGCGCGGAATTCCGCATAGTGTCGCGGATCATCGAGGGACACGATTTTTATGAAGGCGTGCGCGCCGTGATCGTGGACAAGGACAACGAGCCGCGCTGGCAACCTGCGGAACTTGCGGGAGTGAGTGACGCGGACGTCGAACGCCATTTCGCGCCGCTCGGGGAAGCTGAATTGGTGTTGCCGTGAACAAACCGGCCACTCACGAAGACGTTCGAACTCTTGAGCCGGTTCATGAGCATGAGGGTGATCGGTCGATCGGGCGTTGGACGAGGCGGCTTGTACTTTTTCTGAGGGCGATGGCCGCCGTTTCGATGTTCAAGGGGCTCTATCACTGGGCGCAAGTCTGCGGGATAGGATTCGGAGAGACGCTGTCCTTTGAATATCATTCGATTGCGTGGCAGACCGCGACCGTCTTTTTCGCCGTCATCGATCTCGTTGCGGCCATTGGCCTCTGGCTTGCGGCGGCGTGGGGCGCGGTGATCTGGCTTACGTCAGTTGCCTCGATGCTGGCGGTGGAAATATTTTTTCCGCAGGTGTTCGGCGGCGGCTGGCTCACCGGTGCCCTGGAGGGCGCCCTGCTTGCTCTTTATCTTTGGCTCGCGTTGAAGTCCGCGCAAGAACATCCGCTGTAAACGGGAGGGCGCCATGGCGCGCATTGGATTTATCGGCCTCGGCAATATGGGATTGCCGATGGCGCAGAATCTGCTCAAGGCCGGCCATCAGGTCGAAGGCGTCGATGTCAACCCGGCGGCGATCGAGAAGCTCAAGGCGGCCGGCGGTGCAAGCGTCGAGACGGCGAAGGGGGCAGCGTCACGGGCGGATGTCGTCATCACCATGCTGCCGTCCGGCAAGGAGGTGCGCGACGTCTATCTCGGCTCGTCCGGGATCATCGAGAACGCGAATGCAGGCACGCTGCTGATCGATTGCTCGACCATCGATGTTGAAACGGCACGCGCGGTTGCTGCTGAGGCGGAGAAGAAGGGCTTGCTGATGCTTGATGCGCCTGTTTCAGGCGGCGTCGGCGGAGCGACCGCCGGAACGCTCACGTTCATGGTCGGCGGCAGCGCGCAGGCATTCGCGCGCGCCCAATCGATCCTCGAGAAAATGGGCAAGACCATCGTGCACGCGGGCGGTGCCGGCAACGGGCAGGCGGCCAAGATCTGCAACAATATGATCCTCGGCATATCGATGATCGCTGTTTCGGAAGCCTTCGTCCTGGCCGAGAAGCTTGGCCTCGATCACCAGAAGTTGTTCGACATTTCTTCGAAGTCGTCGGGTCAATGCTGGTCTTTGACAAGCTATTGTCCCGTACCGGGACCGGTTCCAACTTCGCCCGCCAACCGCGACTACCAGGCTGGGTTCACCGCAGCGATGATGCTGAAGGATCTCAAGTTGTCCCAAGATGCGGCAAAGGCGACGCGAACCAAAACAGAACTTGGCGCCGATGCCGAGCGAATCTATTCGCAATATGTGGCGAGCGGCGAGGCTGCGCGCGATTTTTCCGGCATCATTCGCTTTGTTCGTAGGTGATGCAGGACTTTTAGCGTGAACGAAGGCTTGCACGCTTTCGTAGAATTGTAAGGTCAACAGAGCGTTCACCGTCGCAAATAAACCTAATCTTTATGGTGTTATTTAAGCCGATTTTAGACTGGCTCTTCTACGGTGCGCCCCATCCGGAACGAGGAAGACAGGGCCTCGCAACCGGAAACGTGCATATAAAACGCAAGGGGCGTTGAACATGAAAGCCGTCGCTAAGACGGTCGAGCCCGCCGGACGAGAGGCGACGCTCGACCACATTCGGCCACAGTACTTGGAGGCCTTGACGCTAGTCGAACGGCTGCATCGCCGCTTGCTCGACGTGATCAAGGATGAATTCGATCGGCGCGGGCGCTCCGACATCAATTCGGTGCAGGCGCTGCTTCTCTACAACATTGGGGACAAGGAGCTGACGGCCGGTGAGCTGCGTACGCGCGGCTACTATCTCGGTTCGAACGTTTCCTACAACCTCAAGAAGCTCGTCGAGATGGCGTTCCTCGATCACCAGCGTTCCCGGGTCGACCGGCGCTCGGTGCGCATCAAGCTCACCGACAAGGGCCGCGAGGTGCGCGACATCATCGAGACGCTTTACCAGAAGCACGTGCGCACGGTTGAGCAGGTCGGCGGCATCAATGCCGAAGAGTTCTCCACGCTCAACAAGTCACTGCACCGGCTTGAGCGCTTCTGGACCGACCAGATCCTTTACCGGCTCTAATTCGACTTCGAGGGATTGAGATTTGCCCCGGCCGCCATGCGGCCGGGGTTTTTCTTGTGCCTGCCCGGCGCCGAAAGCGGCCCCTAGATGTTGCGGCCGTAAGCAGTCCACAGCCCAATGCTTGGCGGTTCGGTGTCGATATGCTATTTCCGGGCGCAATCCCGGACCCATTTCATCGTTCGGCGCCGATAGCTCGCGGCGCCAGGAGATCGTGATGTCGGCGACGTCTAACCCCAAGGCTGCAGGCGATATCGAGGCTCTTTTCTCGACTCCGTTGAACGATGTCGATCCCGAAATCGCTGAGGTGATCGGAAAAGAGCTTGGGCGCCAGCGCGATGAGATCGAGCTGATCGCCTCCGAGAACATCGTTTCCCGGGCGGTGCTGGAAGCGCAGGGATCGGTTCTGACCAACAAATATGCCGAAGGCCTGCCCGGCAAACGCTATTACGGCGGCTGCCAGTACGTGGATGTCGCCGAACGGCTGGCAATCGACCGCGTCACGAAGTTGTTCGGGTGCAAGTTCGCGAACGTGCAGCCGCATTCGGGCGCGTCGGCCAACGCGGAGGTCTTCTTTGCGCTGCTGCAGCCGGGCGACACTTTTATGGGACTCAATCTCGCGGCCGGCGGCCACCTCACGCATGGCTCACCGGTCAACATGTCGGGAAAATGGTTCAAGCCGGTGCCGTATGGCGTTCGCCGTGACGACCACCGGATCGACATGGAGGAAGTTGGACGGCTTGCGCGTCAGCATAAGCCAAAGCTGATCATCGCCGGGGGCTCGGCGTATCCGCGCATCATCGATTTCCGTGCGTTTCGGACGATTTGCGACGAGGTCGGCGCTCTGTTGATGGTGGACATGGCGCATTTCGCCGGGCTTGTCGCCGCGGGCGTGCATCCCTCGCCATTCCCGCACGCGCATGTGGTGACGACGACGACGCACAAGACGCTGCGTGGCCCGCGCGGTGGCGTGATCCTGTCGGATGAGGAGGAGATTGCGAAGAAGCTCAACTCCGCGGTGTTTCCCGGAATGCAGGGCGGACCGCTGATGCATGTGATTGCCGCGAAGGCTGTCGCATTTGGCGAGGCGCTGCGGCCGGCGTTCCGCGCCTATGCCCGCAACGTGATCGAGAATGCCAAGGCGCTCGCCGAGACGCTGAAATCGCACGGACTTGATATCGTCTCGGGCGGCACCGACACCCATCTGATGCTGGTCGATCTGCGGCCGAAACGCTTGACCGGCAAGGTGGCGGAAGCGGCGCTGGGCCGGGCGCACATTACCTGCAACAAGAACGGCATTCCGTTCGATCCGGAAAAGCCAACGGTAACGTCCGGAATTCGCCTCGGCACGCCAGCCTGCACGACACGCGGCTTCGGTATCGCCGAATTCCGCCAGGTCGGCGACATGATCGTCGAGGTGCTCGATGTGCTGTCGCAGAAGCACGTCGAGGAAGATTCGCTGGTGGAAGCGGCCGTACGTGACAAAGTGAAGACCTTGATCGGACGGTTTCCGATTTATCAGGACTGAGGATTGGGAGGCGGCATGCGTTGCCCGAGTTGCGGCAGCCTCGATACGCAGGTGAAGGACTCGCGGCCGACCGAAGATTCGGCTGTGATCCGCCGCCGCCGCGTTTGCCTGACCTGCAATTTCCGCTTCACGACCTTCGAGCGCGTGCAGCTGCGCGAATTGACGGTCATCAAGCGCAACAGTCGCCGCGTTCCCTTCGATCGCGACAAGCTCATGCGTTCCGTACAGATTGCGTTGCGCAAGCGACCCGTTGAGCCGGAGCGCATCGAGCAGATGGTCTCCAAGATCGTGCGCGAGCTGGAAAGCCAGGGCGAGAGCGAAATTTCGTCGGAAGCGATCGGCGAGATCGTGATGGAGCATTTGCGCGAGCTCGACGACGTCGCTTATGTGCGTTTTGCGTCGGTCTATCGCAACTTCCGCGAGGCCAAGGATTTCCGCGCCGCTCTTGATGAGTTGTCGGGCGAAGACGACGGTCGGCCCGCAGCCAGCGCGCGCAAATGAACGAGCAGGTCGCCTCAACCGCACAAGCAGATGACGAGCGCTTCATGCGCCTCGCCCTTGCCCTTGGCCGGCGCAATCTCGGTCACACATGGCCCAATCCTGCGGTTGGCGCGGTGATCGTGAAGGACGGAGCTGTCATTGCGCGTGGCTGGACGCAAGAGGGTGGCAGGCCGCATGCCGAAGTCGAGGCCCTGCGGCGGGCAAAAAAAGCGACGCAAGGCGCGACGATGTATGTCTCGCTTGAGCCGTGCTCGCATCAAGGCAAGACGCCGCCCTGTGCAGATGCGATCATCCGCGCCGGCATCGCGCGCGTCGTCTCCGCGATGGAGGATCCCAATCCGGAAGTGGCGGGGCAGGGACACGAGCGGCTGCGCGCAAAGGGCATCACTGTAGAGGTCGGGCTTGGCGCCGAAGAGGCGCAACGCATTCATGCCGGCCACGTCATGCGCGTCACGAAGGGACGTCCGCATGTCACGCTTAAGCTCGCGATTTCCGCCGATGGCAAGGCCGGGCTTGCCGGCCGCAGGCCGGCGGTGATCAGCGGCGAGGCTGCGCGCGAGCGCGTCTTTCAAATTCGAGCGGCAAACGACGCCATCCTCGTCGGCATCGGCACGGTTCTGTCAGACGATCCGCAATTGACCTGTCGTCTGCCGGGCATGTTCGAACGCTCGCCGGTGCGTGTTGTGCTCGATGAGGATTTGCGCGTGCCGCTTGCGACATCGGTTGTTGCAACTGTGCGCGAGACCCCGACCTGGGTCTTCACCTCCCATCGGCGCGTCGGCAATCGCTGAGGAAATTCTTCAGCAGAAAGGCTGCAAAGTCTTCCGCGTCGACGAAGATAATGGCTGGCTCGACCTGAACCAAATTCTGAAAACACTCGCGGACCAGGGGATCACGCGGCTGCTTGGTCGAGGGTGGACCGACTGTTGCATCGAGCCTCGTTGCGGCGAATCTTGTGGACGAAGCAATTCTGGTGCGCGGCGAGAAAACCATCGGCGATACGGGGATCGACCCGCTGGAGGGTATGCCGCTCGAAGCAATGACCGGCCGCCTCACATTGCGCGGAAGCGAGAAGCTTGCAACGGACACGATCGAAAATTTTGTTCGCGGTTAGATCATGTTCACCGGCATTGTCACTGATCTCGGCGAGGTGCGCTCGGTAAGCCAGCGCGCTGGAGACCTGCACCGCCTGACGATCTTTTGCAGCTATGCGCGCTCTGAGATCATTCAAGGCGCGTCGATCGCGTGCTCCGGAGTCTGCCTTACAGTGGTCGATGCCGGTGAAGAGGATGGCCGTGTATGGTTTGCCGTCGATGCGGCGGCCGAAACTCTACGCGTCACGACGGCCGGCCGCTGGCGGCACGGATCGAAAATCAACCTCGAGCGCCCGCTGAAATTTGGCGACGAGCTGGGCGGTCATCTTGTGGCCGGGCACGTTGACGGGATTGCGACGGTCGTCGCCCGCGAAGACATGACGGACATGGCGCGCTTTGTGCTGCGCGCGCCGGCCGGACTTGCGCGATTTATCGCACCAAAGGGCTCGGTTGCGCTCGACGGCGTCTCTCTGACGGTCAATGCCGTGGAAGCAGATACTTTTTCAGTGCTTGTCATTCCACATACATTGCGGGCAACGACATTCGGGACCTTGCGCAAGGACGACGATGTCAATCTCGAGGTCGATACCATGGCCCGTTACGCCGCACGACTGATGGAAATGCAGAGGTGAAGCCAGGCAGCTGCCCCTTGTTCGGGCATGGGGCGCTTGCTACGACGCCGGTTGATGAGGACATTGGTTATGGCAAGGAAAAAAAAGCGCAGCGCAACAGCAGCCGACAACCTGCATATGCTGATCGTGGAAGCGCGCTTTTACGACGCGATTTCTGACGAACTGCTGCGCGGCGCAACACGCGTTCTGGACAAAGCCGGCGCGCGCTATGACCGCGTTACCGTTCCGGGCGCCCTGGAAATCCCCGCCGCCATTGCGATTGCAATCGATGCGGCGAAGCGCAGGCGGGCGCCTTACGATGGCGTCGTTGCGCTCGGGTGCGTGATCCGCGGCGAGACCCATCATTTCGACATCGTCGCGAATGAATCCGCGCGGGCGCTCATCGATCTTGCCGTGAGCGAGCGGCTTGCCCTCGGAAACGGGATTCTTACCGTCGAAAATGAGGCCCAGGCGAACGCGCGCGCGCGTGTCGAGGAGGGCGACAAGGGCGGTGCCGCGGCGCGAGCCGCGCTCACGATGGTCGCCCTTAAGCACACATTGGTTTGGCGGTGATGGCCACCGGGGCCGCACGTGACAACGATGCGCGTAAAGCGAACAAACGCGGCGCTGCGCGTCTTGCCGCGGTACAGGCTCTCTATCAAATGGATCTTGCAGGAAGCGGCCTGAATGAGATTTTGGCCGAGTTCGAAAGTCATTGGATCGGGCGTGAAGTCGAGGGGGCGCAATACCTGCCGGCCGAGGCTGCGTTCTTCCGTGACGTGGTGTCCGGCGTCGTGCGCGAGCAACGCGAGCTTGATCCTTTGATCGACGAGGCTTTGTCGAAAAGCTGGCCGCTCAAACGCGTCGATACCGTCCTGCGCGCGGCGTTGCGGGCGGGGGCGTACGAACTAACGCATCGGCAAGATGTGCCAGCGCGTGTCGTGGTTGCCGAATATGCTGACGTTGCCGCTGCTTTTGTCGAGCGTGACGAGACCGGAATGGTCAATGCCGTTCTCGATCATCTGGCACGGCGTTTGCGCGCGACCGAATTCGGCCGCGCGACCGGATAGGACAATGGCTGCGCCTGATGACATCTCCGCCGAGGATCGCCTGATCGCGCGTTTCTTCGGGCCGATCGCGACCGATCCTGGCGCGCTTGGGCTATCCGACGACGCCGCATTCATCAAGCCGCCACCGGGATGCGATCTCGTGCTCAAGACCGACGCGATCGTCGGTGGAGTTCATTTTTTTCCTGAAGATGCCGCGCAGGCGGTGGCGAGCAAAGCGCTTCGCGTCAACCTTTCCGATCTTGCCGCAAAGGGAGCGCGCCCGCTCGGCTTTCTGCTTTCATTGGCGATCCCGAAGGACATTAAAGAAGACTGGCTTGGCGGATTTGCGGAGGGCTTGCGGGGTGACGCAGTGCTGTTCGGCTGCCCGCTGTTCGGGGGCGACACTGATCGTACCCCGGGCCCGGTAACGGTTTCGATTGCCATGTTCGGCAGTGTGCCGGAGGGGACCATGGTCCGCCGGGCCGGCGCGAAAGCCGGGGATCGTGTCTTCGTGACGGGCACGATCGGGGATGCCGCGCTCGGCGTGGCACTTCGCGGCGGAAAGGCAAAAACGTGGAAGCTCAACGACGCGCAGCGCCAGCATTTGATGTCGCGTTATCTCTTGCCGCAGCCGCGCAATGTGCTGGCCGAAGCCATCCGTAATCACGCCTCAGCGGCGATGGATATTTCGGATGGGCTGGTCGGCGATTTCGGCAAGCTGTGCCGTGCCTCTGGCGTTGCGGCCGATATCAATGTCGCAAGCGTACCCGTATCGGATGCCGCCAAGACTGTTATTGCGGGCGACCCGGCGACGCTTGAGTTGGCTCTCACCGGTGGTGACGATTACGAAATTATCTGTACCGTGCCGAGCAAGAAGGCCGAAAGCTTCCGCACAGCGGCAAAGGCCGCAGGTGTCCCGGTCACCGAGCTTGGAGAGATCAAAACGGGCGAGGGCGCTCGTTTCATCGACGCCGCGGGCAAGCCGCTGGTCTTCAAGCGCGCCTCTTTTAGTCACTTCTGAATTGGCAGGACGAACGGTGCGCTCAAGGCTATAATGCGGTGGAGAGAGACGGAAATTCACGATGCATGACATGACGGCGAAGAAAGCGGCGATCACTCCGGTCGACAAGCACCCGAACTTTCAGAAGCACCACAGGAAGTTTCCGACCACAGCCTGGCTGCGGCGTCACGCTCCGCGCAACGTGCCGCTTTTTGCGTTCGAATATGGCGACACTGGCGCCGGCAACGATGTGGGCATTGCCCACAATTGGGCAGCTTTGGACGCAGTCGAGATTGCTCCGCGCTACGGTGTGATGCCCACACTTCCTCCCGTCGACGTAAAGTTGTTCGGACGCAGCTACAGCGCCCCGATTGGCATGGCGCCGATGGGTGGGCCGTCGCTTGTGTGGCCGGGCGCCGATCTTCTGATGGCGAAGGCCGCTCAACGCGTCCGAGTGCCCTACACTTTGAGTGTCGCAGGCGGCGCCACGATCGAGGAAGCTGCGGAGGCGGCGCCGGATGTGTTCTGGCTCCAGCTCTACAGATTCTGGCACGACGATCATAAAATTGGTTTCGACCTCGTGCGACGTGCACAGGCGGTCGATGCCAAGGTCCTCGTTCTTACGCTCGACGTTCCCGTTCGGACGACACGTTCGCGCGAAACTTATGCTGGTCTTGCCCATGAGTTTCGTCCCAATGCTCGGATGATTTACGAGATGCTGGTGCGGCCGCGGTGGCTGCTGGCTCTGTTGCGCAACGGCTATCCTCGTTTTGCAACCATCAGCGACTATGCTCGACCCGGTGCCGGAACGAATGAGATCATCGCATATGCCCGCGCCCGCATGGGCGGCGCGTTTTCATGGGAAGAGGTCAAGCGGTATCGCGACGCGTGGAAAGGCCCGATGGCCGTCAAAGGCGTGCTGCATCCCGAGGATGCCGAAATCGCGGTCCGACTTGGCGTCGATGGCATCTGGGTTTCGAACCACGGCGGCCGGCAGATCGAGGCCCTTGCGACGTCGATCGACGTGCTCCCGGCCATCGCCGCGGCGGTCGGCAAGAAGGCGACCATTCTTCTCGACAGCGGCATCCGCAGCGGCCAGGACGTGATGCGGGCTCTGGCGCTTGGAGCGAACGCTGCTTTTGCCGGCAAGTCGTTCCTCTGGGCGGTTGCTGCGCTTGGCGACGAGGGGCCTGATTATCTGATCGACCTCTATATCGACGAGCTGCGGGCGTCTCTCGGCCAGATCGGCGCAAGGTCGATTGCGGAAGCGCGGGAGGCAAGCATTCGTCACCCGGGCGTCTTTGAGTTTCCGGCTAAACGGGCCCCGAAAGCGGCCCGCAAGCGCTAGGCCGGCGGCGCATGCATCAGTGCCCGAAATCACGATTTCAATAAAAATCATCCCTGATCTGCGGCGACCGGCAGTGGCGATTCACTGCCGCCGCCGATACAAAGAGCGGCTTTTTCCTGAGGACACACATGTCCGCTGCTGCTGAGCCGCTCGAGCACATCGTGCCAGACGACAATTTGGCACGGCGGAATGCCATGGTGCTGTCGGCTGCACAGGCGCTCGCCGGCGGCAATAACACCGTCATCGTGAGTACCGCGAGTATCGTTGGCGCCGTGCTGGCGCCGGACAAGGGCCTGGCAACGTTGCCGGTGACGGCGATGGTGTTCGGCATGTGGCTCGGCACGTTGCCGCTCGGTGTGCTGGCGCGCAAATTCGGCCGGCGCTTCGCCCTTCAATGCGGGTCGGCCTTCGGCGTTCTCTCCGGCTCTGATCTCCTATTCGGCGGTGATGAACGGCAATTTCTGGCTGCTGCTCTTCGGCACGTTTTGCGGAGGTCTCTATGCGGCCGCGCATCAGTCGTACCGGTTCGCCGCCGCCGATACCGCGAGCGATGCCTATCGACCGAAGGTCGTTTCATGGGTGCTCGCGGGCGGAGTTTTTGCCGCCGTGCTCGGCCCGCAGCTCGTAATCTTCACCAAGGACCTGCTGACGCCACATCTTTTTGCGGCCAGCTATCTCGGCCAATCGGTCTGTGCGGTGGCAGCGGCATGCGTGCTGCAGTTTGTGAAAGTGCCGCCACTTGCCGCTCCCCGCCACGGCAGCGTGAGGCCGCTTGGCGAGATCGTGCAGAGTGCACGTTTTATCGTCGCGGTCGCTTGCGGGATCGCAAGTTACGCCATGATGAACATGCTTATGACGTCAGCGCCCTTGGCGATGGTCGGCTGCGGCCATTCGGTGACCGATGCCACGCTGGGAATCCAGTGGCATGTGCTGGCGATGTACGCGCCCAGCTTTGTGACCGGCTCGCTGATCGCCCGCTTCGGGGTCGAGCGCATCACGGGCGTCGGCCTTCTGCTGATTGCGGCGACAGCCGTCGTGGGTATTTCCGGTCTCTCGGTGGCTCACTTCTGGACCGCGCTGGTATTGCTGGGCCTCGGCTGGAACCTGTCCTTTATAGGCGCCACCACGATGGTGACTCAGTGCCACCGTCCGCATGAGCGCAACAAAGTTCAGGCCTTCAATGATTTCCTGATTTTCGGCAGCATGGCGCTGAGTTCCTTTTCCTCGGGGCAGCTATTGGACAAGTTCGGCTGGGCGACGATCAACGAAGTGATTTTCCCAACGATCTTCGTGACGGGTGCACTTTTGGTCTGGCTCGCGCATGCGGCCGCGGGCCGCTGACGGTTTAGCCCGCCCGCAGGCTAGCCGCCGCAAAAACAGGGCACGCCAGGGGTAGGGGCGCACACCCAAATTCCGCGTTGCGCATTCCACAAGTTTTTGGCTATATCCGCGCGCTTACCGGTCGGGGTGAAGCGCCCTTACAAGCGGCCATCCTCGACGCTCCTGGCGCCGGCGGGAGCGTTCGTCCCGCCAGCACCAATCAAAATCGAGGAAAATGGCCACCATGACTACTTTGTGGTTGATCGTCGGCTGTGGGGTGCTCGCGATCGTCTATGGCATCTGGGCGACTCAATCGGTGCTGAGCGCCGATCCCGGCAGCAAGAGGATGCAGGAAATTTCCGAGGCCGTGCGCGAGGGCGCGCAGGCCTATCTCAAGCGTCAATACGCCACCATCGGCATTGTCGGGGTGGTGATCTTCGTCATCATCGGGTTCACCCTCGGCTGGCTGGTCGCGATCGGCTTTGCGATCGGGGCCGTGCTTTCGGGCGCGACCGGCTTCATCGGCATGAACGTCTCGGTGCGCGCCAACGTGCGGGTGGCGCAGGCCGCCACCAAGTCGCTGGCCGGCGGGCTTGAGCTTGCCTTCAAGTCGGGCGCCATCACGGGAATGCTGGTTGCGGGTCTCGCGCTGCTTGGCGTGACACTCTATTTCGGCTTCCTCACCGGCACGATGCACAAGGCGCCCAATGACCGAACGGTCATCGACGCTCTGGTCGCGCTCGGATTCGGTGCATCGCTGATTTCGATCTTCGCGCGTCTCGGCGGCGGCATCTTCACCAAGGGCGCGGACGTCGGCGGCGACCTGGTCGGCAAGGTCGAGGCCGGCATTCCCGAGGACGACCCGCGCAATCCGGCGACCATCGCGGACAATGTCGGCGACAATGTTGGCGACTGCGCCGGCATGGCCGCCGACCTGTTCGAGACCTATGCGGTGACGACCGTCGCCACCATGGTGCTGGCTTCGATCTTCTTTGCCGGCACGCCGTTGCTGTTCACCATGATGACCTATCCGCTCGCCATCGGCGGCGCCTGCATCATCACGTCGATCATTGGCACGTTCTTCGTGCGACTTGGCCGCAACCGGTCGATTATGGGCGCTCTTTACAAGGGCTTCATCGCGTCGGCGCTGCTTTCACTGGTCGCAATCTGGTTCGTCACCGACTCCCTGATCGGTTTCGGGCGCATCGCGGGCGGTCAACTTCACCGGGCAGGCGCTGTACATCTGCGCGATCGTTGGCCTCGTGGTCACCGGCCTGATCATCTGGATCACCGAGTACTATACCGGCACCAATTTCCGGCCGGTGCGGTCGATCGCCTCGGCCTCGGTCACCGGCCACGGCACCAACATCATTCAGGGCCTCGCGGTGTCACTTGAGGCAACCGCGCTGCCCGCGCTGGTGATCATCGCCGGAATTCTGGTTTCGTACGCGCAGGCCGGTTTGTTCGGCATCGCCATCGCGGTGACCTCGATGCTCGCGCTCGCAGGCATGGTGGTTGCGCTCGATGCGTTTGGCCCGGTCACCGACAATGCCGGCGGCATTGCCGAGATGGCCGGTCTGCCGAAAAACGTGCGCAAGTCGACTGACGCGCTCGATGCGGTCGGCAACACCACGAAGGCGATCACCAAGGGCTACGCGATCGGCTCGGCCGGTCTCGGCGCGCTGGTCCTGTTTGCCGCCTATAACCAGGACCTGCAGTTCTTCACGAGGACCGCGGCACAGCATCCGTACTTCCAGGGCATCCAGCTCGATTTCTCGCTGAACAACCCTTACGTCGTCGTCGGCTTGCTGTTTGGCGGACTGCTGCCGTATCTGTTTGGCGCGCTCGGCATGACCGCCGTCGGCCGTGCGGCCGGCGCAATCGTCGAAGAAGTGCGGCGGCAATTCCGCCACAAGCCCGGCATCATGAAGGGCAAGGACAAGCCGGACTACGGCCGCGCCGTCGACATGCTCACCAAGGCGGCGATCAAGGAGATGATCGTGCCGTCGTTGTTGCCGGTGCTTTCGCCGATCGTCTGCTACTTCGCGATCTACTTCATTGCGGGCGGCGGCCCGGCGGGCAAGTCGGCGGCCTTCTCAGCGCTCGGCGCCATGCTTCTCGGTGTGATCGTGACCGGCCTGTTTGTCGCCATCTCGATGACGTCTGGCGGCGGCGCCTGGGATAACGCCAAGAAATACATCGAAGACGGCCACTACGGCGGCAAAGGCTCTGATGCCCACAAGGCTGCGGTCACCGGCGACACCGTCGGCGATCCCTACAAGGATACGGCGGGACCGGCCGTGAACCCGATGATCAAGATTACGAACATCGTGGCGTTGCTGCTGCTGGCGGTTCTCGCCCACTGATCGTGAGCGAAAAAAGTGAAGGGCCCGCGTGTTGCGCGGGCCCTTTTTGTCGAGCTTACAGATGGAAGCCGACGTTCTTGAAAATATTGCGGAGGTAACTCAACTCCTGGCCGCCGGTCGGTGTCGTTTGGGAATAGAAGTCGAAGATCTTTCCGTCCTTGACCCCGTAATTGGCGAGCCTCGTGACCCGTCGCTCTTTGTCGAAATAAACCCCGATGACGCGTTGGTCGGAAACCTCGTACGGCATGAACGCTGCGGAGCGGTGAGCCTTTTGCGAAATGTAGTAGAAAGCATCGCCACTGACGGTTGCCACCGTGGACGGCGTGCCAAGCACAATGAGAACCTGCTCCTGCGTTGCGCCGACGGGAATTTGCTCGAGAGCGCCTTCCGGCAGCACGTAACCGCGTTGCAGCGTTTCGCCGGTGTTGCCGCAGGCCGAGAGCGCCAGCGCGCTGACGAGCGCGACCGTCAGATGAAAACCTTTCATGGTACGACGCACCGCTCTCGACCCCAGTCAGTCCCGCTCAAATCTTGCACCGCCGAGGGCGTTGACGTAACGCGACTAGCGGCAGCACCTGAACGGATCCGATGAAATTCCCCCTGTTTCGCCGCCGCGCACGGTCGGACACCATTTCTACCCTGTATGGCACGATCGTGGCGCAGGCGCGATTGCCCTGCTTTTATCGCGAATATGGGGTGCCGGACACGGTAAATGGACGTTTTGACCTGCTGGTTCTGCATTTGGCCCTGGTTCTCGACCGGTTGGCGGACGAGCCGCAATTGCGGGAACTCGGGCAGGCGCTCTTCGATCATTTCTGTACGGACATGGACGTAATCTGCGTGAAATGGGGGTCGGCGATCTTTCAGTGCCCAGACACATGCAGCGCGTCGGGGAAGCGTTTTATGGGCGTGCACAGGCATACCGGGCAGGTCTGGCCCGTGACGGCCAACAGGCGCTCGTGCGAGGCTCTGGAGCGGAATATCTACGGCCAAGACGCGGCCAGCCGGGCTGCGGCCGCACGTCTTGCGGCCTATATGCGGGGGACGGTAGGTGAGTTGAGGGTGCAACCAGCCTCACAGGTTCTCGCCGGCAAGCTTACAATGCCGGACCCCGCTGCTACCGTTCTTGTTGAGGATGAGACTTCCGGCGCAAAAGACTGATATTGATGGAAAATGCCCAAAACCCCTGGAGTATGCCAGTTGCCGTGGACGATATCCCGGAACACCGGGCTCCACATTGAAGCGGAGGCGCCAGCCGAGGTGCGCGCGCAGCTGGTTAAGCTCGCGAACCTGCGCGATCTGCCGCACCTCTCGGCGGTCTTTGACCTCACACGCCGGGGCGGCGGCGTGCATGTGGCCGGCCAAGTAAAGGCCCGGGTCGGGCAGACCTGCGTGGTGACGCTCGAGCCTCTCGAAAACGATCTCGATGAGCCGATCGACGTTCTTTTCGCGCCGCCGCTCGATGCCGCTGCGAAGGATGATGGCGCAGACCACAAGGCTGGCGACGAAGAACCGCCCGAGCCGCTGATCGAGGGCAAGGTCGATCTCGGTGCGATCGCAACGGAATTTTTGCTGCTCGGGATCGATCCCTATCCTCGCAAGGCGGGCGCTGAATTTGCCGCGGTTAAAACCGCCGATGATAGTGCGAGGCCGTTCGCAGCCCTGGAAGCGCTGAAAAAGCGGCTCGGCGGATAACCTTCGAGGAAGCGGGCAACGGGCATGGGCGTGGCAGATAATCGGTTTCTGTGGGATGAACGAGCGGCTATGGTCGCACCCATGTACCGGCTTCACATAAGCGTGCGGCCGGCGTCGCAGTCTACGCCGTCAAGAGCGGTCCATGCCGGATAAGGTTCGTATCGCGCTCGATGCCATGGGCGGCGATCACGGCGCACCCGTGATTTTGCCGGGAGCCGACATTTCGCTCACGCGCCATCCTGACATCGAATTTCTCCTGTTCGGTAACAGCGCCGCGGTTCAGCCAGTTCTCGATAAATTGCCGCGCTTAAAAGCGCATTCGAAGGTCGTGCATACGGAAGTCGCAATCCGAATGGACGACAAGCCGAGCCAGGCCCTGCGCTACGGCCGCTGGAAATCGTCGATGTGGCTTGCGATCGACGCGGTCAAAAAAGGGGATGCCGACGTTGCCGTCTCTGCCGGCAATACCGGCGCCTTGATGGCGATGTCGCGTTTCAATCTTAAGATGATCGAAGGAATTGAGCGCCCGGCCATCGCGGCGCTCTGGCCGACCCTCAAGGGCGAATCCGTGGTGCTCGATGTCGGCGCTTCGATTGGCGCCGATGAAGCGCACCTCGTCAATCTTGCCGCCATGGGCAGTGCGATGGCGCGGGTACTGTTCGACATCGAGCGGCCGACCGTTGGTCTGCTGAATATCGGCGTCGAGGAGGTCAAAGGACTGGAGCAGGTGCGCGAAGCTGGGCGCATTCTGCGCGAAGGCCAGTTTCCGCATTTCGACTACCATGGCTTCGTCGAAGGTGACGACATCGGCAAGGGTGCGGTGGACGTCGTGGTCACTGAAGGGTTTGCCGGCAACATTGCGCTGAAGACCGCGGAGGGGACGGCGCACCAGCTCGCATCTTATCTGCGCGCGGCAATGAATCGCACTTGGGCGGCACGCCTCGGTTATCTGCTTGCGCGCCAAGCTTTCCGCACGCTGCGTGACAAGATGGATCCGCGCAAATCGAACGGTGGAGTATTTCTTGGTCTCAACGGCGTTGTGATCAAAAGCCACGGCGGCGCGGATGCCGAAGGCACCGCGTCAGCCATCGACATGGGCTACGACATGGTGCGCTATGAGTTGCTCGAGAAGATCGGGCAATCGATGGCGCGCGACCTGCAAGCAAGAACGACGGCGCGACTCGCGGGCGGAGCAGGCTCGTGACAGTTTTGCGTTCGGTTGTGCTCGGCTGCGGCATCTATCTGCCAGCTCGGATCGTCAGTAACGACGAACTCGCGCGTTCCGTTGAGACCACCGACGAGTGGATCGTTCAGCGCACCGGGATTCGCGAGCGCCATATTGCGGCGCCGGGGGAGATGACGTCCGATCTCGCGCTCAATGCGGCGCGGGCCGCGCTCACGAATGCCCATGCCGAAGCAAGCTCCATCGATTTGATCGTGCTCGCGACGTCGACGCCCGACCAGACGTTCCCGGCTACTGCGGTGTCGGTGCAGGCAGGGTTGGGGATCACGCGCGGCGCAGCTTTTGATCTCCAGGCAGTCTGCTCGGGTTTCGTCTATGCGCTGCAGGTGACCGACGCGTTGCTGCGCAACGGCACCTACAAGCGCGCGCTGGTCATCGGCGCCGAGACGTTTTCGCGCATTCTGGACTGGAGCGATCGCACGACCTGCGTCCTGTTCGGTGATGGCGCCGGCGCCCTGGTGCTCGAGGCGCAGCCGCAGCCCGGGACCCGCGAGGACCGCGGCATTTTGACGACCCATTTACGCGCCGACGGACGCCACCAGGCGAAACTCTATGTCGACGGCGGGCCATCATCGACCCAGTCGGTGGGCCACCTGCGCATGGAAGGGCGCGAAGTTTTCAAGCACGCCGTGGCCATGATCACCGACGTCATCGAGGACGCCTTCAAGGCCACAGGCTATAGCGCGACCGACATCGATTGGTTCGTGCCGCACCAGGCCAACAAGCGAATTATCGACGGCTCCGCCCACAAGCTCGGTATCGCGCCGGAAAAGGTGGTGATTACCGTGGACCGTCACGGCAATACGTCGGCGGCATCGATCCCATTGGCGCTGTTCGATGCGGTTTCCGACCGCCGCATCAAGCGTGGGAACCTGATCCTGCTGGAAGCCATGGGTGGCGGGTTCACCTGGGGGTCGGCGCTGCTGCGATGGTGAAGCGCTGGAGGCCCTGACGTTACTCATCAAATTCCTTAACGGCCCCGTTGACCCCTTCCGATCATGCTAATATCGTCGATAATTCAGCGGGATACCTTCGCCGGGGGCTAGGGCAGGCGATGACCGGAAAAACTGTGACGCGGGCCGACTTGTGCGAGGCGGTCTATCAAAAAGTCGGTCTTTCACGCACGGAATTGGCTGCTTTGGTTGAGTTGGTGCTCAAGGAGATCACCGACTGCCTGGAGCGTGGCGAAACCGTGAAATTGTCGTCGTTCGGGTCTTTTGTTGTGCGTAAAAAAGGCCAACGGATCGGCCGGAACCCGAAAACGGGCAAAGAAGTGCCAATCTCGCCGCGACGCGTTATGGTGTTCAAGCCGTCGGCGATTCTCAAGCAGCGCATCAACAACGGCGCCGCTGAGCCGGCCTGAGCCGACAGCGTAGTCGCGTAGAACCGCGTTCGATAAACAACCAGAGGTGAGGTCGCTTTGGACAACAAGGCGCCGGACGCTTTTCGCACCATCAGTGAAGTGGCGGACGATCTCGACCTGCCGCAGCATGTGCTGCGCTTTTGGGAAAGCCGCTTTCACGAAATCAAGCCGATGAAGCGCGGCGGAGGACGCCGCTATTACCGGCCGGACGACATCGACCTGCTGCGCGGCATACGCCACTTGCTTTACGGCGAGGGCTATACCATCCGCGGCGTGCAACGAATTCTGCGCGAGCAAGGCTCGAAGTTCGTTCAAGCCGTGTGGGAGGACGGCGCGCCGCAGCCGCCCCATGGCGTTGTTGAGAGCGAAGAACAATTCGCCGAAGAGAACGAGACGGTCGAAAACCTCCTCGAGGAAGAGAGCGGCATTCGTGGCCGGCTGTCATCGTTGATCGGCCGCGATTTGGGCGACAGACAGGACGACGCCGCGGCGCGGATTGACCCGCCGATGGCAAGCGCACCAATGCCGCGCATCGAACCCGCTGACCGCGCGCTCCATAGCGGCAGTGCCATCGATCAGTCGGTCCAGCAACTGCAGGACGCCGTGCCGACAGTGTCGCGTCAACCTTCGCCGGCCGTGACCGGCGGGTTGGGCGGTGAGGATTTGCATAAATTACGTGCGGTCCTGCATGACCTCGTCGAGTGCCGCAAACTGATTGATGCGGTGGTGACAAGGCCGCATTAGGCCAGTTTTCCCACTTCAGCCTTTGAACCGGATGGGCATGGTGCACGACCAATGGCCGTGTAGAATGCTTTCGGCCGTTCGGAGGGGATGCATGGGGAAGCTCGCAAGGGCCGTATTGCTTGCGATTGCGACCGTCGCAGGTGCGTTGGCGCCTGCGTATGGGCAATCGACGGTTCCCAACAATCCCGCCACCGACGATCATTAACCGCGGGACGCCGATCACGCCGCTCGGTTGGTTCGTCATAGGCTCGGTCGGGTGCGCGGCCGTGTCGCCGATGATCGGCACGGTGATACTGGGCCGCGAGCTCACGCTCAACGAAGCCTACCGCTCGACCCTGGGGTGCTTCCTCGGGCCGATCGGCTGGCTATTGGCGGATGCTCTGGTGCCGCCCACGGTTACAACTCAAATCCAGACCCAGACCCAGACCCAAACCCAGACCCGGAACCGGACCTCAAGCCGCCGCCTCGGCAGCGGCGCACGGGACGCGGGCGCAATTTCAAGATACCGCCGCAAGGCGAAACACGATTTGTGGTCAACGAACTCGTCCTCGAGTTTGCGCCCGGGCGCAACCGTACAGATGCGCAATACGCTCGCGAACACTCTGCAATTGACCGAACTGGAAACGCAGAGATTCGAATTGACCGGCCGCACGCTCAGCCGCTGGCGTATTGACGGCCCACGGTCGGTGCGGGCAACGCTGGCCTGATCGCCCGCAACTATCCTGGCGTGTCGGGCGGTTGGGCCAACATGGTCTTTGTCGGCGCGCAGGCATCGCCACCGGCGATTCAAGCGCCGCGGCGCCCGCTGGCTCCGCGCAATACGTCGTTAACAAGCTGCACCTCCTGGAGGCGCATCGCATCAATAGCGGCGACGACGTGCTGGTTGCGGTGATCGATTCAAAAATCGACACGAAACATCCCGACCTTATCGGCGTGGTCGCCGACGAATACGATGTCGTCGGCTCGCCGGCCATTGCCCATTCGCACGGCACTGCCATGGCCGGAGCGATTGCAGCGCGGAGCAAGTTGACCGGTGTCGCACCGAAAGTGAAGTTGCTCGCGGTGCGCGCCTTTTCAGGTTCGGGGGAAAGTGCGGAAAGCACCACCTTCAATATTCTCAAGAGTGTCGATTGGGCTGCGAGCAAGAATGCGCGCATCATCAACATGAGCTTTGCCGGCCCTCCCGACGATCTGTTGCGCGCGATGCTTGCCAAGGCAAATGCGCGGGGCATCGTGCTGATTGCCGCCGTCGGCAATGCCGGGCCACGGTCGCCGCCGCTCTATCCGGCTGCCGACGCGGGCGTCATCGGCGTGACGGCAACGGATGTCGACGACAAGCTGATGGCGCAGGCCAACCGGGGGCCGCAGGTTGCGGTGGCGGCGCCCGGTGTCAAGATTCTCGCTGTCGCACCGGACGGGAAGTACCAGGTGACTTCGGGCACTTCCATCGCAGCCGCGCATGCCAGCGGGGTCGCGGCCCTCCTGCTGGCATCGAAACCGAACCTCACGCCGGCCCAGGTACGCGCCAGCCTCATCCGTGCCGCGACCCGAATTCCGGGCAAGCGCAATGAGGTCGGAGCCGGGGTCATCGACGCGCTGGCCGTGATCAATCCAAGTCGCAAATAACTTGCCGCAAATAGCCTTCCAGGCCCGCGATCTGCTAGGTAAGGCCCCGACGTCATTCCTCTGGATCGATCGCCATGGCTGCGCCGGATTCCCTCATCGTTGAACGTCCGTCCAGCGACATTGTTGTCCTGAAGATCAACCGCCCGCAGGTGCGCAATGCGCTCAATCTGGAGGTACGCACGCGGCTTGCCGACGAAGTGACGCGCTGCGGTACCGACAATGCCGTGCGCTGTGTCATCATCACCGGTTCGGATGTCGCTTTTGCAGCCGGCGCCGACATTGGCGAGATGGCCGAGGCGGGTCCTGTCGAGGTCATGTCGCGCAATGTGCAGAAATACTGGCGCGCGCTCATGGACTGTCCAAAGCCACTTATCGCCGCGGTGGAGGGCTTTGCGCTTGGCGGCGGACTTGAACTGGCATTGTGCGCAGACATCATTATTGCGGGTGAGGGGGCAAAGCTCGGCCTGCCAGAGGTCAAGGTCGGCATTCTTCCCGGTGGTGGCGGCACGCAAAAACTGGCCCGGCTTGTCGGGCGCCACCGCGCCATGCTGCTGATCATGACGGGGAAAATGTTCAGCGCCGCGGAGGCTTTGGGCATGGGTGTCGTCAGCGAAGTCGCGCCGTCCGGTCAGGCGCTGTCGCGCGCGCTCGAAATCGCCACCGACATTGCCGCAATGCCCGCTGTATCGATCATGCAGATCAAGGAAATCATTAACGCCGGGCTCAATGCGCCGCTCGATACGGCGTTGATGCTGGAGCGCAAAGCGTTCCAGCTGCAATTCGCGACGCGCGATCAGAAGGAAGGCATGCGTGCCTTCATGGAAAAAAGAAAACCCAGGTTCGAAGGGCAGTAACGCGTGGCGTTTGACCTTTCCCGGCCCGATCTTGTCGCCGCAGTATTCGGCACCGGAACCATGGGTCGCGGTATCGCTCAATTGTGCGCGCAAGCCGGGCTCACGACCTTGTTGTTTGATTCAAACAGCGGCGCGGTAAAGCAAGCCATCGCAGCGATCGACAAAGGTCTCGAGGGGCTGGTGTCGAAAGGGCGCATGACCGCCCAGATAAAGAACGATGTACTCGCCCGCCTTAAACCGATCAGCACATACGATGAGTGCGCAAGAGCGGGGATTGTGATCGAGGCCATCGTCGAGGACATCTCGGCCAAGCGCGCATTGTTTCGCGAGATCGAGCAGCGGGTGGCCGACGATGCCGTACTGGCAACGAATACATCGTCCCTGTCGGTCACCGAAGTTGCCGCCGGATGCGTGCAGCCGCAGCGCGTTGCCGGCCTGCATTTTTTCAACCCCCCGCCGTTGATGAAGCTGGTCGAGGTTATCGGCGGCCTACGCACCGAGCCCGGGGTCGTGGAATCGCTGGTGGAATTTGCCCGGCGGATCGGCAAGCATCCGATCGTCGCCGCAGATTCCCCCGGCTTCGTGGTCAATCACGCCGGCCGTGCCTACGGTCCCGAAGCGCTACGCATTGTCGCGCACGGAATTGCAAGCCCGCAGGAAGTCGATGTCCTGATGAAAGAAGCGGCAGGATTTCGCATGGGTCCGTTCGAGCTGCTCGACCTTGTCGGCGGCGATGTCACGCACGCGGTGATGGTGAGTATCTTTCGAGCAATTTTTCGATGAGCCGATGTACCAGCCTTCGGCACAGATGGCGGTGCGCGTCGCGGGTGGTCTGCTCGGTCGGAAGTCGAAGCAGGGCTTCTACAGTTACGAGGGCGCGCCTGCGAAAGACAAACCGACCGTGCCCGTTCCGCCGGGAGCAAAGCCGGCCGCGGCCTGGGTCGCGCACGAGGACGGCGGAGCCGAGCTTGCCGAATGGCTGAAGGGCGCCGGAGTCAAAGTCCAATTCGGCGGAACGCCGGCGGCGGGAATTCCATGCTTCGTCGCGCCGCTCGGAGAGGATGCCTCGGGTGCGGCTGTACGGTTGCAACTTGACCCGGCGCGGACCATTGCTGTCGACATGTTTGGGCGGTTTTCCGGACGGCGGACGCTGATGAAAACGCCGCTCACCAAGCCAGACATCCTGGCCGCTGCGGTGGCGGCGCTGTCCACGACAAAAATACCAGTTACTGTGATCAACGACAGTCCGGGCTTCGTCGTGCAGCGGCTGCTTGCGATGATCGTCAATATCGGAACGCGCATCGCCGAATTGCGCATTGCCGCGCCGGCCGACATCGATACGGCCGTCGAACTCGGCCTCAATTATCCGAAAGGACCGCTCGCGCTTGGAGATGTGCTCGGCCCGCGGCGCGTCCTCGCCGTGCTCGACGGAATGCAGGCCATAACCCACGATCCGAAGTATCGCGCTACCACCTGGTTGCGCCGGCGTGCACGGCTCGGCGTGTCGCTTCATACGCCGGATTGAACGCCCGCAAAAAAACGCGTGAACAGTTTTATTTGTAAGTGGAAAACCGCTTTTCGCGCGGCGCAAGCCGGTTACGATCAGGGCCATGTTAAAAGCCCCGACCGATGCCGATCTCATCCGCCTGCGGCAGTTCCTGCACAGACTTGAATCCGACGCGAAAGACGCCGTCGAAGATGCGGAATTTTGCCGACGCGAGATCAATAGATTGAAAAGCGAGATTGCCTACCTCGAGGCTGCGCGCTCAAAAGCCTTCCTGGCGCAGATCGGCATCGACTTCGGATCCGAGCGGCCGAAGGTAGAACCGCTCAGCGCGGCAGACCGAACTGCCCGAATTTTGGCCGTGGAAGTCCCGCCCTATCCCGCATCATCAATTCGAAAAATCCCGCGAACATCGCCAAATTCGGAAGCGTGAACATCCAGAATTCGGTCGTTCGCAGCAGATGGTTGAACGTATCCGTATGGTTGCCGGTATGAAGCAAATACTCGATTGAATAACCCAAAGCAGCAAGCCAAAGCAGCCAGCGGGCGTAGCGAAAGAACAAATAGGCCTGTGATGCGGTCATGCGGACGCTCCTGAATTGACGAGCGTAGTTGCGAAAGTGCCGCCTTTCAACTGATCCTGGCGAACGGCGGGGGTAATTTCTCGGATGCAAGAGGGGCGGGCGGCGGGATTTGAGCTCACGACCCCAGTCCCAATCATCACACGCTCATTTCCAGAGACGTCTACTGGCAATGTCTGCGCCTTTGCGCATGGCCTTGAACTTCTCCCAAACGACCGTCGGGTGGACTTCGGTCTTGTAAAGCGCCTGTGAAGAGAACCCGCAGTCGGCGCCGGCCATAACGTTTTCGCGGCCCACGAGATTGGCGAAACGGATCAGCCGTTCAGCGATCCATTCCGGATGTTCAACGATGTTGCTGGCGTGGGTGATGACACCGGGGCAAATTACTTTTCCATCCGGCAGCTTTACACGTTCGAACAGGTGGTATTCGTGTTCGTGGCGCGGGTTCGCCGCCTCGAAGCTGATACGAACCAGCCTCGATCTTGAGGATATACTCGATGATCTGCAGCAAGTTTGCTTCGTAGATCCGAGGCCCTTCGTTGATGCCGTAACAAGTGTGAAACCGGATCCGCTCCGCGGGAATCCCATTGAGCGCGGCATTCGTTGCTTCGACATAAATTTCCGCACGCTGCCGCTTTTGCTTTTCATCGAGACCCGGATCGACAAAAATGTCCGGCAGGAACGGATCGTCCACCTGAAGCAGAATGCCGGCCGCGACGATTGCGCGATATTCCTTGTTGATCTCGCTGGCGAGAGCATAGAAGTACTCTTCTTCGGTCTTGTAGTACTCGTTGATGCCCACGCCCGACGGCGCTGTCGCCGGCAAAAAGACTCGATCGTCCGGAATGCCGGCCGCTTTAGCTGCGGCCTTCACATTGGCAATGTCGATCTTAACCTTGGGTTCGCCCTTGTACTTCAACGGCCCGGTGCAAATGACCGGAACGATCGGCAGAATTGCGCCACCCATCATCGCTTCCTTGAAATACTGGGCGTAATATTCAGGAAAGGCAGATACTTCCTGTTCAAACGCGTTCATCTTCTGGCCATGTCGCGATTCGAATCCATCGAAGCGCTCGCGGATGTAAGTGAAAAAACCAGGCTTGGAATATTCGCCATCCGTGACGATCTCGATCCCGCAATCGACCTGTTTGCGCACGCAGTCGGCGACTGATTGCGTCAGAATGGAAGTCAGTGTGCTCTCGTCGTAGGGCTGACCGGAGTATTTGGCCTTCAAGAGATCAAGCAGATTGTGCGGTCGTGGCAGACTGCCAATGTGCGTTGTTTGGATGTGGTCGATATTTTGCTGCAAGGCCATCGGCTTCACTCCGGACGCAACCAATCCGGCCAGAATACAGCCGAAAACTCGCCGGATGAGAATAGTGGGTGGAGCAAAAGCTTTTTGGGCTTTCTGGTCGGGGCGGCGGGATTTGAACCCACGACCCCCAGTCCCCCAGACTGGTGCGCTAACCGGGCTGCGCCACGCCCCGACCGAGAACGGGGCGGACTATAGGGATGAGTGCCGATGTGTCAAACGAAGGGCTCGGGGCTTATGTCTTCGCTGTATCCCGTAACGGACCACGCACAGCAAGCGTGACATAAAGCGCTGCCACAACGACGAACGTGCCGGCGTAAAGGGCCAGGAAACCGACCACGTCCACATGCAGGAGCAATCCGGTGGCTACAGCTGCTGTCATCAAAGCAGCGTTGAAAATCGACAGCCTTGCTATAGTCCGGAAATAACCCGTGTGCTGGAGCAGAAAATTCGGTGCAGACTTAACGGCGGCCGTTGCCAGCAGAACGAGCAGGATTGGCACTGCCGCAGGCGGCATGGTGGCCGAGTGGCCAAGCAAAAGTGCAAACAGGCCTTTTGCATCAGACAGCAGCAGCGCTGAGACAATCAATACCGGTACCGCGCAGAGCACGACCGCCGTCAGTGTCGCTCGCCATAGAAGGTGGGCGTTATGCGCCGCGAAGGCGGCCGTTTGTCGCGGCACGAGCAGGTCGCAGGCCGCCGAGCAGAGATTGAGTGTACCGAGGAAGATCTTCAGCATCGTGTCGACAATGATCGTAGGCGCACCAAGCCCGGCTGCGATCGGAACCGCCAGATAGAGAACATTGTGAATGTAGATCTCTCCGGCCGCATGCGTTCCGGTGCGCAGTGCCGACCGCCTATTTTCGTGGAAGAACTCGCGCAGACGCGATGCAAGGCCGCGCAGATGCGGGGTCAATGCTTCGCGCTTTACGAGATGGCACGCGACAAAACCGAAAAGAGCCACCCAGCCGAGATTGATCGCGATCACGAAAACGGAAAAAGGCAGACCCACGAGCATCGAGAGCAGCAACGCGATGTACACGACCCGGCGCAGCGCCTCGAGAGTCTCGAAATAAATGTATTGGTCGACGGCGACGCTGACGTTTCGCAGTACGAACCACGCAAGATTGATGGCGGAAAAAAAGAAAAACAATGCAAACTCCGCGGCCCCCCAGACCGTTTCGCCGGGCCGCGCCAGCATCGCGGCAAAGCAGATGGCCGCGAACACGGTGATGGCCAGCGCGTAGAACAGCGCTACGGCATTCGCCTGCGCGCCAACGCCAAGCGTGCTTTCACCGGCGAGGTAGTGCTTGCGCATTCTTACGAACAGGATCTTCGACAGGCCGAGGTCGAACAGCCACATCGATACACCGACGGCGCCGACCAGAATGAACAATGAGAACTGTTCCGGGCTGAGCACCCGGGCGAAAACGAATGTCTGGACCAGACCGGCGACCAGGGCGCTGCCGGCGGTCCAGCCGCGCAGCAGCGCGTACCGGACCGACAAAACGTCGGCGAGACGCGCCTGCCAGTCGGCTATCGCCTTCGGAACCGCGCTCATCGCAGGTGCAAGCATCGGGTGCCGCTTCAATCGAGGAGGGCCAGGTATTTCGCCGACATTGTCTCGAAGGCATAGCGTGGCGACAGGCGTCGCAGTTCGGCGGCGATCTGAGTGCGGAGCGTCTCATCGCCGAGAATGGTGCGAACGCGTTCCAGCCATGCGTCACGATCGCCAAGTGGGACGATGAGATGTCCGGTCAGAAACGGCGAGTCGCGGAACATTTCGCGGAATGAGGAAATATCGGAGCAGATGAGAGGCACGCCAGCATGGATCGCTTCGATGGCCGCAAGACTCAGTCCCTCGAAACTCGACGGAAACAGCACAGCGTCGATTGCGGAGTAGAATTCGCCGATCCGGGCGTGATCGATGTGCAGATGCAGACGCACGCGGTCTTCATAACCGCGAGACGCGATCTCGGCGCGCACCAGATCTTCGTCCGGGCCGCTTCCGATTATCAGCATCGAGGTATTAGGAAGGTCGTGCAGCAGGCCGATACTGAAACGCTGGTTTTTCTGGTGATAGAGCCGCCCCAGTTGGCCGAGCACTGCGCCGTTCCGAGGTAGCCCGAATGCGGCGCGGGCTGCGGCGCGATCGATTGGAACCGGCTTGCGATGGCCGTTCGGGATGACCTTCAGGCGGCGCATGTAGGTTTCGCCATTGCGCCGGTAAGTGTCGGCAACGCTGTGGCCGCAGGCCACGAGATCGCTGTAAAGCCCGACCCGGCCAGCAACGCCGTCGAGCTTCATCAGCGCCGGATTGAATTGATCGTATGGAAGGTGATGCGTGCCGACCCGGTGACGGACACCGGCAAGCGCGCCGGCAGCGGCCGCCAGCAAATTGGACAGCGGTTGCAATCCAAAGACCGCATCGGGTTTGAGTTCGCGCAACGCTTTCGCGACGCGTGCAAACAAGACCGCAAGCGTGACCGGTGAGCGCGAGCGCCGCTGGTTGAGGAACACGCGCGCGCCAGACGGAGCGTCGGCGTATGATCCGAACAGATACCATTCTTCCACATGGTGACCTTCGGCACGCATTGCTGAAGCAAGCGTCGACGCCAGAACCGAACTGCCGCCCCCGTCATGGGCGGTGCCGAGAAAAACAATCGTGCGTGGGTGCAAAGGCGTCGCCACGGCTCTGCTGGCTTCGCGATGGGGTTGCCAAAGCTCGTTCATGACCGATCCGGAAAGGTGACGGTGCGGCCCCCAAATCCGACGGCCTGTCCCCAGTGCGCGTAAGATAATCTTAAGCGGTAAAGACTAGATAAACCGTATCATTCCGACATTTTTGCCGCGTTGAGAAACCGATGACCGATACCTCAGCCAACTTCGCCAAGACGACCGATGCGAGGGGTTCGACGCTCGATCGCGCCGTCCGAAGACTGTTCCCTTCAACCTCTCTTCTTACCTTTAACCCTTTGTTTCGCACGATCATCAATGCCTTCGATATTGTTCCGCGACTGATCTGGTCAGAGTTCCGCGATTTGCCGCCGAACCATCTCCGCGTGCGGATCGGAGTTGGCAATCGCATCATCAACAATCAGGTGCATTTCCTTACGCATGCGCGCGACTTCTGGATGTTCGTATTCACACAGAAGCTGGCGAGCGCAAACTCGAACATCCTGGATATTGGTTCCGGATGTGGACGCTGGGCGCATTGGCTGCGCGACTACAATTTTCGTGGGCGCCGCTTCACGGGGAACTATGTCGGCATCGACATTGACGGTGAAGCGATCGCCTGGTGTGAGAAGCACTACGACGCGGAACGCTTCCGCTTCCATCACTCGACGCACTCGAGCGTGTCGTATCGCCAGAGCGGCAAGAATACGCCGTACAAGGTTCCCGAACCGGACGGCACGTTCGATCTGGTCGTCTCCAATTCTTTGCTTACTCATGTGCTCGAAGGCGATCTTGAGAACTACATCCGCGAGAGCTACCGGCTTCTCAGAGCGGGCGGCGCCATAATGCACTCACACTTCAATCTCGACTATCCGCCCGCGACCTATGGCACGCGGCATACGTTTCAGCATGCGATCGGCAATGCGCGCGTCGAGTCGATGGAGCAGCCGGAGGCAGCAGTCGCCTATCGCACCGATTATCTGTTCCGGGTCGCAAGGGACGTGGGCTTCAAGGATTGTGAAATCGTCCATATGCCCGGCGGCGCCCAGCACCAGCCAATTCTCCTCTGCAAGAAATAGTCGAAACTAGCTCGAGGCCAGGCAGCCGGCTGACGTGCGCATCGGTCTTGCTCGGGTCTGCCGTAGCGTTGCCGCCGCCAGCCCCCAGATCATGCCAAGCAGAAGATAAAAGTGCCGCCAGTGGTCGGTGTCGATCACAACGCCCTCCGCCATTTCGCCGGCGAAGGTTGCGGCAGCGGTGATAAGATAAGGCTGCCAGGGCGTCCTCACGAGGGCGTTGCGAAGGCCGATCACCAGGGTCGAGAGCAGCAGCAGCAGATAAGCCATCGCCCCCAGCCAGCCATAAACCAGGAAGGCCTGCAGATACATGTTGTGCTGCTGCAGACCATGCACGCGGGCAAATTCGAACGGCCCCATGCCGTATGGGAAATTCAGCACCGCGGTAAGCGCCAATTCCTGAAGGAGAAAGCGGCCGCCCTGGCCGACGTCGTAGGACTGGATGAGACGAGCGCGCTCTTCGAACATGTCCTGGATTGCGTTGAATGACAGAAGAAATAGGAACAACAAGGACAGCACCACAAGGGCGGATGCGCTGACCGCGAGAACGCGCAGCCGCGAACGCGCGTTCGGCGCGGTCACGAATGCAAGCGCGACCATGACGACGCAGGACACTGCAAAATGGAACCAGGCCCCCCGGGAAAAGCTCAGGAGTAGGCCGAATAGAAGAATACCGGCGAGTATCACGTCGCCGAACCGGACGCCGCGCCCGATCATGCGATAGAGCAGAAACAGCGCGGGCCAGATCAAGAATGGGCCGAATACGTTGGGATCCTTGAATGCGCCGAGTGCACGCCCGAGGGGCGCAAATACAGGGCCGGTTCCGAACAGATTGAAGTAGCCGGCGGCGCCAACGAACGTCGCGACGACGGCAGTCGCTACGTAAGCGATCCGCATCGTATTGAGCCGGGCCATCGTGTTCTGTGCAAAGAGGCCGGCGAACAGCAAACCGGCGATCGCGAGGTACACCGAGGTGGCGGTGTACTGGATGGTCTTTTCCTCGCCAGGCACGTTGATTAGAGCCAGCATGCCCGCAAAATTCCAGATCAGCAGCAGCAGGAACGGCACAACCAGCGCCCGCTCGAGACGAACTCCCGCAATCAGCGAGGCAATTGCGAGCACGCCCATGAGAACGTCATGGGGGGATGGCTCGATAAAGGCGACCGAGCTTGCCAGAACCGTGATGAACAGGATGATTAGAAGTAGCCGTTCACGGAGCGATGCCGCATGCAGCGCCGGCCGAAAAACCATGCGGCGCGATGTCGGCGGTGATCAATAGGCATTCTCGGTCTTGAGCAGCGCGAGCGGCGTGCGCAGCATGATCGACGAAATCGAAAAGGATCGACCAATTCTCTATGTAGTAGAGGTCGTGCTCGACGCGCTGCTGGATCTTCTCATGCGTGTCGGTCTCGCCACGCCATCCGTTGATTTGCGCCCAGCCCGTGATGCCGGGCTTCACGCGGTGGCGAGCGAAATAGCCATCGACGGCCTCGTCATAGCAGTCGGGCCTCGGCCTTGGCATTGATGGCATGCGGCCGCGGGCCGACCAGCGACAGGTTGCCTTTGAGCACGACGTTGAACAGCTGCGGCAGCTCATCGAGGCTCGCCTTGCGGATGATGCGACCGACGCGGGTGACGCGCGGGTCGTCCTTGGTGACGAGCTTGTCAGCGGTCATGTCGGCGGCGTTGACGATACATCGAGCGAAATTTGTAGACCTCGATCAGGTCGTTGTTGAACCCGTAACGTTTCTGTTTGAACAGTACCGGGCCGCGGCTGTCGAGCCTGATGGCGAGCGCGATGATCGCCATCACCGGCAAGCGCCAGCACCAGCATCAGGCCGCCGATGATTTTGTCGAACAGCCACTTCATCACCACGTCCCAATCGGCAATCGGGCGATCGAGGACGTCGAGAACCGGAACGTTGCCGATGTAGGAATAGGAACGGGGACGGAAACGCAGTTTGTTGGCGTGCGCGGCAAGACGGATGTCGACCGGCAAGCACCCACAGTTTTTTCAGCATCTGGAGAATGCGCAATTCCGCCGAGATCGGCAGCGAGAAAATCACGAGGTCGACGCGTGTGCGGCGGCCGAATTCGACGAGATCATCGACGGTGCCGAGCTTGCGTTCGCCGGCGCATTCGGCGCTGCTTCGGTCGTCGCCGCGGTCGTCGAACAGGCCGATGATGTCGACGCCGGTATCCTTCTGCCGGCGCAATTCTTCGATCACACCTGCGCCGGCATCCCCGCCGCCAACGATGACCGTGCGGCGGTTAAGACGGCCCTCGCGCGTCCATTTGCGAACCAGCAGGAACACGAGCCGGCGCGATGCGATGAGAGCGCAAAGCCCGACGATGTAGTACGATGCCAAGCCAAACACGCGAGAACATGTCGCCGGCTTTGGCGAAAAACGAAGCGCCGATGACGATCAGGAAAACGACCGACCATGCCGAAGCAAGCCGCATGTATTGCTTCTCGTAGCCGCGGAAGGCCTGCACCTGGTAGATATCGGCGGTCTGAAAAGCGAGCGTCGACAGCAGCGCGATGACGAGACGTTGCGGCGGGTAGCGCCAGATCAAACCGTGCATTGGCGGCAGATAGATCGCATAGAGCGCAAGCCCGACCCCGAGCACGAGCGCGAACTCGGTCATGCGCACGAAGCCAGCGAGCACGATTGGGGAGATCGGTCGCGGCGCGGGCTTTGAGGCGACCGCCAGTGCTTCTGGCGTGAGCGAGCGGGCATTCGAGGCGTTGCGCGCGCGAGTGATCATTCGGTCAGCGACCGCCACTGCACCTGCGGCGCTCATCGATGGGCGGATGTCAGAGTTGCTCATGCGCGCCAATAGCACCCGCGGTGCATCACCACGTGCACGGCGGGAGCGCCCCCTAATTCCCGGGAATTTCTAGGGAAAAAGTCTCAAAAAAAGCTTAGCGAGGCGGCGACAAGTGTCCTAACGGAGGCCACGTTGTCGCAGGTGGTCGAGACCCGATTGGTAGGCCGCGAGCACCCCGTCGACCATGTTCTTGACCGAGAACGAGTGCGACACACGCTCGCGCAGCAGCCGCGCCGTCTCCGCAGCTCCCTCGGGGCGATCAAGGCTCTCTCTGATGACCTCAGCCAGGGCGCCGACGTCCTGCGGAGGAACCAAGCGGTCGGTCAAAGGGCCATAAATTTCGGGGATTCCACCCACTTTTGTCGTGATTAGCGGCATACCGGCTGCGGCGGCCTCAAGGACAACGTAGGGCAGGGATTCCGCTCGCGAAGGGATGACCATTATACGGCCTAGTGTTTGCGCCTCGCGCGCCGGCATGGCCGGCTGAAATCTGACGACATTTGAAAGACCAAGGCGATCGACTTGCGCTCGCAACGAATCGCCCTCGGGCCCGTCGCCAACCAGTGTAACTGTCACGTGCAGCCCGTGGCGGTTGAGTTTTGCTATTGCGTCAATCAGAACATCGATGCCTTTGACGGGCCGGAACTCACCCATGAAGACAAGGTCGGTTGCATCGGCCCGTGCATTAATTGGCGCAAACTCCTTTTCCGACACGCCGTTGTGGACGACGCGCACGAGACCCTGCGGCTTGCCGATCTTGCGGCGGAATACTTCGGCGCTGTAAGCGCTCTCAAAAAGGAAGAGGTCGCCGCGCAACATCAGCAGCTTTTCAGTGGCGAGATAGAATTTGCCGGCGAGCGTGTCGTGTCCGAACAGAAGACTGCCACCGTGCGGCGTATAGGCGCGGACCGCACGCGGGGCATTGAATGCCAAGCGCGCATAGGCGCCGCCTTTTGCGCCGTGGCCGTGCACCACGTCCGCGCGTGTTCCGGCAATTCGCCCCATGACGTGGCCGAGTATGGTCGCGTCGCTCGGGCCGAGGTGCCGGCGCATCGGAACCCGCGTCAGGCCCAGCGCAAGCGAGGGCTTAAGTTCCCGGAGTGTCTCCGCGGCACGGGGGCCACCGGTATTGCTGTCTGCAATCAACCCGACGCGATGGCCGCGAGCGATTTGTTCGCGGGCGAGATCCAGGACGTGGCGATAAAGGCCTCCCACCGGCGCCCGGAACACGTGCAGAATATTCAGCGGGGTCATCGTCGCGAATGGTCCGATTCGCAGAAGGGCGACAAGCCGCCTTTTCTCATCGCACGAATCCCATCCGACGTTTTGATGCGCCCCTCCCGGGATTAGGGGGCGACGTGGTTAACAAAGCATAACCTCTGTCGTTGCAGGCATTATTAACGTCGTCGCAACCATAATCGGGTGAGATCAAATTGGGTTTGGGCGACGGCCGTTTTGACTCGCGCGCCATGGTTGCTTCGGTGTGGCGTGCCGTACCCTGAGTAGCGTGTGATGCTGTTCCGCAAAAAGCCAAAGTCCGCAACGACGCCGGCGCCAACTGTGCGTGCGGAGATTGCGGATGGCGAGCCCGATATGCGCGGGCTGGGCAGGGCGCTCTGGCGGCGGAAGGTAACGATTCTCGGCCTGACGTTTTTGTCGGCGGGGGCGGCATTCCTGACCGTCAACACGATCACTCCGCGCTACCAGTCCGAAGCGCGGCTGCTCCTGGAGGCGCGGGAAAACGTCTTTCTGCGCGCAGAAGCCGACAAGACAAGCGAGCGAACGACCATCGATCCTGAAGCCGTGACGAGTCAAATCCAGCTCGTGCTTTCACGCGATCTGGCGCTCGAAGTGATCCAGAAAGAAAAGCTCGCCGACAAACCTGAATTTGATCCCGCGGCCGGTCCTCTTTCGGGCCTGCGAGCGATCCTCGGGGTTCTTGGCATCGGTCGCGATCTGAGCGCGATGTCGCGCGAGGAACGGGCGCTGGAGGCCTACTACGACCGCATTAGCGTCTATACGGTCGAGAAGTCCCGCGTGATCGCGATCAATTTCAGCTCGGAAAATCCCGATCTCGCCGCGAGGGTCGCCAATACAATCGCTGAAACGTACCTTAACCGGCAACAGGCCGCGAAGCAGGAGCAGACGCGCGCCGCGAGCCTCTGGCTTGCCGGCGAGATTGAGAAAATGCGGACGCGCGTCGCAGAGGCCGAGGCCAAGGTCGAGGAATATCGATCGCGCGCCAACCTGTATGCAGGCTCCAACAACACGTCGCTGCCTAGCCAACAGCTGACCGAGATCAATTCGCAGATTGCGGCGGCGCGTGGTCAGAAGGCCGACCTGGAGACGAGGGCACGCCAGTTGCGTGACCAAATAGGTGCCGGGAAGCCGATAGACTCCGCCGATATTGCAGGCTCCGACACCATGCGGCGGCTGATTGAGCAGCGAATTGCAGTGCGCGCGCAACTCGCCGAGCAGTCGACCACGCTTCTCGATCTGCATCCGAGAATCAAGGAACTCAAGGCACAGATCGGCGAGATCGACCGCCAAATACAGATCGAGGGCGAGCGCCTGCTGCGTCAGCTCGACAACGATGCAAAGGTCGCTGGGGATCGGCTCTCGGCGCTCACGGCCAATCTTGATCAGGCCAAGAAAATCGCGTCAGAAACAAGTGAGCAGGACGTTCAACTACGCGCACTCGAAAGAGAAGCCAAGACGCAGCGCGACCTGCTCGAATCCTACCTCGTGAAATACCGCGAAGCTGCGGCGCGAGATAGCATCAGCGCCGCCCCGCCGGAGGCTCGCATCATTTCGCGGGCATCACCCGCAATCAAGCCGAGCTATCCGAAAAAACTGGCAATTGTGCTGATCGCGGCTTTTGCCGCTTTCACGCTTTCGGCTGGCTTTGTCATCACGAATGCGCTTTTGGCCGCGCCGGCGCCTGCCTATGGTTTAGCCTATGGCCCAGCTTATGATGCGCCGCGGGTCATGTCGTTAGCGCAAGTTGTCTCACCGCCGCTGGCGCCCGCCGCTCCGCAGCAAGACGCGGCCTCCGGGTACGTCCCGCGGACTATCGACCACGTCGTGCGGGACCTGCACAATGCGAGTGACTTTGGGCGCGTTGCGGTGATCGGAATCGTGCGTAACGTCGGGACAACCTATGCCGCTATCACATTGGCGCGGGCCCTTGCTCAAAATGCCAATGTCGTGCTGGTCGATCTCGCATTCAGCGCCCCGAACCTGCCGGTAGTGTCGACCGATCCAAGCGCGCCAGGGATTGCCGAACTTACACGCGGGAAGGCGTCGTTCGGTGACATCATCACGCGCGACCAATATTCGCGCGTGCATCTGGTCGCGGCTGGGGATGTTGGCAACGATGTGGTCGGGCTGTCGTCGTCGCCAATGCTGGCGACGGTCATAGAAGCGCTTGGCCGCAGCTACGAGTATGTAGTTATCGACGCCGGTTCGGCGGGCGATGTCTCGCCGGAGCGGCTGGCACTACTTGCCACGCGGGCGATGCTGGTCGCTGCGGACCCGACGAGCTCCGTGACCAAAGCTGTGCGGGAGCGACTATTGCAGGCCGGATTCCGTGAGGTTGCGGTAATCGCGGGCGGGGCGGAGGCGGTTGCCGCCTGAGCGATCAGGGCGCCACAGACAACCGTGCCCGCAGGCGACGGAACGCACCCACAATCGACCAAAGCGCGGGTTGGCTCTTGATGCCTCGCTTCGTTGCAGCACCTAGCGCAAATGCGAGGGCCAGCAAGCGGCCGGCCGGGCTCAACGGAATATAGCTGTCGAACAACGGCTCAGCATCCCCGCAAAGCAAATTCTTGTAGCGCGCTTCACCAATTCCAAGGTCGAACGTCAAAAGGCCGCGCTCGCAGCAGCTACGCACCAGCCTGAGGATCAATTGTTCGCCAGGGCTTTCGACCGAAAATCGGCCCTGGATGATCGAATTGAACATTGCGCAGAATCGGCTGCTTCCGACAATTCCGCCCATCGTCGCAACGATGATGTCGTCGACCGACAGCGCGTAGAGCTCAACCAGCGGCTTCCCGTCGAGCAGCTGCTCAGTCGCGGCGGCTTCTATGAAGCGGCGAACGCCCGGGAGCGAAAACGCATCCGACATGCCCAGGGCGCGCATGCGTGCACTTTTCTGCTTAAAGAATGCGTCGATTACACGCCGGACATCGTCAGGCTCGGTGGCCCGCTCGAAGCGCAACTCGCCGGAGGATGCCAGCGCGCGTTCTTTCTTCCGCATTTTCTTGCGTGCTTCCGAATTGCTTCGCGCCCGCAGCAGTGCATCGAAATCCGGCACGAGCGCGCCGCTGAAACCGTAGTTTGCCGCCCGTTGATGTGGCAGCAGCGCGAATGGATTGGTGGCCCCGCCCCAGGTCAGCGGCTGGTTGATGAGCTTGAGCACATCGGCATGCCCTGAAAGGGATGCAAGCACATTGCGAAGCCCGTCAGCGCCAATGGTGGCGGCGACATCGCGCCGCCACAGTGCCATGTTAAAGTTAGCATGCTTGCCGCCCAGGAATTCGAGTCCGACCAGGCCGCCGATGGGCCGGGAGCAGAGGGGCAGGAGAAAGAGAGGTTCGCTCTCCTGGTTAAATCCCACGACGATAAAGGGCGTCATGCCCGAGTTCGAACCGACGTGGCGCTGCCAGTGCTTTAGAAAATCGTATCGCTGGTACGGCGTGGCGAGGCTGTCCACCAGTTCGAGTGCTCGCCAATGCGGTTCCGCAGCGGTCAGATCGTCGAAAACCTCCACGCGCGCAATGCGCCGGTCCGCCGCGCGCATGCTGCGAGCGGTGGCGGGCTGGGGGCGTATGGCGACGACATTCATGGCTGCCACGGGTGGTTAACAGTGCCCGAGCTTCGCAAAGATTTCTCAACAAACAGTTGGGATAGTAAATTGAGTTGCCGCCTGGGCCGGGGAGCCTGCCGACATTGAAAAAAACCATCATCCGTGCCGGCCTGGAGACGATGTATTTCAGCGGGATGCACCATTGGCTGCGTCCGCTGGTCGGCGGCGTCGGCGCCATCCTTACGCTGCACCATGTTCGCCCGGCACGGCCCGAGGCGTTCCAGCCGAACCGACTCTTGGAGGTTACGCCGGAATTTCTCGATCGGCTGCTGCGACGGCTCGCACGTTCTCGCATTGACGTGGTGTCGCTCGACGAAATGCACCGACGCTATATCGAGGGCGATTTTGCGCGGCGTTTCGTCTGTCTCACCTTTGACGACGGCTACAAGGATTTCCTGCGATGGGCCTATCCGTTGCTTCGGAAATACAAACTGCCGTTTGCGATGTTCATCGCGACCAGTTTTCCCGACAGGCTGGGTGAACTGTGGTGGATCGCGCTCGAAGCAGTCATTGCACGAAACAATCGCATCGGGATGGTGATCAACGGCGCCGATCAATATTTTGAATGCGCGACGACGCGACAAAAGCGCGAGCTCTACGCTGCGATCTACGGCTACCTGCGAAGCATGAAGACCGAAGAAGAAGTGCGCCGCACGGTGCGCGACCTTTGCGCGTGTTACAGCGTCGATGTTGTCTCGTTCTGCCGCGACCTGTGCATGGGTTGGCAAGACATCGCCGAACTTGCCACCGACCCGCTGTGCACGATTGGCGCACATACCGTCAATCACATGATGCTTAAAAAGGTGCCGAGCGATGCGACCGTGCGCGCTGAGATGGAAATGAGCAGGGCCGTGTTGGAGGCGGCGCTCGGAAAACGCCCGGAGCACCTCGCATTTCCTGTCGGCGACGTGACGTCAGCGGGCCCGCGCGAATTCCGCATTGCCGCCGAACTCGGCTTCAAGACCGCGCTGACGACGCGGCCGGGCGTGCTGTTCAAGGCGCACCGCGACTATTTGACCGCGCTGCCGCGCATCTCCGTCAACGGTGAGTTTCAGCGCCAGCGTTATTTGAAGGTGCTGATGTCGGGCGCAGGCACGGCAGTATGGAACCGGTTCCGTCGGCTCAGCGTGGCTTAGCGTCGGGTTTTGCCATCCAGCTGATCAGCGGCATCGCAGGCAGCACCCAGCCAAGCCCGGCGACAATGTAGTAGATCGTCGCCACCCAGCCGTTGATGTTGGTAAGCACGGATTGCGCCAGCGCCATGGCCAAAAGGCCCCAGAAGATGACCAGGGCAAGGAGCGCGACGGCGCCGACCAATTTGCGGGTCCGGATCGACATAGCTGACAGTCTTGCCTCTCAATTGCGGGGCGTCGCTGCGGACTATATGGTCCGCGCCGTCTCCTGCAAGCAAGACGATGCACGAACCGATCAAAGCGTCCAATGTCCGTTTGCGGCCGGTGCGGCTGTGGCTGCTGATCTCGGCCGCAATGATATTGCTCACATTGATTGTCGGTGGAGCGACACGGCTCACGGAATCCGGACTTTCGATCGTCGAATGGAAGCCGGTCACGGGCGTCTTGCCGCCGCTTTCGCAGGCTGAGTGGCAGGCCGAGTTCGCCAAGTACCAGGCCATCCCGCAGTACCGCGAACTCAATCGCGGCATGAGCCTTGATGCCTTCAAGACGATTTACTGGTGGGAGTGGTCGCACCGTCTGCTGGCGCGGCTGACCGGCGCTGTGTTCCTGCTCCCGCTGTTATTTTTTCTCTGGCGCGGCGCGATTCCTCCCGGGCTTCGATGGCGGTTGTGGGCGATTTTCGGTGCCGGAGCCGCACTCGGGGCGGTTGGTTGGTGGATGGTATCTTCCGGTCTGACGCAGGGCGTCAGCGTCTCGCAATATCGCCTGGCGTTTCATCTGACGCTGGCCACGACGATTTATGCGGCGATCTTGTGGACGGCCCGGCAACTCGCGAACCAGCTCCCCGAGCGTGGCGCCTGCGCGCCTGCGCTTCGGCGCGCTCGCGCTTGCCGCGCTGCTGCTGCTTCAGATCTACCTTGGCGCGCTGGTCGCCGGTCTCGATGCCGGGCTCGTCTTCAATACCTGGCCGCTTATTGACGGCGCATTCGTGCCTTCGCCCGAAAGGCTGTGGTTCATCCAACCGGCGTGGCGCAACTTGTTCGAAAACACGCTCACCGTCCAGTTCAATCACCGTATGGTCGCATATGCAATTTGGGCTCTCGCGATGTTGCACGCCTGCGATGCATGGCGCAGCGCGCGTGGGCTTGGGTAGCGCCCTGACGCTTGCCGGCGCGGTCACCTTGCAGGCTGGGCTTGGGATTGTGACACTGCTGCATCAGGCGCCACTGCCGCTGGCGCTTGGGCACCAGGTGCTGGCTATTCTGGTATTCAGCGTGGCGGTGATCCACGCCGAGCGTCTATTGCATCGGGGTGGTTCACTAGCCGCGGATCGAAGGCGGGCGGAGCGGGGCGCATGATTGATAGCAAAATTGTCGATGGAATAGCCGTTCTCGCGATGACCCATGGCAAGGTCAATGCACTCGACATCGAATTTTGCGACGCTCTGGCGAGCCCACTTCGATGATCTGCGAAGGTCCGATGCGAAGGCGGTCGTGCTGACGGGAAAGGGAAAAATCTTCTCCGCTGGCGTCGACCTCAAGCGGCTGAGTGCCGGTGGAGCCGAGTACATTCGCCGGTTCCTGCCAGCGTTGCACCGGCTTTACGAAGCGGCGTTCTTTCACCCGAAACCCGTTGTGGCCGCGGTCAACGGCCACGCCATTGCCGGCGGCTGCGTGCTCGCCTGTTGCGCCGATCGCCGCCTCATGGCGCGCGATGCCGGCCGCATCGGCGTCACGGAAATTCTGGTAGGCGTGCCGTTTCCTGCGCTGGCTTTCGAAGTCGTGCGCTTTGCGGTTCCGCCCCGTTATTTGCCGGAGTTTACTCTTTCGGGCGCGACTTATGCGACGGACGAAGCCTTGCGGCGCGGTTGGGTGGACGAAGTCGCGGAACCCGCTGAACTGATGGAAGATGCCATTGCGGTTGCGCGCGAACTGTCGTTGCTTTCGCCCGCAGCATTTGCGCAGACTAAGTTACAGATCCGGCAACCGGTCACCGAGAGGCTGACAAAAAGCGGCGAGGCGACCGACAAAGTCGTCACCGACATATGGGCCGCGCCGGCAACGCTGGGCTACATCCGCGACTACGTTGCCCACACGCTGACCAAATCCTGAGCCGCTATTTGGCCGTCAGGCCGTCCTCGAGATCGGCGATAATGTCTTCCTTGTCCTCGAGGCCCACAGACAACCGTACGACATCGGGGCCAGCTCCGGCCTGGATCTTTCTGCGCGTCGGACAGTTGCCGGTGCGTGGTCGATGCCGGATGAATAATCAGAGAGCGAGTATCGCCGATATTGGCAAGATGCGAGAATAGCCTGACGTTGGATACGAGCTTTACGCCGGCGTCGTAGCCGCCCTTCAGGCCAAAGGTGAAGACCGCGCCGGCACCCTTCGGCACGTATTTCTTTGCGAGCTTGTGATACTTGTCGCCGGGCAAACCCGGATAACTGACCCATGCTACTTCAGGTCGCTTGGACAGCCATTCGGCGACGGCAAGCGTGTTGTCGCTATGGCGCTTCATGCGCAGCGGGAGCGTCTCGATACCGGTGAGGATCAAGAACGCATTGAACGGCGACAGCGCGGGGCCGAGATCGCGCAAACCGAGCACCCGGCATGCAATCGCAAATGAAAAGTTGCCGAAGGTCTCGTGCAAGACGATTCCCTGATATTCAGGTCGCGGCTCGCAGAGCATCGGATATTTCTTGTCGCGCGACCAATCGAAGGTGCCGCAATCGACGATCAGCCCGCCGATCGAATTGCCGTGGCCGCCGAGAAACTTCGTGAGCGAGTGCACGACGATATCAGCGCCGAAGTCGATCGGCTTGCACAGGTACGGCGTTGCGAGGGTGTTGTCGACAACGAGCGGAACGCCGGCCTTGCGGGCGATCTTGGAAATCGCCTCGATGTCCGTAATGACTCCGCCCGGGTTTGCGATCGACTCAATGAAAATACATTTCGTCTTCGGAGTGATCGCTTTCTCGAACGAGGAAAGATCATCCGGGTCCGCCCATACGACGTTCCAGCCGAAATTCTTGTAGGAATGATTCATCTGATTGATCGAGCCGCCGTACAGCTTTTTGGAGGCGACGAGTTCGTCACCCGGCGTCATCAATGCATGCATCACGATTACTTGTGCCGCATGGCCAGAGGCAACAGCGAGCCCGGCAGTGCCGCCCTCGAGTGCAGCGACACGTTCCTCGAGTACGGCACAGGTCGGATTGCCGATACGCGTGTAGATATTGCCGAAGGTCTGCAGGCCGAACAGGGCGGCAGCGTGATCGACGTCGTCGAACACGAATGACGTGGTTTGGTAGATCGGTGTGACGCGCGCGCCTGTGGTTGGATCGGGCTTGGCACCGGCATGAATTGCCAGTGTGGCAAACCCTGGGTTGCGTTCAACGTCGCCCATGGGACCTCCGATCGCGCGATGAAATGAAAAGGGCCGTCCAACACAGAATGAAGCGGCGATTAGTGCGGGTGGGGAGGGGTGGCGTCAAGGCACTGCGTACCCCGAACCTCATACGTCGCCGTCCCGGTCGGGCGCCCGGCCGAGACGCATGCGCTGAACGCCGCTCCCCAGCCCTAGGGCACGCTTCGAAGAAAGGGTGCGCGAGTTGACCCCCATCCAGGAAATTTCCGACGAAAGGCGGCCATACTCAATTTTTGGACAGCGGTCCATGACGACCTTCAGTCCGGCCTCTTCGGCGCGTTTGGCAGCCTCATCATTCCGAACCGTGAGTTGCATCCAGATCACCTGCGGCTTCGGCTTGAGCGTAAGCGCTTCCTCCACAATGGGCGGCACGTCGGCGGAACTACGAAAAATGTCGACCATGTCGATCGGTTCAGGAATGTCTGAGAGGCGCCGATAGACCTTTTGGCCAAGAATCTCTTTGCCCGTCTGTCCTGGGTTGACAGGGATCATGCGGTAGCCCCTGTCGAGCAGATACTTGAACGCGAAATAGCTCGGCCGATTGTCTTTCGGCGAGATTCCGACCATAGCGATCGTCTTCACCGTATCGAGAATGCCGCGGATATAGCTGTCGGGATAGTTGGCGTGATTCATTCGGATGGCGCCGTCGGCTGCTTTTCGATGGCCGTGCGCAAGCGTGCGTTCTCGGCCTCTAGCTGCGCGATCCTGGCCTGGACGGAGGCAAATGCGTCTTCGATCTCGGCTTCGGTGAATCGCGTGACGATGTGTGACGAGCAGTTCACATCCCACGCTTCGATCGTGAACAGGATGGCACGCTCCGGCTTGGCCTTGTAATCGTTGTCGAACAGCTGCTCGATCAGGGCGGGATCGCCTTCGATCATCCGGGCGCGGCCCCAGATCTTGATCCGCTGCCGGCGTGCGGGATCGAGTAGAAACAAAAACGCGCGATCGTTTTCCGATAAATTGGCGAGCGTGATGTACTGCCGGTTGCCACGATAGTCGGCAAAGCCGAGCGTCTTTTCGTCGATAACTTTAATAAAGCCCTTTGGCCCACCGCGGTGTTGCAGATAGGGCGCGCCGTCACCGCTCGCGGTAGCAAGGAAGGCGGTATCCTGTTCTGCAATAAACTTCGCAAGCTCCGGCGTGACACGGTCCGGAAATCCTTCGGCCATACGGCGCGCATAGGCCTTTGCCGAGCCGCGCTCGGCCTGAGCCTGCTGCGCGGCCGGAGTGAATACCCGGCTGGAGTTATTCATCTGTGACCGACCCGATCGTTCCCGAGCGGAACAAAGATAGTCCTTCGCTGTTGCTCACGGTAGGGCCGCGCAAATTGAATTGGGCAGGATTGCGGTAGCAGGCGACATAAGAAGGTCACGCTGATTTGCTGCCATCCGAACGCTGAGGGGCGCCGCCTAGGTTGTGCACAGACAGGAGGCGTTCGATGTGTGACTACAGTCTTCACGACGTTGCGTCTCGACCCGCGAAGGTCGGTGACAAGCTGGTTTCATCACAATTTCCCAATGCCATCACGCGCGGCTTCGCTGACCCGGCAGACCCGCGTGTCGCCGTGTGCCTGATGCCGGGCACTGAGCTTGCGTTCGATAAAGAAGTCGAATGCGATGCTTCGTTCCGATTCTTGCCGACACGCAAGTCAACGCATAGTGTTGCGCGGTTCCGGCAAGTCAATCTCAACCGGCCGGCGGCTCATCACGACGCTTTGGAATTCCCGGATGGTAAGATCGTCCTGGTGACTGATCTTTGCGAGGGCCAAAGCGCGACGGTGTTGCAACTGCCGAGCACGGGGCGCCCCGTGGAAGAGCACGGCGAGAGCGAAGCGGCGCAAAACGAGACACTTATCGCTTAGCCTTTTACAGAGATAAGAGAGCCACCGGACCCCCGGTGGCTCTCGATGAAAATTCTGTCTGCCGCTGGCGCTAGGAACGGAGTCAGCGGTCCTCCCATTTCGGCTCCCGTTTTTCGATAAAAGCCGTCAGGCCCTCTTCCGCATCGCGTGCCATCAGGTTTTCGACCATCACTTCCGAAACATATTGGTAGGCGGCGTCCAAGCTCATTTCGGCTTGGCGGTAGAATCCTTCCTTGCCGATCTGGACGATATGGCTGGACTTGCCCGCAATCTTGCGCGCGAAGGCGAGGGCTTCCTCGCGTTCTTTGCCAGGGCTAACCACGCGGTTGACCAAACCCATGCGATAGGCATGGTCTGCCGTAATGGCGTCGCCGGTGAGGAGCATTTCCATGGCGTGCTTGCGCGCGATATTGCGCGAGAGAGCAACCATCGGGGTAGAGCAAAACAGCCCGATGTCCACACCAGGCGTGGCGAATTTCGCGGCCGTGGAGGCGACCGCGAGATCGCAGCTGGCGACGAGCTGACAGCCCGCTGCGGTTGCGACGCCCTGGACCGCGGCGATCACCGGCCGAGGTAAATTGACGATTTGAAGCATCGTCTTGCTGCATAAGCTCATCATGTACCGGAAGTACGCGCGGCCACCGTCGGGATCGCTGCGCCGGCTCGTAAGCTCTTTAAGGTCGTGGCCGGCACAGAAGGCCGGGCCGTTGGCGGCGATCACGACTGCGCGGACGGCTTTGTCTGCGGCAATTTCCGTCAAGGCGCCCGACAGCGCAGTCAGCATTGCTTCGGAAAGACTGTTGCGCGTTTGCGGGCGATTGAGAATGAGCACAGCGCTGTCGCTGTGGTATTCGAGCAGCAGTTCCGGCGCTGGCGTGTCGGCCGCGCGGGAAGGGGTCGGAGCGGTCATTCAGTCAGTCCCACAAAACCTTGTCCGCTTATGTTAAGCCGAAGCGAAACTCATGCAAGGCTCGGAACGACAGGGCTTTTGTTCGCGTTAGGGCGAAGTCATGGCGAAGAGGAGCACAAAATCGCGGCGTTCAAAGCGCGGACGACGGTGGTCCGCGCAGGTGACCCGCGAAAGCGACGCGCTCACGCTCGAAAAAGGCGTTTTTACCAAATCGAGCCCACGTCAGATCGCACGCTCGCTCAAGCGTTCAGCTGACCGCAGCCGGCGCCGCAAGTCGAACGCCTATCGTTCCGCAATGTCGATGCTCACCTTCTTCATTAACCGCGCGGGAAAGGGATTGTCCCCGACACGAAAGCGGAAATTGCAGAAGGCAAAGGACAAACTGCGCGAGCTTTACGGCAGGGCCTGAAATCCGCGATTGACCTGAATGCCCCGCAGACTATTACCAAGGTCGCCGGATAAGCCGGCGAAGGGGGCGCGCATGCCGGCTCCGGCGATGGATGCCGAGGCAATCGGAAATTTGTTGCACGAGGTCTTTCCTCAGGCCTTTTATCCCGGCTGCGGACTGACGATCGAGCGCGTGGATTACGCGGATATCCGCGTGCGGCGCCATTTTCAGGATGGGTACATACGGCCAGGCGGTACGATTTCCGGGCCGACCATGATGGAGCTCGCCGATTTCGCGATGTACGTCGCGGTCTTTTCCGCATTTGGTCCGCAACCTTTGGCGGTCACAACCAACCTCAACATCAATTTCCTGCGCAAGCCGGCGCAGGCCGATCTGATCGCGGAGGCCCGGCTTATGAAGGTCGGCAAACGCCTGGCCGTAGGGGAGGTGACGATTTACTCGGACGGCTCATCGGATGCGGTCGCCCACGTTACATCGACATACTCAATTCCCCAGAGCCGCTAGGCCTTGGTATCAAATTACCATTCTAATAAAATATTGATATATAAGGGAAATCTATGAAAGTATTACTTGACCACCGGGTAGGCCATCGTTAGATACCATGCAAATTGCGCGGCTTTGCCGCGCGCATGTTTTCAGGGACCAGATCATGAAGACCTATTCGGCCAAGGCGGCCGACATCGAAAAGAAGTGGGTGACGATCGACGCCACTGGGCTCGTCGTCGGAAGATTGGCTTCGATCGTCGCAATGCGGCTGCGCGGGAAACACAAAGCGACTTTCACGCCGCACGTGGACGACGGGGACAACGTTATCGTCGTCAATGCGGCGAAGGCGGTGCTTACCGGACGCAAGCGCGAGAAAAAAGTTTATCACCACTACACGGGCTTCATTGGTGGGATCAAAGAACGGAGCGCCAAAGCAATCCTGGAAGGGCGTTTCCCGGAACGCATCGTCGAGAAGGCTGTGGAGCGCATGTTGCCGCGCGGGCCGCTTGGCCGCGTCCAGCTTGGAAATTTGCGCGTCTATCCAGGCTCCGAGCATCCGCATGAGGCGCAGAAACCTGAAAAGCTGGATGTTGCTGCGATGAATCGCAAGAACGTGAGGAGTGCCTGATCGTGGCCGAGACCGTACAATCTCTGGAAGGACTGGCGACCCTCAAGCCGGCGGCGCCGGAAGCGCCGAAATACGAGAAGAAAGTCGATGCGCAGGGCCGCGCCTACGCCACCGGCAAGCGCAAGAACGCGGTGGCGCGCGTCTGGATCAAGCCCGGCTCAGGCAAGATCCTCGTCAACACCAAATCCGTGGAAGTCTTCTTTGCGCGGCCGGTGTTACGCATGCTCATTCAGCAACCGCTGATCGCTACCAATCGCAATGGGCAATACGACGTCACCTGCACCGTTTCGGGCGGCGGTCTGTCCGGCCAGGCCGGCGCGGTGCGGCACGGTCTCTCGAAAGCCCTGACTTATTTCGAACCGGATCTGCGCGGCGCTCTCAAGCGCGGTGGCTTCCTGACGCGCGACTCGCGCGTGGTGGAACGAAAAAAATACGGCCGCGCCAAGGCGCGACGCTCCTTCCAGTTCTCGAAGCGTTAAGCGATCTCGTATCTGAGATTGTCATAAAAGGCGCGCCAAAAGCGCGCCTTTTTGTTTGCTGTTCGCGATCGTTCAAATTGTAAGTATTTTGTAGGTGCCGCGTTCATCGCATGAAATCCGGCTGTTCGCGAAGAAACACGGCTCAAGATTGAATTGAATTCGCAGCAGTCTTTCATCGAAGCCCCGCGATTAGTGCAAAGGTTTCCCCACGAAAACCGGGTTATTTTACCGTCCGACCTTGGCGAAGTGCGCGCCAAACGGAGGTGGGAGCTCAAATGTTGCTCGCTGGCGGCCTGCAATCCTCGTCGCTGGATTTGCCGACGCTGTCGTTGGTCGCAGTCTGCATCGCCGGACTGCTCGGCCTATTCCTGATCATTGACTGGATGCAACAGCGTAACGTCCGCGCGCTGGCGTGGTGGGGCTCGGCTTACCTGATTGGCGCGTCTGCGATGGCGCTTGGCACAATGCCGGCGCCGTTTATCAAACTGCCGGCAGCCTTGCCGGGCGCGTTGACGTTCCTCGCCTGCGGCATGGTCTGGAACGGTGTCCGGCTCTTCCAAGGCCGTCGCGTGCTGCCATTTGCGACCTTCATCGGCGCCGTGCTGTGGCTGGGTCTCGCCCAGATTCCAGGAATGCTGGATGGCGGCAATGGTGAGGTTGTCGGTGCGCTGATCGTTCCGGTCTACACTTTCTTCATTGCGATGGAGCTGTGGCGTGAGCGGCGCAGGACGCGCTATTCGCGCGCCGCCGCGATCGTCGTGCCTTGTCTGCATGCCGGCATCTTCCTCGTTCCGCTGGCGATGCGCGTGTTCTTGCCTGACGGGCATAGCGGCGCCTGGCTGACGGTCTTCACGCTTGAAACGATCCTTTATGCGGTCGGCACTGCGTTCATCGTGATGCTGATGGTTAAGGACCATCATGTGCACGTGTATCGCACGGCAGCCTCGACCGACCATCTTACCGGCGTTCTCAACCGCCGCGCATTTATCGAGACCGCCCAGACTCTCTGCAAACGGCAAGCAAAACGGGGCGAGCCGGTCGCGGTGCTGATGTTCGACCTCGATCATTTTAAATCGATCAATGACCGGTTTGGCCATTCGGCCGGCGACGAGGTGCTGCGGTTGTTCGCGCGGGTCACGCGGGCGAGCACACGTCTCAACGACATCATCGGCAGGTTCGGCGGCGAAGAATTCATCGCAATCGTTCCGGGTGGTATCGAGGTCGCTCAAAAAATCGCCGAGCGCGTGCGGACAGCGTTTGAAAACGCGGGGGCCGTGATTGAAAACCAGCCGATCGGCGCCACGGTCAGCATTGGTGCGACCGCCTCCTACGATGCGACGATGCCGATCGATTCCCTGATCGCAAAGGCCGATGCCGCGCTGTACCGGGCCAAGCACAATGGGCGCAATCGCGTGGTTGCGACCGAGAGCGAGAACGCTTCGGAACGCGCCCGACTTATCGCCGCGGCGCGACGCACGCGTCCGTTTGGCGTGGCGGCATTTGCGCGCGTTTCGCAACGCAACAAATCCGCGCGTTCGCCCTGATCCATAAGCCGAACATAGCGTTTCCCGAAACTGAAACGTCTCGTTTACGTGCCGGCGGTACCATTCCGGCATGTGGGGACTATCGATTCACGGCCGGGGCGGAGCTGAGGTGGTCCAGCTTGAGGCCTATGCCGAGCGCGCCGGCGCCGCGCTGGCCTGCGCCTATTCCAACTCAGCCGAATTCGATGCCGCGCTGATTGCGGCGCGCCGCGCGGCGGGCGTCTACGGGCCACGCCGCCATCGCCGCCAGATGCTTGCGACTGCTGCGGGTGTCGCGGCTGGCCTTGCCGTCGTTGCCTTTCTGATCGTCTGATCGACATCCAGGCAAAAAATCGGGCGCCCGGTAGGGGCGCCCGAAGTTGCATCGCAAAGCTACGTAGCTTGCGCGATGACTAGGAGGAATGCTTACGCCGAGTAGTACATGTCGAACTCGACCGGATGCGGGGTGTGCTCGAAGCGGATCACTTCCTGCATCTTGAGATCGATGTACGAGTCGATGAAGTCGTCGTCGAAGACGCCGCCCGCTTTCAGGAAGTCGCGGTCCTTGTCGAGTTCGCCGAGCGCCTGGCGCAGCGAGCCGCAGACGGTCGGGATCTTCTTGAGCTCGGCCGGCGGCAGATCGTAGAGGTCCTTGTCGATCGCCGAGCCCGGATCGAGCTTGTTCTTGATCCCGTCGAGGCCCGCCATCAGCATTGCGGCGAAGGCGAGATACGGATTGGCGAGCGGATCGGGGAAGCGGACCTCGACGCGCTTGGCCTTCGGGTTGGTCGTGTACGGAATGCGGCACGACGCCGAGCGATTGCGCGCGGAGTAGGCGAGCAGCACCGGCGCCTCGAAGCCCGGCACCAGACGCTTGTAGGAGTTGGTGGTCGGGTTGGTGAAGGCGTTGATGGCCTTCGCGTGCTTGATGATGCCGGCGATATAGGAGAGACAGGTTTCCGACAGATCGGCATACTTGTTGCCCGCGAACACCGGCTTGCCGGCCTTCCAGATCGACTGATGGCAGTGCATGCCCGAGCCGTTGTCGCCATAGACGGGCTTCGGCATGAAGGTCGCGGTCTTGCCGTAGATCTGCGCGACCTGCTGGATGCAGTATTTGTAGATCATCATCTGGTCGGCCATCTGCACGAGCGGCGAAAACTTCATGCCGAGCTCGTGCTGCGCCGATGCCACTTCGTGGTGGTGCTTCTCGACCTTGACGCCCATCTTGGCCATGGCCGCGAGCATTTCGCTGCGCATGTCCTGAGCGGAATCCTGCGGCGGCACCGGGAAGTAACCCTTCTTGGTGCCGATGCGGTGACCGAGATTGCCGCCTTCGTATTCGGTGGCGGAATTGGAAGGCAGTTCGATCGAGTTCGAGCCGGAAACCCGTGTTGTAAGGTTCGGCGGCGTATTTGACGTCGTCGAACACGAAGAACTCGGCTTCCGGGCCGAAGAAGATCGTGTCGCCGACGCCGGACGTCTTGACCATGCCCTCGGCCTTCTTGGCGATGCCGCGCGGGTCGCGGTTGTAGGGCTCGCCGGTCGTCGGCTCGAGCACGTCGCAGACCAGCGACATTGTCGTCTCGGCGAAGAAAGGATCGATGCATGCTGTCGCCGGATCCGGCATCAGGTTCATGTCCGACTCGTTGATCGCCTTCCAACCGGCGATCGATGAACCGTCAAACATCATGCCTTCCGCGAACGTGTCTTCCTCGATCATCGTGATGTCGAAGGTGACGTGCTGCCACTTGCCCCGCGGGTCGGTAAATCGGAAATCGACGTATTTGACGTCGTTATCCTTGATCATCTTCATGACTTCTTTGGCTGTCGTCATGGACTGCATTCCCCCTGTTTTCATGAAATTGCCGCGAGGACTTTTGCCAGCGGCCTAGATTGCATCAATTCCGGATTCCCCGGTCCTGATCCGAATGGCTTCTTCGATGTTGGAAACGAATATCTTGCCGTCACCAATCCGGCCAGTCTGAGCGGCGCGCCGGATCGCATCGATCGCTTTTTCCACCATGTCGTCGCCGAGCACGATTTCGATTTTTACTTTGGGGAGAAAATCGACCACGTATTCGGCGCCGCGGTATAGCTCGGTGTGCCCTTTCTGTCGTCCGAAGCCTTTCGCTTCGGTCACAGTTATCCCCTGTAGGCCCACTTCCTGAAGCGCCTCTTTCACCTCGTCCAGTTTGAATGGCTTGATGATGGCTTCGATCTTTTTCATTGGCTGTCCTTCCCGCGGCTCGCCGGACAACATCCCGACGGGCCGCGCTACCGGTTTGCAGGTCTTGTGCCAACCCGGCGAGAGATAAAAAATCACTTCTCTGCAATGGTTTAGGTGACTGCAGAGGGCCGCCCAGCGCGTTGCCTAATATTCGGCGCCCACGAGTTAAGCAAAGTGGTCAGAATTTAGCCAGCCGCGAAGGACCTCTTGCGACACAATAGGTTGGCTTGAATTGTCCGTCATCAGTCGCGCCGATACTCTTTCCGGCAAATGATCGAACTGCTCACGACAGCCGAAATGGCAGAGGCCGACCGCCTGGCGATTGCGGGTGGCATTCCCGGCATCGCCTTAATGGAGAATGCTGGTCGTGCCGTTGCCGACGCTGCCTCCAAAATGGTGCAGGGGCGTCGCGTCATGGTCGTGGCAGGCCCCGGTAATAATGGTGGCGACGGCTTCGTTGCCGCGCGTTATTTGGCGGAGCGCGGCCTGGCGGTGAGCGTTTGCTTCATTGGGAAACGCGAGCGATTGAAAGGTGACGCCGCTTTGGCGGCACAGCGCTGGAACGGACCCCTAACTGAGTCATCGCCAGCAGCAATTGCTGACTGCGACTTGATCATCGATGCGCTGTTTGGTGCGGGACTTGACCGGGATGTTGAGGGCCCGGCACGCAACGTCATCGATTTGATGAATGCCGCGTCGACACCCATCGTCGCCGTCGATCTGCCGAGCGGCGTGAACGGCACCACTGGAGCGGTGATGGGGTGCGCGATCAACGCGCAACTCACGGTTACGTTCTTCCGGCGCAAGCCCGGACATTTCCTTCTTCCGGGACGTCTGCATTGCGGCGTGGTCGAAGTCGCCGATATCGGAATTCCGGAGCGCGTCCTCGACAAAATCAAGCCAACGACGTTTGCGAATGTTCCTGCCCTTTGGCGGAATGCGTTTCCGCAGGCAAGGACCGAGGGCCACAAATACTCTCGCGGCCACGCGGTCGTCATTTCGGGAGGGCCATCGTCGACCGGTGCCGCGCGACTGGCCGCGCGCGGGGCGCTTCGTGCAGGGGCAGGTCTGGTCACCATTGCAAGTCCAAGGGATGCTTTGAACATCAACGCCGCTGAGAACCTGGCGGTCATGGTCCGTCCGGTGGATGGACCAATTGAGCTAAAGGAATTTCTTGCCGACAAACGGAGAAATGCCATCGTCATCGGTCCCGGTGGAGGTGTTGGGCCGGCTTTGCGTGACCAAGTACGCGTTGCGCTTGAGGGGGATGCGGCGGTGGTGCTGGATGCAGATGCATTGACAAGCTTTGCCGGAGAACCCGACGCGTTGGCCAAGGCAATTGGCAAGCGAGCCGGCCGCCCGGTTGTGCTCACACCGCATGAGGGCGAGTTTTCCCAGTTGTTCAGTGTGTTGGCGCAGGAAACGCAATCTCGCTCCAAACTTGAGAAGGCCCGGCTGGCCGCTTCGAAAACGGGCGCCGTCCTGGTCCTGAAGGGAGCCGACAGCGTGGTGGCTGAGCCAAACGGTCGTGCGGCGATTGCAGACAATGGTCCGCCGACGTCTTGCCACTGCCGGTTCTGGCGACGTGCTGGCGGGCGTGGTCAGTGGCCTTCTGGCGCAGGGCATGCCGGTGTTCGAGGCGGCCTGTGCCGCCGTATGGCTGCATGGGGAAGCGGCCAAGGAATTTGGCCTCGGACTCATCGCCGAAGACTTACCGGACATGCTCCCGCGGGTTTACCGACGGCTTTTTGACCGCCGGGTCGCCCCAGGCTGAGAGATGCTATTGCGGTCCGCCCTGGAGGGGTTATTTCAGCGGCAGGTGCGGTAAACCAACGTCCCAGGAGCGGCCTCTTAAGCCTTGCCTAGGCGGGTACGGCCGCGTTAAGCCCTGCCGGATTGCGGGGCCAGGATTGTCCTGTAACCGCCCCTTGCGGGCGTGGCGGAATTGGTAGACGCGCGGGATTTAGGTTCCCGTGACGAAAGTCGTGGGGGTTCAAATCCCTCCGCCCGCACCACGCCAAGGGCTATAAATGCGGGGCGACCACCCGTTTCCGGATTTCCGTGACGTCGATGCCGGGTCAGGCAAGCGTCGTACGAGTGTAAGCAACGAGTAGTGAGCAATGCAGGTTACCGAAACACTGTCGGAAGGTCTCAAGCGCGAGTACAAAGTCGTCGTACCGGCCGCCGAGCTCGACGCCAAAGTAAATCAGCGCCTTGACGATCTGAAGGGTCGCGTCCGGATCAACGGCTTCCGTCCGGGCAAAGTGCCGGTCGCCCATCTCAAGCGCATGTACGGCCGCTCGGCGATGGCCGAGGTGATCGAAGCCACCGTGCGCGACACGAACAATCAGATCGTCAGCGAGCGCGGGTTCAAGCTCGCGGCTGATCCGAAGGTCACGCTGCCAACCGAAGAGGGCGTGATCGAGCAATTGATCGACGGCAAGAGCGATCTGAACTACACGATGGCGCTCGAAATTGTGCCGCCAATCGCGCTTGGCGATTTCAAGTCCATCAAACTCACAAAGCTGACGGCCGATGTCGCTGAAACCGAGGTCGAAGAAGGCATTGGGAACATCGCCGATCAGAACCGACCCTACACACCGCGCCCGCAAGGTGAGAAAGCGGAGAAAGATGACCGCATAACGATCTCATTCGCCGGCACCATTGACGGCAAACCGTTTGAAGGCGGCACGGGCGACGACGCAGTCGTGCTCATTGGCTCCAACACCTTCATTCCGGGGTTCGAGGATCAACTGATCGGCATTGCGACCGGCGAAACGCGCACGCTGAAGGTGACCTTTCCCGCGCACTACATGAAAGAGGACTTGGCCGGAAAGAATGCCGAATTTGTCGTTACGGCGAAATCGATCGAAGTCCCCGGCAAAGTTACGATCGACGACGAATTCGCCAAGGCGCTCGGCCTCGAGTTGCTCGAGAAGCTGCGCGACGCCGTCAAAGACCGCATCACGCGCGAGCATGCGTCGATGTCGCGTCAGAAGATCAAGCGCGCGCTGCTCGACGAACTCGACAAGATGCACAAGTTCGATCCGCCGCCGACCTCTGGTCGAAGAGGAGTTCGACCGTGTGTGGAAGTCGGTGCTGCAGGAGCTCGAGAATGAGCGCAAGACGTTCACCGACGAAAACACGACCGAGGAAAAGGCCAAGGCCGAGTACCGAGCGATCGCGGAGCGCCGTGTACGGCTCGGCCTGGTGCTCGCCGAAATCGGCGAAAAGAACAACATCACCGTGACGGAAGACGAGCTCAGCCGCGCCGTCATGGACCGTGCGCGCCAGTTCGCGGGCCAGGAGCAGCGGGTGTGGGACTATTATCGCCAGAATCCGCAGGCGGTTGCCGCCCTGCGCGCGCCGATTTTCGAGGAAAAGGTTGTCGATTTCCTGCTCGAGCTCGCAAGCGTGAAGGACAGCAAAGTGTCACGTGAAGAGCTCTACAAGGACGACGAATTGGCCAGCTGATATGCAGCGTCTTGCGCGGCTGCTTGTGGGAAAATAGATCACCGAGGTGCGCCGCGGCGGCTAAGCTAGCCGGTGTGATTCGCGTCAAGGAGACGAAATGAGAGATCCCGTCGATACCTACATGAATTATCTGGTGCCCATGGTGGTCGAGCAGACCAACCGTGGCGAGCGGGCCTACGACATCTACTCGCGCCTCCTGAAGGAGAGGATCATCTTCATCACCGGGCCGATCGAGGACGGTGTGGCCACTTTGGTGGTGGCGCAGTTGCTGTTCCTGGAGGCAGAGAACCCGAAGAAAGAAGTGTCGATGTACATCAATTCGCCGGGCGGGGTCGTGACCTCGGGCATGGCGATTTATGACACCATGCAGTTCGTGCGGCCGCCGGTCTCGACGCTCTGTGTGGGGCAGGCGGCGTCGATGGGCTCGCTGCTGTCTGGCCGCCGGGGCGAAGGACCAGCGCTTCGCGCTTCCCAACGCCCGTATCATGGTTCACCAGCCGTCAGGCGGGTTCCAGGGTCAGGCCACCGACATCATGCTGCATGCCCAGGAAATCCTGAACCTTAAGAAGCGGCTCAACGAAATCTACGTCAAGCATACCGGCCAGTCGCTCAAGAAGATCGAAGACGCGCTTGAACGTGACTACTTTCTCACCGCCGAGGCCGCCAGGGACTTCGGGCTGGTCGACAAGGTCATCGACAAGCGCCCCGAGGAGCTCTCACCCAAGCCTGCCTGACTGATTTGCCGGGCAGGTTCCACCCGACTTTTCGGCTACGAGCCGCGTGCGCTCGAAGGTGGCGCTTTTGCGGCCGTAGGTGCGACGTTATCGTTAACAGAATCTTGATTATCAGGTCGTTAGCATGCTTCGCTTATGGTGTAGGGAGAAACGGGAGTGCGGGCCTTCCCAAAACTAGGGCCGCCGTGCTGGAGTTTCGGCGCGATACTTGCTTCGTTGCGTGTGGGCGGTTAAGCGAAGTCTCGCCGCCAACAGGAAGTACGGAAGCGTGTAACGGAGATTGGAATGAGCAAAGTCGGCGGCAGCGATTCCAAAAACACCCTCTACTGCTCGTTCTGCGGCAAGAGCCAGCACGAAGTGCGCAAGCTCATTGCCGGCCCGACCGTGTTCATCTGCGACGAGTGCGTCGAGCTGTGCATGGACATCATTCGCGAGGAGAACAAATCCTCGCTGGTGAAGTCGCGCGACGGAATTCCGACGCCGAAGGAAATCCGCAAGGTGCTCGACGACTACGTGATCGGTCAGGACCATGCCAAGAAGGTCCTCTCGGTCGCGGTGCACAATCACTACAAGCGGCTCAATCACCAGGCCAAGCACAACGACGTCGAGCTCGCGAAGTCGAACATTCTGCTCATCGGCCCGACGGGTTCGGGCAAGACGCTGCTTGCGCAGACGCTTGCGCGCATCCTCGACGTGCCGTTCACGATGGCCGATGCGACGACGCTCACCGAAGCCGGTTACGTCGGCGAGGACGTCGAGAACATCATTCTCAAGCTGCTGCAGTCCGCCGACTATAATGTCGAGCGCGCGCAGCGCGGCATCGTCTATATCGACGAAATCGACAAGATCTCGCGCAAGTCGGACAACCCGTCGATCACCCGCGACGTTTCGGGCGAGGGCGTGCAGCAGGCGCTGCTGAAGATCATGGAAGGCACCATCGCTTCCGTGCCGCCGCAGGGCGGCCGCAAGCATCCGCAACAGGAATTCCTGCAGGTCGACACGACCAACATTCTGTTCGTCTGCGGCGGTGCCTTTGCCGGCCTCGAAAAGATCATTTCGGCGCGCGGCCGGTCGACCTCGATCGGCTTCGGCGCCAAGGTGGTCGCTCCCGAGGATCGCAAGCAGGGCGAAATCTTCCGCGAAGTCGAGCCGGAGGACCTGCTCAAATACGGCCTCATCCCCGAATTCGTCGGCCGCCTGCCGGTGGTCGCCACGCTCGAGGATCTGGACGAGGCCTCGCTCAAGAAGATTCTGGTCGAGCCGAAGAACGCCCTGGTCAAGCAGTACCAGCGGCTGTTCGAGATGGAGTTGATCGACCTGACGCTGGCCGAAGAAGCGCTGGGCGCGATCGCCCGCAAGGCTATCGATCGAAAGACCGGCGCTCGCGGCCTGCGTTCGATCATGGAGGGCATCCTCCTCGACACCATGTTTGACCTCCCCAGCCTGGAAGGGGTGGAGGAAGTCGTGATCTCCAAGGAGGTCGTCGAGGGAACCGCTCGCCCGCTCTACATCTATGCCGACCGCAGCGACCGGACGGCCGAAACAGGCAGCGCTAGCGCCTGAGCCGTTGGAGCCACACCCGAAATATTTCGGAAAAGGCTGCTGATTTGTCCGGTTTGTGGGGTTGTTACCGATGCGGGACTCGCTTTAACTGGAAAAAGCGAGGCTTCTTGCGGAGCCTTTTGGTCCGCCATACGTATAGCGTACCAACCGAACTGGCACACGAAAGGTCGTACCTGACTACCGATTGGGCGAGGATTTCCTAGGCTCTCTTCAACGGGAGCCGAGCATCTGACGTCTGCGCCTCCTTGCTCAGCATACCGGCACTGCCGCCTGATGCCGCATAAGCGGGTCTAAAGGCAGGGGCACAACAAAAGGACCAAAGCAATGACCAATAAGCCACGACCCCAGCTGCAACCCGGCGAAACCCGGGCCTATCCGGTTCTGCCGCTGCGCGACATCGTGGTGTTTCCGCACATGATCGTCCCGCTCTTTGTCGGCCGCGAGAAGTCGATCAAGGCGCTGGAAGAGGTGATGCGTTCTGACACCTTCATCCTGCTTGCCACGCAGAAGAACGCCTCCGACGACGATCCGGCGACCGATGCAATTTTCGAGACCGGGACGCTCGCGAGCGTGCTTCAGCTCCTCAAGCTGCCCGACGGCACGGTCAAGGTGCTGGTCGAGGGCGCCACGCGCGCGAAGGTTCTCAAATACACCGACCGGAACGACTATTACGAAGCCGACGCCAGTCCGGTCGTGGACGATATGGGCGACCGCGTTGAGGCGGAAGCCATGGCGCGCTCGGTGGTCACCGAGTTCGAAAATTATGTGAAGCTCAACAAGAAAGTGTCGCCGGAAGTGGTCGGCGTGATCCAGCAAATCGAGGATTACGCCAAGCTCGCCGACACGGTGGCTTCGCATCTCGCGGTCAAGATTCCCGACAAGCAGGAGATTCTCGAGACCGCGTCAGTCACGCAGCGCCTCGAAAAGGTGCTCGGGCTGATGGAGAGCGAGATTTCCGTGCTGCAGGTCGAAAAGCGCATCCGGACCCGCGTCAAGCGGCAGATGGAGAAGACGCAGCGCGAGTACTACCTCAACGAGCAGATGAAGGCGATCCAGAAGGAGCTCGGCGACGAAGAAGGTCGCGACGAGCTTCAGGAGCTGGAAGACAAGATCAAGAAGACCAAGCTCTCGAAGGAGGCTCGCGAGAAAGCGACGCACGAGCTCAAGAAGCTTCGCCAGATGTCTCCGATGTCGGCGGAAGCAACCGTCGTGCGCAACTATCTCGACTGGCTGCTCTCCATTCCGTGGAACAAGAAGAGCAAGGTCAAGAAGGATCTCAATCTCGCCGAGCAGATCCTCGATGCCGATCACTATGGCCTGGAGAAGGTCAAGGAGCGCATCGTCGAGTATCTCGCCGTGCAGCAGCGGGCGAACAAGCTGACCGGACCGATCTTGTGCCTCGTTGGGCCTCCCGGCGTGGGCAAGACCTCGCTCGGCAAGTCGATCGCGAAAGCGACCGGCCGCGAGTTCGTGCGCGTGTCGCTCGGCGGCGTGCGTGACGAGGCCGAAATCCGCGGCCACCGGCGCACGTATATCGGCTCGATGCCCGGCAAGATCATCCAGTCGATGCGCAAGGCGAAGAGTTCGAACCCGCTCTTCCTGCTCGACGAGGTCGACAAGATGGGCGCCGATTTCCGCGGCGATCCGTCATCGGCTTTGCTTGAGGTGCTCGACCCCGAGCAGAACCACACGTTCAACGACCACTACCTGGAGGTCGATTACGACCTGTCCAACGTGATGTTCATCACCACGGCGAATACGCTCAATATTCCGCCGCCGTTGATGGACCGCATGGAGATCATCCGGATCGCCGGCTACACCGAGGACGAGAAAGTCGAGATCGCGCGCAAGCACCTGATCCCGCATGCGATCGTCAAGCACGGCCTCGAGGCCAAGGAATGGTCGATCGACGACGAGGCGCTCATCACGCTGATCCGCCGCTATACGCGGGAAGCGGGCGTCCGCAATCTCGAGCGCGAGCTCTCGACCCTGATCCGCAAGGCGGTGAAGGAGCTGATGACGTCGAAGAAGAAGTCGATCGCCGTCACAGCGGCGAGCCTCGGCGACTATCTCGGCGTGCCGAAATACCGGTACGGCGAGATCGAGGAAAGTGATCTCATCGGCGTGGTCACGGGTCTCGCCTGGACCGATGTGGGCGGCGAGCTGCTCACCATCGAAGGCGCGATGATGCCCGGCAAGGGCAAGATGACCGTCACGGGCAACCTGCGCGACGTCATGAAGGAGTCGATCTCGGCGGCGGCGTCTTATGTCCGCTCGCGCGCGGTCGCCTTCGGCATCGAGCCGCCGCTGTTCGACAAGCGCGACATCCACGTGCACGTGCCGGAAGGCGCGACGCCGAAGGATGGGCCGTCGGCCGGTGTCGCCATGGTCTACGGCGATCGTGTCGGTGATGACCGGCATCCCGGTGCGTCGCGACGTCGCCATGACCGGCGAAATCACGCTGCGCGGCCGTGTGCTGCCGATCGGCGGCTTGAAGGAGAAGCTGCTCGCGGCCGCCCGCGGAGGCATGAAGACCGTGCTGATCCCGGAGGAGAACGCCAAGGATCTGGTGGAAATCTCCGACACGATCAAAAAGGGCCTGGAGATCATTCCGGTGACCCGCATGGACGAAGTGCTCGCCCGCGCCCTGGTGCGTGCGCCTCAGCCGATCGAGTGGGACGAGGCCAGCGCCAAGCTTGCGGCCGAGACCGCTGCAGCCGAGCCGGCGGTGGACGAGGACGGGTCCGGTCTAACCGCCCACTAAGGCCGCAACAACACGAACTCGAAACGGCGCCGCAAGGCGCCGTTTCTGTTTTGTGGTGGCCGGGGCAGGGTTGGCTTGCCGGCCTGGCCGCATTCTCAATGGGCGCCCGGCCTGATAACGTGAATGAGGCTAGATGGCAGGGCGCAAGGCCCTCGGGGGAAAGCCATGAGAAAACGTATTGGTTGCGATCGCTCTGGTCGTATTTGCCGGCAGTGCATCTGCGCAGGCGCAAAATTACCCATCGCGTCAGATCACGCTCATCGTTCCGTTCCCGCCGGGCGGATCGACCGATGTTGCCGCGCGCATTATGGCCGAGCACATGCGAACGCGCCTTGGGCAGCCCGTTGTGATCGAAAACGTCGGCGGTGCGGGCGGCAGCATTGCGGTCGGCCGGCTCGCGCGTGCGGCGCCTGACGGATACACAATCGACATCGGGCAATGGGACACCCATGTCGGCAGCATCATCTACAAGCTCGATTATGATCTGCAGAAGGATTTCGAGCCGATCGGGCTGATATCAAACAACCCGCAGCTCATGGTCGCCAAGAAGGATCTTCCTGCCGGAAACCTGAAGGAGCTGATTGCCTGGATGAAGGCAAATCCCGACAAGATCAATTATGTCAACCAGAATGCGGCGGCGAATGTCACCGGCGTTATGTTCGAAAAGCTGACTGGACAGAAGTTCCGTTACATCCCTTACCGTGGCGCGGGACCCGCCATGACGGATCTCGTTTCTGGCCAGGTGGACTTGCTGGTGGTGCAGGGCGCGGTAGCGCTGCCTCAGATTCGTGGCGGAAAGATCAAGGCGATCGCCAATCTGTCACCACAACGTTCCGCGTCGATGTCGGACATTCCGACATCGGATGAGGGCGGCGTCCCCGGTCTTTATATGTCAGGATGGTTCGGTTTCTTTGCCCCGAAAGGCACGCCGAAAGATGTGATTGCCACGCTCAACAGTGCGATGGTGCAGGCTCTCGCCGAGCCCGCGGTGCGCGCGCGTTTCACCGAGTTGGGGCTGGACGTTGCTTCCCGCGAGCAACAGACGCCGGAAGGCCTCGCTGCTTTCCAGAAGGCCGAAATCGAGAAGTGGTGGCCGATCATCAAGGAAGCCGGCATTCTAGGCGCAGTAGAGGCCACTTTAGTCGCTGCGAATTCTTCGCTCACCCCAGGCTTTCGGGAGGGCATCCTGCTTCGCGATCGGTCACGCGGTAAATCCTGCGAGCGCGTAGCGCGAAGCAGGATGGTGGGCGGTGACGGACTCGAACCGCCGACATCCTGCGTGTAAAGCAGGCGCTCTACCAACTGAGCTAACCGCCCATCAAAGTCGCCCAATATCGCGGGACCGCGGCCCGATGCAAGCATCGCTGCCACGGCCCAAAAAGAAACGGCAGGCGGGAGCCAATCGCTCCACGCCTGCCGTATTTCCCCGGAGGGTCAGGCAGGAAGTGGTCAGATCGACTCTTTCAACTCTTTCGAAGCGCGGAAGGCGACCTTTTTGCTCGCCTTGATCTGAATTTGCTCGCCGGTCGCAGGGTTGCGGCCAATGCGGGCAGCGCGCTTACGAACCTGAAGTATGCCGAGTCCGCCGATACGGATGCGCTCGCCTTTCTTCAGATGCTTGACAATATTGCCGACGAAATCCCCGAGCACGGTCTCCGCCTGTTTCTTCGACATCTCGTGTGTTTCCGCGAGTGCCGCAGCAAGATGCTTGAGCGTGACGGTCGGTGGCGTCGGAGCTTTTCCAGGAACCATTGCCATCAGTGGGACCCTCCTCTTGAATCCGCGAGCTTGGCGAAGCGCCAAACACACCGCCCGAATAGACGATTCGGGGGCGGTCTGACCATCGATTCTTCTCGGTAAATAAGGCTTTTTCGCAATTTCCCGTGTTTACCTTGACTATGCATTGAGCCGCCTATAACTCGTCCGAACGCCCGCGGGGGCGTAGCTCAGTTGGTTAGAGCGCTGCCCTGTCACGGCAGAGGCCGCGGGTTCGAGTCCCGTCGCTCCCGCCATTTTATCAATGACTTAGCCATGATTTTGGGTTGCCCGGCCGGAGCCGTTTTGGGTCCGAGAATGGCCCGTCAAGGACATCCATGACCGCCGTTCGGGCGATGTTTTTTGACGTGTTCGGGACGCTCGTCGACTGGCGCACCTCGGTGGCCCGCGAGGCGGAACGGATCCTCGGACCCCTTGGACACGACCTCGACTGGCTCGCCTTTGCGGACGCCTGGCGAGGTGAATACCAGCCCGGGATGGAGGAAGTCCGCTCGGGCCGCATCCCGTTTTGCAGGCTGGACGTGCTGCACCGGCACAATCTCGAACGCTTTATTCCGCGCTTCGGCCTGCGCGATTTGTCCGAAGATGTTCTGAACGAGCTCACGCTCGCGTGGCATCGGCTCGATGCATGGCCGGACGTGCCGGCAGCGCTCAAGCGCCTGCGGAAAAAATTTCTTCTGGCGCCGGTGTCGAACGGCAACATTTCGTTGATGGTCGACCTTGCCCGCCGCAATGAATTTCCCTGGGACGCGATCCTCGGCGCGGAAATCGCCGGCGACTACAAGCCGAAGCCGCGTGTCTATCTTGCTGCATGCGAGGCGCTCGATCTCAAGCCGCAGCAATGCATGATGGTCGCCGCGCACAGTAACGATCTTGCAGCAGCGGCTGCATGTGGGTTGCGCACCGGCCATACCGCGCGGCCCAACGAGTATGGACCCGATACCGGCGAACGCACGTCCGACGGTGAAAGTTGACGCCGCGGGCAAAGATCTCAGCGATCTCGCCGACAAAGTTGGCGCTTAGGGTTGCTTGAAATCCTCAGCCCCTGTAGATCGGTGCCGGCTGCGCGAAGAAGCTCGCGAGGATGTGGTAGACGAGCATGTAGTTCTTCTGCTGGAAGCTCGCGTGTGAAATGCCGGGCATTACGGTGAACTGCTTGTCCGGGTTCGGCAGCTTCGCGTAGAAGTTCAGCAAATCCTCGATCGAAGCAATGCCGTCCCATTGACCGCGCATGATCAGCGTCGGGACGGTAATCTTCTCCGGATTCACCACTGGCAACTTCGAGCACATGTCCACATAGGTGCCGGTCGGCACCGATGTGTCCAACGCGGTGACCGCATCTGCAAAAGCCTCGATGACCTTTTCCTCGGCGGTGCCGGGATGATCGCGGTCGAAAATCGAATGGATGAACGCCTTGTCGATCGGCCGGCGGTTCTTCGACTGGAATTCGGGCAGCTTCTTGCGCCGCTGCTCAAGGGTAGGAGAGCCTTCGCCGGTCCACACCATGGCGTCGAGCGCAAGCCGCGCGACCAGCTCCGGGTGTCGCTCGGCGAACATTGCCGCGCGCAGTGCGCCGGATGAAATTCCGTAAACCAGGAACGGCCGCTTGCCGCGCAGTTTCTGGATATAGAGTGCCGCGGCGTAGCAGTCGTCGGCGCCTTGCGAAATCGGAGCATTGTTGTCGCGATCCTTGGTCGAGCGGCCATAGCCTTCCATGTCGACGCACCAGCAGTCGTAGCCGCGCCGCGCAAAGTGATCCATCGCCGACGAGTTCGGGCCGGCCTGGCACCTGCAGATCGAAAGTGGGTTGTGAGGCCATCGACGAGCCGTGCACGAACAGGATCGTGCCGATGCTCTTGGCGGGATCGCCGGCGCACTTTTCAAACAGAAACAGCTTCACGCCGCCGTCTTTGGTCGTCCAATGGTCCTCGCCCTTGATTGCGATTTTGGCCATTTCGTTCATTGTTCACCCGCCTGTTTCTCTGCTGTCCGATAGCACATTACTCGATCTTGATGTTGGCCGCCTTGATAACGTTGCCCCAGCGGCCGACTTCCTCATGCATGTATTTCTGCAGTCTGGTCGACCGATCCGCCGAAAATTTCCGCCGTCAGGTTTTTCAGACGACCTTGCACGTCCGGGTCGCGCAGGGCTTCGTTCACGTCGGCGTTGATCTTGTCGACAATCACCTTCGGTGTGTTCGGCGGCGCCACGATGCCGTACCAAGCAACCGCTTCAAAGCCGGGTAGCGTTTCGGCGATCGCCGGCACATCGGGCAGGCTCGGCAGGCGCTTGGGCGAGGCAACCGCCAGCAATTTGAGCCTGCCGGCCTGTGCAAGCGGCAATGCAACACCGAGATTATCGAACATCAGGTCGACGTTGCCAGCGAGCAAGCCCTGCAGCGCGGGCGCGGAGCCACGGTAGGGCACGTGCTGCATCTTCACGTTCGCCATGAGCTGGAACAGCTCCGCGGTCAGATGCGAGGTGGTGCCGTTGCCCTGCGTCGCGTCGGTGATTTTGCCGGGGTTCTTTTTCAGATCGGCAATGAACTCGGCGAGAGTCGACGCCGTGATCTTGTCGGGATTGACGAAGAGCGCGTTCGGCACCTGCGCCATCACGATGATCGGCTCAAATTTCGTCGGGTCGAACGTGAGCTTCGGGTAAAGATTTTGGTTGATCACCAGCGGCGGCGGGGGCGCCGAAAGCAGCGTATAGCCGTCAGGTGCTGAACGATAGACGACATCTGCCCCAATATTTCCGGCGGCGCCGGGACGGTTCTCGATGACGACGGTCTGGGCCCATTTGCGCGATAGCCAGTCCGCGACGATGCGCGGCACGGCGTCGGCCGTGCCGCCGGCCGGGAACGGCACGATGATCTTGACCACATGGTCCGGGTAAGTTTGTGCCTGGACGGACCTTGCAAGTGCTGGCAGCAGGAAGAACGCCAGTGCCAGCGCGAAAAAGCTCCTGACCGAAGCGCCCATACTGTCCTCCCTGTTTGTCGCGTCGCTTGATGCGCGTCTTATCGTGCCAACAGTGCTATAGGCTCGGGGCTGAGACAACAGTGCCGATGCAAGACCGGCGATCGACTGGAGTTTCATATTGACGAATTCGCCGCTCAAAGTGGCAGTTTGCGGCGGTGGGATCGGCGGCTTGTTCGCCGCCAATGCGCTGATCGCGTGCGGCCTCCACGTTGACATCTACGAACAAGCGCTCGTACTCGGCGAGGTGGGCGCCGGCGTCTTCATGACACCAAACAGTGTGCGGCATCTCTATCGCCTCGGGCTGGGGTCAGCGGTTGAGCAATGGGGTGCGCGCGTCGGCCGCAACTCCCGATATTTCCGCGATGACGGCACGCCTATTGCGGCGGTGCAGGTTACGGATTCTTCGGGGTGGAACGCGACGTTCGGCATGCATCGCGCCGATCTGGTCGAGTTCCTGGCCAAAGCGCTGCCTGCCGGCATCGTGCACACCGGCCATCGCTGCATTGGCTATGAAGAGCACGGCGATACGGCGCGGGTGACATTTGCCAACGGTGCGACGGCGGAGGCCGATGTCGTTGTTGGCGCCGACGGCATCCACTCGGAGTTGCGGCCCTATGTGTACCCGCCCTCGCGTCCGGTGTTTCACGGGACTATCTCGTATCGCGGCGTGGTGCCGCATGAGCGTATACCGGATTGGCCGGACGATGCGTGGTTGATGTGGCTGGGCAAAGGCAAGCACTTCCTGACCTTCCCCGTCCGCGCCGGCAGGCTCATCAACTATGTCGGCTTTGTCCCCGCCGACGAGGAGATGAAGGAATCATGGTCGGCGGCGGGTGATCCCGCCGTGCTGCGTCGTGAATTTGTCGGTTGGGATCCGCGCATCGCCACGGTGCTAGAGCAGGTACAAACGACTTTTCGCTGGGCTCTTTACGACCGCGAGCCGCTGCCTGGCTGGAGCAAGGGCCGGCTCACATTGCTTGGCGATGCTGCACACCCGATGCTGCCGCACATGGGACAGGGCGCTAACCAATCGATCGAGGACGGCATGGCGCTGGCCACAATCCTGTCGCACGCCGACCGCAAAAGCGCGCCGATTGCACTGCTTGCCTATGAACGCCTGCGCCGCGAGCGGGTTGCCGAAGTCCAGCGCGGCTCACGTCAGAACGGCCTGCGATACGACTCGATGTACGCCGATCTCGCCGTACGCGACGCTGAACTGGCCGCCCATGCCGCCTTTCGCAGAGCGTTATACGATCACGATGTGCTCCCCGATGCGCAGGCGGTCGCGATGACGCTCGTATGAAGCTCTGCGCGCTAATTGATCGGCGCGATGCGGTTGGTCTTGATGACCTCCGCCCATTTCGCGACTTGAGATTCCATGAAGCTCTTGAATTCGGGTTGCGTCATCACAATCGGGGTTGCGCCGGTCTTTTCCCACGCCTTGCTTGATGTCGGGCCGGCGCAGGATCTTGGTGATCTCGTCGTGAAGTTTGTCGATGATCGGCTTCGGTGTGCCGGCGGGAGCCATGAAGCCGACCCATAAGCGTCGCGTTGAAGCCGGGCACGCCGGCCTCCGCCATCGTCGGGACATCGGGCAATATCGGCGAGCGAGTTTTTCCACTGGTGCCGAGCGCGCGCACCATTCCGGCCTTGATCTGCGGCGCCATGGTCGGCACCGAATCGAACAGAATCTGGATCTGGCCGCTGAGGATGTCGTTGCGGGCGCCGGTTGAGCCCTTGTACGGCACGTGCACGATGTCGATGCCGGTCAGGTTTTTCAAAAGCTCGCCGGCCATGTGATAATTCGAGCCCGGCCCGGACGAGCCGTAATTGAGCGTGCCGGGTTTGGCGCGCGCGAGCGCCAGCAACTCGCCCAACGTCTTTGCCGGCACCGACGGGTGCACCACGAGCACGAGGTCGCTATCGATGAGCGGCGCGATCGGCACGAGGTCGCGCATGAGCTGGTAAGGCTTGTGGGCATAAAGCGTCTCATTGACGGTCTGCGTGCCCGATACCATCAACAGCGTGTAGCCGTCAGGCGGCGACTTGGCGACCACGTCGGTGCCGATGGTTGTGCCGGCGCCAGGGCGATTTTCCATGATGAAGGGCTGGTGCAGCGATTTACGCAATTCCTCGGCAATTGCGCGGGTATAGACGTCGGTTGGGCCGCCGGCGCCGAACGGAACAATGATTTTGACGGGGCGCGAGGGATAGTCGTCGGCAATTGCGGCCGGCGCCGAAGCGATGACGCGCGCCTGCGAGCGCGAGCAGGGCCACGATTTGTCGCAGGAGCACCATGGGCTGTCTTCCAGGTTGTGCAATTGACGCCGCCCGAGCCGACTATCGAGGGCCAGTCGCTGGCCTGTCAATCGAAGCGCCGCGCGCCGCTCGCGATCGTTCGTGGATGCCGCCCAATGTCGGCTTGCCACCCCTGGTACGCTGCGCTAAGCCTCGGCCGCTCCCGTTCTTGAGGCTATTCCAGCAAACAAGGGCCTGTTTGTGCGGGGTAAACCGGCGCCGTTCGAGCTGCCGCGTGGGTCCGGACGGGCGTACAATCCAGTAGGGCGGGGCTGCAGGCTTGAGGTCGCCGATGAGCGCATTGCTGATGGACTACCTGCCCCTCGTCATCTTCATCGCGGTCGCGCTCGGCATCGGCCTTGCGCTGCTGATCGCGCCCTTCATCGTCGCCTACAAGCAGCCGGATCCGGAAAAGCTCTCGGCCTACGAGTGCGGCTTCAACGCCTTCGACGACGCGCGCATGAAGTTCGACGTGCGCTTCTATCTGGTCGCCATCCTGTTCATCATCTTCGACCTCGAAGTCAGCTTCCTGTTCCCGTGGGCGGTCGCGTTTCGGCGAGATCGGCCTCTTCGGCTTCTGGTCGATGATGGTGTTCCTTGGCGTGCTCACCGTCGGCTTCATCTATGAGTGGAAGAAGGGAGCGCTGGAATGGGATTGATCGAGCCCATGACCCTCGTTGCACCCGCGCCGAAGGGGATTCTCGATCCGCGCACCGGCAAGCCGGTCGGCGCGGACGATCCGTTTTTCACCGGCATCAATGACGAGCTCGCCGACAAGGGCTTTCTGGTCACCGCCGCCGACGACCTGATCACCTGGGCGCGCACCGGCTCGCTGATGTGGATGACGTTCGGGCTCGCCTGCTGCGCGGTCGAGATGATGCAGATGTCGATGCCGCGCTACGACGCCGAGCGCTTCGGCTTCGCGCCGCGCGCCTCGCCGCGCCAGTCCGACGTGATGATCGTCGCCGGCACGCTGACCAACAAGATGGCGCCGGCGCTGCGCAAGGTCTACGACCAGATGCCGGAGCCGCGCTACGTGATCTCGATGGGCTCGTGCGCCAACGGCGGCGGCTACTATCACTATTCCTATTCGGTGGTGCGCGGCTGCGACCGCATCGTGCCGGTCGACATCTACGTGCCGGGCTGCCCGCCGACCGCCGAGGCGCTGCTCTACGGCGTGCTGCTGCTGCAGAAGAAAATCCGCCGCACCGGCACGATCGAGCGCTGAGCGGAATCGGCATGGACGACACGCTCGAAAGGCTTGGCGCAGACGATCGCGAGCGCGCTCGGCGCGTCGGTCACCGGCTACGCGGTCGCGCACGGCGAGCTGACCGTCAGTGCCAAGGCCGCGCGACATCGTCACGGTCGCGACGTTCCTGCGCGACGATCCCGCGCTGCCAGTTCATCACCTTCATCGACGTCACGGCGGTCGACTGGCCGGCGCGCGAGAAGCGCTTCGACGTCGTCTATCATTTCCTGTCGCCGCAGCAGAACCAGCGCATCCGCGTGAAGGTCGCAGACCGACGAGGACGACGCCGGTGCCGTCGATCATCGACGTCTTCCCCGGCGCCGACTGGTTCGAGCGCGAGACCTACGACCTCTACGGCGTGCTGTTCACCGGCCATCCGGACATGCGCCGCATCCTCACCGACTACGGCTTCGAGGGCCATCCGCTGCGCAAGGACTTCCCGCTCACCGGCTTTGTCGAGGTGCGCTACGACGACGAGCAGAAGCGCGTGGTCTACGAGCCGGTGCGGCTGGCGCAGGAATTCCGCAACTTCGATTTCCTGTCGCCCTGGGAAGGCACGGACTACGTGCTGCCGGGCGACGAGAAGGCGAAGACGCGAAGGGAAGGGGTCGTAAGCATGAAGCCGACTTGAAGCCCGGCCTCAGGCATTCGTTCTCCTACAAGGTGCCGGAGAACAAGACCGTGCCTTACACCTATCCGGAATCGCCGATCATCGCGCAGATGCCGAAGGTTTCGCGACCGGCTTCATGATCGTGCTGATGGAATGGACCTGCACGCAACTGATGGAGCCGCATCTCGATCGCCGGCGAAGGCAGCCTCGGCACGCACGTCGATGTCTCGCATCTGGCGGCGACGCCGATCGGATTGACGGTGAAGGTCGATGTCGAGCTGGTCGCGGTCGACGGCCGCAAGCTGACGTTCAAGGTCAGCGCGCATGATGGCATGGACCTGATCGGCGAGGGCCGTCACGAGCGCGTCGTCGTGGCATGGGACCATTCAACGCCAAGGTGGCGGAGAAGGCAAAATCGGCCGCGGAAATGGTGAGCTGATGGCCGAAACCGAGCTCCGCAACTTCACCATCAATTTCGGGCCGCAGCATCCGGCGGCGCACGGCGTGCTGCGCCTGGTGCTCGAGCTCGACGGCGAGGTGGTCGAGCGCGTCGATCCGCATATCGGCCTGCTGCATCGCGGCACCGAGAAGCTGATCGAGCACAAGACCTATCTGCAGGCGATGCCGTATTTCGACCGGCTCGACTACGTCGCGCCGATGAACCAGGAGCACGCCTTCTGCCTCGCGGTCGAGAAGCTGCTCGGCATCGAGGTGCCGCGCGCGCGCAGCTGATCCGCGTGCTCTATTCCGAGATCGGCCGGCTCCTGTCGCACCTCCTCAACGTCACCACGCAGGCGATGGACGTCGGCGCGCTCACCCCGCCGCTGTGGGGCTTCGAGGAGCGCGAGAAGCTGATGGTGTTCTACGAGCGCGCCTCGGGCTCGCGCATGCATGCGGCCTATTTCCGCGCCGGCGGCGTGCATCAGGACCTGCCGCCGAAGCTGATCGACGACATCGAGGCGTTCTGCGATCCGTTCCTGAAGGTCTGTCGACGACCTCGACGCGCTGCTCACCGACAACCGCATCTTCAAGCAGCGCAATGTCGACATCGGCGTCGTCAAGCTCGAGGACGCCTGGACCTGGGGCTTCTCCGGCGTGATGGTGCGCGGCTCGGGCGCGGCCTGGGATCTGCGCAAGGCGCAGCCCTACGAGTGCTACGCCGAGCTCGATTTCGACATTCCGATCGGCAAGAACGGCGACTGCTACGACCGCTATCTCATCCGCATGGAAGAGATGCGCCAGTCGGTCAGCATCATGAAGCAGTGCATCGAGAAGCTGCGCGCGCCGGACGGGCAGGGGCCGGTCATCGTCGACGACAACAAGATCGTGCCGCCGAAGCGCGGCGAGATGAAGCGCTCGATGGAAGCGCTGATCCATCACTTCAAGCTCTACACCGAGGGCTTCCACGTGCCGGCGGGCGAGGTCTACGCCGCGGTCGAGGCGCCGAAGGGCGAGTTCGGCGTCTATCTGGTCGCCGACGGCACCAACAAGCCGTACAAGTGCAAGATCCGCGCGCCGGGCTTCGCGCATCTGCAGGCGATGGATTTCCTCTGCCGCGGCCACATGCTGGCCGACGTCTCCGCCATCCTCGGCTCGCTCGACATCGTGTTCGGGGAGGTCGACCGATGAGCGTCCGCCGCCTCGCGCCGCCCGAACTGCAGCCGAAGGATTTCGCCTTCAGCAACGGAGAACCTTGCCTGGGCCGAAGAAGCAGATCACGAAATATCCGGACGGCCGCCAGCACTCGGCGGTGATTCCGCTGCTGTGGCGCGCGCAGGAGCAGGCCGGCGGCTGGCTGCCGCGAAGCGCGATCGAGCACGTCGCCGAATTCCTCGGCATGGCGCACATCCGCGTGCTCGAGGTCGCGACCTTCTACACGATGTTCAATCTGCTGCGCCGGTCGGCAAAAGTCCACGTGCAGCTCTGCGGCACGACGCCGTGCCGGCTGCGCGGCGCCGACGATCTCGAGAAGGTCTGCCAGCAAGCGCATCGGCGAGCAGAGCGCATGTCACCGGCGACGGCAAGTTCTCCTGGGTCGAGGTCGAGTGCCTCGGCGCCTGCGTGAACGCGCCGATGGTGCAGATCAACTACGACTACTACGAGGACCTGACGCCGGAGAGCTTCGAGCAAGATCCTCGACGACCTCGCGGCGGCAAGCAAGCCGAAGCCGGGCCCGCAGATCGACCGGCAGTCTCTCGGCGCCCGATCGGCGGCGCCGACCACGCTGACCGATCAGTCGATCTACCGCAACGTGCGCAAGCTGCCGCAGGACTGACGATGCTCGCCGACAAGGACCGCATCTTCAAGAATCTCTACGGCCTGCACGACTGGGGCCTCGAAGGGCGCGCGCGCGCGCGGCGCCTGGGACGGCACCAAGGCGATCCTCGAAAAGGGCCGCGACGCCATCATCAACGAGATGAAGGCGTCGGGCCTGCGCGGCCGCGGCGGCGCCGGCTTCCCGACCGGCCTGAAATGGTCGTTCATGCCGAAGCAGTCGGACGGCCGGCCGCACTATCTCGTCGTCAATGCCGACGAGTCCGAGCCCGGCACCTGCAAGGACCGCGAGATCATGCGGCACGATCCGCATCTGCTGGTCGAGGGCTGCCTGATCGCCGGCTTCGCGATGGGCGCGAACGCCGGCTACATCTATGTGCGCGGCGAGTTCATCCGCGAGCGCGAGCGGCTGCAGGCGGCGATCGACCAGGCCTACGAGGCCAAGCTGATCGGCAAGAACAACGTCCACGGCTGGGACTTCGACCTCTACGTCCACCACGGCGCCGGCGCCTACATCTGCGGCGAGGAGACCGCGCTGCTCGAAAGCCTCGAAGGCAAGAAGGGCCAGCCGCGGCTGAAGCCGCCGTTCCCGGCCAATGTGGGCCTCTACGGCTGCCCGACCACGGTCAACAACGTCGAGACCGATCGCGCAGGTGCCCGACATCATGCGGCGCGGCGCGGCGTGGTTCGCCGGCATCGGCCGGCCGAACAACACCGGCACCAAGCTGTTCTGCATCTCCGGCCACGTCGAGAAGCCGTGCAACGTCGAAGAGGCGATGGGCATTCCGCTGCGCGAGCTGCTCGAGACGCATGCCGGCGGCGTGCGCGGCGGCTGGGACAATCTGCTCGCGGTCATTCCCGGCGGCTCGTCGATGCCGCTGGTGCCGGCCGGCGCCGATCAGGCCGACACGCTGCTCATGGATTTCGACGGCTGCCGCGACAAGAAATCGGCGCTCGGCACCGCCGCCGTGATCGTCATGGACAAGTCGACCGACATCGTGCGCGCGATGGCGCGCATCTCGTATTTCTACAAGCACGAGAGCTGCGGCCAGTGCACGCCCTGCCGCGAAGGCATGGGCTGGATGTGGCGCGTGCTGACGCGCATGGCGGAAGGCCGCGCGCAGAAGCGCGAGATCGACATGCTGATGGAGGTGACGCAGCAGATCGAGGGCCACACCATCTGCGCCTTCGGCGACGGCGCGGCCTGGCCGGTGCAGGGCCTGCTGCGGCATTTCCGTCCCGAGATCGAGCGGCGCATCGACGAATATTCGCGCAATGCCGACAGCCACGGCATGCGCGAGCCGGTGCGCGAGGCGGCGGAGTGAGCGACGATGCAACAGCCGCCCAATCATCATCTTGCGCAGCTCAACATCGGGCGCATCCGCTACGAGATCGACGATCCGCGCATGGCGGATTTCATCGACAATCTCGCGATGGTGAACGGCCTGGCCGAGCGCACGCCCGGGTTTGTCTGGCGCTACATCGACGAAAGCGGCAACTCGACCAGCACGCGGCCGTATGCCGATCCGCGCATCGCGATCAATCTGTCGGTCTGGGAAAACGTCGAGGCGCTTGAGCGCTTCGTCTGTCAGACCGATCCACAAGCGCTTCTACGGCCGCCGCGCACGAATGGTTCGAGCACTTCGACGAGCGCTATTTCGTGATGTGGTGGGTGCCGGCCGGGCATCGGCCGAGCGTCGAGGAAGCGGTCGCGCGGCTTGAGCATCTCAAGCAGCACGGGCCGAGCGATCACGCCTTCGACTGGCAGAGCGTCCATCGGCGCAACTCTGGAAGACGGCGCGCTGCGCGCCGAGCGAGTCGGCAGCATGACGGCAGACCCGCCACCTCGCCCAGTTCAATATCGCGCGGATCCGCTATCCGCTCGACGATCCGCGCATGCGCGAGTTCGTCGAGAATGTCGAACGCGTGAACGGGCTTGCCGACAAGATCGAGGGCTTCGTGTGGCGGCTGCAGGACGAAAGCGGCCACGCGATGAACATGCGGGTCTACGATGACCCGACCATCCTGCCGAATCTGACGGTGTGGGAAAATGTCGAGGCGCTGGAACGCTTTGTCTGGCAGACACTGCACCGGCGTTTCTTTACCCGGCGCGAGGAATGGTTCGCGCCGATCAAGACCACGCTGGTCTTGTGGTGGATTCCCGCCGGACATCGGCCCGACATGGCGGAAGGCGTTGCGCGGCTCGATCATCTGATCGCGCATGGCCCAAGCGAGCATGCGTTCGGCTGGCAGCAGCTTCGCCGGTGCGCAAGCATTGTGGAAGACGGCGCATTCGCGACGGCGCAAGAGCGAGCACGCGGCATGACCAAGATCATCGTCGACGGCAAAGAGATCGACGTCCCGCCGGAGTACACGCTGCTCCAGGCCTGCGAGGCCGCGGGCGCGGAAATTCCGCGCTTCTGCTTCCACGAGCGGCTGTCGATCGCCGGCAATTGCCGCATGTGCCTGATCGAGGTCGTCGGCATCGCCGAAGCCGCAGGCGTCGTGCGCCATGGGCGTGAAGGATCTGCCGCCGAACAAGGACGGCTCGCCGAAAATCCTCAACACCAAGACGCCGATGGTGAAGAAGGCGCGCGAAGGCGTGATGGAGTTCCTGCTGATCAACCATCCGCTCGATTGCCCGATCTGCGATCAGGGCGGCGAATGCGATCTGCAGGACCAGGCGATGGCCTATGGCGTCGACGCCAGCCGCTATCAGGAGAACAAGCGCGCGGTCGAAGACAAATATATCGGGCCGCTGGTCAAGACCATCATGAAGCGCTGCATCCATTGCACGCGCTGCATCCGCTTCTCGACCGAGGTCGCCGGCGTGCCGGAGCTCGGCGCCATCGGCCGCGGCGAGGACATGGAGATCACGACCTATCTCGAGCACGCGATGACCTCGGAGCTGCAGAGCAACGTGGTCGATCTCTGCCCGGTCGGCGCGCTGACCTCGAAGCCTTACGCGTTCGCGGCGCGGCCGTGGGAACTCGGCAAGACCGAGTCGATCGACGTGATGGACGCGGTCGGCTCGGCGATCCGCATCGACACGCGCGGCCGCGAGGTGATGCGCATCCTGCCGCGCACCAACGAGGACGTGAACGAGGAGTGGATTTCCGACAAGACCCGCCACGTCGTCGACGGCCTGCGCACGCAGCGGCTCGACCAGCCTTATGTGCGCGTGAACGGCCGCCTGCAGCCGGCATCCTGGGCGGAAGCCTTCGCGAATATCGTCCGCAAGGTAAAGGCGAGCACCGGCAAGCGCATCGGCGCGATTGCCGGCGATCTCGCCGGCGCGGAAGAGATGTTCGCGCTCAAGGAGCTGATGGGCCGGCTCGGCAGTCCCAATATCGATGCGCGCCAGGACGGCGCGGCGCTCGATCCGAAATGGGGCCGCGCGTCTTATCTGTTCAATGCAACCATTGCCGGCATCGAGCAGGCGGACGCGCTGCTGATCATCGGGTCAAATCCGCGCCGGGAGGCGGCCGTGCTCAATGCGCGCATCCGCAAGCGCTGGCGCGCCGGCAATTTCCCGATCGGCCTGATCGGCGAGAAGGCCGATCTTACCTACAACTATGACTATCTCGGTGCCGGCGCCGAGAGCGCTTGCCGAGTCTCGCTGACAGCAAGTTCGCGGACGCGCTGAAAGCAGCCGAACGTCCGCTCATTCTCGTGGGCGCAGGCGCCCTTGCGCGCAAGGACGGCGCGGCCATTGCCTCGCTTGCGGCAAAGGCGGCGGCTGAGTTTGGCGCGATAAAAGACGGCTGGAACGGGTTTTCCGTGCTGCACAGCGCGGCGTCGCGCGTGGCGGCGCTCGACCTCGGCGTGGTGCCGGGCGCGGGCGGTTTTGATGCCGCGCAGATGGCGGCCGGCGGACTCGATGTCCTGTTTCTGCTCGGCGCAGACGAGATCGAGGTCGCGCCGGGTCCGTTTGTCGTCTACATCGGCACCCACGGCGACCGCGGCGCGCATCGCGCCGACGTGATCTTGCCCGGCGCCGCCTATCCGGAAAAATCCGCGATTTATGTCAATACCGAAGGCCGCGTGCAGATGGCCAATCGCGCCGCATTTCCACCCGGAGACGCGCGAGAGGACTGGGCGATCCTGCGTGCTCTTTCCGATCAGCTCGGCTCACAAATTGCCTTACGATTCACTCGGCGCAGTTGCGGCAGGCGATGTTCGCTGCGCATCCGCATCTCGCGCGCATCGGGCAGATCGCGGCGGGCGACGCCGGCGATATCAAGAAGCTCGCCAAGCTCGGCGGTTCTCCGGACAAGGCGGCGCTGACGTCGTCGGTGGCTGATTTCTACTTCACCAATCCGATCGCGCGCGCTTCTGCGATCATGGCCGAATGCTCCGCGCTGGCGCACGCGGCCGCAAAGACGGCGGCGGAGTAGGCCGATGGATTTCTTCTGGACCTATCTCTGGCCGCTGATCGTCATCGTGGCGCAGTCGGTGATGCTGCTGGTCATCCTGCTCGTCGCCGATCGCCTATGTCCTGCTGGCCGACCGCAAGATCTGGGCGGCGGTGCAGATCCGGCGCGGACCCGAACGTGGTCGGGCCGTGGGGCCTGTTCCAGTCGTTCGCCGACCTGCTGAAATTCGTGGTCAAGGAGCCGGTGATCCCGGCCGGCGCCAACAAGGGCGTGTTTTTGCTCGCGCCGCTGGTCACCTGCGTTCTTGCGCTCGCCGCCTGGGCGGTGATCCCGGTCAATCCGAACTGGGTGATCGCCAACATCAATGTCGGCGTGCTTTATATCTTCGCGATCTCGTCGCTCATGGTCTACGGCGTGATCATGGCGGGCTGGGCGTCAAATTCGAAATATCCGTTCCTCGCCGCGCTGCGCTCGGCGGCGCAGATGGTGTCGTACGAAGTCTCGATCGGCTTCGTGATCATCACCGTGCTGCTGTGCGCCGGTTCGCTGAACCTGTCGGCGATCGTGAAGGCGCAGGACGGCCCTTACGGCCTGTTCAGCTGGTACTGGCTGCCGCTGTTTCCGATGTTCGTTGTGTTCTTCATCTCGGCGCTGGCGGAGACCAACCGCCCGCCGTTTGATCTGGTCGAAGCCGAATCCGAACTGGTCGCCGGCTTCATGGTCGAGTACGGCTCGACGCCCTACATGATGTTCATGCTCGGCGAATACGTGGCGATCGCGACCATGTGCGCCATGGCGACAATCCTCTTCCTGGGCGGCTGGCTGCCGCCGGTCCCGTATCGCGCCGTTCACCTGGGTGCCGGGCGTCATCTGGTTCACGCTCAAGGCGCTGTTCATGTTCTTCCTGTTCGCCATGGCCAAGGCCATCGTTCCACGCTATCGCTACGACCAGCTCATGCGGCTCGGCTGGAAGGTGTTCCTGCCGCTGTCGCTGGCGATGGTGGCGATCGTCGCAGCCGTCATTCAATACGGCGCGCTGGCGACAAGCGCGGTGAAATGAGGATGCGATGAGACTCGATCGCGCAGCCAAGGGCCTGTTTCTGCTGGAGTTCGTGACCGGCTTTGTGCTGGCCATGCGCTATTTCTTCAGGCCGAAGGCCACGATCAACTACCCGTACGAGAAGAATCCGATCTCGCCGCGCTTCCGCGGCGAGCACGCGCTGCGTCGCTATCCGAATGGCGAGGAGCGCTGCATCGCCTGCAAGCTGTGCGAAGCGATTTGCCCGGCGCAGGCGATCACCATCGAGGCCGGCCCGCGCCGCAACGACGGCACCCGGCGAACCACGCGTTACGACATCGATATGGTGAAGTGCATTTATTGCGGGCTCTGCCAGGAGGCGTGCCCCGTGGATGCAATTGTCGAAGGGCCGAATTTCGAATTCGCCACCGAAACGCGCGAAGAGCTCTACTACGACAAGGAGCGTCTGCTGGCGAACGGCGACCGCTGGGAGCGCGAGATCGCCAAGAACATGGCGCTCGACGCGCCATACAGGTGAGCCGATGATCGTCGCGCTGTTCTTTTATCTGTTTGCCGGCATCTGCGTGGCGAGTGCCTTCATGGTGATCGCGGCGCGCAATCCCGTGCATTCCGTGCTCTATCTCATCCTGGCCTTCGTGAACGCGGCAGGCCTGTTCGTGATGATGGGCGCGGAATTTCTCGCGATGATCCTGATCGTCGTGTATGTCGGCGCGGTCGCGGTGCTGTTCCTGTTCGTGGTGATGATGCTCGACGTCGATTTCTCCGAGCTCAAGCAGGGCGTGCTGCAATATCTGCCGATCGGCATGCTGATCGGCGGCATCTTTCTCGCCGAACTTCTGCTGGTCGTGGGCGCCTGGGCGATCGGCCCGGGCGTGCCGCAGGCGATCACCGCGCCGATCCCGACAAATATCACGAACACCGAGGCCATCGGGCTCGTCCTCTATACGCGCTATGTCTATTTCTTCCAGGCCGCCGGAATGATCCTGCTGGTCGCGATGGTCGGCGCCATCGTGCTCACATTGCATCACCGCGCCCGCGTTCGCCGCCAGGACATCGGCGCGCAGGTCGCGCGCACGCCGGCAGCGTCGATTGAGATCGTCAAAGTCCGTTCGGGGCAGGGGCTGGGGAGCAATACATGACCATCGGCCTCGGCCATTACCTCTCAGTTGCCGCGATCCTGTTCACGCTCGGGATCTTCGGCATTTTTCTCAATCGCAAGAACGTCATCATTATCCTGATGTCGATCGAGCTGATCCTGCTTGCGGTCAACATCAACCTGGTGGCGTTCTCGACCCATCTCGGCGACATCGTCGGTCAGATTTTCGCACTATTGGTGCTCACCGTGGCCGCAGCCGAGGCCGCGATCGGTCTTGCCATTCTGGTCGTCTTTTACCGCAACCGCGGCTCGATCGCCGTCGAAGACATCAATTTGATGAAGGGCTAGGGGCGGAATGTATCAGGCGATCGTCTTTCTCCCGCTTCTCGGCGCGATCCTGGCCGGCCTGATCGCGCTGGTCGGCGCGCGCGCCCGTTTCCCGGGCAAGGGCCCGGCGCCAGGTGGTGAAGACCATGCAACCGACCATGGTGCGCACCATGGCGGCGCGGTCAGTCACGCTTCGCATCATGCCGAGGAGGGCATGCGCCTGCGGCGGTGGGCTCGCGTACGGCCGAGCTGATCACCACGACGCTACTGATGATCTCCATGATCCTGTCATGGATCGCATTTGTGGATGTCGGCTTTGCGCACCACGATGTGCGCGTTCCGGTGTTCACGTGGATGACCGCGGGCGATTTGAAAGTCGAATGGTCGCTGCGCATCGATACGCTCACGGCCGTGATGCTGGTGGTCGTGAATACAATCTCGGCATTCGTGCATCTTTACTCGATCGGCTACATGCACGAAGACCCGTACCGGCCCCGTTTCTTCGGCTATCTGTCGATGTTCACCTTCGCGATGCTGATGCTGGTGACGGCGGACAATCTCGTGCAGCTGTTCTTCGGCTGGGAAGGCGTGGGGCTTGCGAGCTATCTGCTGATCGGCTTCTGGTATCACAAGCCGGAAGCGAACGCGGCCGCAATCAAGGCGTTCATCGTCAACCGGGTCGGCGACTTCGGTTTTGCGCTTGGCATTTTCGCCGTGTTCATGCTGACCGGCGCGATCGATCTCGACACCGTGTTTGCGCAAGCCCCGGCTCTGACCGGCAAAACCATCAACATGTTCGGCTGGCAGCTCGACGCACTCACGATCACCTGCCTGCTCCTGTTCATGGGCGCCATGGGCAAGTCGGCGCAGTTCCTGCTGCACACGTGGCTGCCGGACGCGATGGAAGGGCCGACGCCGGTCTCCGCGCTCATCCATGCCGCGACGATGGTGACCGCCGGCGTGTTCATGGTGGCGCGCCTTTCGCCTCTGTTCGAGCTGGCGCCGAATGCGCAAACGTTCGTAACGCTGATCGGGGCCACCACTGCGTTGTTCGCGGCGACGATCGGCCTCGTGCAGAACGACATCAAACGGATCGTCGCCTATTCGACCTGCTCGCAGCTCGGCTACATGTTCGTGGCGATGGGTGTTGGGGCCTACTCGGTCGGCATGTTCCACCTGTTCACGCATGCTTTCTTCAAGGCACTTCTGTTCCTCGGCTCAGGCTCGGTGATCCATGCGATGCACCACGAGCAGGACATCCGTCACATGGGCGGCCTGAAAGATCGCATTCCCTACACCTACATCGTGATGATCGTCGGCACCCTGGCGCTCACGGGCTTTCCGCTCACCGCCGGATATTTCTCAAAGGATGCGATCATCGAGGCGGCGTTCGTCGGAAAAAATCCGATGGCGCTTTACGCCTTCATCTGCACGGTTGCGGCGGCCCTGCTGACGTCGTTCTATTCATGGCGGCTGATTTTCAAGACGTTCCACGGCGAACCGCACGACCGCATGCATTGGCGCGATGCGCATGAGAGCCCGATGGTGATGCTGATTTCGCTCGGGTTCCTGGCCGCCGGCTCTGTTCTCGCGGGGCTGCCGTTCAAGGAGATTTTCGCCGGACATGGCGTCGAAGGATTTTTCCGCGAGTTGTTGACCTTCGCGAAAACCAACCATGTGCTGGAAGAGATGCATCATGTGCCGCTGCAGATCGGCGTCCTCCCAACCGTGATGATGGTGATCGGCTTTATGATCGCCTGGCATTTCTATATCCGCCGTCCGGATATTCCGGTGAGCTCGCACGCCAGCACGACGTGCTGTACCGCTTCCTGCTCAACAAATGGTATTTCGACGAGCTCTATGAGATTATTTTCGTCCGTCCGACCAAATGGCTTGGCCGGTTGCTGTGGAAGAGCGGCGACGGCTGGCTGATCGATGGCTTTGGGCCGGACGGCGTATCGGCGCGCGTTCTCGACGTCACGCGCAACGTCGTGCGGCTGCAGACGGGCTATCTTTATCACTACGCCTTCGCGATGCTGATCGGCGCCGCGGCCTTCATCACCTGGTTCATGTTCGCGACGGGGAGCCACTGATGAATTGGCCGATCCTCTCCGTCGTTACGTTCCTGCCGCTGTTCGGCGCGGTGCTTGTCATGTTGCTGGTGCGCGGCAACGAGCGCCTTGGCGCGCGGTACCGCGCGCTGGATCGCGCTGTGGGCAACGCTTGTGACGTTCGCGATTTCGCTGGTGATGGTCTGGCGCTTCGATGCCAGTTCGGCGGAATTCCAGTTCGTCGAGAGACTATAATTGGCTGGGCATTGCCTCCTATCATATGGGCGTCGACGGCATTTCGCTGCCCTTCGTTATCCTCACGACGGCGCTGATGCCGCTGTGCATCCTCGCCAGCTGGACGGTCATCCAGACGCGCGTGAAGGAATACATGATCGCCTTCCTGGTGCTGGAGACGCTGATGGTCGGCACCTTCTCGGCGCTCGATCTTCTCCTGTTCTATCTGTTCTTCGAAGGCGGCCTGATCCCGATGTTCCTGATTATCGGTATCTGGGGCGGTCCGCGCCGCGTCTATGCGAGCTTCAAGTTCTTCCTCTACACGCTGCTCGGCTCGGTGCTGATGCTGCTCGCCATCATGGCGATGTATTGGGAAGCGGGCACGACCGACATCGTGGCGCTGCTGCGCCACGGCTTCCCGCTCGGCCTGCAGAAGTGGGCCTGGCTCGCTTTCTTCGCGTCCTTCGCCGTGAAGATGCCGATGTGGCCGGTTCATACCTGGCTGCCTGATGCGCATGTCGAGGCCCCGACGGCGGGATCCGTCATCCTGGCGGCCATCCTGCTGAAGATGGGCGGCTACGGCTTCCTGCGTTTCTCGCTGCCGATGTTCCCCGCCGCTAGCCACGACTTTGCGCCGCTGATCTTCACGCTCTCCGTCGTCGCCATCATCTACACGTCGCTCGTCGCGCTGATGCAGGAGGACGTGAAAAAGCTGATTGCGTACTCGTCAGTCGCGCATATGGGCTTCGTCACCATGGGTATTTTCGCGGCCACGACGCAGGGGATCGCCGGCGGCATTTTCCAGATGATCTCGCACGGCATCGTGTCGGGCGCGCTCTTCCTCTGCGTCGGCGTGGTCTACGACCGCATGCACACGCGCGAGATCGCGGCCTATGGCGGGTTGGTCAATCGGATGCCGCTCTATGCCTTCGTCTTCATGGTGTTCACGCTGGCCAATGTCGGCCTGCCGGGGACATCGGGATTTGTCGGTGAATTCCTCTCCCTCATCGGCACGTTCAGGGCCAATACGGCGGTCGCCACGCTCGCCACGTTTGGCGTCATCCTGTCGGCGGCCTATGCGCTGTGGCTCTATCGCAAGATGATCTTTGGCAACCTGAAGCCTTCGCTTGAAGGCATCCGCGATATCGGCTGGCGCGAGGCGGTGATCTTTGCGCCGCTGGTCGTGCTGACAATCCTGTTCGGCGTGGCGCCGAAGCCCGTGCTCGATATGTCGGCGGCGTCCGTCGCGCAATTGCTGGAAAATTACAATCACGCGATCGCGGCGGCCAAGACCGCCGCGCTGGCCGTACAATAGGGTGGTGCCGATGAGCCAGCTGCCCACCCTTCATGAGCTGATCCCGCTGCTGCCGGAGCTTGTGCTGGCTTGCGGCGCCATGGCGATGCTGATGCTCGGCGTCGCGATTGGCGAGCGCAGCGCGGCGGTGGTCAACGGATTCTGCTTCATCGTGCTGCTGCTGGCCGGGGCGGCGCTGAGCTCGGTGCCGCCGGGCACCCACGCAATGTTCGGTGGCAGCTTTCTCGTTGACGACTACGCCCGCTTTCTCAAGCTGCTGACCTTGGTTGGCTCGGGCGGGGCGCTCCTGCTGTCGCTCGACTATCTCACCGTCGAAAATCAGCAGAAATTCGAGTATGGCACGCTCTTCCTGCTGTCGACGCTCGGCATGCTGATGCTGATCTCGGCCTCCGACCTGATCGCACTTTATCTCGGGCTCGAACTGATGAGTTTGCCGCTTTACGTGATCGCGGCATCCAATCGCGAGAATGTTCAGATCGACCGAAGCGGGGTTGAAATATTTCGTGCTCGGCGCGCTGTCGTCGGGAATGCTGCTGTACGGCGCGTCGCTGATCTACGGATTCACGGGAACGGTCAACTTTGCCGGCATCGCCAAGGCGACGCAGTCGGGCGCCAGTGTCGGCCTGATCTTCGGCCTGGTGTTTCTGTTCGTCGGCTTCTGCTTCAAGATTTCCGCCGTTCCGTTCCACATGTGGACGCCCGACGTCTATGAGGGCGCGCCAACGCCGGTCACGGCGTTTTTTGCCGCGGCGCCGAAGGTCGCCGGCATCGCGATTTTCGCGCGCGCGACCGTGGTGGCGTTTCCAGGCATCACGCATGAATGGCAACAGATCGTGGTGTTCGTTTCGATCGCGTCCATGGCGCTCGGCAGCTTTGCGGCGATCGGCCAGCGTAACATCAAGCGACTGATGGCTTACTCCTCGATCGGCCACATGGGCTATGCGCTTGTGGGTCTTGCTGCCGGCACGCCCGAAGGCGTGCAGGGTGTCCTCGTCTACATGAGCATCTACGTCGCGATGACGCTCGGCACGTTCGCGGTGATCTTGAGCATGCGTCGTGATGGCAAGCTGGTCGAGAACATCAGCGACCTTTCGGGCCTCGCGCGCACGCATCCGACCATGGCGTTTTTCCTGGGCGTGCTCCTGTTTTCGCTCGCGGGAATTCCGCCGCTCGCCGGGTTCTTCGCCAAATTCTACGTGTTCCTTGCCGCCATCAAGGCCGGATTGTTCACGCTCGCGGTCATTGGCGTGCTCACAAGCGTCGTGGGCGCTTACTACTATCTGGCGATCGTCAAGATCATGTATTTCGACGAGCCTGGCGCGAGGATTCCAGCGGATGCCCGCGCTGCTCCGGCTCGTGCTTGGCGTGTCCGGGCTCGTCAACATCCTGTTCTTTGCCTATCCGGCGCCGCTTGTGAGCGCAGCGACTGCGGCGGCAAAATCGCTGTTTTGAATGAACCGCGAAGCCACGGACCTGGCGGGGGTCCGGCACATGAACTACGAGACGCTCGGCTCCACAAACGCCGAGGCGCTGGCGCTTGCGCGCGCCGGCGAGCGTGGACCGTTGTGGATCTCAGCGCGAACGCAGAGCGCGGGCCGCGGGCGGCGCGGCAGTCATTGGGTATCGCCGGCCGGCAATCTTCACGCGACGCTGCTGCTGAGCGATCCGTCACCCCCGGCGTTGGCACCGCAACTCTCCTTCGTCGCGGCGCTCGCAGTGCATGATGCGATTGCCGCCTGCGCGCCACAGCTCGGACCCGACCTGAAAGTGAAATGGCCGAACGATCTGCTTGTCGAGAAGGCCAAGGTTGCCGGCATTTTGATTGAGGGCGAAAGCGAGTCGGCATTCGCCGTGGCGATTGGCATCGGCGTGAATTGTGCCGCCCATCCTGACAACACCGACTATCCGGCAGCCGACCTTGCCGGCCTGGGCGCGCTGGTCGTGCCCGACGCTTTGCTCCAGGAGCTCGCACGCGCCATGCAGAAGCGTCTGGCACAATGGAAGGGCGGTCTGGGCTTTTCCGCCACGCGGGCGGACTGGCTCAAGCGGGCGGCCGGTCTCGGCGAGACCTTGCATGTGCGGTTGCCCGAACGGGAGCTCTCAGGCCGTTTCCAGGGCCTCGATGACGCCGGACGCCTGCTGCTGGACCAGGCAGGCCGGGTGACCCCGGTAACCGCCGGCGAAGTCTTCGGTTTCGGTGAGCGCTGAGCATGCCTGGGCCGCAGGAACTGTTTTTTGCGCCGCTTGGCGGGGTCGGTGAGATCGGCATGAACCTGTCGATCTATGGCATCGGCGACGAGCGCCGGCGCACCTGGCTGGCCGTCGATCTCGGCGTGTCGTTTGCCTCCGAGGAGCACCTGCCGGGCGTCGACCTGATTCTCCCGGACATTCGCTATCTGGTCGAAGAGCGAAAGAATATCGCGGGTCTGGTGCTCACGCATGCGCACGAGGATCACTTCGGCGCGCTCATCGATCTGTGGCCGCGTCTGAAAGTCCCCGTCTATGCCACGCCGTTCACGGCGGCCTTGCTCGAGGCGAAATGCGCAGGCGAGCCGGGTTCGCCGAAAATTCCCGTAACCGTGGTTGCTGTGGGCGGCCGTTTCGACATTGGCCCGTTCAACGTCGAGCTGGTGACGATGGCGCATTCCATTCCGGAATTGAACGCGCTGATCATCCGCACTCCCGGCGGCACTGTGTTGCATACCGGCGACTGGAAGATCGATCCGACGCCGATCCTGCGTGATCCGACCGACGAGAAGAAGCTTCGGGCGCTGGGCGAGGAGGGGTGTCTGGCCCTGGTCGGAGATTCGACCAATGCCGTGCGTGAGGGGCGCTCGCCATCGGAGGCTGACGTTGCCAAAACAATTGCCGAGCTGGTGAAGACGGCGCGAGGACGCGTCGCGGTGACGACCTTTGCCTCCAACGTCGCCCGCCTGCGCGCGGTCGCAGACGCGGCGCGGGCAGCGGATCGCGAGGTCGTGGTGATCGGCCGCGCCATGGAGCGGGTGGTGCAGATCGCGCGCGAGACCGGCTATCTCGACGGCGTGCAGGATTTCCGGCCGATGGATGCCTACGGCTATCTGCCGCCGAACAAGGTCGTGGCGCTCTGCACCGGCAGCCAGGGCGAGCCGCGTGCCGCGCTCTCGCGCATCGCCGAAGATCAGCACCCCGAGGTGACATTCTCGGCCGGCGACCGGGTGATCTATTCCGCCCGCACCATTCCCGGCAACGAGAAGGCAGTGAACCGCGTGATCAACCTTCTGATCGAGCAGGGCATCGAGGTCATCACCGACCGCACCCACCTTGTGCACGTTTCGGGGCATCCGCGCCGTGCCGAGCTGGAGGAGCTGATCGGCTGGGTCAAGCCGAAGGTCCTGATCCCGGTGCATGGCGAGGCGCTGCATCTGCACGAGCATGCGACGCTGGCCCGCCGCTGCGGCGTGCGCGACGTCGTGCAATGCCGCAACGGCGATCTGGTGCAACTCTCGCCGCAGGTCCGAATCGTCGACGAAGTGCCGGCGGGGCGCATCTACAAGGACGGCATGCTGCTGGTCGAGGCCGATGCCCGCACCGTCGCCGACCGCAGGCGGCTGAGCTTTGCCGGGGCCGTTTCGGTGGCGATTGCCATCACCGACAAAGGCGAGTTGGTCGAGGACCCCTCGCTCGATCTGATTGGCATTCCGGAGCGCGACCGTGATGGCGGCCTTTTGCACGAGGCCGTCCACGATGCCGTGCTGGAAACCATCGAGTCATTGCCGCGCGGACGGCGGCGCGACCCCGATGCCGTGGCCGAGGCGGTGCGCCGCGCGGTCCGGGCTGCGGTGACCCAGCGCTGGGGCAAGAAGCCGATGTGCCACGTTCACGTCTTGACGGTATGATGAGAGAAAGAGTGCGAGGAGAACAATGATCGGCCGTCTCAACCATGTTGCAATTGCCGTGCGCGACATCGCCAAGGCATCGAAGATCTATCGCGACACGCTCGGCGCCGAAGTTTCTGCGCAGGTGCCGCAACCCGATCACGGTGTGACGACGGTTTTTATCACGTTGCCCAACACCAAGATCGAATTGCTCGAGCCGCTCGGCGCCGATTCTCCGATCGCGAAATTTCTCGAACGCAATCCTGACGGTGGCATCCACCACGTCTGCTATGAGGTTTCAGATATTCGTGCCGCCCGCGACACACTCAAGGCGCAGGGTGCGCGTGTGCTCGGCGACGGCGAGCCGAAAATCGGCGCGCACGGCAAGCCGGTCCTGTTCCTGCACCCCAAAGATTTCTGCGGCACGCTGGTCGAGCTGGAGCAGGCATAAGTTTGATGAGCACGAGCACGCTCATTGCCATCTATTTCCTGATCTGGTGGGTGACGCTATTTGCCATTCTCCCCTGGGGCGTGCGCAATCAGGAGGAAAGCGGAGCTGTCAGTCCCGGGACCGACCCGGGCGCACCGGCAACGCACCGTGTCTGGCAAAAGCTCGGTTGGACGACTGTGGTCGCGACGGTCATTTTCGGAATTTTGTATACGCTCTATTCGCGCAATCTTATTCCCTACGACTTCCTGATGACGATTTCAGGCCCGCCGCGTCGCATGAGTTGATGCGGATTGTCGAAAAAAAGAGCAGGGCGCGGAGCCCTGCTCGTGAAATTGTTTGGTCCTTTCCCCGATAGTTGATCTTTGTCGGGGCGGCTGCGTTTGACGCGCCTAGGACTTGCTTCCCTCCCAAGACTTGGACCGCAGATTTGGACCTAAGACTTGGTCCGCAGTTGGAGCCGATTTCCCAGGTTCCTCTCGTACGGACGGCGGGCACGCTAACTGATCACCATTGTCCTGTCACCAGCATTCGTGCCGATCAGCGATCGATGACGATGGGGGCATCGAGCACGATTGTCTCTCCTGATTGAGCAATAACGATCACGCGAACGGTCCATATCCCCGGCTGCGCCAAAGCAATGTCGTTGACTGTCCAGGTTCCATCCGGTCTGCTGTTCTGCGCATTCAGGTCGAGTGATTTGCCGGATGCCGCTGGCGGATCGAGTCCGAGGCGAACTTCCTTTGCCGCGAAAGTCGTGAAATCTTCGCGCGATACGCGAATCGTTACCGTGGAACGCCCGGCGCGCCCCGGGTTGATCGTAACGTCCGCCATGGCCTCGGGCGCGTGGATGTGCGTGAACGCGGCATCGGGCGGGATGGGCGTTGTTGCCGGATGGACATGTGCCGTCGGCTGTAGCCGCCCGAGATAACCCACGAGAACGAGCACGCAGAGTCCGATTCCTATCTCGGCGAGGCTGTTGCGCTGCAGATTGCGCAAGGCGGCACGCGCCGGCAGGCGAGGCGTGAGGTGAAATTTGTTGACCGTCGCGATTGCAATCATCGCGGCGAGCAGAACGATCTTGAAGGCGACCAGGCGTCCATAATCTGTCGTCCACAGATCGCGCGGACCGCCAAGCAGGTTCCAGCTGTTCACGATGCCGGTTGCGAGCAGGGTGCCAACGGATATCGCTGCGAGCCATGAAAACCGGTGGGTCACCGTGATGGTGAAATCATACCAAGCCGGCTTTTGTCTCCGGCGGGCGGCCCAAAGCAGCAACGCGAATGCGGGCAGCCCTCCAAGCCAGGCACCTGCTGAGAGCAGATGCACAGCGTCGGAGACGACATGGACATCGCCCCGCAGGCCCGGTGTTGCACCTGCATGGCTCGCGAAAGCGGGCAAAGCAAGGAACGCAGCCGCGACAGCAATTGGCCAGGCGCGCTGTGCCGGGTCGAGCACGAGAAGTCCAAGAAGAACGGCAAGCACCAGTCTCAGACAGCAAATCCATCCGAAGCGTGTATCGGCAAGCACCGACCACGCTCCGCCATGGAGACAGACCTCGGCGAGTGACTCGCCAAGAATGTTCGCGGCGAGCCAGATGACCCACATCGCACCGGTCAGGACCGACAGCGCGAGTCCGGTCCAGACCAGCACGTTCATGTGCGTGCGCAGGATCGGAAAATTCTGCGGCAAACGAGTTGACCCGATAACGAATGCCGCGAAGAAAACCGTTCCCGACGCCAGCAGCGTCGCCGCAAAATGTGCGGCACGAATAAGCGCGAGCGGATCGGCGATCACCGGATGGCCTCGATGCGCGGGCCTAAGGCCCGACGCGGAAGGTGAAGTCTCCCTGTGTACGATGGGTGTCAACCGAAAGCACGCGCCAGATCACCTTGTAGGTGCCGGGCGGCAGTGCCTTGAGCGGCACGCGGAGTTGCGCGGTGTTGTCGCGGGCAAGCGTGGCCGGTCCTGCTTGCACGGGCCTGCCTTGAGCGTCGCGCACCTCGATGGTGCTGAACTTCGCTTCCAGCGCCTCGGTGAACCAGAGGGAGACCTCTTTCGGTGGCTGCGCCACCGTGCTGCCGACGCGCCGGGCTTGCATGATCGAGATGCGCATGAGCAAGAGCCGCGATCGGCAAAAGCGCTAAACCCGCGCCGAAGGCGGCGGCAATTGGTCGGTGTATCGTCATGGCTGGCCTCCTACTTCTTTCGCGTCAGCATGACGCCTGGCGCGGGTTCGTTGGCGGGCTTGCCGGCCGCCGGAATCTCGACCCAGCGATGCTCGCCCTGCTCGCATTGCTGCACGACCGGAAAATACAGCATCTGTCCCGGCGAGAGCTCGCCGGCGATGAAGGCCGACAGTACGAATTCGTCGTAGAAGGCGTCAGGTAGCCTGCCGTCGCTCCAGGTCACTTCCTTGACGCCTTCGGTGAATTTCGCGCCGTGGAAATAGCTGTAGGTTCTTGAGTAGGACCCGCGCGTTGTGGCGATCTGCCAGCCGGGTTTCATCATGGGCTTTATCGCGATGACGCCGTCCGGAATTTGCACGCTTAGACGAATGGTTGCCGAATCACCGCAGCCATGCGGCACCCGCAGTACAATCTTGTAGGGTGCACCGACAGGCGCCTGCTGCTGCTCGAGTGTGACGTGGGCCAGGACGGCGGATGGCGCGAGGACTATGGAAAGTCCAAATATTTTCGTCGACATGGCCAAAGGCCATGATTGTCTGAACATGTAAGTCTCCAGTCGCATTGACGGTTGAAGCTTGCCGGTTGGATCCGGCCGCGAATGCGTCAGGCGAAAACTGGAGGACCTCGGGCACCTTTCAGTGCGATTTCGACTCCGCCATGCGGAGCGGTTAGTGCCGCCGCGAGCGAGTTTAATGGTTGGTTTGTAAGGAGCGGAACGACGATAGTGGCCGGCGATGCCACCGCAGGCGGGGCCGTCGAGCTGCACAGGTTGCAATGGTCGCATGCGTGGCTGGGCGCAGAGTTGTCCGGAGCCTGGTCGGGCGCGGTGTCGGGTTTTCCGCCGCTATGGCAAATGACGGAAAATGGGTCGAACGCCGCGGTTGCCGCTCGGGTCGCCGGCCCACCCCACAAGGCGGCGTGCATAGCGATCGCGGTGATCGCCACTGCGCTCAGGACTCGTCTGAAGCGTGTGCGCATGCTCTCCTCGAACCGCGGTCGCGTTCTACCAGACTAAAGATGCGGCGTCCTCCGATAAATTCCCGAAGAAATGCCAGAGGCCTTGTGTTTTTGCGGCCGATCCGCTTTCACTCTGATCCTGCCACCTCGAATCTTCCAAGGATTCCATGCGCCTGTCCCGCTATTTCCTGCCCATACTGCGCGAGACGCCGAAAGAGGCAGAAATTGTGTCGCACCGCCTGATGCTTCGCGCCGGCATGATGCGGCAGGAGGCCGCTGGCATCTACGCCTTCCTGCCGCTGGGCTTTCGGGTGCTTCAGAAGATTTGCCAGATCGTGCGCGAGGAGCAGAACCGTTCGGGGGCGGTCGAACTATTGATGCCGACCATGCAGTCGGCTGACCTTTGGCGCGAGAGCGGACGCTACGACGCGTACGGCAAAGAGATGCTGCGCATCAAAGACCGGCACGAGCGCGACATGCTTTATGGCCCGACCAACGAGGAAATGATCACGGAAATCTTCCGTGCCTATGTCCGGTCCTACAAGGATGTGCCGCGCACTCTCTATCACATCCAGTGGAAATTTCGCGACGAGGTGCGCCCGCGCTTCGGTCTGATGCGCGGCCGCGAATTTTTGATGAAGGATGCGTACTCATTCGATGTTGATCAGGCCGGGGCGACACATTCCTACAACAAGATGTTCGTGGCGTATCTGCGCACGTTCGCACGCCTGGGCCTGAAATCGATTCCGATGCGCGCTGAATCGGGACCGATCGGCGGAAATCTCTCGCACGAGTTCATCATCCTTGCGCAGACCGGTGAGTCGGAGGTGTTCTGTCACAAGGACTATCTCGACATGGCGGTGCCGCCCGCCGATGTGAATTTCGACGACGTCGCGGGGGTGCAGGCGATCGTCAAAAAATGGACGTCGCAATACGCTGCGACCTCCGAAATGCATGATGCGGCGGCTTTCGCGAAAGTGCCGGCCGACAAGCAGGTCGCGGCCCGTGGTATCGAGGTAGGTCATATTTTCTATTTCGGCACCAAATATTCGGAGCCGATGAAGGCGGTGGTTGCTACCCAAGACGGCAAGGACGTGCCCGTGCATATGGGCTCTTACGGCATTGGCCCGAGCCGCCTGGTCGCAGCCATCATCGAGGCTTCGCACGACGAAGCCGGAATCATCTGGCCGGAGCCGGTCGCGCCGTTCAAGGTCGCGATTCTTAACCTCAAGCAGGGCGCGGCCGAGACTGACGGCGCCTGCGAGCGGCTCTACAGCGATCTTACGGCGAAAGGGGTTGAGGTGCTCTATCACGACCTCGACGAACGGCCGGGCGCGAAATTCGCGACCGCAGACCTTATTGGAATTCCTTATCAGGTCTTGGTCGGGCCGCGTGGCCTCGCCGAGGGCAAGGTGGAGATCAAAAAACGTGCTGACGGGACCAGGGACAATATCAGCCCGACGGCGGCGCTTGACCTGCTGACGCGGTAGGTCACTCGCAATCGCCCTCACAACCGGGGTGGACGGCCATAAGAGTGCTGGAAAAGCTCAAAAATCCTGTGTGTTGACAAGGGCCTTAGCTGTCGTGGCGGGCACGAATCCGCCAGAATCTGTGTAAACAGTCGAACGCGGGAACCAATATAAATGACTGAGGCCAACGGGACGCGGCCCTTTTCCCCGTTCGAATGGATGCTGTCGCTGCGCTATCTGCGCGCGCGGCGCAAGGAAGGATTTATTTCCGTCATCGCCGGATTTTCCTTCCTCGGCATCATGCTGGGCGTGGCGACGCTCATCATCGTGATGGCGGTGATGAACGGATTCCGCAAGGAATTGCTCGACAAGATTCTCGGCCTCAACGGTCATCTGCTGATCCAGCCTCTGGAAAAACCACTGACCGATTGGGAGGAGGTTGCCGCCCGCGTCGCCGGCGTCAAAGGCATCCGCCTCGCTGCGCCAATCGTCGAAGGCCAGGCGCTGGCGTCGTCGCCATTCAATGCTGGCGGCGTGCTCATCCGCGGCATCCGGCTCATGGACCTGGAGAAGCTTCCGTCGATTGCCAACAACATCAAGCAGGGCACGCTCAAGGGCTTCGACGAAGACATGGGTGTTGTCATCGGGCGGCGACTTGCCGATCAGCTTTCGCTCCGCTCGGGCGACAACATAACATTGGTTGCGCCGCGCGGCGCGGTCACGCCCATGGGCACGACGCCGCGCATCAAAGTCTACAAGATCGCTGCGGTGTTCGAGATCGGCATGTCGGAATACGACAGCGCCATGGTCTTTATGCCGTTGAAGGAGGCGCAGGCCTATTTCAATCGCGCCGGCGATGTGACCGCGATTGAGATCTACACAGACAATCCCGACCGCGTAGATCGCTACCGGCAGCCGGTACAGGACGGCGCGCAGCGGCCGGTCTTCATGATTGACTGGCGCCAGCGCAACGCGACCTTCTTCAATGCGCTGCAAGTCGAACGAAACGTAATGTTCCTGATCCTGACCTTGATCGTGCTTGTTGCCGCGCTCAATATCGTTTCGGGCCTGATCATGCTCGTGAAAGACAAGGGTCAGGACATCGCAATTCTGCGCACGATGGGGGCGACGCAGGGAGCGATCATGCGCGTATTTCTCATCACTGGCGCTTCGATCGGCGTCGTCGGGACGATCGTTGGCTTCCTCCTCGGGATCGTGATTTGCCTCAACATCGAGAGCATCCGGCAATTCCTGTCCTGGCTAACCAACACCGAGCTGTTTTCGCCCGAGCTCTATTTCCTTTCGCACCTGCCGGCTCAGATGGACTCTGGCGAGACCACGGCTGTCGTGGTGATGGCGCTCGTGCTGTCTTTGCTTGCTACACTCTATCCGTCATGGCGTGCGGCGCGTCTCGATCCCGTGGAGGCGCTGCGCTATGAGTGAGGCCACTACAGCATTGCCAGGACGGAAATGGTCCAGGAGCAGGAACAGCCGCCACAAGCTCGGCAGGAAGAGGATGTCCCGATCCTCTTCCTGCACGATGTCGAGCGTCAGTATCGGCAGGGCGACGAGACGCTTCATGTGCTCAACGGCATCGAGCTTGCGCTGTGGCCGGGGCAATCAGTTGCACTGGTTGCTCCGTCGGGCGCCGGCAAGTCGACGCTTCTGCATGTCGCCGGGCTGCTTGAGCATCCCGATCACGGCGACGTCTATATCGACGGCCGGTCGACTTCGATACTGGCCGACCACGAACGGACCCGAATCCGCCGCAACGAGATCGGCTTCGTCTACCAGTCTCATCACCTGCTGCCGGAATTCTCTGCCCTGGAAAATGTCATGCTGCCCCAAATGATCCGCGGCCTGGCGCGGACCGAGGCCAAGACGAGAGGGTCAGAATTGCTCGAATATCTTGGATTGGGCGGCCGTTTAAATCACCGGCCGGCGGAGCTGTCGGGTGGCGAGCAACAGCGTGTCGCGATCGCGCGGGCTGTCGCCAATGCCCCACGCATCCTGTTGGCTGACGAGCCTACCGGAAATCTCGATGTCCATACCGCGGAGCATGTTTTCCACGCGCTGTCGCAGCTCGTGAGGGCGTCCGGTCTTGCCACCATCATCGCCACCCACAACATGGATCTGGCAGCCCGCATGGACCGGCGAGTGACCTTGCGGGAGGGCAGGATCATCGAGATGGATTAAGGGGCCATTTCGAAAGCAAAACTCGAAATGGATCGTGTTGCGATACTGGATGCAACACGCCCTCAATGCGGCTTTCCCAGAACCTGGTCGATTGCTAACCTGATGGCGCAATTTGGCGTTAACGGGGTTTCGTTGCGTGGCGAATAGGGGATAGAAAATGGAGATACTTGACCGGGAACTGGTTCAACTTTTCCCCACTTGCTTGTTCGCGGGCAAGGTTTCCGACATCACGATCTGCGATCGGCTGGAGAAAACCATTCGGGCAATGAAACAGGCCGGACAAGGGTTCGCCGATGAAGTGTCATACAAGACGCCCGACAACATTTCGTCCCATCCGGAGATGAAAGAATTTGCGGATCTCGTTCTTAAAGAGTCGGCGCAGGTACTGGACGTTTACTGCATCAAGCGGGATTCACATTACATCTCGAATATGTGGGCAAATATCACGCATCCCAATCATCGTCATGCGATGCACATCCATCCCAATTGCTTGTTGAGTGGCATTATGTACGTCAAGGCGCCAAAAGATTGTGGCGGGACCCTTTTTTCCGATCCGAGGCCGGGCGCAAGGATGCTTGAGCCGTCGTTCACTCAAATGAACAAATTCAACATGGGACGGTTCGTCACCGCTCCCGAGAAGGGCACGATGTTGATGTGGCCGAGTTTTCTTCCGCATGCGGTGGAGCGCGGCACCGCCAAAACCAATGAGGATCGGATTGTTGTCGCATTCAACATCATGATCCGCGGCAAGATTGAAAACCCAACCGCGTACCTGGATTTAAAATAAGCTGAACCTTCGACAGCTTGGTTTTGACGCCGTAACTTATTGATAATATTTGTTTTTACAGCCAAAGTTGCGCTGTACCGCCCAGGTGCACCGCCCTTGACTCGAGAACAGAGAAGGAACTATGTTCTTCATCTGTTCTAGGGAGCAAATCATGTTCAAAGCTGTAATCCACGAAGCGGCGGCGCTGGCCTCGCTATCGCTATTTGTCGGGATGATCGCGATCTGGACGCAGGTCCTCGGAAGTCTTTAGCAGAGGGCAGCGCGCCAGTTTGTCTGTCCGCAGGATGACGGGGAAAGTCCGCGCCGCGTGATCCTTGGCGGTGGACAGAACACGGTGCGGTGCCCACTCTGGGTGCAAGTAAGGAATCACCCATGTCCGGCCTCGATTTCGTGCACTTGCACGTGCACTCGTCCTATTCCCTGCTCGAAGGCGCGCTCACGATCTCGCGGCTGGCCGAGCTTGCGAAAGCGGATCGGCAGCCGGCGCTCGCGCTGACCGACACCGACAACATGTTCGGTGCGCTGGAGTTCTCGGAAAAAATGTCTGGATATGGCATCCAGCCGATCATCGGCTGTGCGCTTGCCGTCGACTTCGGCGATACCGATCACGGTCCGCGCAATCCCAATGCCCAAACCGAGCGCGCGCGCATTGTGCTGCTTGCCGCGCGGTCCGAGGGCTACCGCAGCCTGATGCGCCTGAATTCGCGCGCTTTCCTGGAAACGCCGGCGAACGAACCGCCGCGCCTGAAAGCCGAATGGCTGGCCGGCGAGACCGCCGGCATCATTGCGCTTACAGGTGGACCGGGCGGGCCACTCGATGGTGCGCTTGCCGCCGGTCAAAGCCATCTGGCCGCCAGTCGCCTCGACCTGTTGCTCGAGCTGTTTGGCGACCGCCTCTATGTCGAATTGCAGCGCCACGGGACACCGTCCGAGCGGCGAGCCGAGCCGGGCTTGATTGATCTTGCCTACGCCAAATCAGTGCCGCTGGTCGCCACCAACGAGCCGTATTTTGCGGCCTGCGCAGGATTACGAGGCGCATGACGCGCTGATCTGCATCGCCGAAGGCCGACTGCTTGCGGAGACAGAGCGGCGCCAGCTGACGCCGGAGCATCGCTTTAAGTCTCGTGCGGAAATGGTTGAACGCTTTGCCGATCTCCCGGAAGCTGTTGCGTCGACTGTGGAGATAGCGCGACGCTGCGCATTCCGTCCGCGCACGCATCAGCCCATCCTTCCTCGCTTTTCCGTCGGCGATAACGGCAGGGCGCTCGACGAGGCGAGCGAGCTGCGCAAGCGCGCCGAGGCGGGGCTTGAGAGCCGCCTCGCATCCGCCGGCGTTGCGCCTGGCCACACCGTTGATGAATACCGCGAGCGGCTCGACTTCGAGCTAGGCGTCATCGCGGGCATGAAATATCCGGGCTATTTCCTGATCGTCTCGGACTTCATCCAATGGGCGAAGAAACAAGGCATACCCGTTGGTCCAGGTCGCGGTTCGGGCGCAGGGTCGCTCGTTTCCTACGCGCTCACCATCACCGATCTGGATCCGATCCGGTTCGGGTTGCTGTTCGAGCGGTTTCTGAACCCCGAGCGCGTGTCGATGCCTGATTTCGACATCGACTTCTGCCAGGACCGCAGGGACGAGGTGATCCGATACGTCCAGGAGCGCTACGGGCGCGACCAGGTGGCGCAGATCATCACCTTCGGCACGCTGCAGGCGCGCGGCGTTCTCCGCGACGTCGGCCGCGTATTGCAGATGCCTTACGGGCAGGTCGACAAGCTCTGCAAGCTCGTGCCGCAGAACCCCGCGGCGCCGGTTTCGCTAAAGCAGGCGATCGAAGGCGAACCGCGGCTGCAGGCCGAACGCGACAGTGAGCCCGTGGTCAAGCGGGCTTTCGACATCGCGCAGAAGCTCGAGGGCCTCAATCGCCACGCCTCGACCCACGCCGCCGGCATCGTGATCGGTGACCGGCCCTTGTCCGAATTGGTGCCGCTCTACCGCGATCCGAAGTCCGACATGCCGGTCACCCAATTCAACATGAAATGGGTGGAGCAGGCGGGGCTGGTGAAATTCGACTTCCTCGGCCTCAAGACGCTCACGGTGCTGCAGACGGCGGTTGCGCTGGTGAAGCGGCGCGGTATCGATATCGATCTCTCGGCGATCCCGCTGGACGACAAAAACACCTACGATCTTCTGGCTCGTGCCGAAGCGGTTGGCATCTTCCAACTGGAAAGCGCGGGCATGCGCCGCGCGCTGCTCGATATGCGGCCGGACCGTTTCGAGGACATCATCGCGCTCGTCGCGCTCTATCGCCCGGGCCCGATGGCGAACATCCCGACCTATTGCGCGCGCAAGCACGGCATGGAGCGGCCCGACTACATTCACCCCAAGCTTGAGCCGATCCTGCGCGAGACCTTCGGCGTCATCATCTACCAGGAACAGGTGATGCAGGCCGCGCAAATTCTTGCCGGGTTTACGCTCGGTGAAGCCGATCTTCTGCGCCGTGCGATGGGCAAGAAGATCAGGAAAGAAATGCAGGCGCAGCGTGAGCGCTTCGTCTCCGGCGCGGTCGAGCGCGGCGTCGAACGCAATCAGGCGGATGCCATCTTCGACCTGCTCGAGCGCTTCGCCGAATATGGCTTCAACAAAAGCCATGCGGCCGCTTATGCGCTGGTCGCCTACCAGACCGCCTACATGAAGGCGAATTTTCCGGTCGAGTTCCTGGCGGCCACCATGACGCTCGACATGGGCAATACCGACAAGCTCGCTGAATTCCGTGCCGAAGCCGAACGGCTTGGCATCGCGGTCGACCCACCGTCGATCAATCGCTCGGCGGTCGAATTCGAGGTCGACGGCAACACGATCATCTACGCGCTCGCCGCACTTAAGGGTGTCGGCAGGCAAGCTGTCGAGGCGATCATGGCCGCGCGCGAAAGCGGGCCATTTGGCGATCTCGCGGATTTTGCCGGGCGGGTGAATCCGCGCGCCGTCAACAAGCGTGTGCTTGAAAGTCTTGCGGCGGCGGGCGCGTTTGATGCATTCGAGAAAAATCGCGCGCGGGTTTTCGCGGCAGTCGATGCCGTGCTTGGCCGCGCGCAGCGCAGCCACGACACGGCCGCGATCGGGCAAAGTGAATTGTTCGGCGGCGGGCCCGTCCGGGAGCAGATTGCGCTGCCGCAGATCGAGCCATGGCTTCCGGCCGAGCGATTGCGCCGCGAGTATGAGGCGGTCGGCTTCTTCCTGTCCGGCCATCCGCTCGACGATTATGCGGCCGTGCTGAAAAAGCTGCGGGTTCAGCCTTGGGCGGAATTCTCGCGCGCGGTCAAAGCCGGGGCGACCGCGGGCCGCGTTGCCGCAACCGTCGTCGCGCGCACGGAGCGCCGGACACGAACGGGCAGCAAGATGGGCATCATCGGGCTGTCCGATCCGACCGGGCATTTCGAGGCCGTGATTTTCTCGGAAGGCTTGGCCGAGCATCGGGACCTGCTTGAACCGGGCAATGCCGTCCTTCTGTTTCTCTCGGCGGAAGTGCAGGGCGATGAGGTGCGCGCAAGGATCCAGTCGGCCGAGCCGCTCGATAGCGCCGCCGCCAATCTGCAGAAAGGTTTGCGCGTATTCCTGCGTGACGAGAAGCCGCTCGATGCGGTGGCGAAGCGTCTCGAAGCCGTCCCGCGATCTGCAAAGCCGAATGGCGACGGCGAGGTCAGCGTTGTCCTGCTGCTGCAGCAGGGGACCGAAGTCGAGGTAAAGCTGCCCGGCCGCTTCAAGGTTTCCCCGCAGATTGCCGGCGCAATCAAGGCGGTGCCGGGCGTCGTACAGGTCGAGGCGCTGTAACGCTTCGTTGCGGCTTCCGCGGCCGCGAGCGAGAGAGTAATATTCGCCGATGAACACGCGACACCCGTCACGCCGGACGATCCTCAAATCCGCCGCCGCTATGTCGCTTGTCTACGCCACGCCCCTGCGCGCGGCAGTGCCACCGGCGCAGGCGATCACGCCGGCGCTGGTCGCAGCTGCAACGAAGGAAGGGCAAGTCACCTGGTACACATCAGCCGATCTCCAGCTTGCCGAGAAGGTCGGGAAGGCTTTCGAACAGAAATTTCCCGGCATCCGGGCGCGGGTTGAAAGCGCGCAGGCGGTGAGCGCATCTTCTCGCGCGTGGCGCAGGAATATGCGGCCGGCCTTCACGTGCCTGACGCCGTGAGCACGGGTGACGCCGCCCAATTTCTGGCGTGGAAGCGGTCAGGGTCTGCTTGCCGCCTATGTCCCGGACGATGTCGCAAAGCACATCCCGGCCGAACATCGCGATCCCGATGGCCTTTATGCAACGGTGAGATCGTCGTTGTGCGTTATGGCCTACAACACGCAGCTTGTGAGTTCGGCTGAGGCACCAAAAAGTTTTGCCGATCTGCTCGATCCGAAATGGAAAGGAAAAATCGTCAAGGCGCATCCGAGCTACAGCGGCACGATCATGACGTCGACCTACCAGATGGTGCGCGAGCTTGGATGGGGCTATCTTGAAAAACTCGCGCAGCAGCAACTCCTGCAGATTCAATCTGCCACCGACACGCCGAAAAAGATTGTGCTCGGGGAGCGGCCGGTTATGGCCGACGGCAATGAATCGAACGTGCTGTTGTTGAAAGAAGCCGGCCAGCCGATCGAAGTCGTCTATCCGGCCGAAGGCACGCCGTCGATCGTGCAGCCCTCTGCCGTATTCAAGGCTGCACCGCATCCAAACGCGGCGCGCCTTTTTCAAAATTATCTTTTCACGCGCCGAAGGGCAGGAACTCTTCGTCAATATTGGCGGCCTGCGCTCCGTGCATGCCTGGGTGAAGGATAAACCTGGCCGAGCGCCATTATCGTCGATCAAGGTCTGGAAAGACGATCCCGCCGCCGTCGAGACCCAAGGCGAGGAGATCAAGCGGCGCTACTCTCAGATTTTCCGCGTTTGATGACTCACGAATTCAGCTTCGGCACGGTGGACATGAACACCAGGCGCAGAAGAACCGTTTGCCCTGTGACTGAGGCCTACGTCCTAAAGTATTGACGTGCCTTGCATTCCCGAAATCAGGCCTATATAAGCCCCGGCATCACTCACGCGGATGCATGGCTTTAGGCCCCGACAATGGGTCACAAGGCCGTCCGGTGGCCCAATCGGGCTCACAATCGTCCGCGGCGGATCAACCGGAGAAAGACTTATGGCGTTACCTGACTTCTCGATGCGTCAGCTATTGGAAGCTGGCGTGCACTTCGGCCATCAGGCCCACCGCTGGAACCCGAAGATGGGCTCGTACATCTTCGGCACTCGCAACAACATCCATATCGTCGATCTCGCGCAGACGGTGCCGATGCTGCATCGCGCGCTGCAGGCCGTGAGCGACACGGTTGCCAAAGGCGGGCGCATCCTGTTCGTCGGCACCAAGCGGCAGGCGCAGGATTCGATCGCCGACGCGGCCAAGCGTAGCGCGCAGTATTACGTCAATTCGCGCTGGCTCGGCGGCACGCTGACCAACTGGAAGACGATCTCGGCGTCGATCGCGCGGTTGCGCAAGCTCGACGAAATGCTCAACTCTGGCGAAACCGCAGGCTACACCAAGAAAGAGCGCCTGACGATGCAGCGCGAGCGCGACAAGCTCGACCGCTCGCTCGGCGGCATCAAGGACATGGGCGGCGTTCCCGATCTTCTGTTCGTGATCGACACCAACAAGGAAGACATTGCGATCAAGGAGGCCCAGCGCCTCAATATTCCGGTTGCCGCCGTCGTCGACACCAACTGCGATCCGGCCGGCATCACTTATGTCGTTCCCGGGAATGACGATGCGAGCCGCGCGGTGTCGCTCTATTGCGACCTCATTGCGAAAGCGGCGATCGATGGGATCTCGCGCGCGCAAGGCGAGATGGGCGTCGATATCGGCGCGGCAGAAAAGCCGGTGGTTGCCGAGCAAATTCCGACGGCTCCGGCGGCGGCCGATCTCGGCTTCGAGCAATTGCCTGGTCCGCGCGGTGTTGCCGACGATCTCAAGAAGCTGCCCGGCGTGTCGGGGGCGATCGAAAAGCAGCTCAACGATCTCGGCATCTTCCACTATTCGCAGATTGCCGAGCTCAACGAGAAGGCTGCGCACAACGTTGGCGAGGAAGTCGGCCTGCCGGGCCGCGTGCCGGGTTGGGTCGCCAAGGCCAAGGAACTGACGGCGGAATAATTCGCCGTCGTCTCTCGTTACAAGTGCCGCCGGCCGCGCACTGCGGCCGGAGCGGATGAAGGACAAGGTTCGATGGCAAATATCAGCGCACAAATGGTCAAGGAGCTGCGCGAGTTGACCGGCGCCGGCATGATGGACTGCAAGGCGGCCCTCACCGAGACGAACGGAGACATGACGGCTGCGCAGGATTGGCTGCGCAAGAAGGGTCTTTCCAAGGCCGCGAAAAAAGCCGGCCGCGTTGCGGCCGAAGGCCTGATCGGCGTCCAGGTGCAAGGCACCAAGGGCGTCGTGGTCGAAGTCAATTCGGAAACCGACTTCGTTGCGCGCAACGATCTCTTCCAAGGTCTCGTGAAGATGATCGCCGACGTTGCGCTGACGGCCGGCACCGATGTTGAGAAAATCAACGCGGCGAAGGCCGGCAGCATCACCGTGGCCGAATCGATCTCCGACACGATCGCCAAGATCGGCGAGAACATGACGCTGCGCCGCGCCGCCGGGCTTTCGGTCGGCAAAGGCGCGATCGGCTCCTACGTCCACAATGCGGTGATCGATGGTCTCGGCAAGATCGGCGTGATCGTCGCGCTTGAATCGCCGGGCAAGACCGACGAACTTGGCGGCATCGGACGCCAGGCTTTCGCCATGCATGTCGCCGTCGCCAATCCTCTGGCGGTCGATCCGCTGCGAGCCTCGATCCCGCGGTTGTGGAGCGCGAGAAGAATGTGCTCGCGGACAAGTTCAAGCAGCAGGGCAAACCGGCTAACGTGATCGAGAAGATCGTCGAGTTGGGGCTGAAGACCTTCTACAAGGAAGTCTGCCTGTTCGATCAGCCGTTTATTTTCGACGACAAGAAGAGCGTGGCGCAGGCGCTGAAGGAAGCCGAAGGCAAGGCGGGCGGGCCGATCAAGGTGACCGGCTTCGTCCGCTATGCGCTCGGCGAGGGTATCGAAAAGCAGGAAACCGATTTTGCCGCCGAGGTCGCGGCCGCCGCCGGTCAGGCTTGATCGAACGTCGGCCGCCTGCGCTCTCGGCGATCCCAAAAAGGATCGCAATGAATGAGTGACCCGGTCTATCGCCGCGCGATCGTCAAACTGTCGGGCGAAGCGCTATCGGCCACCAGCGGTTTCGGAATAGACCAGGCGACCGTCGAACGTCTGGCCACCGATCTCGCGGCGGCAGCCAAACTCGGTGTCGAGCTCGGCGTTGTTGTCGGCGGCGGCAATATCTTTCGCGGCGTCGAAGTATCGGAGCGCGGCGTGCCGCGACCTGTCGGCGATACGATGGGCATGCTCGCGACGGTGATGAATTGCCTCGTGCTTGAAGCGGCCATCGAGCGTGCCGGGCGTGAGGCGCGCACGTTGTCTGCGCTGGCGATGCCCTCGGTCTGTGAGACCTATAACCGCAAACGCGCGATGAAAAACCTCGGCAAGGGACGTGTTGTGTTGCTTGCCGCCGGCACCGGAAATCCGTTCTTCACGACCGATACCACCGCCGTGCTGCGCGCGGCGGAACTGGAGGCGCAGGCGGTGCTCAAGGCAACGAACGTCGACGGGGTTTACAGTGCCGATCCGAAAAAGGACCCCAAGGCCAAGCGATACGACAAAATCAGCCATCAGGAAGCGATCGAGAAGGACCTGAAGGTGATGGATGGCGCGGCTTTCGCGCTTGCCCGTGAAAACCGTATGCCTATCATCGTATTCTCGATCGCCCAGAAGGGCGCCATCGAAGCCGTCCTGCGCGGCAAAGGTCACGCGACGGTTGTCGGATAAGTTACCGGTCGCGCCGATGTGCGCCATTTGTAAAAAGGTTCTGACGCAGCTGCTTTGAAAACCAGGGAGGCAGTTCCGGGGGATCTCAATGACAAACATGACGACGCATGACATCAACGAGATCAAGCGACGCATGCAGGGCGCAAGCGCGGTGCTGAAAACGGAATTGTCCGGCTTGCGGACCGGCCGCGCATCCGCGCATCTCCTCGATCCTGTGATGGTCGACGCCTACGGCGCGCAAATGCCGCTCAATCAGGTGGCGACTGTCAGCGTGCCGGAGCCACGGCTCATTTCGGTGAATGTGTGGGACCGCTCGCTGGTCCACCCGGTGGAAAAGGCGATTGTAAATTCCAATCTCGGGCTTTCACCGGCGACCGAAGGCCAGACGATCCGCCTGCGCATTCCCGAGCTCAACGAGGAGCGCCGCAAGGAGTTGGTGAAGGTGGCGCACAAATATGCCGAGACGGCGCGTGTGGCCGTGCGTCATGTGCGGCGCGACGCCATGGATGTCATCAAAAAGCTGGAGAAGGATCACAAGATCAGCAAAGACGATCACGAGCGCTTTTCTACTGAAATTCAGAAGGCGACCGACGCCGGCATCGCGGAAATCGATCACATGCTGGCTGGAAAGGAAAAGGAGATCCTCACGGTCTGAGGTCGCGTTGCATGCCCGAGGCCGAAATTCATCCGGATGCAACGGCATTCGATATGCCGCGCCATGTTGCCATTATTATGGATGGCAACGGCCGTTGGGCGGCGACACGTGGACTGCCTCGCGCCGAAGGCCACCGCCGCGGCGTGGAAGCGCTTCGGCGCACCGTGCGCGCCGCCGGTGAAATGGGAATCAAGATCCTCACCATTTTTTCGTTCAGTGCGGAAAACTGGTCGCGCCCGGCAAGTGAAATCGGCGAATTGATGGGACTGCTGCGCCGTTTCGTGCGCAACGACCTCGCCGAACTGCATCAGAACAACATTCGCGTGCGGGTGATCGGCGAGCGAGCCGGGCTGGACCCTGATATCGGTCGGTTGCTTGTCGAGGCCGAGGATCTGACGAAGAACAACGACGGACTTACATTGGTTGTGGCGTTCAACTACGGCGCCCGCCAGGAAATCGTTCGCGCCGCGCGCCGGATCGCGGAAGCAGTGGAGCGTGGCGAGGCGAGGGCGCAGGACATCGACATGGATGCATTCGGGCGATTTCTCGACGCGCCCGACATCCCCGATCCGGATCTGATCATCCGCACGAGCGGCGAGCAGCGGCTGTCGAACTTTCTTCTCTGGCAGGCCGCCTATAGCGAACTGATTTTTGTTCCGACCTATTGGCCGGATTTCGATCGTGCCGCGCTTGAAGTCCGCGATACGCGAATATCGGCAACGCGAGCGGCGGTTCGGCGGCCTCGTCGCGCAGACCGGATCCTGATCCGTGGTCGGCAGCGAACCCATTTCCAGCGCGGACAAGGCCGGCGCGCCGCTATTCGCGAACAATCTCCTGCTGCGCGTCATATCGGCGGCGGTTCTTGCGCCGCTGGCGCTGGTTGTAGCCTATATCGGAGGCTTGCCGTTTGCGTTGTTTTGGGGGATTGCCGCCCTCGTTGTGCTCTGGGAATGGATGACGCTGGTCGTAGGGCCGAATTATCGGCTGTTGGTGTTTTCGTGCGCCGCAGCGATTGCCGTTGCCGACTTTCTTGTTTGGCTCGGCAGGCCGATAACAGCGCTCTTTATGGTTGGCCTGGGCGCTCTGGCTGGCGCCGTTTTCGCTCCGGCCGAGCGGCGGCTCTGGGTGATAGCGGGCACGGGCTATGCAGGCGGCATGGTCTTGGCCCCGGTATTTTTACGGGCGGACGCCGGCTTCGGATTTGCGGTGATCTTGCTGCTCTTTGCGATCGTCTGGACAACCGATGTCCTCGGCTATTTTGCCGGACGGGCTTTCGGTGGCCCGAAGTTGTGGCCGGCTCGTAAGCCCGAAAAAGACATGGTCAGGGGCGATTGCGGGCACGATCGGCGCTGTTGTTGTGGCACTATTGGTCGCAGCTCAATTCGGTTCATTCGACAGAATTGCGATTATCACCGTGGCATTGTTACTGTCCGTTGTGGCCCAGGCCGGTGACCTGTTTGAATCCTGGGTGAAACGGCAGTTTGACGCCAAGGACTCAAGCCACATTATTCCGGGCCACGGCGGCGTGATGGATCGGCTCGATGGGTTCTGGGCCGCGGCAGTCGCCGGTTGTGTTGTTGGATTGTTCCGCGGCGGATTTGATGAGCCGGCGCGCGGTGTACTGGTTTGGTGAAGATATGAGCGTACCCGGCGTTGCCGTTTCAAAAATTGAGCCTGCCATCGACGTGCAGGTCGATTACCATCCTTGGCGCGACCGGCTCGATCGGCGCAAGCACTGTCGATTTGATCAAACGTGAGCCGGAGCGCTATCGCGTGGAGTCGATCAGCGCGCGTCGCAATGCTGCTGCGCTGGGTAAGATCGCCCGCGACATAGGTGCTCGCCATGCAGTGGTCGCTGATCCGGCAGCTTATCGCGATCTCAAGACCGCGCTTTCCGGCTCCCGGATCGAGGCTGCGGCCGGCGAAGAGGCGTTGATCGAGGCTGCGCAGCGTCCGGCTGATTGGGTGATGGCTTCGATCAGTGGTTCGGTCGGTCTCAAGCCAACGATGGCGGCGATAGAGCGCGGCGCAACAGTTGCTCTCGCGAACAAGGAGTGCCTGGTCTGCGCGGGCAGCCTGTTCATGCGACGCGCTGCGAGCGCGGGTGCAACCGTTCTGCCGGTCGACTCCGAACACAATGCGGTGTTTCAGGCGCTTGGGTCGGGACATCGCGCCGACGTGCGGCGCGCAATTCTCACGGCATCGGGCGGTCCGTTCCGGACCTGGTCGAAGGAGGCCATCAAGGCGGCGACGCCGGAGCAGGCCTTGCGCCATCCCAACTGGTCGATGGGCCCGAAGGTCACGATCGATTCAGCGACGCTGATGAACAAAGGCCTCGAATTGATCGAGGCGCATCATCTGTTTGCGCTCAGACCCGACGAAATCGATGTGCTTGTGCATCCGCAGTCGGTTGTGCACGGCTTGGTCGAATTCCGCGACGGCTCGGTTGTCGCCCAGCTCGGCTCGCCCGACATGCGCATTCCGATCGCCCACTGTCTTGCCTGGCCGAGGCGCATCAATGGGCCGGCGGCGCGGCTCGACCTTGCCAAAGTGCGCGAACTGACTTTTGAAGCGCCCGATCTGGATCGTTTCCCAGCGCTGGCTCTCGCGCGCCGGGCGATGGAATCTGGCGGCGCGGCGCCGACTGTGCTTAATGCGGCGGACGAAGTGGCGGTCGCGGAATTCATTGCCGGGCGCATCGGATTTACTGCAATTGCAGCGCTCGTGGAGGCGACACTCGATGCTGCTGCAAGGCGCGACTTGTTGGCTGAGCCGGCCAGTATCGACGCGGCCATGGCCGTTGACCATATTGCAAGAAGTCTTGCGAAAGACCTCTTGCCCGAAATTGCCGCAAAGGCATCCTAGGGTTGGCTGGCGGGCGGCGTGCCCAGATCAGGGCGGAAGGACATATAGCAGGGATTGAACTTATGGGGAGTTTGAGCGCGCTCGGAGGCGGTCTGATTGGCTACGTTGTGCCATTCCTCTTCGTATTGACGATCGTCGTTTTCTTTCACGAGCTTGGTCATTTCCTGATGGCCCGCCTATGCGGGATCAAGGTGCTCGTATTTTCGATCGGATTTGGCCCCGAAATCGCCGGCTTCAATGATCGGTACGGAACGCGCTGGAAAATTTCCGCGGTCCCGCTCGGCGGCTATGTGAAGTTTTTTGGCGACGACAATGCGGCGAGCGTGCCGGATCAGGCTGCCGCGGCATCGATGTCGGATGCCGATCGGAAAGACAGTTTCATGTTTCAGCCGGTGGGCTCGCGCGCAGCGGTAGTCGCTGCCGGCCCTATTGCGAATTTCGTGCTGGCGATCGCCATTTTTGCCGCCATTTTCATGACGGTCGGCAAGCAGACCACGAGCGCGCGGGTCGACACGGTGCAGCCGGCCAGCGCGGCGGAGGCCGCCGGATTCAAGCCCGGCGATCTGGTAATCGCGATCAATGGCGAGAAAATCGAGAGTTTCTCCGACATGCAGCGCATCGTCAGCATCAGTGCCGGCGAAACGCTGTCGATTGATGTTGATCGTGGCGGTGCGCCGATCACTCTCAAGGCGACACCGCAGCTCAAGGAGCTCAAGGACAATTTTGGCAATGTCCATCGCCTTGGCGTGCTTGGCATCAGCCGGTCGATGTCGCCCGGCGACATCAAGACGGAAAAGGCCGGACCGCTGCGCGCCATCGTCATGGGGGCGCAGGAAACGTGGTTCGTGGTCGACCGGACGCTTGCCTACATCGGCGGGGTCTTTGTGGGCCGAGAAGCGGCCGACCAGCTTGGCGGGCCAATCCGGATTGCCCAGGTTTCGGGACAGGTCGCGACGGCCGGATTCACGGCACTGATCCATCTCACCGCGGTGCTGTCAGTTTCGATTGGCCTGCTGAACCTGTTCCCGATCCCTTTGCTCGATGGCGGTCACCTTTTGTTCTACGCAATCGAGACGATTCGCGGCCGGCCATTGTCCGAGCGGGCGCAGGAAGTCGGGTTCCGAATTGGGTTGGCGATCGTCGTGATGTTGATGATTTTTGCAACCTTTAATGACATTCTGCGCCTGGCCACCTCCTGACCGTTGCTGACGGGCAACTTTTTGATGGAAAAGGGGAAGTTCGGGTTGGGTTTCGTTTGCAGCGCCCAGAAAACGCTGTAAAAAGCCCGCATATGCCAGCCCGGACCGTCTGTCGAATCCGCAGTGGGGGGCGGCCGCATGGATTATAAGGGCGCGTAGCGCATGGGAATTTGTGTGCGGGGAGTTCGGGGATGGGTGGCCAGTTGCCTTATCCTCGGCGGCATACTTGTCGGCGCTGGCGGTGGGACGGTCTTGTCCACGGGCGCCGCCGTGGCCCAAACGGTCAATTCCATCGTGGTCGAGGGTAACCGCCGGGTTGAGGCTGACACCATCCGTTCCTATTTCCGGCCTGGCCCGGGCGGCCGGCTAGGCCCCGAGCAGGAGGACGAAGCGCTTAAGGCCATGGTTGCGACCGGCCTTTTTTCCGATGTCCGGATCAGCCATTCCGGCGGCCGTATCGTGGTGACGGTGGCCGAGAATCCTGTGATCAACCGGGTCGCGTTCGAAGGCAACAAAAAGGCCAAAGACGAGCAACTCCAGGCGGAAACCCAGTCGAAGCCGCGCGGCACGCTCTCGCGCCCGACTGTGCAGGCCGACGTGCAGCGCATCATCGAAATTTATCACCGCAGCGGCCGCTTCGATGTTTCGGTCGATCCGAAGATTATCGAGTTGCCCAACAATCGCGTCGACTTGGTGTTCGAAATCAAGGAAGGCGACAAAACCGGCATCAAGGAAATCGCGTTTGTCGGCGCAAAGGCGTTTTCGCACGGCCGGTTGAAAGACGTCATCAAGACGTCCTCGAGCAACCTGCTCAGCTTTCTGCAGACGACCGATATTTACGACGCCGACCGTATCGAGGCTGACCGCGACCTGCTGCGCAGATTTTATCTGAAGCACGGTTACGCGGACGTGCGGATCATTTCGGCGGTCGGTGAATACGATCCCGCCAAGAAGGGCTTCATCGTCACCTTCACGATTGACGAAGGCAGCCAGTATCGCGTGGGGACTGTCGATGTCGTGTCAAACGTCCGCGCCATCGACCCGGCACTCTTGCGAAATCAGGTCAAGCTCAGCCCGGGCAACGTTTACAACGCGGATCTCGTCGAAAAGAGCGTCGAGTCGATGACGATCCAGGCGGCGCGGCAGGGCTATGCCTTTGCCAACGTGCGCCCGCGCGGCGACCGCAATTTTGAAACCAAAACGATCAATCTGGTCTTTGTCGTCGAGGAAGGCGCGCGCGCTTACATCGAGCGCATCAACATCCGCGGCAACACGCGCACGCGCGACTATGTGATCCGCCGCGAATTCGACCTCGGCGAGGGCGATGCCTACAACCGGGCATTGATCGATCGCGCCGAGCGTCGCCTGAAGAACCTGAACTACTTCAAGACCGTCAAGATAACGAACGAGCCCGGTTCGGCGCCCGATCGCGTGGTGGTCAACGTCAATGTTGAAGAGCAGGCGACCGGCGAGTTCTCAGTCTCCGGTGGCTATTCGACTGCCGACGGCCTGATCGGCGAAGTCAGCATCGCCGACCGCAACCTCATGGGCCGCGGAAACTTATGGAAAAGCGTCGTTCACCTATGGCCAGCGCGTTCGCGGTTTTGATTTGTCTTTCGTCGAACCGTTTCTGTTCGGCTATCGAATGGCCGGCGGCATCGACGTCTTTGCCCGGCAGAACCTGGCGTCGAACTACATTTCGTATGACAGCCAGACGATCGGCACCAATCTCCGGCTCGGATTTGCGCTGACCGAAGAAATCGCGTTTCAGCCGCGCTACACGTTCTATCAGCAGAAGATCACGCTGCCGTTTCAATACAATAACTGTCAATTTTCGAACTTCGCCCCGGCGACCGGTCTTTTACCAGGTACTGGCGTGAACCCGACAGTTGAAGCGAGCGGTTTGGATACTCAGGTAAACGTTCCGTATGGTTGTTACGCCGACGGCGAAGCATCGCTTGCGGTCCGCAAGGAATTGGCCGCGGGTCCCGTGAACGTTTCGTTGGTCGGCTATACGCTCTCCTACAACACCCTCGATAACAACAAGCTGCCGACCAGCGGTCTCTTTGCCGAACTCAGGCAGGATTTTGCCGGAGTTGGGGGCGACGTGAATTTCATCAGAACGTCGGTGGAAGCGCGCACATACTACGAAGTCATCAACGACGTCGTCAGCGTCTTCAAACTGCAGGCCGGCAATATTTCCAGCTGGGGCGGCAAAGAATTGCGCATGCTCGACCACTTCCAGATGGGGCCGCAACTTGTGCGCGGCTTTGCACCGGCGGGCTTGGGGCCGCGCGACCTGACGCCCGGCACGACGAATGACCCGCTCGGCGGATCGCTCTATTGGGGTGCGAGCGTGGAAGCCCAGACGCCGTTGTATTTCCTGCCAAAGGATATCGGTATCAAGGTCGCGGTTTTCGCGGACGCCGGCTCGCTGTGGGATTATCAAGGACCGACAAGCTGGAATGTGACTGGCGAAACGCTCCAGGTCGGCCTCAACAGCCCGTCCATGATCCGCAGTTCGGTCGGTGTCGGCCTGCTCTGGGATTCGCCGCTTGGCCCGCTGCGTTTCGATCTGGCCTATCCGATCACGAAGTACTGCGCGACGCCGGTTCGGCGGCGGCGAGGTTTGCGACCGCACGCAGGTGTTCCGCTTCAGTGGCGGCACCAAGTTCTGACCTTGGCGACGCCAGGCAGGAACGACGGGTCGGATTCCGGCAGGATGAACGAGCCCATATTCCTACGACAGTCCGCGGGTCTTACGCTTGACGAGATTGCGAGCGTGACCGGCGCGGCGATCGCCTCTCGGTCGCCGCGGACAGGCCGCATCGTGAATATTGCGCCGCTTGACCGGGCCGGCCCGCGCGACCTCACATTTCTCGAGAGCAGGAATTTTGCGGCGGCGGCGGCCACCACACACGCCGGTGCGTGCCTGACGACGGCAGCGCTTGCAAAAGAGCTGCCGAACCACGTTTCGGTGTTGACCGTCCGGCGAGCCCTATCGCGCGTTCGTTATGGTGGCGCGCGAATTATTTCCGCACGCTTTGCGGCCGTCATCTTTGTCCAAGCCCGGCGACTTCGCCGGAGCGCACGTCGACACCGGCGCGCGCATGGAAGATGGCGTCGCGCATCGAACCGGGTGCGGTGATCGGCCCGCAGGTTGAAATCGGCAGCGGGACGGTCGTTGGAGCAAATGCGGTGATCGGCGCCGGGGTGCGGATCGGCCGCGATTGTTCAATCGGCGCCAATACGGTGATCAGCAATGCTCTCATTGGCGACCGGGTCATTGTCCATCCGGGATGCAATATAGGGCAGGATGGGTTTGGCTTTGTGATGGGCGGCAACGGACATCTCAAAGTGCCTCAGGTTGGCCGCGTTATCATCCAGGATGACGTCGAAATCGGAGCCGGAACAACTGTGGATCGCGGAGCCATCCGCGACACCATCATTGGCGAGGGCACCAAGATCGACAACCTGGTTCAGGTAGGCCACAATGTAAGCATTGGCAGACATTGCGTTATCGTTGCTCAGACCGGAATTTCAGGCAGTTCAACTCTTGAGGATTTTGTTGTGCTGGGCGCGCGCGTTGGCCTGAATAACTAACGTCACGATCGGCGAAGGTGCGCAGATTGCGGCTGTCAGCGTGGTCCATGGGGATGTGCCGCCGGGGCGCGTTGGGGCGGAACGCCGGCAAAGCCGGTGAAGCAGTGGTTCCGCGAAATAATGATACTTGAGCGGCTCGCGCGCCAGAAGGGCGACGCAGACGCGGGCGACAAATGAGACGCTCGTCATGAACAAACCTGTGATCCAACTCGAGGCGATGGACATCGCAGTAGTGCTCAAGCTGCTGCCGCACCGCTATCCGTTTCTCATGGTGGATCGGATAATCGACATCCGCGGCGACGAGCACGGCATCGGTATCAAGAACGTGACGATCAACGAGCCGCATTTTCAGGGTCACTTTCCGGGCAATCCCGTGTTTCCCGGTGTGCTCATGATCGAGGGCATGGCCCAGACGGCGGGCGCGCTCTGCATCGCGGCGACGGGGGCGCAGCCGGCTTCCGTCTTCTTTCTTACCATCGACAAGGCAAAATTCCGCAAGCCCGTGCGGCCCGGCGACACCATCGAGTATCACATGGACCGCATTACGCGACGTAAGTCGATGTGGTGGTATCGCGGCGAGGCAAAAGTGGCCGGCCAGGTCGTCGCCGAGGCCCAGGTTGGGGCCATGCTGTCCGACGCATGAGCGCGCACATGATCGATCCCTCGGCGCGGATCGAAGCCGGGGCCACGATCGGAAAAGACGTCCTGATCGGTCCGTACTGCACGATCGGCGCGCACGTGAGTGTTGGCGACGGCTGCCGCCTGATTGCTCACGTCAATCTGACGCGGCCACACCACGATAGGGCCGCGGACGGTCATTTACCCGTTTGCGTCGCTTGGGTCTCCGCCGCAGTCGTTCAGCTATCGGGGAGGACCGACGCGGCTTGATCGTGGGCGCCGAATGCGACATCCGCGAAAACGTAACCATGAGCACGGGCACCGAAGATGATCGTGGCGTCACGGAAGTTGGCGACCGGTGTTTCTTCATGGTGGGCTCGCATGTCGGGCATGATTGCAAGGTCGGCAACCACGTCGTTTTTGCCAACAACACGGTTCTCGGCGGCCACGTGACGATCGGTGACCACGTTGTCTTTGGTGGCGGCGTCGCGGTTCGTCAGTTTGTCCGCATTGGTGAAGGCGCAATGATCGTTGGCCTGAGCGGCGTGCGTGCCGATGTCATTCCATTCGGCATGGCGCACGGTCCACTGGCCGATTTGATTGGACTCAATGTGATCGGCATGCGGCGGCGCGGTGCGGCAAAGGCGGACGTTCAGCGCGTGCGCTCGGCGTATCAGGCGCTGTTCTTTGGTGAAGGAGAGTTTCGCACGCGCGTTGATCGGGTTGCCGGCGAGTATTCCGGCGATCCGCTGGTTGACAAAATTATCGATTTTATTCGTTCGGCGAAGCGGCCGTTGACGATGGCGGTCAAGCGCAACGAGGCGGATCAGGAGACATGAACAACGCCACAGCCGTTGGTCAGGGCGGCCCGCTCGCGCTGATTTGCGGTGGCGGCACGTTGCCTCTGGCGGTGGCGGACTCGGCTGCGAAGCGCGGGCGCGATCTTGTGCTGTTTCCGATTTCCGGCCATGCCGAGCCCGCGATGGTTGCGCGTTATCGGCATCATTGGCTTCGGGTTGGGCAATTTGGAGCATTTACGCGGCTTGCCAGGGCCGCAGGTTGTCGCGACGTCGTGTGGATTGGCGGTTTGGTGAGGCCGTCGTTGTGGTCGCTTCGTCCCGATTTCTTGGCGCTAAAATCGTTGCCGAAGATCATCCGCGCCTATCGCGGTGGCGACAATCACCTGCTTACCGGCGTGAGCAAGCTTTTTGAAGAACAGGGATTCCACCTTGTTGGAGCGCATGAGGTGGCGCCAGAAATCCTGGTCCCGGAGGGAGCACTCGGTCGGGTCGACGCTTCCGAGAAGGACCGGGAAGACATTGCGTTTGGCTTTGCATATTTGCAGGCGAGCGGGGCTTTCGACGTCGGGCAAGCCGCTGTCGTGGCCGGAAAGCGCATATTGGCAGTGGAGGCTGCGGAAGGCACGGATCAAATGCTGGCTCGGGTTGCCGAGCTGCGCGCGAACGGGCGCATTGGCGTTGCTCGCCGGTGCCGGCGTGCTGGTGAAGGCACCCAAGCCCGGTCAAGACCAGCGGTTTGACTTGCCCTCGATTGGCCCGCAGACGGTGACCGGGGTTGCCCGGGCCGGGCTGGCGGGTATTGCAGTCGTCTCGGACAAGACCGTGATCGCCGATGCGGAAAGCGTCGTGCGCGAAGCGGATCGTGCCGGACTCTTTGTTGTAGGCGTGCCGTTCGGGTCGAAAACATGAGCCTGCATGTATTTCTGGTCGCCGGCGAAGAGTCTGGCGACCGGCTGGGCGCGGCGCTGATTTCGGCGATCAGAGAGCGTACACAAGGGAAGGCGCACTTTTCCTGTGTCGGTGGCGCGCATATGGCGGCCGAAGGCGTTCCGAGCCTGTTTCCCCTTGGGGACCTCGCGATTGTCGGATTTTCTTCGATCCCGGCGATGCTTTCAAAAATCCTGCGGCGTATCCGTGAAGCTGCCGATGCCGTCATCGCCGCAAAACCGGATGTTCTGGTCATCATCGACAGCCCGGAATTCACTCATCGCGTGGCACGCCGCGTGCGTGAGCGCGCTCCGGACATTCCTATCGTCGACTATGTTTGCCCTTCCGTCTGGGCGTGGCGTCCGGGCAGGGCGCGCGCGATGCGAACATACGTCGATCACGTGCTGGCGCTTCTTCCGTTTGAACCAAAAGCGATGAACGATCTCGGCGGCCCCCCATGTACATTTGTCGGGCATCCTTTGAGCGAACGGCTGGTTGATCTAAGGCCAAATGAACTTGAAGCGCGGTTACGGCGAGCGGATCCCCCTCTGGTTCTGGTTTTGCCCGGAAGCCGCACCGGCGAAATTCGGCGCATGGCGCCGGTATTCGGCCAGGCGATCGCTCGTGTCGCCGAACAATACGGTCCGCTCGAGGCGGTCGTGCCGGCTGTGCCGCGACTTGCCGATGTCGTGCGAGCAGCCATTGCGGCGTGGCCCATTCCGGCGCGCGTTACAGCTGATCCAGACGAAAAGCACGAGGCGTTCCGGACAGCGCGGGCGGCCCTGACAAAATCAGGCACGTCGACACTCGAATTGGCGCTGGCCGGCGTCCCGATGGTCGCTGCGTACAAAGTATCGCTGATCGAGGCACTTGTTGGCCGTCTTCTAATTCACGCTCCGTCGGCGATCCTTGCCAACCTTGTGCTGGGCAAAAACGTGGTCCCGGAATTTCTTCAAAGCGATTGCACCGCCGACAAACTCGCTGCGGCACTGCGTGCCGCTGCTTGGAGACACGCCGGATCGCCGCAGACAAACTGAAGCCTTCAGTCAATTGGACGCTATAATGGAAATAGGGAAAGCGACGCCGAGCGCACACGCGGCATCGTTGGTCCTTGAGGCCGTTGGAAGCAGAGGTGGAGCACGACAACAAGCGGCAATTTTACCACAGCCCCACGGCTAGCTTGCCGCCTAAGGCGGTTGGGCGTATGCCATTGCAACAAACCGGATTCCAGCCCTTGACCCTTTCTCCCCGCGCATCAATCACGGCCGTCCACGGCTATCTGCCGCCGGACTTGCTGACCAATAGCGAGCTCGCGCGGATGGTCGACACGAGCGACGCGTGGATCACCGAGCGTACGGGAATCAAGGAGCGTCATATTCTGAAGGGCGAAGGTCTTGGCACGTCGCACATGGCGGCGGAAGCGGTACGTGGCCTGTTGCAAAAAACAGGAACGAAACCCGAGGAAGTCGACCTTCTGATCTGCGCGACGACGACCCCGGACATGCAGTTCCCGTCGACCGCAAACATGATTTGCGACATGGTTGGCATCCGCAATATCGGCAGCTTCGACGTCCAGGCCGCGTGCTCGGGCTTTCTTTACTCGCTTACAATTGCCACGCAATTCATCGCCACCGGTGCGGCGCGGAAGGTCGTCGTGGTCGGCGCCGACAAGATGTCGTCGATCATCGATTATACCGATCGCGCGACGTGCGTGCTCTTCGGTGACGCTGCCGGCGCGGTGCTGCTGGAGCCCGACACGAACGGTTTCGGCATCATGGATGCGCTTGTTCGTTCCGACGGATCCGGAATGATGCATCTTCATCAGAAAGCGGGCGGCAGCCGGATGCCGCCGACCGCGGAAACCGTCGCGAAGCGGCTGCACTACGTACACCAGGAAGGCGCCGCGGTTTACAAGTTCGCGATTGCCAAAATGGCGGAGGTGGCAAGCGAGATCATGTCACGCAACAATCTGCGCGCCGACATGATCGACTGGCTCGTCCCGCATCAGGCCAATAAGCGCATCATCGAGTCGACAGCCGAGCGGATGGGCGTGCCGATGGACAAGGTGATGGTGACGATCCACAAATACGGCAACACGACCAACGCCACCATCCCGCTCTGCTTGTGGGACTATGAGCCGAAACTGAAGCGCGGCGACCGCATGGTGCTGGCGGCGTTCGGTGGCGGGTTCACCTGGGCCGGCGTTTACGTGCAGTGGGCCTATGACGGGGCGACTGCTCCGAAGCTCAACGGCAAGAGCAACGGCAAAGCAAGCTAGGACAAATTATTTCCGGCGCGAGATCGGGCTGTAATCCCGCCGCGTAGCGCCCGTGTACAGCTGGCGCGGGCGGCCGATCTTCTGCTTCGGGTCTTCGATCATTTCCTTCCACTGCGCGATCCAGCCGACCGTGCGTGCGACCGCGAACAGTACGGTGAACATCGTGGTTGGGAAGCCCATCGCTTTGAGCGTGATGCCCGAATAGAAATCGATATTGGGGTAGAGCTTCTTCTCGATGAAGTACTCGTCGTGCAAGGCGACCTTCTCAAGCTCCATGGCGACGTCGAGCAGCGGGTCGTCCTTCACTCCGAGCTCGGTCAGAACCTCATGGCAGGTCTTCTGCATGATTTTCGCGCGCGGATCGTAGTTCTTGTAGACGCGATGACCGAAGCCCATCAGCCGATAGGGATCGTTCTTGTCTTTTGCGCGCTTGACGAATTCCGGAATGCGGTCGACTGAACCGATTTCGCGCAGCATGTTGAGTGCGGCTTCGTTGGCGCCGCCGTGCGCGGGCCCCCATAGACAGGCGCAGCCGGCCGCGATGCAGGCAAACGGATTGGCGCCCGACGATCCGGCAAGGCGGACCGTTGAGGTCGAGGCATTCTGCTCGTGATCGGCATGCAGAATGAAGATGCGGTCCATTGCGCGCGCCAGCACCGGGTTTGCCTTGTATTCCTCGGTCGGCACGGCAAAGCACATGCGCAGGAAGTTCGAAGCGTAGTCGAGATCATTCTTCGGATAGACGAATGGCTGACCGATTGAATATTTGTACGCCATCGCCGCAAGCGTCGGCACTTTCGCGATCATGCGCACGGAGGCGACCATGCGCTGATGCGGGTCGGAGATGTCGGTCGAGTCGTGATAGAACGCGGACAGCGCGCCGACGCAGCCAGTCATGACCGCCATCGGATGTGCGTCGCGGCGGAAGCCCTGGAAGAAGCGGCTCATCTGCTCGTGGACCATCGTGTGGCGGCTCACGCGATAGTCGAAATCGGCTTTCTGGGTGGCGGTCGGCAATTCGCCGTAGAGCAGGAGATAGCAGGTCTCCAGAAAGTCGCCGTGCTCGGCGAGCTGCTCGATGGGGTAGCCGCGATAAAGCAGAATGCCTTCGTCGCCGTCGATGTAGGTGATCTTGGATTCGCAGCTTGCCGTCGAGGTGAAGCCGGGGTCGTAGGTGAACATTCCGCTCTGACCGTAGAGCTTGGAGATGTCGACGACCTCGGGCCCGATCGTGCCCGGCAATACCGGCATGTCCCAATTGTTGTTGCCGACCGTCAGGGTGCCGGTCTTGTTTTTGGCGCTGGTCTTGGCGTCCATGGGTCGAGTCCTCGAATTGGCCGCAAGCTTTGTGGGTATCCCATCCAAATGTGCACTGCAAGATAGCCCAATGTTGGCTATACGCCCGGGATATAGGGGTTTAGCCGCCTTTTTGCCCGGTATGAAAAACTATGAGGCGGCCTGGTCGCGCAGCCGGGCAAGGCTTTCATCGCGGCCGAGAACCGCAAGCACGTCGAATATCGGCGGGGACGTCGTGCGCCCGGTAAGCGCGGCGCGCAGCGGCTGCGCAATCGCGCCGAGCTTGAGCCCCGCGCGCTCGGCATAGGGCCTCACAACGGCCTCGGCAGAACTTGCGTTCCATTCCGAAACGGCCTCCAGCTCCGGCAGCAGGGCCTTAATCAGCGTTTTTGCCTCGTCGGTCAGCAGGGCTTTTGCCTGGTCATTGATATCGATAGGCCGGTTGGCCCAAAGGAACCGCGAGGCGTCGAATAATTCGACCAAAGTTTTGGCTCGCTCCTTCATGGCGGGCATAGCGGCGAGAAACTTTCCGCGTAGCGCAGGTGTCATTTTGCTGGCGAGTTCCTGTCCGCCGGCAATGTGCGGCAAGAGTTGCTCGAGCGCGGCCATAAGGGAGGCGTCGTCGGTCGAACGAATATAGTGGCCATTGAGGCTTTCGAGTTTCGTGAAGTCGAAGCGCGCCGGCGAGCGCCCGATCTGTGGGAGATCGAACGCAGCGACCATCTCCTCCGTCGTGAAAATTTCCTGGTCGCCGTGCGCCCAGCCGAGCCGCACAAGGTAGTTCCGCATCGCGGCCGGCAGATAGCCCATAGCCCGATAAGCATCGATGCCGAGCGCGCCGTGCCGTTTCGATAGCTTTGAGCCATCCGGTCCGTGGATCAGAGGGATGTGCGCCATCACGGGCACCTTCCATCCGAGGGCTTGGTAGATTTGAGTTTGCCGCGCCGCATTGTTGAGGTGATCGTCACCACGGATGATGTGGGTAATACCCATGTCATGATCGTCGACCACGACCGCAAGCATATAGGTCGGGGTGCCGTCCGAGCGCAGCAGGACAAAGTCGTCGAGATTTTCGTTCTGCCAGACCACGCGGCCTTGAACCTGGTCTTCGACCGCCGTCTCTCCCGTCAATGGCGCTTTGATGCGGATCACCGGGTTGACGCCGGCCGGCACGTCCTTCGGGTCGCGATCGCGGCAACGTCCATCGTAGAGACGTGTGCGGCCTTCAGCCCGCGCCTTCTCGCGCATCGCGGTGAGTTCGTCCTGGCTGCAATAGCAGCGATAGCCGTGGCCCGAGGCCAGCAGTTGCTCGGCCAACTGGCGATGGCGTGCGGCACGGGAGAACTGAAAGACAATTTCCCCGTCCCAAGTAAGCCCGAGCCAGGTCAATCCGTCGATAATGGCGTTTATCGCCGCCGCTGTAGACCGCTCCCGGTCGGTATCCTCGATCCGCAGGAGCATCTTGCCGCCATGCCGTCGGGCGTACAGCCAGTTAAACAAGGCCGTGCGCCCGCCACCAATATGGAGAAATCCAGTGGGCGAGGGCGCAAAACGGGTGACGACGGGCTCGGTCATCGTGAGCCGTCTACCACAGTCAGCGGGACGAATGTCAGCGCGATTGACATTGAGGCGAGCGCCACGTCATACGGGCCGCAGGATGCGGCTCAAGTGATGTTTGAGGAAGCATGGCAACCGATGCAAAGGCAAGAGGCGATGCGGGCGCGATCGAAGCGGGCCGCGATTTCATCCGCGATATCGTCAAGGGTGATCTCGATGCCGGCCGCGTCAAGCAGGTCATCACCCGCTTTCCGCCGGAACCAAATGGGTATCTCCACATCGGACATGCCAAGTCGATTTGCCTGAATTTTGGCGTAGCCGAGGAATTTGGCGGCCGCTGTCACCTGCGGTTCGATGACACGAATCCAGCCAAGGAAGAGCAGGAATATATCGACGCGATTGAGCGCGATGTCCGATGGCTCGGATTTGACTGGGGAAAGCACCTCTACCATGCCTCCGACTACTTTGAGCAGCTTTACGCCTGGGCCGAGGATCTGATCCGGGCCGGCAAGGCCTATGTCGACGACCAGACCCCGGAGCAAATGCGGCTCAACCGTGGCACCCTGACCGAACCGGGCAAAAACAGCCCGTTCCGGGATCGCAGCGTCGAGGAGAATCTTGATCTGTTTCGCCGCATGCGAGCGGGCGAATTTCCCAACGGTGCAAGAGTTCTGCGTGCAAAGATCGACATGGCATCGGGCAATATCAATCTTCGCGACCCCGTGCTCTATCGCATTCTGCAGGCGCCGCATCCCCGCACCGGCACGGCATGGAAGATCTATCCAAGCTACGACTTTGCCCATGGGCAGTCCGACGCCATAGAGAACATCACCCACTCCATTTGCACGCTGGAATTCGAAGACCATCGTCCGCTTTACGATTGGTTCATTGCAAACCTCAAGGTGCCATCGAACCCCCATCAGTATGAATTCGCCCGGCTCAACCTTACATACACGGTCCTGTCAAAACGCGTCCTCACCGAGCTGGTGCGTGACGGTCACGTCAACGGCTGGGATGATCCGCGAATGCCAACTCTTGCGGGGTTACGTCGCCGTGGCGTTCCGTCCGAGGCAATTCGCGATTTCGTCAAACGGATCGGCGTGGCCAAGGCAAACAGCGTCGTTGATATGGGCATGTTCGAGTTTTCCGTTCGCGAAGTTCTCAATAGGAAGGCCATGCGCCGGATGGCGGTCTTGAGACCTTTGAAAGTCGTCATTGAAAATTATCCCGAAGGCAAAGTGGAGGAGCTGGATGCGTCCAATCATCCTGACGACCCCGGCGCCGGTGCTCGAAAAATAAAATTCGGTCGCGATTGCTTTATATCGAGCAGGATGATTTCATGGAAAATCCTCCGAAAAAATTTTTCCGGCTTTCTCCGGGCACTGAAGTGCGGCTGCGCTATGCCTATTTCATCACGTGTCGTGAAATGGTGAAAAATGCGAAGGGTGAGGTGACGGAATTGCGCTGTACCTATGATCCGGCAACGCGGGGAGGCAACGCTCCGGACGGGCGCAAGGTCAAGGCGACCATCCATTGGGTGTCGGCAGAGCACTCTGTTCCGGCGGAACTACGACTTTACAATCCGTTGTTCACGCGACCTGATCCAAAAGGTGGAGAAAATTTCTCGGCCGATCTCAATCCGAACTCGCTTGAGGTTTTGTCGAACGCACGTATTGAGCCCACGCTGGTCGGAGGGCACCTCTCCTGAACCCGTCCAGTTTGAGCGACAGGGTTATTTTTGTCCCGATCCGGACTCGAAGCCCGGTCGGCCTGTTTTTAATCGCACCGTTGGATTGCGTGACACCTACGCCAAGGAAGTCGGGAAATAGCGCGGGGCGTCGCTAAATTCGCGACCGCCAGTTTTCGTTCGTACGGACGAGAACCGATCAGACGACGCCGTTGATTCTGGCGATGCCGCTCGTCTGCTACCGCGCGACGTTGCACGAATCCACATCCAGTCGTTTCGCTGCTGACCACAACCTATGATTGCTCTAAGATTAATAAGGTTGCAGTGCTGGCGTCGGGGAGGCGCATGGCGCCTTGGCCCGGGAAAACAATCCATATAGACGAGCACAGCGTGGCGCCAGGGCCTGGGCACCGGCGTTTGACGGAACGCGGCGGCCAGCGGGTCTGTCGCTGCCGGACGGCGTTGCCGGAACGGCGGGCCGGCTGCGCGGCCTGCTGTCACAATGGCTGCTGGCGGAGCTGGCGCCCGGCCGACTGATGCCCTGGGTGCCGATCGCGTTCGGCGCCGGTATCGCATGTTATTTCGCCGCGGATCGCGAGCCGCACATTTGGGCCATTCTACCGCTCGCAATCGGCGCGGTGGCGGTTGCCTTTGTGGCGCGCCGGCGTCCGTTCGGGTTTCCGCTCGCCGTAGGCATCGCCGGTGTGTTTGCTGGACTCGCCATTGCAACACTGCAGACCGCGCGCATTGCTCATCCGATCCTGCAGAGTCCGATCGCAAGCGCCGCATTTTCCGGGTTTGTGGAAGTTCGCGAAGAACGGGAGCGAAGCGACCGCATCGTGATCCGTGTTGAGCGGTTCGATGCGCTTGGTGCGTCTTCGGTACCTCGCCGGGTGCGCGTCGCGGTGCGCAAGGGCAGCGCCCCGCCCGTCGGCAGCTTTGTTGAGCTCAAGGCGCACCTGTCGCCGCCCATGCAGCCGCTCCGGCCCGGCGGCTACGACTTTGCTCGCGATATGTATTTTCAGAAAATCGGCGCCTCCGGCTATGCGCTCGGGGCCATCAGGGTCAAGCCGGCGACGGCGGCCGCAGGGTTTTGGTTAAGATACGCGACCATCGTCGACGGAATACGCGAGACGATCGACGATCGCATCCGTGCGGCGCTGCCCGGAGATAAAGGGTCCATCGCGTCAGCGCTGATCACGGGCAAACGCGATGCGATATCGACGCCGATCAATGATGCGATGTACGTCTCGAGCCTTGCGCATGTGCTGTCGATCTCCGGCTATCACATGGCGGTTGTCTCGGGGATCGTATTTTTCGTGATCCGCGCAGTTTTGGCTTTGGTCCCTTCGCTCGCCCATCGAAGGCCGATCAAGAAGTGGGCTGCATTGGGAGCGCTCCTGGCGGCGACCTTTTATCTGTTGCTCTCTGGCGCCGAGGTGGCGACCCAGCGCTCCTACATCATGATCGCGATTGTGCTCATCGGCGTCATGCTCGATCGTCCGACACTGACCTTCCGCACGCTCGCGGTGGCGGCGATCGTCGTTTTGCTGCTGGCGCCACAGGCCATCGTGCACCCGGGGTTCCAGATGTCGTTCGCGGCGACGCTTGCCCTGATCGCCGCATATCAGCACGGCCTTCCATGGAGGCCAGACCATGACAGCCAGCTCGGCACGCGCATGGCGTTATGGGGCGTCCGCGAGGTGGCAAGCCTGATCCTCGCTTCGTTGGTGGCGGGCCTCGCGACCACGCCCTACGCTGCGTACCATTTTCACCGGCTCGCGCCCTATGGCGTGCTGGCCAACCTGCTCGCCATGCCCGTGGTTTCGGCAGTGGTCATGCCGATGGGCATTCTCGGAGTGCTGAGCATGCCCTTCGGTTTCGATGCAGCGTTTTGGCAAATGATGGGGCAGGGGATTGATTGGATGAATGCGGTTGCCCTGTGGGTGGCATCGCTTCCGGGTGCCGTCGGACGCATGCCGGCCTTTGGAATCGGCCCGCTCCTTTTGGGGACCGCAGGGCTGCTGTTCATTTGCCTCTTGCGCACGCCGTTGCGTTGGAGCGGCGCTTTCGTTGCCGCAGGCGCGATCGCCTGGGCCCTGGCGATTACCCAGCCTGACATTCTGGTGGCCGGCGACGGACAAACGGCGGCATTTCGCGGCAAGGATGGCCGGCTCGCTGTCCTGCGCGCCGGGCGCGACACCTTTGCCATCAAAGAATGGCTGGCCGCCGACGCCGATGCGCGAACGCCCAAGGATGGGAGTCTGGGCAACGGCGTCACCTGCGATGCGGTCGGCTGCATCGGCAGGCTCGGCGACAATCGCTTGATATCGATGGCCATGGGAATCGAGGCATTCGCCGAGGACTGCGCGCGAGCGGCAGTAGTGATCTCTGACCGCGAGTCGCCCGCCGACTGCAATGCGATGCTGGTTGATCGCGCGATCTGGCAGTCCTACGGCGCGGTCGCGCTACGCTGGACGGGCGACCGTTTTATGCAGACGGTCGCGCTTCCGCGTAGCCAGGACCGGCCATGGACGCATCGCGCGAGAGCCATTTCCGAAAATGCCGACCCCATGCGCCGTCAGCCGCCGCGCGGGGCCGAGCCGCATCAAGACGATCTTACGCCGGACGATTAGTAGCGCCGGAAAAGCCCTACGAGCTTGCCCTGAATGCGCACGCGGTTCGGCGGTAGAATCCGGACCTCGTAGGCGGTATTGGCGGGCTCAAGCGCAATTGATGCGCCGCGGCGGCGAAAGCGCTTGAGCGTCGCCTCCTCGTCGTCGATGAGGGCGACGACGATGTCGCCTGTATCGGCGGCTTCGGATTTGCGGATCAGCGCGATGTCGCCGTCGAGAATGCCTGCTTCGATCATGCTGTCGCCGCGCACTTCAAGCGCGAAATGCTCGCCGGCCGACAACAAATCCGGGGGCATGTTGATGATATGGCTGCGGGTCTGGATCGCTTCGATCGGCGTGCCGGCGGCGATGCGGCCCATGACCGGCACGGCGACTGGCCGGCCGCCATCGTCCTCGGACGTCGTGCGCACGCGGCCAAGGTCGCCCTCGATGACGCTCGGCGTGAAACCGCGCGAGCGGGCGGAGCCAAGGCCGTGGCCGACCGAATCCGGCAGTTTGATCACCTCGATCGCGCGAGCCCGGTTCGGCAGCCTCCTGATGAACCCGCGCTCTTCCAAGGCGGTAATAAGCCGGTGAATGCCGGATTTTGAGCGCAGGTCGAGGGCGTCCTTCATCTCGTCGAAAGAGGGGGGCACGCCGGCCTCGGTCAGCCGCTCGTGGATGAAACGCAGGAGTTCGAACTGCTTGCGGGTCAGCATCTGTCTCTCCCCGTCGGGCCGACCGCGCAGGGTCCAAGCCAGAAACAAATCATGAACGGACACTATATGTTCGATATGTGTTCCGCAACTGTTTAATTTGGAGTGAAAAACTCGAAAGGCCGCTAAAGGCCTAGCTTAAGGATGACGCAGTCTGAACCGGCGACGGCCGCAGGGGCGTTCGCCTCCCGAATCACCAGGCAGTCGGCCTTGGCAAGCGGCGCCATCAGGGAACTGTCCTGGGACGGCAGCGGGGTGGCCACCAGACCGTTCGGACCATCCGTCAAGGTAGCCCGCAGGTAATCGGCTCGCTCATCATTGGCTGGGAGGTTGCCCCCAAGGCGCGCCCGCTCGGGCCGCGGCTCAACGTCGCTACGGCCGGAAAGGCGCCTGATCAGGGGCACCAGAAACAGGAAGGCGCAGACGTAGGACGAGACGGGATTTCCCGGAACGCCCAGGACCTGCATCGTACCCAGCCGGCCGTGCATCATTGGACGGCCCGGACGCAACGCGACGCGCCAGAATGACAGGTCGAGACCCTCGGCAGCGAGCGCGCGCTGCACGAGGTCATGCTCACCGACCGAGGCGCCGCCCGACGTGACGAGAATATCGGCACCCCATTCACGCGCTCGCCTGATCGCTTTGGTGATGTCCTCGACGCGGTCCCGGGCAATGCCGAGATCGTGGGCGTCGGCGCCCTCGGTACGCGCGAGCGCAATGAGCGCAAAGCCGTTGGAATAGACGATCTCACCGGATCGAGGCGCGCCGCCAGGCGGCACCAATTCGTCTCCGGTCCCGAGCACGGCAACTTTCGGCTGACGGTACACGCTGACGTTGGGGTGGTTCATGGCAGCGGCAAGCATGACGTCGCGATCGGTCAGTCTCCGGCCTTTCCGAAGCAGCACGTCGCCTTGCGTGAAATCGATGCCCTGATTGCGGACGTTACGTCCCTTTGCGGTCGACTTCTGAACGATGACGATGTCGCCGTCGCGAGAAGTGAGTTCCTGGATTACTACGGTGTCGCTGCCGTCCGGCATGACGCCGCCGGTGAAGATCCGGGCGGCTTGACCTGCCGCGATCTGACTGGGGAACGGATGGCCGGCGGCAATTTCGCCAATCACTTTGAGCGTAGCGGGCGCCGTCGCAACATCGCTGGCGCGCACCGCATATCCGTCCATTGCGGAGACTGCAGCTGGCGGCTGCGTCCGCAGCGCGGCCATGTCTTCGGCAAGCACGCGCCCGCGCGCACGATCGAGCGGGACCGTTTCGACCGGCAATGGTTTGGCATCAATGAGGACGAGCCGAAGCGCTTCGGCAACCGGCATCAGGGCCATGATACGCCTAGCCCCCCGCGTTCCATTCACCCGATTTGCCACCGCTTTTGTGCAGAAGGCGGATGCCCTCGATGCGGATCCCGCGTTCCACTGCCTTGACCATGTCGTAAATCGTCAGGCATGCGATCGAGACTGCGGTCAGCGCCTCCATTTCAACGCCAGTCTTCGCGGTTACTTTCACGGTCGACTGGACGAGGAATCCGGGAAGTGAGTGCTCGGGATTGATGTCGATTTCGACATTGGTGAGCGGTAACGGATGACACAACGGGATGAGGCCGTGCGTGCGTTTGGCGGCCATGATGCCGGCGAGCCGCGCGGCGCCAAGCACGTCGCCTTTCATCGCATTGCCCTCAAGGACGATATCGAGCGTTTCTTTGCGCATCAGCACGCGCCCTTCGGCGATCGCGATGCGCTCGGTGGCTCCCTTTTCGGAGACGTCGACCATGCGGGCTTCGCCGCGCTGGTCGATGTGGGTGAGGGGCGTTGGCGTCCGGAGCGGGCTCGGCGGGCCTTGGCGCAGGTCTCGCGCTTGGCCGCTGCCTTCTCGCTTGCGATCGCGTTCAGCGGCCTTCTTCTTGGGGCGCTGAGCGGCTCTTTTGCGCCTTGCCATAGCCATCACTCCGCAGCGGCCCGGCGCGGCTCTGGTACCAGAAGCGCGCGGGTGGCGGCCGCGACGTCGGCCTGCCGCATGAGGCTTTCCCCAATCAGGAACGTCGAAACGCCAATGCGCTTTAGACGCGCGAGGTCGGCCGGCGTATTGAGCCCGCTTTCGGCAACAACAACGCGGTCACGCGGGATTTTCGGTGCAAGCCGTTCGCTGACCGTGAGCGATGTCTCGAATGTCCGCAAATCGCGGTTATTGATGCCAATCAGCCGCGATTTCAGCTTGAGTGCGCGCGCCAGTTCAACTTCATCATGAACTTCAACAAGCACGTCCATTCCATAGGCAAACGCTGCGTCCTCGATTTCATGGGCTGCAGCATCGTCGACGGCCGCTATGATGATCAGAATGCAATCCGCGCCAAGAACACGCGATTCCACCACTTGGTAAGGCTCAAAGATGAAATCCTTGCGCAGGGCCGGTAATGCGGTGGCATCACGTGCAGCAGTAAGGAATTCCGGGCGGCCCTGGAAAGAGGGGGCATCGGTCAAAACTGAAAGGCAGGACGCGCCACCCGCCTCATAGGCCTTGGCGAGCGCCGGCGGATCAAAATCGGCGCGGATCAGCCCCTTCGAAGGACTTGCTTTCTTGATCTCGGCAATCAGCGCGTAATTATCGCCGAAAATCCGTTTTTCGATTGCGCGCAGGAAGCCGCGCGGCGGCGGCGCAGCCTTCGCATCTTTCTCAAGTGCAGCGAGAGGACGCGCGCGTTTGGCAGCGGCAATTTCCTCGCGTTTATACGCTTCGATCTTGGCGAGGATGTCCGACACGCTAGGCCTCCGCTGCGTTCGACACCGCAATGAGACGGTCGAGCCTGCCTTCGGCTTCGCCGCTCGCGATCGATTTCGCCGCCAGTGTAGCACCTTGCCGGAGATCCTTCGCCTTGCCCGCAACGATAAGCGCCGCGGCGGCATTGAGGATCGATATGTCCCGGAAGGGGCCCGGTTTTCCCTTGAGCACGTCGAACAATGCCTTTGCGTTGTGCTCGGCATCGCCGCCGCGCAGCGCTTCAGGCTTCGAGCGCGCAAGTCCGGCATCTTCTGGAGTAATCTCGAAGGTCCGGATTGTCCCATTCTCAAGGGCCGCAACGGTGGTCGGGCCGGCGGTGGTGATTTCGTCTAGTCCATCCGAACCATGCACGACCCAAATGCTTTCCGAGCCGAGGTTCTTCAGCACCTGCGCCATCGGCTCGACCCATTGCTTGGAAAATGTACCGATCATCTGCCGCTTGACGCTTGCCGGGTTCGACAACGGCCCAAGCAGGTTGAAAATGGTGCGGGTGCCGAGTTCGACCCGCGTCGGACCGACGTTCTTCATCGCCGGATGATGGGCCGGCGCGAACATGAAGCCGATCCCGGCTTCGCGAATGCAAGTACCAACCTGCGCGGCATCGAGGTCGATCTTGACGCCGAGTGCCTGCAGAACGTCGGCCGCGCCAGACTTCGACGACAGCGCGCGGTTGCCATGCTTGGCGACCGGAACGCCGGCACCGGCGACGATAAATGCCGCGCAAGTCGAGATGTTGAACGAGCCGGATGCGTCCCCGCCGGTACCCACCACGTCGACGGCACCGGGCGGCGCCTTAACGCCGAGCATCTTGGAGCGCATGGTCGTGACCGCGCCGGTGATTTCATCGACGGTTTCGCCGCGCACGCGCAACGCCATTAGCAAGCCGCCCATCTGCGAGGGCGTCGCTTCACCCGACATCATGCTGTCGAAGGCGCCGGCGGCCTCTTCGCGCGTGAGGCTTGCGCCGGTCGCGACTTTGGCGATGAGCGCTTTGAAATCGTTGGCCATGGGGCGTCTCAGGCTCTCGCGTGCATGTCGGCGGATTTACGCGCGGATACTGGGCTTCGCCCGCGTTTGGCGTTCCAGGCGGCGGCAATGTCCAGAAAATTCTTCAGTATCAAATGCCCGTGCTCGGAAGCGATGCTTTCGGGATGAAATTGCACGCCGTGGACGGGAAGCGTCTCGTGCATGAGCCCCATCACGAGCCGGTCGTCGGTTTCGGCATTCACTTTCAGTGCGGCAGGCATGCTTGCCCGTTCAACCACCAGCGAATGATAGCGCGTCGCTTTCAGGGGGCCGTTGATGCCACGGAAGATTCCCGTACCGGCATGCTTGATCTCCGATACCTTGCCGTGGATCGGCGCTGCGCGCACGACTTTGCCGCCAAATGCCTGCCCAATGGCCTGATGACCAAGACAGACACCGAGGATCGGAATAGTCGGCGCTGCTTTTTCGATCAATGCGAGACAGATGCCGGCCTCATTGGGCGTGCATGGACCGGGCGACAGCACAATCGCGTCCGGCTGCGAGGCCATCACGTCAGCAACCGAAATCTTGTCGTTGCGATACACGGCAACGTCCGCCCCAAGCCCTCCCAGATAGTGGAAGAGATTGAAGGTGAAGCTGTCGTAATTGTCGATGAGGACGATCATGTTCCACCGTGCTTGCAAGGGTTTACGGTGGGGCTAGAGGGGGGTCAAGGAGCGGGCTGCGGCGGTGGTTACTGGCCGCGTTTGGCTGTGCTGGCAAATCGGCGGGCCTCTTCCGCCGCCCGAAACAAGGCCTTCGCCTTGTTGATGCATTCCTGCTGCTCGAAATCGGGATCGCTGTCGGCAACGATGCCGGCGCCGGCCTGCACGTACATCTTGCCGTCTTTCACCAGTGCCGTCCGCAGAACGATGCACGTGTCCATTTCGCCGGCCGCCGAAAAATAACCAACGCAGCCCGCGTAAAGCCCGCGCTTTTCTTTTTCCAGTTCGTCGATGATTTGCATCGCGCGCACCTTCGGCGCTCCGGAAACCGTTCCGGCCGGAAAACCGGCCACCAAAGCATCGAGCGCATCCCGATTGCCGGCGAGCTTGCCCTCGACATTTGACACGATGTGCATGACGTGGCTGTAGCGCTCGATGAAAAACTGATCCGTCACTTTGACCGTGCCAATGTCGGCGACGCGGCCGACATCGTTGCGGCCGAGATCGAGCAGCATCAGGTGCTCGGCCCGCTCTTTAGGATCGGCGAGCAATTCCTCTTCCAGCATTTTGTCCTCATGCGGCGTTGCGCCGCGCGGACGGGTGCCGGCAATCGGGCGGATCGTGACGACGTCTCCCGAAACCTTGACAAGAATTTCGGAACTTGATCCCGCGACGGCAAATTTTCCGAAGTCGAGGAAATACAAATAAGGCGACGGATTTGTCCTGCGGAGCGCGCGATAGAGTGAAAACGGCGGCAGCGTAAATGGCGCCTCGAAGCGTTGTGCGAGCACGACTTGGAACGCATCGCCTGCGGCGATGTATTCCTTTGCCTTGCGCACCATCGTCTTGAATTCGTCGGGTGTCGTATTTGATTTTGCCGGGGCATCGATGGGCCCGGCATCCTGCTCGGACAAAGACTTGTCCAACGGACGGTCGAGACTTTCGACGACACGCGCAAGCCGTTCGATGGCGCGCGCCAACGCCGCTTTGGCGTCGATGTTTTTCTCTGGCCGCACCGGTGTCACGATCGTGATCGAATCCTTCACCGCGTCGAAAACCACGATGATCGTCGGACGGACCAGCACGGCATCGGGAATGCCAATCGGGTCGGGGTTCGGGGCTGCCAATTCCTCCATACGGCGCACGACGTCGTAGCCGAGATAGCCAAATACGCCGGCCGCCATTGGCGGCAGACCGATCTGGCAACTCGATCCGGCTCTCCGATATCAACGCGCGCAGAGCCTGCAGTGGCGGCTCGGTGCAAGCGACGAATGCATCGACTTTGGTGCGAGCCGAGCGATTGATCTCGGCTTTCGCGCCGTCCGCGCGCCAGATCAGATCCGGCTCGATCCCGATGATCGAATAGCGGCCGCGTACGGCACCGCCTTCCACCGACTCGAGCAGCAAGCTCATTGCTTTGCCGCCGCCAAGCTTCAAAAAGGCCGAGACCGGCGTCTCAAGATCGGCCACCAGCGTGGTCCACACCACCTGCGCCTCTCCGCGCCCGTAGTGGTCGGCGAAGACGCTTTCCGGCGGCTCAATCTGCATGAGATCGGTTATTGCTGTGAGCCGCCGCCGATGACCTGATTTAGCGCCGACGGGTTGACGGTCACCCCGAAGTCGTTTTCCAGCCGGGCGATGTATTCACTGACGAGATCGTCGGTATAGGAGTTCTGCAAAGTTGTGGTGATTGCCTGGCCTTGCGGTGTACCGGCTTCGAAAGGCGGATCGGCAACGTCGGTCACACGGAAGACGAAGCGTTCGGTCTCTTTTCCGCCTTCCGCGCTGGCCGGCGTGCCCTTCGGCGTGCGGAAGACCGCCTCGATTGTTTTGGCAGGAATGAAGCCGCCGCTTTTGCCGCGTTGAAGATCTTTGGCGGTCTCGACCTTGAGGCCGGCTTCGCTCGCGGCTTGGGTAAACGACGTACCCGCTTTGAGCTTCCCGACAAGATCGTCGGCCTTGCTTGCAGGCGTTTCGCGATTTCATCATCGCGCCAGCGGGCCGTAACCTGATCCTTCACCTCTTCAAGCGGGCGCTCGCGCGATGGCGTTACGCCCGTCACGTCATAATATAGATATCCGCCGCCCGGCAGCTGCAGCGGGTCGGTGTCGACGCCGACATCGGCGGCGAATGCGGCGCTGATGACGTTCGGGGTCTGCGGCAATCCGGTGACGGGCTTTCCGTCAAGGCCGCGGCCCGACCGGTCAACCGCTTCGATGGACACGGATTTGAGGCCCAGTTTTTTGGCGGTCTCTGCCAATGTCGAGCCAGCGGCGCGTTCGTCCTCGATCTTGTCACGCAAATTGCCAACTTCCGATTTTGCCCGGCTCTCGGCCATCTCGCGTTTGATTTGCGCCGCGACCTGTTCGTAAGTTTTTTCCTCGCCGGGCTCGATTTTGCCGACCTGCAGCAGCACGGTGCCGAACCGGCCTTTCACCGGCGCGCTCGTTTCGCCAGGTTTGAGGGAAAAGGCCGCATCGGCAACGGCAGAATCAATGATGTCCGACTTTGCAACCATGCCGAGATCGGTGTCAGAGTTCTTTCAGCTGCCGTTCCTTGGCGATGTCGTCGAACTTCGCGCCCTTTGTGATGCGCTCGCGTGCGTCGGCGGCTTCCTCCGGTTTTTGGAAAACGATCTGGCGGACCTCGCGCTTCTCCGGCTTGCCGTAGCTGTCCTTGTGCTGCTCAAAGTACGCTTTGGCATCGGCGTCCGTAACAGCATCTGGCTTCGCGAGTTCGGACGGGGCGAGGGAAAGCAATGTGATGTTGCGGTATTCGGGCGCGCGAAACAGTGTCTTGCGCTCGTCGAAATATTTGTTCAGGACCTCGGGTGTCGGCGCTGGGACATCGCCCGCTTGCGCGGCCTCCAGGGCAATATACTCAATCTGCCGCTTTTCGTTCTGGTACTGGTTGAGTGCAGCCAAGAGCGGTGGCGGGAACCTTCAGATCGCCGGTGATGCTCTGGGCAAGCTGCCTTCGCAGCATTGAACGGCGCTGCTCCTCAATAAAACGGCTTTCGGTGAATCCAGCCTGACGGATGATCTGTTCGAAGCGCTGACGGTCGAACTGTCCGTTGGCGCCACGGAATGACGGATCCGATGTAATGCGCTTTGCGATTTCGGCGTTGTCGATGCCAAGCCGCAGCTGCTTGGCCTGCTCGTCGATCGTGGTCTCGGCAACCAACTGAGCGAGCAATTGGCGATCGAGTCCGCGGGCGCGTGCCTCATCGGGCGTAATTGGCCGCCCGACCTGGCGTCCCAATTGTTGCAAGCGGTCGTTATAGAACTGGCGAAATTGCTCGATCGATATTTCGGTGCCGCCGATCGTGGCCACCGCGTTACGTCCAAAGCCGCGGAATATGTCCCCGATGCCCCAAATCGCGAAACTGATCGCGATGACGCCCATCACGGCGGCCATTACGGCCTTGCCGAGCCAGGTCGAGGAGGCTTTGTGAATACCGCGAAGCATGCGTGCGCTATGTCAGGCTTTGATAATGGTTGATCGGGGTGGATGACCGCGCATGTCTAGCCCAAGCGCGCCGCGCGCACCATAGTGACAGGCCCAACTCCTTGCAACTCAAGAAGGATCGGCCCCAAGCCGAACTGCTGGCTTTGCGAAAGCGGGTCTGATAACCGCACGCAGGAGAGGGTGATTGGATGGCGGTAGCCAAAATAATTCCGCTCGTCGCGGGCAATTGGAAGATGAATGGGCTGGCGGCGTCCGAAGCTGAGCTCGCCAGGATCATCTCCGGCTCTAAGGATTTTGCCGGCAAGGCGGAACTCATGGTTTGCCCGCCGGCCACCTTGGTAGCGGCATTTGCCGGAGCCGCGCGTGGCTCGCCGGTGCTCATTGGCGCACAAGACTGTCACGCCGAACCGTCGGGCGCCCACACCGGCGATATTGCCGCGGAGATGCTCGCTGATGCTGGAGCGCGCGCGGTCATTGTCGGCCATTCCGAGCGGCGTGCCGACCATAACGAGACGGATGCGCAGGTCCGGGCGAAAGCGCAGGCGGCCTGGCGCGCGGGATTGATCGCCATTGTCTGTGTCGGGGAACAGCGCACCGAGCGTGAAGCCGGCAAGACTTTGCAGATTGTCGGTCGTCAACTAGACGGGTCGCTGCCCGATGGAGCTACCGCGTCCAATTTGGTCGTTGCGTACGAACCCGTTTGGGCGATCGGAACCGGCCTCACGCCGACAGCGGCGGATGTGGCCGAGGTCCACGCGTTCATTCGCGACCAGCTGAACAAGCGCCTTGCCTCGCAGGCGGGAGGCGTACGGATCCTCTATGGCGGTTCGGTCAAGCCTGATAACGCCCAACAGCTTTTGACCGTCGCGAACGTGAACGGCGCCCTGGTGGGCGGGGCAAGCCTGAAAGCGGCTGATTTCCTCGGGATTGCGGCGATTTACCGCTAGCAAGAGCCGGGGTGGAAAAACGCCGGATGATCGTGTAGAGACGCCGGCGAATTCCTATATAGCCGGATGGCGCCGCCGGGCGGGAAGCCCGGATTGGTTCGGTTTGGACGGATTTTGGACTGATGCAACACGTCATCATCGTCATCCACCTGATGCTCGTTCTCGCCCTGATTGGCGTGGTGCTGCTGCAGCGCTCGGAAGGCGGCGGCCTTGGCATTGGCTCGACCGGCGGTTTTATGACCAGCCGCGGCACGGCGAACGTGCTCACGCGCGCGACGGCGATCCTGGCAGGCCTGTTCTTCTTGACCAGCCTGCTGCTCTCAATTCTTGCGGGCGTCGGCCACAAGCCAACCTCCATCCTGGAGGGTGGCCAGAGCGCGCCGACGGCGCCGGGTGCGCCGCCACCGCTTGGCGGCAGGCGGCGGCTTGCTCAACCAGTTGCAAGGTGGCCCGCCGCCGGCTGCGCCGGCGACGCCAGCAGCCCCGTCGGGGCCGCAGGTGCCGCAGTCGAAGTGAAATCACAACCAAGGGGCCGGGAAATCCGGCCCCTTCAACTTTTGGATCAGGAGTGAGCGAGAAAACTTGGGGCAAGTTTGAGGAAAGCATGCAAATCGTGTCGCAAGTCCCTGCAAAGCTGATTAGTTATCCAGCTACGCACAGATGCAGAGCGGGTTTGCGCAATTCGCGCTCGTCGAATTGATTCGCGAGGGTTAAAGGTTAGGTCCCATGGCGCGGTATATTTTCATCACCGGCGGCGTGGTTTCCTCACTTGGCAAGGGTCTCGCTTCTGCGGCGCTCGGCGCGCTGTTGCAGGCGCGCGGCTACAAAGTCCGGCTGCGCAAGCTCGATCCCTACCTCAACGTCGATCCCGGCACGATGTCGCCCTATCAGCACGGCGAAGTCTTCGTGACCGACGACGGGGCCGAAACCGATCTCGACCTCGGCCACTACGAGCGCTTCACGGGCCGCCCGGCCACGCGTCACGACAACATTACCACCGGCCGTATCTACCAGGACATTCTCGCGCGCGAGCGGCGCGGCGATTACCTCGGCGCAACGATCCAGGTCATCCCGCACGTCACCAATGCCATCAAGGATTTCGTCCGCGAAGGTAATGATGGCTTTCGACTTCGTCCTGTGCGAGATCGGCGGGACCGTCGGCGACATCGAAGGCCTGCCGTATTTCGAGGCGATCCGCCAGCTCGGAAACGATCTGCCACGCAATCACGCAATCTATATCCATCTCACTTTGATGCCGTTCATCCCGAGCGCGGGTGAACTCAAGACCAAGCCCACCCAGCACTCGGTCAAGGAATTGCGCTCGATCGGCATTCAGCCGGACATTTTGCTCTGCAGGACCGACCGGCCGATTCCGGAAAGTGAGCGGAGGAAGCTCGCACTGTTTTGTAACGTTCGCGAAAGCGCAGTTATCGAGGCGCGAGACGTCGACAATATTTATGCGGTGCCGGAAGCCTATTCGGCCGAAGGCCTCGATGCCGAGGTGCTGGCCGCGTTCGGTATTGAGCCGCGGCAGTCGCCCGATCTTGAGCGCTGGCGCCTGATCAACGAGCGTATCCGCAACCCGGAGGGCGACGTCACCATCGCCATTGTCGGCAAATACACGGGAATGAAGGACGCCTACAAGTCGCTGATCGAGGCGCTCTCCCATGGCGGAATTGCCAACAAAGTGAAGGTCAATCTCGACTGGATCGAGTTCGGAGGTTTTCGAAAGCGAGGACGCGGCGCCGCTTCTCGAGCACGTCAACGGCATTTTGGTCCCGGGTGGATTCGGCCAGCGCGGCGCGGAAGGGAAAATCCGGGCGGCGCAATTTGCCCGCGAACGCCACGTGCCGTATTTCGGCATTTGCTTCGGAATGCAGATGGCGGTGCTTGAGGCCGCACGCAATCTGTGTGGCATCGAGAACGCCAACTCGACAGAATTCGGCGCGACAACCGAGCCTGTCGTCGGCCTGATGACGGAGTGGCTCAAGGGTAACGAGTTGCAGAAGCGGAGCGTGAGCGGCGATCTCGGCGGCACCATGCGGCTTGGCGCCTACGATGCAGTGCTCACGCGCGGCAGTCGCGTATCGCAGATCTATGCGACGACAGAAATTTCCGAACGCCATCGTCACCGGTACGAAGTCAACACCGCGTACAAGGGGCGTCTCGAACAGCGCGGCATGCGCTTTCTCCGGAATGTCGCCCGACGGTATTTTGCCGGAGATCATCGAGTACGAAGACCATCCCTGGTTTATCGGCGTGCAATTTCATCCTGAGCTGAAGTCACGGCCGTTCGAGCCGCATCCGCTGTTTTCATCTTTCATCGGTGCTGCGGTCGAGCAGAGCCGGCTGGTGTAAGCGCCCGCGATGCCGCGAGGCCTCGACCATATCGTCCATGCCGTAAGGAACCTCGATGCGGCGGCCGATCTGTACCGCCGGCTCGGTTTTACCGTCGGTGCGCGCAATCGTCACCCTTGGGGCACGCACAATCACATTGTTCAGTTTCCTGGCGTCTTCATCGAATTGCTGACGTTGGCCGAACCGGACAAGCTCGGCAGCGATGGGTTTTCAACTTTGTTCGGCGCCTACAACCGCGATTTCATTCAGCGCGAAGAGGGTCTGTCTGTTCTGATTCTGGAATCGAAAGACGCTCATGCGGATGAAAGCGAATTTCGCGCGGCGGGCATTTTGACCGCGCCGACGATGCGCTTTGAGCGCGAAGGCAAACGCCCCGATGGCGCGACGGTCAAGGTCGCCTTTTCGCTGACCTTTGCCAGACGACAAGGCGTCATCCGATATTCGTTTTGTGACGTGCCAGCATCATTACCCTGAGAATTTCTGGAACCCGGCCTTTCAGCGGCACGCCAATGGCGCCACCGGCATCATCGGCGTTGTTGCCGTGGCGGAACGGCCAGAGCATCACGCGCATTTTTTCGAAACCTTCGCCGGCGGGCCGCCAATTGCGAGCGATGACGGCTTCGCAATCACGACTCCACGTGGGACGATCGACATGCTGACGCCTGCCGCCTTCACGCGCCGGTTCGGTGTGAAGGCGCCCGATGTATCCGCCAGCCCCCGGCTGGCCGCCCTTCGCTTTGCGACGGATGACATAAGCGCGCTGGAGGCGATGCCTGAGCAGGCCGGAATTGCAGGAATTTTCGCGGGGAATCCGACAGTGATCGGATCGGGGGATGCGATGGGGGCAGTCCTTATATTCGAGGCGACCGCGCGCGAGGCCCGTTGACCGCTGCGTTGCGTCCCTTCATGGTCCGCCGCGAGGACGTGAACCCGTGGATCTGAAACCCAACTCGACCGTGACGATCGGCGCCGCGCGCTTCGGCAATGATTTGCCGCTGTCCTTGATCGCGGGTCCATGCGCGCTGGAAAGCAAGGCGCATGCGTTGGAGATGGCGCAGCGCCCTTAAGGAGATCGCGGCGCGCGCTGGACTGGGCTTCGTCTACAAGACATCCTTCGACAAAGCCAACCGCACCTCCGCCAAGTCGGCACGCGGACTCGGTCTCGATCAGGCCTTGCCGATTTTTTCCGAAATCCGCGACAAGCTGAAAGTCCCGGTTCTCACCGATGTGCATGAGGCGGAGCAATGCGCGCGGGTCGCGCCGGCCGTTGATGTGCTGCAAATTCCCGCTTTCCTGTGCCGGCAAACCGATCTGCTGATCGCCGCCGCGAAGACCGGCAAGGTCGTCAACGTCAAGAAAGGCCAATTCCTCGCGCCCTGGGACATGCCGAACGTTGTCGCGAAGATCACCGGCGCGGGCAATCGCAACGTTCTCGTGACCGAGCGCGGCGTCTCGTTCGGTTACAATACGCTCGTGTCCGACATGCGCGCGCTGCCCATTCTCAAGCGTGAGACGTTGGCGCCCGTGATCTTCGACGCCACGCATTCGGTGCAGCAGCCGGGCGGGCAGGGCGACAAATCGGGTGGCGAGCGCGAGTTCGTGTCAGTCCTTGCGCGCGCAGCTGTTGCGGTTGGCGTAGCCGGCGTATTTATCGAGACCCATCAGGATCCCGACAAGGCGCCGTCCGATGGACCTAACATGGTGCCCCTGAAGGAGATGGAGCCGCTATTGCGCACGCTTGTCGAATTCGACCGGCTGGCAAAGCGCTGAAGCGCGCGAAATTGAAATCTTCATGAGCCGCGTCCTCAATCTCATGGCGTTCGTCATTTTTGCGACGACGCTTTTCATGCGGTCGGTCGATCCGGTCATCCCACAAATTGCCAGCGGGCTGAACGTCACGCCGACCACGGCGGCGCTGCTCTCGACCGGATTCACTCTGCCTTACGCGCTCGTCCAGCCCGTGCTTGGCGCCCTGGCGGACATGTTCAGCAAGACACGGCTCATTGCGGTCTGCATGCTCGTCGTCGGCATAGCCACAATTGCCTGCGGCTTGGCCACGAATTTCGAAATGCTCATGATCCTGCGCGTAATCGCGGGCATTGCAGCCGGCGGCGTCTTTCCGATTGCGCTGGCGGTTGCCGGCGACCGCGTGCCTGTGCAGCAGCGGCAGGTCGCAATCGGGCGGCTGCTGTTCGCGGCTATGAGCGGCAATCTTCTTGGCGCGTCCGGCGCCGGTGTGATCGGTGACGTCGTGGGCTGGCGTGGCGTGTTCTTCGTGACCGGAGTGATCGATCTTGTCGCGCTTGCTGTGGCGTTGCCCGGCTTTCGCAGCATGAATGAATCTCCAGGACGTTTCGACCTGTCGACGTTCGTTCCGAACTATCGGGCCGTGTTCAGCAATCCGTTGGCGAAGTACTGCTTCGGGGCGGTGTTCATCGAAGCGCTGTTCCTGTTCGGTGTCTTTCCCTACATGGCTGTCCTGTTGCGCGACGTCGGCGAAACCCGCGCATCGATCGCCGGCGTCGTAATCGCGGGCTTCGGTATCGGCGGCGTGATCTACACGTTCATGGTCGCATGGCTTGTCGCGCATATAAGCGAGCGAAGGTTGATGGCGACGGGCGGCATGGTGATGGGTGCATGCCTTTTGGTGATTGCACTTCGCATGCCATGGCCCGTCGAGTTCGTGAATTTCATGCTGATGGGTTTCGGCTTCTATCTGCTGCACGGCTGCATCCAGGTGTTATGTCACGGAATTGGCGCCGTCGGCGCGCGGGTCGGCTACCGCGGGGCACTCGATGTTTTTCTTTCTTGGCCAGGCGGCAGGCCCCGTCGTCTACGGCGCCGGCCTCAGCTAGTGTCGGAATCACGCCCGTGCTCGTGGTCGGAGCGGCGGCATTGGCCGCAACCGGATGGACCTGCGCGCTGTGTCTTCGGCGGAGCGCCCCGAAAGGCTAGCCGCGTCCCCGATAGGGGGCGACGCCCTGGTCGGGCACCCACACGCCCTTCGGGAGCTTTCCGGCCTGCCAGAACACGTCGATCGGCATTCCGCCACGCGGATACCAGTAGCCGCCGATGCGCAACCATTTCGGCTTGAGCAGCGCGAACAGCCGCTTGCCGATCGCGACCGTGCAGTCTTCGTGGAATGCGCCGTGATTGCGAAAGCTGTTGAGGTAGAGCTTCAGCGATTTCGATTCGACAAGGAAGCGAGCGGGCACGTAATCGATGACCAGATGGGCGAAATCGGGTTGCCCGGTGATGGGGCACAGTGTGGTGAATTCCGGCGCGGTAAATCGCGCCACGTAGTTCGTCCCGGCATGCGGGTTTGGCACGCGATCTAGGACGGCCTTGTCGGGTGAGGCCGGAATCGGGCTTCGCTGGCCGAGTTGCAATCGTTTCCGCGCCATTGGCATGACCGCATGGTTTCTGCACCAGTGGATGCACGGTCAGGACGGGGCATGACAAGAGGGTTGTCGATCCTGTAGAAGCCCCCGTATCAATTCCGGACACCCCATGACCGCAATTACAGACATTATTGGCCGCGAAATCCTCGATAGCCGCGGCAATCCGACCGTCGAGGTCGACGTCATTCTGGAAAACGGCTCGCGCGGACGCGCCGCCGTTCCATCCGGCGCCTCGACCGGCGCTCACGAGGCAGTGGAACTGCGCGACGGCGATAAGGCGCGTTTCGGCGGCAAAGGCGTGCGTAAGGCGGTCGATGCCGTCAATGGCGAGATATTCGATGCGCTCGGCGGCATGGACGCCGAAGCTCAGACCAAGATCGACGAGACCCTGATTGCGCTCGACGGCACGCCGAACAAAGGGCGACTTGGCGCCAACGCGATCCTTGGTGTGTCGCTTGCGGCGGCCAAGGCTGCAGCCAGCGCGAAAAGCGCGCCGCTCTATCGCTATGTCGGCGGCACGGCCGCGCGCGTGCTGCCCGTGCCGATGATGAATATCGTCAATGGCGGCGTGCACGCCGACAACCCGATCGATTTCCAGGAATTCATGATCATGCCGGTCGGCGCGCCGACTTTCGCCGAAGCGCTGCGCGCCGGCGCGGAAATTTTCCATACGCTGCGCGGGGCGCTCAAATCGGCCGGATTGAACACCAACGTCGGCGATGAGGGTGGTTTCGCGCCGAACCTGAAGTCGGCGGAAGCCGCGCTCGATTTTGTCATGCAGGCGATCACCAAGTCCGGATACAAGCCCGGCGGCGACGTGATGCTTGCGCTCGATTGCGCGGCCACCGAGTTTTACAAAGACGGCACGTATGTCTACGAGGGCGAGGGCAAGAAACGCTCGAGGCAGGATCAGGCAAAGTATCTCGCGGATCTTGTCGCGAAATACCCGATCATCTCCATCGAGGACGGCATGGCGGAAGACGATTGGGAAGGCTGGAAGACTCTTACGACGCTGATCGGAAACAAGTGCCAGCTCGTGGGCGACGATCTGTTCGTGACGAATGTGACGCGCTTGTCGAAGGGCATCAAGGACGGCGTCGCAAACTCGATTTTGGTGAAGGTCAATCAGATCGGCACGCTCACGGAGACGTTGGCTGCCGTCGAGATGGCTCATAAGGCGGGCTACACGGCGGTGATGTCGCACCGATCGGGCGAGACCGAAGACTCGACCATTGCCGATCTCGCCGTCGCGACCAATTGCGGGCAGATCAAGACCGGCTCGCTTGCGCGGTCTGACAGAACCGCAAAATACAACCAGCTGCTGCGTATCGAGGAGGAACTCGGTCCGCAGGCGAAATTCGCGGGGCGTGATGTTCTGAAGGCCTGATCGGTGTTGCGGCATTGCCGTGTCTTGCCTTTGACGGTGAATTCGACGCAAATTGCTCCCGGGACCAGATTGTGGGTGCGCACGATGGATCAGACGACGAACCTGTCGACCTATGACCGCCGCCGGGCTGCGGATCGCCTGGCCGCATTTATCGTGCAGTCGATTGACGGAGCGCGCGCCGTCGAGAAGCCGTTTTTTCATCTCGAATTTGACAGGGTATTTCCCGACGACATCTACGCGCAGATCCTCGCGCTGATGCCGGAGTCATCCGATTACCGGCCGATGCATGGCCGCAGCAAAGGCCATGATCTCGCGGATGGCACGCACACGCGCGTCAAGATCGATCTGTTCCCGGAATACATCCGCAATTTGCCGGCGGAAAAGCGCGCGCTGTGGGACATCGTCGGCCGCGCGCTCTGCTCGGAACCTGTCAAGCTGGCCTTCATCCGGCGCCTGGCGCCGGGGTTGTCGAAGCGCTTCGGCGAAAATTTTGCGAAGGTCGGAATGTATCCGATCCCGATTTTGACGCGTGACATCCCGGGCTACCTGATCACGCCGCACACGGACACGCGTTGGAAGGGCATCACCGTGCAGCTCTATCTGCCGAAGGACGATGCCAACACCGACATCGGCACGATCTTTCATGAAAAGCTGCCTGACGGTTCCTTGCCGAAGCGGACGCAGATGCGTTTTGCGCCGAATAGCGGCTATGCGTTTGCCGTCGGGACCGACACCTGGCATTCGGCCGACCCGGTCCATAACCGCGTGAAGACGCGCGATTCGATCCTGCTCACGTATTTTGTCGATCAGGGCGTGCTGAAGGTGCTGCGCAACCGCGGCAAGCGCGTCGGAAACTTCTTCCTCAACGAGATCCGCCACAGGATCTGACGCCATTAAAGGCGCTTTAACGGCCTTGGCCCATGTTGCAGCGCCATGGTTACGCATCGCCGCCGCCGCACATTCCTGACCGTCCTCGGTCTCTACACCTTTGCGGCGCTGTTCATCGGCTATTTCGCGGCCAACGCCTTCACCGGCAATCACGGACTGCGCGCCCAGCAGGACCTCGAGCAACAGCTCACGGCGATGAAGGGCGATCTGATGCAGCTCAAGGCGGAACGCGCGGTGTGGGAACGCCGGGTATCGCTTTTGCGCGCCGACCGGATCGATCCCGACATGCTGGATGAGCGGGCGCGTGCCCTGATCGGCTACGCCGATCCGCGCGATCTTACCCTGCTGCTCAATCCCCGTTAGCAACCGCGGACGGCCGGCGGCGTTATCCACCGCTCGCCTTGAAATTTTCAGCCAATTTCCGGGCGTTTTGCGCAATTCCCCGCGGCAGTCTCGCGCTTTCGCCGCCGGGGGATTTAAGCTATTGGGGTTCGGGAAAGCCTACCGACACCCCGTCACAACTGCCGGACGCTTTCGCAGGGAGTGCTAATGGCGGTCGCCCAGAAGAATCCCAGCACCGACGCCCAACCCGTCGCCGATTTCAGCAAGGAGCAGGAGCTTTCCGCCTACCGCACCATGCTGACCATCCGCCGCTTCGAAGAGAAGGCGGGGCAGATGTACGGCATGGGCCTGATTGGCGGATTCTGCCATCTCTATATCGGCCAGGAAGCCGTCGTCGTCGGCATGCAGATGGTGCTCAAGCCCGGCGACCAGGTCATCACCGGCTATCGCGACCACGGTCACATGATCGCAACCGGCATGGATCCCAAGGGAGTCATGGCCGAGCTCACCGGGCGCGCGCACGGCTATTCCAAAGGCAAGGGCGGCTCCATGCACATGTTCAGCGTGGAGAAAGGTTTCTACGGCGGGCATGGAATTGTGGGCGCGCAGGTGCCGCTCGGTACCGGTCTCGCCTTCGCCAACAACTACCGCAGCAACGGCAACATCAGCATCACATATTTCGGCGATGGCGCCGCCAATCAGGGCCAGGTCTACGAAAGCTTCAACATGGCGGAGCTGTGGAAGCTGCCCGCGGTCTATGTGATCGAGAATAATCGCTATGCGATGGGGACGGCGATCACGCGCTCTTCGGCCGAGGTCAACCTGTCGCGTCGGGGATTGTCGTTCAATATTCCCGGTGACCAGGTCGACGGCATGGATGTGCGTGCCGTGAAAGCGGCCGGAGAAAAGGCTGCCGAATGGTGCCGATCCGGCAAGGGCCCCTATATCCTCGAAATGCTGACCTACAGATATCGCGGGCATTCGATGTCGGACCCCGCGAAGTACCGAACGCGCGAAGAAGTGGATGAAGTACGCAGCCATCACGACCCGATCGACATGGCGCGTCACAGAATTCTGGAAAAGAAATTCGCCTCCGAAGATGCACTGAAGAAGATTGACGGCGAAGTTCGCGACCTGATCAACCAGGCGGCGGAATTTGCCACGCACGATCCGGAGCCGGACGTCTCCGAACTTTACACCGATGTGTACCGCTAATTTGTTGCCTGGAAAACAGTAGGCCATGCCGATCGAAGTGCTCATGCCCGCGCTCTCTCCCACGATGGAGAAGGGCAATCTGGCCAAATGGCTCAAGAAAGAGGGCGATGAAGTGAAGTCCGGCGACGTCATCGCCGAGATCGAGACCGACAAGGCCACGATGGAAGTCGAGGCGACCGACGAAGGCACGCTGGGAAAAATTCTGGTCCCGGAGGGGACCGCCGACGTCGCGGTGAACACCCCCATTGCCGTGATCCTCGGCGAAGGCGAGGACAAAGCCGCGATCAAGTCGTCAAAGCCGGCGCCGCAGCCGAAAGCCGCGGAGTCGGTGCCGCCGGCAAAATCCCAGAAACCGCAAGCAAAGACACAGGATGTGCCCGCGCCAAAACCGGCGAAGGCGCCCGAGGCGCCGGTGCCGCAAGCGGCGGATGACCCCGACATCCCGGAAGGCACCGAGATGGTCATCATGACCATGCGCGAGGCGCTGCGTGACGCCATGGCCGAGGAAATGCGCCGCGACAAAGATGTCTTCGTGATGGGCGAGGAGGTCGCCGAGTATCAGGGTGCGTACAAGGTGACGCAGGGGTTGCTGCAGGAGTTTGGCGCCAAGCGCGTGATCGATACGCCGATTACCGAACATGGCTTCGCCGGCCTTGGCATCGGCGCGGCGCTCGCCGGCCTGAAGCCGGTCGTCGAGTTCATGACATTCAATTTCGCCATGCAGGCGATGGATCAGCTCATCAATTCGGCGGCGAAGACTTCTCTATATGTCGGGCGGCCAGATGGGCTGCCAGATCGTGTTTCGGGGGCCGAATGGCGCGGCCGCGCGCGTGGCCGCCCAGCACAGCCAGGACTATTCGGCGTGGTACTCGCACATCCCCGGCTTGAAGGTGATTATCCCCCTCGACAGCCGCGGATGCGAAGGGATTGCTGAAGGCGGCGATCCGCGATCCAAATCCGGTGATTTTCCTCGAGAACGAAATTCTCTACGGCCATTCCTCGCCGGTGCCGAAGCTCGATGACTTTGTGCTGCCGATCGGCAAGGCAAAGATCGCTCGTGCGGGCAATGACGTGACAATCATATCCTGGTCGATGGGCATGACCTACGCGCTCAAGGCGGCCGAGGAGCTGGCAGGCGCCGGTATCGACGCCGAGGTCATTGACCTGCGCACGCTTAAGCCGATGGACAACGAAACTATCATTGCATCAGTGCAAAAGACCGGCCGCGCAGTGACCGTGGAAGAGGGCTGGCAACAAAGCGGTGTCGGCGCGGAAATCGCGGCGCGTATCATGGAGCATGCCTTCGATTATCTCGATGCGCCGGTCGCGCGCGTGTCAGGCAAAGATGTGCCGATGCCCTATGCTGCAAATCTCGAAAAGCTCGCGCTGCCGTCGGTTGCCGAAATCGTCGAGGCGGCGAAGGCCGTTTGCTATCGCTGAGGCAGATGATGATTTTGTGCGGCGCATGCCATTGCGGACAGGTCGAGGTGGCGTTCGAGACCGCGATGTCTGTCGCCGATCTGCCATTGCGCGCCTGCGGCTGCTCGTTCTGCCGCCGTCATGGCACGAAGGCCGTAGCGGATCCGAACGGACGGCTGACGATTTCCGCCCCGCCCAACGGACTTAATCGCTATCGGTTCGGGCTTCGGACTGCCGATTATCTGATCTGCCGGACCTGCGGGGCCTATGTCGCGGCCGTCATCTCAGGAAATGGCGAGGAGCGGGCAACGTTGAATGTAACCGCGACCGCAATCCCCGAGCTTGCGGACCGGCATGCGGAACCGGTCGATTACGATCGCGAAACCGTCGAGGGCCGGCGGGCGCGCCGGCTCACAAGTTGGACCCCGAGCCGGATCGTCCAGCAAGCGCAAGCGGGGGTCGGCTAGGCCGGCGGACGACAGATGCCCACCAACATCCTCATGCCGGCACTGTCGCCTACGATGGAGAAGGGCAATCTTGCGCGCTGGCTGAAGAAGGAGGGCGACAAGATCAAGTCCGGCGATGTGATCGCCGAGATCGAGACCGACAAGGCCACGATGGAATACGAGGCGGTCGACGAGGGCACGCTCGCCAAGATCGTGGTGCCGGAGGGGACACAGGACGTTGCGGTCAATTCGGTCATCGCCGTGCTTGGCCGGCGAAGGCGAGGATGTGAAGGCGGCGGCGAGCGCTGCAAAGGCGGCGCCGGTCAAGGCACCCGAGAAAAAGCCGGAGCCGCGATCCGCCTCACCCCAGCCCTCTCCCCAACGACGAGAGGAGCAGGCCCTGCCGTGACGCAAGCACAGCGCCCTTCACCTCTCCCCGGCGAGGAGAGGTCGCCGCCAAAGGCGGCGGGTGAGGCGGGCTCGGACCTCTCCGGGCAATCGCGTCTTTTCGTCTCCATTGGCTCGCCGTCTCGCGAAGGAAGCCGGCATCGATCTGGGCCGCGTGCAGGGCTCGGGTCCGCATGGCCGCGTGATTGCGCGCGATATCGACGCCGCAAAGTCGGGCAAAGGATTACGCGCGCCCGCTGCCGGCGGACCGCAAGGGGGCCGCAATCGCGCCAGCCATGTCCGACCAGCAAATTCTGTCGCTCTATGAGCCGAACTCGTACGAGCTCGTGCCGCACGATGGCATGCGACGCACGATCGCCCAGCGTTTGACGGCTTCGGTTCAAACGGTCCCGCATTTTTACCTGACGATGGATTGCGATATCGGCAAGCTGCTGGCGGCACGCGAGGAGATCAACGCGGCTGCGCCGAAGGACAAGGACGGCAAGCCCGCCTACAAGCTTTCGGTCAACGACTTCGTCATCAAGGCTCTGGCGCTCGCGCTCCAACGAATTCCGGACGCGAACGTGAGCTGGACCGAAGGCGGCATGCTCAAGCACAAGCATTCCGATATCGGCGTTGCAGTAGCGTTACCCGGCGGGCTGATCACACCGATCGTCCGCAGCGCGGAAAGCAAATCGCTGTCTGCAATCTCGAACGAAATGCGGGATCTCGCGGCGCGTGCGCGTGCCCGCAAGCTCAAGCCGCAGGAATACCAGGGCGGCACGTCGTCGGTCTCCAATCTCGGCATGTACGGGATCAAGGACTTCACGGCGGTGATCAATCCGCCGCAATCGACCATCCTCGCGGTTGGCGCCGCCGAGGAGCGCGCGGTCGCGCGCAACGGCAAGATCGAGGCCGCTCACATCATGAGCGTGACGCTGTCCTGCGATCACCGTTCGGTTGACGGCGCGCTCGGCGCCGAACTGATCGGCGCGTTCAAGACGCTGATCGAAAACCCGGTGATGATGGTGGTCTGACTGTCAGGGCGAATTCGATAGCCGTGCGCGGTGAACACCGCCTGCGCTTCCGGCGAGTGTCAGGAACTTGACCAATGCCTTAGCTGCTTCGCTGCTCGGTGACGATGCCCCGACGCCCGCCGCGAATAGCCGGTCGTGTTGCCGAGATCGCCAGGCAACGGGCCAACGATTTCGACGCCTTCGGTCGAACGTCACCTCCGGTTTCTGTCTGGACGGCAATGTCGACCTCACCGCTGACCAACAGTGTCCCGACGAAACCGCCGGCGGCGGAAATTTGCTCTTGGCTTTGATTTCGGCGGCAATTCCCATCCGCTCAAGCACCTTGGCAAAATGGACGCCGCTCGCTCCACCGGCGGCGGGATCGGTGTAGCCGACGGCGCGCGCAGCCAGCAGCGCGTTCTTAAATGCTTCCGCGGAAGAAATGTCTGGCTTGGGTGCACCGCGTTTTACAGCAATTGCGAACACCGATTTCGCAAGGGTTGCGTCGGAACCCGCTGCGATCTTGCCGTCCTTGGTCAGAGCTATCGATGCTGGCGCGCGACACAACCAGAACGTCCGGCACGTCACCCTCCTGAGCCTTTTTCGTAAATAGCTGAAATCAGGCCCCAGGTGATGTTGAGTTTGTTGCCGGTCGCCTTCTCGAATTTCGGTCGCCAATTCCTCCAACGCGCTCTTGACCCCGATGGTGCTGTAGACCTTGATCTCGGCCCCGGAGACGGCTTGCGCCAGCAAACAGATCGCGAGGGTGACGAGTGCGCCAACGGTTCTGGTCATGTCGTTTCCCCCAATGATATAGGCAAGCATTACATGCCCAATCCGGGTTACATTCAATCGGGTCCGGGAGACGAGTAAGCGAATGGCTGACACAAATTTTGATGTTCTCATCATCGGCTCCGGCCCCGGCGGCTATGTGACGGCGATCCGGTCGGCACAGCTCGGATTCAAGACCGCGATCATTGAGCGTGACTATCTCGGCGGCATCTGTCTTAACTGGGGATGCATTCCGACCAAGGCTTTGCTGCGTTCGGCGGAGATCTTCCACTATTTCCAGCACGCCAAGGATTACGGACTGAAGGCCGATAATGTCGGTTACGACCCGAAAGCGGTCGTTGCGCGCTCACGCGCGGTATCAAAACGGCTCAACGACGGCGTCGGTTTTCTGATGAAGAAAAACAAGGTCTCGGTCATCTGGGGCGAGGCGTCGATCGACGCGCCCGGCAAGGTGACCGTGAAGGCTTCGAAGAGCGAGGCCCCGAAGGGCGCGCTTGGCGCCGGCAGCTACCAGGCAAAGCACATCATCATTGCGACCGGTGCGCGCCCGCGCGTATTGCCGGGCATCGAGCCGGACAAGAAACTGGTCTGGACCTATTTCGAGGCGATGGTGCCGGATCGCGTTCCGAAATCTCTTGCTGGTCATTGGATCGGGCGCAATCGGAATCGAATTTGCCTCGTTTTACCAGAACGCTCGGCTCGGATGTGACGGTCGTGGAAGTATTGCCGCAAATTCTCCCGGTCGAGGATCAGGAAATCCAGGCATTCGCCCGCAAAAGCTTTCGAGAAGCAGGGCATAAAAATTCATACCAAGCGCGAAAGTCACGAAGCTTGAAAAGAAAAACGACAGCGTCACCGCGACAATTGAAGAGGGCGGTAAATCGCAGACATTGACCGCTGAGCGCGTCATCTCCGCCGTCGGCGTTGTCGGCAACATTGAAAATCTTGGCCTTGAGAAAGTCGGCGTGAAAACCGATCGCGGAACCATTGTTGTCGACAAGCTCAACAAAACGAACGTTCCCGGTATTTACGCGATCGGCGACGTCGCCGGCCCTCCGATGCTTGCGCATAAGGCCGAGCATGAAGGGGTCATTTGCATTGAGGCGATCAAGGGCCTTAACCCGCACCCGATGAACAAGCTGATGATCCCCGGTTGCACTTATTGCTCGCCGCAAATCGCGTCGGTGGGCCTCACCGAGCAGGCCGCGAAAGAGAAGAAACTCGATATCCGGGTCGGTCGCTTTCCTTTCATGGGCAACGGCAAGGCCATCGCGCTCGGTGAGGATCAGGGCCTGGTGAAAGTCATTTTTGACAAGAAAACCGGTCAGTTGCTCGGCGCTCATATGGTCGGCGCCGAAGTGACCGAGCTCATCCAGGGTTACGTCGTTGCGATGAACCTTGAGACGACGGAAGAAGAGCTGATGCACACGGTCTTCCCGCATCCGACATTGTCGGAAATGATGAAGGAAGCGGTGCTCGATGCCTATGGGCGCGTGCTCAACGTCTAATGCGGCTTATTTGGCGTATCGGCGCCACAAGGCGCCGGCGATGTTGGAATAGTCGTCGGTCCAGGTTCGCACGGCCGGATCGGGAGGGGTGAGCACCCACATCTTGCTCCATTTCAGTTCGCCGATGTCGTCAGTGTCCTCGGCCACAATCGCGACATCTGATGCAAAAATATAATTGTCGTCGTCGGCTTCTTCCGTATCGCTGCTCCAGATCCAGGTCTTGAGTCCGTTGGCATCGGCAATTCCTTCGACAACGCTTTTAAGCTCAAGGTGCCTGTTCGAGATGTGCATCAGCACGACGCCGTGCGGGGCGAGCTTTGATTTATAAAGAGCCATTGCTTCGGCGGTCGCAAGATGCACCGGAATGGCGTCAGACGAATAGGCATCGACAATGATGAGGTCGTAAACGCGGTCAGGCTCGTGCGCAAATGTGAGGCGCGCATCGCCAAGCACAATCGGGAGGTTCGGCGCGCAGGACGACAGGAAAGTAAAATGCGCGGGGTTGCGTGCGATCTCGACCACCGTCGGGTCGATTTCAAAAAACCGCCATGTCTCGCCAGGTTTCATGCGGCAGGCCAGCGTGCCGGAGCCAAGGCCAATCACTGCGACGCGCAGAGGGCCTTCTTTCCGCGCACGAACAGACCAGATCACCTGGTTCATCGCTGATCTATCATGATAGTAGGTGATCGGCTTCGGGCGGCCGCTGACCGGCTCGCCATTTTCGTCGGCGATTATCTGCGCACCATGAATCGTGGAGCCGTGCTTAAGTATGCGAAAGCGCCCATCATCAGTGTCGTAGATCTTGTGCACGCCGAAAAAGCTGCGCAGGGTCACGATGTGATATTCGCCGGTTGGATAGATCCGGATCGCGATGAGGGCGATTGCGACAACAAGAGCGGACTTAGGTGGATCGCGGAAAAGAACAATCGAAATTCCCGCGAGCGCAAGTACGGCAGCGGTGAGGAGAGTATTGTCATCGTCGAGGGCCGCGCCGCCAAAGCCAGGGGCCAGCAGAAAGATCGCGATCACGGTCGCCGCAGGCCAGAACCAGCTGTCGAACTGCGGCCATTGCGACGGCGAAAGTGGCCAGAGCCAGCGATTGAACGGCTTCCATATGTCCTGAGAGAGGGGGCGGCAGAGCACTGCCAGCACGGCGAGGATCGGATATTCGGCGACCCATGAGAACGCGTAAGGCGCGACCAATCCGGCAAACAGGCCGCCGACCATGCCGCCGAAAGACAACGAAACATAAAACGTCGTCAGATCGCGTGGAGGCGGCCGGGTCCGGGCAAGTTCGCCGTGACATGCAAGAGCAATGACAAAGAACGCCAGCAGATGGCCGCCGAGATTGAAAAATATCGGGATCCACGTCGTATAGAAAAGCAGCACCACGATCGTGGCGACCGCAAAAGGTTGCAGCAAAAGTGCGATCCGATGGGGGATCAGAGGCCGGCGCTGAAAGACCAGAACCCAGGTCAGCAGATACAGCGAAAGCGGAATAACCCATAGCAGCGGCGCCGCGGCCACGTCAGTCGAGATGTATGCGGTCACCGCGACAAGCAAGCCGGACGGAACGGCCGAAATAAAAACCCAGCGTCCGATCGCCGGCCATGTCGGTTTGGGGGCGGCCTTGCTGCGCCTGGGCTCGGCGGTGCGGCGGCGCGGATCCTTCAACATCAAAACTGCGCAGCCGGCGACGAGCAGGATCAGCAGCACAAAGCCGAAGCTCCACATTCGATTTTGCGTCTGTAACGTGAATACCGGCTCGAACAGCGCGGGATAGGCGAGCAGCGCAAGGAAGCTCCCGACGTTCGATGCCGCATAAAGAAAATAGGGGTCATGCGCATCGGGATGGCCGGTGCGCACGAACCAGGCCTGCAACAGCGGATTGCTGGCGGACAACGCGAGGAACGGCAGGCCGATCGAGACTGCAAACAGGCCGAGAAGCCAAAGTGCGGCAATGTCGGTCACTGGTGGCGCGCCCCAGCCTTGCTGCAATCCCCAGCGGGAGCGCGAGCGCGGCCACGAGCAGAAGCGCAAGATGAATTGCGACCGGCGCATAGCGCTGCCGCAAGGTTGTCAGCACGTGGGCGTAGGCATAGCCGGCGAGCAGCATTGACTGAAAAAAGACCATTGCAACCGACCACACCGATGGCGAGCCGCCCAGGCGCGGCAGCACCATGCGCGTGAACATCGGCTGCACGCCGAACAGCAGCAGTGCGCTCAGGAAAACCGCGGCGGTATAAGTGGCGAGTGTGAGAGCGTGCGTCCGCGTCTTCGAGCGTCGCGTTGATCGTCTGGCCATTGCAATCCTGAAGGCGGGCGGAGGCGAGCTCGTAGAAACGCGAATAATTTGTACCCGAGTCAGCCGCCGTGCCGCATCCAAAATCGGGAAAACAGATGAATTTAGGCCACCAAAGCGGCCTTGCGGCGGTCACGGCACAGCCGTAAGTAGGAGCCATGGCAGTCGTTCTCGACCTGGTGAACAATCCGCGCCCGCGTCACCCGGAGAAGGCGCATCGGCCGGATTCGCCGGTCCAGAAAAAGCCCGACTGGATTCGTGTGAAGGCCCCGGTCTCGGCCGGCTATTTCGCCACCCAGAAGATCATGCGTGACAACGGCCTGCACACGGTGTGCGAGGAGGCCGGTTGCCCGAATATCGGCGAATGCTGGGAGAAGAAGCACGCAACTTTCATGATCATGGGTGACACCTGCACCCGTGCCTGCGCGTTCTGCAATGTGAAGACCGGCCTGCCGGGCGCCCTCGACGCAAACGAACCGAGCCATGTCGCCGACGCGACCGCGAAACTTGGTCTCGCCCACATTGTGGTGACCTCGGTCGATCGCGACGACCTGCCCGATGGCGGCGCGCGGCATTTTGCCGAGACGATCCGGGCCATTCGCGAACGCTGCCCGCAAACCACCATTGAAGTGCTGACGCCCGATTTTTTGCGCAAGGACGGCGCACTGGAGATTGTCGTCGAGGCAAAACCGGATGTCTTCAACCACAATCTCGAGACGGTCCCCTCGCTCTATCTCACCGTGCGTCCCGGCGCGCGCTACTTTCATTCGCTGCGGCTGCTGCAGCGGGTGAAGGAGCTTGATCCGGCCATGTTCACGAAGTCGGGGATCATGGTCGGTCTCGGCGAAGACCGGAACGAAGTGCTGCAGGTGATGGACGATATGCGCTCGGCGCAGGTGGATTTTCTGACCGATCGGGCAGTACCTGCAGCCGACCCGTAAGCATCACGAGGTCAAGCGCTTTGTGCCGCCGGATGAGTTCAAGTCGCTTGAAACAATCGCCTATACGAAAGGCTTCCTGATGGTGGCCTCTTCGCCGCTGACGCGCTCGTCGCATCATGCCGGAGACGATTTCGCGCGCCTGAAGGCTGCGCGGGCCGCTGCGCCCTGATGGCCTATGCCTGAGTTTTCAACGAAGCGCCGTGTCCGCCACACCGCGGCGGATATGTTCGACCTGGTCGCGGATGTCAAAAAATATCCGGAATTCGTCCCGCTGTGCAGCGCCCTGACGGTAAAGAGCCGCAACGAGAAAGATGATGGCACCATCGTTCTGGTCGCCGATATGACGGTTGCCTACAAGATCATTCGCGAGACGTTCACCAGCCGCATCACCCTTGACCGGCCCAATCTCGGCATTTTTGTCGAATATCTCAGCGGGCCGTTCAAGCGCATGCACAACCGCTGGACCTTTCATCCAGGCGGGCGATAACGCATGCGATGTTGAGTTTTTCATTACCTATGAATTCAAGAGCCGGGCGCTCGCGCATGCTGATGGGAGCGATGTTCGATAGCCGCATTCCGTCGCTTCGCCGCCGCTTTCGAGCAGCGCGCCGATGCCGTCTATGGACGCAGAACGGCATGAATGAAAATGGCCCGGCGGACGATGCCCGCCGGGCCACCAAAATCGATCGCCAATCAGGTGCGCGTGCGCATCCGCATCATGAAGCTGTCGAATCCAAGCTCGGCGACCTGCAGCCAGGCGAAGGAATCGGCGCGGAAGGGTACGAGGCTGTCGTAGAGTTTCTTGAAATGCGGATTGCTTTTTGACAGACCGTCGTAAACCTCGCTCGCCGCCTTGTAGCAGGCTTCGAGAACCGGCTGAGGGAAGGCGCGCAACTGCGCGCCGGCCGAAATCAGTCGCCTTAGCGCAACAGGATTAAGGGCATCGTATTTAGACAGCGTCCACACCCATGCGTCGTTGGATGCCGTGATAATCGCCGACTGATATGCCTTCGGCAATTCGTTCCATTTGGCGATGTTGATCAGGTTGTGAGCCTGGCCGCAGCCTTCCCACCAACCGGGATAGTAGTAGTACTTGGCGACCTTAACGAAGCCGAGCTTCTCGTCGTCGTGTGGACCAACCCATTCGGCGGCATCGATCGTACCTTTCTCAAGTGCCGGATAGATATCGCCGGCTGCGAGCTGTTGCGGCACGGTGCCCAGCTTCGCCAAAATTGTGCCGGCGAAACCGCCGACGCGAAATTTAAGTCCTTTGAGATCGTCCACCGTGTTGATCTCCTTGCGGAACCATCCACCCATCTGGGCGCCGGTGTTGGCTGCGGCAAAGCCGATGCAGTTGAAGTCCTTGAGCAGACCATTGAGCAGGTCCTCACCGCCAGCGTGACGAATCCAGGAAATCATTTGACGGGCATTCAACCCGAACGGCAGCGCTGTGCCGAACGTGAAGGCCGGGTTCTTGCCGAAGTAGTAATACATTGCGGTATTGCCCATCTCGACCGTGCCATTCTGGACGGCGTCGAGCACTTGCAGACCGGGAACGATTTCGCCGGCGGCAAACACCTGCACCTGAAATTTGTTGTCGGTGATTTCAGCTATGCGTTTCGAAAAGTACTCGCAGCCACCGAACAGCGTATCGAGCGACTTCGGCCAGCTTGCCGTCAGGCGCCATTTCACTTCCGGAGATGATTGGGCGATTGCAGGAGCAGCAATGGCTGATGCGGCAAGCCCCACGCCTGCGGCTTGCAGAAATTGACGACGTTTCATGACGTTTCCCCTCGTTTTACATCGGTCCGCCGACCGGAGGAGATTTCTCATGAATGCCCGAAGCTCGCCCCTTACCGGCGGCCGATAACATGATCTTACGCCAATCCGTGCAAAGAAAAAGAGCGGCCTGACCTAGCTTTTGCCCGCCGGAGGTTGGGGCTCTTCCTTGTCCGCCAGCTCGTGCAGCATGCTCAGCGCCTGAAGTACGGACCGCTCGCGTACTTTGGTGCGGCCGATATCACCGTATTTACGATCATGCGCAATGACGCGGCCACTGCGTGACGCAGCGCAGAAATAGACCAGACCGATTGGTTTGCCGGGCACGGCACCGGTTGGCCCCGCAATACCTGTAATCGAAACGGCGAGATCGACCGATGCATGGGCCAGGGCGCCTTTAGCCATTTCCTCCGCGCATTCGGTGCTGACCGCACCGTAGACGTCGATCGTCGCCGGCGTGACGCCGAGCATCTGCTGCTTGGCCTCGTTCGAATAGGTGACAAAGCCGCGATCGAGCACCGCCGACGAACCCGGAATTTCGCTGATCGTTGCCGCGACCAGGCCGCCGGTGCAGGATTCCGCTGTTGCGAGCGTCAATTTCTTCCGTGAGCAGATATCGAGCAGCGCCTTCGCAGCGTCTATTGCGGATTGATCGGCCATACTATTCCCAGGGCAGACGGATCGTTGCCGTGGCGTAGGCCGCGATGCCTTCGCCGCGGCCGGTGAAGCCGAGCTTTTCGCTTGTAGTCGCTTTCACGCCGACGCGCTCGGCGCCGATCCCGGCAAGCCTGGCGATGTTTGCCCGCATCGCGTCGCGGTGCGCACCGATGCGGGGGGCTTCGCATACAATCGTGAGATCGAGGTGCGCTATGCGGCCTTTCCGGGCGCGCACGCGTTCGACGGCAAAGGCAAGGAATCGGTCGGATGAGGCGCCGCGCCATTGCGGGTCGCTCGGCGGGAAATGGGCTCCGATATCGCCGTCGGCGAGCGCGCCGAGAATTGCATCTGTCAGCGCATGCAGGGCGACATCGGCATCCGAATGGCCGGTGAGGGCCTGCGTGTGCGCAATGCGGACTCCGCCGAGCATCACGTGATCGCCTGGACCGAAAGCGTGAACGTCGAGACCGGAGCCGGTCCGTACGTCGCCGAGCATGGCGGATTGCGTCGCCTCGGCGCGCGCGAAATCTTCCGGCGTGGTGAGCTTGATGTTGCCGGGCTCGCCGGCGAACACGCTCACGGTCATGCCGGCCCATTCGGCCAGCGCGGCATCGTCGGTGAAATCGTCGCGGCCCTTCTCGGCGGCGCGGCGATGAGCGTCGAGCAGGGCGTCGAAGGCGAAGGCTTGCGGCGTCTGCACCAGGCGAAGCGGCCCTCGGTCGATCGTTTTTTCGATCGTGCCGTCGGGTCCGAGGCGTTTGACCGTGTCGGTCACGGGCAGCACCGGGATGGCCGCGCCGGTCTTTTCCGCGGCTGCAATTGCCCGGGCGATCAGGTCGGCGCTGGCGAACGGCCGGGCAGCGTCGTGGACCAGGACGATATCGGGCGAGCGCGACGAAAGGGCCTCGAGGCCTGCGCGCACTGACGCCTGTCGCGTCGCGCCGCCGAAGACCGGGGGCAAAATTCGGATGTCACGGGTATGTTCGCGCACGAGGTCGATGTCGTCCTTGCGGACGACGGGCTGCAGCGCGCTGACCAGCAGGGACGCTGGCAAAGCCCAACAATGACGCGGCGGAGCAGGGACGCGCCTCCGATTTCGCGGAACTGTTTGGGCATGTCGCCACCTGCGCGCAGGCCCTGACCGGCGGCCACCACAACAGCTGCGACTTGCGGCATTTGCGTCTCCAAAGACCGTTGCCTTTACCGCGTTATTTCCGTTCCGCAAACGCAGCGATTTGAGATCGCCATGGATGAACAATTTTTTGCAGTGCAGCACTTGCTTTGCCGATTGCGTTTGGCTAAAGTGTGTGCATCGACGACGAGGCGCCTAAATGGTAGGCAATAAGTCTAAGACTACTGGAAAATAATCGTTTCCGACCAAGGAACTGGGCATCGGGTCGGCACCGGCGCCGAACCGCGTGATTTTGGCGCCCATGTCGGGAATTACCGATGCGCCCTTCCGTCGGCTGGCCGAGACGCTGGGCGCCGGCCTGGTCGTGTCAGAAATGACGGCATGTGCCGGCCTCGTCCGCGGCGAGCGGGAGGCAGCGGTGCGCAGCGACGGGCGGGGGGTCGATATCCACGTCGTCCAGCTGGCGGGATGCGAGGCGCATTGGATGGCTGAGGGCGCCCGGATCGCCGAGGCGCAGGGCGCCGACATCGTCGATATCAACATGGGTTGCCCTTCCAAGCAGGTCACCAACGGTGCGTCCGGGTCGGCGCTTATGCGGGACCTGGATCATGCGCTCGGCCTGATCGAGGCGACGGTCTCCGCGGTTCAGATTCCGGTGACCTTGAAAATGCGGCTTGGCTGGGACACCTCGACCGCGAACGCGCCCGATCTCGCGCGCCGCGCCGAGACTGCCGGGGTCAAGCTCATCACAGTGCATGGCCGCACGCGTTGCCAATTCTATAGCGGTACCGCCGATTGGATCGCGGTTCGCGCCGTCAAGCAGGCGGTGACGCTTCCCGTTGTCGTCAATGGGGATATCGAATCTTGCGACGATGCAGTCGAAGCCTTGGCAGTCTCTGGCGCCGATGCCGTCATGATTGGTCGCGGCGCGCAGGGCCGCCCGTGGCTGCCGGGCCAGATCGCGCGCTATCTTGCGACGGGCGCGCGCGAGCAAGCGCCGTCATTGCTGGATCAGCATCGACTGATCGATGGTCTCTACGATGAAATGCTGCACCACCATGGCCTGGCGATCGGCCGCCGCCATGCACGCAAGCACCTTGGCTGGGCGCTCGATCAGGCAGCGGCAACGGCAGCCGCTCCGCCGGAAGTTCTCAAGGATCATCGCGGTCGTGTTCTCAGGGCCGATGAGCCGTCCCATGCGCGCCGTTATCTCGCGGAAGCCTTCGACGATTTTGCCTGGAGAGCGGCGGCATGACGCGCGCGCAGGCAATTGCTGCGATGGTGAACACACCGGCGGATGCGATGCTGCATGCATTGCCGCATCCGGTGATCATGGTGTCCGCCGACGGCAAGATTGCCGACGCAAATGTCGCGGCAGAGCAATTTTTCGAGGCCTCGACGGCGATGCTGCGCCGGCACCTGCTGCGCGAGCTCGTGCCATTCGGTTCGCCGCTCCTGACCTTGATCGAGCAGGTGAGGCAGCGCGGAGCGGCAGTCAACGAATACAAGGTCGACCTGGCAACGCCACGCAATCCCGGCGAGCGTCTGGTCGACCTCTACGTGGCGCCGCTGCCTGAATATACCGAGCACGTTGTCGTCATGCTCCAGGAGCGAACGATCGCCGACAAGATGGATCGCCAGCTCACGCATCGCGGCGCCGCCCGCTCGGTGATTGCACTGGCGGCCATGCTGGCGCACGAAATCAAGAATCCTCTGTCGGGCATTCGCGGCGCGGCGCAGCTTCTCGAGCAGTCGGCTGGCGACGAGGACCGGCCGCTCACCAAGCTGATCTGCGATGAGACCGACCGGATCGTGAAGCTCGTCGATCGCATGGAAGTCTTTGCGGACGAGCGGCCGATCGACCGCGAGCCGGTCAACATTCACGTCGTTCTCGATCACGTCAAAAGGCTCGCGCAATCGGGTTTCGGCCGGCAGATCAAGTTCGTCGAGGAATACGACCCGTCGTTGCCGCCGGTTCTCGCCAATCGCGACCAGCTGGTGCAGGTCTTTCTGAATCTCATCAAGAATGCCGCCGAAGCGATCGGCCCCGAGGCGGCCGAAGGTGAAATTCAGCTGACGACGGCGTTTCGCCCGGCGTGCGGCTTGCCGTCCCGGGCAGCAAGGCGCGCGTCTCGTTGCCGCTTGAATTCTGCGTGAAGGACAACGGGCCGGGCGTGCCGGAAGACCTGATGCCGCATTTGTTCGACCCGTTTGTCACCACGAAACCGAGCGGGAGCGGACTTGGCCTTGCGCTGGTCGCGAAGATTGTCGGCGACCACGGCGGCATTATCGAATGTGAATCACAGCCGCGGCGAACGATCTTCCGCGTCCTGATGCCGATCTACAGCGGCGATGACGACGTCGCCGAGAACGCTTTGCCGGCCCACCCGTGAGACCAAACATGCCAACGGGAAGCATCTTAGTAGCCGACGACGACGCAGCGATCCGAACCGTGCTCAACCAGGCCCTGTCACGGGCCGGTTATGAGGTTCGCTCGACCGGGAATGCCGCCACGCTGTGGCGCTGGATTACGCAAGGGGACGGCGATCTGGTGATTACCGACGTGGTCATGCCGGATGAAAATGCGTTCGACCTCATTCCTCGGATCAGGAAGGCCCGTCCCGATCTTCCGATCGTGGTGATGAGCGCGCAGAACACATTCATGACGGCGATCCGCGCGTCGGAGCGCGGCGCCTATGAATATCTGCCGAAACCTTTCGATCTCAAGGAGCTGATCTCGATCGTCGGGCGCGCCTTGGCAGAGCCGAAGGAGCCGCGCACGGCGCCGCCGAAGAGCGACGACTTCGAGGGAATCCCCCTTGTCGGCCGCTCGCCGGCGATGCAGGAAATCTACCGCGTGCTCGCGCGGCTGATGCAGACCGACCTCACCGTGATGATTTCGGGTGAATCCGGCACAGGCAAAGAGCTGGTCGCGCGCGCGTTGCACGACTACGGCAAACGCCGCGCCGGGCACGTTTGTCGCCATCAACATGGCGGCGATCCCGCGCGATCTGATCGAGTCGGAACTGTTCGGTCACGAGAAGGGCGCCTTCACCGGCGCCAACAGCCGCAGCGCCGGCCGGTTCGAGCAGGCGGAGGGCGGAACGCTGTTCCTCGATGAGATCGGCGACATGCCGATGGAGGCGCAGACACGGCTGCTGCGCGTGCTTCAGCAGGGCGAATACACGACCGTCGGCGGGCGCACGCCGATCAAGAGCGACGTGCGCATCATTGCGGCAACCAACAAGGACCTGCGGATCCTGATCCAGCAGGGCCTGTTCCGCGAGGATCTGTTTTTCCGCCTGAACGTGGTGCCGTTGCGGCTGCCGCCTCTGCGCGAACGCGCCGAAGACATTCCGGATCTGATCCGGCACTTTTTTGCGCAGGCGCAGCGCGAAGGCTTGCCGCCGAAGCAGATCGACCAGGCCGGCGCTTGAGCAGCTCAAGCATCACCGGTGGCCGGGCAATGTGCGCGAACTGGAAAATCTCGCGCGCCGGCTTGCGGCGCTCTATCCGCAGGAAACGATCACGGCGGCGGTCATCGAACAGGAATTGTCGCAGCCGACGGCGCCGATGGGTGGAAGCGAGCCGCGCGCGGGCGACAGCCTCAGCGGCGCGGTCGAGCGCCACCTCGCCGCGTATTTTGCCGAGTTCGAGGACAGTCTGCCGCCGGCAGGGCTCTACCATCGGATCCTGCGCGAAATCGAATTCCCGCTTCTGACGGCCGCGCTTGCCGCCACGCGCGGCAACCAGATCCGCGCTGCCGACCTCCTGGGCGTCAACCGCAATACGTTGCGCAAGAAGATCCGCGATCTCGATATTCAGGTGTACCGGGGCAGCAGCTGAGCCGGCTTACGGTTTTCGCAGATAAACGAACCAATAAACGGCGCCGATCATGATCGACCCGCCGATAATGTTGCCGATCGTAACCGGCAACAGATTGCCAATGAAAAAGTTGTTCCACGTCAATCCCGGAAAATCGGATGCTGTCTTGCCAATGGCAGTCCAGAAGGACTGTGGAGCGCCGGCCTTGATGAACAGGCCCATCGGAATGAAATAGATATTCGCGATGCAGTGTTCGAAGCCGGCCGCGGCAAATGCAGCGATGGGCGGGACAGCCGTAACGACCCGGTCGATGTTCGTCCGCGCGCTGAAACACATCCATACCGCCAGACAAACCAGGGCATTGCACAAGATCCCGAGCGTCAACGCCGGGATAAATTCCAATGAGGCCTTAGTATTTGCAGTGTTCAATGCAACCAGCCCAACGGCGCCGTCGCCGAACGTGTACTGCGTCGAGTAAAATATGAGCACGGCGGTTGCAATCGCCCCGACAAAATTTCCGGTGAAGGAAAGAACCCAGTTGAGCAACAGCGCTCGAGTTTTAACTTTTCCGCTAGCCCAGGCCATGACGATGAGATTGTTGCCCGTAAAAAGTTCGGCGCCGGCTATGATCACCATGAGAAGCCCGGCAGAAAATACCAGGCCGGTCAGCAGGCGGCCGACTCCATAGGGGAGTCCGGTACCGGCCGTGACGGTCGTTGCGAAAATTGCGCCGAACGAAATGAAGGCGCCCGCGAGCACGCTCAGCACAAGTACAGTTACCGGGTCGGTGTTGGCCCTTTTGACACCGCTTTGTTCGGCACGCACGGCCATGCTTGCCGGCATGATCGCGTCGAAAGTGATCACTTGCGGCGCAACGCTCTTCGTCAGGAGCCGGCTTGTGCTTCATGTGCGCCGCTAACCGCCTGCACCCGTGGCCGCGAGAATGCCGACAATTTGCACCGCAATGACTTTCACGATCGTCATCGATGGAAAGATCATGGCGTAGCCGATATCGGGCCGCTCGGTCGGCGCCATCTTGGTCGAATAGACAAGGATGGCCGGATTTCCGGTTGCGCCGGACGCGACGCCAACCAGATCGTCATATGGAATCTTCATGAGGTAGTAGCCGACGATCAGGACGATGAACACGGTTGTCAGCAGGACCGCGATGCCGATAAAGAACATCGTAAATCCGGACTCTGCGATCGTGCGCACAAAAGGCTGGCCGGCATTGACGCCGACCGTGGCGAGGAACATCGCCAGCCCGAAATTGCGGAGCACGATGTTTGCCGGCAGCGGCATCGTCCACAGCATGGGGCCCGTACGCCGCAATTTTCCGAGGATGAGGGCGACGATCAGCGGGCCGCCGCCAATGCCGAACGTAACGGTGCCGACACCGGGAATCGGAATCGGAATGAGCCCGAGCAACACGCCGAGGACCATGCCAATTCCGAGCGAGACGTAGCTGAATTCGGCTGCGGCTTTCACCGTGTCGCCGAAATGTTTTCTGACATCGTCGCGCCGCTCGGGCGGCATCAACACGCCCACGCGGTCGCCGAATTCCAGCATCAAGTCGGGCGTCGGCACGAGGTCGGCGTCATACCGTCTCACGTGCAGGATATGAGCCGGAAAGCCGGCAGGCATCGGAAGGCGGGCGAGTGGCACGCCGACCACGCCGGCTTTGCCGACGAAGACGCGGATGTAGTCGAGATCGGCGCGATCCTTGGCCAGGCGGCCGGGCTCGAGTTTGCCGAGGCGTGCGGCCGCTTCCCCGATTGCATCCTGCCGTTCGGCGATGATCATAACGGCATCGCCGGGGGACAGCGCGAGATCCGGAGCCGGGATGACGTTCTGCCCGCTCTGACGAACCATGGTCACCTGGACGCCTTCCGGCAGTTCCTTGGTGAGCTCGTCGAGCGTCTACGGCCGGAAAATTTGTCTCCAATGGAAATTTCACCCATGTGGAAGCGCTGTGCTTTCGCCGGAAATTTTGGCTGCACGACGCGTGTCATGAAATAGATGCAGAGGATCGGGCCGATCACGCCGAAGGGATAAGCGATTGAGTATCCGATCGAAGGCTCCTTGTTGTTCATGACATCGAGTGCCGCCTGCAGGGTGGCAGTGCTCGTCATTGATCCTGCGTATATACCCGAGGGTGTGGCCCAGTTTTATGCCGAAAGCCTGGCCCAAGCCGAGCGCCACCAGAAGACCTGCAAGGCATCCGACCAATGCGAGCAGATTGTATTTCCGGCCAACTCCTCGCATTCCTTCGAAGAACTGCCGCCCATACAGGATCCCGATGCCGTAGAGGAACATGATCAGGCCGGTCAGCCCGATAGGCCCTACGATCTGCGCCTTCGGAGCAAATGCGCCGAGCGCGAGACCGACAAACAGGACGGCGCCGACGCCAAGTGAAAATCCACCGATGTTGATCTGCCCGACCAGGTAACCGAGGCCGATCGCGAGAAATGCGGTCAGAATTGGCTGAGTGCCGATGATCTCGCGGGCAAGATCTAACATGGAAAGCTCCCCTCGGAATTCGACGACGCTTGCTTGCGTGTTGCCGGATCAGCGGGCGCGGCATCCTGCAGCGCGGAATTGTTCGATGACTCGCTTGGTAAGTTCAGGTGGTGCAGGGGGCGTATCGGCGCATTTGTATTCGATGTTCATTGCCTTCCATTTGAAGGCACCCATTTGATGGAAAGGCTGAACTTCCACCCACTCGACGTTCTTCATGGGCGCGACAAATTTGGCGATGCCCTCGACATTCGCGGGATCGTCGGTCTGGCCGGGCACGAGCGTGAACCGTACCCGCGCCGGCTTGCCGATCGAGGCGAGGCGCTCCGCAAACCGCAGCGTCGGCGCGAGATCGCGGCCGGTGACCTTGCGATAGGTGTCGGGATTCGAGCTTTTGATGTCGAGCAGGATCAGATCGACGACAGACAGGTAGGAATCATCGGCCCGGTCGCCCAAAAAACCCGACGTCTCGATGGCGGTGTGCAGCCCCATTTTCTTGGCGCCGGCGAATATCCGCTTTGTGAAGGCGAGCTGCACCATGGGCTCCCCGCCCGAAATGGTCAGGCCGCCGTCAAGCGCCTTGATGGCCGACGCAAAACCCGCGAGACGATCGAGCACCTGCTGCGCAGAGACATAGGTGCCGTCCTTGAGATGCCACGTGTCCGGGTTGTGGCAATACGTGCATCGCAGCAGGCAACCCGAAGTGAACAACACAACTCGCACACCGGGCCCATCGTATCGGGACGAAGTCTCATAGGAGTGGCAATAGCCAAAGGCGCCTTCGCTATCGTCCTTGAACAGACTCTCGTCCGGAGCGTCGGGTGATTTCCCGACGCGCAGGTCATGCCTGCTGCCGGATTCGAGCGTCTGCAAAGTCGACATCACACGTCTCCAGATCAGATCTGGCCATGGAAGGTGCGGCTGATCACATCCCTTTGCTGCTCAGGTGTCAGGCGGACGAAATTGACGGCGTAGCCGGACACACGGATTGTTAGCTGCGGATATTTGTCCGGATTCTTCATGGCATCTTCGAGCGTGTCCTTGTCGATCACGTTCAGGTTCATGTGGAATCCGCCGTGATCGAAATAGACATCGAAGGCTTTGGTGGCCTCTGACAGGAGCTGGCTTTCGGACAGATGCGCCTTCTGAGGTGCGACGGAGACCGTGTAACTGATGCCGTCCTGTGAGTCCTTGTAGGGAAGCTTCGCAACCGACAGGCAGGACGCGAGCCAGCCGTGGCTGTCGCGGCCATGCATCGGATTGGCTCCGGGACCGAAAGGCTCGCCCTTCCTGCGGCCGTCCGGAGTATTTCCGGTCGCCTTGCCGTATACGACGTTGGACGTAATCGTCAGCACGCTTTGGGTGTGTGTGGCGTTCCTGTACGTCGGATGCTTGCGGATTTTTCCCATGAAACGGGTGACAAGCTCGGATGCGATCTTGTCGACACGGTCATCGTTGTTGCCGAATTGCGGCGTCGCCTTATTGCCTTCGTTTTGATAGTCGACGACAAGCCCGGTATCGTCGCGGGTGACGCGAATCTTTCCGTATTTGATCGCGCTCAGGCTGTCGGCAACGACAGACAGCCCCGCAATGCCGAACGCCATGGTTCGTAGAATGTCTCGATCATGCAGCGCCATCTCGAGGCGTTCATAGAAATACTTGTCGTGCATGTAGTGGATACAGTTCATGGCGTGCACATAGGTCCGTGCCAGCCACTCCATTGTCTCGTCAAATTTGGCCATCACATCGTCGTAATCGAGGAAGTCGCCTTTCACCGGCGGCGTGCTGGGTGCCACTTGTTCGCCCGACACTTCGTCGCGGCCGCCATTGATCGCGTAAAGCAATGCTTTTGCGAGGTTCACGCGAGCGCCGAAGAATTGCATCTGCTTGCCGAGACGCATCGCCGACACGCAGCAGGCGATGCCGTAGTCATCCCCCCAGAACGGCCGCATCAGGTCATCATTTTCATACTGCAACGAGGAGGTGTCGCGACTGACCTTGACGCAGAAGCGCTTGAACGCGCCGGGCATGTGCTTCGACCAGAGGATCGTTATATTCGGCTCCGGCGCCGGGCCAAGATTGTAAAGCGTGTGCAGCATGCGGTAGCTGCTCCTGGTCACCAGCGCGCGGCCGTCGAGATCCATGCCGCCGACGCATTCGGTTGCCCAGTAGGGGTCGCCGCTGAAGAGCGCATCGTATTCGGGCGTGCGAAGGAACCGGACGATGCGCAGCTTCTGCACCAGCTGGTCCCACAGCTCCTGCGCGCCGGCTTCGTCCAGAGCGCCTTCCTGCAAATCGCGCTCGATATAGATATCGAGGAAGCTCGAGATGCGGCCGATCGACATGGCGGCACCATTGGCCTCTTTGATTGCGCCAAGGTACGCCAGATACGTCCACTGGACCGCTTCCCGGGCATCATTCGCCGGCCGTGTGATGTCGCAGTCGTAGAGCTTCGCCATCGAGACGAGATCTTTCAACGCACGCGTCTGCTCGGCCAGTTCCTCGCGCACCCTGATGACCTCATCATTCGGCCACATGTCGTTCATTTGTGCGCGTTCTTCGCCCTTGACCTCGAGCAGCCTGTCGACTCCATAGAGAGCAACCCGCCGGTAATCGCCGATGATGCGACCGCGGCCATATGCGTCGGGGAGACCGGTGATAATGCCGGACTTGCGGCACTTCATGATCTCGGGTGTGTACGCATCGAACACGCCGTCGTTATGTGATTTCCTGTATTTGGTGAAAGCCTCGTGGACCTGCGGATCCGCTGGGAATCCGGCCGCCTTCAGGCCCGCTTCGACCATGCGCAGGCCGCCGTACGGGAAGATCGCGCGCTTGAACGGCTCGTCGGTCTGCAGGCCGACGATGATTTCATTGTCGCGGTCAATGTAACCGGCCTTGTGCGCGAGCAGTGTCGATGGATTTTTCGCATCGACTGCAAGCACGCCTTTCTTCCGCTCCGCCTGAAAATAGGGCTGAAGCTTTTCCCAAACCGCTTTGGTCCGTTTTGACGCTGGCGCGAGAAACTTTTCGTCGCCGTCGTAGGGCGTTACGTTACGGACGATAAAGTCGCGCACGTTGATGGATGTGCTCCAATCGCCTGGCTTGAAGCCTCGCCAGCAATCCTCGTCCTTCGCTTCTTCTTCACAGCGGCGGCGCCAGCTTTCATGTTACGTCTCCCTAAACGTCCGATTTTTGTTTCGATCTTGCCAAGGCTTGGATCGTGAAATTTCGGAAGTTACGAGCGCCCCGTGCGTCCTTCATTGACTCTATGTCAACCGGCGCTGCACAGGTTCGCGACTCCGCTGCTTTCAAGCATCTGAAAACGAAGACCATTATTCGCGGCCGGCTGATCGCCGCCATTGACTTAGGTCAATGCGGATGCATTTCGCATGACACCAACTGCATCATAATAGCTTCATAGCTTCGGGTCGGCGGCATGCTGTGACGCCGACCCCACAACAGAGTTCTGGGAGATTCCATGCGTGACCATGTTGACACGATCGCGCCGATCAGCGCAGCCGGCCCGGCGCCGGGTTCCAAATACGATCGTCTGATAGCGCGAGCAAAGGAGGCGCGGCCCGCGATCACCATTGTCGTGCATCCATGCGATGAATCCTCGTTGCGTGGCGCGATCGAGGCGGCGGAACTCGGCATCATTAAGCCGGTTCTGGTCGGCCCTGCCGCAAAAATCAGGGCGGTCGCTCGTGAGCACGGCATCGATCTGAAAGATTACCAGATCGTCGATGCACCGCACAGCGAAGCGGCCGCGGCCAAGGCAGTGGAACTCATTCGCGAATCCAAAGGCGAGCTTCTGATGAAGGGGAGCCTGCACACCGACGAACTTATGCGGGCGGTAACGTCTTCCAGTACCGGACTGCGGACGGCGCGCCGTATCAGCCATGTCTTTGTGATGGATGTGCCGACTTACCCGGAGACCCTGTTCATCACCGATGCGGCCATCAACATTTTCCCTGATCTCGAAGTGAAGCGCGACATTATCCAGAACGCAATCGATCTGTTCACTGACGTCGGCCTCGGCACACCGCGCGTTGCCATCTTGTCCGCGGTCGAAACTGTGACGCCGAAAATTCCGTCGACCATTGACGCGGCCGCTTTGTGCAAGATGGCGGATCGCGGGCAAATAACCGGCGGCGTACTCGACGGCCCGCTCGCCTTCGACAATGCGATTGATCCCGAAGCTGCGAAAATAAAGGGCATCAAATCACCAGTCGCCGGGCGCGCCCAGATTCTGGTCGTTCCCGACCTGGAGGCCGGCAACATGCTCGCCAAAAACCTCACGTTCCTTGCGAAGGCAGATGCCGCAGGCATCGTGCTTGGCGCCCGCGTACCGATCATCCTGACATCGCGGGCCGATTCAGTGCGCAGCCGCATGGCATCCGCTGCGGCCGCCGTGCTTTACGCCGATGCACGCCGAAAGAAGGCGGCGATTGCCGCAGTGTGAAGGCCATGGACGCAATTCTGGTCGTCAATGCGGGCTCCTCGAGCCTCAAGTTTCAGGTCTTCGCGACCGGCGCGGGCGGCGATCTCGATTGCCTCGTCAAGGGTCAGATGGATGGAATTGGCACCCGACCGCGGCTGCGCGCTGCCGGGCCTGACAAGAAGCCGCTGATCGACCAGTCCTATCCTGTTGAAAAAGTGCCGGACCTTCCTGCGGCAACCCAGGAAACCGGCGACTGGCTGCGCAAGACCCAGAAGGTCAATCTTGTCGCGGTCGGTCACCGCGTCGTTCATGGCGGTCCCGAATACAGCCGCCCGGTTCGCCTGACAGCAGATGTCGTCGCCAAACTTGAGCGCTATGTATCGCTCGCACCACTGCATCAACCCAACAATCTCGCGCCTATTCGAACGCTCATGGCTCGCCGGCCCGAACTTCCGCAGGTCGCCTGTTTCGACACCGCGTTCCACCGCGACCACGGCGCCTTGGCGGATCATTTCGCGATACCCGAAAAATTCTACGAGGAGGGCGTACGACGTTATGGCTTCCACGGTCTTTCGTATGAGTACATCGCCGATCGTTTGCGTCAGGTCGCGCCCGGAAGTTGCTAAAGGTCGCGTAATCGTTGCGCACCTTGGCAGCGGCGCCTCGATGTGTGCGTTGGACAACGGGCGGAGCATCGAAAGCACGCTTGGCTTTACTGCGCTCGACGGCTTGCCGATGGGAACGCGGCCCGGGCAGCTCGATCCGGGCGTCGTGCTTTATCTTATCGCGGAGAAGGGAATGAGCGCGGCCGCCGTTCAGGATCTTTTCTACAAGGAATCCGGCTTGAAGGGTCTTTCAGGCGTTAGCAACGACGTGCGCGAACTCGAGGAGAGCGCCGATCTGAAGGCGGCCTTTGCTCTCGAGTACTTCGTCTATCGCGCCGGTCTCTTTGCCGGAATGCTGGCTGCCGCGCTGGGTGGGATCGATGCCTTCGTTTTCACAGCCGGTATCGGCGAAAATTCTCCGACGATGCGCGCACGCATTGCCGAACGCCTGTCGTGGCTGGGTGTCGCGCTTGATCAGGACGCCAACAAGGCTTCGGCGCAGGTGATATCGCGCAAGGACAGCCGCGTCACGGTCTACGTCATACCTACCAATGAAGAGCTGATGATTGCGCGGCACACATTGGCTCTGATATCAGGGCGGGCGGAGAGGGCCGCAGAATAATTCCGCTTCACAATTGCAGCACGGCGTGAATGCCGTCAGCGGAACGCTTTGAGCTGAACTTCAGCCCGGACTTCTCAAAGACCTTCAGCATTGGCGTGTTGTCCGCGAGAACCTCAGCGGTGAATTCCTTTAGCCCGGCCTCGCGGGCAAGCGCGGCGAGGTGGCGCAATAAGATCGCACCGATACCCTGTCCCTGGTAGTCATCGACAACGGCGAAGGCGACTTCGGCCGTCCCGGGTTTTTCGACGATATAGCGGCCGCCGGCGACGATCGAGGCGTGGTCTTCCTCTTTCACCACTGCAACCAACGCAACATGATTGATGAAATCGACATTCAGAAAGAACGCACGCTCTTTGTCTGAAAAGCCGCGTTTTGCGCCCATGAACCGGCGGTACAGAGACTGCGTGCCGATCCGGTCGACCGCGGCCAACATGTCCGCTTCATCGCTTGGTTTGAGCGCACGGACTTCAAAGGTGCGTCCGTCGCGCAGGCATTCTGTTGCTGTATAGGTGGCGGCGTCCGACATGTCGGCAGCTCGCAGATGATACGTGCTTCTAGCACAGCGCGCTAAATCGGTCTTTTGACATAGGTCAATGCAGCCATTCGGTCCGACTTCAGGATCGATCCGTTGCCGACGGGCATAGAGGAGTGAACGATGACGCTCAACTATAGGATTCTGACGGCGCTTGTGGCCGGCACGTTCGTTGTGGGTTTCGGTCTGGCGGAAAACGCTTTCGCCAAAACGAAAAAGCTTACCTACGAACAGGCCTGGGAAGTTTGCAAGAAAGAGATGGACAAAATGGGAATTTTCGGAACGTCCACTCAGGCAAACGAACGTCATACGCGCGGCGCCGGTTGCATGAAAAAGTACGGCTATAAGATCTGACGCGCACTAGTCCGTCACAACTTTTGGCGCCGCGTCCCACGCCGCGCGGCCGCGGCGCTTGGTCTGGCTCAGGCGCTCAATAGATCTCGCGCACGAAGCGGCGGTCTTTCATCGGACGCTGGTCGTCGTAGCGATTCTTTTCAATTCGCTTGGGCAGCTTGACCTTTTCGGCGTGGACTTTCTTGTGCGGGATTGCCGACAAAATATGTGAAATGCAATTCAGTCGTGCGCGCCGCTTGTCGTCTGAGCGCACAACGTACCATGGCGCATCCTCGCTGTCCGTTGCGTCGAGCATCATGTCGCGCGCCTTGGAGTAGCTGTACCAGTGCTTGTATGATTCGAGTGTCCATCGGGCTCAATTTCCACTGGCGCATCGGGTCGTTGATGCGGGCATGGAAGCGTCGCTCCTGCTCCTCTTTGCCGACCTCGAGCCAGAATTTTATGAGGATGATTCCGGCATCGACGATGTATTTTTCGATCTTCGGCGCCAGTTTCAGAAATCGCTCATATCCTTCCTCGCTGACAAATCCCATCACATGTTCGACACCGGCGCGGTTGTACCAGCTGCGGTCGAAGATCACGACTTCTCCGGCCGCCGGAAAATGCTCGATGTAGCGCTGGAGAAACAGCTGGCTCTTTTGCCGCTCGGAAGGCGCGGGCAGGGCAACGATCCGGAATACTCTGTGGGCTGACTCTTTCGGTAATCGCGCGAATGGTGCCGCCTTTGCCGGCAGCGTCGCGGCCTTCGAAGGCAATGATGACTCGCAGGCCTTTCTTCTTAACCCACTCCTGCAGATGACAGAGCTTGACCTGAAGCTTGCGCATTTCGGCTTCATAGGCCTTGCGCTTCATCCGCTCGCCGTCGTGCCCGGTTTTGGAGTGCTTCTTTTTCCCTTTGGCCATCGGTGGGTTCTCGGTTGTAATTGACAGCATATAGAGGCCGATGATCGGTGGGCGCTCGTTGACCTAGGTCAAAACCGGCCCTTGGGCTATTTTATACAAGAGACAATCTCCCTGGAGCACTGCCATGAATGTGAAATTTGACGAACTCCTGCCCTCAGCCGTGGATTGCAGCAAGAAAATGGCCGAAGCCGAGGCCGCAAAGGCCTCCGAATACATGCGCAAGCAGGCGGCCGTCGAAGCGGAAAAGAAGGCGCTGCTCGACAAGTTGAAGGGCCCTTCGGGCGTCTCCGATGAAGAGCGGTTGAAGCGCGCAGCCGCGATCATAAACAGGGCGGTGAGCAATGGTCTGACTGAAATCGAGGTCGGGCGTTTTCCGAACAGCCTTTTCTCGGACCGTGGCCGCGCCATCAATCAGCAGGAGCCCGGCTGGGAGAATACGCTCACCGGGTTGCCCAAGGAGCTGTTTGAATTCTGGAAGCAGTATCTGCGGCCAAAGGGATACAAAATAAAATTCCAGATTGCCGATTGGTCCGGCGGAAAGCCGGGCGACATCGGCATCTCGTTGAATTGGAGCGCCAAGTAACGCCGCGGCGAGGCGGTCGGCTGCTCCTAGTCGATGATGTGGTAGCCGCCGTCGATGTACAAAGTTTCGCCCGTGATGAGGCGGGCCGCGTCGTGCGCGAGGAAAGCCGTGGCGGCGCCGACGTCATCGATGCTGACAAGACTGCGTGCCGGCGCTTTTGCCTTCGCCTTGTCAAGTAACGCGTCGAATTCGGGAATGCCCGACGCGGCGCGCGTCGCCAGCGGCCCCGGCGAGATCGCGTGCACCCGGATTCCCTTCGGCCCGAGCTCTGCCGCAATGTAGCGGACCGCGCATTCGAGCGCCGCTTTTGCGACGCCCATGATGTTGTAGTTCTTAACGACCATTTGGCTGCCGTAGTACGACATGGTGAAGAGCGTGCCGCCTTTGCGCATGAGCGGCTCCGCCAAGATGCGCCATGCGAATGAAGGTCCAGCAGGACACATCCATGGTCGTGGCAAATCCTTCGCGCGATACGTCGACGACGCGTCCCTGCAGCGCCTCCTTCGGTGAAAATGCGATCGAGTGAACGACAAAATCGAGCTTGCCCCATTCCTTGGTGATCCGTTCGAAGACCGCTTCCATCTGCCCCGGCTTATTAACGTCGAGTGGCATGAAAATCGGCGCCTCGAGGGCGCGGGCGAGCGGCTCGACGTACTTCTTGGCTTTGTCGTTCACATAGGTGACGGCGACCTCAGCACCGAGAGCGCGAAACGCCTTGGCACAACCCCAGGCAATCGAATTTTCGTTTGCGATGCCGACAATCAGCCCCCTTTTGCCCTCAAGCAGCTTGGCTTTTGCCGTGGGCAACATCGGTGAGACGTTCTTGGCTTCAGTTTTGGTCATGTGCGTGTCCACGTAGTGGTCTGCGATTTTCTTGATCGCTCGGAAGGCCTGGCGTCGATCCTTGGCATCATCAACATGCGCAATTTCCCGGCCATTGATCTTGAGGTGGCCTTCACCCCAAGGTGCGACGTCAATTTCCAGCCGGTCATCGCCGAGCAGTGCGACAAATTGCTGAACGGTTGCTCCTTTTCCGACAGACAATGTCTGATCAGTTCTCCATTCCAACGTTCTTGACGTCATGTAGTTGTCCTTTGTGGGAGCACGTCCTGCTGAATACACGGCCTGGGCTGATAATATGGTTCAGCCGGCGACGCGAGGTTTCGTCGTCCAACCCGATCCAACGCAACTGATACCCGTTACATGACGCTCACGTGGTCATACCCGGCCGGCCGTTGCCCAGTGACTGCGCGAACTTCTGCGTAAGCTGTTGAGCTTCTTCAGCGAGTTTGCGTCCGTCGTCGGCGGCCATCTGCATCCGCTGCGACATACACTTCGTGTAGGTCTCGAACGCCTCCGGGACGCTTTTGGTGGTGCTCAACTTGGTCGCCAAGTCTGACCACAGCGAAATTTCGGACTGCACACGGTCAATCCAGGCTCGACTGGCCTGTTCGCATGACTCCAAAATCGCTTTTTGAAAATTGAGCGCCGTTTCTGTCTGGTGCTGTCCCCAATTCGACGAATTGCGGAGGAGCACCGGCTTTCGAAGTATTCATTGTCTCTTTGGTAGCCATAGCCTGATACCTCCCAAGAAACAGATTTCCGAATGGGTCAGTATGCGGATCACATGTCGGGGCTCATTGACCTGCATCAAAGACCGCACCACTTTTGGTGCTACCGAGCGATATCGTCTTTCGCCACACTAAGGCGCGCATGGCCCCATAGGCGCGACCTTATGGGCCCTCATCAATGCGATGTGAAGGCATAGCAAAATGTCAGAGCAGAAAAGTTCTTCCTCACCTGAGGCGGCGACGCCTTTTGCGATTTTGCCGCCGCAATGGGGTACGCGATCGATGCCGCCCAGCGCAGCGTGCTGTTTTGGGATGTGCTGCGTCAGCGCGGAAATCAGTATCGCGAGCACATGGCCGAAAGCGCGCCGCACGTGCTCGACTACCAGGTCGAATTGGTCGTGGACGGCCGCAAGCTGGACCGGCCCGTAAATTATGCCCTTGTGCGGGTCATTCCACCCGACGGCATCGACATCAATCCGAAGCTGCGGCCTTTTATCGTCGTCGATCCGCGCGCCGGCCACGGTCCCGGCATTGGCGGCTTCAAGGCCGACAGCGAGATCGGCGTTGCATTCAAAGCCGGCCATCCTTGCTACTTCGTCGGATTTCTCCCCGAGCCTGTTCCCGGTCAGACGATCGGCGACATCGCTCGCGCCGAGGCAGTCTTCATCGAAAAGGTTATAGCCGCGCACCCGGACGCGAGCGGCAAGCCCTGCGTTATCGGAAACTGCCAGGCCGGTTGGGCAATCATGATGCTAGCGGCGCTGCGCCCGGAATTGTTCGGCCCCATTATCGTCGCGGGCTCGCCGCTCTCATATTGGGCGGGCGTGCACGGCAAGAACCCGATGCGCTATTCCGGCGGGTTGCTGGGCGGCAGCTGGCTGACCGCGCTTGCGAGTGATCTCGGCAACGGCAAGTTCGATGGCGCCTGGGCTTGTGCAGAACTTCGAAAATCAAAACCCCGCCAATACGCTGTGGACCAAGCAATACAACCTCTATTCGAAGATCGACACCGAAGCCCCTCGCTATCTGGGATTCGAGAAGTGGTGGGGCGGCCATGTCAATCTGAATGCGGAGGAAATCCAGTTCATCGTCGATGAGCTGTTCATCGGCAACAATCTTGCGGCGGGCCGGATTCAAACGCCGGACGGAACGACGATCGACCTTCGCACTATCCGCTCGCCGATCGTGGTGTTCTGCTCGAAGGGCGACAACGTCACGCCGCCCCAGCAGGCGCTCGGATGGATTCTCGATCTATACGACAATGTCGACGACATTCGCTCCTACGGGCAGACCATCGTGTACACGATTCATGAATCGGTAGGCCATCTTGGCATCTTCGTTTCGGGAGGCGTTGCAAAGAAAGAACACGGCGAATTCTCCAGCAATATTGATTTGATCGACACTTTGCCGCCCGGCCTTTACGAGGCCGTGTTCGAAGCCAGAGGCGAGGATACAGCCAACCCGGATCTGGCCAGCGGAAACTGGGTGATGCGTTGCGAGGCGAGAACGCTTGATGACATCCGTGCGCTTGGCGGTAACGATATCGCTGATGAACGTCGCTTTGCGACTGCTGCACGGGTTTCGGAGATAAATCTGTCACTTTATCGCACTTTCATGCAGCCGATTGTGCGCGCGATGGTGCCGGCGCCGGTTGCCGACTGGATCCGGCAATTTCATCCATTGCGCCTGCAGTACGAAATCTTCTCGGACCAGAATCCGTTCATGGCGCCAGTGGCGCGGCTCGCGGAGCAAGTCCACGCCAATCGGAAGATCGTCGATGACGACAATCCCTTTCTTGCGGCACAGAAGGATATGTCGAAGCGGATCGAGGGCGCGCTCGATTCCTGGCGCGAGGCAAGCGAGACATGGGCCGAGCGGATGTTCCTGGCGATCTACGGCTCGCCGACACTTCAGGCGGCGGTCGGCGTCGATCCATCCGGCACCCAACGCCTGAGAAAGGCCGCCAAAAATCCTTTGCATCGCGAGCTGCTGCAAAAGCGCATCGCCGAGCTCAAGGCGCTCGTCTGCGACCGGCGGCTTAAGGGCGGCGATCGTCCGAAGTCTGATCTATGTCGGGGTGAATCGCGTCGTGCCGTCGACGAGCGCGGATTTGAGCTGGCGCGGCGGATCCGCGAGGCTCACGGCGACATGCCTGTTGCCGAATTCAAGGAGCTGGTGCGCGAGCAATTCAATATCCTGCTGATCGACCAGAAGGCCGCGCTTGAAGCAATTCCGTCGATGCTTCCACCAGATCTCGAAAGTCGAGAGAAGGGGTACGAGATGATCCATCAGGTCCTGCGTGCGCGGAACGAACTCAGCGCTGACGACAATGACCGAATGAAAGAAATCGCACGACTTTTCGGTCTTGAAGGCGGTGCGGCTAAAAGCCACCTGCGCGAAATTGGAAAGAAACCGCAGGCCAAAGCGTCCTGAAAATGCGGCCAATATGGGTGTTTAAGTAGCTCCAGCTGCCTCGTACGGTCGGCCGCGATGTTGGGCCAAGGTCCACTACCTGACATATCCTGACGCGCCTAATCTTTTCACGCCTCGCAAAAAAAAACGAGGGCGCGGCTTCCATCTCGGGGAAGTTCGATGGGTGAAATTGAAGTTGTAAAGGCGTCTAAGGCGACTAGGCGACATAGGCATGTCTCTTACAAGGTCGTGCCCGGATCAAGATCAAGCTTTCCGAGTGCGTTTATCCTCGAGGACGCGTGAGAAACTAGCGAAGCGCGCTGTTCTCTCGGTGCGGCGCGGGCCGATCCGCTATCGGCGCAACAGCACTATCGTCTGCGAAGGCGATCCTGCCGACTATGTCTTCATGGTCGTCGATGGGGTCGTTCGGCGCTGCAAGACTTTCCAAAACGGCACGCGCGCCATTGTGGCTTTTCATACGCCTGGGGAGCTCTTTGGGTGGACCGACGAACTGACACACGCGCTGTCGATCGAGGCCGCCACTGACGCGTTGCTTTTGTTTTTCAAACGTAATGTCTTGCTTTCGGCGGCCGCCCGAGAACACAAGGTTGCAAATTTCCTTTTGACGACGGCAACAAGCGAGCTGCGGTGCATTCAGGCCCACTCGCTGCGGATCAACCAGAGTGCAAAATGCCGGGTTGCAGGTTTTCTGCTCGATCTGTCCGCCAGAACGGGCGAAACAGCAGACGTCGATCTCCCGATGTCTCACCAGGATGTTGCCGACCATCTCGGTCTGTCGATTGAGACAGTCAGCCGGACCATCACGGAGCTGGAGCGGGCCTGCCTGATCGAGCGCGCATCAGCAAGGACGATCAACCTCACAAATCGCGCGGCGCTTACACGCCTTCTAAACTAGCCGTCGTTTCCGGCCCCGCGATCAGGGCAGGCGAGTTGTGACATCGTTCCGGCCGGGGCCAACCAGCCCGACGCGATATCCCATCCCTTCGCGCAAAAGCGTGATGATTGCGGTCTAGCTTTTGTCGCAATTTGGCAACATTGTTGTATAAAAGCATCAGCTCATAAAAGGGGCCAATCCAAGCCCCTTTTCGGGACGGACATGATCGTGCTGCCTCCGCAGCCGCTTCCGCGACAGGGACGTATGAGCGTCGAACAGGCTGCAACCGCCGATACCGCGCTCGCCGGCGCACCCGCAAAGCGCGGCGAAATGCGCATCCTTGGTCCGTTGGCCGTCGGGTTGGCGCTGCTGTCGGCGTTCGTGACGTTTATTGTCCTTGCCGATTTTACGCCGCTTTCGCCGACACACGACGTGGTGGTCTCGTTGCTTGCCGCAAACGCGGCCACGGTGGTGCTGCTGCTGGCGGTCATCGTCCGCGACGTTTGGCAGGTCGTGCAGGCGCGCCGGACCGGACGGGCGGCCGCACGATTGCACGTCCGGATCGTCGGAATCTTTTCGTTGATCGCTGCTGCGCCGGCGATCCTGGTGGCGATCGTCGCCAGCGTGACGCTCGACCGCGGCCTTGATCGGCTGTTTTCCACCCGCACGCGTTCGGCAATCGAGAACTCGCTGATCGTCGCCGAAGCCTACCTGCGCGACCACGCCCAGATCGTGCGGTCGGACATCATGGTGATGGGCTACGACATCACACGCAACAAGAGTGTCTTCGACCAGGACCCCGACAAGCTTCGCCAGTTTCTGACTTTTCAGGCACAGACCCGCGGCCTTGCCGCAGCCATCGTGCTCGACAAGGAGCTGAAAGTCATTGCGCGTGCCGATCTCAATATCAATCAGACCTTCGCGCTGCCGCCACGCGATGCCCTGCCGCTTATCGGAAGCAAAGAACCGCAAGTCGTTCTGCTGCCCGACGCCAATTACGTCGCGGCCGTCGTCAAATTGGACCAGTATGAGGACTACTATCTCTATCTGACGCGACTGCTCGATCCGCGTGTTGTCCCGCAACTTCAGGCAACCCGTGCGAGCGCGACAGAATATGCGGCACTCGAAACGCGCCGGGCCGGCGTGCAAGTGGCGTTCGCGCTGATGTACACCGTGATCGCGCTGACGGTGTTACTCTCGGCAGTCTGGATCGGACTGAATTTTGCCAACCGGCTGGTTGCGCCGATCCGAAGACTTATTGGCGCCGCGAACGCCGTTTCGACCGGAAACCTTTATGTGCGCGTCCCCGTGCGCCAGGCGGAAGGGGACCTGGCGCAACTCGGCGAAACGTTTAACCGGATGACGCAAGAGCTGCGGACGCAGCGTGATGACATCATGCAGGCGCACGATCTCATCGACAGCCGGCGGCGATTCACCGAAGCCGTTCTGGCGGGCGCAAGCGCCGGCGTCATCGGCGTCGACGGACACGGCGCGGTCAGTATCCTCAACCGGTCGGCGGAAAAATTGATAGGCTGCACCGAAAGCGAGGCCCTCGGCAGGCCGCTCGCCGAGGCGCTCCCCGAGCTTGCCGACTTCATGGCCGCGGCCCGATCCGGATCGCGCACGCAGGATCAGATCACGATCAGTCGCGACGGCCGTGAGCGCAATCTTTCCGTCCGCGTGACAAGCGAACAGGCCGGCGACTCCGATCGCGGCTATGTGGTGACGCTGGACGATATTACGGAGCTGGTTGCCGCACAGCGTACTTCCGCCTGGGCTGATGTGGCCCGTCGCATTGCGCATGAGATCAAGAATCCGCTGACCCCGATTCAGCTTTCGGCCGAACGGCTGCGCCGGAAGTACGGCAAAATGATCGCAGGAGGATCGTAGCGTCTTCGAACAATGCACGGACACGATTGTTCGTCAGGTCGAAGACATCCGGCGCATGGTCGACGAGTTTTCGCATTTTGCACGGATGCCGAAGCCCGTTATGGCCACCGAAGACGTCGCCGATGCGGTTCGGCAAACCGTGTTCTTGATGCGCGTGGGGAATTCCGAAATCGAAATCGACGCCAAAATCGGCGAGGACCCGATGCCGGCCCGGTTTGACCGGCGGCTGATTTCGCAGGCGCTGACCAACATCATCAAGAATGCCACCGAGGCGATCGCGGCCGTTCCGTCCGAAGAGCTCGGCAAAGGCGCGATCCGCGTATTCGCGGAACGGGAAGGCGACGATGTCGTGATCGACGTGATCGATAACGGTATCGGGCTTCCCAAATCGAACCGCAGCCGGCTGCTCGAGCCTTACGTGACGACGCGGGAAAAGGGCACAGGATTGGGGCTGGCGATCGTCGGGCGCATCATCGAGGAGCATGGCGGCAGCATCGAGCTGCGTGACGCCAGCGAAAAAATACCCGGCCAGCGGGGCGCCTGGGTGCGCATACGATTTGCCGCTGCCGGCAAGGCCGAGCAGCCTCAGTCCGAGCAACCAACGTCCGTAAGTGGGAAATAACATGGCCTCTGAAATTCTGATTGTCGACGACGAGGCCGATATCCGCGATCTGGTGGCGGGTATCCTTCAGGACGAAGGCTATGTCACGCGCACCGCGCGTAACAGCGATGACGCGCTGAACGCGATCGCAGCGCGGCGGCCGAACCTGGTCTTCCTCGATATCTGGCTGCAGGGCAGCAAGCTGGACGGGCTGCAGTTGCTCGAAGCCATCAAGCAGGAGCACGCGGATCTTCCGGTCGTGATGATCTCCGGCCACGGCAACATCGAAACAGCGGTCGCCGCAATCAAATTGGGCGCGTACGACTTCATTGAAAAACCCTTCAAGGCGGACCGGCTGGTGCTGGTCGCCGACCGGGCGCTGGAAAATTCACGGCTCAAACGCGAGGTCAAACAGCTCAAGCAAATGACGCCGGTGCCGTCCACGCTTGTCGGCCGATCGGCCGCTCTGAGCCAGTTGCGGCAGACGATCGAGCGCGTCGCACCGACCAATAGTCGCGTGCTCGTTGTCGGCCCATCGGGTGCAGGCAAGGAACTCGCGGCGCGGACCCTTCATCAGCAGTCGGGACGCGCAAGCGGTCCGTTTGTCGTGATCAACGCCGCCGCGATTACGCCGGAGCGTATGGAAGTCGAATTGTTCGGTGTCGACCAGTCAAACGGGTCGGAGGGGCGGAAAGCCGGCGCCCTGGAAGACGCCCATGGCGGCACGCTTTTCCTTGACGATGTCGCCGAGCTGCCGCGCGAGACCCAGAACAAGATCTTGCGTGTGCTCGTCGACCAGACGTTTCAGCGCGTTGGCGGCAGCGCCAAGATTGCCGTCGATGTAAGGATTGTTTCGTCGACCGCACGAAATCTTGAGGCCTTGATCGCCGAAGGCAAATTCCGGGAAGACCTCTATCATCGTCTGGCCGTGGTGCCGATTCGGGTTCCGCCTCTGGCCGAGCGGCGGGAAGATATCCCCGATCTCGTCGACTATTTCATGGATCAGATTTCGCATGCGACAGGATTGCCCAAGCGCCGGATTGGCGACGACGCCATGGCTGTTCTGCAATCGCATAACTGGCCGGGCAATGTCCGCCAGTTGCGCAACAACATCGAGCGGCTGATGATCCTTGCGGGCGGTGACCCGGAGGCCGTGATGAACGCGAGCATGTTGCCGCCCGATGTCGGCTCGATGGTCCCGAACATGCCGAACGGAAATGGCGGCGAGCATTTGATGGGGCTTCCGCTGCGCGACGCCCGGGAAGTGTTCGAGCGCGAATATCTGGTTGCGCAGATCAGCCGCTTCGGCGGCAATATCTCGCGCACGGCCGAATTCGTCGGCATGGAACGCTCCGCGCTCCACCGCAAGCTCAAGGCCCTCGGGATCGACTAGCCGGCCATGTCACGCATTGCATACGTCAACGGCCGCTATGTGCCGCACGGCCAGGCAAAAGTCGCTGTCGAAGATCGCGGATATCAGTTCGCCGATGGCGTATACGAGGTTTGCGAGGTGAGGGGAGGCCGCATGGTCGACGAGACGCCGCCACATGGCGCGGCTCGATCGGTCACTCAAGGAACTGCGGATCGCGCGGCCGATGTCACCCCGTGCGCTGGCCGTCGTGCTGCGCGAGACGATCCGGCGAAACCGGGTCCGCGATGGTATCGTCTACTTGCAGGTCACCCGCGGCGTTGCAAAACGCGATTTTCCGTTTCCGGCGGAAAACACACGCCCGTCATTGGTGGTGACTGCGCGCAGCAACGACCTCAACCGTCTCGAGCAAGTGGCCGCTGAGGGCGTCGCGGTTATTACCGTTCCAGACATCCGGTGGAAACGCGTCGACATCAAATCTGTCGCCCTGCTGCCGAACGTGTTGGCCAAGCAGGCGGCGCGCGAGCAAGGCGCGCGCGAAGCCTGGCTTGTCGACGCCAAAGGACGCATCACGGAAGGCTCTTCATCGAGCGCGTGGATTGTCAGCCGCGACGGGAAGCTCATCACGCATCCACCTGGAGAAGACATCCTACCCGGCATTACGCGATCGGTTGTGATCGACATGATCAAGGCGCAAGGGCTTCCTTTCGAGGAACGCACCTTTACGGTCGAGGAGGCCTATCAGGCGCGAGAAGCATTCATCACGTCGGCGAGTCAGGTCGTGCTGCCCGTGGTGAGAATAGACGGCCATTCGGTTGGAAACGGCGCACCGGGACTGATCACCACGGCGCTCCGCCGCGATTATCACCGCTACGCCGAAATCGCCGTCTAGGCCGCTCGCACGACGTCGAAAGGCGCGAGCATCCTCATAGTTTCAACGGTTTGCGGGCGCTCGCATGAACTTGTGCTTGCGCAGGAACACAGCCTGCCATCTAATAGTGTCTCCCGGGCCTCGCACCGCTACGCGTGGGGCAGAGTGGCGCATGCGCCTCAGGTCGCATGCGGAAGGACTTGGGCAACGAAAGGTCTCGCGCTTCAGACGCGAGCAAAAAATGGAAAAACGGCCATGGCAGCCGATCGTGCGCAAAATCTGCAAGACACTTTTCTCAATCACGTCCGAAAAAGCAAAGTACCTCTCACCATATTTCTGGTGAACGGTGTTAAATTGCAGGGCGTGGTGACCTGGTTCGACAATTTCTGCGTGCTGTTGCGGCGGGACGGGCATTCGCAGCTTGTCTACAAGCACGCGATTTCGACCATCATGCCGGGGCACCCGATCCAGCTGTTCGAAGGGGCCGACGAGCCGCCGGCCGGAGACAAAGCCTAGTTGGAACCACGTCGACGTGATCAGGCGAGCGATCTCTGAGCCCGGTAGCATCGGGCGGCGAGACCGGCCGTGCGATCGTCATCGAACCTTGGGTCAAGGCATCGCCGCGCCGAAATGCGGCGCGCAAGCGAGCATCGCGCCCGCCCGAGGCGCGGCTCGAGGAGGCCGTCGGTCTTGCGCGCGCGATCGATCTCACAATCGTGAAAGCGGGACTCGTCACGCTCAGCGACATCCGGCCGGCAACCTATATCGGCAAAGGCAAGGTCGACGAGATCGCCGGACTGGTGAAAAGCCCGTCGGCCTCGGCTCGTCGTCATGGATTGCGCGCTCTCGCCGGTGCAGCAGCGCAATCTCGAAAAGGCATGGAGCGCCAAAGTTATCGATCGCACCGGGCTGATCCTCGAAATCTTTGGCCGGCGCGCGCGCACGCGGGAAGGGCGCGCTGCAGGTCGAGCTCGCGCATCTGACCTATCAGAAGAGCCGGCTGGTGCGGTCGTGGACCCACCTTGAGCGCCAGCGCGGCGGTTTCGGCTTCCTCGGCGGGCCCGGCGAGACGCAGATCGAGGCCGACCGGCGCGTGATCGAGGAGCGCATCGCGCGGATCGAAGCAGAACTCGAAAAGGTCAAGCGCACGCGCAAGCTGCATCGCGACAGCCGCAAGCGCGTGCCCTATCCGATCGTCGCGCTGGTCGGCTACACAAACGCCGGCAAGTCGACGCTGTTCAACCGGCTGACGCGCCGCGACCGTGCTGTCGGCGGACATGCTGTTTGCGACGCTTGATCCGACGCTTGCGCGCCGTCGAATTGCCGCGCGGCGATCAAGGCGATCCTGTCCGATACGGTCGGCTTCATCTCGGATCTGCCGACGATGCTGGTGGCGGCTTTCCGCGCGACGCTGGAAGAGGTTATCGAGGCGGACGTCATCCTGCATGTGCGCGACATGTCGCACGACGGATTCGAGGCGCAGTCGCACGACGTCGAGAAAGTGCTCGGCGAGCTTGGAATTGCGGCCGCCGACAGACGCGCTGATCGAGGTCTGGAACAAGATCGATTGTCTCGATGCGGAGGCGCGGGCGAGGGTGCTCAATCTGGCGGAGCGCCGACCGCCGGATCGCCGGCCGGTCCTGTGTCGGCGTTAACCGGTGAGGGGATGGACCACCTCTTGACCGCTATCGAAGTGCGCCTGGGCGAAAGCCGGCAGACCATCGACAGTGTCGCTCGACCCCGCCGACGGCGCGGGCTTGAGCTGGCTTTATCGCCATTCCGAGGTGTTGACGAAAGACTGGGCGAGCGATGGCCGGCTTGCCGTCACTGTGCGGGCGGATGCCGACAACGCGGCGCGGGTGCGGGCGAAATTCACATTCGGCTGAAATTCTACTTTTCGGCGGCCTTCGCCTCGTCCCAGAGCGCGTCCATCTCCGCAAGCGTGGCTTCCTTCGGCGTCTTGCCGCGCGCCGCCAGCGCGCGCTCGATCGACGCAAAGCGGCGCTCGAATTTCAGGTTGGTCTCGCGCAAGACGCCTTCCGGATCGGCGTCGAGGTGACGGGCGAGGTTGACCACCGCAAACAACAGGTCGCCGACTTCGGCCGCCATCCGGTTGCCATTGGCCGCCATCGAGCTCGGCCTCGATCTCGTCCGCTTCCTCGCGGATCTTGGCGAGCACAGCGCGCGGATCGTTCCAGTCGAAGCCCGACGCGGCCGGCCTTGTCCTGCAGCTTGAAGGCACGGGTTAACGCGGGCAGGCCGACCGGAACGCCGGCCAGGGCGCCACCGGCGCCGCTTCTCGCCGCGCTCGGCCTTTTCCTCGGCCTTGATGCGCTCCCACAGGCCCTTAACGGCCTCCGCGGTCTTGCCGTCGGCGTCAGCAAAGACATGCGGATGGCGGCGGATCAGCTTGGCGGTGATCGCCTCGACGACGTCGCCGAAATCGAAGGCGCCTTGCTCCTGTGCCATGCGCGCGTGGAAAACGACCTGCAGCAGCAGATCACCGAGCTCGTCCTTCAGGCCCGCCAGATCGTCGCGCGCGATGGCGTCGGCAACCTCATAGGCTTCCTCCAGCGTATAGGGCGCGATGGTCCGGAAATTCTGCTCCAGGTCCCACGGGCAGCCGGTGCCGGGCGTGCGCAGCGCCGCCATGATCTCGAGCAGGCGCGCAATGTCGCGGGATGGCTTCACGGAGCGGACGTCTGCGCTGGCGCTTGGCGTGGATCGATCGCCGGACCGTACCAAAGCCCTCTCGCGGCTGCGACCGCATATCCGTGATTCGCATAAGACATATTATGGAATATTTTATATAGGCCTATAACACCAAGGCTAAATGATCCATCGTCGGATCCATTGCGGGATCCAAGGCCGACCCGATCGATAAAACTCTAGCTTTCCAAGACCAAGCGCGCACTGGCGGCCATGGCGCTTTAACAGCGCAAACGACATCCCGTCGTAGCCCGGCTCGACGTGCGGCGGCAGCTCGGCGCAGAGCGTCGCGTAATCCAGATCGGTGTGCAGGTTGGTCAGGATCGCGCGCTTCGGCTTGACCCGGGCGATCCAGTCCAGCGCCTCGTCGAGATTGAAATGGCTCGGATGCGGCGTTTGGCGCAGCGCGTCGACGATCCAGACGTCGAGGCCGGCCAGCGCCGCGACGCTTTCGGCCGGCAGGCTCTTGATGTCGGCCGAATAGGCGACGTTGCCGAAGCGGAAGCCCAGCGAAGGGATGTCGCCGTGGTCCTGCAGGACCGGCAGGACGCTCGATCGGGCCGCCCTGCCCCTCGATCGTCACCGGCTTGCCGGCGACCAGGCGCTTTTCGGTGACGATCGGCGGATATTCGCTGCCCGGCGGCGTCATGAAGCAATAGCCGAAGCGGGCGTGCATCGCGCGCGATGTCGGCTCGTCCAGATAGACATCGACGCGCCGGCGCTTGCTGCACGAACAGCGGCCGCAGATCGTCGATGCCGTGCGTATGGTCGGCATGTTCGTGGGTGATCAGCACGCCGTCGAGCCAGTCGACCTCCGCGTCGAGCAGCTGCTCGCGCAGGTCCGGCGAGCAGTCGACCAGACGCGCGTGTGACTTTGCCGTGCGCCTGCACGCGCTCGACCAGTAACGAGCAGCGCCGGCGGCGGTTCTTCGGGTTGTTCGGATCGCAGGCGCCCCAGCCGAGCGCCACGCGCGGCACGCCCATCGAGGAGCCGCAGCCGAGGATCGTGAAGGTTAAGCTCATGCGGCGTTCGCCAGCGTGCGCGGCACCTTGTTGAACAGCCGGAAGAAGTTTTCGGTCGTCTGCCGCGCGATTTCGTCAGCGGACACGCCGCGTGCATCGGCCAGCACTTTGGCGGTTTCGACCACGTAGGCCGGTTCGTTGCGTTTGCCGCGATACGGCACGGGCGCAGATAGGGCGCATCCGTCTCGACCAGGATGCGGTCCGCCGGCAAGGCGGCCGCGATCGCGCGCAGCGTCGTCGGAATTCTTGAACGTCAGAATGCCGGTAAACGAGACGTAGTGGCCCGATCTCGATGGCCGTAAAGGCGAGGTCGCGCCCGCCGGTAAAGCAATGCAGGACGGCGGGGAAGGCGCCCTTCCCGCTCTCTTCCTTCAAGATCTGCGCCATATCCGCATCGCAGTCGCGCGAATGGATCACCAGCGGCAGCCCGGTTTCCCGAGCCGCGGCGATATGCTGGCGCAAGCCCTGCGGCCTGCGCCTCGCGCGGGCTGGTGTTGTAGTGATAGTCGAGCCCCGCCTCGCCGATCGCCACGACCTTCGGATGCTTCGCGACGCGCGATCAAGCGCCTTGGCATCGACATCCGGTTCTTCGTGCGCGTGGTGCGGATGTGTCCCGACCGAGCAGAAAACATCCGGAAATCGCTCGGCGATCGCCAGGACCTGCGCATGGCGTTTGACCCGCGTCGAGATCGTCACCATGCGGCCGATGCCGGCCGCGCGGGCGCGCGCCACCACCGCATCCAGTTCGGCCGCAAAATCCGGAAAATCGAGATGGCAATGGCTGTCGACCAGCATAACAGTCAGGCCTTCTCCTCCGGCTCGACGTAGCGCGGGAAAACCGGCGCGGGTGGCGGCAGCGTAACGCCCGGCCTTGACGCGCCGCTCCGCAGCAAGCGCGGAAACTCGCGCTCGTCCGCCGGCACCGCCAAGCAGATCGAGCAATTTCGCCGCCGAGGTCGGCACGAAAGGCTGCGCCAGAATGCCGACCTGCCGCAGCACTTCGGCGGTCACGTAAAGCACCGTCCCCTGCCGCTCGGGATCGGTCTTGGCGAGCGCCCACGGCGCCTCAGACGCGAAATAACGGTTGGCATCGGCCACCACCGCCCAGACCATGTTGAGCACCTGGTGCAGCTGCTGCGTCTTCATGTGCTCGCGCGCGGTGCCGATCATCGCGTCGGCGGCCGCAAGAATGGTCTTGTCGGCATCGCTGAATGCGCCCGGCTTCGGCAGCTTGCCGCCGAAAGCCTTGCCGATCATCGACAGCGAGCGCTGCGCCAGGTTGCCGAGGTCGTTCGCCAGATCGGCATTGATGCGGTTGACGATCGCCTCGTGGCTGTAATTGCCGTCCTGCCCGAACGGCACCTCGCGCAAGAAAAAATAGCGGAATTGATCGACGCCGTAGGTGTCGGCCATCGTGAAGGGGTCGATCACATTGCCGACCGACTTCGACATCTTCTCCCCGCGGTTGAACAAGAAGCCGTGCGAGAAGATGCGCTTGGGCACCTCGATGCCGGCCGACATCAAAAATGCCGGCCAATAGACCGCGTGGAAACGCACGATGTCCTTGCCGATGACGTGCAGCGATGCCGGCCAATAGCGCTTGAATTTCTCGCTGCCGACGTCCGGGATAGCCGACGCCGGTAATGTAGTTCGTCAGCGCGTCGACCCAGACATACATGATGTGCTTGCCGTCGGTCTTGCCGGGCACCGCGCACGCCCCAGTCGAACGTGGTGCGCGAGATCGACAGGTCCTGCAGGCCGCCGCGCACGAAGCTCGCGACCTCGTTCAGCCGCTCCTTGCGGCAGCACGAAATCCGGCACGCGCTCGTAGAGGTCGAGCAGCTTCTGCTGGTAGGCGGAGAGCTTGAAGAAATAGCTCTCCTCCTCGACCCATTCGACCGGCGTGCCGGTCTTGGTCGCGATCCGTTGCTTCTGCTCGTTGAGGTGCGTCTCGTTCTCGGCGTAATAGGCCTCGTCGCGCACCGAGTACCAGCCGGCATATTTGTCGAGATAGATGTCGCCGTGCCGCTTCCATGCTTTGCCAGATGGCGATGCGACGCGCGGTGGTGGCGCTCTTCCGTGGTGTGGATGAAGTCGTCGTTCGAGCAGTTGAGCCGCTTCACCATCGCTTCGAAGCGCGGCACGTTGCGATCGCGCAATTGCCGCGCGGTCAGGCCCTCGCGCGCCGCGGTCTGCTGCATCTTCTGGCCGTGCTCGTCGGTGCCGGTCAGGAAATAGACGTCGTAGCCGTCGAGCCGCATGAAGCGCGCGATGGCGTCGGTCGCGATCGCCTCATAGGCGTGACCGATATGCGGCGGCCCGTTCGGGTAGGAGATCGCGGTGGTGATGTAAAAGGTCGTCTTGGATGGCATTTGGCCGGTATTTACCCATTCAATTCAGAGACATGGATGGCCGGGAAAAGCCCGGCCATGACGATTGGGAGTAGGTATCAATCGCAAGCCGCTGGGGCAAGCGACGCAAACCCGGGAGTTACAGCCAACGGGTTGCGCCCCTAGGTCTTCGGCATGACGTAACGGATAATTCGCTCGACATACAGCTCACGCGCAGGATCGCTGCGCCGTTTCGACTTCGGCAGCTTGTCCTGCTCTCGACCGCGCCGGCTTTTTCCGCACCGATGCGATGCAGCGGCGAAGAAAAGCTTTGTATCGCCGCCTGTAAAAAGAGCCTTGACCGGTCGTCGCTATCGACCTGCCTGACCAATTGCGGCCTGCGTCAGTCAGCCTGCATGAGGTCTGGCTGTTGGGACAGCGGCCCGCAAAGATATTGCGGGCTTCTCAAGCAATAGATCGGCCCCGGCCGCGGAAGCGCACCTTTGGCCGCCGTTTTTGGCGCCGGCATCTGGCCTTTACGAATTCCTAATCCCACTTCGCGTACACTCTAAAAGGACGGTAACCAACCGCAATTCCAGATCCGTGGCCAACCAGAACGGTTTCCCAGGACCTATGGGCGCTCCCCTCGAACTCATTCATCAGCTCGACAACTCGATCGCGCACAGTACCGACGAGCGCCGCTCAGCGATGCTGCGTCACCTCACCGATCTCTTTCTCGTCGGCTCGGATGGGTATTCCGACGAAGAGGTCGATCTGATTGACGATGTTTTTGTCCGGCTTGTAGCCACGATCGAGGAATCCTCGCGCGCCCTGCTGGCGATCCGACTTGGCCCTGTCCCGACCGCCCCTCCAAAAATCCTGCGTGTGCTTGCCTGCGATGACATCATTGAGGTCGCCTCCCCGGTTCTGACTCAGGCCGTACGGCTCGACACAGAAACTCTGATCCAATGCGCCAGGACAAAAAATCAGGAGCATCTGCTGGCAATTTCGCGCCGCAAGTCGTTGCCGGAATTGCTCACCGACGTCCTGGTCGAGCGCGGCGACCAGCAGGTGGTGCTGAGCACCGCAAAAAACAGCGGCGCCAGGTTTTCAGGCGGGGGCTTTGCAACGCTGGTGCGGCGCTCACACGGCGACGATCAGCTTGCCGCTTGTGTCGGCTCCCGACCCGATCTGCCGCCGGCGCTGTTCGAAAAACTGCTCGAGGCCGCCTCCGAAAAAGTGCGCGGAAAGCTGGAGGTCGAACGCAAGTATCTGAAAGCCGATATCGCCGAAGTCGTCGGGCAGGTTTCCGGCAGCATCCGGACCGCGGCTAACGATCAGCCCCTCGGTTACGCCGCAGCGCAGGTGCTCGCGGAATCTTTGCACCGCGGCGGGCTGCTCACGCCGACGAAACTGGAGGAATTTGCTGCCGCCGACCGGTTCGAGGAAATGGTCGCGGCGCTGTCAGTCATGTCGGGCGTGCCAACGGCGATCATCGAGCGCAACATGCGCGAGACAAACGCGCAATCACTGCTTGTTTTGGCAAAGGCAATCGGGCTCTCGTGGGACACGACGCGCGGGATCATGACACTTGCGGCCAAGCGATACCGGCGCTCGATGGCGGGAATCGATCAATCGATGTTGGCGTTCAATCGACTAAAGCAGTCGACCGCGCAGCAGATCCTCGACTTCCACCGCATGCCGACGCGGCCCACGCGTAGCAACTAACAGCCAAGCTTTTGATCAGGCGGTGATGTTGAAAAGCGCAGCGCTCATCTGCGCGTCGGCATGGATGACCTTCGCGTTAGCGGCATAGCTGAACCGCGCCATCAGCACCTGCACCATCTCATTGGCGAGGTCGACATTCGGGCTCGCCACCATGCCCCGGCCATCAGCGTAAGGCGCGCTAGGGTCGTAGGTTGCGACGGTAGACGGTGCAACACTGGTCACGGTTGCGCTGGTTCCACCGCCCAAATTATCGACCTGATTGACCCGCAAAGCCGAATAGGCCGGAGGGAAATTCTCCGGATTGGATGTGCCCGGGAGGGGCCCATCCGACGAGGCGTTCGCAATATTGCTGGCGGCCACCTGTAAACGCAGGCTCGCCACGTTCAATCCCGAAACCGCGATCGTGCTCGCAATACTCATGGAGTTCCGTCGTAAGCCCTCCTCAACAGCGAACTATTCTGCAATTCCCTAAAATTTGACCGAATGGTCGGGCTCATTTGGGCAAGCCAAGTGGGCCGGACGGTTATGGGCAATATTCATTTGAATACCGCTGTCTGCCCCGGTCGCTCGTGGTAAATTAATTCTCAACAAGCAGCACAACAGGAGGAGTCCGATATGGCAGCGAGCCTCAAGCGGGTCAAAGTCGCGCCCAAGGGCATGGGTCTCAATGATTTCGTCGCGATGCAGGAAGGTTTCTTCGCCGCCGAGGGGCTCGACGTCGAATTTGACTGGAAGACATTTCGTGGCACGCAGTCGAGCTGGAAAGGTCTTGAATATTTCCAGCGTCCGCAGGACCGTCCCTACACCGAGGAAAAACAGGACGTCGTGCAAGGCGCCTGCCTGTGGGGCACCATCTGCAATGCCAGCGCCGGCATGGGCCGCGTGGTCACCGAAGGCTACGGCGATTTACCCTGGGCGATTTTCGTCCGGCCCGATTCCAAAATCCGCAAGCCGGAAGATCTGAAGGACGTGCCGATTTCAGTCGGCATGCGCGCCGGCAGTCATTTCAACGTTCCCTATCGCCTCGAGCGCTATCTGCCGCTCGAGCACATCAAGACCGTCAACACCGGCGGATTCGGCGCGCGGCTTAGGGCGTTGCTCGACGGCGAGGTCGAAGCAGCGAGCCTGCTGCCGCCGCAGATCGCCATGGCCGAGCAGCTGGGTCTTCGCAAGATCATCGAGGACCGCTTCAAGACGCTGTGGTGGGTCCCTGAGAACGCAACGGCGGATGTCGTGCACGGCTATATGCGTGCCCTCAACCGCGCCGAGCAGGCCATGGACGCGGATCTGCCGAAATACCTGCCGCTCTGGAAGCTTGCGGTCCCGGCCGAGTTCGAGAACTACCACGCCTGGGATTTCAGCAAATTCGGCCGCGGTGAGCGCTTCGTGAATAAGCCCTTGCCGCGACGGGAATTCGACGAAGTCTTCGCGCAGGTTGAGCGTTGGGGCCTCGATCAGTTCCTCAAGGACCGCAGCCCAGAGACGCTGTCTTATCCGGCCTGAAGAAATCAGCGCGAAATGAAAGCGCGCGGCCTCAAACCGCGCGCTTTTCCGTTAGTTAGGGCCGCGCCGCTTCCGCAAGCGCGCCAAACACCGCAAAGACCAGCGGCTTGCGCTCGAGATTGTACGTATCCACATCCCGCGCCGCGCTATTGACCTTCTCCCAGGTCTCCGCGACGCGCGCCATTCGCGCTTTTTCTTGTCCGGCGTCACCAAGGCGCGCGGACAGCCAGCCATTGACCAGATCCATGAAGGCGTCGAGCACCTTCGGATCAGCTCCCGCCCATCGCGTCGGCAAGGGCGTGCAGGGCACGCGGATCGACATCGGGCAACTGCGCCAGCTGGTCGAGAACGCGCTGGCGCAGGGCCAAAGCCTGACCTTCGAGCAAAGCGAGCGCACGGCCCGCGCTGCCCTCCGCTGCAGCCGCTGCCTCGCGGACTTCATCGTCCCGGCGGTCTTTTCCGGCTGCTTCGGCAAGCGCCAGGGGACGTCGTCCGCATCAAGTGGTCGCAGCAGGAGCCGCCGGCAGCGCGAGCGGATGGTCGGTAATTCGCGGCCCGGAGAGTGGCTGACGAGCAGAATGCAGCGAGCGTTGCGGCGGCTCCTCCAGCACTCTTCAAGAGCGCGTTGGCGCCCTCGCGCTGCAGATCGTCGACGGCATCGACAATGGCGACACGCCAACCACCCTCGCCCGCGGTCGAGCCGAAAAACGCGACAGTCCGCCGCACATCGTCAACACGGATGACGGTGTATAGCTTGCCGGTTTGCTCGTTGATCACGCGTTCGATCACCAGCAGATCGCCCTGTGCTTGTGCGGCGATGCGGCGCGCGACCGGATGGTCAGCCATCCACCGCAAGTGACTTGGCGTTCTGCACCTCCGGCGATTGCGGATCGGGATGAGCCAGCACGAAACGCGCCATGCGATAGGCCAGCGTCGCCTTCCCGATGCCGGGCGGCCCGCCAATCAGCCAGGCATGTGGCAATTCGCCCGCTCTTGTACGCGTCGAGCAGCGCCTTCTCGGCTTCGGCATGACCGAACAGCGCTGTCGTTTCACGGGGCAGTTTCGCCACGCGTTCGTCATTGTCGGCAGTCATGGCGTCGACGTCTCCGCAATTCCCGAGCGATTCAGGATGCAGCCGATCCTGGACGATCGACCAGATCTCGATCCGCTACGACATCGCGCGGCGCGCGGCCATCGATCACCACGCAGCGTTTCGGCTCCGCAGCGGCGAGCGCCCGGTACGCCGCGCGCAACTTCTCATGAAATTCCGTCGATTCAGCCTCGAACCGGTCGGCCTCGGTTTGGCCGCGCCTTTTCTTGGCGCGCGCCAATCCGATTTGGGCCGGAACATCAAGAATGAAAGTCAGTTCGGGAACCGCCGGCCCGACCGTCACGCGCTCAAGGCTGCGGATCAACCGCTGATCGACATTTCCGAGAGCGCCCTGATAGACGCGCGTTGAATCAATGAAACGGTCACAGATGACCCAAATGCCGGATTTCAACGCTGGCAATATCGTATTGCGCACATGATCGTCGCGTGCGGCGGCGAAAAGGATCGCCTCGGTCTCCGCGCCAAGCGGCTTGGCAATACCCGACAACAGGATGTGGCGAATGATCTCGGCCCCGGTTGAACCGCCCGGCTCGCGGGTGAGCACCACGTTCTGGCCAGTGGACTTTAGCTTCTGGGCCAGGGTCGCTGCGTGCGTAGATTTTCCGCTGCCTTCGCCGCCCTCGAAGGTAATGAAATGTCCGCGCAAAGCCGATCAGCCTTTTCCGGTCACCGCACGCTTGCGGTGGCATCTGCCATCATAGCCGCTCGGCTCCGGCACGGAACAGCGCGATTATCATTTCAGTCACAGCATCGAAAGCGCGCTGCGGCATGTTTCCTTTGCCGATGCTTTCAGCGGCCTTCAATGGCATCGTCAGGATCAGGCTGTCGTTGCGCCAGACCTTGATATTTCCGATCGGCGTTCCTTCGGTCACCGGCGCCGGCACGGGCCCGGTGTAGACGATACGAGCGATCAGCCGTTCCGCCCCTGATTTGGGCAACATCACTTTGACCTCGCCATCGGCCTTCAGCGCGACACGGCCGCTCGACCCGCCAAAAACCTTCGCGGTCCCAATCGTCTGGCCTTCGGCAAAGATCGTGCGCTGCTCGAAATTCCGGAAACCCCATTCGAGCGCTTTCTTTGCTTCGTCCGCGCGCTCCTTGGCCGTGTTGACGCCCGTCACAACCACGATCAGGCGCAGATCGTTCTGGACCGCCGACCCGACAAGGCCATAGCCCGCCTCTTTCGTGTAACCGGTCTTGAGACCGTCGGCGCCGTTCATGGCGCCCAGCAGCGGATTGCGATTTTGCTGCCTGATCTTGTTCCAGGTGAAATCGGGCTGCGCAAAGAGTGGGTAGAAATCCGGATAGGTATTGATGATGTGCCGCGCGAGCATTGCCAGCTCACGAGTCGTCACCTTCTCGTTGGGATCAGGCAGTCCGTTGGAATTGGTGAAGACAGACTTCTCCAATCCGATTTCGCGCGCACGCTGGGTCAGCTTATTGCCGAACTCGGCTTCATTTCCGGCAATTCCTTCAGCCAGCACAATGCAGGCGTCGTTGGCGGATTGGATGATCATTCCGTGCAGCAGGTCGTCGACCGAGACCTTGCTGTTAAGCGCCGCAAACATCGTGGAGCCATGGGACGGCGCGCCGCCTTTGCGCCAGGCATTTTCGCTCACCATGTATTCGTCGGTGAGCTTGATGCGCCCTTCCTTGATTTCGTGAAAGACGTATTCCGCGGTCATCAGCTTCGCGAGGCTGGCTGGAAAGATCAGCCGATCGGCATCGCGGTCGAACAACACGCCGCCATATTGGGCATCGATCAGGATTGCGTGCGGCGCGCTGATATTCGGCTCGTCCTTCTTCGGCGCTTCTTTTTTTGGCGCATCTTTTTTGTGCGTCGCCGGCAGTTTGTGGGGCGGCGCTGCAATCGCTGCCGTGGAAATGGCGCCAGCGAGAGCCGCCACCATCAGCCAAGGTCCGAATGCAAATTTCCGCATCGCCATCATCAAGGCCCGTTCAGCGGCACCGCCCAATCCGGTGCGGCCTGGTCCGGGAACTTTTGGCGGTAAAATACGGCTCAGTAAAGGCCGCGGCCGCTCATGTAACCCGACCGCATATCATAGGCCCGAGGGCCATAGGCCGAAACCGGTGACCCGGCCGCCTCAACAGGTTCGTGCACTTCGGAATTCGATGCGCGTGGCCGCGCGGCGAGTTCGGTGGTTGGAGCTTCCGCCGCCGGCAGTTCGCGCGGCGTATCGCCCAGGCTATAGGGCCGATCCGGCGGCGCCGGAATCCGGCTCGCGGCACGCAACGGCCTGTTGTCAAAATAGGTCGGCGCAAATGGCTTGCCGGACGCGACCTGCAGCGGCAGTTGGGCCGGGCCGCCTTCCCGCAACGTCGCGATCAGCTTCCGGTCGTCCGAGCCGGTCAACGGAGCGCGGCCCACATAGTCGACTTTGACCCGCGCGACGCCGTGACCGTAGAAGCCCAGCAGCTCCGCCGTCTTCACGGAGACGTCGATGACCCGGTCGCCGACATATGGCCCGCGATCATTGACGCGGACGACAATCGACCGGTTGTTCGCAAGGTTCGTGACGCGCACATAAGACGGCAGCGGCAGGGTCGGATGCGCCGCCGAGATCGACGACATGTCGAAGACTTCGCCGTTCGCGGTGTACCGGCCGTGAAAGTCGTCGCCGTACCATGACGCCAGGCCGATCGCGCTGTAGTTGGTGTTTTCCTCGGGCACGTAGACGCGGCCGGCGACGGTGTAGGGTTTGCCGACGCGATAGACGCCGCCGCCTTTCGGCACCGGTTGGCCCGGCTCGACAACGCGCGCACTGGCGGCAACGCCGTAGCGCGGATCAATTCGGCCGCCGCCGCCCGAGCAATTGGCAAGCGCGAGGCATCCTGCGCCAAGGACGACAAGGCGTGCGAAACGTCGATTGCCGACGAAAGCCCCCAAGTAACCCATCCCTGCATGGTCCCCGATCGGAAGCGGCCAGTTTACCCGGTCGCTACCCCGGCGAAAACCGTATGACGGAACGGTGGTAAATGGTTAGTTCCGCAGCGATCCGGCCGGAGCCGCGGCATAGCCAACGGACGGGATCCTTGCAAGCTTGTGGCTGATTTAATGGCCTAACGACGCGACAGGAGGCTGGCGCCGCTCTTGGGTCGGCTCAGCCCGCCACTGACGGATGATCGCTGGACGGTGCTGCCTTCGTAGGAAATACCTATGCGGTAGCCGCGCGACCACGCCAGCGTGCAATGCCGCTTGGTAGCGCCGTGAAGAAAGTCGAAACGCTCCGGCAAGTCGTAGACGCGCTGCAGCTCAAGCTGTGCGCCGCCAGCGGAAAGGTCGACGATCTTGCAGTCGATCGGCTGCGTGTTCGGACCGAGCAAGAGTTGCCCGACGCGCGGGACCAACCCCTTCGGCGCCACCCGGAACCAACGTCGTTTATCGGACCCGCTCATGCGCAGCTTTGTGATAAAACCCGCTGAATGTATATAACCCCTTGATTACCGATCTCTTACGCAGGCTGCGCTATTATCCTGCTGATATCGCGGGACATTCCCGCTGTAAAAAGTTCCAAGGCAGAGTGGAAGGGTGGCCGAGTGGTTTAAGGCACCGGTCATGAAAGAGGGGCGAATCAATTTCGCCCCTCCCCGTCACTTCGCGTCAGGTTTCTCGGTCGTTTTGCCAGCACCGGGTTCGGTCAATCGCGCCGAATCCCCGCCGGGTGTTTGCGTGTTTGGGTCCAACATCGGGTCCAAGCAGTCGGCTGCGCATCCCGCTACGGCCACAACCGAGGGAGATTGCCATGACTGCCGCTTGCAATCTGGAATTTGCGGGACTGACCGCCAAAGGTTGCGTCAATATCCACCCCTCAACGATGACTTGTCCTAACGCCTTGCAGATCAGCGGAAATTCAAACCTGCCCGCCTATCGCAATGGCGATGCCATCATCGTTTTCCCTAAGGCGACCGTGATGCGCGGACGCTCGTACCCACCCCTCCGCCAGGTTGCGGCATCCTTATTTGCAGGCTGGATCATGGCACCGTTCTATCCAATCAGCTTGACGGAGTGACTAATCCACATTCGTCATAAGTGTGATCCGCAGCACACTCTGATCCGTTTGGACGGGTCAGGATAGTTCGAGAGCGATCGAGCGGTTTTCCTATCCCCGTCCCCAGACCCTCGACGCTCTCGTTTCCTAAAGGACCGTCGCGATATCCCCTCGCGGCGGTTCTTTTCGCTCCGGTCATTTGCAACAAAATGATTAGAGTAAAGAGGTAACAATTCCATGTATCGCTGCGACTCGCAGGCGAAAGGGGTCTCTCTCGCCGGCTCTAGCCTTGTCGAAAAGGCGAGCAGCAATCTGGCTCTTACTAGTTCGCGATCTTTCCTCTGGTCGCAGGGATTCCCACGTGTCATTCAACACGCTTTGCAGAAGCTTGACCGTTTCGGGGGGCAACGAACTCACGACGAAGTCACCAAACGAGCAGCCAAATCAAGCACCAGACGAAACTCGCAATCCCAAAGGCCGCAACAATACCGATATAAGTAAGCACGACCGCTGCGTGATCCTTGAGAAAATGCTTTGCATCTGCACTCAGGTCACTCTGTTTGATTGTCGTCATAACGCGCTCATAAAGGAGTGCCCCGCCGGTCGCGGGGGCAAAGGACTGAAATCACTGCTAGTGATGGCCTCGTCCTGCAATTAGCAAAGCACTTCTCTCTTGGCGCCTTGAACTAGCCGATCGAATGCTCTCACACTGAATAAGAAAATCCAGCAATCGTCGCGGTTAACGTAAACCTGACCCTGGCCGAGGACCCGTACTTGCAACCATCGTGCAATCAACAAGTATCTTCCGCTCGCGGTGATCTGCGCAGTTGTCTCGCTATTTATATATCACAGGTGCAGTTAAGGTTTCTGCGTTACGGTAAATACGAAAACTAATTGCGACGTGAAGCTTGCCGATTAACGTGGCGCATTGCCCCCATATTAGCGAGTTACTGGGCCATGCTTAGCACGTTTGCAAGAAATCAAGAGGCCGTGGAAGCGCTGACCAGAGACCGCAGCGTTTCTTATTATCGGGTGTGGCACATTTGGACGGTCACAATGCCCAGACGGTCGATAACGGGTCGTCTGGTTTGGGGTACTGTTTGGCGCCGATACGACAACGGTCGCTGGATATACAAGAAGTACGTCGAAACCGCAGAAGCGATTGAGAGATTGCGCGCAGTTCCTACGCGCCCACCTCAGGCCCCACCCACGCCGATGCGCCGAGGTCCGCGAAAATATTAGCAACGAATGTGCTCTGTGACACAGATTGCCTAGCGGTTCCGAGATAATTCAGGGAACCGACGATCGCATGAATTTGTTAGTGAACAAAACACGCCCTACATCGCCTTCATCGAAGATAAAGTTTCGGTCGCGTCATATGCGGGTGGCCCTTCAGTGATGCGGCCAACGGGGTCAGGCGGTCCACCGCCTGACCCTTTTGCCTTTCTTGAGCGCGCGAACGCATTTTTCGTCTCGCTATCGAGCCATTCGGATTTTATCCCAAGGCTTTCGGCGTCGCCCTCTTCTGAACAGCCCGAGAGGTCCAGAAATGACGGCACCCTTGGTGGTGCCACAAGGAGGCACATTCTTCCAAAAAACCAGATCGCTCACAGGCGACGAGGCGCAGCAAATTATGCTGCCAAAGGAAAGGCAGTTTTCTGGAGGCTGTCGAATATCGCGACACGCTACTGACGCGGTGACCCGGCACGTTCATTATTGTTTCAGAATTCAGCCCGCTAATGTGGGCACGCTGGTTTCCTTCGTCCATTATAAGGCTGAATGCAATTACAACAATTAAGAGAGGAATAACGGCATTTATTCTTGCAATGACCGAGACTAAGTATTGATCTGACGGAGAAGGAAGGGTGGCCGAGTGGTTTAAGGCACCGGTCTTGAAAACCGGCAGAGGTGCAAGCCTCTCGTGAGTTCGAATCTCACCCCTTCCGCCAATAAATGCATTTTTATGTCTTTAAATCAGTGTAAACCTCGCAGTATTCAGATCGCATTACGGGCATTGGAGAATGGATTCCTCCTCAGCTTAGTTATTTCGGGCTGCACTTGAGCGGCACAGCCCGACCTTGGCCGCGCCTAGAGAATGCTGAGTGGCAATCTACCAAGGCCTACCGTAAAGAGTGCCACGCCGGTTCGTGTGTGCAATGTCATTTGATAATCGAGCGCCAAAATATTTTGTGCAACAGAACGGAACGTGGCGATCGTTACCGGGTTATTTGCTTCGACTGCGCTTCATGCCCCTGTCCCGAACGGGCGCGGTCATCTTGAACGGAAAGAGGACCGCTTTCCCCAGGCGGTCCTCTTTTTTTGTTCCCTTCCCTCACACTAAGTTTCCCCGCAATGCTGCATTGCGCAAAGCGACCGCCGGCGTCCCCGAATTTGTTCACTGTGACAACAAAGGAGGCTCGTATGCCTATTTTGATCCCGGTGCTGTGGGTCGGCGGCGCAGCCATTCTGCTCGGCGGCAGCTGGTTCGTCATCGGCCACATGGTTCATTAGTCGGTTAGACCAGAGGGGAAGCAGTCCCGGCAGTTCGAAATCTCCGGGGCTGCTTTCTATCTGACAGCCTAGCGACGTTTTCTCTTGCTTAATCTGGACGTTGGTTTTTTTGGTGCGGAACCTACGGGCTCACTATTAGGTACTTGGCAAAAATGGGCATCGGTACAGTTCCCAAGGGAAAACATCGCTAACTGGTCCGCATTGCCAGTCGCCTCTAACGCCTCATCGGGAATCGAAAAGACGAGACTGGGCGAGTTGGGCTCAAATCCGTCGTCATAGCGTTTCTGGTCAAGTGTTCTCGACCGCTTTCCACGTGCGACTGCTCGGCGTTTTCGCGAGACCAATGCACGCACGGCGTATCCGGCAACAAATCCGACACCCACTAGAATTAATGCAAGAATGGCATCAAACATCCGGGGGTCAGCCATTTTGGCGAGTTTATCGTCGCTAGATGAAGCTTTGCTCTTCAGTTGGCCAAGGCAAATCCGTTCCGAGCGCTCGCTCCAAAAGCTCCTGCGCAACTTTCCCGATTGGGCGGTGTTCATCCGTTAGGGCGATTGCCCTATTGGAATTGGACGGTCACTGTCTCGGCGAACGAGCACAATTGGCAATCAAATGTGCGCAGGTCCTCGTGCGGTCTTTCGGTCGGCTCTATCTCCGACAGGAACATCGGCACCCCGCACTTGGGGCACCGCCGCTGACCAATTGGGGGCTTCGCGGGGTCGTGTGTACGCAACATGGCATCAACTCCCACAACCGTCCCCTGACACCGTCAGTCTAGTTGTCGCAGGAGTCCAATCACTATCGCGTATGTCGCCCAGCTTGACGCTCGTTATAAAAATTTTTGCAGTGGGTGCAGTGCTACAGCCGCGTTTTGATCCGACTCGCTCATAAAACATCTGGCGATGACGTGGATTACGTCACCCCCTCACAGTATGACGTTTGATGAGACCGTTTGCGTCTGAGCGACTGTCTCATTGATCCCCTCTGCGTCATCGCCACCCATTTGGCGTCGAGGAACGAACGCGGACACAATATCCGCGCCCTCAGCCGATGCGGAAGAAATCAGCAATCCATCGTCATGTCCGCTTTACTCCCGAAAGCAGACATTTGCCATGCACCAGCTCATGTCCGCTTTGGGCCAATAGTGGACATCGCGCTCATTCGATCAACTTGTCGGCGCGGTCAAGCAGCGTTGGCGGTACGGTCAGGCCGAGCGTCTTCGCGGTTTTAAGGTTGATGACCAGCTCATACTCCGTCGGCGCCTGGACCGGCAGGTCGGCTGGCTTCTCGCCTTTGAGGATGCGGTTCACATAGCTCGCCGCGACCCGAAACAAACCACGCTGCTCACTTCCGTAGGACAGCAGACCGCCTTGTTCCGCGAAAAAGCGCCACGGATATACGACAGGCAGGCCGTTGCGAGCAGCCAGCAAGATGACCTCCGCGCGATGGACGTTGAGGAAGCCATCCGGCATCACGATCAGTCCGCCATTTGGCTCGCGCGCCTGCGCCGCGATGACGGTATCGAGTTCGGCCGTGTCGTGAACAGTTGCGACGACCGCCTTCAATCCGAGGGACGCAGCGGCGGCCTTGAATGGGTTCAGGTAAATGTTGGCATAAGGCGTCGTTGCGGGATTGAACAGGAAGGCGGCCCGGTTGACGCGCGGCGCAATCTCCTTGAGCAGCTCCAGCCACTTGCCGGTAATCGTCGGCTCCATGATTGTGAAACCGGTGGCGTTGCCGCCTGGTCTTGCAAGGTTTTGAACGAAACCGCTGCCAACCGGATCGGCAATGACAACAAACACGACGGGAATGGTCCGCGTTTGTTGCAGCATTGTCGCGGTTGGCGGTGTGTTTTGCGTAACGATAAGGTCGGGCTTCAGCGCGATGAGTTCGTTTGCGGATCGTTTTCTTAGTTCCGCGTCATCGAGTGCACCCCAGCGAAAGTCGAGTTGGATATTCCGGCCTTCCGTCCACCCGAGCTTCTGAAGCCCCTCCCGGAAAGCCGTGACGTAAGCCTGAAATTCCGGGTCGCTTTCGGCATGCGCCATCAGCACGCCGATGCGCCTCATATGATCGGGCTGCTGCGCCAGCGCCGCGAGTGGCCACGTCGCCGCCGCTCCACCGAGGACCGTGATGAACTCGCGCCGCTGCATGTGCCCCTCAGAGCGCGCCTTGCCGACCGTCTAAAGCCTAGCACTTTGCGACCGGGCGGCGACTGCGAATTGGCACACAACCGCTCTGGATAGTGATCAGGCTGAATGTCCGCTTTGAGTCAAAAGCAGACATGTGCAGCGCACAAGCCGATGTCCGCTAAGGGCCATATCCGGACAGCGGGTTGCAGCCCGCGCGGCTGGTAATAATCTAATTTGCGGCTTCGACGACGTACTGCCGGTTTATTTTGATTGCCTTGTCACGCTGCGGCGAAAGGTCCTTCTCGGTTTTCCCATTGAGCCATGCCACCGCTTGGTCCAGGCTATCCCACTCGGTAATGGCAATGTGCTTGGGCGCGTCGCCTACGACTGCAACAACCTTTCCATTAACGGTGCGCAGATTACGACCGCCGGCCGCCTTCTGCGCGTCCGTAACGAGCGACCCAAAAACTTTTAGGGCCGCGGCATCAATCACATCCAACTCGGTGATCTGGTAGGCTTTCGGCTTGGCCTGGGCTTGCAGCCCCTGCATACCGGCTACGCCTAACGCTACGCCCACAAGGGCCGCCAGCGCGATCTGCAGCTTCGAATTCATGATGCACTTCCTTCCTTTTGGGTGCGAGAAAGTGTGAGACTTGCGATTGCCCGTGGTGAAAGACCGAAAAAGAAAGTCGGCCTGTGAGCGCTGCAATTCTGCGGCAGCTTATCGAACTCTACAAGCGCGCATGCGTATGGGCGATACACCGGATGCCATAAGGCGTCTCGCCGAGAACGGAGATTTCAAAATCAAGGTCAATCGTGATTAGAAACTCGGTCTTGATCTCGGGCATATAGTTTCCAATAAGCGCCACTACGGACGATAAGCTACCGCCAAGAAGGATTTTTGAGGAAACGAGATCGGCTGCAAGCCTATAGCACGTCACTGCGCTCATGTCCGCTTTGGGTCATAAGCGGACAAGTGCGCCGCAATACGTCGTGTCCGCTTTACTCCCAATAGCGACCGCGAAAGCAGACATCTGCCCCGGGGTATGTCTGCTTTACCCCCGAAAGCGGACGCGTGCGGCGCAACTACGGATGTCCGCTAAGGGCCAGAAGCGGACATCTCGCAATTCATTCGACCACTGTGATGGAGTACATCACTCATGGCTGATAGTTTGCTGTCGATTGTTCTGATTTGAATTTCTCCATCGCAGCGTAGAGATTAGGCGCTCTGTTGTGGGTGCCAGGGACCGCTTCGACATGGCCGCAGTCGTGGAAGGAGCAGCCGTCGTAAAGGCCGGCTTGTTTGACGATATTATTCATCTGGTACACGAACGGGGGACCGCGATTCCAACCCGTCTGAATATCGCAGGCCGCGCCGATATAGTGGTTGGAGCCGGCGACATGCGTGCCCCGCGGTGCCCAGCACTTGGTGATGTTGGCCGGCACCTTATAGCCATGGTCTTTAAGCAGCGCGAAGAATTTCAGAAACTTGCTGGCGTACGCCGGATGCACAGTGATGTTGAACCCATATGCTGTTTGCACCGTCACCATCGTACTGTTACCATTGGCATCGACGACGCGATGCTGATTGGGCTCTGACGTGTGGCGCACGCGCAAGATTGCTGACTTGCTCGATGTAGACGCGGTGACGCTAACCGTCGTACACCGGCCATCATTGTCACAAGACGGCAAAGCATTATTCTGCTGATGAGGCTGTCCAGCTCCTGCTGGAAAAGCGGTGAGCACACTGAGGGCGACAAGTGCGGCGACCTTCATGCTCAACTCCTATGTAGACTTACCGCTGCGAAGCGATGTTCTACATTTTCTTATGAGTTGCCCGTCGAAGCACGGTATTCAGGTCGCATTCTCAAATTTACCGTAAAGGAAACGACAGTCGTCCGAACGTTAGGGCAATGTTGCGGCAAAGTAGTGAGGACTGAAAATGGCACTGAGCAATCTGTCGTTCGCCGCTGTATTTGTCGTGGCGATTGTGGGCTGTTTGATCGTCATGGCGATCGTGTGGTGGCGGCGGCCGAAAGAGGATGGTTGAGAGAGCCACTATCATCGGTCGTGAACAAACCACGACGCGGCACCAGGGACGTCGCTTGCCGACTAAACCGCCATCACTCCCACGGCAATTCGAACGGCAAAAACGGCCCACCCCATGTCCGGCACTCGCGCTGGCAGTAACGGTCGCATTTGTCGGTGAGCTTCAGACAAACGCCCTGCGAATCCTGCTGCAGGCAGCCCGCCATTCCCCAGGCGCAATATGAACCGCACTCCTTCCAGCAGACGGTCGGAGGCCCAAACGGACTGCGCACGTTCGCTGCGCGGAAACGGCAGCTCAGAATTGTGGGTGTTATATCGCCACGTCGCCGTTTCGGTGGCATAGGCAGCGCCGGCACTCATCACGATGCCGATCGACAGCCAGTCCAGCAAGGATCCCTAATCGCGGCATGGCGAGTCACCCATGGACCGCTACGATACCGCGACCGGGGGGCCACCGCCAACGCACCGGACAGCCCGTACCAAGCCGGTTACCTCCCTGGGCGCACAGTGACCGCCGCCGGATCTGGGTTGCTATTCGGCCCGATCGCCATTAGCCCCTTGCAGGCGATGGCCAATCCCGAGCCGAAAACCGATCCTGCCGCGCCGAAAGTGAGCTTTGTCTCGCTCGGCTGCCCGAAGGCGCTCGTCGACAGCGAGCGCATCGTCACGCGCCTGCGCGCGGAAGGCTATGAGCTGTCGCGCGAGCACGAGGGCTCCGACCTCGTCATCGTCAATACCTGCGGCTTTCTCGACAGCGCCAAAGCGGAATCGCTTGCCGCCATCGGCAACGCGCTCAAGGAAAACGGCAAGGTTATCGTCACCGGCTGCATGGGCGCCGAGCCGGACAGCATCTCGTCGGCTTATCCCGACGTCCTCGCCATCACCGGTCCGCAACAATATGAAACGGTTGTCGAGGCAGTCCACAGAGCCTTGCCGCCGAAGCACGATCCGTTTCTTGATCTGGTGCCGCCAGAAGGCATCAAGCTCACGCCGCGGCACTACGCCTATCTGAAGATTTCCGAAGGCTGCAACAATCGATGCACTTTCTGCATCATTCCGCGCCTGCGCGGCGATCTCGTCTCGCGGCCAGCCGCCGATGTACTGCGCGAAGCCGAGAAACTGGTTAAAGCCGGCGTGAAGGAGTTGCTGGTCATTTCACAGGATACGTCCGCCTACGGGCTCGACATTAAATACGCGGCGAGCAAGTGGGGCGACAAAGACGTGCGCGCGAAATTCATCGACCTGGCGTCGGCGCTCGGCGAACTCGGCGTCTGGGTACGGCTGCACTACGTCTATCCCTATCCGCATGTCGACGAGGTGATCCCGTTGATGGCCGAGCGGAAGGTTCTCCCTTATCTCGACATCCCCTTTCAGCACGCCTCGCCCGAGGTCCTGAAACGCATGAAGCGCCCCGCGGCGCAGGAAAAAACGCTGGAACGCATCGAACGCTGGCGTCGCGACTGCCCGGACCTCACATTGCGCTCGACCTTCATCGTCGGCTTTCCCGGCGAGACCGACGCAGATTTCGACATGTTGCTCGCGTGGCTGGAGCAGGCTTCGCTCGATCGCGTCGGCTGCTTCAAATACGAGCCGGTGCGTGGCGCGGCCGCCAATGATCTCGCCGCGCCTGTCCCCGATGAGGTCAAGGAACAACGCTGGCACCGCTTCATGCAGGCGCAGCAGAAGATTTCCGACGCGTCGGCTCAAACGCAAGGTCGGAACCCGGCAGAAGGTGATCATCGACGAGATCGGCGCCACCGTCGCAAAAGGGCGTTCGATGGCCGATGCGCCCGAGATCGACGGCGCGGTCTATGTCGCGAGCCGACGGCCGCTCCGCGTCGGCGAGATCGCGACCGTCAAGATCGAACGTGCCGACGAATACGACCTGCACGGCACCGTCGTCGGGTTCTGATCAACTCAGATCCGATAGAATTTCGCCGCATTGTCGTGAAGGACCTTGCGCTGCTCGGCCTCGGTATATTCCGAGAGCACCGTTCGATAGATGCCGAAGAAGTCTGCATAGCTTGCATGCAGCTTTTCCAGCGGGAAGTTGCTGCCATAAATCGTCCGCTCAGCTCCGAAAATCTGGATGACGTCCCGGATCACCTGGCGCGCTTGCGGCAGCGTATGCCGTTGCTGTACATGCCGAGCCCGGAAATCTTCACGTGCAGGTTGGGAAAAGCCGCCATCTGCCGTGAGCGCCATGCGCCACTGGTCGATAGCCGCCTGCGTCCGCGCCGTCAGCATGCCCGCATGGACCAGGATCATCTTCACGCCGGGAAAGGCTTTGATCAGCTCGACGGCGTGATCTACCTGCCCCGCGTAGACCTGCAGCTCGAAATGCAGGCTGTGCTTTTCCAGAAGCGCGAAGCCGCGCCGGAAGTCAGGCGAATTGCAGAAATCGGCGCGCGGGGCGCCCTGCCGGACCGGATCCGTGTCCCAATAAAGCATCTGCCGCACACCGCGAATGTTGGGAAATTGCTTCTGCGCCTTGAGCGCCGCCTCCACCCCAGGATCGGCGAGATCGACATTCGAAACGATGCCCTGCGGAAATCCGTTCTTGTCCGCCACCGACTGCAGCCAGCGCGTCTCTTCGAGCGCTTTGCCGGGCCCCCACATCGCCGTCACATGCACCGATTTCGTGACGCCCTGCGGCTTCACGTCGTTGATGAACTCTTCGACCGGATAGTCGCGGCGAATTCCGAAATAGTCTCCGAACATGCGCGGTATCGGCGGATCAGCGAGCCAGCCCACATCCTTGCGCAGCCAGATGTGATGGTGCGTGTCGATGGCCGGTCCGCTGTAGGTCATGCATCCCTCTTCAAATGTTTCTGTTCCTGAACAACTTTGACCACCGCGCTCATGAGCGTCTCGAGTTCGTCCGTCGATATCGTAAACGCCGGCGTGAGATAGATGACATTGCCGATCGGCCGCATGAATACGCCGAGCTCAATAAACCGGCTACGGATTGCGTCGAGATCCGCGATTTGATCCAATTCCACAACACCGATGCCGCCCAGGACGCGCACGTCCTTGACGCCTTTCAAGCCACGGCACGGTTCGAGGCCCCTAGCAAGCTGGACCGCAATATCGGCGACCTGCAGCAAGCGTGGCTCCCGCTCAAACAGATCGAGCGAAGCGTTCGCGGCGGCGCAGCCGAGAGCATTCGCCATGTAAGTCGGCCCGTGCATCAATGCCTTCTCCGGGTCATCCGACCAGAAGGCACCGAAGATTTCTGCGGTCGCGACTGTGGCCGCAAGGGGCAGCGTGCCTCCGGTCAACGCCTTCGAGAGTGCGATGATGTCCGGTACAGCGCCTGCGCCTGCTCGCAGGCGAACATCGTCCCGGTGCGGCCAAATCCGGTAAACACCTCGTCGAAGATCAGGAGCGCATCGTTCTTGTCCGCGAGGGCTCGCAGATCACGCAGCACGCCGGCGTCATGGAATTTCATCCCGCCAGCACCCTGCACCATCGGCTCGACAATGATGGCGGCGATCGTACCGGTTCGGTCCTTCAACAATTTCTCGAGTGTCAGAGCTGTCGACCGAAGCTTCCGGCAAATCGATGATGTGATGCTTGGGCACGACGCCGGCGAGACTGGCATGCATACCACTGGCCGGATCACTGACGGACATCGCGCCGATCGTGTCGCCGTGATAGGCGCTGTGAAAAGCGACAAACTGTTTTTTGCCGCTTGCTCCGCGGTTGATCCAGTATTGCGTCGCCATCTTCATGGCGATCTCGACCGCGACCGATCCGGAGTTCGGAAAAAAATACCCGCTCCAGACCGCCCGGAAGCAACCGGGCAAGACGTCCGGCAAGCCGCAGCGCCTGCTCGTGCACAAGTCCGCCGAACATCACGTGCGGCATCGACGCGAGCTGCGTCTCGACCGCCTGCCGGATATGCGGATGGTTATAGCCGTGGCACGCCGTCCACCAGCTTGCAATGCCGTCGATCAGTTCGCGTCCATCCGCAAGAAAAATGCGGGCGCCTTGCGTTCGCGCGACCGGCAGCGGCGGCGAGACGGTTTTCATCTGGGCGTAAGGCAGCCACACGTGCGGCAGCTCCGGGTCGTACCACCCGGGCGTCACGCCGGTTTTGCTGCTCCGCCCCGCCATTTGACGTTTCCCCGCCCCATTCGTGCTAAGCATCTGACCCATGACCTGGCAAGGTTACTGATGCACTCGCTCGACGCCTACGCGCAAGACAAGCTCGCATCGCTCAGGGAACGGCACCTCTACCGAGCGCTGAACGAGACGTTGCGCGAGGACGGAATCTGGGTCGAGCGGAATGGCCGCCGGCTGCTTGTCGTTTTCCTGCAACGACTATCTCAACCTCACCCAGCATCCGGCGATCAAGCAGGCTGCGATTGCCGCGATCGAGGAATATCGGCGCGGGCTCGGGAGCATCGCGGCTGGTGACCGGCAATCATCCGCTTTACGCGAAGCTCGAAGCGCGCCTGGCCGAATTCAAGCACACCGAAGCGGCTTGCGTTTTCGGCTCCGGCTATCTCGCCAATACCGGGATCATCCCGGCGCTCATCGGCAGCGATGGTCTCGTGCTGCTGGACGAATTCTCGCACGCCTGCATTTACGCCGGCGCGCAATTGTCGCGTGGACAGATCAAGACTTTCCGCCACAACGACGTCGACGATGCACGCGCACTGCTTGATGCGCATCGCGCGCGGCATGACCGCGCCCTCATCGTTACTGATGGCGTCTTCTCCATGGACGGCGATATCGCCCCGCTGGAAGATCTGCTGTCGCTTGCCGGGCAATACGACGCGTGGCTGATGTCCGACGACGCCCATGGCATCGGCGTGCTCGGCGGCGGACGCGGATCGAGCTTTTCGGAGAACTCGCACATTGCCGTTCCGCTGCAGATGGGAACGCTGTCGAAGGCGATCGGCTCCTATGGCGGCTATCTCTGTGCATCAGCGCCCGTCATCGAGCTGATGCGAAACCGCGCACGCACGCTGATCTATTCGACCGGCTTGCCGCCGGCGAGCGTGGCAGCCGCGATTGCCGCACTCGATCTGATCGAGCGGGAGCCGGCCTACGCGGCTCTCCCGGTCGCAAAAGCGAAGGCGTTCACGCGCCGCGCGGGACTTCCCGAAGCGCAAAGCCCGATCGTCCCGATCGTCATCGGCGACGAAGAGACGGCGCTGTCCGCCTCACGCGCTCTGGAAGACGAAGGCTTTCTTGTCGTCGCGATCCGCCCGCCGACGGTGCCCGCCGGTACCGCACGCTTGCGCCTCACATTTACAGCGCAGCACCCGGACGATGAGATCGCGCGGCTCGCCGATATCGTCCGTGACAGACTGTCGGCTTAGCCGTGGCCGCCTATTTCGTCACCTCGACCGGTACCGATATCGGCAAGACCTTCGTGACCGCCGCGCTCATTCGGTACCTGCGCGAGTCCAACCAGCCCGTGACGGCGCTCAAGCCTGTCGTGAGCGGTTATGACTCCTCCGTGGTCGATACCAGCGATCCCGCGGTGCTGCTGGGTGCGCTCGGACGGCCGGTGACCGCCGACGAAGTGAATCAGATCGCACCCTGGCGTTTCCGCGCGCCACTGTCGCCCGATCTTGCCGCGGCACGCGAAGGACGCCGCATCGACTTCGACGAGCTGGTCAAATTCAGCCGCGCGGCGATCGACGGCGCAAAGGGGCCGCTTTTCATCGAAGGTGTGGGCGGCATCATGGTTCCTCTCGACGGGCAGCGCACGGTGCTCGACTGGATGTCGGCGCTGAATATTCCGCTGCTGCTGGTCGTCGGCGGCTATCTCGGCACCATCAGCCACACATTGACCGCGCTCGACGTCATCGCCCAGCGCAAACTGTCGATTGCGGCGATCGTCGTGTCTGAAAGCGAGCGCGATACGGTCGAACTCGCGGACACCGTCGCCAGCATCACGCGCTTTGCCGGATCGGTCGGAGTGGTAGGCTTGCCGCGCCTGCCGGCGGGCATCAAACACCATCCCGCCGTTGCGAAGATCGCCTCGTTGCTCTGAGCCGGCCGGTCAGCTGTTGAGGCTCAAAAACGTTTCGAGCATGCCTTCCAGGTTGACCACAGCATGCAGCATCATGGTCAGGAGGGTCGATCCGGTCGCCCATCGCGCCCAGCCGAACAGCACGCCGAAAGCAAAGACCTGCCCGATCAGGAACCAGTCGTATTGAACGTGAATGATCGCGAACAGCGCCGCCGTGACGAGGATGACGGGCCAGGCCGAGCGGGACGAACGCAGCCAGCCGCGCATCAGGAAGCCGCGGAACAGGGTCTCCTCGCCGATCGGAATGAGAACCACGACCGCCGCCAGCAGCAACGGCAACTGACCGACGCTATTGGCTGCCTGATAGATGTCGGTCTGGAAGCGGTCGACGACGCTCCGGCCCGCCAGCCAGCTCATGGCATCGCCGGCTGCGATCATCGCGGCCAGAATTGCCAGGCACAGCACCACTTCGCCGCGGCGCGGCAGCTTGTAGCCGAGATAATCGGCAATGTTGCCTTTGTACGCGGCCGCCAGCGCAAGAATCGCGACTTGCACGGGCGCCGATACAAAGATGAACACGATGATGGCGCCGCCATGCTGGCTCAGCACGGGCACATTCCGCAGATCGAAACCGTACCAGCCGACCAGTGCCGCCATGCCTGCGAGCTGGCCGGCGAGAAGCGCGATCGCGCCAAGAACGAACGTGGCGAAAAAGCCCCAGGGCCTGGCGTCGCCGCTTACTGCTGATTCTTCAGCCATTGAGCGAGCGTAGCACGTTCCTCATCGGTCATGCCGGTCTGATTGCCGAGCGGCATGGCTTTGGTTTGCACCGTCTGCGCGGAAATTGTTGCGGCGTGCTTCTTGATGTCGGCGATGGTTTCCAGGGCTGATATTTTTTGGCGCTTCCTGGAAACTTTCATGCGTCGGTTTCGTCGCGTGGCACATCACGCAGTGCTTCTGCACAAGCGCCAGCGCTTCGGCATCATCAACAGCAAGCGCATGGGAAAAGGGTGCGGCGGCGATGAGAATTGTCACCGCCGCCGCACCCAAACGCATCTGGCAGCCCTATGGCATCAAAATGGTTGAGCCGGTCGTGTCGCGGCCTTCCATTTCCTTGTGCGCCTTGGCCGCGTCCTTGAGCGGATATTTCTGGTTGATCGGAATCTTCACCGCGCCGGAGCCGACCACCTTGAACAAGTCGGCCGCGGTCGCGACCAGATCGTCGCGCTTGGCGACGTAATTGTTGAGCGTCGGCCGCGTTGCGAACAGCGAGCCCTTGGTCTGGAGAATGTTGATGTTGAACGCTTCGATCTGACCTGACGCGCTGCCGAAGCTCACGAAGTAGCCGAGCGGGCGCAGGCAGTCGAGCGAGGCCGGGAACGTCGTCTTGCCGATGCCGTCATAGACGACGTCGCAGAGCTTGCCGCTGGTGATCTCTTTCACCTTCGCGACAAAATCCTCGTCGCGATAAAGGATGGTGTGGTGGCAGCCGTTCTTCTTGGCAAGCTCGGCCTTCTCTTTCGAGCCGACGGTGCCGATAACGGTCGCGCCAAGATGATTGGCCCACTGGCAGGCGATCAGGCCGACGCCGCCGGCGGCCGCGTGGATGAGGCAGACGGTGCCCTTCTCGACCTTGTAGGTGCGGTTGAGCAGATACTGCACGGTCATGCCCTTGAGCATCATGCCGGCCGCCTGCTCGTAGGAAATATTGTCAGGCAACTTGACCGCGCGGTCGGCCGGCACCAGTCGTTCGCCCGCATAGCCGCCGAGCGGACCGACGAAGGCGACACGGTCGCCGACCTTGACGTCGGTCACGCCCGGGCCCACCGCCATGACTTCGCCGGCGCTCTCGTTGCCGGCGATGAACGGCATGCCGACCGGCGACGGATACATGCCCATGCGGAAATAGGCGTCGATGAAATTGACGCCGCAGGCGTGCTGCTTGATCTTGATCTGGCCCTGGCCGGGTGCGGCGATTTGAACGTCCTCGTACGTCAACGCTTCAGGACCGCCGGGTTTGTGAACGCGCACTGCCGCGACCATGTTTCACTCCTTGGAATACGATTGTGTCGTTATCGGATGGAATTTCGGCGGCGATCATAGGCAGCCAATCGCCGAGCGCAAGGCGGATCAGCGCGCGCCAGACACACGCAAGTTCGCGCCGTTGATATAGGAGGCACCGTCCGAAAGCAGGAAGAGCACGGCTTCCGCGACTTCGTCCGCCTGCCCCGCCCTGCCCATCGGCAGCATCGGTGTTACGCGCTCGACCCGCCCGGGCGGCTGAATGTCGGTATCGATCACGCCCGGCGTTATCGCATTGACGCGCATGCCCTCCTTGGCGACCTCGCGCGACACGCCGATCACCATGGAATCGACCCCCGCTTTGGCAGCCGCATACCACACGCACTCATTGGCGCCGCCGAGCGGCGCCGCCATCGACGACAGCATCACGACCGACCCGCCTTTGCCGCCGTGCTTGGTCGACATGCGCCTGACGCAGGCGCGCAGGCACAGCAGCGCGCCGAAGGTATCGAGGTCGAGCACCTCGCGGATGGTGGCCGAACTGACTTCGTCCAGCCGGGAATTGTCGCCGATGATGCCCGAGCTATGCACGAAGTGCGTGATCGGCCCGAGAGCATCTGTGGTGGCGTCGAACACCCGCTCGATATCCTTCTCGAGCGCCATGTCGCCCTGCACTGCAATCGCCTTGCCCCCGGCCTTCTTCACGGCCTCGACGACGCCTGCCGCGGCATTTGAATTGGTCTTGTAATTGACCGCGACGTCGTACCCGCGCGCGCCCGCCAATTTCGCGGTGGCGGCGCCGATACCGCGGCTGCCGCCGGCGATCAGCAGAACAGGTCGGGACATGGCTTGCTCCGTAATTTCCGGCGGCGATCGAACACGATCAGGCGGGCGTTCGCAACAATCCGATCAGGAAAAAATAGACCGCAATGAGCGACAGCGGCAGCGTCACATAAAGTCCCGGCGAGAGATCCTGGACGACGGCGATGAGCGCCAGAACCGCCCACGCCGCCAAAAGCGCGATGTTGATCGTGCGCCAGCGCTGCACGCGCAGGGGATGAAGAAACTTGATCGGCGCAAAGCTCAGCCCGGCAAGCACAACGATTGAAATTGCCGCCGCCCATTCCGGCGGCTCGAGCAGATAGAGATAGAAGGCGGCCAAATTCCACACCGCGGGAAAACCGCGGAAATAATTGTCGTCGGTCTTCATTTCGCGGTCGGCGAAATAAAGCGCGCCGGTGATCACCACGACGATGGCGGCCGGGATGGCCAGAACATGCGGCAGCAGCCCGCTGGCCGCGATCGCAAAGGCCGGGACGAAGACATAGGTCGTGAAGTCGACGACGAGATCGAGCGTGTTGCCGGACCAGCGCGGCAACAGCTTTTCCACCTCGAATGCCCGCGCCATCGGTCCGTCGAGGCCATCCACGACCAATGCCATGCCGAGGCAAAGGAACATGCCGGCCCAATGACCGCCGGTCGCCAGGATCAGCGCCAGCAAGGCGAGCGCCGCACCCGTCGCGGTAAAGACGTGAACCGTGAAAGCGCGGATGCGCGCGAAGTCCGTCACTCGTTGCCCCAGTTCAGCTTCACGATCTCAGCCGATTTTCCGGCCAAATTCCAGTTGCGGCCATATCCGCGAAACCGCGATTTGTCGGCGCGCGAGACGATGACATCCGGCCCGATCCAGTAGTCGCTGTTCCTGATGATGACGTTCTGCCCCGGCTCCTTGCCGCGCACCGGCGTGATCGCGCCGTCGACATAATCCTTGATGCGCACGATGCGTGTCTCGCCCTGGGTCTCGTAGCTGATCGGAACCTGGCGCACGCCGAGAAATTGCCCGACCAGGATCGAGAGCAAATGCGTCGTTCCTCCCACGCGTCCCGTGAAGATCCGCGTCAATCCCTTCACCGCATAGGCGGAAGCGGCATCATCGACAAAGAGCGCGGCCGTCCAGTTGCCGCGCGACATGATGCCGGGCAGATCCATCATCAGCCCGACTTTGATTCCCGACAGGTCTTCGCTGTCGAAATGCCCTTCGTCGATGCGGATGCCGGCCCATGTCTGGCAACGGCTTTCGGTCGGCGGATGGTCGCCGCGCGACAACACACAAGGGCAAAACACCGTGCAGCTGCACGACAACGCCAGCTCGCCTTTCAGACTCCAACTCTCACGCAACGTCCCACTCCCGTTTCTTGTTTTTAGCCTAGTGCCAGTGTGCGGCAAATGCCGACACCGCAATACCCGTTCCAACGACGATCAACGCCACGCCAACACCGTGCGCGAAGCGCCGTCCGGTCTGCAACTTCTCAATTGTCATCACCGCGGCAAGCCCCGCCATCCAGGCCACATTCATCACCCCAACCGCAAACATCACCAGCATCATCGCCCAGCAGCAGCCAAGACAGTAAAGCCCCTGCTTTATCCCGAGACGGAATACGCCGCCGGGCGTCGTGGCCCAGTTTGTGAAAAAGAACGGAAACGGATTCTGGCAGTGCGTGAGACAGGCATGTTTGAGCGCCGAGAATTGATAGACGCCTGCGCCGATGAAAATGGCCCCTGCCAAGAATCCCGCTCGCCGACGTAATGCCGGTATCGAGCAATGCGGCGCGCGTGAGAACAATCTGCATCACAGTCGCAAGGAGTGAAAAGACGAGCCACACGCTTGCGTATCCTGCCGCGATCACAAGCGGCGATACGATCCGCTCGCCTTTGCGCGCGGCGGTTTCGGCGATCTCCGCATAAGTGAGGATCATCGGGGCCGCGCTCGGCAGCATCATTGCCAACGTCATCGCGCCCCACATCGATGCGGTGACGGCAGCGGCGGAGAAACTCCAGGCTCCCTCCGGAAGCGTGCGGCAGAGCGCCTGCATCACGGCGAACCACGGTACCGGCCGGAGCGGCAATCAGCAGCGCGAGGTAGAACCAGCCGAGGCCCGCAATAATGATGACGCAGCCGGCCGCGATCGCCTTCGGCCGCGCAAAAATCCGGCCGAGACCCGCTTCGGCAGGCGCCAGATGCGTGAACTGGTAGCCGGTGGTTTCCGTCATTTCGCCTTGGCATAGCGTATTGCGCGAGCAGGCGATATCGCAACAAAGCAGCGTGGTTTCCGGGCCCCGCCCGGCCGTGCTACTGCGGTTAATGTTGAACCGGGCCAGGCCCCTGAATGCCGCATAAGCGCGCCGATAACCCTGCCGCCATCGTGGTCGGAGGCGGACCTGCCGGCCTCACCGCCGCAATTTCGCTGGCGGAAGGCGGCGTTCAATACCGCGCTTGTCGGGCTGCGCCCCGCAAAGGCCGACAATCGCACCACGGCTCTGCTTGCCGGTTCCGTCGCGGCGCTCGACACGCTCGGGGTTTGGTCAATGTGCGCGGAGAAGGCCGCCCCGCTGCGCACCATGCGTATCGTCGACGACACCGGTCGCCTGTGGCGCGCCCCCGAGGTGAAATTTTCCGCCGACGAGATCGGACTCGATGCCTTCGGACACAATATCGAAAACCGTCATCTCATCGACGCGCTGGCAGAGCGCGCACGCAACCTGCCCGCATTGTCGATCGTCGAGGATGAAGTCGTCGCCGTATCATCACAGGCCGACGCCATTGCGGTCACCTTGAAGGGCGGCAAACCCTTGCGCGCACAGATCGTTGTCGGGCGCCGACGGACGTCAATCGCTCTGCCGTGCGGCTGCCGGCATCATGACCGATGAGCACCGTTACCCGCAAACCGCGATGACATTGTGCCTGTCCCATTCCCGTCCGCATCGCGACACGTCGACAGAATTCCATACCCCGAGCGGGCCGTTCACGCTCGTGCCCCTTCCCGGCAACCGCTCCAGCCTCGTCTGGGTGCTCGATCCCGCGATCGCTGACGAGCTCGCGGCACTGGACGACATGGCGCTCGCCGTCAGGATCGAACAGGCATCGCATTCCATCCTGGGCAAACTGCAGGTCGAACCCGGGCGCGGCATGTTTCCGCTTACCGTTTCGACTGCTCGACGCTTCGCCGGCGAACGCATCGCGCTTGTCGGAGAAGCAGCGCACGTCCTGCCGCCGATCGGCGCCCAGGGGCTCAATCTCGGCCTGCGCGACGCGGCAACGATCGCCGAATTTGTGGTCGCCGCACAACGAGCGGGCCGCGACATTGGCGGAGCCGAAGTGACGTCCCGCTATGACCGCATGAGGCGTACGGATGTCGGCAGCCGCGCGCTCGCGATCGACCTGCTCAACCGCTCGCTGCTGAGTGACTTCCTGCCCGTGCAGGGCGCACGCGGCCTGGGTCTTTATTTGCTCGACCGGATCGGCCCGCTCCGCCGCGCGGTCATGCGGGAAGGCGTTGCGCCGGCCGCGAGCCAGCCGCGTCTGATGCGCGGCGAAGCGCTCTAGCCGAGCTTCGGTGCCTTTTTCGTTCCGGGCGCGGTGCGAAATTCTGGCGCAATCGGCAGCGGCAGTGCCGGCAACGTCTTGCCCGATTCCGTCCCGACCTGATGTGCGAACAGGCCGCGCTCGACAAAATGCGGATCGCGCATCGCCTCTTCGAGCGGAACGATCACCGTTGCGCAGCAATCGGCCGTCGCAAAGATCGGTCGCCACTCGTCCGACGTTTTCGTCAAAATCAATTTTGCGACCGCATCGCGTGTCGCCTTTGGATCGCGTGCATCGTCGACGAATTCCTTCGGGAGCCCGATTGCCGCGGTGAATGCAGCCCAGAATTTCGGCTCGAGCGCGCCGCAGGCAATCAGCTTCCCGTCCTTCGCCGGATAGATCTGGTACCGCGGCGAACCACCGACGAGCCACAGGTCGCCCGGTTTCGGAAATTTTCCGGTGGCTGTGCCGATCGCCAATGCCGCCCAGGTGAAGGTGAACATCGCGTCGGTCATCGCAATGTCGATGCGGCAGCCTTGCCCGCTCTTGTCGCGTGCCCGCAGCGCCAGAAGAATATTGATGACAGCCGGGAAACTTCCGCCGGCGATATCCGCCGCCAGCATTGGCGGCACGACCGGTCGATCGGCCGGACCCGGCTGCAGGTCGAGCAAGCCGGTATTGCCGATATAATTGATGTCGTGCCCGGCCTCGTGAACGCGCGCGCCCGCTCTGGCCGTAGCCGGAGATCGAGCAGTAGATCAGTTTCGGGTTGATCTTTTTCAATTCGCCGTAGCTCAGACCGAGCCGATCCATCACGCCTGGACGGAATTGCTCAACCAGAATGTCCGCGCGCTTGATCAGCGGCATGAGCTTTTCGCGCTCAGCGGCGCTCTTCAGATCGAGCGTCATGCTTGTCTTGCCGCGATTAAGCATCGTGAAGGCCGCGCTTTCATTCCCAACGAACGGCGGGAAGCGCCGCGCATTTTCGCCTCCCGGTTGCTCGATCTTGAGCACCTCGGCGCCGGCTTCGGCGAGCATCAATGTTGCCAATGGTCCGGGAAGCAGCGTGGTAAGATCGAGGACAAAAAGGCCGGTCAGCGGTTGCATGGCAATTCGACGTACCTTGCGAGTGTCGGAGTGTGTCATGCCCCATGGGCGGCGTCACGCATTGCCAGAGCCACCCGCGGTGGGCAAAGTATTGTTCGATTGATCGTGGAGTAGCGTTGCATGAGACAGCTGCCGCACATGGGGATCGTGCTCGGCATGCATGCTCATACATTTCCCGACAAGATCGGCGCGCGCGATCTTGAACGGGCGATGACCTTCCGGACGTGGAATGAGCGCGCCTGCCGGCTCGCCAACGCGCTGATCGGGCTCGGCCTCGCCAAGGGCGACCGGGTCTGCGTGCTCGCCTATAACTGCGTCGAATGGCTGGAGATCTACGCCGCGACGGCGCTGGCGGGCCTGGTCGCCGTGCCGATCAATTTCCGGCTGGTCGGCCCGGAGATCCGCTACATCGTCGAGAACTGCGAGGCCGGCGCGCTCATCGTCCAGGACGAACTGCTCGATGCGATCGAGCCGGTCCGCGATGATGCTTCCCGTGCCCGCCGACAATTCATCCTTTTCGGCGCCAATCGCCGGCATGCCGGCTACCGCGCCTACGAGGATCTGATCGCAGCCGCAAGCGATCGCCCGCCGGACGTGACAGTGATGCCCGAGCGACCCGTGGACGCTGATGTACACCTCCGGCACGACCGGCAAGCCGAAGGGCGCGATCCGCAGCCACGGCGGCAGCGCGATGCTGTCGCTCGTCACCGACGTCGAACTTGGCTTCAGCTCGCGCGACATGCGGCGCTGCTGGTCATGCCGATGTGCCACGCCAACTCGCTCTATCTTCTTCGGCGCCTTCGCCTATTGCGGCGCGGCCTGCACGGTCTACAGCCGCAAGAGCTTCGACCCGGAGCACCTCGTGCGCACGCTCGCCGACGGGCAGCGCGACCTTCACCTCGCTGGTGCCGACGCACTACATCATGATGCTCGGCCTGCTCGTCCGCGATGCGCGCAAGGCACGACGTTCGAGCCGTCACCAAGCTGATGATCTCCTCGGCGCCGGCGCGGCGCGACACCAAGCTGGCGATCATGGACTATTTCAAGAATTCCGGCCTGTTCGAGCTCTACGGCTCGACCGAAGCCGGCTGGGTCACCATGCTGCACCCGGACGAGCAGTTCACCAAGCTCGGCTCGGTCGGCCGCGAATGCATCGGCTCGCGGCCGATCCGCCTGCTCGATGCGGACGGCAACGAGGTGCCGCGACGGCGAGGCCGGCGAGCTCTATTCGTGCAACGCCTACACGTTCGACGGCTACTGGAAGCTGCCGGAGAAGACCGCGAGGCGTTCCGCGGCGACTACTGCACGGTCGGCGACCTCGCCCGCCGCGACGAGGACGGCTACATCCATCTCGTCGACCGCAAGAGCAACATGATCATCTCCGGCGGCGAGAACGTCTATCCGTCCGAAGTCGAAGCGCTGCTCGGCGGCCATCCCAAGGTGAAGGACGTCGCGGTGATCGGCGTTGCCGACGAGAAATGGGGCGAGCGCGTCCACGCCGTCATCGTTGCGCAGCGACGGTGAAACGCCGACCGCAGGACGAGATCATCGACTGGTGCAAAGACCAGCATCGCCGGCTACAAGCGGCCGCGCTCGTCTCGTTCATTGCGCGAAGACGAGATGCCGCGCACCGCCACCGGAAAGATCCTGCACCGCGTCCTGCGAACGCAACTAACGCCGAACGGGAGTGACGTTGCCGATGAGCAAGCGCCAGCGAGTCCGAGTCGCAAGACCTCAACGCCGACTCGAGCAGTCCTGCGCGGCGTGGATCGCGCGCTTCCTCAAGGCGCGCGGCATCGACCGCATCTTCGGGCTGCAGGGCGGCCATATCCAGCCGATCTGGGACCACGTCGCGCGGCAGGGCATCCGCATCATCGACGTGCGCGACGAAGGCGCCGCGGTGCACATGGCGCACGCCCATGCCGAGCTGACCGGGCAGTTCGGCGTGGCCATGGTGACCGCCGGACCGGGCGTCACCAACACGGTCACCGCGATCGCCAACGCATCGCTCGCGCGCGTGCCGGTGCTGCTGATCGGCGGCTGCACCTCGCGCCCGCAGGCCAATATGGGGCCGCTGCAGGACATTCCGCACGTCGACATCCTGCGGCCGGTGACGCGCACCTCGCGCACCGCGCGCGTTGCCGAGCAGGTGATGCGCGAGCTCGACGAGGCCGTGGCGCGCGCCATGGGCGACATCGGCGAGCCGGGCCCGGTCTATCTCGAAATCCCGACCGACGTGCTGCGCACGCATGTGCCCGCCGCAGCTGGTGCTCGACGAATGGATGCAGTCCGAAGCCGCCGCGCGCCATCTGCCGCCGGATCCGGCGGCGGTGGCCGAGGCGGTCGACGTGCTTCTGGTCGGCGAAGCGGCCCGTCGTCATCACCGGCCGCGGCGCACGGCAGGCCGGGTCCGCGCTGGTGCGGCTGCTCGATGCAACCGGCGCGCTCTACCTCGACACGCAGGAGAGCCGCGGCCTTGTGCCCGCCGATCATCCGTCGACCGCGGCCGCCGTGCGCGCGGCCGCGATGACCGAGGCCGACGTCGTTCTGCTGATCGGCCGCAAGCTCGACTACCAGATCGGCTACGGCTCGCCGGCCGTGTTTCCCAATGCGCGCTTCATCCGCATCGCCGACACGCCCGGCGAGCTGATCGACAACCGCCGCGGCCAGCCGGAGCTGCTCGCCTCGCCTGCATCTCGCGCTGGAGGCCATGGTCGACGGCCGCCGGCAACCGCGAAAGCCGGCATCGACAAGGCCTGGGCCGACGGCCTGCGCAAGCGCCATCGCGAGCGCATCGCCGCCGCCGAGATCCGCGAAACGACAGGCCAGACGACCGGCAGCGACGGCAAAATTCATCCGCGTGTCATCTTTGACGCCGTCGCCGCCACGGCCCCGAACCGGACTACATCGCGATCGCGGATGGCGGCGACCTGTTGAGCTTCGCCCGCACCGGCCTGGCCGCCGAGCACCTACATGGATGCCGGCGCCTTCGGCTGCCTTGGCGTCGGCGTTCCCTTCGCCGTCGCCGCGGCCCTGGCCATGCCGGACCGGCAGGTCATCTCGGTCAATGGCGACGGCGCATTCGGCATCAACGCCATGGAAATCGACACCGCCGTGCGGCACGGCGCGAAGGTGGTCTTCATCGTGTCCAACAACGCCGCCTGGAACATCGAGCGCCTCGACCAGGAAATGAACTATGGCGGCCGCGTCGTCGGCACGACCTTGCGCCACTCCGATTACGCGGGCCTCGCCCGCGCCCTCGGCGCGCATGGCGAGCGCGTCGAAAAGCCGTCGGAACTGCGAGGGCGCATTGCGTCGCGCGCTGAAGAACGCGCCGGCGCTGGTCGACGTGGTGACCTCCCAGTCCGTCCTGTCGACGGATGCCCAGAAAGGCCTTGGCTTTGTGCCTGATTTCCAGGCTTTGACCGCTTGGGATGACGCCGAAAGAAAGCGTCGCGAGCCACGTTAACTTAACGGACTTTGCGGCACTTGGCGCAGCCTCTGCATTCCTCTAAACGGCAGGCGGGTTTTGAGGATGCCGATGAAACTTCCACGCCAGTTCTTTGCTCCGCTCGCCGTCGGCGCGCCTGCGCCGCTGCGCGAGCTGCCGGTGCGGCTGGAGCGCATGATTCATTTCGTGCCGCCTCACATCGATAAAGTGCGGGCGAAAGTGTCCGGAACTCGTCCGGCAGGTCGACGTCGTGCTCGGCAATCTCGAAGATGCAATACCGGTTGACGCGAAAAAGGCGGCACGCGACGGTTTTATCGCGATGGCACGAACGACCGATTTCGGCTCGACCGGGCTGTGGACGCGCATCAACGCGCTCAACTCGCCCTGGGCGCTCGACGACGTCACCGAGATCGTCGCAGCGGCCGGCAACAAGCTCGACGTGATCATGCTGCCGAAGGTCGACGGGCCATGGGACATCCATTACCTCGACCAGCTGCTCGCGCAGCTTGAGGCGCGGCATCAGCTGAAGAAGCCGATCCTCATCCACGCCATCCTGGAGACCGCGCAGGGCGTCAACAATGTCGAGGCGATCGCTTCCGCCTCCCCGCGCATGCACGGCATGAGCCTCGGGCCGGCGGATCTTGCCGCCTCGCGCGCGATGAAGACGACGCGCGTCGGCGGTGGACATCCCGACTACAAGGTCCTGGCGGACGCGCAAGGCGATGCACCGCGCGCGTCATCGCAGCAGGATCTGTGGCACTACACGATCGCGAAGATGGTCGATGCCTGCGCCGCCGCCGGCATCAAGCCGTTCTACGGCCCGTTCGGCGACTTCGCCGATCCGGCCGGCTGCGAGGCGCAGTTCCGCAACGCGTTCCTGATGGGTTGCGTCGGCGCCTGGTCGCTCCATCCGTCGCAGATCGACATCGCCAAAAAGGTGTTCTCTCCCGATCCCGCCGAGGTCGCGTTTGCCAAGAAGATCGTCGCCGCCATGCCTGACGGCGCCGGCGCCGTCATGATCGACGGCAAGATGCAGGACGACGCGACCTGGAAACAGGCGAAAGTGCTTCTCGATCTCGGCAAAACTGGTTGCCGCCAAGGACCCGGACGCGGGCAAGCGCTACGGCCTTGTGACTATCCTGAGAATTCCGAATGGACAAGATGCGAGAAGCCAAGTTCAAGATCGGCCAGGTGGTGAAGCACCGCGTGCATCCGTTCCGCGGCGTCATCTTCGACATTGATCCGGTGTTCAACAACACCGAGGAATGGTTGCAGTCAATTCCTGCCGACATACGGCCGCATAAGGATCAGCCGTTCTATCACCTGTTCGCCGAGAATTCGGAAACCGAATACGTCGCCTACGTGTCCGAGCAAAATCTGCTGCCTGACACATCAGGCAAGCCGGTCCGCCATCCGGACGTCGCCGAAGTATTTGTGCGCGACGACAGCGGCGACTACCGTCCGCGCAATTCGCAAGTTCACTGATCTCGCATGGCGCAAACAAAAAGGCGCGGCCCGAGGCCGCGCCTTTTATCTTTGTTACGACGTCGATCGTGCGTTACTTCTTTTGTGCCGGGGCTGGAGCGGGCGCCGGCGCTGCCCGGGGCCTGGCTCTGCTGGCCTTCCAGTTTCTTGCGCGCCTCTTCGGCTTTCTTCTGCAGCTCTTCCTGGAGCTTGCGCTGCTGCTCCTCGAAAGCTTTCGGATCGGTCGGCGGCCCGTCATAGGCCTTGGCAAAATCGTTCAACGGCAGCGGCAGGCTGATCGGCGTGCCCTGCATGTTGATCGCCTGCACGACGATATTCTGCCCCTTCTTCATCTTGGCGATCATGTCGTCGGTGACGGGGTAATCCGCCATGCATCCGACAGGGAAACAGATCTTGTAGGGCTGCTGTGCAGGCTGTTGCTGGTCGATGAGCAGTCGCGTGCCGTGCGCCAGCTGCATGCCAAGCGGAACCGTGACCCGCAGGACCTTCGGCTCGCCTTCCGGCTCGAACAATTGAACGATGGCGACAGGCATTCCGTTTTCGAGACGGCCATCTTTGGTGATGACGCAAACCTTCTTGTTGCCCGTGTCCTGTCCCTGGCCGCACACTTTCATCCATGGCGAGTACATCAGCTGCGGCTGCTCGGCAGCCTGCTGCTGCGGCTGCGCCGGCTGCAAAGGCTGGGCCGGTTCCTGCTGCGCCTTCGGCGCGGCCTTTGGAGCCGCCTTGGGCTGCGGTTGCTGCGCAGAGGCTGTGTTCGCGAACAGCGTTGCTGCCAAAGTCATGACCATGGTGGCGGTCAACGCCCGGCCCCACGGCCGGACCGATACGGTCCGATAATCCATTGTAACTGTTCCCTTGTTTTTTCCGTCCGCGGCGAATGACGCCCCCGAAATGCCGCTGGTTGCCCGGCTCTCTCCGGGTCAAATACGGCGGCAGCGTGACGCCTGATAGCCGAATTCCCTTCTGCAATAAAGCCACGAATGCGCTGAAAATGCGGCCCGTCCTGGCCCTGTCGCCTTATGATAAATTCCTGCAAAACCGGACCGAATCGCATTCGCACGACACTCGCGCCGCCCTCGACTGCCCAAGCGGGGACCGCTTTGCGCCCATCGCGACGTTTCGTCGTGCTCGGCGCGTTGTCTGCAGCGACCGCGTTCGGTCTGCGGCCGGCGCATGCGCAGCGAGTGGCTCACGCCATTGCGATGCACGGGGAACCGGCATGGGGGCCGGGTTTCAGCCATCCGCTTTACGCCAATCCGCAGGCGCCGAAAGGCGGTCATCTGACGCAAGGCGTGCTCGGCACCTTCGACTGCCTCAACCCTTTCATCGTGAAAGGACTGCCGGCTGCCAATATGCGGGGTTACATCGTCGAAAGCCTCCTCGCCCGCGGCTATGACGAGCCGTTCACGCTCTACGGCCTGCTGGCCGATGGCATCGCGACAGACGCCGCACGCTCCTACGTCAGTTTCAGAATAAATCCGGCGGCCCGTTTTGCCGACGGCAAGCCGGTGACGCCAGCTGACGTGATTTTTTCCTGGGAGCTGTTGCGCGACAAAGGCCGGCCGAATTTCCGCACTTATTACATCAAGGCCAACAAAGCCGAGGCGACCGATGGGCGCACGGTGCGCTTCGACCTTTCCGGCGCTGACGACCGCGAATTGCCCCTCATCATCGGACTGATGCCGGTGCTGGCAAAGCACGCCGTCAACGCCGATACATTCGAGGACACCAGCTTCGACCCGCTGCTTGGCAGCGGACCCTACACCGTCAGCAATGTGAAACCCGGCGAAAGCGTCACCTTCACACGAAACAAGAACTATTGGGGACGCGATCTCGCCATTAATCGCGGGCTCTGGAATTTCGATACGATCCGTTACGACTACTATCGCGACGGCAACACGCATTTCGAGGCGTTCAAGAAAGGGCTCTACGATCTGAGGGTCGAGACCGATCCTGGGCGCTGGCAGACCGCTTACGACTTTCCTGCAATGCGCGAGGGTCGCGTCGTCAAGGAAGACCTGCCTTACGGATTGCCCAAAGGCATGCAGGGCCTGGTGTTCAATACGCGACGCGCGGTTTTCTCGGATGTCCGCGTACGTGAAGCGATCCTGCAGCTGTTCGACTTCGAGTGGCTCAACCGCACCTACTTCTTCAGTCTCTATAAGAGAACCGCGAGTTATTTCGACGGCTGCGATCTCTCGGCGCACGGCGTGCCGGCCAATGCGCGTGAGCGCGAGTTGCTGGCTCCATTCCCGGGCGTCGTGCGGGCGGACATCATGGACGGCGCCTGGTCTCCGCCCATTACCGACGGCTCAGGACAGGACCGTTCTGTGCTCCGCCGTGCCTTCACACTTTTCAAGGCCGCGGGTTACGAGCTCAAGGGCACCCAACTGCTGCATACCGCGACGGGGCGACCGCTGTCGTTCGAGATCCTCACAACTACGCGCGATCAGGAGCGCGTCGCGCTCGCCTTTGTCCGCAATCTCAAGCGTGCCGGCATCGAGGCGCGCGTGCGCAACGTCGATGCCACCCAGTACGAGCGCCGCCGCATCGCTTTCGATTTCGACATGATCGAGTACCGCTGGGAGCAATCTTTGTCGCCCGGCAACGAGCAGTTGTTCTACTGGGGCTCCGCCGCGGCGGATCAACAGGGCAGCCGCAACTATATGGGCGTCAAATCCATGGCCGTCGACGCCATGATCGGCGCGATGCTCGGTGCGACAACCCGCGAGAATTTCGTCGCCGCCACCCGCGCGCTCGATCGGGTGCTGCTGTCGGGCTTCTATGTGGTGCCGCTTTATTTTCCGCCCGTGCAATGGGTGGCGCGCTGGGCGCGAATCGCGCATCCCTCACGAACGTCCCTGTTCGGCTATTTGCCGGAAACGTGGTGGCAGAAGGACCTCAAGCCTTGAGGCGCTGGCGATGATCCTCGGCGAGATCAACCGGGCATCTGGCATCACCACGACCCTCGACGATCTGTTTCGTCGCGCCGGGGTCCGTCACCCCGATGCACCCGCGCTTGCTGACCCGCCGAACCGCACGAGCTTCACCGATGGCGAGCCGCGCACCCTGAGTTACGCGCAAGCCGATCACGCAATTTCCGCGGTCGCGGCACGCCTGCGTTCTTTCGGCCTGCCGACCGACGCCGTCGTAGCGATGCAATTGCCCAACACGGTCGACAGTATTGTTGCCTTTCTCGGAATTCTGCGCGCCGGCATGATTGCCGCGCCCGTACCGCTGCTCTGGCGCCGCCGCGACATGGTTGATGCGCTGGGCCGCGTCGGCGCGAAAGCGATCGTGACATGCGCCCGCGCCGGCGGCGTTGCCCATGCGGATATCGCGATGCATACGGCGGCGGCCCTGTTTCCGGTCCGTCATATCTTTGGCTTCGGCCGGGATTTGCCTGATGGGATTGTGTCACTCGACGACGCCTTCGCTCCGGGCGGCGCCGATCTCTCTGCCACGTCTGTTCGCCCGGATACCGCGGCCGCGCATGTCGCAGCCATCACATTCGGGGTTGATGCGCGCGGCGCAATTCCGATGGCGCGCAATCATATTGAACTCATCAGCGGCGGACTCGCCATTGTGCTGGAAGGCGGAATTGCATCCGATGCGCGCCTGCTATCGACGGTCCCGGTTGGCTCATTCGCGGGTCTCGCGCTCACGCTGATGCCCTGGCTTCTGTCAGGCGGCACGTTGCATCTGCATCATGGATTCGAGCCACTCACGTTTGGCGCGCAGCGCGACGCGACAGACTTTGACGCAATGACGCTGCCTGCGGCTGCATTGCCCGCAATGGCGGCGGCAGGCCTTCTTGGCGGCGAAGCCTGCACGCTTGTTGCGCTGTGGCGCGCGCCAGAACGGATGATGGCTGCGAAGCACCCTATGAGGACGTCCTGACAGTGGTCGATGTGTCGAGTTTCGGAGAAACCGGAATCGTCGCTGCACGGCGAAACGCGAATGGGCCTCCGCTCCCTATTCCGCACGGCGTCATCAGCGTGCCGCGCGGCGCGATTGGCGCGATGACGGTCATCGAGACGGCGCGCAGCGGGACGGGCACGCTTTTGCTGCGTGGCCCCATGGTCCCGGCCGCCGCGTTTCCCCCGGGCGCGGACGCGCCGCATCTTTCGCCTGACCGCGCCGGTTACTTTGACACCGGATATGCCTGCCGGCTCGATGCATCGAACCAGACGCTCGCGATCACCGTGCCGCCTCCTAACATCGTCAGCATTGGCGGCTATCGCGTGCGGCAAAACGACCTCGACGCCTGCCTTGAAAAGGCGGCACCCGACGCAACCGTCGTCGCGCTTCCCGATCGCGCGCTCGGACAGCGGCTCGCCGGCACCGCTCAGGACAAAAAAGCGGTCGCCGCCGCGCTGGAGGCGCAAGGCGCCAATGCGCTGATATCAGGAGCATTTCGCCAGCGCGGCGGCGCTGACGCCGCGTAGTTTCGACTGTTCGTTGACGGGGTATTAACAGCGCTCGACTAAATTCGCGCCACCCACAAACTGCGCGTGCGCCCGGATGTCGCTGCAAGGTCCGCTGATCGTGGTCGCCGAACAACCGGCGACGGAGCTGGTGGAAGCGCTGAGCACGGCAGGCGCATTTCCAATCGTCGAATCCAAATGGGCCGATGCGCCGGCCGCCTTCGTCACCGTGAAGCCGGCCGCAATCGTCATCGCCGAGCCGGGCGCGCCGGCCAATATCGCTTCGGCCCGCATGCTGTGCCTGCAGGTCGCCACCGTGAACGGCCCGATCGTGCCGGTCATCGCCCGCGTGTGCGGCGATGAGGATGCAGCCGTGCCGATCGCGCTGCCGGCCGACGCCACACTGCCTGTCGAGCGCCTGCTCGCGCGCCTGCAGTTCGCGATGCGGGTGCGCGCGCTGCACGCCACCGTTCTGCGCCGGATCGAGCTCTTCACCTCGCATGACGGCAAGTTACCCGCGCTGCCGGTCGGCGACGCGCTCGTCGATGCGACTGTCCTGATTGCCGGCCGCGGGCCCCTTTACCCGACGCTGAGCGTCGCCATGGGCGAGCGTGTGAAGGTTGCCGGCGCGCTGAGCGTGGAAGCGGCCGCGCGCCATCTCAACATGCGCGACATTGACGGCATCGTCGTCGGCGACGGCTTCTCTCCGCGAATGGTGGAGGCCTTCCTGACCGTGCTGGCGCAGGAGCCGCGTTTCCGTGATATTCCGGTCGCGGTGATCGGTGAAACGCCACCCGAATTTGCAGATGCCCTGCCGAACATCGAACATGTCGCCGCCGACCCGGCGCGGCTTGTTGCGCGGATCATTCCGCTGGTTCGCCTGCGCGCCTTCGAGGCGCGGCTCAAGCGCATGCTCAAATCGCTCGACACCGACGGCGTGTTCGACCCGCAAAGCGGCCTCCTCACACGAGATTCATTCTGGCATGATCTGAAGATGGCGATCAGCGAAGCGGCCGACCGCAGCATGCCGCTTTCTGTTGCGCGCTTTTCATTCGGGAAGGATCTCGACGAGCGCGCCAGTCTCGATGCAGCGCGGCTGATGTCACGGCTGATCCGCAATATCGACTTTGCGATGCGTGACGAGGAAGGCGCCATCCTGGTCGCCTTCACACAGACCGATCTGCGCAGCACCCACGTGACCGTCCGCCGCCTCGCAGCTTCGCTGAAACGGATGATCCTTGCGCCGCAAGGCGAGGAACCGCCGGCGGCGAATGTCACGCTGGCGACGCTGAAAGCTGGCGACACCCTCGATACGCTGATGATGCGCGTCGTGGGCAGCCGCATGGTTGCGGCCGAATAGACAGCGGCCTAGGCTCCCGGCAAAGGGAGCCCCCAATGCCCAATCATCAACCGGTCCGTATCGACGTTGTTTCCGACGTGGTCTGCCCGTGGTGCTTTATCGGCAAGCGCCGGCTCGAGAAGGCGATCGCGCTCAACCCCGACATTCCGGTCGAGGTGCACTACCGCCCCTATTTCCTCAACGACTGGATCCCGCGCGAAGGTATCTCGCGCGAGGAGTATCTGACCACCAAGTTCGGTTCGCCCGAGCGCTACAACGGTATCGCGCAGCGCGTGCGCGCGGCGGCGGCGTCCGAAGGGCTGACCTATGCCATCGACAAGATCAGCCGGCAGCCCAACACGCTCGATGCTCATCGCCTGATCCGCTGGGCGGAAGGTATCGGCAAGGCCGCCGAGATGAAGCAAAAACTGATGGACCTCTATTTCACCGAAGGCGCCGATCTCACCAACCACGCCGTGTTGGTGCAGGCCGCGGCCGACGTCGGTCTTGATGCCGAGGATATCCGCGAGGCGCTCGCCAGCGACAAGGACGTCGCCGAGGTCGAGCGGGAGGCGCTCTCCGCCAAGGAGGCCGGCATCCAGGGCGTGCCCTGCTTCATCCTTGGCGGAAAATTCGCCGATCTCGGGCGCGCAGGCGCCGGAAGATCTCGCTGAAGCGATTGCGCGCCTGTCGGAGTTGGCCGACGCCGCCGAATAGTCCCAGGACCTTCTCATGAAGATCACCGCTGCCGTGGTGCATGAGCGCTCCGGTCCGTTCAACGTCGAGCAACTCGATCTCTGCGATCCGCGCATCGATGAGCTGCTGGTCGAAGTCGTGGCCAGCGGCATGTGCGCCACCGACCTGCACGGCCGCGACGCCTACTATCCGACCAAGTTTCCCAAGGTTTTCGGTCATGAGGGCGCCGGCATCGTGCGTGCGGTCGGCAACGCGGTCACAAAGTTCAAGCCGGGCGACCATGTCGTCATGGCTTATCCGTGGTGCGGCGAATGCCCGAATTGCAAATCGCAACGGCCGAGCTACTGCCTGCACGCCTTCGATCTGAAGATGAACGGCACCCGCGCTGACGGCTCGACGCTGCATTCGAAGGACGGCAAGCCGGTCTACAGCGCCTTCTTCCAGCAGTCTTCGTTCGGCAATTTCACCATCGCCAACGAACGCTATGCGGTGAAAGTCCGCAACGATGCGCCGATCGAGCACGTTTGCGCGCTCGCCTGCGGCGGACAGACGGGCGCCGGCGCGGTTCTCAACGTGATGAAGCCGCGCGCGGGCGACAGTTTTGTCGTGTTCGGCGTCGGCGCCGTAGGCCTGTCCGGTCTGATGTCAGCCAAGATTGCCGGCTGCGACCCCATCATCGCGGTCGATGTGCACGAGCATCGCCTGGCGCTCGCCCGTACGCTCGGTGCGACGCACACCATCAATCACGCCAACCGCACCGATGTCGTCGACGAGATCCGTAAAATCACCGGGCTTGGCGCTCGCTATTCGCTGGAGACGTCCGCGCTTCCGTCCGTGTTCCGCGAGGCGGTCGACTGCCTGATGCCGGCCGGCACCTGCGTTCTGCTCGGCAGCGCACGCAAAGGCACCGAAGACATCATTCGAAATGCCGTTCCTGCAGAACGGCCGCACCGTGCGTGGCGTAATCCAGGGCGACAGCGTTCCGCAGGAGTTCATCCCGCTGCTGGTCGACCACATCGTCGCCGGCCGTTTCCCGGTCGAGAAAATGATCACGTTCTATCCGCTCAACGAGATCAATCGCGCCGCGGAGGAATTGACTTCCGGCAAAACCATCAAACCCGTCCTGCGCATGCCGCACTGAGCGTCAGGCGGCCTTGGCCTGCTCGGCGATGCTTGCAAGCCGCCGCAGCACGGCCGCGGTGCCTTTCAGGCGATCTTCCGGGCGCGGCCATTCGTCGAAGAAAACCAGCTGCTGGCCCTTGGCGTTCTTCGGATCGGCGCGCATGCGCACTCCCGAGCCCTGCTCGCGAATGAAGGCAATCAGCCCTTCCGGATTGGCAAAGATATTGTCGCGGAACGACAGCACGATGCCTTTCGGTCCCGCCTCCACCTTCTCGACATTGGCGCGGCGGCTGAGCGCCTTGATCGCCACCACCTGCAACAGATGCTCGACCTCCTGCGGCAGCTTGCCGAAGCGGTCGACCAGTTCGGCGGCGAACGACGTCGATCTCGCGCTCGTCCTCGATGTCGGCAAGCCGCCGGTAAAGCGACAGCCGCACCGACAGGTCGGCGACGTAATCCTCCGGAATGAGCAGAGCGCGCCGATGGTGATCTGCGGCGACCAGCGGTCGGCGACCGGCGCGGTAATGCCCGCCTTGAGGCTCATGACCGCCTCCTCCAGCATCTGCTGGTAAAGCTCGAAGCCGACTTCCTTGATATGGCCCGACTGCTCCTCGCCGAGCAGATTGCCGGCGCCGCGAATATCGAGATCGTGCGAGGCGAGCTGGAAGCCTGCGCCCAGCGTGTCGAGCGATTGCAGGACCTTCAGCCGGCGCTCGGCCTGCGGCGTGATCTTGCTTTTGCGCCGGCAGCGTGAGCAGCGCGTAGGCGCGCAGCTTGGCGCGGCCCACCCGGCCGCGCAGCTGATAGAGCTGCGCAAGGCCGAACCGGTCGGCGCGATGCACGATCAGCGTATTGGCGGTCGGAATATCGAGGCCGGATTCGATGATCGTGGTCGAGAGCAGCACGTCGTATTTGCCGTCGTAGAAGGCCGACATGATGTCGTCGAGCGCGGTCGGCGGCATCTGGCCGTGCGCGACCGCGACGCGCACTTCCGGCACGTTCTTGTCGAGAAAATCCTTGCGCGCCGGCGAGATCCTCGATGCGCGGACAGACATAGAAGGCCTGGCCGCCGCGATATCGTCTCGCGCAGCAGCGCCTCGCGCACCGACGATCGGATCGAACGGCGAGACGAAGGTGCGCACCGCCAGCCGATCGACCGGCGGCGACGCGATGATCGACAGGTCGCGCACGCCGGTGAGCGCCAGTTGCAGCGTGCGCGGGATCGGCGTCGCGGTCAGCGTCAGCACGTGCACCTCGGCGCGCAGCGTCTTGAGCTTTTCCTTGTGCGCGACGCCGAAATGCTGCTCCTCGTCGACCACCAGCAGGCCGAGATCCTTGAACTTGATCGTTCTTGCCGAGCAGCGCATGCGTGCCGATGACGATGTCGATCGTGCCGTCGGCGAGGCCCGTCCTGCACCTTCGGCGAGCTCCGCGCGCCGGCACCAGCCGCGAGGCCTGCGCCGACCTTCACCGGGAAGCCGCGGAAGCGCTCGGTGAAGGTCTTGAAGTGCTGGCGCGCCAGCAGCGTCGTCGGCACCACCACGGCGACCTGCTTGCCGCTCATCGCCGCGACGAAGGCCGCGCGCAACGCCACCTCGGTCTTGCCGAAGCCGACGTCGCCGCAGATCAGCCGGTCCATCGGCCGGCCCGAGCCGAGATCCTTGATCGTCGCGTCGATGGCGGCCAGCTGGTCCTCGGTCTCCTCGTAGGGAAAGCCGGCGCAGAACTCGTCATAGGCGCCCGGCCCGACGGTCAAGCTGCGGCGCCTCGCGCAATTGCCGCTCGGCGGCGATCTTGATCAGCTCGCCCGCGATCTCGCGGATGCGGCTCTTCATGCGCGCCTTGCGCGCCTGCCAGTCGCCGCCGCCGAGCCGGTCGAGGTCGACGCTCGGTCTCTTCCGAGCCGTAGCGCGACAGCAGCTCGATGTTCTCGACCGGCAGGAACAGCTTGTCGCCGCCGGCGTAATGGATTTCCAGGCAGTCGTGCGGCGCGCCGGCCGCCTCGATCGCGCTGCAAGCCCGACGAAGCGGCCGATGCCGTGATCGACATGCACGACGAGATCGCCGGCCGCGAGGCTGGTCGCCTCGGCGATGAAATTCTCCGGCCGCGCCGCGCGCGCGGCGCGGCCGCACCAGCCGGTCGCCGAGAATGTCCTGCTCGCTGATGACCGCGGCGTCGGCGGTCTCGAAGCCGGATTCGAGGCCGAGCACGGCCAGCGCGACCGCCGGCTTCGGCAGCGCCAGCGCCTGCGGCCAGGATCGCGACCGGCGTGAGATTGTGCAGCTTGTGATCGGCGAGCACGTGGCTCATGCGCTCGCGCGCGCCCTCGCTCCACAGCGCGATCGCGACGCGCTTGCCGCGCCGCCTGCAGCGCCAGCACGTGCTCGCGTCACCGCCTCGAACACGTTGGCGCCCGGCTCGGCGCGCTCGGCCGCGAAATTGCGGCCCTGCCGCGCGCCGACATCGATCGACCGCGCCTGCCCTCCGGCACCGCGAACGGCGTCAGCCGCGCCAGCGCCGCAGCCGTCGAGCCGCGCTTTCCATTCCGTCTCGTCGAGATAAAGCCGCTCCGGCGGCAGCGGCTTGTAGGGCGGCGCCGACGCCCGTGCTTGCAGCGCCTCGCTGGCGCGCCTCGTAATAATCGTCGATCTGCGCGAGGCGCTCGTGCGCGGCGTCTTCCGCCAGCGGCTCGAGCGCCAACGGCGATGCCCGGCAGATAATCGAACAGCGTCTCCAGCCGGTCGTGGAACAGCGGCAGCCAATGCTCCATGCCGGGATGGCGGCGGCCCTCGCTCACCGCCTCGTAGAGCAGATCGTCGGGCGTCGGCGGCGCCGAAGTGCGTCGACATAGCCGGTGCGGAAGCGGCGGATGGTCTCGGTGGTGAGCTGGAATTCGGCCACCGGCACCAGATCGAGCGCGCGCAGCTGTGTCGTCGCTGCGCTGCGTCTCCGGATCGAAGCTGCGGATCGTCTCCAGCGTGTCGCCGAAGAAATCGAGCCGCACCGGCATCGTCCATGCCCGGCGCGAAACAGATCGAGGATGCCGCCGCGCACCGCGTATTCGCCGGGCTCGCGCACGGTCGAGGCGCGCGATGAAGCCGTTGAGCTCCAGCCAGCGCGTGACGCCGTCCATGCCGAGCACGTTGCCGGGCGCGGCCGACAGCGCTTGCGTGGCCACGAAGTCGCGCGGCGGCACGCGCTGCAGCGCGGCGTTGACGGTGGTGAGCAGCACCGACGGCTTGTCGCGGCCCTTGCACGCGCGCCAGCCGCGACAGCGCGGTCATGCGCTGCGCCACCACGCCGGCATGCGGCGACACGCGGTCGTAGGGCAGGCAATCCCAGGCCGGGAATTCCAGCACTGCGATGTCGGGCGCGAAGAAGGCCAGCGCGCGCGCCAGCGCCGCCATGCGCGGGCCGTCGCGGCAGATCACGACGAGCGATGATCGCCGGCGCATCGCGCCGCGCCGCGATCGCGCGCGCCAGATCGGCGAGCACCAGGCCTTCGGCGCCGTCGGCGACGCTGGCCAGCGTCAGCGGCTGGCCGGGCGTCAGCAGTTCGGCGGGAGATTTCGCCATCGCGCCACTCGCGCCTCGCGCTGCGCGATGGAAGTCGCGCAAGCGGCGGAACAGCGGCGTGTCGTAATCCGCGCGGCAGTCCGCATTCGCCGGTGACCCAGCCGAGCAGGTCGCTGGTCGGGCACGTTCGAGCAGCCGCTCGAACTCGTCGAGTTCGGCGTCGGTCAAGCGTGCCGATATGCGCGTCGGCAAAGCGGCCCATGATCAGGTCCATCTCGCGGATGCCGCGATGCCAGGAGCGGAACAGCAGCCGCCGCCGCCGCGCGTCCAGGCCCTCGCTCGAATCGCGTCGTGCCGGTCATGCCTCGCTCCAACGCCAAAAGCCCGGACGGGGCCGGGCGGCGGTTATATAGAGGCGGACTCGGCCGCGCCATGTCAGCGCCGTCGCTTGCACAGCGGCCTGCATAGCGCCGAGGCTCGCGGCACAAGTCTGCATGACGCCGCATGCGGCCCGCTCTGCTCAATCCGCTGTTCGCCGCGCTCACCAGCCTGCCCGGCGTCGGGCCGAAGCTGGAAAAGCTCTATGCGCCGGCTGCTCGGCCGCGAGGAAGCGCCGCGCATCATCGACCTGCTGTTCCATCTGCCGTCCGGCGCGATCGACCGCCGCGCCCGGCCGAAGCTGCGCGACGTGCAGCCGGGCACCGTCGTCACCGTCGCGGTCACCGTCGACCGAGCACCGCCCGCCGCCGCCGCACCGCCCGCGCGCGCCCTACCGCATCTACGCCAGCGACGACACCGGCGACGCTGATCGCTGACCTTTTTCAACGCGCGCGCAGGATTATCTGGAAAAGCTGCTGCCGGTCGGCGAGACGCGCTACGTCTCCGGCACCGCCGAGCTCTACGACGGCATGCTGCAGATGGTGCATCCCGACCGCGTGGTCGACGAGGCGGGCTTTGCCGAGCTGCCGCTGGTCGAGCCGGTCTATCCGCTGACCGAAGGGCTCGGCGCTCGGCAATGTGCGCAAGGCGCGATGGACGGCGCGCTGCGAACGCTGCCGGAGCTGCCGGAATGGCAGGACGAGGCCTGGCTCGCGCGCGAGCGCTTGCCCGCCTTTGCGCGATGCGCTGCGCGCGCTGCACCGCCCGGCCGAGCCGCACGACGTCGCTGCCGGAAAGCGCCGCCTGGACGCGGCTTGCCTATGACGAACTGCTGGCCGGCCAGCTGGCGCTTGCGCTGGTGCGCGCGCATATGCGCCGCGCAGGCCGGCCGCGGCATCGCCGGCGACGGCCGTCTGCGCGCGAAGCATCATCGAGGCGCTGCCCTATTCGCTCACGCATTCGCAGCAGCAGGCGCTCGACGACATCGTCGCCGATCTCGCGCAGCCCGCAGCGCATGCTGCGGCTGCTGCAAGGCGACGTCGGCTCCGGCAAGACCGTGGTCGCGCTGCTCGCCGCCGCGGCCGTGATCGAGGCCGGCCGGCAGGCCGCGCTGATGGCGCCGACCGAAATCCTCGCGCGCCAGCATCTAGCAGACCATCGCGCCGCTCGCGGAAGCCGCCGGCATCCGCGTCGCCATCCTCACCGGCCGCGAGCGCGGGCCGCGAGCGCAAGCGACATCCTCGAGCGGCTGGCGCTCGGCGACATCGATCTCCTGGTCGGCACCCATGCGCTGTTCCAGGAGGACGTCGCCTTCCACGATCTCGCGCTCGCCATCGTCGACGAGCAGCACCGCTTCGGCGTGCATCAGCGCCTGGCGCTGGCGCAGCAAGGGCGAGGCCGTCGACGTGCTGGTGCTGACCGCGACGCCGATCCCGCGCACGCTGGTGCTGACCTATTTCGGCGACATGGACATTTCCGAGCTGCGCGAGAAGCCGGCCGGCCGCCAGCCGATCGACACCCGCACCGTTCCGCTCGACCGCCTCGACGAAGTCGAGGACGCGGTCGGCCGCGCGCTCGCCGACGGCCAGCGCGTCTACTGGGTCTGCCCGCTGGTCGACGAATCCGAGAAGATCGATCTCGCCGCCGCGGAAGACGCGCTTCGAGGAGCTGCGCAAGCGCTTCGGCGACACGGTCGACCTCGTGCACGGCCGCATGAAAGGCGCCGAGAAGGACGCGCGCCATGGCGCGCTTCGCCGCCGGCGAGACGCGGCTCCTGGTCGCCACGACCGTGATCGAGGTCGGCGTCGACGTGCCGGAAGCCACCGTCATGGTGATCGAGCACGCCGAGCGCTTCGGCCTCGCGCAGCTGCACCAGTTGCGCGGCCGCATCGGCCGCGGCGCCGGCGCATTCGACCTGCCTGCTGCTCTACAAGGCGCCGCTCGGCGAGACCGCCAAGGCGCGGCTCGCGATCCTGCGCGAGACCGAGGACGGCTTCCGCATCGCCGAGGAGGATCTGCGGCTGCGCGGCGAAGGCGACGTGCTCGGCACGCGCCAGAGCGGCATGCCGCGGCTTCCGCCTCGCGCGCCTGGAATTCCACGGCAATTTTCTCGGCGCCGCGCGCGACGACGCCGCGCTGATCCTTTCGCGCGATCCCAAGCCTCGTCGAACGCGCGCGGCGAGGCGCTGCGGCATGCTCTACTTTATCGATGGGCGTAGGTTACGCGAGAAGGACGAGGCGGATCCGAGCTGCATCCGCGCGGGCTGAATTGCATTCGGCGACGGCGCCTCGGCTCTCGACGCTTGCGCGCGCAGCGGCCTTCGCGCCTCTCCGCGCTGCGCGCCGCGAGCGCAGCCAGCTTCTTCTGGCGCTCGCTGCTCGCGGCTGCACCATGCCGGCGGAAATCAGCAGCGTCATCGCGTTCTCGACCGTGATGTCGAGCTCGATCAGGTCCTTGCGCGGGACATAGAAGAAAAAGCCGGTGGTCGGGTTGGGCGTGCAGGGCAGGAAAACCGAGACATGCTCGGCCTGCGGCAGCTGCGCTGGCGATGTCCCCGCTCGGCGGCTGCGACAGGAACACCAGCGACCACATGCCGGGCGCCGGAAATTCCACCAGCCCCACCTTGCGGAAGCTCGAGCCGGTCTTCGAGAACAGCGTCTCGAAGATCTGCTTCATGGTCTTGTAGATCGGCCGCACGATCGGCATGCGGTCGAGCAGCTCTCGCCCCAGCCGACCAGCGTGCGGCCGACCAAATTGGCGGTGAGGAAGCCGAGCAGCGTCAGCGCGACGAACGCGATGATCAGGCCGGTGCCCGGAATCGGCCACGGCAGATAGGTTTCCGGCCGGTAGGCCGGCGGAATGAACGGCCGCACCAGATCGTCCACCCAGGTGATGAACGACCAGATCAGCCAGACCGTGATCGCACCGGACCGGCCACCACCAGGCCGGTGAGAAAATAATTGCGGAGCGCGGCCGGCAATGCTCGGTCTGCGCGGCGACGTCGACCTTCGGCACGTCGGCGGCCAGTGGATCGCTCGGGATTGCTTGTCGGTCTCCGACCATGGCGGCCAGTCTTATTCCACCGTGACCGATTTTGCGAGGTTGCGCGGCTGGTCGACGTCGGTGCCGATGGCGACGGCCGTATGATAGGCGATCAGCTGCACCGGCATCGCATAGACCAGCGGCGTCACCGTCGACGCCATGTCCGGCAACGTCAGCGTCTCGACGGATTCGATTGCCGCCTCTTTCGCGCCGCTGCGGATCGGTGACCAGGATGATCTTGCCGCCGCGCGCGGCGACCTCCTGCATGTTCGACACGGTCTTCTCGAACACGCGGTCGTACGGCGCGATCACGATCACCGGCATCGTCTCGTCGATCAGCGCGATCGGCCCGTGCTTGAGCTCGCCGGCGGCATAGCCCTCGGCGTGGATGTAGGAAATCTCCTTGAGCTTGAGCGCGCCTTCGAGCGCGATCGGAAAGCTGGTGCCGCGGCCGAGATAAAGCACGTCGCGCGCCTTGGCGAGGTCGTGCGCGAGCTTCTCGATCTGCGGCTCGAGCGCGAGCGCCTGCCGCCATCAGCCGCGGCATCTCGATCAGCGCGCGCACCAGCTTCTGCTCGTCGGCTTCCGACAGCACGCCGCGCGCGCGGCCGGCGGCGATCGCAAGACAGGCCAGCGCGCCAAGCTGGCAGGTGAAGGCCTTGGTCGAGGCGACGCCGATTTCCGGGCCGGCCAGCGTCGGCATCACCACGTCGCTTTCGCGCGCGATGGTCGAGGTCGGCACGTTGACCACCGACAGAACGTGCTGCTTGTGCTCTTTGCGCGTAGCGCAGCGACGCCAGCGTGTCGGCGGTCTCGCCCGACTGCGAGATGAAGATGGCGAGATCGCCCGGCTCGAGCGGCGCGTCGCGATAGCGAAATTCGGAGGCGATATCGATTTCGACCGGCAGCCTGCGCGAAGCGCTCGAACCAATATTTGGCGACCAGCCCGGCGTAAAAGGCGGTGCCGCAGGCCGAGATCGACAGCCGCTTGAGCTTGTTCCAGTCGAACGGCAGCGCGTCCGGCAGCGCGACCCGCTCGCTCGACCATGTCGATGTAATGCGCGAGCGTGTGGCCGACCACTTCCGGCTGCTCGTGGATCTCCTTGGCCATGAAATGCTTGTGGTTGCCCTTGTCGACCAGCTGCGCCGATGCCGTGGACTTGACGATCGCGCGCTCGACCTTGCGGTCCTGCTCGTCGTGAACCTGCGACGCCCTTGCGCGTCAGCACCGCCCAGTCGCCGTCCTCCAGATAGCTGATCGTGTCGGTGAACGGCGCCAGCGCGATCGCGTCGGAGCCGAGATACATCTCGCCCTCGCCATAGCCGACCGCGAGCGGCGAGCCCTTGCGCGCGCCGATCAGCAGGTCGTCCTCGCCGGCAAACAGAAAGGCGAGCGCGAAAGCGCCGCGCAATTGCTTGAGCGCGGCCGCGACCGCCTCGACCGGCGACTTGCCCTTCTTCATCTCGTGCGTGACCAGATGCGCGACGACTTCGGTGTCGGTCTCGCTGACGAATTTGCTGCCGCCTTTGGTCAGCTTCTCGCGCAGCTCGCGGAAATTCTCGATGATGCCGTTGTGCACGACCGCGACCCGTCGGTCGCGTGCGGATGCGCGTTGTCTTCGGTCGGCCGGCCATGCGTCGCCCAGCGCGTGTGGCCGATGCCGATCTTGCCGCCGAGCGGTTCGCGCTCGAGACGGTCCTCGAGCGCGCGCAGCTTGCCTTCGGCGCGCCTGCGGCCGAGCACGCCGTTCTCCAGCGTGGCGACGCCGGCCGAGTCATAGCCGCGATATTCGAGGCGCTTGAGCGCGTCGACCAGCTGGCCCGCGACCGGCCCGTTCCCGAGAATTCCGACGATTCCGCACATCCGCCCGGATGGCCCCTTTGCCCGCTCGCTTATGGTTTAGCCGCCGCCGCCAAGCCCAAGGAAATCAAAACGCATTTCGCCGTGTGACATCGCCCCTCGGCAAGAGACGCCCGCGCTTCAGGACTTTTTCGGTTTCTTTCGTGTCAGGTTCTTGCCCAAGGCTTTCACCTGCCGCAAGCGCTTTGCCCAGCCTTCCTTAACCGTCTGCTTGGTGCGCGCGATCGCGAGCGCGCCGGCCGGAACATCCTTGGTCATGACCGTTCCGGAGCCGATATAGGCGCCGTCGCCGATCGTTGACCGGCGCGACCAGCGCGGAATTCGATCCGATGAACGCGCCCTTGCCGATGTCGGTGCGATGCTTGGCCACGCCGTCATAATTGCAGGTGATGGTGCCGGCTCCGATATTCGCCCCCGCGCCCACCCGCGCGTCGCCGATATAGGCCAGGTGATTGGCTTTCGCACCCTCCTCGATCTTCGACTCCTTGACCTCGACGAAATTGCCGATGTGCACGTCCGTGCCAAGGTCGGCGCCCGGCCGCAGCCGCGCAAATGGTCCGACGCGCGCACCTTTGCCGACGTGCGCGCCTTCAAGATGCGAGAACGAGCGGATGATCGCGCCGTCCTCGACCGTGACGCCCGGCCCGAACACGACGTTCGGCTCGACGGTGACGTCCTTGCCGAATTTCGTGTCGGCCGACAGAAACACCGTTTCCGGCGCGACCATGGTCACGCCTGCTTCCATCGCAGCAGCGCGCAGCCGCTGCTGCAACACCGCTTCGGTCTCGGCGAGCTGCGTCTTCGTGTTGATTCCGCGCACGTCGTCCTCCGAGGTTTCGATCGCCCTTGCCCTCAGACCCATATCTCGGGCAATGGCAACAGCGTCGGTGAGATAGTATTCGCCTTTCGCATTCTTGTTGCCGATCCGGCCCAGGATGGCGAGCGCGTGCTTGCCGGCAAGTGCCATCAGCCCGCCATTGCAGAAGCCGATCTTGCGCTCCTCCGGCGAGGCGTCGCGCTCCTCTCGGATCGCGGCAAGCTCGTTCCCTTGCAGCAAAAGCCGGCCATAGCCCTTTGGATCCGCCGGCCTGAATCCGAGCACCGCTACGGCAGCACCGTCCGCCAGCGCCGCGCGCAGTTTCGCAAGCGTCTGCGCACGCACCAGAGGCGTATCGGCGAATATGACGAGAATATCGTCGGCGCCGCGGGCGATCGCCTTGCGCGCCGAAAGAACGGCGTGGGCGGTGCCGCGCCGCTCGCGCTGCTCAAAAATCTGCGCCTCCGGCGCGATCCGCCGCGCCTCCCCGCGAACGGTATCGTGGTCAGGCCCCACGACGACGGCGATGTCGCGCGGTACCGGCCGACTTCGCTGCAGCAATGACATGCGCCAGCAATGTCCGCCCGGCCAATTCGTGCATGACCTTGGGCATGCGCGAATGCATTCGCGTGCCCTCGCCGGCGGCGAGCACGATGGCAAGGCATGATCGACGAGGCATCCGGATTTTGGCTCTCGCTGCCGTACTTGACGCATCCCATAGCCGAGGCGGCTGACAGGCAAAAGCCCGTTACTCGGACATCATGAAAGACGGCAAAAGCGGGATTTGGCGGATTCTGTTAATGTTTTCAATGATTCGCCCATCGAGGACCCCATGGCGATCGAGCCGGCGCCGGTCGAAATCAATTTGCGCGAGCCACGCAAACGCGAGCGTGACTTTTCCGCACTGCTGTGGCTGTGCGGCTGGGGCGTGGCGACCGCCGTTGCGCTGAGCGCGCTTGCCATAACGAGTCAGACCCAGACCGCAACCGACCGCCTGCGCTCGATTTTCGCAGTCAGCGAGCCGACCGGCGTTGCGCAAATGCCTCCGCGCATCGCCCAGCTCGAATTGGAGACCAAGATGTTGACCGAGCAGGTCCGCGCCTTGAATGCGGACCGTGACCGGCTCGCCGGGCGCATCGCGCTGCTCCAAAGCAGCGTCGACGACATGACAGGGGCCATCAAACGGCAGGCGGCCGCCACCGCGGCGTGTCCTTGCCGCACGAGCGGCAGCCCCCGCATCGCAGCCGCAGCCGAGCATTGCCCCGTTGGTGGCCGGTGCGACCCCGGTCACTGCTGCGCCCGAAGCCAAAACCGATTCCGTCATCACCTCATCTGTTCCTCTGCCGCCCGCACGCGCCGCGGCTGCGCAGGCGGCCGCCGGGCCAGAACCGCCGGCAAGCACGAACGAGTTCGGCCTCGATCTCGGCGCGCGCATCGACGCTGCGAGGGCGTGCAACAGCGCTGGACGACCGTGAAGGCGAATTTTGGCCCGCTCCTGAGCAACCTGCACCCGCTGGCAGCGCCCGAGCGCCGCCACGGCAAACCGGGCTACCGGCTCGTGGTCGGCCCTCTGCCCAACAGCCCGGCCGCCACCGGGCTCTGCGCCCACTTCAACGCCGCGCACACGCCTTGCCGGCCGTCAAGTTTGAGGGCGAACAGATTGCGCAGCGTTGATCGCCGCGGCATTGCAGCGCCATACTGACCGCATGAAACTGTTTCTTCCGAGCGCGCGGGCGACGAACTGGCTGCTGATCGTCGGATTTTGCTCGATCGGCTACGCGCTCTACATGCGCTATCTCGCGATCGAGCAATCGAGCGTCGGGCTGGCTTGCGCGGCCGGATTGAACACCTGGCTGTGCTTTTCGCGCCGCATCGCCATCGCGCTGTTCACGCATTCCGTTTTTGGCTGGGCCGCGCTGGTCGTGGCCGCGGTCAATTTGCTGCGGCCATCGCTTGTTCTGTTCGCGATTGCGCTGGCGGCGGCCTGTTTCGGCGTCGTGCTCTATAATGTCGGACTGTCCTCCCTCGCCATCGGCCTGCTGCTGCTCAGCTTTGCGCGTCGCGCACCTGAGCCAGACTGACGGCCAGCGCCGCCAGGGCCGCGCAGAGCCACAGCGACTGCCAGTTGGCGAAACCTTCGTTGAAGACGATGTAGACCACCGACAGCGCAAGCACGCAGGCCGCCGACATTTCCGCAATGCCGCGTCCCCTTTCCCGCGGCATCGAGAAATCCGTGCACGACGAACGGCAGGATCGCCGCAGTCAGCGGCGCGAAGGGAAAATCCTTGTAGCGCGGATCGAACACCAGGCCGAGCGCAATCAGCAACGCCAGCAGCATCACCGCGAGCAATATGGCCCCGGCAGCGCGGCCGAGCGGCTCGCTGGCGCGCTGCTCTTCCGGCCCAAGCAATTGGGCAAAGCTGGGAACGAAACTCTTTCGCATGATCGCCATGGTCAAAACGACCGGCGCCAGGAACGCGACTGAGGCGAGCATCAACGAGCGAGCCCAACCGCCGACACCGAGACTCTCGATCGGAATATTTTCGATCGTCCAGCCGATAAGCGCTCCCCCGACGAGCGCATTCGCGCCGACGCCTACCCATTGCAAAGTGCGGGCGGTTTCGTCGCGCACATAGAGCGCCGCGCCGAATATCAATGACGGCAAACAAGATCCCGCCGATACCCTGCCAGACCCAGAATGGATGATTGGACACCGGCTGCGACCAACGGAATTTCGGCGCGCGTGAATAGCCGTCGAGCAGCCCCCAATGACCGCCGACCGTCCCTTCGAGGGCGCGTTTCCACGGCTGATCGAAGGCTTCAATGACGTTGACATTGAATTTTTCGCGCTTGCTGAGCGCGAGCACGTCCTGGATGACCCTTGCCTGGTTGACCGGCGATGGCAGCGCCCCTTCTCGCATGCGGCCTGCGCTCGGCCAGCCGACTTCGCCGATGAGGACTTCCTTGCCTGGAAACGCGTCGACGACTTGCCGGCGAATGGCATCGACGTGCGCGCCGGCCCGGCCGGCGGAAATCGGAAAGTCCTCCCAATAGGGCAGGATATGAATGGTGACGAAATCGACGGCATTGGCGATGTCACTGTTACGAAGCCAGAATTCCCAGACGTCCGCATAGGTCACCGGCACCCTCACCCGTGCCTTGACGGCGCGGATCGTCCGCGCGAGGTCGGTCGCCGTCATGTCCCCGCGCAGAAGGACCTCGTTGCCGACGACGACGGCGCGGATGGTTTCCGGGTACTTGTTCGCGAGCGCGATGGCTGTCTCGATCTGATAGTTGTTTTTGGCAGGATGGCTGGACAGCCACAGTCCCTGCATGACCTTGAGCCCGTATTTGGCGGCGATCCCGGCGATCTGGTCGAGGCCGAAATCGACCGAATATGTCCGGACGCAGTCTGTGATTTCCGAAAGCCGGGCCAGGTCGTCGTCGATCTGGGCTGCGGGGATCATCGTCGCGGGATCAAGCGGGGTCTGCAGGCCGCGGAAGGGCGCATACGACACGCAATAGAGCTTCTCCGCCCGCCCTGCCTGGGGGTACGGCATGAGCACCGGGCTGCCGAGCCAAGCCCAGACACCGGCAATCGCCATCGCCACTAAGGCGAGGCATGTGAGAGCTTGGCGCATCGGAGGCCCGAACAATGGGGTCAACGGATGCCATCCGGCTTATCGTGCACCGCCGCCCCTGCCAAGGTGACCGGTCTTAAGCAAGGATTGTGGTTACGCTGGACAAAGCGGTCGGGTTGAGGCCAAGTCATACGGATTGAAATTCAGGTTAATGCGCACGGCTGGCGTGCGGGGCAGAATTACCAGAGAAATCACCGCCGTATTAGCGTCCCAATCCGGTTGCAGACAGGGAAAGGGACGGCGTCAGGCCAAGTAAAAAAACAGATCCGACGGGGACAATGCTGTTTTCTTTCGAGTTGCGTCAGGGTTTTGCTGTGCTTTGCTGCGCGGCTGTTCTGAGCATCTTTGCCCCGGCAGCCTTTGCGCAAAGCGGCAATGGCAAACCGCCCGAACCGCAAAAACCGGCCACCGATGCCGCCAAGGCCGATACCGCCAAGGAAGGCCAGAAGAAGATCGATGAGATTGCCGAGGCTTCCCGGGCCCTGACCGGCGCGGCCGGCAACCCGGAATGCGTCTGGCTTGGCCGCCGGGTCGTCAGCCTGCTCTGGCGGGACGACCTCGACACCGCCTTCCGCCACCTCGACCTTTACGACCGTTTCGGCTGCCCGGGCCCGCATATCCAGGCCACTTTCCGCTGCCTGGTCCGGCAGGGAAACATCGATCCGAAGGCGCAGGAAACGCTGAACGGCCGGGTCCACGCCTGCTGGCTTAACCCTACCTTGAGCCCGCCCCGGCCACGGCTGCCGCGCCGCCCGCCCAAGCGCCAACGGCACTTCGGGCGGAACCACTCAGCGCTAGGCGGCGTTTTCCATAGCGAATTTTTTTGTCAGGGCGCCATGCAAGTGCCTAGGATTTGCCATGTCGGGTAGTTACTTGAATCGTCACCTTATGCCGCGCTACGCTTGCTTGCGCAGACGGAGTATCGGTTGAGCCCAGGGGACGGGCTCAGGGGTCTGCCATCCTGCCCCAGTTGGTTTTGAGTTCTATGCGCACCGTCGCTGCCGTGATCGCCCTTGTGGCGTGCGTGCATGCCGGGTTGTGGGCATTGACGCGCGATGACGTTCGCGCCCCCGACTTCGACGGCCAGCTCGCCAGCGTTTCCTACGCGCCGTTCAAGGCTCCGCGCATCCGGATGCCGGCGCCAGCGCGCAGGCCGCGCAGATCCGCGCCGACCTGAAGCTACTGGCGCCGCTGACCCGCGCGATGCGCACCTATTCGTCGACCGGCGGCGTCGAACTGGTGCCGGGCATCGCCTCCGAATTCGGCCTGCGCGTCACAGTCGGCGCCTGGATCGACAAGGACAAGGATCGCAACGAGCGGGAAATCCGCTCGGCGATCGATCTCGCCAAGCGCCACAGCAACGTCAACGGCATCATCGTCGGCAACGAGACGATTTACCGCGGCGAGCAGAAAGTCAGCGACCTGATCCAGATGATCCAGCGGGTCAAGCGCTCGGCCAACGTCCCGGTGACCACCGGCGAAATCTGGAACGTCTGGATCGAGCATCCCGAGCTCGTTTCGGCGGTCGACTACATCGCCGCGCACATCCTGCCCTACTGGGAAGGCTTCTCCGAGAAGCAGGCCGTCGACCAGGCGATCCTGATCTACGACAAGCTGCGCCAGGCCTATCCCGGCAAGCGCATCGTCATCGCCGAGTTCGGCTGGCCGAGCGCCGGCTACAATTATAGAACGCCAATCCCGGCCGCATCGAGCAGGCGGTGGTGCTGCGCGATTTCGTCTCGAGCGCCGACGCCTACGGCATCGACTACAACATCGTCGAAGCGATCGACCAGCCGTGGAAAATATTCGAAGGCGGCGTCGGTCCCTATTGGGGACTTTTCGACGCCTCGCGCCATGCGAAATTCACTGGACCGGCCCGATCACCGATCCCGATCATTGGAAGCTCGCCGTATCGCGCTTCTGGTGAGCGTGCTGCTGTCGCTGCCGATCCTGGCGATGAGCGCCGTCACGCTGTGGCAGGCCGCACTGCTCGCGGGCGCCGCCAACGTCGTCGGCGCCTGGTTTGCCGCCGTGTTTGCCTTTTGGAACGGCCACTACTTCGTTCCGGGCGCCGCCTTTGCGCTCGGGCTCGGCACGTTGCTGCTGATTCCGCTGATCATCATCGCGCTGGCGCGTATCGAGGAAATCGCCGCCATCGCCTTTGGCCGCAAGCCGCTGCGCCTGATCGGCGCCCGCCGCTCGTGCCCGAGACCTACGCGCCGAAAGTCTCGATCCATATCCCGGCCTATAACGAGCCGCCGGAGATGCTCAAGCAAACGCTCGACGCGGTCGCGCGGCTCGATTACCCGAATTTCGAATGCGTGATGGTCATCAACAACACGCCCGATCCGGCGATGTGGCTGCCGGTCGAAGAGCACTGCCGCACGCTCGGCGACCGCTTCAAGTTCGTCAGCGCCGACAATCTCGTCGGCTTCAAGGCCGGCGCTTGCGCCTCGCCCTGGTGCACACCGCTGCCGATGCCGAAGTGATCGGCATCATCGACGCCGACTACGTCGTGCATCCCGACTGGCTCAAGGATCTGGTGCCGCTGTTCAGCGATCCGCGGTCGGCCTTGTCCAGGCGCCGCAGGATCACCGCGACGGCGAGCGCAGCCTCATGCACCACGCCATGAACGGCGAATATGCCGGATTCTTCGATATCGGCATGGTTCAGCGGAACGAGTACAACGCCATCATCGTGCACGGCACCATGTGCCTGATCCGGCGCAGGCGATCGAAGCAGCCGGCGGCTGGTCGAGCGACACAATCTGTGAAGACACCGATCTTGGGCTGACTTTGCTCGAGCTCGGCTGGCAGGCGCATTACACCAACCACCGCTACGGCCACGGCCTGCTGCCCGACACCTTCGAGGCCTACAAGAAGCAGCGTCATCGCTGGGCCTATGGCGGCTTCCAGATTATGAAGAAGCACTGGCGCCGGTTCCTGCCCGGCGCCAGCCAGCTCACCCGCGACCAGAAGCGCGAATTCGCGCTCGGCTGGCTCAACTGGCTCGGCGCCGAAAGCATCGGCGTCGTGGTCGCCATCCTGAATATCATCTGGGTGCCGGTCGTCGCCTTCCTCGACATCGCTGTGCCCGACCGCATTCTGACGATGCCGATCTTGGCGAGCTTTATCGTTTCGGTCGCGCATTTCGTCACGCTCTATCGGCTGCGGGTGCGATCGCGCAACGGCCAGCTGCTCGGCTCGGTCTTTGCCGCGATGTCGGTGCAATGGACGGTTGCGCGTGCGGTCGGCTTCGGCGTGATCAAGGACCACCTGCCCTTCGTGCGCACCGCGAAGGGCGGACTGCGCCGCACCACGCGACTTCCACGCTTTCTGGGAAGCGGTGCTGGCAGGGCTGCTGATCCTGGCGCGATCGTGCTGGTCGCCACCAACAACAAGGAGTGCGCGAGATCTACATCTTCGCGCTGTGCTGGTGGTGCAGAGCCTGCCGTTCATCGCGGCCGCGGCCTTGCGGTCATCGAGCGCACGCGCTCAACGACTTTGCCTTCTGGCGCACGTCGAAGCGCGCGTCACCGGCTGCTTCCGGTTCGCGCCGAACGGCGCGCTGGCGAAAGCCCGCAGCCCGTTCCGCGCAGAAGCCCGGCGAACTCGTCCAGTAAGCTCCGCTGCAGGCGGGCAACGCCGTTTCCACCAGCCTCACCCAGTACGATGTGCCGAACGGGATCGCCTCGTCGTTGAAATTATATGCGGGATGATGCAGCCCGGCGCTGTCGCCGTTGCCGATCCAGATGAAGGCGCCGGGCCGCGCGTTGAGCATGAAGGAGAAATCCTCCGCGCCCATCATCGGCGGAAGCCCGGTGTCGACTTTGTCCTGCCGGCAATCTGGCCGGCGACGGAGGCGGCAAACTCCGTTTGCTTCTCATGGTTCACCAGCACCGGATAGCCGCGCTGGTAGGTGAGCTTCGCCTTGGCGCCGTAGGCCGCCGCCGTGCTTTCGACGACCTCATGCAGGCGCTTCTCGAGGAGATCGCGGACCTCGGGCGCGAGACTGCGCGCGGTACCGCGCAACTGCACCGTCTGCGGAATGACATTATCGGTATTGCCGGCCTGGAACATGCAGATCGACACCACCGCCGATTTGAGCGGATCGACGTTGCGCGACACGACCGACTGCAGCGCGTTGATGATCTGCGCACCGACCAGCACCGTGTCGACGCCGAGATGCGGGCGCGCCGCATGGGCGCCGACGCCCTCGATATCGATGGTGAGCGCGTCGGCGGCCGCCATCATCGGTCCGGGACGGATGCCGAATGCGCCGACCGGCATCCCGGGATAATTGTGCATGCCGTAGACCTCCTCGATGCCGAAGCGGTCCATCATGCCGTCATCGACCATGGCCTTGCCGCCGCCGCCGCCTTCTTCCGCCGGCTGGAAGATGACGACGGCCGTGCCGGCGAAATTGCGGGTCTCCGCGAGATAGCGGGCGGCACCGAGCAGCATGGCGGTGTGGCCGTCATGGCCGCAGGCGTGCATCTTGCCGGGAACGGTCGACTTGTACGGCAGGTCGGTCGCCTCCTCGATCGGCAGCGCATCCATGTCGGCGCGCAGGCCGATCGTCTTGCCGGACCCGCCCTTTTTGCCGCGGATGACGCCGACCACGCCGGTGCGCCCGAGACCGGTCACGACCTCGTCGCAGCCGAACGCCTTGAGTTTCTCCGCAACGGACCCCGCCGTGCGGTGCACGTCGTACTGCAGCTCGGGGTGCATGTGCAGGTCGCGCCGCCACTCGGTAATGTCGGCATGAAGGTCGGCGACGCGGTTGACGATCGGCATGATCTCGCTCCTTGGCGGGCCCAGTGTAGCAAATCATCGGGCGCGAGCGCGAGTTCAGGAAATAAGCGGGGTTGGCCTATTGACCGGGCAGGTCGCCGCCCCTACACCGACCCCTCAATCCTGGCAAAGGGCGCGTAGCTCAGTGGTAGAGCAACTGACTTTTAATCAGTAGGTCGATGGTTCGATCCCATCCGCGCTCACCAATCGATCCGGCATTTCCAGTCACAGCAAACGTTCCAGCAAGTCAGCGCCACGGAAATATTGCCGGCATTGAGCGCCGCTGCCGATGCACGGTCTGCGGCTGGCGACGTGCTGATTTGAGACCAGCCTACAACAGGCGGCAAGTTGCGCGAAGCAGCGCCGGATCGATGATCCGTAACGCCTTCAGTCGAAATCAGCCGTTGCTGCGAATTGCGGCCCACAGTAGAGACCGCTTCCTGGCTGAAGCGCGCCTCCCTGGAGCTGAATGTGCCAGACTTAAACTGGAATAAAACGGTGTGGGGTGACTCCTATAACTGGAACGACGCCGGTGAAGAGTGGAGCACGGCTTGGGGCGGCAGCGAAGCCCAGTGGTTTGGCTCAATCTATCCGAGAGTGCATCGCTTCCTGCCAGCCCAAAGGATATTGGAAATTGCGCCTGGGTTTGGTCGCTGGACCCGATATTTGCTGCCGGCATGCGAAGAGTTTATCGCATAGATTTGTCGAATAAATGCACTGAAGCTTGTCAAAAGCGATTTCTTGCCGCTAACCATGCGCAATTCATTACAAATGACGGGCGCTCGCTGGAGGCGGCGAAGATCAGGCGTTCGATCTGATTTTTTCTTTCGATTACTCGTTCATGCAGAATACGACATTCTTGCCTCTTACATTCCTCAAATAGTACACAAGCTATCTTCAGTCGGCGTTGCGTTTATCCATCACTCAAATCTGCTCGCCTACAACAATACAATCGGTCAACCGCACGGGCGCGCATTGACCGTCTCAGCTGATGCTATTGCTGATCTTATCTACCGTGCTGGCGGGACGGTTCTGACTGAAGAAATAGTAAATTCGGGCGGCGAACACCTGATCGATTGTCTAACTCTCTTTTCCCGTAAAGATACCTTCCCCTCCGTTCAGCCGGTCCGTCACAAGAACTCGCTGTTCATGGGTGAGGCTACGCTCATCAAGGGTTTTCAGAGCCCGTACAGCAGACTGTCCGAGCTGCGATCAAAAGCTGCGGACGCAACATTACAGCGCCCGGACGCCGCCGCTTAGTCCGCGGCCGCTGCACCATATGCGGTTGGCGAAGGTCTGGTCTGCGTTCGACTGCAGCAGGCAGCAAACGCTCAGAAATGTGGCTGTTAGCGGGATGATCGCGGCCGCGCACTTAAGATTAATGGCCTGACCGCCTTGCGCCGATGCACAAATAAATCTAGCGAGTGCGTATCTTGCTTGGAGAAATCAATGCGAATGCCTCTTCTTGCCTACTTCCTGGTCATGGGAATTATTCTTGTTACGGGTTTGGTTCTGGTGAGCAGCCAACTTGAGTCGAAGTCGCTGCCAGTGTCGCAAAGGATCGGCGTCCCGCCGCCTTTCAAAGCCCAGCCGGATGCGAATGGATCACCGGCAGGCACGGTGACTGCTGCCATTGAATAGTGACGGGGCGCTTATTTGGTTCTCTTGCGAATTAGACGGCTTGCTACCGGCGCATAGTCACAATCGCAGTGCTTTCGCGTGCACTCTCCAAGAGGCAATCTCGGAACGGCGTTGCAAATGTATGACACGCCTTTCTCCGAGCGGATGGCTTCGCAGGCCGACGCGCCAGGCGTGATGTAAACGTGATGCAAGAGACCAAGCTTGTGCGCCCTCTTAAACGCGCGCAGTGAACGGGCAATATGTTTGGCGTCTTGTGCATGGTTTGCCTCAAGCGACGCCGAATTATCATCTTGGGCGGCGCTGATGCCGCCAAACTAGAATTCACACTAACTGTTAGTGATGAGCCTTAGGATTTACGTTCGTTAAGGCGGATCCGCTGCGTTACGCATCGAATTGAGACCCGGCCCGCGTCCGGCACTATCGTTTGGACGGCGACTGGCCGGCGACCGCAGCGAGCGGAATGAGGTGGCGCGGGACGATGACGCGCTGGTTCGCCACGAGCGCGGCCCCCTCCGGAATCAAGTTGATCTGCGTGAGCGCCCAGAGCGGCACGCGGTAATTGATCGCAAACTTCTCCAGCGTGTCGCCCGCCCTAACAACAGCCGGCATGCCGCTGTCCCACAAATCAACCGCGGCATCGGGCGGGACAATATAGCGGATGGGTACGCCCTCGCCTTCGAGCCGGGCCCGCGTCTCGGGGATCTGCAGGATCTTGCTGAGCAATTGGGTATGGATGATGTCCATCTTGTCGATATTGATATGCAGGATCCCCTTGAGCTTCGAGAGGTCGTAGCTTGCAAAGTGTCCCGGATAACCTTTCTCAGGCACGACATCGCCGCCACCCAGGACGTCGCGCGCCAGGAAGATGTTCATGTAACGCTCGACGTTCATCGGCAATTTCGGCATCAGGTGAGCGGGGTCGATCGTGACGATCAGGCTTACCGGAATGTTTTCGGCCTGCAGCTTTTCCGCAAACTGCAACGAGCAGAAGCCACCCATTGAGTGTCCGATGAGAGTGATGGGCGCGGGATCCTGGCGGTACTCGCGAATGGCCCGCTCCGCAACATTGGCACAAACCGTAAATTCATTGACGTCCACTGGCACACCGGCCTCTTCGATGCGTTTGGCCAGCTTGTCCATTCCGCGCGAGAAGATCAGACCCAACGCGCCCCGGAACAGATAGACCTGCCCGCGCGGAAGCGCAGTTGGGGCGGAGGGCGACGCGGCGGGTGCGGTGGTCGGCCGCGGGCGCGGTCTGTGCGTTGGCCGAACCGCCTGCGACAGGCGCCCCACAGAGGACGCAGCCGGAGATGATCACTGCGCCCACGAAGGAAACAACTTGCACCCGAGACACCCGCGCTTCCGGCCTTGCTTGCGGCACTAAGGAACGCGAATTATCCAAAATCAAGGCACAGTCGCGGTCCCGGCCTCAGACGGCATCCCGCCAGGCCTCAAATCGGCCCGATCCTAGTCACAGACCATCCAGCAGTGGCCGTACAAATTACACACGCGGTGGGAATTGAGGCCGCCACATCCGGTGTAGAAAGGCTGTCGCCCCCGGTGGCGTGTGATCACGTATTTCTTGCGGCATATCCCCGCGCGTCCCGGTAGCGGTTGAAGCCGCACCCGTCGGCAACCGGAATCGCCAGTCTCGGCTGCTCGGTCGCAATCGGCATGAGCGGCATCGCCTTTGCGGTGCCGGCCGGCACGCCGAAAACTGCCACGAGCAAACCAAGCGCGAAAACTTTATTCATACCCTCGACCAGCTACTCTGACGCGCGCACTTTGAGTTGCACAATGATATCGCTCTCAGGCTCATGTCACCACCAGCTCATCCGTCTCGGTGTGGTCCCAAGAGCAGGAAGAACATCGCCCGGAATTCGCGTCCATTTGCCGCGCACCCGCCCGACCTGGACGCATTGTTGCGTTTGCGCATTACAATAAAAACAGTGGCCCGTTCCGCCTTTCGATTTAACCGAGCAACCGGTTACATCCCCGTTTTCCGCCTCGGAAAAGCCACAGCCTTTTCTGTGAACGCACCGGTCCAGGACCTGGCTCATTGGCTCTGCGTTGGCAGCGGTCCATAGTCCCACGACGAAGAATGCGGCGAGAAAACAAACGACGGATCTGGACATAAAAATCCTCCTCAACCTCATGAGCGAGCTATCCGTCAAAAACGTATTTCAGGGGCCATCAGGGCGTGCCGTAACTTGATACCAGCGCCGCCATGGAGATATTTGTAGTTAGCAAAGTCGGTCTTTCTGAATTCGAATTGGACTTGCAACAGCTCGTGACCTCTCCATGCCGGCATCGCTGACACTCGTACGCGCCTCGCGAAATCGTGATGGCGAATGGTCATCGGACGATTACGACGTCTTCGAGGGCAAGCAACTGGTCGGGCGTATCACGCTGATGCCGCAGGCGCCGGAAGGCCAGCCCTGGTTCTGGACGATCACGGCGCGGCCCGAAAGCAGTCAAAATCAGGGCTACGCGGTGAGTCGCGAGCAGGCGATGCTTGAATTCAATGCGCGGTGGCTCAACCCCGCGCGCGCCTAGCCCGATCGGATTAGGTGCACCGCATCAATTTGGCCGCGGTCATCGTAAAATCGTCGAAAATTTGTCCGCGACGCGTGCACCTGCTGTTACATGTGCGCCGCAAATGCCTTTGACCTCGCCAGCACGCGCACGACAATATGTCGGCGCGACGTGTTTTTCTGTCGTAAAACCTTATCGAGCTGGCCACCACAGTTTCATCAAAGCGTCGCGCCCTTGCCACGATGCGTCTCTACGAAAGGCTATGGATCGGGGAGAAGGATCAGGAGATCGCGACATGCAGCTCCACGAATATCGGGCGAAGCTCTCCGCCATCCGCGCCTTTGCGGCCCCGCTCCGTTGCCCGCACTGCGGTGACGTGATGGTCGCGCCGGTCTCATCGGAATTCGTCGAAGGCGGCGAGATCCGCCACCACTGGGAATGCGAGTCCTGCGGCGAACTTTCCAGCACGTCGATCCCGCTCACGTCGCATTGAAGATTTCTTGCCGGAATAGTTCCGGGTATAGAGTGTTCCTCCAGTGTGATGCGTTTTCCGCATTCCTAGGGAGGAGCCTTTATGACGACGACATTTGTGCGGTCAGGCCTGGCCGCCCTCGCCTGCACCGCTGCGGTCCTGCTCTCCGCGCCCGCTTTCGCCGCCTCGATCAATTTGAAGGCCGACCTGAAGTCCTCGAATGAAGTCCCGCCGGTCGACAGCAAAGGCAGCGGCTCCGTGACCGCCACCTTCGATACTGCAAGCAAGCAGCTGTCCTGGAAGGGCAGCGTGACCGGCCTGTCCGGGCCGGCAACGGCCGCGCATTTCCATTCCGCCGAATCCGGCAAGAACGGCGCCGTCGTGGTGCCGATTGCCGGCGCCGACAAGGGCTCTTTCGAAGGCTCGGCAACGCTCACCGACGCCCAGGCCGAGGAATTGATGGCCGGAAAGTGGTACGTGAACATTCATACGGCCGCCAACAAGGCCGGGGAAATTCGCGGTCAAGTCACGAAGTAACCGGCGCAATCTGCCGCCGTCATGACCCGCCTGCCTCGCGCAGGCGGGTTTGTTTTCATGCCCGGCATGCTTTGCGTCGGGCCAATTCAGGTTTTATGGTCGGCCTCTCTTGTGTTGGTGATTGAGGTGACCCCATGGCGCGGACTGGCTCGTACGAATGGCTCCGCCCCCTTTCTCATTTCCGGCGGCGGCATCGGCGGCCTGATCACGGCCTACGCGCTTGCCCACAAGGGATTTCCGGTCCGCCTTTTCGAGCAGTCGCCCGAATTCCGCGAGGTCGGCGCCGGCATCCAGCTCGGGCCCAATATCTTTCGCGTGCTCGAGAAGGTCGGCCTGAAGGATGCGATCCTGGCCGACGCGCACCGCCCGCCGGCGCAGGAGATGCGCGACGCGCTGACCGGCAAGCTGATCACCAATATTCCGCTCGGCGACGCGTTTCCTCAAGCGGTTCGGCCAGCCCTACGCGGTGACCCATCGGGCCGACATCCACAGCGCCTTTCTCAAGGCATGCCAGAACAGCAACCTGATCACGCTGGAGACCAGCCGCCGCGTCGACGCCTTCAAGGATCACGGCGACGGCGTCACCGTCACGCTCAACAACGGCGAGACGCGTCGAAGGCCGCGCGCTGATCGGCTGCGACGGCATGTGGTCGAAGATCCGCGACAGATCGTCGGCGACGGCAAGCCGCGCGTCTCCGGCCATATCGCCTATCGCGCCGTGCTCAAGCGCGAGGACGTGCCGAAGCATCTGCTGGCGGCCCGACGTCGTGCTCTGGGCCGGCCCGCGCACGCACTTCGTGCACTACCCGCTGCGGCGCGGCGAGCTCTACAATCTCGTCGCCGTCTTCCACTCCGACCACTACGAGGAAGGCTGGAACGCCGAGGGCGACAAGGACGTGCTGTGGCAGCACTTCAAGATGCAGGTGCCGCAGGTGCTGCGCATGCTCGAGCAGATCGAGACCTGGCGCATGTGGGTCCTGTGCGACCGCGAGCCGGTGAAGAACTGGAGCGAAAGGCCGCGTCACCCTGCTCGGCGACGCCGCGCATCCGATGCTGCAATATCTCGCGCAGGGCGCCTGCATGGCGACCGAGGATGCAGTCGTGCTCGCCGACAAAGTCGCGGCCTCGCCGACGACCCGCCGGCGGCCTTCAGGCCTACCAGCAGGCAGCGCTATCTGCGCACCGGACGCATGCAGATCATGGCGCGCGTCTATGGCGAGGTCTATCACGCGCGCGGCGTCGCCGCCGAGCTGCGCGAGATGGCGCTGTCGCCGCGCACGCCGGAGGAAAGCTACGAGGGCATCGCCTGGCTCTATGGCGGGCCGTAACTAGGCCGCCTTCATCTGCGGATGAGCCGCCGGCTGATCGAGATTGGCGTTCCAGGCGTCGTAGCCATAGAGCCAGCTGGTGTCGCCGTCGCCCTCGCTCATCCAGGTATTGGCGCTGGAGATCGCCTGGATGAGCGAGGTGCGCGGCTTGCGATGCGCCTCGTAGCGCTTGAACGCGCCCTCGATATCGTCGCCTTCGACCGCGTCGAGGCAGCGCGCGAGAACGGCCGCATCCTCGATCGCGGTCGCCGCGCCCTGCGCCATGTAGGGCGTCATCGGATGGCAGGCGTCGCCGAGCAGCACGACGCGGCCGTCGCTCCAGCGCGGCAGCGGCTCGCGCTCGAGGATCGCCCACTTGTGGCAGTCCGGGCAGGCATCGAGCACGGCGCGCACGTCCGGGTGAAAGCCTTCGTAGGCCGCGCGCAGTTCCGTGCACGTCGCCCTTGGCCGACCACGACTCGCGCGTCAGCCACTCGGCCGGCTCCGGCACGCTGGTGACGAAGTAGACCTCGCTGCGTCGCCTTCGTCGTGTAGTAGATGACGATGTGGCGGTCGGTGCCCCACCATTTCGTGCGCGAGCGGCCGATGTCGTTGCCGCCCATCAGCGCGGACGGAAACACCGCGCGATAGGCGATGCGGCCTTTGTGGATCGGCGCATCGGGCCCGACGATGATGTCGCGCACGACCGAATGCACGCCGTCGGCGCCGATCACGGCATCGGCCGTCGCGCGTGGTGCCGTCCGCGAAGCGCAGCGTGACGCGCCCGCCGGCCTGATCGAGGCCGACCAGCTTCTTGCCGAGATGGATGATCTCGGCCGGCAGCACCGAGGCGAGCGCGTCGTGCAGATCGGCGCGGTGCATGCACAGATACGGCGCGCCGTAGAGGCTTTCCGGCATCGGCAGCTCGCGCGTCACCTCGCCGGTATCCGCAATCGCGGTTGAGATGCGAATAGGGCGCGAACGACGTCTGCGCGCAGCCGCTCCTCGATGCCGATGCCGCGCAGCACCTTCATCGAGTTCGGCATCATCTGGATGCCGGCGCCGATGCGCGCGAAGCGCGCGGCCTGCTCGTAGACCTGCACGTCGATGCCGACGCGGCGCAGCGTTGCCGCGACCGCGAGCCCGCCCATGCCGGCGCCGACGATCGGCGACTGAAAGTTTCTTCTTGCTCATCATTCCTCGCGTTGCGGAACTTGGCCGATCTATTTCCGCTCAATGCCCGCCTTGTCGATCACGTCGTTCCATTTCTTGATGTCGGCGGTCAGCCTGCGCCATCATCTCGCCGGGCGTGCTGGCATGCGCCACCACGCCGACCTTGGCGAACTGCTCCTTGACGTCCGGCATCGCGAGCACTTCGTGCATCGCCTTGTTCATGGTCGTCGATGACCTCTTTCGGCGTGCCCTTCGGCGCGCCAACAGCGTTCCAGGAAATCACCTCGAAGCCCTTCACGCCGGCCTCATCGACCGTCGGCACGCCCGGCATGCAGCGGCGACGGCTTGCGGGCTCGATGTCGCCAGCATGCGGATCTTGCCGTCATTGACCTGGCCCTGCACCGCCGGCGGGAAGTCGACCATGCATCTGCACGTCGTTGCGCAAGCAGCGCCACCACGATGTCGGGCGAATTCTTGTAGGGCACGATCTGCACATTGAGGTCGGCCATCGACTTGAACAGCTCGGCGCCGAGATTTTGCGTGCCGCCGACCGCGATCGTGCCGATGTTGAGTTTGCCCGGCTGCGCCTTCGCCGCCTTGATGAAGTCGCCGAGCGTCTTGTACTCGGACTCGCTGTTGACCGCGAAAACGAGATCGAAGGTGCCGACCATCGAGACCATCTCGAAGTCTTTCACCGGATCGAACGGCAGGCTCTTGAAGGCCGCGACGCTGATCGCGGTGCCGTTGGTCACCAGCGCCATCGTGTAGCCGTCCGGCGGCGCGGTGATCACGGCGCGCGCGGCGTTGATGCCGCCCGGGCCGGGCATGTTCTCGATGACGACGCGCTGGCCGAGTTTCTGGCTGAGCTTGTCGGCCATGATGCGCGCGGTGACGTCGGCGACGCCGCCGGCGCCGAACGGCAGGACGATCTTGATCGGCTTTTCCGGCCAGGCCGCTTTGCGCCGCTCAACGGCGCAAGCATCAGCGCCGCCACGGCCAGCACCGCGCAGCGGCGCGCTCGCCTGCGAACATCCCTTTGTTCATGTGCATCTCCTCCACAGTCTTTGTTCTTATGATCCGAAACCATAAAGCCGTGCCGGATTGTCCACCAGCAGGCGCTTTTGCGCCAGCGCATCGGGCGCGAATTGCGGCACGAGATCAACCAGATCGGCCTCGTCGGCCTCATGGGTCGCGTTCGGATGCGGAAAATCGGTACCCCACAGCACGCGATCGGGCGCGGCCTCGACCAGCGCATGGGCGATCGGCACGGCCGCCGCATAAGGCGGCATGGAGATCCGCTCCGACGCCGCAGACCTTGATCCAGCAATTTTCCAGGCGCGAAAGCTCGATCAGCGCGCGCAGCGGCGGCTGATCGACGCCGGCGGCCGAAGGCACGCGGCCCATGTGATCGACGATGAACGGCAGCGGCAGTTTTCGCATCATGTCCGAGAGCGGAATGATGTCGGGCGCATCGACATGCAGCACCACATGCCAGCCGCGACCCTTTGATGCGGTCGATGACGCGGTTGAACACGGCCATGTCGGGCGCGCCGCCGAGATGCTTCACGAAATTGAAACGCACGCCGCGCACGCCGCCGGCGTCGAGCTTGTCGAAATCCTCGTCGGTGAAGCTGTCGTCGACGATCGCGACGCCGCGATAGCGCTTTGGGTCCGACGCAATGCAGTCGAGCATCGCCGCGTTGTCGGTGCCGTGGCAGCTCGCCTGCACGATGACCGCGCGCTCGATGCCGAGATGCGCATGCAGCGCCGCGAGCATTTCCTTCGGCGCATCCTCCGGCGTGTAGCGCCGGTTCGGCGCATAGGGAAATTTCGCCGCCGGGCCGAACACGTGGCAATGCGCGTCGCACGTGCCCGGCGGCAGCTTGAATCGCGGCTTGCGACGATGTGAGAGGAAGGCCTGCACGTTCATGGGCTGCCTTTAGCGAAGCGGAACTCGCGAGACAACCCTCAGAGCGGTGGTCAAATCGCCCTGCGCCCATTGCGCCTCGGTGGCGGCCTGAAATTCGGCAAAGCGCCCCGCCGCGATCGCCTCGCGCATGCCGGCCATCAGTGTCTGGTAGTAGGCAAGATTGATGGTCGAGAGCAGCACCGCGCCGAGTATCTCGTTGGCCTTGGTCAGGTGATGCAGATAGGCGCGCGAATAAGTGCGCGCGGCCGGATGCGCGCTCTCTTCGTCGAGCGGCCGCGGATCGTTCGCGTGGCGTGCATTGGCGAGATTGATCGGGCCGAAGCGCGTGAAGGCCATGCCGTGGCGGCCGTTGCGCGTCGGCAGCACGCAGTCGAACATGTCGATGCCGCGCCTGACGGCCTCGATGAGATCGTGCGGCGTGCCGACGCCCATCAGATAGCGCGGCCGCTCCGCCGGCAAAGCCGGCGCCGTCTCGGCGACGATCTTGAGCATCACCTCCTGCGGCTCGCCGACGGCGAGCCCGCCGATCGCATAGCCCTGGAAATCCATGCCGGTTAGCGCGCGCGCGCTCTCGGCGCGCAGCACGAGATCGTCGCCGCCCTGCACGATCCCGAACAGGGCGTAGCCTTGCTTCGCGCGCTCCTCGAAGGCGCGTTTCGAGCGCTCGGCCCAGCGCAACGACAGTTGCATCGCGCGCGCGATTTCCTCCGACGACGCCGGCAGCTTCAGGCACTCGTCGAGCTGCATCGAAATATCGGCACCGAGCAGTCCCTGAATCTCGATCGCGCGCTCGGGCGAAAGCGCCACCATGGCGCCGTCGAGATGGGAGCGGAACGTCACCCCGCGTTCGTCGATCTGGCGCAACTCGGACAACGACATCACCTGGAAACCGCCGGAATCGGTGAGGATCGGCAGCGGCCAGTTCATGAACTTATGCAGGCCGCCAAGCGCCGCGATGCGCTCGGCGCCGGGGCGCAGCATCAGATGATAGGTGTTGCCGAGCACGATCTCGGCGCCGGTCGCGCGCACGTCGTCCGGCATCAGGCCTTTCACGGTCGCCTGCGTGCCGACCGGCATGAAGGCCGGCGTCTGCACCTTTCCATGCGACGTGATGAGTTCGCCGCGGCGCGCGTCGCCGTCGGTTTTGAACAGCTGGAAGGAGAAAGGTTTGCTCATCGGCCGGCAGGATAAAGCAGACACGCGTCGCCGTACGAATAGAAGCGGTAGCCGGCCTCGATCGCGTGGGCATAGGCGCGTTTCATGGTGTCGAGCCCGCTGAAGGCCGCGACCAGCATGAACAAAGTCGAGCGCGGCAGGTGGAAATTGGTGAGCATCAGGTCGACGGCGCGGAATTTGTAGCCCGGCGTGATGAAGATCGCCGTCTCGCCGGAAAAGGCTTTCAGGCGCCCGTCCTCGCCGGCCGCGCTTTCCAGCAGCCGCAGCGCGGTCGAGCCGACCGCCACGATGCGCCCGCCTTTGGCGCGCACGGCGTTGAGCGCACTCCGCCGTCTCAGCCGCAACCGTGCCGAACTCGGCATGCATGGTGTGGCCCTGCGGTGTCGTCGGCCTTCACCGGCAGGAATGTGCCGGCGCCGACGTGCAGGGTGACCTTCGCGATGCCGATGCCGCGCGCCTTCAGGCCCGCCAGCAGCTTTTCGGTGAAATGCAGGCCCGCGGTCGGCGCCGCCACCGAGCCTTCCTCATGGGCGAAGAAGGTCTGGTAGTCGGTGCGGTCCTGCTCGTCCGGCTCGCGGCGGGAGGCGATATAGGGCGGCAAGGGCATCTCGCCGCGCTCGGCAATCGCCTGATCCAGGATCGGCCCGTGGAAGGAAAAGGAAAGGGTTATCTCCCCTCCCTCATCTTTCTGTGAAACTTGAGCATCAAGTTCCCCGAGGAAACACACTTTTCCCTCGGTCCCGAACCGCAGGACATCGCCTGCTTCAAGCTTCTTGGCGGGCTTCACGAAGGCCCGCCAATGCGAGCCGTCGATGCGCTTGTGCAGGGTCGCCTCGATCGCCGGCTCGGCGCTGCCCCGCCCGATGCGCCGGCCATGCAGGCGCGCCGCAATCACCTTGCTGTCATTGACCACCAGGCAGTCGCCCGCGCGCAGCAGCGCCGGCAGATCGGAGATCCTTGCGGTCTTCGAGCCCGGCGGTTTCGCCGGGCTTCACGACCAGCAGCCGCGCGGAATCCCGCGGGCTCGCCGGCCGCAAGGCGATGCGGTCGGCCGGCAGTTCGAAATCGAAGAGCTCGGTTTTCATAATTTAGTCATGGTCGGGCATAGCCGTTCGAAAAACGGCGTGCTTTCGCGCGCCTATGTCCCGGCCATCCACGTCTTTAAGGCCGTGGTTTTAAAGACGTGGATGCCCGGCACAAGGCCGGGCATGACGTAACACCTTCGGTGCCGCCTGAGCCTTACGCCCCCATCGTCGCCTTGACGATCTTGTCGGGATTTTCGACCGGCTCGCCGCGCTTGATCTTGTCGACGTTCTCCATGCCCTCGATCACCTTGCCCCAGACCGTGTACTGGTTGTCGAGGAAGCGGGCGTCGTCGAAGCAGATGAAAAACTGGCTGTCGCCCGAGTCAGGATTGCTCGCGCGCGCCATCGACACGATGCCGCGCACGTGCGGCTCCTTGTTGAACTCGGCCTTGAGCTTCTTGCCCGAGCCGCCGGTGCCGGTGCCGTGCGGGCAACCGGTCTGCGCCATGAAGCCGTCGATCACGCGGTGAAAAACAATTCCGTCGTAAAAGCCGTCCTTCACCAACTCCTTGATGCGCGCGACATGTCCCGGCGCAAGGTCGGGGCGCATCTCGATCACGACTTTACCTTTGGTGGTCTCCAGCGTCAGCGTATCTTCTGGCTTCGCCATATCACTCCCTCTCACAATACACACACAACAGACGGATTAGTTCAGCGCTCGATGGTTGCCTTCTTGATGTAGTCCATGCGCGGAAAATCTTTTGACAGATAGGCATTGCCCTCGCTCTGGATGCGGCTCTGGTTGGGGCCGCGGCCGTTCGGCGCGCCCTCGCCGTATTCGGCGTTGATCGCCTCGACGACGTTCATTCCGGACACCACCCGCCCAAACGGCGCAAAGCCTGACTGGTCGAGCCGCGAATTGTCGCCGAAGTTGATGAAGACCTGGCTGGTGCGGGTGTTCGGTCCGGCCATCGCAAAGGTGACCATGCCTTTCGTATTGCTTTGCGCGACGGGATCGTCGGAAATCTGCGCCGTGCGCCAGCGCGCCATGATCCCGGGATCGCCGTTGATGCCGAACTGCACCATGAAGCCGGAGATCACGCGAAAGAAACGCGCGTTGTCGTAGAAGCCGTTCTTCACGAGATTGTAGAAACGGTCGGCGCCCTTCGGCGCCCAGGCGCGCGTCACCTCGATCACGAACACGCCCTTGCTCGTGTCGAAGCGCGCCTTGTAGGTCGCCGGCGCCTGCTCGCGCAGGCCCGCGGGATTTTCCAGCGCCGATTGCGCGAAAGCGGGCGCTGCAAACAGCGCCAGCGTGAAAGCGAGAGAGATCCATTTGAACCGGCGGGTGATCATTGCGCTCCTCGTTGCAGCGGCGCGCCCAATCAGCGCGCGAATTTCTTTTTCAGGCGCGCGACAACCGGTGCCGGCACGAAGGCCGAAACGTCGCCGCCCATGCCGGCGATCTGCCGGACCAATGTGGCGGTGATCGGGCGCACCGCCGGCGAGGCCGGCAGGAATACCGTGACCACCTCGGGCGCCATCGCGCCGTTCATGCCCGCCATCTGCATTTCATAGTCGAGATCGGTGCCGTCGCGCACGCCACGGATGAGCATGGTCGCGCCGGCCTTGCGCGCCGCGTCCACCACCAGATTCGAAAACGTGACGCAGGACAATTCGCACTTGGCCTCGCGCGCAAACGGCGCGCAGTTCTCGTGCAGCATGGCCGTGCGCTCTTCGGCGGAAAACAACGGGGTCTTGCCCGGGTGCACGCCGATCGCGATCACCAGCCGGTCCGCAAGGCGGACGGCATGCCGCACCACGTCGAGATGGCCGTTGGTGACCGGGTCGAATGACCCCGCGTAAAGGGCGATTCTCGGCATAAAGCGGGGTCTAACCCGCCCTCCGCAGCCTCGCAAGGCCGCGGCCTTTGCGCCTTGAACCTTTTCCCCGGCAGCCGCGACCAATCATCAGGAGGCAGCCGGAAATCCACTGTTTTGTGACTCGGGTCACTGAACCAAACGGCCGCCTTCCGTATTCCATCCTTGCCGAGAGCGAATGCTCCGGCGAGGCCTGAAACAGGGGGCTGTCATGTTGAAGTCACTCGCCGCCGTCGTGGTTGCCGCGACCATCGCCGCCGCGATCACCCTTTTGTCCGCGCCGACCACCGACGTGGTCGCGAGCCCCCTGCCCAAGCCGGCCGCCGATGCGATCAAGCGCCTGCAATGAGCAGCCGTGGCCCTATTCCAACTGCGTCGGCACCCAGTTCGGCAATCCGAACGTGCGGCTCATCACCATCGATCGCGCCGGCTGAGAAGCGCCTTACCTCTCCGCCATTGCGGCGCTAGGCTCTCTTCCGGGCAAAACGTCCCTGAGGAGAGCACCGATGCGCCGCGCCACTCTTGCCGCCGCCCTGCTGCTGTGGGCGGCGCGCCGCTTCCGCCCAGGATTACCCCGACCCGGCCGATCCGTATCATCGTGCCGACGCCCGCCGGCGGGCCGGTCGACGTGATGGCGCGCGTGCTCGCCAATGCGCTGCCACCGGTGCTCGGGCAGAACGTCTTCATCGAGAACAAGCCCGGCGCCGGCAACACCATCGGCTCGCGCGCGGCCGCCTCCGCCGATCCCGACGGCTATACGCTGATGGTCTCGGCCGCGAGCGGCCTGATCATGAGCCCGATGATCCACAAGAACGCCGGCTACGACGCATCGAGCTTTGCCGCGATCGCGCTCGTCGCCGAAACGCCGCAGGTGCTGGTGGTGAACGCGCAGACGCCGTTCAAGTCGATCGCCGATCTCGTCGCCTATGCCAAGGCCAATCCCGGCAAGCTCAATTACTCGACCGGCGGCGTCGGCACGCTGCCGCATCTCAATGCCGAGCTGTTCAAGTCGGTCAGCGGCACCAATATCCTGCACGTGCCGTACAAAGGCGGCGGCCCTGCCCTGACGGCGGTTGTCGCCGGCGAAGTGCAGATGACGTTCGACACGGTGAGCACCTCGCTGCAGCTGATCCAGGACGGCAAGCTGCGCGCGCTCGCGATCGTGGGCCCGAAGCGCGCGCCCGAATTGCCGGACGTGCCGGCCATGCCGGAAATCGGTTTTCCATCTGTGACGAGCGGCGCCTGGACCGCGCTGATGGCGCCGCGCGACACGCCGCCTGCGATCATCGCGAAGCTCAACGCGGCGACCAATGCCGCGCTGCAGGGCGACGCGATGAAGGCCGCGCTGTCGAAGCTCGGCGCGCAGCCGCGCGGCGGCAAGCCGGAGGATCTCACCGAGCATATCCGGCGCGAGACGGAAAAATGGAAGCCGATCGTCGCCGCGCTGAATTTGAAGGTGGATTGATCGAATGATTTGTTTCTCGTTTCGCATGCTGCCTGTCTGCGTTGCTTGCGTTGACAGTTTCCGCCTCGGCGCAAACGCCGCCCGAGCGCGGCCGAGCTGCAGGCCTATCGCGGCCTGCATGCAGCGGCGGCAAAAGGCGACGTCGCCGAAATTGAGACGCTCGTGAAGTCCGGCGCGCCGTCGATGCGCGCGACGGCCGCGCGCCGCACGCCGCTGCATGTCGCCGCCTTCATGCGCAAGCCGGACGCCGCGCGCACGTTGATGCGGCTCGGCGCCGACGCCAATGCGCTCGAGGCGCAGAAATACGACATCGTCACCATCGCGGCGGTCGCCGACGACGTGCCGATGCTCAAGGTCGCGCTCGAAGGCGGCTGCAAGGCCGGCAACATCACCAGCCCCTATTACGGCACCGCGCTGATCGCCGCCGCGCATCTCGGCCACGACGAGGTCGTGCGCACGCTGATCGCGGCCAAAGCGCCGCTCGACCACGTCAACAATCTCGGCTGGACCGCGGTGATCGAGTCGATCGTGCTCGGCGACGGCGGCAAGCGTCACGTCGCGACGCTCAAGGCGCTGGTCGATGCCGGCGCCAACGTCAATCTTGCCGACCGCTCGGGCGAAACGCCGCTCACGCTCGCGAAGAGGCGCGGCTTCAAGGAGATGGTCGCGATCCTCGAAAAGCCGGGCGCTGGCACTGAACGCGGCGCGGTCACGTCATTATGTCACCTCTCTTCGGTAAGTCACGCCCGTAGCGCTTTTGGCGATACCGTTGGCGACAGCTGCTGCCGGTGATCGATGTTCGCCGAGCTTTGCTTGCAGCGACGCCGGCGCGATCCGCGGCAGAAGACTTAGCTCGCCGCGACTCCGGCGCTTGCCGAAATCGGTGGTCGCAGCATCGAATTCGATCCACGGCTGGGCAGACGGAACGCTCGATCCGGCTGACAATAGATACTCGACAGCGGGAAATCCTGCTTCTGATCGTCAACCGAAGCAGTCTCGTCGCGTGCCGGGACGCCTTGCGCGAGGCAGCAAAAACGGTCGGCAGTCCATCGCCATGTTGACGAAGGTGCCCCGGCAGCAGGGCCCATCGCCGCACGCCCGCCCGATGTTATAGATGTCACCGGTACTTGTTCCAGACGCTGAATGCGAGATCGGCCGCCATGCAGACGAGCTACGCGGCGCAGTTGTCCGTTCAGTGCAACCCCAGCTTATCCGGGAACACAACCATGCACGCCGTCTTGCTGGCAACAAGACGACGTCGAAACGTCGCGCCGTTTCGAGCTGCAGCGGTCGAGCGACGTATGCGCGTGCGAGCACATTGCAACCGCGCAGCATCCTATCAGGACGCCGGCAGCCGCATTTCGCGACGGCGACCATTCCGGTTGATTCAGCATCGACACCGACAGCTGACGCCCCTTGGAGGCCGACACGTTGCGCGGCAATACGGCGTCACCACGCGCCGAGGTCCCGCAGGCCTACGTCCGAGCATTACGCGGCTACGCACGGATGTCACGGCCGCCGCACTGACAAGCCTGAACGGTGCCCAAGGCCACGACGACATGCTAGCGAGCGGGACATGCGCTCAGTAGCATAGTTGCGGACCGCCCACCTCGGCCTGACAGTATCGCCATTGTTGCGTTCGTGCCGGTGAGCCATCGGTTACCGCCGCCGCGGGACGCATTAACTTGCCCGCCTTGCCAGCGACAGCCACAGGCCGCCGCCGATCAGCACGACGCCCGAGAGCCGGCCGAGCAGCACGTTGTGGCGCGGCTTCATGAACCAGGCGCGGCCGAGCCCCGCCGCAACCGCCCAGGCCGCGTCGGTCAGGCCCGCGAGCACCACCGTCACCGCGCACATCACGAACAGCTGCCAGCCCACCGGCAGTGCCGGGTCGACGAATTGCGGCAGGAAGGCCGTGAAGAACGCGATCGTCTTCGGGTTGGTGATGGCCACGAGAAAGCCGCGCGATATGTGCACGCGGTGGCGCGGCGGAGCAGCTTCCGCCGCGCGGCCGGCAGTCCGCCAGCCCTGGATGCCGAGCCAGATCAGGTAGCCGGCGCCGATCCAGCGCAGGACTTCAAATACTTCGGCCGATGTCTTCAGGATCCAGTTCAGGCCGAGCGCGATGCCGGCGAGCAGCGCGGCATTGCCGAGCGTGGTGCCGATCACGGTGATCAGCGCGGCGCGGGTGCCGCGCGTCGCGCCGGTTGCGATCACCAGCGTCACGATCGGCCCCGGCACGATCACCAGGACGAATGTAATCAAGAGGAAGGCCGAGAAGAGGTGGTAGTTCATGGCAAGAGCCTGACCACGTCATGCCTAGATTGGCGCGGGCAAGACTTCAAGCGATCTTGATTTAGGATCGGAATGGTCCTGCGTTATCGGGGGATATGAGCAATCGACCCCTGAACCGGCGCGAATTCACCGGGCTCTGCACGGCGTCGCTCGCCTTTATTCCCGCTGCCCCTTGCAGCCGTCCGCTCGACGGAAGCGCGCCAAAGGCAGCGCGAACCGTGAAATTTCGCGATGGCAGGACCGTGCCGGCCCTGGGCCAGGGCTCCGCCCGTCTCGCAAAGGGAAGACGCCCTCAGGCCGACGGAGCAAGAGGCATTGCGCACGGGCATCTCCGCCGGAATGACGCTTATCGATACGGCGGAAATGTACGGCTCCGAGGAACTCATCGGCCGCGCGATTGCCGGCCAGCGCGATAAGGTCTTCCTGGTTTCGAAGGTGTGGCCGTACCATGTGGCGGGCGATGGCATCGCGCGCGCCTGCGAGGCGAGCCTCAAGCGGCTCGGCACCGACCATCTCGATCTTTACCTCTTGCACTGGCCGCAAAAGGCCGTCGGTATCTCCCACGTCGTCTCGGCATTTGAAGGCCTGCAGGCAAAGGGAAAAATTCGCTCCTGGGGCGTGTCCAATTTCGGGATCCGCGAAATGGAAGAACTCTTCCGCGTGCCGCGCGGCGACCGCTGCGCGACCAATCAGATCCCCTACAGTCTCGATGACCGGGCATCGAGCGTGGCGTGCTGCCATGGTGCAGGAAACGCGGAATGCCGATCATGGCCTACTCGCCGCTCGGCGGCGAAGGCGCCAAGCTGCTGCGCCATCCGACGCTTGCGCGGATTGGCGCCGAACACGGCTGCTCCGCAGCCACCGTCGCGCTGGCCTGGGCCATTCGCGGCGGCGACGTCATTGCGATCCCCCAGTCCGGCTCGGTCGCCCACGTCAAAGAGAATGCGGTCGCGCTCTCGCTCACGCTGACGCCGCAAGATCTGCAGGCTCTCGACGCTGCATTCCCGCCGGGCGGCCGCTAGCGCAGATCGCGAAAGATTTATTCTTCGCTGTCGTCGCCGCCGTCTTCGCTCAGGCGCTCGACCGACACGACCTTCTCGTCCTCCGCGGTGTTGAGCACGATCACGCCCTGCGTCGAGCGGCCGGCGATGCGGATGCCGGAGACCGGCGTGCGGATCAGCTTGCCGCCGTCGGTGACCAGCATCACCTGGTCGGCCTCTTCCACCGGGAAGGAGCCGACGATCTTGCCGGTCTTCTTGGTGAGCGTCATGGCCACGATGCCTTTGCCGCCGCGGCCGGTCGTGCGGTACTCGTAGGACGACGAGCGCTTGCCGAAGCCGCGCTCCGAAACCGTCAGCACGAACTGCTCGGCGGCCGAAAGCTCGACGTAGCGCTTCTCGCCGAGCTCGATGTTCTTGACGCCCTCCTCCGCCTCGGCAGGCTCCGGCTCGTCGCCGGCCGCCGCGCCGGATCGCGCTGGCGCGCTTGTGGTAGGCGGCGCGTTCTTCGGCCGACACGTCGACGTGGCGGAGGATCGACATCGAGATGACGTGATCTTTCTCGGCGAGCGTGATGCCGCGCACGCCGCGCGAGGTGCGGCCCTGGAACACGCGCACCTCCGGCACCGCGAAGCGGATGCACTGGCCGCCATTGGCGGTGAGCAGCACGTCGTCCTTCTCGGTGCAGATCTGCACGTCGACGATCGCCTCGCCGTCCTCGAGCTTCATCGCGATGATGCCGGACGGCCGCACGTCGGCGAAATCGCTGAGCTTGTTGCGGCGGACGGTGCCGCTGGTGGTCGCGAACATCACGTCGAGCGCGGCCCAGTCGGCCTCGTCCTCCGGCAGCGGCATGATGGTGGTGATGGTCTCGGTCTGCTGCAGCGGCAGGATGTTGATCAGCGCCTTGCCGCGCGCCTGCGGCGCCGCGATCGGCAGCCGCCAGACCTTCTCCTTGTAGACCTTGCCGCGCGAGGAGAAATAACAGAACCGGCGCGTGCGTCGAGGCGACGAACAGCCGCGAGACGAAATCCTCCTCGCGCACCTGCATGCCGCCGCGGCCCTTGCCGCCGCGGCGCTGCGCGCGATAGGTCGAGAGCGGCACGCGCTTGATGTAGCCCTGATGCGAGACGGTGACGACCATCTCCTCGCGCGTGATCAGGTCTTCCTCTTCGACCTGGCCGGTCGCTTCCGCGATCACCGTGCGGCGCGGCGTGGCGAACTCCTTCTTCACCGCCGCGAGCTCGTCCTTGATGATCTTCTGGATGCGCGCGCGCGAGCGCAGGATATCGAGATAATCGGCGATCTCGGTTTCGAGCTTGTCGAGCTCTGCCTTGATCTCGTCGCGGCCGAGCGCGGTCAGCCGCTGCAGGCGCAGATCGAGGATCGCTCTTGCCTGCTCGGCCGAAAGCTTGCGTCGTGCCCTTTGCCGACACCTTGTGGCGCGGATCGTCGATCAAAGTCACCATCGCCGCCATGTCCTTGGCCGCCCAGTCGCGCTTCATCAGGGCTTCGCGCGCCTCCTCGGGGTTCTTGGCGGCGCGGATCAGCTTGATCACCTCGTCGATATTGGCGACCGCGATGGCGAGGCCGACCAGCACGTGGGCGCGGTCGCGCGCCTTGCCGAGCAGGAACTTGGTGCGGCGGGAGACGACCTCTTCGCGGAAGGCGATGAAGGCCGAGAGCAGGTCCTTCAGCGTCATCACCAGCGGGCGGCCGCCGTCGAGCGCCACGATGTTCGCGCTGAACGAGGATTGCAGCGGCGTGAAGCGATAGAGCTGGTTGAGCACGACGTCGGGCACCGCCTCGCGCTTGAGCTCGACCACCACGCGATAGCCCTGGCGGTCGCTCTCGTCGCGCAAGTCGGCGACGCCGTCGATCTTCTTCTCGCGCACCAGCTCGGCGATGCGCTCGACCATCGCCGCCTTGTTCACCTGGTACGGAATTTCCGTGATGATGAAGGCTTCGCGCTCCTTGCGGACGGTCTCGGTCTCGACCTTGCCGCGCATCACGATCGAGCCGCGGCCCTCCTTGTAGGCCGAGCGGATGCCGTCGCGGCCGAGGATGATGCCGCCGGTCGGAAAATCCGGGCCCGGGCACGATCTTGATCAGCTCGTCGATGGTGAGCGCCGGATTGTCGATGAGCGCGACCGCAGCGTCCACCACCTCGCCGAGATTGTGCGGCGGAATATTGGTCGCCATGCCGACGGCGATGCCGCCGGCGCCGTTCACCAGCAAATTCGGAAAGCGCGCCGGCAGCACCACCGGCTCTGTCTCGCTGCCGTCGTAATTGTCCTGGAAGTCGACGGTGTCCTTGTCGATGTCGTCGAGCAGCGCCATCGCCGGCCGCGCCAGGCGGCACTCGGTGTAGCGCATCGCCGCCGGCGGATCGCCGTCGACCGAGCCGAAATTGCCCTGCCCGTCGATCAGCATCAGGCGCATGGAGAAGTCCTGCGCCATGCGCACCAGCGCGTCGTAGATCGCCTGGTCGCCGTGCGGGTGATATTTGCCCATCACGTCGCCGACCACGCGCGCCGATTTCACGTATTTCTTGTCGGGCGTATGGCCCTGCTCGTTCATCGAGTGGAGAATGCGCCGGTGCACCGGCTTGAGGCCGTCGCGCGCATCGGGCAGCGCCCGCGACACGATCACGCTCATCGCGTAATCGAGATAGCTGCGCTTCATCTCCTCGGTGATGGAAACGGGGCGCACGTCGGAAGGGGGTGCGTCCCCCGATTTGGGAGGTTCGGTGTCGGCCAAGACGACGTCCTGCGTGGAATTTTTGTTGCGATTTTTCTATCTGATTCAGGGTGGCGGCGCCACCCGAAACGCCGTGCCTATACCGGCTAATATCTCTATTTAATTCAATATTATTTACGTCCAGCGGCACGCCGGCGAGTTCCCGAAAACACGGCTCCATTTTCGGGCGTCAAATGCGGCGAAAAGGAGCTAGCTTGCAGTGCTGTTCATGCCGCTCGATTTCTCATTTCCGCGCTGGTGACCTTGCTGGTCGTGGTCGACCCGATCGGCCTCGTGCCGTCTTATCTCGCGGTCACCCATGGCCTGCCGCAAGCGCGCCCGGCGCAGCGTCGCGCTGCGCGCCGCCGTCATTGCCGCGGTTATCCTCGCCGGCAGCGCGCTGATCGGCGACTGGCTGCTGCGCACGCTCTCGATCGGCCTCCCCGCGTTCCGCATTGCCGGCGGCCTGCTGCTGTTCTCGATCGCCTCCGAAATGGTGTTCGGCGTGCGCATCGAGCGGCAGTCGCGTCAGGCCGAGGAGGCCATCGAGGAGCACGTGCGCAACGTCGCTGCCTTCCCGCTCGCCATTCCGCTGATGGCCGGTCCCGGCGCGATCACCGCCACCGTGCTGCTCGCCGGCCGCAGCGAGGGCGATCCGATGCGGCTTGACGTTCTGCTCGCCGTCATCGCCTTCGTCGCCGCGCTCTGCGCCGCAGTCTTCCTGCTCTGCACGCATATCGGCCAGCTGCTCGGCGTGACCGGCAACATCGTGCTCTCGCGCCTGCTCGGCGTGCTGCTGGCGGCGCTTGCCGTGCAATATGTCGTCGACGGCGTGCGCGCCGCGCTGGCGTGAAGCGCGGCCGGCCCGGAACTTTTCAGATCGTGATACATTTTGCAGTTGAAGGGCGCGTCCAGTTTGGAACTGTGACCGGGTGAGAGACCCTCAAATTTCTTGCGATCGTTTTGACGGCGCTGGCGCTGGTCCCCGGCGGCGCGCATCTGTTCGCGCTGCCGAACAAGATCTATCTGAGCGAGAGCAATTATTTCATCGTGCAGAACATCTATCGCGGCTGGGCGCTGTTCGGCATCGTGCTGTTCGGCGCGCTCTTCGCCAACCTTGCGCTGGCCTGGGCGATGCGCGGGCAGCGTGCTTTTGTTTTTGTCCTGATTTACTCGTCTGCCTCGTCGCCAACCTTGTTATTTTTTTCGCCTTCACCTTTCCGGCCAATCAGGCGACCAATAACTGGACCGAAGTTCCGGCCGACTGGCAGCAGCTGCGCTGGCAGTGGGAAATCTCGCACGCCGTGAATGCGGTGATCGCCTTCGTCGGTTTTTGTTCGCTGG
>CAWCEW010000012.1:0-183766 GCA_963794665.1 uncultured Alphaproteobacteria bacterium | reverse complement strand
ATCAGATGCGTCGGGACCTGGCCGGTGATGCAGACGATCGGAATTGAATTGCACAGCGCGTCGGTCAGACCGGTGACCGCATTGGTCGCGCCGGGGCCGGAGGTGACCAGCACGCAGCCGACCTTGCCGGTCGAGCGCGCATAGCCTTCCGCCGCATGCACCGCGCCCTGCTCGTGCCGCACCAGCACGTGACGCACCTGGTTGTTCGCGAAGATAGCGTCGTAGATCGGCAGCACCGCTCCGCCCGGATATCCGAACAGGTGCTCGACCCCCTGGTCGGCAAGCGCCTGGATCACCATTTCGGCGCCGGTCATTTCGCGTGTCATGTCATTCCCTTTCGTCGCGTCTCGGCCCGGACACAATAAAAAAGGCCCGTAGAGGGCCATGTCCGGACGCTCGCCGAGGGCCCTATTTCTAAGGCCATCCTAGCGTCCGAACCCTTACTACAGTAATAATATTGCGTTCCACGGTTCGTCACCCGCACTTTCATTGCGCGCGTTATAGGGGCTGGGCGCCACCCGGTCAAGATAAATCACATCAAATCCGGGCCTGAAAGTGGCTCCGGATGCTTGAAAGTGCCGTCATCTCGGGTCGGCCCAGATCCAGTCCTTCATCTGGTTGCGAAACCAGGTGAGCTGGCGCTTGGCGTAGCGCCTCGTATCCATCACCGCACCGGCGATCGGCGTCCTCGCGCGAAATCTCGCCGTTGAGGTGGCGGATCAGCCACGGCACGCCATGCGCCTTCATCGCCGGCAAGGTCGGGTCGAGTTTGCGCTCGGCAAGCCGGCGCACTTCATCCAACGCCGTCGACTTCATCATCGCATCGAAACGCGCCTCGATGCGCCGGACCAACTCCTTGCGCTCGCAGGTGATGAACACTTTCACGGCGCGTCGCCGGGTCAATCAGCGGCGGCAGGCCTTCGCGATGCCAATCGGACAGCGCCCGGCCGGTCGCCAGCACGACTTCGAGCGCACGCGAAATGCGCGACCGGTCGTTGGCGGTGACGCGCTGCGCGGTTGCGGGATCGAGGCGCATAAGCTCTGCATGCAAGGCCGGCGCACCCTCCTGTTGAAGGCGTTCTCTCACGCTGGCGCGAATGTCGGCTGGAATTGGCGGAACGGCAGCGAGACCTGATGTCAGAGCCTTGAAATAAAGTCCGGTCCCTCCGACCAGGATCGGCACACGTCCTTGTTTGCCGATCTCCGTCAGCGCCTCTTCGACGTCGCGGCGCCAGCGGCCGACCGAGTAATTCTCGGCCGCATCGACGAAGCCGTACAATTTGTGCGGTGCCCGCGCCTCCTCGTCAGGCGTCGGCCGGGCGGTGATTACGCGCAGATCGCGATAAACCTGCATGGAATCGGCATTGACGATGACACCGCCGAGACTTTCGCGCGACATGAAGCGCCAGCGCCGACTTGCCGCTGGCAGTCGGCCCTGCAATAAGCACCGCTCTGACTGTGGTCATAGTGCCGCCTTTGTTGAGGGCGTGATAGCACCAGCGGGGCGAGAACTCATCCGACGTTTGGAGACAGACTTGACACTCATCAAACCATTTCGGGCCTTGCGGCCGGCACCCGGTCGTGCCTCCGACGTCCTCGCGCCACCATATGATGTTCTCTCAAGCGCGGAGGCTCGCGTCCGGGCCAAAGGCAGGCCATGGAGTTTCTTGCACATTTCAAAGCCGGAAATCGATCTCGATCCGACCACCGACCCTTACGACAAAGCTGTCTACGCTAAGGCGGCTGAAAACCTCAAAAGCATGATGTCAGCAGGTGTTCTGACGCGCGACAGTAAGCCTTGCTACTACGTCTATCGGCTCACTTGGCGTAACCATGTCCAGACAGGCCTCGCCGCCGTTGCCTCGCTTGAAGACTATGCGACCAACCGCATCCGCAAGCACGAGCACACGACGCCGACAAAAGAAGATGATCGTGTTCGCCAGATCGAGGCAATCAATGCCCAGACTGGTCCGGTCATGAGCGGTTATCCGAATGCGCCGACGATTGACGCGATGCTGGCGCAGGCAGCAACCGGCAAGGCCGAAGTTGATGTCACGGCCGATGACGGCGTGCGCCATCAACTTTGGACGATCGCCGACGACGCGACAATCGAGACAACTGACCCGCGCCTTCGATGCGCTACCGGCCGTGTACATTGCCGACGGCCATCACCGGTCGGCAGCTGCTGCGCGTGTCGCCGCAGCCCGCAAAGGCGACGGCTCGCATGGATATTTCCTGTCCGTGATCTTTCCAGAGCATGAAATGACCATCCTCGACTACAACCGGGTGGTGAAAGATCTGAACGGCCGCAGTCCCGAACAATTTATCGCCGAATTGCGGAAGAGTTTTGCGGTAACGCCGTCCAATCAGCCGAGTGCGGCCCGCATCATCGCATGAATATGGGATGTATCTGAGCGGCCACTGGTACAAACTTTCAATTCGGCCAGAACTTGTTCGGCCGATCCAATCGGGCGGCTTCCAATCACCGTTCTCACCCGCAGCATCATTGAACCGCTGCTCGGCATCAGTGACCCGCGCACCGACAAGCGCATCGATTTCATTGGCGGAGCACGCGGGCTGGAAGAACTGGAGAGGCGCGTAAAGTCAGGCGAGATGGCGGTCGCCTTCTCGCTTTATCCGACGCAGATGCGCGATCTTAATGGCAGTCGCCGACGCCGGCGGCATCATGCCGCCGAAATCTACCTGGTTCGAACCCAAGCTCGCTGACGGCATGGTCAGTCACATACTCGACTGACGAAAGCACCGGCAGCGACGATCCGCGCCGCGCATTTTCCTGGCCTACTGCAGGCTCAGCGCCACGAAGCTCGGATCCCCGTCAGGAGACACCACAAGCAGCACGACCGCCTTTTTGCCGTCCTTCTTGAGCTTGTCGATCCGCTGCTGCAGCTCGGTCGCATTTGCAGACGGGCTGCTGCTGGACTTCGGCGATGACCATTCCGGGCGCGAGCCGTTTCTCCGAAGCCGGCGAATTCGGATCGACACCGGTGATCACGACGCCTTTCACCTTGTCCTTGATGTTGTGCTTCTTGCGCAGCTCGTCGGTGAGGTTGGCGAGATCGAGGCCGAGCGCTTTTTTCACCGCTGGCTTGCTGTCGGGCGTCGCGTCCTTCTTGTCGTTCGACACGGCCGCGACTTTCTTTTCATCCTCGAGGCGGCCAAGCTTGACCGTCTTCTTTTCCTCTTTGCCCTTGCGGATGACGATAACCTCAACGTCCTTGCCGACCGGCGTGTCGGCAACGATCTTCGGCAGGTCGCGCATTTCCTTGACGTCCTTACCGTCGAACCTGACGATCACGTCGCCCGGCTCAATTCCGGCGGGCTTGGCCGGGCCTTTGTCGTCGATGCCGGCCACCAGCGCGCCGCGCGCCGGCTTGACGCTGAGACTTTCGGCGATCTCGTCGCTCACCTGCTGAATGCGGACACCGAGCCAGCCGCGGCGCACCTCTTTGAATTCGCGCAATTGGTCGACGACAGGAACCACGGTCTTCGAAGGCACGGCAAAGCCGATGCCGATCGACCCGCCCGACGGCGAAATGATCGCGGTGTTGACGCCGATGACTTCGCCGTTGAGGTTGAACAGCGGTCCACCCGAATTCCCGCGGTTAATCGAGGCATCGGTCTGAATGTAGTTGTCGTAGGGGCCGGACTGAATGTCGCGGTTGCGCGCCGAGACGATGCCGGCCGTCACCGTTCCGCCCAGACTGAACGGATTGCCGATCGCGATCACCCACTCGCCCAGACGCAGCTTGTCGCTATCGCCGAACTTCACCGCCTTCAACGGCTTGGTCGGTGTGACCTTGAGCAGCGCGAGATCGGTCTTCTGATCGCGGCCGATCACCTCGGCCTTCAATGTCGTACCATCGTTGAGAATGACGCTGACCTCGTCGGCTTCGGAAATGACGTGGTTGTTGGTCACGACAACGCCGCTCGGGTCGATGATGAAACCCGAACCCAGCGAATTGACGCGACGCGGCGTCGGCGCCTGATTGTTCTGTCCCGGCCGCCCTGGCCATTCTGGCCGTTTTGCCCACGCCGGTTCTTGAAAAACTCTTCGAAAAATTCCTCGAACGGAGATCCCGGCGGCAATTGCGGCATCGCGCCGCTTCGTAGATCGACCGACTGTTTGGTTGAAACGTTTACGACGGCGTCGATGACTTGCTCCGCCACATCGGCGATCCCCTCTGGTCCGCGCGCGGCCGCTGGAGCCGTCATCGCAAGAAAGGCGATGGCTGCTGCCGTGGTTACGGTCAAGCCGGCCCGACCGAGGCGTGTTTTCGGGCAGAAAGCGTTTGCGCCCATGGGCGTCAGTTCTCCTGGGAATAGGCTATTCGAGAGAGTGGCCCCGACTTATAGGCGATTCAAGGGCACCGCCAATCAATACCATGCGAGGCTGGGTTTCCCTATCAGCCCCGGACCAGCCAGACCAGGATCAAGCCGATCATCGCTGAGCCAATACCGATTAAACGGAGCGAGATGTCCTGCGTTTCCAGCACGCTGGTCATGGCCCGTTTGGCCGCCTCCGGAAACGCCGCGAAGATCAGACCTTCGATGACAAAAACCAGTCCAAGCGCGGCCAGGAAATCGGACATGCGGGCCCGGCGCGGCTGCTATCGCGCCGGAGCCGAAGGTGCCGGCGTTCCTGATTTCTCCCGCGGTTTTCCGGAGGGGTCGGTGAAATAGCGGAAGAAGTTCGAATCGGGCTTCAGCAGCATGCGGGTGTCATTGTGCTTGAGCCCCTGCTCGTAGGCCTGCATCGACCGATAGAACGCGAAGAAATCGGGATCCTGATTAAACGCGTCGGCGAAAATCTGGTTGCGCGTCGCGTCACCTTCACCGCGAATCTGTTCCGATTTCGAAGTTGCGTCGGCCACCAGCACGGTAACCTCCCGGTCGGCTCGCGAGCGGATCTCCTGTGCGCGCTGCGCGCCCTGCGCGCGAAACTCAGCCGCTTCGCGCTGCCGTTCAGTTTGCATGCGCTGGTAGACCGCCTGGCTGTTTTGCTCCGGCAGGTCGGCGCGACGGATCCGGACGTCGACAACCTCGATCCCAAAGCCAGTGGCTTCGTGGTCGACGAGTTCGCGAATGCGCGCCATCAGATCGGCACGCTGATCCCGCACGACGTGAGTAAATGTGACCTCGCCGAGCACCCGACGCAACGCCGAATTGAGCAAGATGGACAGCTGCGAATTCGCGCCGTTGATTGAGCCCAATGTCTGGTAAAAGCGGAGTGGATCCTTGATCCGGTACCGGGCGAATGCGTCGACCACCAGCCGCTTCTGATCCGAAGCAATTACTTCCTGCGGAGGCGCTTCCAGATCGAGGATGCGCCTATCGATGTATACAACCGAGTTGATAAACGGCGCCTTCACGTGAAGGCCCGGGTCAGGCACGGGCGGCCTGGGTTCACCCAACCGGATAACGAGTGCTTGCTGGGTCTGGTAGATAGTGAATAGCGACGAATAGCCGACGATCAGCGCGGCAACGACCACAACAGCCAAAATGCCGCCGACAAAATTGGTTCTCATTGCCGGCCTCCGCTTTGCGGCTGGCTGCGCGGCTGGGCCGGGCGCGTAAGCTCGTTGAGCGGCAGATAGGGCACGACGCTGCTTCCGCCGCCGCCGGAATCCAGGATGATCTTGTCGGTACCGCTGAGTATGCGCTCCATTGTTTCGAGATACATGCGCTCGCGCGTGACGTCGGGTGCCTTTTTGTATTGTTCAAAGATTTTGAGAAAACGTGCTGTTTGACCGGTTGCTTCGGCGACGGTCTGCTGCTTGTAGGCTTCGGCGGCTTGCGTGATCTGTGCGACGCGTCCGCGCGCTTCAGGCACCACCCGGTTAGCGTAGGTCTGGGCCTCGTTGATGGCGCGCTCAAGATCGGCGCGCGCAGCCTGCACGTCGCGGAATGCATCGATCACCTGCGACGGCGGATCGACCTTCTGCAACTGAACCTGCTGTACCAAAATGCCGGCGCCATAGTGATCGAGCGTCCGCTGCATTAACTCCTGCACCGCATTTTCGATCGTTTGCCGCGCGCCGGTCAGTATCGGCTGAATTTCGGATCGGCCGACCACTTCGCGCATCGCGCTTTCGGCCACGGCCTTCACCGTGCCTTCCGGATTTTGAATGTTGAATAAGTAATCGCCGACGCCGGTCGGCTTGACCTTCCACAACACCGAGAAATCAACATCGACGATGTTTTCATCGCCGGTCAGCATCAAGCTTTCTTCGGGCACGTCGCGCGTCGTGGTGCCCCCGCGACGAAGATCATCGACAATCCGCATGCCGATATCGATTTTGTTGATGCGCAACGCTTTTGGCGTGAGCACTTTCTCGATCGGATACGGAAGGTGGTAGTTCAAACCTGGTTGTACCTCGCGCACCTGCTTGCCAAAGCGAAGCACGACACCGAGCTCATCCGGCTCAACGCGAAAAAATCCCGAGAAACCCCAAAGAACCAACACGCCAAGGACAATGAGTGCGAATCCGCGTCCGCCCAGATTGCCGCCGGGCAGCACACGACGCAGTCTGTCCTGGCCGCGGCGCAGAATTTCTTCGAGATCCGGCGGTGTCGGTCCCGGCGATTGCGGCCCCGAGCCCCATGGCCCCTTGCCGCCCGAGCCCCAGGGCCCACCGCCGCCCTGATTGGTCCAAGGCATTGAAAATGTCTCCCGCGCCGCCCGTTCATCCGGGGCGCCTGTTGTCGGGAGAGTTATAGGGGACCGTAGGCGCCGTTACAACGCGCCGTCATGCCGCGCATTAACGCTGATTTCAGCGGCGTATATATGTCGCAAACGAGAAATCCGCGTCATCGTCGGGGCCGGCAAAATGCTCTTCACGTGACGCTTCCTGCCAGATTTCGTCGTCTATTGGCGGAAACATCGCATCGCCGTCGGGCGAAGCATGCACATGCGTAATTTCCAGGCGGTCGGCCATCGGCATTGTGGCGGCGAAGATGTCGCTCCCGCCGATCACCATAATTTCATCAACCCCGCGCTTTGCCGCATCCGCGCGAGCGAAGCTAAGCGAAGCATCGAGACTAGTCGCCAACACTGCGCCGGGAGCAACCAAACGGAAATCGCGCGAGAGTACAATATTGGCGCGCCCGTCGAGCACCTTGCCGATCGAACTCGTGCGTCTTGCGCCCCATGATCACCGGACGATTTAACGTCAGTTTGCGGAAATGCTGAAGGTCCGACTTCAGATGCCATGGCAACTGGCCGTCCCGGCCAATAACCAGATTGTCGCCGATAGCTGCCACCAGCACGATTTTCATGACGCCGACGGTGAAACAGAATTGGAGGACATTGGCATCGCCTTCGGACAGTACGAATAAGACAAAACTCGTTCTGACTTTATTACCAACGCATCTCACAGCTTAAGGTGCAAATTTCCTCCAAAAATATGCAACGAAGTTCCCACGTTAAAATCATCTTAGCGCGAAGTCTCGAAACGGCAGCAACCGCGAAATCGCTTTTTGGCATCCAGGTTACACCGCCACCGCGGCCTTGATGTGCGGGTGCGGATCGTAGTTCCCGATCGAAAAGTCTTCATAGTGAAACGCGAATATGTCCTTCACGGCAGGGATTGAGCCGCATCGTCGGCAGCGGTCTTCGGCGCGCGCGATAGCTGCAAGTCGGGCCTGCTCAAGATGATTGAGATAAAGATGCGCATCGCCAAGCGTGTGGATGAAATCGCCCGGCTTATGGCCGGTCACCTGCGCCATCATCTGCGTGAGCAGCGCATAGGATGCGATATTGAATGGCACGCCGAGGAAAACATCCGCCGAGCGCTGGTAGAGCTGGCACGACAGTTTGCCTTCCGCGACATAAAACTGAAAAAGGCAGTGGCAAGGAGGCAAAGCCATTTGTCGACCTCGGCCGGGTTCCAAGCGGTGACGATGAGCCGCCGCGAGTCCGGGTTGCGTTTGATCATCGCAACGACGTTGCCGATCTGGTCGATGGTCTTGCCGTCCTGCGCCGGCCATGATCGCCATTGCTGGCCGTACACCGGACCCAATTCTCCCCGCTCATCGGCCCATTCATCCCAAATACGCACGCCATGCTCCTGAAGATACCTGACATTCGTATCGCCGGCCAAAAACCACAGCAGCTCATGGATGATCGATTTCAGATGCAGCTTCTTGGTCGTGACCAGAGGAAAGCCTTCACCGAGCGCAAACCGCATCTGATGTCCGAACACCGACAACGTACCCGTGCCCGTCCGGTCGCGTTTTTCGACCCCGCGGCTCAGGATAAGTTCCATCAAGTCGAGATATTGGCGCATCTTTTCGAATATCGGCTGGCGACTCGAAGATGGGGAAGTTTATCGCCGGTAGCAACGGCTGGCAGCCGTTTTTCAACCGCCCAAATGCCAGCCCTCGCACTCGACTCCTGATACAATCGCTCTGGTGCAGTTGGGGGTATGCAAATGAGCTTTGACCGCATTCTGGTTGCCCGGATTCTGTTCACTCTCATGACGGCCGGCTGGGCGCTGCTTACAGTAGTGGCAGACTTCAACAGGACCCATGCCACCAATCCACAGTGGACGCCGCATGCGCGCTTCCACGTGGTGTGGCAGATCTCAAGTTATGTCGGATTAGGCCTGCTCGCCTTTGCGCTCATCTGGTGGCCAGGACCGCTTGCCGTTGAGCGGCTCTATTTCGTCGCGGCCATGGGCGCGGTCGTATATGCGGCATTCTTCGCGGCGTTGATTGCAATGCCGATCTACGGCGGCGCGGCCTACGACAAAAACGGCTATCGGCCGTTCAACGCGCCTATCCCGATCTTCGCGAAAAAGTGGGACGCCAATATCACCGCTTTCTCAATTCAGCTCGTGATTTTGGTGGCCGGAATACTGACGGTATCCGGCGCGATCGCTGGCTAAATAACAATTGACAGTGAGCGCGCCGCCATGCCTATTCGACGAAGACTTCGTCGCGTCGCTTGCGGATCATTGGCAAGGCCGCAAGCACCAGTAACCCTGCCGCAAGCGCGATCAGGGTCGCCGAAATCGGTCGTGTCAGGAAAACGGTGGCATCACCTCGGGCAATTAACATGGCGCGCCGTAGGTTTTCTTCCATTAACGGCCCGAGAACGAAAGCCAGCACAAGCGGCGCCGGCTCAAAGTCGTGTTTGGTCAGCCAATAGCCAACCAAACCGAAAATTGCGGCGATGACAACGTCGGTCGGCGAATTGTTGATCGAATAAATTCCGATGCAGCAGAACACGATGATTGACGGATAAAGCAAGCGGTAAGGCACGCGCAGCAAGGCCACCCAGACACCGACAAGCGGAAGGTTGATGATGACCAGCATAAGGTTGCCGAGCCACATCGAGGCGACCATTCCCCAGAACAACTCTGGTTGCTTGGTCATGACTTGAGGTCCCGGGACGATTCCGTGAATGGTCATTGCGCCGACCATCAGCGCCATAACCGCATTCGGCGGAATACCCAACGTAAGCAGCGGAATGAACGAAGTCTGCGCCGCGGCGTTATTGGCCGCTTCTGGCGCTGCCACACCTTCAATGACGCCACGTCCAAAACGTTCGGGATGTTTGGATATACGTTTTTCAAACGTATACGCGGCAAATGACGCCACGACAGCGCCGCCACCAGGCAAAATGCCAAGGAGTGAGCCCAGAATTGTACCGCGCGCGATGGCTCCCGAGGAGTCGATCAAGTCTTGTCGCGTCGGCATCAGACCCTTGATCTTTGCCTTCACAATGTCGCGGCTCTCCTGCGACATTTCGAGGTTGCGGATAATCTCAGCAAAGCCAAAAACACCCATCGCAACGTTGGTGAAACCGATACCATCGGACAGCTCCGCGATATCGAAGGTCATGCGGCCCGCGCCTGTCTCAAGGTCGGACCCAACCATCGACAGCAGCAGACCGGTCAGGATCATAGCGATCGCGTTCAGCACCGAACCTTTCGCCAGTACAACAGCGAAGATGAGACCGAGTACCATTAGCGAGAAATATTCCGCCGGTCCAAACAACAGGGCTAATGACGTCAGCGGTGTGCCGAGGGCTGCAACAAGCACCGTCGAGACACAGCCCGCAAAAAACGAACCTATGGCAGCGATGGCGAGTGCCGCGCCGGCACGGCCTTGCCTCGCCATCTGATGGCCATCAAGACACGTAACGACAGAGCCTGCTTCGCCGGGAATATTTACGAGCACCGACGTCGTCGAGCCGCCATACTGCGCGCCGTAGTAAATGCCGGCGAGCATGATCAGCGCACCCACCGGCGGCAGTCCAAACGTTATCGGCAGAAGCATGGCAACAGTCGCGACCGTGCCGATGCCCGGGAGCACGCCAACAAGCGTGCCGACGAGCGCGCCTAGCAGGCAAAACCCGATGTTGTACGGATGCGCTGCAACCGAGAACCCGAGCGCAAGGTTGGCGAGAAGTTCACTCATGACCGCTTCTTCTCAGTACCAGGGCCAAAGCTGAAACGGCAGTTGAAGCAGATAGACGAAGAGAGCCACGCAGAATGCGGTCATCGCCACCGCGGCGACCAGACTTTCCACCCACCGCATTTCGCTCGATCCGAAGATCGAGATCATGAAAGCAGCAAAAGTGGACGGGATCAGGCCCAGAGGCGGAATCGTCATAAATCCAAGATGGACGCCTCGGATCATGCCGGCGAAAGCAAGGATTGCAAGGATGACCCAGGCTGGACCACGAACGGCAAAACGTTCAATTGGCGGTCCGTCGAAGAGCAACCCGGTGAGCGCGACAAGCGCGCCAACCAGTGCGAGAAGACCTGCGAACAGACGGGGCGCGGTGCCTGGACCAAACGCAAAGCCATGCATGCCGGGAAGGTCTCCCGACGCCCAGATTGCCACGATGGCAACACCAATCAGCGAAAGCCCGCCGTAAAATTCGCGCGGGGCACGAACCTTGAAACGCAACCCGCCCCCGTTCGGGGAGGTTTTGACCCCCTCGGCCATTTTTTGTCCTCCCGCCTTTGTTCTTGCTTCTTAATTTACTTACGCTGTCGCCTGTGCCCCACGTCCGATCCCTAGCATATGACAAGGCTGAGCCGAAAGCACGGATGTTGGCGAACCTCCATTACAGCCACCCCGACAGCCCCAAAATACCCCCGACGGCGAATAGCCAAAGCGGATTAATGCGTGTCGCAAACGCAATTATCGCCGTAACCGCAGTGATTAAAGCGGCATAAATATTGTGGTCAGCGCTCCGGGCCAGCACAAAAGCGCTGGCACCAATCAATCCGATTGAAACCGGCACTAGCCCGGCCTGTATCGCGATACGCCAGCGCGCCTCCTTGAAATGGTCCCAGGTGCGGGCGACCAGAAAAGCGAACACGCAAGTTGGACCGCACATAGCGACTGTAGCCACTGCCGCACCGGCGAGGCCGGCGACGTGGTAGCCGATCAGCGTGACGATGATGATGTTTGGTCCTGGCGAAATTTGCGCAATGGCAAAACTATCGGCGAATTGCCGATCGCTCATCCAATGCATCACATCGACGGCAATGCGATGCATTTCCGGAATTGCCGCGTTGGCGCCGCCGACAGCGAATAGCGACAACATTGCGAAATAGCCGAACAACGGGACAAGCGGATTTTCGTTCATCGCTTTATCCACGCGAGAGCGACGCTGATCGGCGCAACACCGACAAACACCAGCGGCAGGGGCCACTGCATGATTGCAACGCCGGCGAACGCAGCGATCGCAATAAACGGCGCCCAGTCCCGGCGGCTGCGGAATAATGGCGCCGCCATCTTTGCCACGACCGCGATCAGCAGACCGACCGCGGCAGTCAGTAATGCCCGCGAGAATGCGGCCGAGCATTTCGATATCGCCGAACCGCGCATACAGAAAATGCGAGCACCGTGACGATGATTAACGGAGGGCCCATGAGTCCGGCGAGCGCCACCGCCGCTCCGGCTGCCCCTCCGAAACGCGAGCCGAACACGACCGAGAAGTTCACGACGTTGGGGCCTGGCAGGAACTGGGACAGCGCGAAAGCTTCATTGAACTCTTCAGCCGTCATCCACCCGCGTTGGTCGACGATCATGCGCCGCGCCCATGGCAGCGCACCACCGAACCCCGAGACGGAGACGACAACAAAGGCGCGGAATAGTTCTAGCAGAGAGGGGCGTGCGGCGACCGATCGGGATGGCGCGACGGAATCGGACATGACGGCAGCAATATCCCGCGCCACGGGTGGCGACTAGATGGATTATGCATGGCCGCCACGTCTGAACTTCGGCTCGCAGTCGCGCGGAAATTCGGGCAAGCTCGATCGTCCCGCTTGGCTATGGTGTATGAGTGAGTCGAAAGACCATGGGAACAGGTAGTTTGCTCTTGAACGTCCTGTGGATTCTGTTCGGCGGCTTCTACATGGCGTTGGGCTGGCTGATCGCAGCCGTGATCATGGTTCTCACCATCATCGGCATTCCCTGGGCTCGTTCGGCTTTCACGATCGCGGCCTATACGCTTCTTCCCTTTGGTCATACCGTGGTGTCACGCCCGACGGGCATAGGCAGCGGTTTCCTCGGCTTTGTCGGCAATTTGGTCTGGCTACTGCTGGCCGGCTGGTGGCTTGCACTCGGTCATTTGCTTACGGCACTGCTGCTCGCGATTACGCTCATCGGGATTCCTTTTGCATGGGCGCATCTCAAGCTTGCCGGCCTTGCACTTTGGCCGATCGGCAAAGACGTCGTGAGCACGAATTAGGGCCTGAAATACCGGCTACAGCGCCTCACTCTTCCTTCGGTAACCTTTGCCTCCTATATTTCAGGTGCCGGGGAGACCCGGCTATGGCGATAAACGGCCGTCGTAATAAACCCATCGGACCCGGGGGCAGTACCCGGCGCCTCCACCCAAGCCCGGCGGGCACGGGCTTCGGCGGGGGCGAAATAGGATCGACGAGGGCGTAAAGGGCGGACTTTTGCTCGGCATGGTTCCGCCGTTATCGGGCCATTTCATAGTTGCAAACGACAACTATGCTCCGGTTGCTCAGGCCGCGTAAGCGGTTTGAAAGACCGAACTAAAGCCCTGACGGGTTAAGCTCCGTCAGGCGGGGTCCGGAGGCACCTGGCAACAGAAGCCTCCACTTCTCATTGTGGGCCGCGCGGTATCCAGTTTATGACAATGCGGCTTTGCGCGGGCCGCTCAGGGATAGCGCGGAGCGCATCGGCCGCGCTAGCATTGTGCGAATCCATCACGGCGCTCATCCCGCATGACTGACCAGATCCGCTATGACCTTCTGACCCAGCAGGCACTGCGCGGGGTGGTGCGCAGCGTGCTTACCGACACGGCCAAGAAAGGCCTGCCTGGCGATCATCATTTCTACATCTCGTTCGACACAAAGGCCGACGGCGTGCACATGTCGGATCGGCTGCGCGCGCAATATCCGGACGAGATGACCATCATCCTCCAGCATCAATTCTGGGACCTGAAAGTCAGCGAAGACGAATTCGAGGTGGGACTTTCTTTCGGCGGGGTTCCGGAGCGTCTCACGGTGCCGTTTGAGGCCATCAACGGCTTCTTTGATCCCTCGGTGCAGTTCGGTCTTCAATTCGAGGAGGCCGCCGAAGGCGAGGAGCGATCCGCACCTGCCAACGTGCAGGAGCCCGTGAGCAAGAAAAAGCGATCCCCGAGCAATCCGCCGCCGGCGCCAGCGGCCGATGCGCCCACCGCCCGCGCGACTGCGCCCGCATCCTCACCAAAACGCGAAAAGCCTGAAAAGCCGGCCGGCGGCGGCGAAGTGGTCAGGCTCGACCGCTTCCGGAAAAAATAGCGCTGCCGGCCTCGGTCTGCGACCGGACTTGTGCCGGCCGTTATTCGGCATAATTTCGACCGGCACGCCCGTACGACGGATCAAGTCACATGGCCAAGACTGGTGATCGGTCCTCAAAAACACGCGTCGAAAGCGACGCGTTCGGGCCACTGAAAATTCCCGCGAACAGACTGTGGGGAGCCCAGACCCAGCGATCGCTGCATAACTTTCGCATCGGCACAGAACGCATGCCGAGTGAAATCGTGCATGCGCTCGGCCTGATCAAGCGTGCAGCGGCTGAGGTCAATCGCGACCTCGGTTCGCTCGACCGGAAACGCGCGTCAGCCATTGCCGCTGTGGCCCAAGAGATCGCCGACGGCAAGCTGGACGAACACTTCCCGTTGCTGGTGTGGCAAACCGGCTCCGGTACGCAAACGAACATGAACGTCAACGAAGTGATCGCCAATGCAGCGAACCTGAAGCTGGGCGGCCAGCTCGGCGCAAAGGCGCCGGTGCATCCAAACGATCACGTCAACATGAGCCAGTCGTCGAACGATTCAATCCCGACCGCCATGCATATCGCGGCGACCATCGAAATCGAGCGCCGGCTCAAACCTGCGCTGGCGCACCTGCTTCGGGCGCTCGACAAAAAGGCGAAGGAATTTTCCAAGATCATCAAGATCGGCCGCACGCACACAATGGATGCGACGCCGGTCACCCTCGGACAGGAATTCTCCGGCTATGCCGCGCAAGTGAAATCATCTCTTGCGCGGCTGACGCTGGCGCAGCGCGAACTCTATCCGCTTGCGCAAGGCGGCACCGCCGTCGGCACCGGTCTGAATTCCAAACCGCGATTTGCAAAGGCCTTTGCGAAGCGGGTCGCTCAACTGACGAGATTGCCGTTCACGAGCGCACCCAACAAGTTCGAACACATGGCCGGCCATGACGCCTATGTGTTCGCGCATGGCGCCATCAATTCCGCCGCCACGGCCCTGTTCAAGATCGCGAACGATATTCGCCTTATGGGATCTGGGCCGCGCTCCGGCCTCGGCGAATTGATCCTTCCAAGCAACGAGCTTGGATCTTCGATTATGCCCGGCAAGACCAATCCGACGCAAAGCGAAGCGCTGACGATGGTCTGCTGCCAGGTGTTCGGAAATCAAACGGCCATTACAGTCGCGGGCAGCCAGGGGCATTTTGAGCTCAACGTATACAAGCCGCTGCTCGCGTATTGCATGATGCAATCGATCCGGCTGCTCGGCGACGCTGTCGTCTCCTTCACCGACAATTGCGTCGTCGGAATACGCGCCAACGAAGCGCGCATCCGCGAACTGATGGAGCGCTCTCTCATGCTCGTCACCGCCCTCTCCCCAAAAATCGGATATGACAAGGCCGCTCAGGTCGCGAAGGCGGCGCACGCCAATGGAACGACGTTGCGCGAGGAAGCGATTCGTCTGGGCTTTCGTCACGGCGGCCGAATTTGATCGGCTCGTCCGGCCGGAAAAAATGACCAGGCCGCACTGAGTTCCATCGACAACTGACTCTCGGGCACAATCCCGGGCTTATGTATTCGTGCGGGCGCGCGGAACGTAACCCGGTACTATTGAGGGGCTTCTTTACGTCAAATGACGCGGGCGCAAAAAGTTACCCTAGAGTTTCGTGGGCCCTACGTTTTGCGTCTTCGCCAGTATAGCAAGGCTGGGTGTGAATATTTATTTGGGAATCCCGAAGTTTCCTAGGACATTCCCAGTTTGTTTCTACTGATGCTCATTGCGATTCATTTGCTCGAGTTTTGTAATCAACTAACTGTGTATTGAACTCTGTCCTCAAACAGCCGAGCAGTGTCGCGTTCAATCTTGTGAAGTTCGCCGTAAAGGCACGTTTCCGCCAACGTATGGGCGCATTTGCCGGCGATGGTTCAGAGTTAGCTGAACGTAGAACTGAAACTCGCTGGTTACCGTCGAGGACACGGAATGGCTGAGGTGATCAATCTTCGGACCGTCCGCAAGCAAGCGAAACGGCAGAAGCGTGATCAGACTGCTCAAGCCAATCGTCTGGCTTTCGGCCAGCCGAAACATCTCCGAAAGCTCGAAGCTGCGCAGCAAGCCAAGGCCAGCCGCGACCTCGATCGGCGCCGGATTGAAAAAGGGGACCGCCGATGAAATCTCCGGTTGTCAAACGTTCGATTGTTATTGCGGGACACAAAACGAGCGTCAGTCTCGAAGACGCGTTTTGGAAGGGACTGAAGGAAATCGCTACCGGTAAAGAAGTGACGCTGTCAGACCTGGTCGCTTCTATCGACACTGATCGCCGTCACGGCAATTTGTCATCAGCGATACGTCTTTTCGTTCTCGACCACTATCGTGTGCATAGCGCCGACGATCACAGCAGCATGCATAGCGATACCCGAGATATATCGGGTGCGCGCGTCATCCACTCAGTTCTGCGTGCCGACTGACGCTGCGGGCCGGCCTACATTTCGTGGCTTGGGCGCCGGCTTAATGTCGGTCGGCGCCGGCAATGGCGGTGCCGGATTGACTTTCGGCGCCGGCCGAGCCGCCGGTAGTTGTGGGCCGAGTTCGATCGCACGTAATCGCTTTGTCTGATTTTCGACAGCTCGCAGGGTGAGCCACCCGGTGAGGGCCGAAACGTCAATGTTGTATGAAACGTCCGGCATCGGCCCCTTCAGGGCGATGTAGATGTCCGGCCGCGCGCCAGCCGCCTCGCTCTGGCCAGACAGCACCAGCCGTGCATCGACTAGGCCATCGGTTAGATCGAAGGCACCGGCGACGGACAGCGCTGCATCCTTGCTGTCCACGGCCGGCTTGCTGAGACGGATTTGCCCGGCGCTTACGGTCAGGGCCGATTCCGCGCGCCGGACCGACAGCCGACCGCTACCGATCGACTTGCGTACGACGTCTGCAATACGGCCCTGCTCGATCGCGAGGCCCTGATCGACGGCACGGGTTACGGCATCGAAAGTCCGTGGATCGAGGCCCGCCAACTGGGCATCCGCCAGCTCGATCTTGCCCGATCCCTTTGCAGATCCGACGAGCGCGACCGCGCTCAGGCCGGTCGCCTCGCCTTCCAGGCTCAGATTCAGCGACCCGGTAATCGGCGGCCGCGTCGCACCGGAGAGCAATGCGGCGGCATCCGCACCCGCCAGTGACATTTTTACATGCGCGCCCAGGCCATCCTGCGCATTACGGAACGTAACGATGCCGGCGAGCTTACCGCCCGCCACCTCACCGGCGCTTTCCAGCGCGATGCTGTCGCTACCGAAACGCACCGTGCCGCGCAGGTCCCGTCCGTTGACATTTGGCAATAGCTCCACGCGGCCAAGTCTGAATGCAATCTCGCCGGCAAACCTGCCGAACAATCCGGAGCTGAACGGCTCGCTCGACCAGGACCAGCCTGGTCCATCTTTCACGGCGCGCGGCAAGCCGATGGCAATGGCGAGCAGGCTTCCACCATCGGCGACATTCGCGTCAAGGGCGCCTTCAATACGCCGAGGAGATGAATCGTCGACGCGAAAGTGGCCATGAATGGTCGAGGCGCCCAATTTTGCATCGATCTCGTCAAACGTGAGAGCGCCCGCCGCAAGCGCAACGCGCGACGACAATCTGAATGAAAGCGGGCCTGCGCTGGCCGCAACCGGCCCCCGTCGCGGCGGTTTCAGATGGGCTTCGCGCACCTCGACTAAAGCGTCGCCCTGGATGCGGCCCGTCGCAGGCATTTTTCCCTTGCCGGTGAGTTTTACCGCCAGGCCCTCCCCTGCCAGTTGAACATCAAATGAAAGGTCGCCGCCGACCGGCCTTTTGAGACTGGCCTTCAACTGCGCAGGGCCATTGCCTGCTGCGACGACCTCGTCGAGCTTGGCAAATTTCACCAAGGACCCCGCCGTCGCGTCGACGGTCGCATTCATCTCGAATCCGGATACGGTGCGGGACTGCCAATCGCCATCAACGCGCGCATGCGCATCGAGACGCAGTTCGTCGAGCGTCCCGGTCACGGCCACCCGTGCGCCCGTCGTCGACGTCTTGTCGTCAACTGCGACATCAAGCGTCCCGTGCAGCTTTGCGCGCCCAACTCGCTCGAGAATTCTTGACAGCAGACGCGATCCGCTCCGGCATAACCTTTTCTGCGATCGTGGCAATCGCTGCAGCTTTCGTCGTTTCGAGATCGACGGCGAATGAGCCGCGCGGAATGTTTCCCTTCGTTTCGATGCGGCCCGCCGCGGTTAAGCGCCCTCCGCCAATGTCGCCGATCGTCAGCCGGTCGACCTGCAGTCCGTCGGGATCGACATGCATATGCACGCGTGCGTTTCCCGCATCAATCCCGCTGAACGTGGCATGCCCGATTTCGATCGCGAGCGTCATCTCGCGCGGACGTTCGAGCATGGAGCCGGCGAGCAGCGCACGGCCAAAACCGAGCGCCGCGTCAATATCAAGCTGCGGCGCTTCCAGCTCCGCATCGAGCTTTGCCGGCCGATCAGCGGAGGCAAGCGTGTAGCCAAGCCGACCCGTCACAGGCTTGCGATCGAATTCGGCTTTGATCTGCTCAACCGCAATTCTATCGCTCGCAAGCGTGACATTACCTCGCAGGCTCAACGGACGAATATCGCCTTGCGTGGCGTCGCCCCGCCCTTCGAGCCAGAGCGCCAGTGCTCTCGGATCGGACGAGTTGATTTGTGCCGGCCCCAAAAAGCAACGCCGTCATTGCCGACGGCGAGACGCCCGCTGAGCCGCACCTGGGTCAGACCCGGCGCGCGGAATTCCAGACGATCGAGGCTCCATCCGCTTGCATTGCTGGTGATATCGCCGCGCAAATTCTGCAAGCCGCTGCCGCCGAGAGTTATCTGATCGATGCCGATGCCAAGCTGCACCGGTAGCGATGTGCGGAATGCGCTTGTTACGAGCGCAACAAGCTGGCGTATCACGGCTGCGGGCGTCTGTTTCCCGGCACCGCCCCCGGAAACAGCCCGGTCGGCATCGATCTGCCGCCCGGACAAGACCCCATTGAACCGTGGCCTCTGCGCCGAATTTGAAGTCGGCCACACCGGTCAGCCGGAGCCCCTGCTCCTCTGAGCCGTACTGGAATTCGACGTCCTGCATCAACGCCGACTGCGCCGTTGCTTTGATCTTCCCGCCGACGCGCCACGGCTGGGTGACTTCGCCCGCCGCAGGCCCAGGCCGGCGCAGCCCGATGCCCACCGGCCGCGCCAGACCGAGCGTTCCGTCGAATCCTGGCGTGTTGCCGGCAACCGCCAGGGTGCCATCGGCCTCGAAATTGAGCGGATAATCAGTGGGATCCACGTTGAGGTGCAACTTGAGCGTGCCCGCATCGCTAAGGCGGCCCAAAGCAAGCCGGTACGGATAGAGCGCGCCGGCGACCGTGACCGCCCCGTCGCCCTTCACTGGGCCGGCCAGTGACCGAGCTTCTCCGTTGAACCAAACCCGTCCCAGCGTGAGGCTTGTGCCGCTGGCCGCGTCGGCGAGCACAACCGTGCCGTCTTCGATGCTGAGCCGGTCGATCGACAGTTCGTCCGGCTTGAAAGTCATCGCCAGATTCGGCGCCTGCAATCGCCCGGATGAATCCAGGCCCAGACGAACCTGTGGTCCGACAAGATGAAGATCGGCCGCACGCCATTCACCACGCATGAGCGAGCCGAGCGCGAATTCGACCCCGAGCGAACGAGCGCGGATCGTTTCACCGCCATCGCCGATCTGGATGTCATGCAGCGTGAGACGCGGCGAAGGCAGCAACCGGGCGTCGATGCCGCCCGTCACACGCACGTTGACACCGATCAGCCGGCTCGCCTCAGCTTCCAACAGAGTGCGATGACTGCCCCAGTCGAGCAGCAGCGGTCCTACCAGCGCCGCAACGAGCGCCAGGATGATCGCAATCGCCAATCCGAGCAGTGTGGTTTGCAACACCAACTCCAGCGCCAGACCGCATCCGGCATCCGTTCGCGCTCACATTCAATGAAATATAGGGCAGATTTGCCGCTCTTGTCGGCAAATCTGTGTCGCGGAACATTTGCCGGACGAATGTGTGCGAGAAGCACGCAGGTTTCAGCTCAGTGCGACGATCTTACCCGGGTTCATGATGTTCTGCGGATCGAGGGCACGCTTGATCGAGGCCATAACCGCAAGCGCCGCAGCGCCGTGCTCGGCTACCAGATACTTCATTTTCCCTTGCCCAACCCCATGCTCGCCAGTGCAAGTCCCGTCCATCGCAAGCGCGCGTTCAACCAGTCGCTCCGACAGGGCCTTGGCGCGCCTGACTTCGTCGGCATCGTCCATGTCGACAAGAAGCGTCAGATGGAAATTACCGTCGCCGACATGGCCGACGATCGGCGCAAGAATGCGGCTTTCCGCGATGTCATGCTGCGTTTCGGTGACGCACTCCGCCAACCGCGAGATCGGCACGCAGACATCGGTCGGGACCATGGCGGCGCCCGGACGCAACGCAAAGTTTGATAGTGCCGCGTGATGGCGCGCCTCCCATAATTTTGTGCGCTCTTCCGGCCGCGTCGTCCAGGTGAATGGACCACCGCCGAATTCCGCCGCGATCTCGCCGAAACGCTTTGATTGCTCGGCAACCGACGCCTCGGTGCCGTGAAATTCAAGAAACAGCATCGGCGTTTCCGCAAGCCCTAGCTTGGAATGCAGGTTGACTGCCCTCACCTGCAGCGCATCGAGCAGTTCGATCCTCGCCACCGGGATGCCGGACTGAATCGTGTGAATTGCGGTATTGCAGCACGCTTCCACCGAAGGAAAAGGGCAAATCCCGCCTGAGATCGCTTCCGGAATACCGGACAGCTTCAACGTCAATTGCGTAATGACGCCAAGCGTGCCTTCCGATCCGACCATCAGCCGGGTGAGGTCGTAGCCTGCCGAGGTCTTTTTCGCGCGGCGTGCGGTATCGATCACCTCTCCATTCGCCAGCACCACTTTGAGGGCGAGGACGTTGTCCTTCATCGTGCCGTAGCGCACCGCATTGGTGCCGGAGCAGCGTGTGGCCGCCATGCCGCCCAGCGACGCGTCTGCGCCCGGATCGATCGGGAAGAACAGCCCGCTGTCGCGCAACTGCTCATTGAGGGCCTTGCGGGTGATGCCGGGCTCGATGACGCAGTCGAGATCCTCGGCATGCACGGCAAGAACCTTGTTCATGTCGCGGAAATCGATCGAAACGCCGCCGACCGGCGCGTTGACGTGCCCTTCGAGCGAGGTGCCGACGCCATAAGGAATGATCGCAACGCCATTTTCGGCGCAGATCCGTACGATTTGTTGCACCTCTTCGGTGCTTTGCGGAAAAACGACGGCGTCGGGCGGCTGGTTTGCGATCCAGGTGACGGTATTGCCGTGCTGCTCGCGCACGGCCTGCGACGTCACCACACGATTTCCGAAAGCCGCCGTCAGCGCGGCCACTGTTCTCTTGATTGCGCCGGCATTGCGCCCCCGCCCGGCGACCTCACTCACGGCCATAAAACTGTCCTCTGCTGCGCGTCAGCCGACGTTAGCAGAGGACAGGTTGCGGGTGAAACGAGACCGGCAGCGGCGGGGTTGCGGGGACAACCTTCGGTTAGAGGGAATCCGCCGCCCGCCGGCCCCGTTAGCTCAGGACGATCGTCCGATGAAGGGAACGATCATCGCCACCCGCTGCCGGTAGCGGCGATACTCGTCGCCGAACACGGCAATCAGGTCATGTTCCTCGAGCGCGATCCCGACAAAGATGTAAGCCGTCACGACCGCGGCAAACAGCAGGTGGCCGGCCGTCATCACGGGTGTCGCCCAGACGAAGATGATGAAGCCGAGATAGATCGGATGACGGACGACGTTATACAGCATCGGTGTCTTGAACTTCATCGGCGGCATCGCCTTGCCGGCGAGATTGTTGGCGACCTGATGCAGCCCGAACAACTCGAAGTGATTGATCATGAACGTGCTGATGAAGACCAGCACCCAGCCAAACAATCCGAGATACAGGAGGGACGCGGCAATCGCAGGCTCCTTGACCTCCCACACTACGCCGGGGATCGGCCGCCACTGCCAGAACACGAGCGCGAGAGCCAAGCTGGCCAACAGCACGTAAGTGCTGCGCTCGACGGATTTGGGGACGATCGTCGTCCACCATTTCTTGAACTGCGGCCGCGCCATGACGCTGTGCTGCAGAGCGAAAATCGTCATCAGCACGAGATTGATAACGATGGATTCCACGAGCGGTCCGGCGGGACCGGAGTTGATCGTTTTCGGCACCACCAGCCCGCTGACGAAGCCGAGCGAGTAGACAATGACAATCGCGAAGACGAGATAGGCCACGATGCCATACAGAAACGCGACGAGTTTTCCCATGAACATCTCCTATTGACTGCGGTGATTCGACTTTGGCGTTCTCAGTGAATCGGACAGCAGAGAGACCTTGGCCGGCGCGAACGTCGAGCCTGCGCCTTGCGGCAACGGATTGCGTGGCAAGAACAGGACGTAGCTCACGAGGATCGCGATTGCGCCAATCATCCGCGGCAGGACAGAGCGTCCCAACCGACGCAAGATTTGGTTTGTGGTCTCCCGCCGCAACAGAAAGGCTCTCCGTCGATAAACATCCGTATCGATGGTGCCGTTACTGCGACGGTGGATATTAGTGACCTGTAATTGCATTGCGTCCTCTGATTGGATGACAGCTGCGGTCAATGAGACCGCAGATCGGCGGCAGCCTTCTTGTAGAAAGCGTAGTCCGCGCTGTACGGCACGCTCAGGAACGTTCCCGGTAAATCGCAGGCCGCGTCGGCGCGTCCACCACGCGTATTCAAGCGTTGGATTGTCGTGACACCGCTGAGAAGTCCGGATCCATGCCGGGCTGCGACATCCAGTCTCAGAAGCGGAATATCGTTCGTGGTCGCGCCCGGCGCCTGCGCCGAAACTTTGGCGCTCACGGCGCTGCCATCCGCCATCTCCCAGACCGGTCCCGCAAAATGGCGGCCGACGGTCTTGCCGTCGATCACCAGCGTTGCGATCGGCTCGCGGAACTGCCAGGCCAATTTGCCGTCGGAATTTGTCTTGCACTCGTAGACTTGCGCACCGATTGCGTGTAGCAGTCACGATCAGCGTCTCGCCACGAGCGGCGATTGTCTCGGGAACTTCAGCCGCCGCCGACGGGGCGATCACGCGCATGGACAGATACGCGGCGATGACCGCAAGAATCACCGGGCGAAAAACGCGGCCAGCGCATCCGGAAGAATTCCGTTCTGGTTTGCGCGCGGAGCGCCAGCGCTTCCTTGCGATAACGGTAGATATCGATTCCGAAGCGCCTGATCGTGTGCAGTTCCATCACATGCTCCATTCGTTTTCGGCAGCATGGATGCGCCCATCGGGGTCTAAAGACTTTGAGTCCACGCTTGATTTGTTCTTGAGGAAGTCTTGATTTCGCTTGAGAGGCCGTTTGCAATATTTGACGGCCGTTAATCGCGGCACAACGTCCTGTTTTCGTTAAATAATTAGGCGATTAGTAGTGGGCGACGGCAGTTTATTCTCGTCCATCTCATCGAAAAACGTGATCGGGATGTCAGCAAGATGATTTGGCTGTGTGGGGCTAACGAATTGCCGCTGATCAGTCTCGGGACTGCGCGAAGCAGTCGCGCATTCGGCCCTTTGCGAGAGGCTCTCATCATTTGCCGATTGATTTCTCATCACTCCGGCGCTGAGTTATAATCGCGAAAAGCAAGGTCGCGGGGCGACAACGTGCTGTTTTCATTCGAAAACTTCGCGCTCGACTGTGAGCGCCGGGAGTTGTGCGCGCATGGCGCGGCAGTCCCGGTAGAGCCGCAGGTTTTCGATCTTCTGGTCTATCTGATCGAGAACCGCGATCGCGTCGTCAGCAAAGACGACCTCATTGCATCAGTTTGGAGCGGACGCATTGTGTCGGACTCGACACTCGACAGCCGCATCAATGCCGTGCGCAAGGCTCTTGGCGACAGCGGCGAACGCCAGCGGCTTGTCCGCACGATCGCACGCAAGGGCTTCCGCTTTGTCGGCGAGGTCAAGATCGGCCCGACAGCTAAGACGGCCGCTGCGCCATCACGGCCGACGCTGAACCAGGAGGTCCACTTCTGCACGGCATCCGACGGCGTTCGCATCGCCTACGCGCTTGCCGGCCAGGGCCCGCCTCTGGTGAAAGCGGCCAATTGGCTCAACCATCTCGAATATGATTGGCAGAGTCCGATCTGGAGCCACCTGCTGCACGAGCTTGCGGCCCGGCATCAGCTCATCCGCTACGACGAGCGCGGCAACGGGCTGTCCGACTGGGACGTCCAGGATATTTCCTTTGAAGCCTTCGTTCGTGATCTCGAAAGCGTCGTCGAGGCAACCAAGTTAAAACGCTTTGCCTTGCTAGGCATTTCCCAGGGCTGCGCGGTGTCGGTCGTCTACGCCATTCGCCATCCCGAGCGCGTCAGCCATTTGGTTCTGTACGGGGGCTTTGCGCGCGGCCGGACCAGGCGCGATCCGGAGCACGCACGAACATTGCTCTCGATCGTCGAACAAGGCTGGGGCAAGGAAAACCCGGCGTTCCGGCAATTCTTCACGTCGCTGTTTTTTCCCGACGGCACGCCCGAGCAGATGCAATGGTTCAACGACCTGCAGCAAATGACGACATCGACCGAAAACGCCTTGCGTATCATGCGTGCGACCGGCGAAGTCGATATTTCGGATCTGCTGTCGCAGGTGAAAGCGCCAACCCTCGTCCTTCATTGCCGCAACGATGCAGCGGTGGCGTTTGATGAAGGACGCCGGCTTGCGGCAGGCATTCCCGGCGCGAAATTTGTTGCGCTCGAAAGCCGCAATCATCTGGTTTTGGAAAGCGAGCCGGCCTGGGAAAAATTCAGCGGCGAGATAACGGCGTTTCTGGCGACATAATGGAGAGTAACCGCGAGCGAGCCACTACTTGCGATCCCGGAAATAGTGCCAGACTGCAAAACAAAGAAGCAGGAACGTGATCGTGGCGACCAGATACTTTTCGAAACCGTCGTCGAAGTTGCCGTAGGGAATTACGACCTGCGCCAAAGCACTGTTCATGTACGTCCGACCGTGAGCAACGCCCGCCGTCGCCCGGCAATACGCCTACGAATGAATGTACCAGATCTGCGGGCCTGTCTGCGGCTGCGGCTTGGGAGGCGCTTCCTTGTTGAACGAAATGACCCAGGCGACGACCATCGTGCCGACAACGAGCACGTAAGCTCCACGAGCAATCTTCCCAATCATTGCCGCGCTCCCTTATTTTTTTTCAGGATAGTCGACCGGGCCCGCTCAGCGGGGCCGTCGTTAATTTTTGGTTAATCGCGCTAAGCCCTTGAAATCGCGCACAACCCGCGTTCACTCGGGTGGACGCCTGCGCGCTGCTGTCGTAGCTTTCGCGCCCATCCCGATCGTTTTCGCTTGTGGAGTTTGCAATGGCCGGCCCTGTGATTGCTGTGACCGATAGCGTGTTCCCGTCCCTAGACCCGGCCAAGGCCGCGCTTTCGAAGCTCAACCCGACCTACCGCATGGCGAAGAGCGTCAACGCCGACGACATCCTCGCGGTCGCCAAAGATGCCGATGCGATCCTGGTGACCTACGCAAAGCTTACCCGCGACATTCTCACCCAGCTCACCCGTTGCAAGGCGATCGGCCGGTTCGGGCTCGGAGTCGACAATATCGATCTCGTCGCCGCTAAGGAGAAAGGCATCGCGGTCAATTACGTGCCGGACTACTGCATCCGGGAGGTATCCGACCATGCGATCGCGCTGCTGCTTGCGCTCATCCGAAAGGTCCCTTTATCGAACAAGCTGGTGCAGAGCGGCCGCTGGGAAATGCCAGCGGTCGTTCCGATCCGCCGCATCGAGGGGACGGTGCTCGGCCTTGTCGGCTTCGGCCACATCCCTCGCCTGGTCGCACCGAAGGCGCAGGCATTTGGCATAAAGGTGGTCGCCTTCGATCCTTTCGCCAAGCCGGAGGTTTTCAAGGCTGCGCGAGTCGAAAGCGTCGACTTCGACACCCTGCTCAACAAGTCTGACTATGTGTCGGTGCACGCGCCGTTGTTGCCGGCAACCCGCGGAATGATGAACGCGGCCGCATTCGCCAAAATGAAGAAAGGCGCCTACATCGTGAACACGGCGCGCGGGCCGCTGATCGACGAGCCGGCGCTGATCGCGGCGCTCGATTCCGGCCAGGTCGGCGGCGCCGGTCTCGACGTGGTGACGGCTGAGCCGCTGGCCAAGGATTTACCCCTGCTCGGGCGCGACAACGTCATCATCTCCCCGCATACGGCATTCTACTCGATCGAAGCGCTCGAGGAATTGCAAACCAAATGCGCCAGCGATGTCGCGCGCGTCCTCAGTGGCGAAAAGGCAGTTTATCCGATCTCGGCCTAAACCATGCTCGATCGCACCGACCTCGATCCAGTCTTCTTCGCACCGTTCGTCTCGTCGCTGATGCATGTCGAGCCGCAATGGATCGACTATAACGGCCACCTAAACATGGCCTATTACAACGTGCTGTTCGATCGCGCGGTCGATGAGGTGTACGAGCTCATCGGCATCGGGGCCGACTACCTCAAGCGCGCCAATCATTCGACCTTCACGGCCGAGGTCCACGTGCGCTATGTGCGCGAGTTGCACGCGAACGATCCCGTGCGCGTCACGTTCCAGCTGCTCGACTTCGATTCCAAGCGCTTCCACTATTTCGAGCAGCTGTTTCACGCGACCGAGGGTTGGGTCTCCGCCACTTCGGAAAATATGACGCTGCACGTCGACATGGCGACGAAGAAGGTCGCAGCGTTCCCCGACTCGGTCATGCGCGCCCTCGCACGGATGAAGGCAGCCCACGCGCAATTGCCACGTCCGGAAGCGGTCGGCCGCCGCATCGCGATGCCCGAGCGGTAACGCGCCTCTATTTCCCCGCCAGCTTGGCGGCGTCGGCGTTCACGCTCTTGTCGACGATCAACTCGATCGGCACGGTCTGCTTGATCACGCCCGCTTTGACGAAGAGATTTTGCATCCAGTCAAGCCGGTCGAGTGGGATCGACAGCGCCGGGTCGATCTGCTTGTTCTTGATGGCTTCATCGGTGATGAATTCCGCGCGTTTATCGTCCGGCTTGGCATGGGTCATCTCGTGCGCGATCTTGACGGTCTCGGCACGGTTCGCCAGCGCAAACTTGTAGGCCTCCATCTCGGCGGCGACGAATTTCACCAGGTCGTCGCGGCGTTCGCTCAGCACCTTGCTGCTGGTGGCGACGCACAAGCGGAGGAAATTCGGTACCGCGGTGCTGCCCTTGGCCAGCACCTTGATGTTGGACGGCATGACCGCCTCAAACTCGTTCGACACCACGGCGGCATCGGTGACGCCTGCGACCAGTGACTTGTAGCGATCGAGGTCGGCGCCTTGCGTCGCCAACTTCACGTCCCCGAACGGCACGTTCGCTTCGTTGAGCATGCCACGGAACAGCAGGTCAGGCAGCGACCCGGGCGAAGAGATCGCAACGGTCTTGCCCTTGAGATCGGCCAGCGACTTGATTTCGGCCTTGGCCAGGACGACCTGCGGCACGCCGGGCCAGCCGCAGCCAACGATCTTCACGCCGGTGCCGCGCGCGCCGGCAACAATCGATTCCGCCGCGCCCATATCGACGCTGTCGATCTCGCCCGAGAGCAGCGCCTTCATCAGCGTCGCGCCGGCCTTGATCTGCAGAAGTTCGACTTTCAGCCCGCGTTTGGCGGCAAAGCCGCCTTTATCGACCATGGCGATAAAGCCGGCGTCGCTCTTGGCTTCAAGGATGCCGTGTTTCCAGACTTTCTCTTGCGCTTGTGCGCCGGTAAGGCCGACGGCAAGGGCTACGGCAGCCAATGCAAATGTCTTGCGCACGGATGAATCCTCCCGATTGATGGTTTTGTTTGCCCGGAGGCTACGGTCTCCGGGATTGCGGCGCAATATGCGCTAAATCCTGTAGTCCCCACCGCGCTTGCGCCCCGTATCGACGCTGAGGAACAGCTGGTCGACTGCCGGACGTCTCTTGATCAGTCCCTGTTCGTGCGAATAGCCGACAAGCGTTTCGAGAACATTGCGGTTCTTCTCCGTCAGCCCGTATTCCCATGGGTCAGGTCCGAGCAAACGCTCCTGCTCTTCCCAGGCGTCACGGTACCACGCAAGCGGCACGATGCGCGGGTTCGCCATGCGCTTCATTGCGATCGCTTTTGCCTCGTTGAAAGCCCTGAACAGGTTGAGGGCAACCCACGGATGCTCGTCGGCAAGCGACTTGCGCAGGCCGAGCACGTGCATGATTGGGAAAATTCCGGTGCGCTTGAAATAGGCCATCTCCTCCGCCTTGTGGTCCGGAAAGAGACGCGCCACGCGCGGATCCCCGGCAAGGAACGGCCTGACGAAATCGGAATGAAACACTGCGTCGAGCTCGCCCTCGGCCAGCATCGTGTCGATCGATTTTTCGTTCGGCAGGCAGGAATATTTGATGTCCGGCGGCAGGCTGACTTTGACGTCGTCCTCGATCTCCGCGACCCATTCGATGCTGTTGAGAGGCACGCCATATTCGCCTTGCAGGATGCCGCGCATCCACAGCACTGCCGTAGTCATCATTGTCTTCACGCCGATCCGGCGGCCTCTCAGGTCGGCCGGTTTCTTGATGCCCTTCGACGTGTTGATGAACATGAAGCCGTGACGGAAGCGGCGATGCAGAAACACCGGGATCGCACGAAATGGCAGATCGTTGTCGCGGGCGGCGAGATAGGACGAGGCCGAAACCTCCGCGATGTCGAACTCGCCCTTGTTGAGGAAGCGCCAATGCCGCGTCGCCGAGTCCATATCGGTGAGAATCGTGAGGTCGACACCGTCGACTTCGACCTTGCCCCTCAGCATGGGCCGGATCAGCTCGTAGTCACCACAGGCGAGTGTGAGGGCGGGTTTTTTCGGCATTTCCCGGATAAAGCAAATCAGCCCATAGAACTCAATGCCCCGTCGCAATCGCCGCCAGCTTTGCGGCGTCCGGCAAATAATTGCCGCGCCAGACCACGTGCAGATCGGGCCGTATCAGTAAAAGGTCGTGGCCGTAGACATCGCGCGGCCGTGCGTCAGCGACATCGAGGACAGTGAACGGCGCGCGATAGCGCGCAAAAGCCCGTGCCAGCAGCGTACTGTCGGCCGGGGCGCCGGCAATGCGAAGGAGCGTATAGCCGTCACCAATTCGGTCATGCAGCGCCACAACGTCGGCAAGCCAGACGTGCGGCAGCCGTGCACCTGGCCACGATGTCGGCACATATTTCATGAAATCGTCCGGCGGCCCCTCGCCCGCTTCCGGCCAGATGACCTGGGACTCCCGGTAGCGGTAGCCGAGCTCCGCGCCGATCATCTCGTTGCTCTTGCGCTGCTCGACGTCGGCGATCGCCGCCAGTTTCGCGCGGGTCTCAGCACCCTCTGGCGTCTTGTCGCGAATATTCGCCTTGAAAGCTGCGCGCCAGGCGCGCCGCCCACGCGAGGCGTGGCGCGAGGCTTCCACATTGCGTGCTCCGACCTGCCGGCGTTCGGTTTCGTAGGACGCAAGCAGCTTCGGCCCGCCCCAGCCTCGGAGGGTTGCCGCGAGCTTCCACGACAAGTCGATGGCGTCACCGACACCGCTGTTCATGCCAAGCCCGCCGGTCGGGATCACTAGGTGCACTGCATCGCCGGCGAGAAAGACGCGGCCCTCCCCGTAGCCGTCCGCCAGCAGCAGATTTTGCCGCCACGGCGCACAGGATAACATCTCATATTTCACCGGCATGGCGACGACCTGCTCGAACATCGCCTTCATCGCGTCGTCGCTGTCAACCGTCGCATGCAGCGTAAAATGCCTGGTCGAAATCCTGAACGATCAGGAACGAATTGTGCGCATCGGCCACGTGATAGTGCCGGCCCTTTCCGATCGGGATACGATCGAACAGGTCATCGCAGCGGTAAAGCGCCTGCCGCAACTGCAGCAGGTTAGCATCGCCGCTCAGCTTGATGCCGAGCTGGCGGCGCACGCTGCTGCTGCCGCCATCGCAGCCGACCAGATAATGCGCAGTGAGCTCCGACATCGCATTGCCGGCTTTTACCTTCGCCCGAACACCGCCGGCATCCTGCGCGAAAGCGAGAAACTCGCAGCCATAGCGTACGTCGACAGTCGGCAGAGTTTCCGCAATGGACTTGAGGAGCGGCTCCAGCGTGTACTGCGAGATCAGCTGGTATGGCTCGAGTGGCATTGAACCATCGGTGCAGGCAGCGATCTCGGCCTGCGCCTGCGCCACCGACGGATACGGCAAATGAAGCAGCGGCGGTTCGACCAACGACGTGACAATGAAGACATCCATCGGCGCGTCGCGCGGGAAGCCGGCGTCGCGAACTTTCTGCGCGATGCCGAGCCGGCGGTAAATTTCCATGGTGCGGGCGTTGCACCGTTCCATCTTGGGCAGGAACTGCGGCGCGTCCTTCTGCTCCAGCAGGATGCAGCGCACGCCGCGGCGGCCAAGATCGATCGCGAGCGTCAAGCCCACGGGTCCGGCGCCGACGATGATGACCTCTGTGTCCAAAATAGTCCTCGGCGAATTGCCACCATGCGCCGCGCGCTATTGACTGTTCAACCACCGCCTATAGCATTTTTATCGTACGATATCGGCTGTACTGTATCGTAAGCCAAAGTGAGCGACGTTCGTGCGTGTCGAAGGGGTGACGGTGTCGGTGCGCGGCGTCAATGCCGTCCGTATCCGCGAGCACAAGATTCCGAGCGCGGCCAGCGCGCCCTACATCTGCGTCGAAGGGCCGGATGGCAATCTCTGGTTCTGCGAAAGCGGTGCGGACAAGATCGGCTGCTTCGATACGCGCACTGCGAACTTTCGTGAATTTGCGCTGCCGACGCCCGGCGCAATGCCGATCGGAATCGTGGTGGGACGCGACGGCAATCTCTGGTTCGCGCAGAAGAAAGCTAACAAGATCGGCCGTCTTTCACCAGGCGGCGCGTTTGCCGAATTCGCCGTCCCGACTCCGCATGCCGGTCCCGACGGCATTGCGCTCGGCCCCGACGGCAACGTGTGGTTTTCCGAAACCGATGCGGGGCAGATCGGCTGCATCACGCCCGACGGAAAAATCACCGAGTTCAAAGACGGCATCACACCGGGCAGCAAGCCGTTGTCGATCGTCGTGCGCGACGGCGACCTATGGTTCAGCGAGGCCGCGGGTAACCGCATCGCCCGCATTACCGTCGACGGCAAGGTGACGGAATATTCCATTCCGAGCGCCGACCCGCAGCCACGTGCCATGGTTACCCATCCGGACGGCACGATCTGGTTTGTGGAAACCGGCGCCAATGCGCTTGGCCGTTTCACGCGCAACCACACCTTCAGTGAATACAAATTTCCGACACCGAACGCCTCGCTGCGCGGGGTAACCGTCGGACCAGACGGCCATCTCTGGTGTACCGAAAACTTCGCCAACAAAATCGGTCACATGGCCGCGAGATGGCACTCTGCTCGGCGAGTACGACATTCCAACCGGCGCCAGCGGGGCGCGCTGCATCGCGAGCCTGTCGAACGGCAGGCTCTATTTCACGCAATACGACGCCGGCTTGATCGGCGAGGTCATTCTGGACTGAGGGTACATTCGTGGCGATCGAACATATCGAATATCAAGCCGGCAGCGTGACAGGCCGCGGCGCACTCGTGTACGACGCGAAAGTCAGCATGCCCCGGCCGTTATTGCTGATCGCGCCGAACTGGTTCGGTGTCTCCGAAGCGTCGACCAAGCGCGCGGCCGAAATGGCCGGCAGCAATTACGTTGCTTTCGTCGCTGACATGTATGGCGGCGGCAAAATCCCTGCCGGGCCGCAGGAAGCCGCACCACTGGCGAATGCGTTGCGTGCCGATGCGCCTGAAAGGCGCCGGCGCATCGTCGCCGCGCTGGAGACGCTGCGCGCCGAAAGCAGGAAGCGCGGAATTGGTGATCTCAGTCGCCAGGCAGCAGCCGGCTTTTGTTTTGGCGGCGGCAACGTGCTCGAACTTGCGCGTACAGGGGCCGATGTGAAGGCCGTGGTCTGTCTGCATGGCGACCTTCTGACGTCGATCCCGGCGAAAGCCGGCGAGATCAAGGCCGCGATCTGCGTCCTGCACGGCTCCGCCGATCCGGTTGTGCCGAAAAAGGATCGCGATGCTTTCGAGGCTGAAATGGAGGCGTCGGGCGCGAAATGGCAGATGCTGACCTTCGGTGGTCTGCTGCACTCGTTTGCGGAAATCGAATCCGACGTGCCCGGCATTGCGCGCTACGACGCAGGCGCGGCTCGGCAAAGCTATGCAATGGTCGACGATTTTTTGACAGCCGCTTTTGAGGGAAAACTATAGACGCCGCAGCGCGGGGAAAGGAACGTCATGCAAACGATCTGGCGCGTGCTTTTGAGCCTTTGTCTCTGCTGCTTTGCCGCCACGACGCGCGCGCAGACCTATCCGGACCGGCCGATCCGCCTCATCGTGTCGATCGCCGCGGGCAGCGTAACCGACGTGATCATGCGCAAGGCCGCGGCTGAATTGTCGCCGCGTTTCGGCCAGCAGCTTGTGATCGAGAACCGTGGCGGCGCAAGTGGCATCCTCGGCGCGCAGACCTGCGCGCAATCACCGCCGGACGGGTACACGCTGTGCGTGATCTACCACAGTACGATGTCCTATAATCCATTGCTGTTCGACAAGCTGCCGTACAATCCCGACACCGATTTTGCCCCGGTGACGCGCCTGTTCTTTCTCACCGAGGGTCTGTTCGTTTCCACGGCGTTGGGCGCCAACTCCGTCAATGAGCTGAAAGCGCTGGCGCAGAGCAAGCCGGGCGGACTCAACTATGCAACGCTTGGCGACGGCTCCTTCCCCGACCTGTTCATGCGCTGGCTGAATAACCAGTGGGGTACCAAAATCGTCGGCGTGCCGTACAAGGGCGGCGGACCCGCGGCGCAAGCACTCGCCGCCAACGAGGTGCAAGTCACACGCTTCGGCGTCGGCAACTTCCTCGGACTGATCGAAGCCGGCAAAGTGAAGGCGCTCGCAGTGTCCGCCGATAAGCGCTCGCCGCTGCTCCCCAACGTGCCGACCTTTGCCGAGGCCGGGCTCGGCGGCTATCCGGGCCAAGGCTGGTGGGGCCTTGCCGCGCCGCGCGGCACACCGCAGCCCGTTATTGACAAAGTGAGCGCGGAATTCTCGAAGTTGTTCAGTGAACCGAAATTCGTCGAATTCCTGGAGCAGAACGCGGTGGTTTCCGCGCCGACCACTCCGGCCGGTTTCGCTGCTTTTCTGAAGGAGGACCGCAAAGCGGCCGAGAGCCTGATCAAAATCGCGAACACCAAGCGCGAAGAGTACAGGCCGAACTAAGGCGGCATTCGGGACGGTCTTCAGAGCCGGGTCGGGATCGAGATCGCGACCTACCAGGGTTTGCGCGTGATGCGCGCGCCCCGGAATGACGGCAACTCAATCAATTCTGCCGCCCGAGAATCTCCGCCCCGGCACAGTGAGAAAATAGCCGACAGCCTGGCCGCCATCGGAGCCGACCACGCTGCCGGTCGTGTAGCGCGACTCATCGCAGGCCAGGAACACCGCGGGCCCGGCGATATCCTCGCCGGAGCCGACGCGGCCCATCGGCACGCCTTTGCGGCGGCCCTCGTAGATTTCAGGATCGGCATACATTGCTTCGGTGCCGGGCGTGCGGATGTAGCCAGGCGTGATCGCATTGGCGCGGATGCCGTAGGGCGCCCACTCCATCGCCTGCAGCTTCGTGAGCATGATGAGCCCGGCCTTTACGACGCTGTAGGCACCGGCCCAGTTGTAGGGAAAAAGCCCGGCGATCGACGCAATATTGACGATCACGCCGGACTTCTGCGCGATCATATGCTTCGCCGCCGCCTGGCTCACCAAAAACGCACCCTTGAGACCGATGTTCATCGTCGTGTCCCACGCAGCCTCCGGCAGCGCCTCGAGCTTACCCGGCACGATCTTCATTGCGTTATTGACCACGATGTCGATGCGCCCGCGCTCTTTGATAATAGTGTCGACGAGCCGGTTGATGTCGGCGGATTTCGCAACGTCCGCCACCACCGCAAGGCTCTTGCTGCCGAGCGCGGCGGCATCCTTTGCGGTCGCGTCCGCGGTCGCCGGATCGACGTCATTGATCACGACGTGCGCGCCCTCGCGCGCATAGGCGAGAGCAATGTCGCGGCCGATGCCGCGGCCTGCGCCGGTAACGAGCGCCACCTTGTCCTTCAGTCGCACGGAGTTCCCCCAATACTGAAAATAACGCGGAAAAATCACGCTAAATCCGCGCCTCAGGGCGCACAAGGCCGCTTCCGGCCTCGAAAATGGCGCCCGTGAGTGCCATCTTTGCTATTGAGAATCATTCCGGCGGCCAAAGTTCTGATACTAGCCGCCCACTCCGGACAACATGGCCGAGCCGAAGCGTAACGACCCCGCTCCTGTGAGCCCGCAGCCCACCGCGGGCGGCATCGCCGCGCGTGCGCTGGGCGCCCGCGCCGCGCCCTATCTCGCCGACCTCAACCCGGAGCAGCGCCAGGCGGTTGAGACGCTCGACGGACCGGTGCTGGTGCTTGCCGGCGCCGGAACCGGCAAGACGCGCGTGCTGACCACCCGCATTGCGCACATCTTGAATCTCGGTCGCGCGCATCCGAGCCAGATCCTTGCCGTCACCTTCACCAACAAGGCGGCGCGCGAGATGAAGGAACGCGTCGGCCAGATGGTCGGGCAGATCGTTGAGGGCATGCCCTGGCTCGGCACCTTCCACTCGATCGGCGTGAAGATCCTGCGCCGACATGCCGAACTGGTCGGGCTGAAGAACAACTTCACCATTCTCGATGTCGACGACCAGATCCGCGTGATCAAGCAGATCCTCGAGGCCGAGAAGCTCGACGAGAAGCGCTGGCCGGCGCGCGTGCTCGCCATGCTGATCGACGGCTGGAAGAACCGCGGACTCACGCCCGAGCAAGTTCCGTCGGGCGAGGCCGCCAGTTTCGCCAACGGCAAGGGCAAGAAGCTCTACATTGCCTACCAGGAGCGGCTGAAGACACTGAATGCCGCCGACTTCGGCGATCTGCTTTTGGAGAACATCCGGCTGTTCCGGCAGAACGCCGATGTTCTTCGCTCGTTTCAGGAGCGCTTCAAGTTTATCCTGGTCGACGAATATCAGGACACCAACGTCGCGCAGTATCTGTGGCTGAAGCTGCTGGCGCAGACGACGCAATGTGCCGAGCACCGCGCTCACGCTCGTCATCACTGGGCCGCGACGAAGGCGCGAGTCCCGGTGATCCACGTCTTGCGGATTTGCAGGAGACGTAGATGCCGGATGCCCGAGCCTCATGGCCGGGCATGACGGAGCGGCCTGAGAATGTCGCGCGTCCCCTCGCCAACGAACGTCCCCAAAAACATCTGTTGCGTCGGCGATGACGACCAGTCGATCTACGGCTGGCGTGGGGCCGAAGTCGACAACATCCTGCGCTTCGATCATGACTTTCCCGGCGCCAAGGTCATCCGTCTCGAGCGGAACTATCGCTCGACCGGCCACATCCTCGCGGCCGCCTCGCACCTGATCGCCCACAACGAAGGCCGCCTCGGCAAGACGCTACGCACGGAAGATGTGCTGGGCGAGAAGGTGCAGGTCACCGGCGCCTGGGACAGCGAGCAAGAAGCCCGCGCCATCGGCGAGGAGATCGAGCAGCTGCAGCGCGAGGCGCGCGAGCGCGGCGAGGACCACCCGCTCGACGAGATCGCCATCCTGGTGCGCGCCTCGTTCCAGATGCGCGAATTCGAAGACCGCTTCATCCAGCTCGGCCTGCCCTATCGCGTGATCGGCGGCCCGCGTTTCTATGAGCGTGCCGAAATCCGCGACGCCCTCGCTTATCTGCGCGTGATCGCGCAGCCGGCCGACGATCTCGCCTTCGAGCGCATCGTCAACGTGCCCAAGCGCGGCCTCGGTGACGCCACGGTGCAGATGCTGCACGATTACGCCCGGAAGAAGCGCATCCCGCTCACCGAAGCGGCCAGCGCGCTCTCCGCCACCGACGAGATGAAGCCGAAGCCGCGCCAGGCGCTTGCGCGACCTGATGGCGGCTTTCGAAAGCTGGCGCCTGCGCAAGGATTCGATGCCGCACACCGAGTTGGCCGAGATCGTGCTCGACGAGAGCGGCTACACCGACATGTGGCAGAAGGACCGCTCCGCCGACGCCGCCGGCCGCCTGGAAAACCTAAAAGAACTGGTGCGCTCGATGGAGGAGTTCGAGAACCTGCAGGGTTTCCTCGAGCACATCTCGCTGGTGATGGACCGCGAGGGCAACGAGGCCGAGCAGGCCGTCAATATCATGACCCTTCATTCCGCCAAGGGCCTCGAGTTCGACTGCGTTTTCCTGCCCGGCTGGGAGGAAGGTCTGTTCCCGCATCAGCGCTCGCTCGATGAAAGCGGCCGCGCCGGGCTCGAGGAAGAGCGCCGCCTCGCCCATGTCGGCCTGACGCGCGCGCGCAAGCTTGCGAAGATCTATTTCGCCACCAACCGCCGCATCCACGGCATGTGGACTTCGACCGTTCCGTCGCGCTTCCTCGACGAATTGCCAGAGGCACATGTGGAGGTGAAGGAAGCCGCGGGCGGCGGCTTCGGCATGTCGGGCTACGGCGCCTCGCGCTTCGACGAGATGAATGCCTTCGGCTCGGGCTACACCACGCCGGGCTGGCAGCGCGCGCAGGCACGCAAGGGCCGCGGCGGATTTCTACGACAACGGCCAGCCGCGCTACGTGCCGGATGGCGTCTATGACGAGAGCTCGGTGCGAATGAACAACCCTCACCTTAGGGCAAACGCGGCACGCAGCGCGAAGCCGGGAGGCAAAGCGCAAACCGCTCGTACCATCGAGGGCGAGCTGATCGCCAAATCCACCGGCACCGTCTCAACGTTCACGGTCGGCGAGCGCGTGTTTCACCAGAAATTCGGCAACGGCAACGTGGTGGCCGTGGACGGCAACAAGCTCACCATCGCCTTCGACAAGGCCGGCGAAAAGCGCGTGGTGGATAGCTTTGTGGAGCGGATTTAGCCTGCGTTCGTCTTCCACGTGCATGTACGGCGGAAGTACCCAGTGCTAGACTTCTCAGCGGTCGGCTCGAAGCCGGCCTACGGGAGGCGGCGATGAAGGCATCTCACGTCGTGACTTTGTCTCTGGCGGCTGTGCTCGCGGCTCTGGCAATCCAGGCTGCCCAGGCCCAAGACAACAAAAACATTCGCGAAGACGATTACGTCCGCAAGGTGCCGCTCGAGGACTTTAAGGTCCCAATCGTTCCGATCATTCCGCCGGGCTCATCGCTCGACCTGCGTCCTGGGCGGACGCCGGATTCCTCCGACCGTATTTACAATACGACGCCGTTCTCCAGAGACCCGACGACGCCGTCGATCGGCCTCTCGATCAAGTCGCCGTTCGACGACCGGAAATAATCTAGCCGGCGTGGGCCGCGTGCTTTTTGTCCGCTGAAGCCTGCGCCGCAGCATCGACCAGCGCAGTCAGCACCGCCGGATCGTCGACACTGCGCACGATCATCGGCTCGTCGCGCCCGCGGATCGCGACTTCCGAGCGCGGCAGCGCATCGGCCGCAATGCCCGCGGTGGCGCAGACCTCTTCAGAAATGACGGCCCTGCAGTTCATTGATTTGGTCAGGTCCTGCAGCCGCGCCGCGACGTTCACCGGGTCGCCGAGCGCCGTGAACACGGTGTGATCCTTGAAGCCGATGTCGCCGACAATCACGTCGCCGCCATGGATGCCGATGCCGTACTGGATCGGCTCGCGCAGGTCGGCCTTCATCTGCCTGTTCATGCTCTCGACATTGGCCGCGACCCTGGCGGCCGCGCGCAGCGCCTGACGGCACGCCGTCTCGGGGCTTGTCTCGAGGCCGAACAGCGCCAGCGTCCCGTCGCCGACGAACTGGTTGGGCTGGCCGCCCGCATCGAGCGCGGCCTGCGAGACGGCGGCGAGGAAACGGTTGATCAGGAACACGACGTCGAAGGGCAGCCGCGCTTCGGCGAGCTTGGTCGAACCGCGCATGTCGACGAACATGCTGACGATGTAGTGCTCCTTGCCGATGTTCATGCGGCGGCCCTTGCGCAGCAGATTGGCATTCATCGACGACGGCAGGATCGGGATCACGCCGATGTCCGACGTCAGGCCGCAGCTGGCAAGCGAGACGGATCGACGGGTTGGCGGTGACGCCGACGCGATCGAGCACAAACGCCTCGCGCCCGGACGGCGGCGGCAGGGCGCTGACGTCGCCGAGGACGCGAATGCGGCAAGTCGAGCAGCGCGCCCGGCCACCACACACGCTGGCATGCGGGATGCTGTAACGCAGGCAGGCTTCGAGGACGCTCACGCCCTTCGGCACGCGCACCTGCCGGTCGGGAAACGAAATCGCGATCAGGCCCCTCCGACGCTCGCGCAAGGAGCGCACGCCGCGCGCAACGAAAACGAGCCCGATCGCCGCGGCATAGCCGAGCGGGAAATAGACAAGGACGATGCTCTTGATCACCCGCGCCTGCGGGGCAGTCACGCTCTGCAGGTTCTCCTTGCGCCACTCGGCGTCGTCGGCGAGCTGGGCGACTTCGCGCCCGGCATGGTGCGCGCCGATCATCGCCAGCGTCGGCAGCAGGATGGCAATGGCGAGAAGATACGGCGCCGCCCAGTCGAAGAACGACTTCATCCGCAGCCAGAAATAGAGACCGATGCAGGCGTGCGTCCAGGCGACGGTGAGCGAGATGAACTGGATCGCGATATTGTACGGCGCGCTGACCCAATAGGCGAACAGCGGCGTGGCATAATTGAACGGCGGCGTATCGAACAGCGCGGCCGTCAGCCGTTGGGCGCCAAAATGATCGGCAAGCCAAAGCGGAATGCTCAAGCCGAGTAGAAGCTGGGCCAGTTCGGCGCCGGTATAGCGAAAATGACGCCGCTGATAGAGCGCCCACAGCCCGAGCGAGAAATGGATGACGGCCGCAATATAGAGCGTATCGTTGACCACCGGCAGCCGCCAGAAGGCCACGTGGTACTTCAACCACGCTTCCATCGCGTCGTAGGAAATGACGCCGAGCGCGTGGTTGAAGAAGTGCGAAAAGATGTAGGCGAACATCACCAGGCCGGTGATCAGACGCATCTGGCGGACGCCGATCCCGCGCAGCCATGTCCGGACGTCGGCGCTCCCGCTGCGCGCGTCGCTGGAAGATCAACGTACGCAGGGACCTCTGCCGTCACGATGAATCACCGTCAAATGGCCGGTCGGTTGCGGAACGCTAGCTGCGAGACTTCCGGCGATCAACTGGCGTAATCCCGCTCATTCCGAGGCGTAATCGCTTGCGTGCTGCAATATCCACCGCTTTTCCGTCGCACGCGCCGCTGCGGAGCCAAAGCAGCTTCGCTTGGACCCGGGACCGCCTCTTCTCCGGATCTGGAAGCGAGCACGCACGTCATGAGCGACACTGAACGAATTTCGAGTGGAAATTATTCCGCGCGGGGACGATCCAAGTTGGTGCGGAGAAAATTTGCGTAAACGCGAATTTAATTTTTCGAATCGATTAACGGGAGCGCGTAACCTTAATTGTCACCGTTGAGCCGCATATCGGGCGAAAATCGCGGCAAATTGGTACCGAATTACGCATAACTACTATACCGATTTACCGTTCGCACATTCTTGCCTTGCTTCCGCCACGTTATCCCGCCCTACCGTTGTTCCCAATACAAATCATTGAAGGGGACAACATTCAATGAAGCACTTTGGCATTGCGATTCTCGCGAGCCTTCTGATGTTCGGCACAGCTCATGCGGCGGGCTGGTGCTCAGTTCATAAGTACGTCAAGAAATCCGGCAACTGCGCTGGACAGGAAGTTCTCGCGAGCCACTACTCGTCCGGAAAACGCACCGCCAGCGGCGAGCGTTTCGATCCGAACGGCAACACAGCGGCGGCGCGTACGTGGCCGATCGGCACGACGCTGACGGTGACCAATCCGAAGAACGGCCGCTCGATCACCGTGCGGATAAACGACACCGGGCCCTGGGGCATCGCGTATAAAATGGGCGCCCGTCTCGATCTCGCGCGCGGCGCCGCGCGGCAGTTGGGCATGACCGCGTCGCAGTACGTTTGCGTTGCGTGAGCGACGGCGTAAACTTCAGAAATCTGATCTTTGTTGAAAACCGGCGGCACTTTGGTGCCGCCGGTTCGCTTTAAATACGCTGCGTCCGATCCGGCCATGCCGTGCTGCTGGTTTCAACCTTTCGGTTACTAAGACTGTCTGGAAGGCGATCTCCGGCACCCCGCCGCGAACACCGCTCGTATTTGGCAATCCCGTAAAATTTTCCATGTCCCGGAAGCAGGCATTAACCAATGGATTCTTTGTTGTCACAAATCACGCGACGGAAACGCATGGAAAACGGAATGATTAAATTATTTGCATTAGCAACGCCGTATAGCGAGCGACGGGTCTTCCGTAAGCGGGACATGGCTTCAAAGTGCGTTGGATATCCAGATTTGCATCCGCGCAGCACGCGCAACAGCGCAACGGGGCGACAACGCCTGCGCTGAATTTTTTCAGCCCGGTGCGGGTGATCGTAGCCTGCGCGATCACGCTTGCACTGATCGTCGTCGCCAGCGCCGGTTTGATCGCCTACAACCTGCGCACGCGGGCCATGTCGGAAAATGCGCAGGCCCTGTCGAACTCGGCGCTCATTGTCGCAAAGCAGATCGAGCAGACCTTCACCGCCGTGCAGGCCGTCGAACGCAACTTCCACGACGATCTGTCCGGACTTCCGGTCATCGACAGTGAAACGATCGAGCGCGAGTACAAGCGTCACGCGGTGCACGTCAAGCTGCGCGACAAGGCGGGTGGCATGCCCTATGTCGGCTCGCTTGCCATCTTCAATGCCAAGGGGCAGCTGATCAATTTCTCGCGCCAGTGGCCGATCCCGGACGTCAATGTTGCAAACGAAGACTATTTCAGGGCACTCAAAGCCAACCGAGGCGACATTTCCTTTCTCGGCGAACCGGTCCGCGATTATGCAACCGGTAGCTGGGTCATCCACCTTGCGCACAAGATATCTGGCCCAAACGGCGAGTTTCTCGGTGTCATCTCGGCGGCGATCGAGCTGAATTTTCTGCAGAACTATTTCCGCGACATCAGCCCGAACCCGAACAACAGTTTCGCACTGTTCCGAACCGACGGTATGCTGCTGGCGCGCTATCCCGAAAAGGATACCGACGTCGGCCGCACGTTTCCCACCGCGCTTGCGCTGAAGCTGGCCGCCAACCCCGATCACAATGTCGGCGCGATCGATGGCGTGATCGATGGCGTTCCGCGCATGGTTGCCGGTCACCGTGTCGATGGCTACCCCGTGGTCGTCAGCGCTACGCGCGCCACGTCCTCAATCCTCGCCCATTGGCGGAGAACAACGCCCTATCTTGTCGGCACCGCGGTGCTCGTTCTTGCGGTCATCGCGGCGTTCGCGCTGTTGTTCACCCGCCTGTTCCGCAATTACCAGGCGCTCGAGCAGGCACGCGAAGAACGCAACAGGGCCGAGCAGTTGCGCAGCCAAAGCCTGCGTTTCGACATCGCGCTCAACAATATGTCGCAGGGCCTGGTGATGTTCGACGCAATGTCACGACTCGTCGTCGTAAACACACGCTTTATCGAGATCTATGGCCTGTCCCCTGAGGTGGTCAAACCGGGATTGTCCCTGCTCAACCTGCTGAAGCACCGTAAGGAGCGCGGCTCGTTCGGCGGCGACCCCGAAGAATATCACGCCAAGATCCTGGCGCAGATCGCCAAGCGGACGCTGACGAAGCAGAACGTGCCTACCCCGGCCGGGCGCATCATCCAGATCCTCAATCAGCCGATGCCCGACGGCGGCTGGGTGGCGACCCACGAGGACATCACCGACAAGATCGAAGCCGAGACCGCGATCAAGAAGCAGAAGGAGCAGCTGGACGCGGCGCTTGCCAACATTTCACAAGGCGTCTGCATGTTCGACGCCTCGAAGCGCCTGATCATCTGCAACAAGCAATATGCGGACATTTATGAGCTCACCGAGGAGCTGACCAAGCCCGGCACGCCTTTCCAGGCCATCCTCGAGCATACGATCGCCAAGGGAAACGGCCCAAAGGATTCCGCGGCCTATCTCAAGACGCGCCTCAACGACGTGGCGGGCCGCGTCCCCTATCAGACCACCAACAAGCTGCGGGACGGCCGTTATGTCGCCGTCGTCCATCGGCCGATGGCCAATGGCGGCTGGGTGGCAACGCATCAGGACGTCACCGAGGCTAAGCACCGCGAGGAATCCTTCCGCCTGCTGTTCGAAGGCAATCCCGTGCCGATGTGGGTGATCGACCGGGAGACGCTGCGCTTCCTCGCCGTCAATGAGGCCGCCGTCGCCCATTACGGCTATACCCGCGAGCAATTCATGGCGATGAACGTGGCCGACCTGCGGCCGACCGACGATCGCGAGCGTTTCAAGGCCTTCATCCGTGGCCTGTCCGCCGACCAGTTCGTCGAAAACGTCGGCCAGCACATCAAAGCCGACGGAACGAAGATCGACATCGCAGTTTATTCGCGCGCGCTCACCTACAACGGACGCAACGCCCGGCTGACCGTCGTCCATGACGTGACCAAGACAAAGCTCACCGAGGCCGAGCTGCGCCGCACCAAGATCTTCCTCGACGCCGTGATCGAGCATGTTCCGCTACCGATCGTCGTGCGTCATGTCGACGGCACGGGCGAGAAGACGCACGTGGCGGTCGCTTCCTGCTGTTCAACCGCGCCTATGAGGAATTGACCGGCGACTTGCGCGGCCGCCTGATCGGCAAGACCGCGCACGAGCTGTTTCCGCCCGAGCGGGCGGACATTATCGTTAAGTCCGATCTCGAGACATTGCAAGGCGATGCGCATCGTCTCCACGCCCGAGCATTACATCAATACGGCGAGACAATGGCCTCAGGCTGATCAAGGCGAGCAAGATCGCCATCCGCGACGACGACGGCGACGCACAATATCTCCTCACCGTGCTCGACGATATCACCGAACGCCGCCGCAGCGAGCAGCACATCTCGTACCTCGCCCATAATGATTCGCTGACCGGACTGCCGAACAGCACCTCGTTCCTCAAACATCTGTTCGACACGCTCGATGGTGCGTCGAAAAACGGCAACCGCTTCGCGATCATGTGTCTCGATCTCGATCGCTTCAAAGAAGCCAACGACACATATGGCCACCTGGTCGGCGACGCGTTGCTGCGGGAGGCCGCCCGCCGTCTGCAGGCCGCCGCCGAAGGTGCGTTCCTCGCCCGCATCGGCGGTGACGAGTTCATCATCGTTCTCTCCATGCGACGAGCCGGAGGGCGCGGCCGCTACTCATCGGCGAGCGCATGATCGAGGCGTTCAAGGACAACTTCGAGGTCGACGGCCACCAGATCCAGGTCGGCTTGAGCGTGGGCGTGGCCGTCTATCCTGCCGACGGCACCGATGCGACGGCCTTGATTGCCAACGCCGACGCCGCACTCTATCAGGCGAAGTCGGAAGTGCGCGGCTCGGTTCGTTTCTTCGAGGAAAAGCTCGGCTCGCGGCTGCGCGAACGGCGCGAGCTGCAGACCGACCTGCGCAATGCTCCCGACCGTGGCGACCTGCTCCTGCATTATCAGCCGCAGAAGACCATCGCCTTCGGCAAGGTCGTCGGCTTCGAAGCGCTTGCACGGTGGCACTGCCCGAAACGCGGCTGGGTGTCGCCCGAGACCTTCATCCCGATCGCCGAACAAAGCACGCAGATCATTGCGCTCGGCGAATGGATTCTGCGCGAGGCCTGCAAGGAAGCGGCATCATGGCCGAATCCGCTCCGGGTTGCGGTGAATATTTCGCCGGTCCAGTTCCATCACGGCGACCTGGCAAAGCTCGTCCACTCGATCCTGCTGGAGACCGGCCTTAGGCCTGACCGGCTCGAGCTCGAGATCACCGAAGGTGTTCTGATCGACGACTTCTCCCGCGCGGTATCGATCCTGCGCAAGCTCAAGCTGCTCGGCGTCCACATCGCGCTCGACGATTTCGGATCCGGCTATTCCTCGCTGTCGTATCTGCACGCTTTCCCGTTCGAGAAGATCAAGATCGATCGGGTCTTCGTCGGCGACCTCGAGAACAACCATCATTCGATGGCCATCGTTCGCGCGATCGTTACGCTGGGGCACAGTCTCAACATCCCGGTGCTTGCCGAAGGCGTGGAGAACGAAAGCCAGCTGTCGTTCCTGGCGCAGGAAGGCTGCGACGAGGTGCAGGGCTATTTCACCGGCAAGCCGCATCCGATCGAGGCCTATGCCGATCTCGTCGGCATCGTGCTCGCGAAGCCGCGCCAAAAGGCAGTCGCCGGGTAGCTGTAACTACGAGCAGCGCCAGTTCGCGTGTTGCGGGCACAGCTGCAGCGACTTCACAAGGGTAAATAGAAACCGCGCGCTGTTGACGTCGTTCTGAGTCGTTCCCGCACGCACCGGCAGAGCGACACCTAGGCCGGCCTGCCAATCATCCGCAAAAAAGAAGCGTATCCCCACGCCCACTGAGGCGATGGACAGGACCTGACCGCCATTGTCGAAACTCCAGACCGCGCCTTTATCGAAGAAGCCGTAGACCTGGTAAGCCTTCAGAACCGCGTCCGAAACGGTTTGATCGAAACGCAGCTCTCCGTAGCCGAGGATCCCGCTGTCGCCGCTGTAAAAGCCCGGACCGTAGGCTGCGTCGCCAAGGTAAAACTGTTGGGAGATCAATAGCGGCCCCCCGGCCCACTGGCCGTTCGCAGAAATCTTGACCGACCACGGTCCGGAAAGCTGTTGCAGACGCGAAAAGGAAAAGCTGAGCAGCGAGAAATTGGGTGACGCACCAGGGCGAGAGCTCTCGAGATCTTGTTTGCTCGATGCACCGAAGACGTTCAAGCCCTGGCGACCGGTGACGGTCAGGAAATTCCAGCCGCCGAAATTATCCTGCAGCTTGTAATCCGCAGTGAGGCTCACCATGCGGAGATGGTCCCTGTACGTCAGCCCAAAAACATCGCGCTCCCAGCTGTCGCTGAATCCGAACGCCCCCGTGAGCAAGAGCGTCGAGGTTCGACTTTCAAGCGGTGCGTAAGACGCCTTTGCCTCATATGTCTCCGTAATCGTGTGTGTGTTTGTTTGGCTGCGGATGTCGCTCGGAGCGACATTGCTGTAGAGCGCGCTGGCGCCCAGCCGGACACCGTCTGTACCGACGGGCGTGTCGTACCAGAGGCGGCCGAACCCAAATTCACGGACCGACACAGGCGTTGTTGACGCGCTGAACCCGAGACTATCTCCCGGAAAAAAATAAGAATTGAAGGCCGAGGTTGCGAATGCCTCGTAAGGCCCGACAGCGTAGGCACCCATATTGTCGAAACCGAAGCCGGCGAAGATTCTCCAAGCCTTGATCCAGACGATTAGCCGGAATTTTCCCGATATGTTGCCAATCTCCTCGATCGCCGTATCAGCGACGCGAATGCCGGGAATATCATTGACGAGCATCAGCTGGCGTTCGAGTGTCTTAAGCTGCAGCGGGCGCTCTTCGACAATTTTTGCAAGAAACGGCCGGACCCCGAACCGATCGATGTCTTCGCCCTTGAGGACAAACTCAGCAACATACCCTTCGATCACTTTGACGCGGACGCGACCGTTCTTGATGTCCTGCGGAGGGACGATTGCGCGGCTGAGCGAGAAACCTGCAGCGCGGTAGAGCTCGGTGATAGCGACCGCGATGGATGCGAGATCGGCCTGCGACACCGTCTTTCCGAGATAAGGTTGATAGGCTGCAGCGATGGCATCGGCGGGGATGGAATGTGCCCCTTCGATCAACACCGCCCTCAATTTGAACATCGGCCTTGTGTCGGCCCCCGAGACGCTCGCGGCCGGTGCGCTTGGAAGCCGGACAGGAGGTTTTCCTCGCTCCTGTTCCGACTGAAGCATTTCGATGCTTTTTTCGGTTTGACGCGGATCGTAGCGCGGTGCGCTGATTGCTGCGCCCAAGTATCATCGGTCCAGGCGAGATACGAGCGTCAGCGCAAGCAGGGCGAGAGCCGCCGCGCGAGCTAAGAACGCCTTGGAAACAAGATTTCGGAAGGCTCGCGAAGATTAGCGGCATTCTGTGGCGTTCTCGCGCGGTTTGACGATCCCCACTTACTCAAAGGTAAATTTTTACGGTTAACAGTTTCTTACCCTGATTCGCGCCGTAGATGGGATCGAATAAGCTAAAAATTGAATAGTTCTAGGCACTAATGCCTCTTCAACCAAGCGACGGCGAACGCGCCTTTGATAAGAGCGCGCCGAAAAGCAGGAGGCGTCAGTGCGTGGGAAGACAAAAACGGCATGCGCGCGGATTTTGGCGGCCGGGCTTCTGGTCCTTTGCTCTGCAATGCAGGTCGCAGCGGAAGACGCAGCGCCCTGGCGCGTGAGTAAATCGTCCGGCGAAGTCTGGATGACCTCCTCCGGCGTGCAGAATGCGTCATTAACCGACGAGACGCTCTTCAAGCCAGGCGAAAGCATCCGCACCGGCCCTAGCGGCCGCGTGCTGCTCACGCGGGGCGAAGAAACGATCCTGATTTCCCCGAATTCCGTAGTGGCACTGCCCGACAAGCCGCAGGACGGGCTTTCGACGACGATCATCGAGCAAGCTGGTTCCATTCTCATCAAGGCCGAAAAACGAAACGTCAAACATTTCCAGGTTGAGACGCCGTATCTTGCGGCGGTCGTCAAAGGAACCCAGTTTCGCGTCGACGTCGGCCAAAAAGGCAGCCGCGTTGAAGTGCTCGAAGGCAAGGTCGAAGTGTCCGACTTCAAGACCGGACAATTCGCACTGGTGCTTCCAGGACAGCGCGCGCAGGTTCGGGCTTCCGGCGATCGCGGTCTATCGCTGAGCGGCTCCGGCAAATTCAATCCGATCGAGCGTGGCACACCACGACCGCCAACCATCCAGCAGAATTCCAGTGCCGAAGGGCGGCTTTGCCATGCCGAAAGAGACGAATGGCCGGAGCGTGCATGCGGTCGGTCACATCGGCGATTCAGCCAGCAATAGCTTTGCCTCGGCCGACAGTGGCCGCGTGCATAATCCCCTGCGTATCAGCGCGCCATTGGGAGAAGTTCGCCTCAACTTCGTGAAGGCGACGAAGGGTCTCGCACACGGCGTCGTCATGTCGCCCGCCGAACAGCACAGCGCGAAAAATGCCGACTGGAAAGATGACAGTTCGTCTTCAGGTCGCGGCGGCAACGAGGATGACAAAAGCAACGGCACCATCAAGGCAGCGGGGCTTGATCTTGGCAACGCGTCAGCGAATGCCAGCGCGAACGGCAACGGCGTTGCACTGGGCGTAGGCAACGGCAATGGAAACGGTCTGGCCCTCGGCGTCGGTAATGGGAACGGCAACGGAAATGGCCTGGCGCTCGGTATAGGCAACGGTAACGGGAACGGCTTGGCGCTCGGTCTTGGCAATGGCAACGGAAACGCTCTCGCTCTCGGTAACGGAAACGGGATCGGAGTTGGCCTCGGCAAGATCAAGATAAAGATCAAATAACGAGGACGTTGCGTCACGGCTGCGGCTCAAGCGCGGGACGAGATGTGAGGGGGGAGTGAACAGGATTCGGCCGCATCTTTTCGTGGTCTTTACTCTGGCCGCATTGGCGCTGACCGGGGTCCCGGGCGCATTGAAGGATTTCCTGGCCGATCTTCGTTTCGAACTTCTTCCGCGGCACGCCACCGGCGATGTTGTTGTCGTGGCAATCGATCCACCCTCTATTCGCGCCATCGGTGTCTGGCCCTGGCCGCGACGTCTGCATGCCGAACTGATCGAGAAGCTGGTGGGTGCTGGCGCTCGCGGCATTGCGTTGGATATCGACTTCAGCTCGTCTTCCACGCCGGAAGGTGACGAGGCGCTCACCAAAGCGCTGCAACGCGCGGGCGGATCGGTAATCTTGCCGTCTTTCGAACAGTTGGCGAAGTCGGGCAACGGAAAAATACTATTCCACAATCATCCGCTGCCTGCCTTTCTCAGGCATGCTTGGCCTGCGATCGTGAACGTCTCAGCCGAACCCGACGGAGTCGTCCGCCGTTACCCCTATGGCGCTACGATCGACGGCAAATTCGTTCCTTCAATGGCCGCGCTGCTGGCGGACAGTTATGAAGTCCGTAAGGCCCCGCTGTGGATCGACTTCAGCATCAGGCCGGACGCCATACCTGTCATTTCATACAAAGACGTCTTGAATGGCGATACTGCGGTGCTCAGCCGCCTTAAAGACAAGATGATCATCGTCGGAGGCACCGCGCTTGAGCTTGGCGACAGGTTCACGACCCCGAACGGTCGGATCATATCCGGCGTTGTGGTACAGGCCCTGGCTGCAGAATCAATTCTGCAGGGCAGAACGCTGCTTTCCTCTTCCCAAAGCGCAAATTTCGCGCCTTCACTGCTCGTCATGATCGTCATGTTCCTGCTGTGGCCGCGCGCTTCGGCAAGACTGCGACTTGCGTCACTCGCAATAGTGGCGCTCGTAGCTGAAACTGCCGCCGGCTATCTCCAGGCAAAGTTTGCGATCGCAGGCAACACATCCCTGCTTCACTTGACGATCATCGCGTACACCGCGGCGATTGCACTCGATGAAATCGATCTGCGCGATCTCGTCAGCATCATCGCGGAGCGCCGCTTTCAGCGCATTGCAATGTCGCTGGGCGACGGCCTTGTCTGCGCCGACAAAAATGGCCTGATCACTGTGTGGAATCCGACCGCTGCCGCGATTTTCGGTTATGAGACGAAGGAGGCGCTCGGACGTCCACTTAGCACCATTTGCCTGCTTAGCGAGGATCCGGCAGGACCACCTTTTGCGATCAAGGAGCTTTCGTACGACGAGCTCCAGTCGCCGGGCGGCAAGCTCATCGAAATTTACGGCCGGCGCAAGAACGGCGAACTGTTTCCACTCGAAGCATGTTTTTCAGGGTGGCCCACCAGAGACGACTTTCACTATGGCGCGGTCTTCCGAGACATTTCGGTGCGCAGGCGCGAAGCTGCGCATGTTCGTTACCTCGCCGAGCACGATCAGCTGACCGGACTGGCGAACCGGCATGTGCTGGCCACGCGCTTGCGCAATCAAGCGGGGAGCCTGCGCTCAGGCGCGGAAATCGCGCTGATCGTTCTCGGCCTCGACAGGTTCCAGTTCATCATCGACATGCTGGGACATGATTATGGCGAACAAGTCATTCGTGCCGCCGCCGAGCGGATCGCTGGATTTGCTGAAGGTGCCAGCCTGGTAGCGCGTCTCGATGGTGATGAATTCGCGGTGTTGGTGGAGGGCGAGGACGCCGCAGCCAGCGCAGAAAAACTTGCCGAAGGGATCTGCCATGCATTTGCGGATCGTCCGTTCGCTGTAGCGAGCCGCGAACAGGTCATGACGGCCAGCGCCGGAATAGCTGTTTTCCCGAAGGACTGCCGCGGCGCTGACGATCTTCTCGGCAACGCACACCTTGCACTCTATCGCGCCAAATCCTTACACCGCGGAAGGCATTTCGTCTTCCACCGTCGCCTCCGGCAAGAGCTGGAAACGCGTGCCCGCCTGGAGGCCGAACTCGCACGCGCGATCGAGCGCAATGAGTTCGAGCTGTTTTACCAACCGAAAGTCAACCTCGAAGACGACAGCGTCGTCGGCGCGGAAGCATTGATCCGCTGGCATCACCCTTATCGCGGCCTCATCGGTCCGTCAGAATTCATGCATATCGTGAAGACGTCAGCGCTGTCTGAGCCGATTTCGTTCTGGGTCATGCAAACCGCCTGCACTCAGGCGAGTCGCTGGCACAAACAGGGCTTCGACATGTCGATGGCCATCAATCTTGCCCCTTCGCAGATCCGGGCGAAAGACTTGGTAAAGACAGTCGAGTCGGTGCTTAAGGCGACCGCCTACCCGCCGTCGCAACTCGAGCTCGAGGTAACCGAGGATATTCTAATCGACGACGAAAACGCCCTCGAAACTTTTCGCCAGATCAAAAGGCTTGGCGTCAAGCTTCTCCTCGACGATTTTGGTACCGGTTACGCCAGCCTCAGTTATTTGAAAAACTTTCCGCTGAGCGGCCTGAAAATAGATAAATCGTTCGTTAGCCGCTTGCGTCTGGAAATTGACGATGCCGCTATCGTCGGTTCGATAGTCGGGCTGGGCACTTTGCTGGGCCTAACCGTCGTCGCCGAAGGAATTGAAGACCGCAGCACCGCCAACCTGGTGGCGCGAATGGGCTGCAAACTCGGTCAGGGCTTCTTCTTCGGCGAGCCGATACCCGCTGCGGAATTCGAACGCCGATTCCTTTGCGGCAACAACGACGACATAAGCGCCGCACTGAAAGCAGGCTAGTCAAATTAGCGCGGCGGGAATTCCAGTGTGCAATTGACACCCTTGGGATCAAACCGCAGCATCGCGGTGCCGCCGATCTGCGCGCCAAAGCCCCTCTCGATCAATGTCGAGCCAAAGCCGCCGTGAACGGGCTTCTCGACAGGCGGGCCGCCCGACTCCGACCAGGACAGCTCCACTGTGTTGCCGCCCTTGAGTGACCAGTCGATGGCCACGCGGCCACCAGGCACGGACAACGCCCCATATTTGGTGGCGTTGGTGGCGAGCTCGTGCAGCACCATCGAAAACATGACGACCGATCGTGATGACAATGCGATCGAAGGACCGGACAGGCGGATCCGGTCCGGCGCCGCACTGGCGAAGGGCTCCATCGTCGCCTCAACGATTTCCCGAATATCGGCGCCTTCCCATTTCTTGGCGCTGAGCAAATCGTGCGCGCGGCCGAGGGAGCCAAGCCGCGCGTCGAATTTACGGCGAGCCGGGCCATCGGCGCCGTTACGGAACGTCTGCTGGGACAGCGACTGCACGGTTGCGAGCGTGTTCTTCACCCGGTGATTGACTTCATTGATGAGAAGCTCGTGCAACGCTTCCGCGCGCGCAATCGTGCGCGCCATGCGAATTGCGAATCCAAGACCGATCACCAGCATGATGATGCCGATCATTCCAGTCAGGAGAAACGTCCGAACGGCCGGCGCGGTGAGCGTCTTTTCTGCAATGCCCGCGGCCGCTGTCCACCCGGTCAATTGGGACCGCACGAACGCCGTGAGGAGCGGCACACCTTCAAGCGAAACCGTGCGCTCCTGTCCTTCCGGTGCTGTGAACATGACGGCAAACAGTGAGGGCGAAGCATGCGAGCCGATCGTTGTCTCGGGATTCGGCACGCGCGCGAAATTGACGCCTTTCTGGTCGAAAATCGAAATCGTCCAGTCCCCGCTCGGCTTCTGCTGCTCGATGATGCGCTGAAAAATCTCAAGCGGAGGATCGAATGAAAGGTCGTAAATCACCTCGCCGTGGCGAAACACCGGCACGGTGACGGTCACAATCGGGCGCTTCGAGACCGAGCCAACGAACAAGGGAGAGAATGACGGCTTGCGTGTGCGGAAGACCTCATCGCGGTTTTCGCGATTGGTGCGCGCCGGCAGCGGCGTGTTGGGCGGCATAGACGAGCTGAACAGCTGACGGCCCTGCCGGTCCGCAATCACAATTGAAGGGTCGTCGGGAAACTGCGACAAAAATGCCAGCGCACGCGCACGAAAGGTCTCGAAATCGTCGCGAGCAAGTGAATCGGCGCCGGCGAGGACCGCGAGGCCCGACACGATGCCCTGCATTTCGCGGTCGAGCACCAGCTGGATGCTGCGCGTGAATTGCAAGACGCGCCCGAAGGCGTCGCGTTGGTCTTGCTTGTAATGCTGATAGACGATGGCGGCCGAAAAGCCGATCAGCGGCAAGGTTGTGCCTGCCACCAGGATTGCCAGACGCAACGGGAGCGACAGACTGCGGCGCATGGAAATGCTGGCGATCACCCCTGAATGTGACGTCAGTTATGCCGACGCCATCATTGCCGACAAGCGGCTCCCTTTTAATCGTGCGCAGAAACGCGCGCATCGCAACGCGGCGAAAAGCGCAAAGTTCCAGTCGCACCAAGCGCGGTATACCAAAAAAAGAAGCGGCCTCTGGGAGGCCGCTAGGAAGTTTGGAGGATCGTGAAACGGGGGGCCTGCCCCTTGGGTGGGGGGCAGGCCTTACGACGGTCAGATTGCGTTCAAAAGCCTGGCCGTCAGGCCGCCTATGGTGTGGGGACTTACCACCAGGCTAGCCAAAGTCGTGGATGGACCTTCGATCGTGCGGGCGATGCCGGTCACCACTGTCGCGCAGGCGAGGAGCAAAGTGGCTGCGGCGAGGATGATGGTCTTACGCATGGTCGTTGGCCCTGAATGGTGCGGGAGCAACCGCGCTCCCTATGACCATCACACTAGGCCGACAGATCCCATGGCGATGTGACCGGGGTCACAGATAAGCGCTTTTTTCGTCAGGCGCGAAACAGCCGAAAAATCTAGAGTTTTATTTCTCTTTCGAGCTTGTCTTTGTTCTCGAGGCAGTAATAGCCGGACAGGCGGGTCACCATTTTTGACCTCATCCACTCATTGAGAATCCGGCTCGACATTCTCCCGTGCGATTCCCGCCATTGCCGCGACGTCGCTCTGGCTCAGCTTCTGCCGGATGACGACACGCCCGCCACCGACATCATTTCCGAAAGCCTTGGCCAGATCCAAGAGGGCGCGCGCCACGCGGCCTTTGACCGGCAGGAACGATCCCGCCGCCACAACCTGGTCGGTGTCGCGCAAGCGCGTCGCCACCAGGTTGAGAAGGTGCTTGTAGACCTCCGGATTCTTTAGCGCCACGGCCTCAAAGGAGGCGCGGCTGATGAACCTGAGCTTGCAGTCGCGCAGGGCCGTGACGGACGCCGAGCGTGTGCGGCCGTCGACCATCGCCATGTCGCCGACGATCGAGCCCGGGCCGAGAATTGCGAGGATGCGCTCCGCGCCCTTCGGCGAGGCCATGCTGACCTTGACCAGGCCCTCATCCAGCCGGTAGCAGCCGTCACCGGGGTCGCCCGCAAAAAACAGATTTTCATCGGCCGCCAGTTTGACCGGCTTGGCGTTGGTCAAAAGCAAATCCGCCAGCCGCTCGGGCAGGTCCGACAGCAGATCGGTGGAACGCGGTGCAACAACCATCGAGAACCTGGCACAGAGCGGATAAGGCGCCAGGTTTTCTAGCAGAAATCCGGGCGAAATGCCTCAATAGCCGGTGAGCGCGGCTCGCGCGATCGTCTGACGGTTAAGGCCGCGCCGGGTGAGATCCGGGGTCGAAAGCCGCGATAATGCGCGGTATCGCGCGGCAATTTCCTGACCTTCGCGGACACCTTCGGCGAAATGGGTGCACCAGGCGGTAATCCGCGACAATAAGGCGCTTTGGTCGGCTATGCCGATCGTCGTGGTCTGGTATGTGATGTCGGTCATCGGTCCCTCCTGGTCTGTCCCCCACGGAGCGAGATGCTCGCAACATCGATCAGACTAGGGCCACCCGCCTCAGCGCGCTGTGTTGGCCATCACAAATTCACGAAATTTGATAAGCGCGCACGGGCTCCCCGCTAGTTCCGCGGGCCCGCCCGCTTGCGGTCCTTCTTCTTGCTCGCGGCGGCAAGCTGAATCGCCCCCTTCCCGCCTTTGCCGTGCGTCTTGCTTCCTGCTTAGCCACGTTTTTGGCGCTCGTGCGCTCGGCAGCCATGATCATCGGCGTCTTCTGTCTGGTTCGGGGCGCTGAAGGCCCGTACGCCTTCGCGGCAATAACCGTGACCGTTTCTTGGCACGGCGCTTCGCGTGGCAGGACCGCGGCGAGCTTGGCCTTCACCCGGCCTTTCCAGGTTTCCGCCGGGCGTCCGGTAATCGTTTTCACATAATGCTGCGTTTCTTCCGGAAGCTTGCCCTTTTTGTCGATCCAATCCTGGATACGCCGCGGCCCGGCATTGTAAGCGGCGGCGGCGAGCCCGAGATTTCCGAACCGGCGCACAAGATCGCCGAGCAAACGTGCGGACGCCGCGATCGCCTGGATCGGATCGAACGGATTGTTGAGCCCGACGGTCGCCGCCGTCTCCGGCATGAATTGCGCAATGCCCTGCGCGCCGGCGCGGCTCACCACATCCGGCTTGAAACCGCTTTCCTGAAAAAGAAGCCGAATGAAGAACGGCAGCGGCAGGTCGTTCGAATGCGCCGATTCAGCCACGCTGGTGCAAATCTCATGGCGCGAGCGAGCCACCACGCGATCTTTAATCGGCGGCGGGCGCTTGATCGGCATCGGCACGTCGGCCGCGACTGGAAGCTGCGCCGCGCCGGTTTTCGGCGGGGAGCTCTCGGCCTGATCCGGAGACTCACCGACTGGCGCTCCAGCGACTGGTGCCGGCGCTGTGATGTCTTCGGTCTTGGCTGCGGAAACGGCCTCGGACGAAATTTCGTCGGCGCCAGCGGCACCCGACAAAGTCACCAAACAGATACAAGCCGGCAGAAAAAGATGCCGCATAGTGTCTCCAAATTGGCGCGAGCATGCCCGCGCGGCGCATCGCGATGCGCCGATGTCGATTTCGAAAAGGAGAAATCCCCTCGCGTGGGCCGCGTCATGCGGTCGAAACGGGACTGTTTTTTGGTGAGCGTGTGGAAAGAATAAGAACGAGTCCGCCCCCGGATTGCCGCAGTTCCCCGCCGAATTGCTTAACCAGTCTTCGGCAGGGCCGGTCTGCGGAATCACAGCGTGCCGTTGGCTATGGGCCGTCCGGACAAGGGCTGGTATATCGCGCGGCGACCACTTAGCATTGAGTCGGCTGAGGCTTTGGCGGGCGGGGGAGCTAGCATGAGAAAGCGGGCACTCCTTGTGGCGGCGCTGGTTTGACCTTGGCCTCCTGCGTCGGCGTTTATCGGCGCCGAAGGGCAACGATACCGGCGGCATTATTCCCTGGTCACCGGACACCGAGCAGAACGCTCTCAACATCGCGCAAGCCAACTGCAGCCAATTCAACAAATATGCCGTGATCACCAGCGTCCATCGCGTCTATGGCGATTACATCGCCTATGCCTGCTGGTGGCATCCGCCGCGCGGCAAAAGATACCGCTCCTAAGTCCCTCCTCGCGCGGGCAGCCCCGCGCGCAGGTGCTAGTCTCGCCTTATGAGGCGGGGGCTGGTCATTGCCGCATTGGCGTCGATTGTTCTTGCGGATTCAGCATCCGCGCTCGATCTCAATTCATTCCGCGCCCAGCACGGACGCCCGCCATTGTCGCCGAGCGGCGCGCTGTCGGGCGCCGCCTATAGCCACGCGCACAGTCTCGCATCGCGCCAGCGGCTTGACCACGCCGGATTTCGCCAGCGGGTTTCGACCGCGGCAGGCACCGCTGCGGAAAACGTCGGCGTTCGGTTGCGACACGGAAGATTGCGCCATCCGCATGTGGTCCAGATCCGGCCGTCATCGTGCGAACATGCTGCGGCGGGATGTGACGAGCTACGGCATTGCTTCAGCCGTCGGCAGCAACGGACGGCGCTATTGGGTGCTTGAGCTGGGAAACTGAGGAGCGCCCTACTTCTTTTCGAGCATCAGGTGACCCTTTTGGCCGATCACACGCTGCGCGGCATGCGCAAAGCGCGCGAGCAGCCACGGCAGCGTGACCTCGACGCGTACACCCGCCTCATAGACATCGATGAAGCCGGTGGCCGTCTGACCCAGAGCCGAGGCCCGGAAGGACAACCGGTCGTCGGTCCATACGTCCTGGTCGATCGAAAGCAGCCAGGCGAATTCGCCCTTGGCGCGGCCAAGACCGTCCTTGATCCGGCGCAGCGCCTCGTCTTTTCCGAGGCGATGCGGAATGACCACCACAAGCGGCTCTGACATTGCAGACGATCTCCCGAGCGCTTCCGCACATGTAGGGACGGCATCGACGCAGGAAAAGGCCTGAGAGCAAAGGATAACCGTCTGAACTTGTGCTACCCTTGCTCCGCATCATGATGAAACGTGAGACCTTCGCGGTCGACACCATTTACGTGCCAGTTGGGCGGCGGACTACGCTTGATCCCAAACGCGTCGAGGAGATAGCGCACAGTATGCTCACCGACGGGCAGAAGACGCCAATTCTGGTGCGGCCTGACGGCGCACGCTTTGTGCTTATCGAAGGCCTGCATCGGCTGGAGGCTGCCAAGGCATTGGGGGAACAGACCATCGTTGGCTTCCGCGTCGACGCGCGGAAGCACTGATGCCGCAAGCCGGCCGTTAGGACGGCACCTCTATTTCTGTTCGTTAAGTATCTTGGCGCAGGCGTCGGCCACCATGCGATTGGGCGTGCTGCCGGGGAATGTTGCCCAGCCGCCCTTTTCGATGAAGGAGTTCTTGACTCCAGCTGTCGGTGGCCTTCAGCGCGACCAGCGTCGCCTTGGCGTCGCTCGCGTGCTGAAACTTGTCGGCGCAGATCGGCGCCAGCGCCGCGACCATTGCTGCGTCGGCGCGCTGCTGCGCCAGCTTCTCCGAGTTGCTGTGCAACTGCCAGCCGCCCCAGCCAAAGCCGAGAGCGATGGTGACAATGGCGCCAACGACAGCGCCCTGCAGGAGACGCGTCAATTGCTCGCCTTGCAGCATGGGTGGCAAATTCATGAGTTTTCCTTTCGCCCGATCTTTGTTCGGTGCGTGGGCAATGGATCCCGGATGGGATCCGTTCAATGAGTTGGATTGGAGGCCCGGCCGCTTTGATCTGGCGTTTCAGTCATTGTTATTGTGCGCTCTATTCGGGATAAAGTCGATGATCCCCGCTTAACCTCCCAAAACCGCCGAATCCTCAGGTGACGCCATGCTCTCCGACACCATCAAGACGCTGATCCGCAACGCCTGGGATGACGGCTATCCGTGCCTCGTTGCGACCAACGGGCCGCAGGGACCGAACATCACGCCGAAAGGCAGCATGATCGTATTCGACGACCAGCATCTCGCCTGGTGGGAGCGCAGCAAGCGCGCCGTGCTGGAAAACCTCGGCCACGACAAGCGCATCTGCGTGATGTACGCCAACTTCAAGGCGCAACGCGACGGCATTCTCGATTCAGGTTTCCTGCGCTTCTTCGGTTCGGTCGAACTGCACGAAACCGGGCCGGTGCGCGAGGCGATCTTCGCGAAGCTGTTGCCGCGCGAGCAAACTCACGCCGGCGCCGAGGCCGGCATTGGCGTTCTGATTCAGATTGAAAAGGCGATCGACGTCCGCGGCAAGCCGATCATGTGACCGATGCCGCGGAGCGCCATTTGACCTCAGGGATGCTTCTCGTTTTTCGCGGCGCGCATGCCCTGGCCCTGGGCATCCCGCTCGCACATATACGCGCCAGATTTGGTCTGCCCGTAAGTCTTGTTGCCGCTGAAGTGATAGATCTTTGAATCGAGATTGGCCCAGACGACCGTTCCGCCCACGCAGCGGAACTTGGCCTGCCCTTCCGTCGCATACTGATTTGCACCAGTCGGAGCCGTTGCCGCAGGAGGCGCAGCCCCGGTTGTCGTCCTTGGTGCCTGTTGCGGCGGTTGCGCAGCTGGCGGCGGTGCTGTCGTGGTCCGCGTCTGTTGCGGCTGCGTCGGGAACAGCGTCGGCTGTGCCGTCGTCTTGCCCGTGCGGCAATCCGCGACAAAGGCCTTGAGCGTTACGCCCTTCGATTCATTGGCGGCCTTGTTCGCCCGCCATTCTTCAGATGCACGCCTTCACGGTTTTCTGGCCGGTCGCCGCGGGCGCCGCTGCCGTCGTCGTTTTCTGCGCTGGCTGCCGCCGGCAGCAGTTTGGGTCTGTGCCGCGCCTCCCGCGCGGCACTGCGTCACGAAGGCCTTGAGCGTAACGCCCTTCGCTTCATTGGCGGCCTTGTTCGCCCGCCATTCTTCAGTGCACGCCTTCACCGTTTTTTGCTGAGCTATGGACGGAAAAGACAGAAGCGTTGCGCCAATAATGGCGGCGCCAATGACAGCGATGGTACGCATCTTCAACTCCTGATGTTGAAGTGATTAGGCTTCCTTCTCGCACTTGGTCATGAAGCTGTTCTTGGCGGCGCCGGCGAGCGGCTTGCCGTCCTTGCTGACGGCCTTGCCTTCGCAGGCGTCGTGCTTGCACTTCTTGACGAAACTGGATTTCGCGGCGCCGGCGAGCGGCTTGCCGTCTTTACCCATGGCCTTGGTCTCGCAGGACTGCGCGAATGCGGAGCCGGCGGCAAATGCAGTAATCAGCGCTGCAAGAAGAATGCGCTTCATCATTTTCCTCCCATCATTTGGTGACGTTGAATTCATGGATTGGGACGACAACCCATGTCGAATTCTTGCCCTGGTGCGACAAATCGTCAATTTAATTCGCTCGGTGGACATTTGTTTCAAATCGGCCCGATGAACATTTGTTCAGGCGAACGACAATGCGTGTCGTGTTTTTGCCGAAGCCAAAACCCGCCGAGGAATTTAGGTGCGTGCTGCTCAGAATGCAGGCGGTGTCAGGGCACCGCCGCCTTTTTGCACTTCTTCGACTTCTTCAGGCTGCGGATCAGCTGCTCGGTCCGCGTCTGGCTGATACGCACCAGCGGCGGCGGGAAGTATTTGCCGTCCGTGACGTCCTTGGTCGGGCCGTAGAAGCGATAGGTCACGTTGTATTTCTTGCCCTCCGGCGTCGGCAGCCAGTTGGATTCGGGAATTCCCTCCGGCTGCTTCGGGCCGAACGCCAATGTCAGCGACCCGTCCTCACCAAATTGCAAGGGCGATTGCTTGTTCAGCAGGAACCGGTTGAGAGGGTTCGATATGACCTTGTAGTTGATGCCGTCGACGACAATCGCCGACCAGAAATAGCGCGTCTTCGAGCGCGGCAACGCATCCTTCGGGAAATGTCTGCGTATAGGTCTGGCTGCCGTCGAGATCCCTGCTCCGTCGAAATAGACGACCTCCTTGCTGTTGTTAGCCCATATCCCGGCGTAATTGGCGATGGTCCGCATCACATAGTCGGTGCGGTAGTTGCCGATCGATGCGCGGATGCATCCATCCGTTCTCCGCCTTGCCCATTTTCAGTATCTCGCTGAGGAAGGCGGGGATCGCCTGCTTGCGGATGACCTCGTCGATGCGCGCGCGCTGCGTCCGGTCCGCTGCGGCTTTTGCAATTGCGATCGCCTTCTCGCGCACGTCGATCATGCCGGGATTGATGTCGACTTCGCTCGCGAAAATCTCTTCGGTCTTGTCGAAAGCCTCGACACCGGGAAGCTGGCTGTTGGTGAAATTCGGCTTCACGACCGCTTCTTCGATGACCGGTTTTCCGGTCGCCTTCATCGTCACTTTCTTCTGCAGGGCGATGGCATTTTCGGGATGGGCGCCAATCTCGATCCGCATCAACAATGCGCGATTTCGGGTTCGGCAGTGTTCACGCGTTGGGTGCCTTTCGGCAGCACGGCGATCGCGCCCTTGATGCAGAACAAATACTTGCCGAACGGATGCTTCGGAAAATTCCGCTCGTTGATGTTGGCGGTGGTCTCTCCCCAGCCATTGAGGACTGCACCGTGTAATAGCGGCCCTTGATCTCCGGAATATCGATCAGCGTGCAGCTCTTCTCGTCGAGCCCGATCCAGGCCTCGCTGTAGACGACGTCGAGGTTCGGGTTTGCCCAATCGACGCCGCCGGGAGCGCGGTGAATAATCTCGTTCCACTTGAAGCCTTCCTTGAAATCGAGATTTTCCTGCCGCAGCACGAGCAGGCGGCCGAGCATGTATTCGTAAGCCTCGACGATGTCGCGATCCGCGAGACGCGCGGCGGGCTGCGCGCATACCGGGCCGGCAACTACGATTGCCGCGAGCGCTGCGAGCAGCAAATCTCTTCATGGCCCCGCCCTCTCCACGGCGGATGAGCATACTCAATTTACGGCCTTTGCCTCGGGAAATTTCCACTTGCCGCTCAGAATCTCGTCGCGCGGGCGATAGAGCCGCACCATGTAATTCCAGCCCTTCATGGTCGGAATGCAATTCGGAATCTTGCCGTCGCAACCGCCGAACTGCACCGAAATGGTGCCGTCCGCGTTCTTCTTTGCGGTGATGCTGTTCAGGGAATAGGCATTGTATTGGTTTTTCTGCAGATGGCCTTCGGCGTCGTAAACGATGACCGACCAGAAGGCGTTGACCGGCACCTTCGCGGGAACGTTAAGCTTGTAGACTCGTTGAGCCGTCATTTTTGGCCGGCGTGACGTTGAGGTAGATGGCGTCTTTATCGGGATTGCCACCCCAGGCCGCCGCTGTGCCGATCAAATGCCGCACCTGATCAACCTGGAACCGCGCGCCGAATGCTCGTTTCAGGTCAGGCAAGTTTGAATTCAGCGCCAAAAGCGAATCGCGCACTTTCTTCTGGCTGACGGGATCCCAGTTTGGCGCCTCGAAACGCCCGGCACTCTTCTGCCTGACAATGACCGCATCCTGCAGCGCGTGCGCCTCCTTGATGTCCTTCGGGTCGGCGGGGTCGACCAGAATACGGAGCGCCATGAAAACATAACGCGTGCCGACTTCCGCCCTGGTGAAGTTGTAATTGCCGGGAGTGTAGTCGACTTCGTAAACATAGTGATCCTGGTTGACCACCATCATCGACATGAAGCGATTGCCCGCTTTCGGCAGCGTGATCCTGACCGGCCCGGCATCGAGATCGAACACGGCTTCCGAATAAAGCGTGTCGCGGTTCGGACGCACGCCAGTGCTTTCGAGCGGCAGCTCGCGCAAGTGAATGAACTTTCCGAATGCGCCCCGCTTGGCGAACATTGCGAAATACATGTCGGTCTCGGCCCGATTGAAATTGTCGGCCGTGACTGGAATGGCGTTCTGCGCCTGCGCAATGGCTGGCACCGCGAGCACGAGAGCGCTCAGTGCGATCTTGAATTTCATACTCTCCCCCTTCACTTAATCGCTCCCTGCCCTCCGTAATAATGCGCAGCGAAGCGCGCGTGGGTCGATTGGACCCTAGCCGCAACCGGATACGCTGTGTGAATTTATAGGAATATTGTCAGGGGCGGAGCGCCTTGTGTGAGCTGCCTCGTGCTTTCGGATGTTTCGTTACTCTGCTTTGGCGCGTGAAAACAAATTTTTGGCGCCACACGACAGGACACGCGCCTGGAGCTTACCGTACATACGCCGTCACCGACGACAAGCCCCGACGCCGCGGCGCCGGCGAGGCGCCGGGCAAAACGGATCGTTCCTGATGATTGATGTCGACAGTCCACCCTTGGCGCCCATGTGCACCGCGTGTGGCGCCGAGTTGATGTTGACTCCGAGCGGTCATCACTTCTGCGCGGATCCGACCTGCACGGAAGGATTTCGGCACGGATATTCTCCGTCAACTTTTCGGTGGGGCGCTCAACAGCAAAGCGATCAAGCTCGACCGGAAACAAAGCCGCCACGATTGAGCGCGGCTCGAATTCAATCGCCGGCCCTTGTCACCGGGCAGCAAAGTCCGGCACCTGTTACCTCTGCTTTGCTTCCAGCTCTTTGATGACCGTTTGAGCGTTGTCGCCAACTTTGGCAATTGCAGCCTCAATCTCAAGCCGCGATTTTCGCAGACGCTTGCACCAGTGACGCGCCATATCCTTGCTGGATATGTCCACCCGATGTCGCGCGCTCTTCCCACCTGAAGATGTCACCATGATTGACGGTCCTTTGTGATCATGGACAAGCGGCAAATTGTCTTTTTGTTCCTTGCGCCTCCGCCGCAGGGAACGACAGAGGTTCAGCTGAATTGTTTGCATATGCCAAGGCACCGCAGGGCGGTGTGTCAAACAACGCAGGAGATAAGCCATGGATTGGAATTGCGTAGAGGGAAACTGGAAACAGTTCAAGGGCCGGGTCAAAGAGAAGTGGGGCGATCTCACGGACGATGATCTGGACAAAGTCAACGGTCAGCGCGACCAACTGGAAGGAATGATCCAGGAACGCTACGGCATCGCGAAGGATCAGGTCAGGAAGGACGTCGACGCCTGGCTGGAAGAGGAAAAAGTATAAAGCCCAAGTATAAAGCCTAAGAGCGCCGTCTCACGAAAATCAAGGCGGACATTGCTGACAAGCAATGTCCGCTTTTCTGCGTATTCCCTACTCGTTCGAAATGTCCGGTCCGGATCAAAATTCCGTCACTTGCCTTCAAAGCGATCGGACCGAGCGCTCGACTATGATATTTTCAGATCAAGTATCGATCATCAAGAGTTGCCAATGAACACACCATGAAATCGACTTGCCGCCGATTTCCGCCGAACGTTGGTACGCTCGCCGCGGGGTGGGAACTATCCTATGTCGACGCCGCGTTCACGCAAGGGCTTGCGCCCACGCCGTCCTGTCACGACGGCGACGAACCGACTGTCCGTCAGTCCGAAGGACCGTTTTTCAAGCCGAGCTCACCGGAGCGCAGCGACCTGCGCGAGCGTGGCCCTGCCGGACGCAGGCTTCGAACTTTCCGGCTTCGTGCTGACGAGGCGCTGCCGTCCGCTTGGCGGAGCGGTGGTCGATCTCTGGCATGCCGATAACAACGGCGAATACGACAGCACCGGTTTTCGATATCGCGGTCATGTCATCACCGGGGCTGACGGGACGTTCAGCTTCCGCACAATCGTGCCGGCGGTCTATACCGGCCGGACGCGGCACTATCACGTCAAGATTCAGGCCCCAGGCAGCCGTTTATTGACCACGCAACTCTATTTTCCCAACGAACCGGCGAACGCGCGTGACGGCCTGTTCAGCCGCGAATTGCTGATGCGAGTCGCGGACGCTGACGGCGGTCTCACCGGCCGGTTCGATTTCGTACTCGTTACCCGCTAGCTGAACATCGCTCTCTGCGCTGGCGGCAGCGCCATCGCTATGTCAATCGACATAGCATTCGCGCCAATTCGATCAAATTGGTATCGGGACACGCCATCAACAATCAAGACTTCGTGACACCGCGCAGGTTCGGGTGCCACCGTGGTGTTCTTTGTTCAGTCAACACACGTGGGAGGCTCGAATGCGCAAACTTCTCATCGTTCTTGCAATTCTGTTGGTGCCCTCAGTGGCCATCGCGCGCGGTCACGGTGGCGGCGGTGGTGGCAGTGGCGGCCATGGTGGCGGTTGGGGCGGCCATGGCGGCGGCTGGAGTGGTGGCAGGAGCGCGGCTTCGTTTTCCAGCGGCGCCCGCATGGGCGGCCCGTTCGCGCGAGCAGCGCGGCGGTCATGGGCGGTACCGCACGCACGGCCGCATTGGCAGGCGGCATGGGCACCTGGAAGGGCGCGGGCAACTGGAAGGGTGGCAATTGGAACGGCAATTGGGCCCATAATGGCCGTCATTTCCATCATCGCCACAACCGCGTCTTCTTCGTCGGCGGCGGGCCGTGGTGGTGGGGCGACTACGGCTACTACGACGCGGTTGCTGGCAATGGGTCGAGACGCGGCGCGGACTGCGCCGGATCTGGGCTTGCGGCGACCTTTACTAGAACGGATTGACGTAGTTCACGATCGCGATCTGCCGCAGGATCACCTTGCGGATGATGTGGCCGGCTTGATGCGATCGGTGTAGATCGCGGCAGCGCCGGCCGTGCCGGCCGGCAGGCTGGCGGCGAAGCTTGGCATCGTCGAGCTTGACGCGGACGACGAACGGCGCGGCCGTCACTTGCCTTCGGCGTCACAGCCGTGCCCGACGCCAGGACCTGGCCTGTCGACGTCGCCTGCAGGACAGATCGACCTTGCCGTTGAAGACCTGGCCCGGGAAAAACTTGAACGTCACTTCGACCTCCTGGCCGGGCTCGACGTAGCGGGTATAGATCTGCGCGATCTCGACGCCGACGATCGTCTCCGACGTGTCGATGAACGCCATCACCGGCGAGAGCGGCAGGTTCGCAACGCGCGCGCCCTTCATAAGCGCGACATTGGTGACGTAGCCGTCGGCCGGCGCACGCACGACGGTCTGGTCGAGATTCCATTTTGCGCCGAGAAGTTGCCCCTTGAGCTTGTCGACGTCGGCCTGGCGCTGCTCGACATCGAAGGCGCGGCCGGCGTCGCTGAGCTGCAGCTGCGTCATCTGGGAGAGCCGCAATTCCTCGAACTTGACTGCGCCCCGATGGCATCGACCTGCGCCTGGTAAGGGACCGGGTCGATCTTGAACAGCACGTCGCCCGCCTTGAGCGGCTTGTTGGGCTCGACCGGAACCTCCGTCACCTCGCCGGCAACATTGGGAACGATCTGCACCGAATTGCGCACCACCAGCGCTGCACCCTGCGGAGCGCCCCATCCCATCGGAATGAAGAGCCCGAACATCAGCAACAGAAGAACGATGAGCGGCGAGCACTTCCAGAACAGGTTGAAGGGAACGATCTTGGTCTTCACCAGGATAAAGAGGATGACGAGATAGACATTCAGGATGGCGACGATCATCGCGCCGCCTCACTTTTGCGCGCCGGGATGTCGACATAGGCCCAGATCAGTGCAACCGGCCACAGCGCAAAGCCGCAGATCAGCGTCACCCAGCCGGCCACGGTGACCGCCTGCGCCCACGGGTGGCCGCGGCTTTTGGCGATGTGCCCGGGAAGCGAGCCGGCGATGAAAAAGATCGCGATGCCGCTCGCAACGAGAATGAGCAAGAACGATCCAGGCAAAGACGTCGATCATGCGCGCTCCCTCCCCGCTTATCTTTCAGAGTGGGACGCCGGTATTATTTCTCCGTGTCGACCACTTTTTTCCAGGTGTGATCGGGATTGAACGAGGTCATGCGCGCCGCTAGTTGGGCCGTGCCGTTGCCGAGATCCTTCTCGTAGATGTCGCCATCGTTGTTGATGATGAACGTCATGATGCCGGAGTTGCCGTATTCGGCCGGATAGGCGACGAGGCCGAAGCCGCCGATCATGTTGCCGTTGACGATATAATCGACGGCGCCGCCGGGCGCGGTCGGGCCCTGGCGCGTCAGGACCTTGAAGCGGTAGCCGTTGAAGGGCTCGCCGGCGCCGACGCGATAGCCGCGTTGCGTTGCCGCGGCGACCGCCTCGCCGAGCGGGCTCGGCTTTTCGTTTCCGCTGGTCGGCCAATAGAGCCCGTCCTTCTTGCCCGGCGAGCTGACGATCCGCTGCGCATAGACCGCCTGGCCGCTCTTGCTCTTGGTCATGTCGGCGTAGTCGTTCTGCGCATCCCAGTAAGCAAGCATGGCCTTCAGGGTCGCGAGCTCGTTGCGGCCGATGCGGCGCGCCAGGATTTCCTCGCGGCCGGCGGCGGTGTCGAAGACCCACTGACCGTCGCGCTGCACGATTGGAATCGGGAACGGCCAGGCGTCGGTGCCCATCACCAAGGTTGCGGGCTTGCCGGGTTCAGTAAGGATGCGATGCCCGGCGTCATAGTTCGCCAGAAACTCCTTTTTTGTGTTTGCGTCCTCCACCGGATCGCCGGAGGAAATGAGTTCCTGCGAGCCAGGGCCGAGGACGGTAACGACCGTCTTGCGGTCGCCGCTGCGCGCCGCATTGATCAGCGCATCAACCGCCTCTTGCGGCGTGTTGAAGCGCTGTTGCGCCTGCGCGAGCGAGGACAGCGCGAGGATGAGCATCGCCGCGCCGGCCAGGAGGGTGATCTTGCTCAAGAGGCGTACGTGATGTGTGTTGATCATGGCGTTCACCTCTCAATGCGGCTGCGGAGCAGCGGACGGAATCCGCGCTCCCGTGGCGAGCCACTGGTCGTAGGTTTGGAACTGCAGCCCGAGCTTGTCGTAGAAGACGCGCAGATAACCGTCGCTGCCGCGCATGACCGCATCCGGCGCAACGACCTGCACTTCCTGCGCCATCACGCCGACATAGGCCTTGTCGCTGCCGTTGTAGCTGAAGCGATAGAAGCCGAGGCCGTTGTCGAGGTGCCCGAGCAAGCGTGATGTCGTGCTTGAGCGCGATGTCGGAGCGACGTCCGCCGCCGCCGCCACCACCACCGTCCGCCGCCACCACCGCCACCGCGGCCGCCACCGCCGCCGCCCGCCCGCGCGCCGCCGCCACCGCCGCCACGCGCGCCCATGCTCGCATGACCGCGTGACGCCGAGGCCGCGGCAGCTGCGGCCACCGCCGCCGCTGCCGGCAAAGGCATTGTGGCCACCGCCGCCAGCCGCCCGGACGCGCGCCGCCGCTGGACGGGCTGCAGCTTTTTGTCCGCCGCCAGCCGGACGCGTTGCAGCTTTTTGACCGCCACCGCCGCCGCCAGGACGATTGCCGGCGCCCCCGCCACCGGGGCGGTCGCCGCCGCCAGGACGATTGCCGGCGCCAGCGCCGCCGCCAGGACGATCGCCGCCGGGCCCGCCCGGACGAAGCGCGGCCTGACCGTTGTGGCCGCGGAAGTCCATGCGGTTATTGGCGCCGCCGCGGATGTTGTTGCCTTTGTCGAATCTGTTGGCGACGTCTTTGTTGTTGTAGCGCACGCCGTGCCGGTGATCGACATTGTGGTTCCAGTTTCCGCCGCCGCCGCCTGGTCGATTGATATTGATGTTGTTGTTGGTCCAGTTGACGTTGCCGCCCCAATAGCCTCCGCCGCCGGCCCAACGCCCAATCGCGTAACCCGCGCCGAACGCCAAGCCCGTCGCAAGGAGTGCGCCGCCGCCCGGCCAATAGCCGGCTCCCCAGTAATAAGGCGGATAGGCCGGGTAAGGCCACGCGCCATAAACCACCGCCGGATCGTAGTACGGCACATAGACCGTTTCCGGATTCGTCGGCTCAATGACGATGACCTGCTTGCTGCCCTCGGATTTCTTCGAAACCTTCTGCTCCTTGGTCGATGTCAGCTTTTTGTTCGCATCTGCCTTGGCGCGCAAACGTTGGACGCCGTCCATTACATCGGCCTGCTGCGCGAGCACGGCGTCGCCGAGCTTCTGCGTCCAGTCGAGCTTGTCGCTCATCATGTCGAGCACCGACGGCGTGGCGACGAGCGATCTCACGCTTTCGTCCCAGCCCTGCTTGTCGACGGCGGCCTTCAGCGCGTCGTCCTTGAGGCCCTTGTTTTCCTTCAGCCACCGGCTCGCCTGTACGACCTCGAGCGGATAGGTCGACGCCATCATCACTTGAGCGAGCAGATTGTCCGGGTAAAGCGCGATCGGCGAGAGCAGCGCATCGATTTCTTCCGGCTTGAGCAGGTCTCCCTGAGCCGGTGCGCTTGCCGGGGCGGGAGCCGGTTGACTCTGCGCGCTTGCCGCCGGGGCGAGCGCAACAAAAAGAACGAATGCCAGTGATTGCGCGAGGAATTTCAACATGGCCGCTCCCCTCGTTTCGCCCGTAGAGGCGTCAATGCATCAGAATATCAGCCTTGCTCGCAGCATTTTGACTTAGGTCAAATCTGATGATCGAGTTGGACCGAAGTCTAATAGCCGCGCGGCCGGAATGGCCGCGCCACTCGTGAATGCAAAGGGCGCCGCAAAAGGTATGCGGCGGCCGACCGAGACCCTCATCGCAGGCAATTCTTAGGCGCAACTGCGACAGAGGCAGCCGGCTTCGGCTTATCACTGCGCCTGAAATGATCGAGCACATAGACCCGAATCGCCGATGAAAGATTGTTCGTGGTGCGGCCGTGATCGATTGCGGCGACCAGCGCCGAGATCGCGATGTGTTCGTGGTCGGCAATCTCGCGCAGCGCATCCCAGAACTCATCCTCCAGGGAAATGCTCGACTTGTGCCCATTGCGTATGACCGAACGCTTGACCACGGACGAGTTCTTGCGGCCCTGCGGCGGGTGAACGCGGCCAGCGCTTTCTACGGCCGCTGCGTGATGCATAAGTGTCTCCGTCATTTCTGCGGACTCCGGCGAATTCCCATATGACGAGATTAAACGTGGAGGCGCGCCATGATCGAGTTGGACCATGGGCCAATGTCGAAACCCGGTGCACTGCCGATCAGCGCTCTTTTCGCAATATTCGCCGGGCTGTTTCCAGTTCGCGGCGCGCCGCTCCGGTCACCTTCGGATATTTGAGGCCCAGCCGGTCCAGCGCTTCCACCACTTCGGCGGCGACGACGAGGCGCGTGAACCACTTGTTGTCCGCGGGCACGACGTGCCAGGGCGCTTCGGGCCGGCTGGTGTGGCGGATCATGTCCTCATAGGCCGCCATGTACTTGTCCCAGAGCTTTCGCTCCGCGACGTCCCCCATCGAGAACTTCCAGTTCTTCGATGGCTCGTCGATACGTTCCAGGAACCGCCGCTTTTGCTCTTCCTTCGACACGTGCAGAAAGAATTTGAGGATCAGCGTCCCGTTGCGCGCGAGATAGCGCTCGAACGCGCGGATATCCTTGAAACGCTCCTTCCAGATCTCCTTGGTCACGAGCTTGGCGGGCATTTTCTCTTTTTCGAGAAGGCCCGGATGCACACGCACGACCAGCACTTCTTCATAATAGGAGCGGTTGAAAATCCCGATCCTGCCGCGCTCGGGAAGGCGCCGTGACGTGCGCCACATGAAGTCGTGGTCAAGTTCTTCCTGGCTTGGCTGCTTGAAGGAATGCACATCGCATCCTTGCGGATTCACGCCCTTCATGACGTGCTTGATCACGCTGTCCTTGCCGGCCGCGTCCATGGCCTGGAAAATCAGCAGCACCGACCAGCGATCCTGCGCGTAAAGCCGCTCCTGCAGCTCGGACAGGCGCTTGACCCCTTCCTCCAGGAGGTCCTTGGCCTCGTCCTTTTCGATATCGAGGTCGTTGGTGTCGCCCGGATCCCAATCCTTGAGGCGGAAGTTGTCGGGATCGTCCACGCGATAGAGTTTGGCGAATTTGGAAAGGCTCATGCAATGTCTCTTCGTTCAATCAACGGGCAACCGGGCGCCAATCGGGCATGTCCGACCGCATATTTCTACGGGGCACCGTGAATAGCTAAACCGGCCGGCATGCTGCCGGCCGGCGACGAAGCCCGAGCAAGGCGCGGCGCTTCAGCGCATAAACGCTGGTGCGGCGGCTCAAGGCTCCTCTGCGTCGGTCACTCGGGACGCGCTAGCGTCTCCATGATCTGATCGATGCTGAAGCTCGATGGCCGTCTGACTCGGCGGAAACTCCTTAAACGTGGCCGAGAAATGGAGCCACGGTGGATTGCGCCGCGAGGAATGGGGCCGCTCCGTCCGCCATGAAGTAGTCGTAATAAGTGTTCGAGGTAACGTCCGCGCGCTCGTACGGGTCCGATCGCAGATCGAAGACTTTCGGCGCGCGAAACTGGTGAACGGCTCCGCCCAGATTTGCAGCGTGCCTTGCACGCGCTGCTCCTCGAACACGATCTTCCAGTTTTCGTAGCGCATCGCAACAAGGTCCCCATCGTCGTTGAAGTAGAAGAACTCTTTCCGCGCGCGCGTTCGGCTGCTGGCCGGTGAGATACGGGAAGCTGGTTATAGCCGTCGAGATGGACTTTGAAGGTTTTGCCTCCGGCCTGATGGCCCCTGAGCAGCTTGTCTTTAATATCCGGTGTCGCCGGCGGCGGCCACCAATGTCGGCACCCAGTCGAGGCCCGCGATGATCTGGTTCGAAACAGAGCCCGGCTGAATTCGTCCCGGCCAACGAACCATGCACGGCACGCGAAACGCACCTTCCCAGTTGGTGTTCTTTTCGTTGCGGAACGGCGTCGTCCCGGCATCCGGCCAGGAATTCTGATGGGGGCCGTTATCGGTGGTGTAAAGCACGATGGTATTGTTGCCGATGCCGAGATCGTCCACTGCCTTGAGGATCGTTCCTAAAAAGCGCGGCTTGCTTTCCGTCCATGCGTGCTCGCTCATGCGCCGATGCTACGCGGAGCAGCGACACAATCGAGTTGGACCGTGGTCCAATGACTTCCCCTGGCGGGGAGCCAAAACGCGCGAGGCGACAGGGGGACGGGGAGGTGGGGGGATTGCCGCCTCGCGCATCATGAGGCCGACATCACAATGGATGTCTTAGTGTGGCAGGTTCTGCCCATAAAATGTTCCTGTCGATTGGACCGTGGTCCAATACCCGCCGCAGACGCATGGCCGCCAGGCATTTTCTGGCAAAAACGCATTTTTGTAAAGTTGCCACGGTCTCGTTCGGCCGAAAGACGGATGCTATAGATACCGTTCCACGCCGGCGGACGGACGACGATGGATCAAATCGCACCTGACATGTCCATGCGATCGCTCGCAGGAGCGCGCTGCGCGCTTTGGCGGCGCGAACATGATCCGGAACGTCTTGATTGTCGCAATCGCCTATTACATTGGCGCCGAACTCGCTTTTCTGATCGGGACACTGTCGGACAAAATTTTCGCGCCGTTCTGGCCGCCGAACGTCGTTTCTATTTTGCGCGCTTCTGCTCACGCCGCCGCGGCAGTGGTGGATCTACATCGCCGCTGCCCTGCCCGCCCATACGCTGGCCGAGCTGGGCGTCGGCATGCCGATGCCGCAATTGATCGTGGCCTTCGCGACAAATTGCCTGGTTGCGATCGCAAACGCATTTGCCGTGCAACGCCTGATGGTCGAGCCCCCGTGGTTTGGCACCATCCGCAAGACAATCATCTATGTCCTGATCACCGCTTTTCTGAGCCCGGCTTTTTGCGCGCTCGGCGGTGCTTTCGTTCAGATTTTGGGCGGCGGGTCCCTCGACGACTACGGTCTGTTCTGGGCGCGCTGGTACGCCTCCAATGCGCTCGGCAGCCTCACGCTCGGGCCGATCGCCATGATCTGCATGGAGCGCACAACGCGGCCCCGCCTCGCACCGACTGGGCGCGCCGTAGAAGCTGCCATTATCGCAGCATTTCTGGTCGCCGCCTGCATCATTGCGTTTGAAGATTTGCCATCGATTGCAACCGGCTATCTGCCGCTGCTTCTGTATCTCCCTCTTGCCGATCATCGTCTGGGCCGCGGTGCGCTTCGGCGCCAAGGGCGCCAGCGGCGCGATATTCGTGATCAGCATCGTGCTGATCTGGCGCACGCTCAACGGCCCGAGCCTGTTCGACATCGGATCGCCCGAAGCAAACGTCTTCGGCATGCAGCTGTTTCTGATCGGCCTGTCACCCCCGATCCTGCTACTCGGTTCCGCCATCGAGGAAACGCGCCGGGCCGAGCGGACGACGCGGGAAAGCGAAGAGCGAATATCATTCGCGGCGGCGTCTTCGAACGTCGGACTTTGGCAGTACGAATTCGCAACAGGCGCCTTCTGGGCGACGGATTACTGCCGGACATTGTTCGGCCTGTCTCCGAGCGAACCCCTGACTCTTGACAGGCTGGTGAGCCGGATTCACCCAAACGATTCGCCGACCGCGAGCGCGGCGCTGGCATCGGCAATTTCACGCGCCACACCGCTCGACGTCGAGTTTCGCGTGCAGGACAGCGACGAGGTCCGGTGGATCTCGGTGCGGGCGCGGCCGGTCGCGGGCAATGACGGCAAGCCGACGGCAATGTCAGGCGCGTTCGGCGACGTCACGTCCCGCAAGTTGGCAGAGGCCGAAGCCGATGTGCAGCGGCAGGAAATCGCCCACCTGATGCGGGTGTCGATGCTGGGCGAGCTTTCCGGCGGACTGGCGCACGAGCTAACACAGCCATTGACGGCAATTCTGTCCAACGCTCAGGCCGGAAAGTTGCTGCTCGCGAAAGGCAACAAGTCCCTGTCAGAAATCGGCAACATATTTGATGACATAATCGCGGAAGATGAGCGCGCCGGGGAAGTAATCCATCGACTTCGCGGCTTGCTGAAAAAAGGCGACGTCAAACACGAAACGATCGACATGAACGACCTCATTGCATCGACCTTACGGCTTCTGCACAGCGAGCTGATCGATCGCCGGATGTCGGTGAGCTTCGACAATGTCCCCAATCTGCCGACAGTACACGGCGACCCGGTGCAATTGCAGCAAACATTGCTCAATCTTTTGATGAATGCGATGGACGCGACCGAACATGTGCCGGCGGCCCGGCGCACGATTTCGGTCAGCACCGCTACCACCGACGATGGCGGGGTCGAGGTGCACATTTATGACCGTGGTACCGGACTGCCTCCGTCACGAGAGCACGAGGTTTTTCAGCCGTTTTTCACGACGAAAGAGCGAGGCCTCGGCCTCGGCCTGTCGATCTGCACGTCGATTGTAAAGCTTCATGGCGGCACGCTTTCGCTTCAAAACAATGTGAGGGAAGGCGCGAGCGCGGTTTTTCGACTTCCGCCGCCGCTGGATTGAGGTAACCTTTGCCCCCTGAGGTGTATGAGTGATGGGCGACGCGGGCTTCACGACTTATCTTGTGGACGACGATCCGGCTGTTCTTCGGTCGATCACGCGGCTTTTAAAAGCAGGCGGATACAAGACCAAGTCCTTCTCGTCGCCGCAGAAATTTCTTTCCGCCCATGATCCGTCCGTTCCGGGCTGCGCAATCATTGACCTTGTGATGTCGGAGCTCGATGGCCTGCGTCTGCAGGAAGCCTTGGCCCAATCGGGCTCCCAACGTCCCATCATTTTCCTGACAGGACGCGGCGACGTTTCGACCAGTGTCAGGGCGATGAAGGCCGGCGCAGTTGATTTTCTGACCAAGCCGGTCAAGCGTGACGCGCTTTTTTCCGCCGTCGTTCATGCGGCCGAGCTGGATGCGGCCTCACGCCAGAAGCGGCAGGAAAGCAAATCAATTGACGACCGGCTCGCCGCCCTCACCCACCGAGAGCGTGAGGTGCTGGAGCATGTGATCGCCGGCCGGCTCAACAAGCAGATCGCCGCAAGCCTGGGCACGGTCGAAAAGACGATCAAGGTGCACCGTGGGCGCATGATGGCAAAGCTGGGGGTGCGGAGCGTGGCCGAGCTGGTTCGCCTTGCGGACCGGGCCGGAATCGCACCGGCGGGCAGCATCCCGCAGTAGGCCCTTCGGTCAACTCGACGGTGCTAGCTGTTTCGCATGACAATATACCGGTATGTCGAAAGCCCCTTTCCGGGTCGCGATCGTGGACGACGAGGCATCCGTGCGCACTGCGCTGGCACGCCTGTTGTCCGCATCATCATTTGAGCCAACGACCTACGGCTCGGCGCGCGAATTCATCGATTCCATCCGTACCGACATACCGGAGTGCCTGGTCGTCGACGTGCACATGCCGGATTTCACGGGGCTCGACCTGCAGCGCTATCTCAATCGCATCAACAAAAAAATTCCGACCGTCGTCATAACCGCCTTTGACGATGCGGGCGTACGCGAGCGAAGCACGGCGTCGGGCGCAAAGGCATTCCTCACCAAGCCGCTGCACGGCCCGACGCTTATCAATGCTATCCTCAGCGCGACGGGCAGAGCGCGTCCGGACGCATCGCCTGCGAAGGCAGCGAATCTGAGGAAAAGGAGATCTTAGCTTTTCGTGCGACGGGCCGCTCGTGTAGGATTTGAGCGGAGCAATAAGGGGGACGGGCTATGAGGCAAATCGGCCGTGCTGGCTTCGCGAAAAGGAAATCGACGTTTGGTCTGAAGATGCGTCTGAGATCCGGTGCGCTTGCGGCCGCACTGCTGAGCCTCTGCTTTCCCAACACCGCGCAGGCCGACGAAGGCGGCGTTAGCTTCTGGGTACCCGGATTTTTCGGAAGTCTTGCGGCGACGCCTCAGAGCCGGGATTTTCGTTAGCAATATTTATTATCACTCCTCTGTTTCTGCGGGAGGCGACGTTGCTTTTGCGCGCCAGGTCAACCGCGGCAACATCACAACCAATTTCACCGGCAATGTGAACGCCAATCTTGATGCCAAGATCGATCTCTGGGATGGCAGCTCCGACCTATATTTTTGCTGACCCCCGTTCTTGGCGGACAGGCCAACGTGCTTCTATGTTGATCCCATATGGACGCGTGCGGGCCAATCCGTCGATGCCACGCTGACCGGCGCGTTAGGTCCACTAGGCTTTACGGTTTCCGGCAGCCGGGAAGATGCGGTCACCGGCTTTGGCGATCTCGCCCCGCATGTTTAATGTTCGATGGAATGCGGGCGTCCACAACTTCCTGGTCTATATAACGGGAAACCTGACGACCGGCCGCTACGACCCGACCCGTCTTGCCAATCTTGGCATTGGGCACAATGCAATCGATGCCGGTGGCGCCTACACATACTTCAATCCGCAAACAGGGTACGAATTCTCGGCCACGCTTGGCTTCACCTACAATTTCGAAAACGTGCACACGGATTACCAGAACGGCATCGACATGCATCTGGATCTCGGTGCTTCAAGGTTTCTCACCAAACAGCTGCAGGTCGGTCTCGTCGGCTATTGGTATAATCAACTCTCTTGCGACAGCGGCGCGGGCGACAGGGTGGGCTGCTTCGAGTCACGGGTTGCAGGTATCGGACCGCAAATTGGCTATGTCATCCCGCTCAGCAATGACTACCAGGGCTATATCAACTTGAAGGGCTATAAAGAGTTCGCTGCAGAACATCGCCCCGACGGGTGGAACGTCTGGCTGACATTCGCGATCTCGCCGGCGGCAAAGCAGGAAGCGGCAGCTAAAAAGGCTATGATCACGAAGTAAACGGTGCGGGCGCGTATCGGGGTGCGTAGCAGTATGCCTCAGAAGGATCTTCGTATTTCCCGTGCACGTCCCGGATTACGCACCGGCATTCGCGCGCTCGCCGGCCTGCTTGCGGCTGCCGCCATTTCAGGCTGCGCGACGCTCGAACGCCTCCCGGCTGTCACCTATGCAGAGGCGCGGCAGATAGACATTCTGGATACTCCGGATGCGCGCTTTTACGTGAGCGACACCAATCGGATCTACGATGTCGCAATAAAGGCCTTTCAACGCAGCAACCGCACGCGCCCGGCGCAGACCCGCAATTTTCTCGCGCTTTCCGGCGGCGGCGACGATGGCGCATTTGGAGCCGGGCTTCTGGTCGGATGGAGCGCGCACGGCAACCGGCCTGAATTCGACATGGTGACCGGCGTCAGCACCGGGGCCCTTTCGGCGCCTTTCGCTTTCCTGGGTCGCGCCTACGACCAAAGCCTTGCCGCGATGTATACCGAAACGAGCGCGGGCGACATTTTCCAGAAGCGCGCGACCTTGATCGCTGCCGTTACCTCCGATTCCCTCGTCGACAATGCACCGCTGCGCAGATTGATCGAGAGCAGTGTCGATGCAGCCATGGTCCAGAAGATTGCCGAGGAATACAGCAAGGGCCGGCTGTTGTTCGTTCTGACGACGAACCTCGACCAGAGCCGCCCCGTCATCTGGAACATCGGGGCGATTGCAGCAACCAACAATCCGAAGGCTCGCGATCTCATCGTCGACGTGTTGCTGGCGTCGGCTTCGATCCCCGCCGTGTTTCCGCCCGTCATGCTCGACGTCACCGTCGACGGCCAGAAGCGCCAGGAGATGCACGTCGATGGCGGCACGATAGCGCAGGTGTTTTTCTACCCGCCCTCGTTCTCGCTCAAAGGCGCCGCCGCGCGACTCGGCGTCGACGCGCAGAAGTTGCGGGAGCGCAGACGCGTCGCCTATGTGATCCGCAACGGCCGATTTTTCCGTCCGGACGAAAGCGTGCAGCTGCGGACCATCGCAATTGCCAAGGAAGCGCTGGCGACGATGACCATGTCCAGTGGTGTCAACGACACTTATCGCATGTATGCACTTGCCAGACGCGACGGCGTCGACTTCAATCTTGCCTCGATCGGCGAAGATTTCACCGTGCCTTACAAAGGGCCGTTTGATCCAGGCTATATGCAATCGCTTTTCGCTTATGGCTACGAAAAAGGCCGAGCGGGCTATCCATGGAAAAAAGTGCCGCCGGGCTACACAAACTGAGATCCAGTCAGGAGCTTTCCCAAGTCAGCTTTCGTATTTCTGTCTTTCCCGATGCAGCAACCAAGGAGGCAATTATGTTGAGTTTTACTCGTACCATTAAGTGTGCCGCAGCAGCGCTCGTGGCCGGGACTATGTTGATTGTGGCGACGTTGCCGTCGCAGGCGGACAGCGGCATGGTGCGGCTCCGCGTCGGCAGCGCCGGCTTCATCGTCGGCGTCGGTGGCGGCTCGGGTACTTTGACCTTTCATGGCAGGACTTATCCGCTGCGTATTAGCGGCGTGAGCCTTGGCATGATCGGCGTAAGCAGCGCCGATCTTGTGGGCCGTGCGCGCAATCTGCGCAGAGCCAGCGATATCGCAGGCTCATACACGGCGGTCGGCGCGGGCCTTGCAGTCGCCGGAGGCGCGGCAACTGCCACACTGCAGAATGCGAATGGCGTCGTGCTCCACGTGCAAGGGCCCAAGGTTGGATTTTCCGCGTCGCTCAATCTCAGTGGACTGACGATAGCGATGCAATAGACCTGCGCCGTCCATCGCTGCCGGAACGAGAATCCATTGGCGGCGTTACATTTTGGCCCCGGCGACGACCATGCCGGGGCCGACGTGCTCGCATTTAATCCGGTATCGTTTGCCTCCCTCACCCCGCATGAAATGACTATTGCGTGAGATGATATGGGCAGAGGCCGGGAGCGTGCTAGGCTGCGACGGTCGGGGTGGAAGTTGGAGTTGTCGTATGCGTCTCCATCGTATTGCCATCCCCTTCGCGGCAATTTTTGCAATCGTCACATTGGCTCAGGTCGCGCACGCCAATGTCATGATCATCATCGACAAGTCGGCGCAGAAGATGACGGTCACCGTCAACGGCGAGGACCGTTACACCTGGCCGGTATCGACAGGTCGTGATGGCTACGACACGCCGTCAGGAGATTTCCAGCCGTTCCGCATGGAGAAGGATCATTTCTCCCGCGAGTGGGACGATGCCCCTATGCCGAACTCGATCTTTTTCTCGAAGATCGGCCACGCCATCCACGGCACATACGAGGTCCGCAATCTCGGCAGGCCGGCATCGCACGGCTGTGTACGCCTTTCGACGCAGAACGCTGCGACTCTCTACGCCCTGGTCAAGGACGAAGGCGTCTTCAATACGCGCGTAAGGCTGGTCGGGGAAATTCCGAAATCCAGCGATCTCGTTGCAAGCCGTGATCGCAGCAACAGCGCCCCGACCCGTGACGGCGAGCCGACGCGCCGGTCCTACGTGCGCAATAACTCGGCGGACAACACCGATGTCGACGACGCGCCGCCTCAGCGCAACTACCAGGTCCGCAGCGGACGCGAAACGCAATACGGCTCCCGTCCCTATTATTACCAGCAGCGTCCGTATCCGTATTATGAGCGTCCCTCCTACGGCGGCCGCGGTCTCTTCGGCTCATCCGGCTGGTGACGTTGTGATCCGCAAGCTCGCCGGCGGAAAATACAGATTGTATTCGCGCAAGAAGAATCCGCACACGGGGCGGCGCCGTAACCTCGGCACGTTCAGCTCGAAACGGCGGCGCAGAAGCACGAGCGCGAGATCCAGTACTTCAAGCGGCACTGACTTTATTCGCCGACGTCCTCGTAGACTTCGGCATCGGCCGCGCCGGGAAACATCACACGCCAGGCCTGCAGGAAATTCTGCATTGCCGGATCGCTCGCCATCTTCTGCCGGCTGCGCTCGACCGCCTCATCGGCCTGAAATTCGATGATCTGAAGAAACTGCGTCTGGTCGTCCGCATTTCGCAGGAGCCGCACCTTTGCATCACCGAAAGATTTATACATCGCCGCAGTGTTCTGCATCATTGCGCCGAGCATCTTCGCAGCGTCGGCTGTCGGCGCCTTCAGCCGCAGAAGAAGTGTCCGTCTCACCTTTACCGATTTATCAGCCATAATCTTTTCTCCTCAGCCGTGATGCGCGACGCCCAGCGCCTTTTCGCTGCGGTCGAGAATCAGCGGCACGATCAGATCTTCCTCGTCGTCGAGATGACGGACGAGGCCTTTCAGCAAAGCCCCACTGGCGCCGGCATAGTTGTCGCCGCACCGGCGCATCGCCTCGCCGCCGCCCTGCAAAGCGCGCAAGCAGCGCGTTCGCGGCCTCGGCGGTGCGCGCCATGTCGGCATGGATGTGGTGATGGTCGCCTTCCAGCACATCGAAGCCGCGCGCCAGCCGCTCGTCGGCTGCGCGGAAGATCGGGAAATAATGCAGGTCCTCGATCTGATGGTGGACGTTGAGCTGGTCGAGCATGAACTGCAGCCGTGGCACGAACTGGCGCGCAAACTCCTGCGGCGGAAGCGTGCCTGCACGGAAAAGCGCGGCGATCTGCTCGATCGCAGCCGACAGCTCGCGAAACATGGCATGGCGCGACAGCCAGAAACGCGCCATTTCACCAAGGTTAGGATGGGCTGTCCCATTGCTCGCGCGGATAACGCGCCACCAGGACGCGCAGGTCCTCGGGCCAGCCGCTGCGGCGGGCAAGAGCGAGGGCATCCAGATCGGCGGAATTGGCGATTTCGATGGTCACAGCTGCCTAGATAGTCGTTGCGCGAAGGATTGCGAAGGGCAAACTTGCTGCACATGAATTCGCCCACCATGGTCGCAAGACTCGCCTGCGACGAACAGACCGCACGCCGGCTGGCGACATATCTCGGGGAAAGCCTCGACGGCGATGATACGGTCTGCGCCGCCTTCGAGGATGCGACCGGCGGTTGGCAGGTTGCCATCCATTTTCGACAACCGCCCGATGAGGCAAGCCTGCGCAGCCTGGTTGCGCTCGCGGCAGGAGAGGACGCGTCGCGGCGGCTGCGCATCGAGCCGGTCGCGGCGGCGGATTGGGTTGCGCAAAGCCTCGCCGATCTCAAGCCGGTGCGCGTCGGCCGCTTTCTTGTTCACGGCGCGCATGACCGCGCAAAATTGCGCGCCAACGACATCGGCATCGAGATCGAGGCCGCGCTCGCCTTCGGCACCGGCCACCACGGCACGACGCGCGGCTGCCTGCAGGCGCTCGCCGATCTCGCAAAGCGCCGGCATCGTCCGCCGTGTGCTCGATGTCGGCACCGGCAGCGGGATTCTGGCGATCGCCGCGGCAAGACTTCTTCATGCCCGCGTCACGGCAAGCGATATCGATGCGCGCGCGATCGAGGCCGCGCGCGGAAATGCGCGCATCAACCGGGCTGCGTCCCTGCTCACATTCGTGCGCGCGTCCGGCACGGCGGCGCGCGCGATCACATCCGCCGCGCCTTATCAGCTGATCTTTGCCAATATTCTGCTGGGCGCAGCTCACACGGCTGGCCGTGCCGCTTCGCATGGTGACCGCGCCGGATGCACGAATCGTCCTGTCCGGCCTGTTGCCGAGCCATGCGAATGGCGCACTCGCGATCTACCGCGCGCGCGGTTTCGTGCTCGAGAAACGCATTACGCTCGATGGCTGGGTCACATTGGTGATGCATCGAAAAGCAAAACCGCCCCGGGCGGGGAAGCCGGGGCGGTTTCGCCGGTGAAAGCGGCTAGTATCAGCCGCCGATTGCGGGTTGCCTTCAGCAAATGCCTGAACTCGTCACTGTGCTCGAGCAGATGCGCATGCCGGACGATCTCTTTGTGCGCCTGGCGCAGCCGCGCTTCCATCAGCGCGGTCACGAAACGGGTGACGATATTCGGGCGCGGGCCGGAGGCTCGCTCTCCAGCGTTTTTCGGGGCGGTAACGCGGGCAACGCCATAAGTGACAGCAACCATCGAAATCTCCTTTCAGAACCATCGTCAGACGAAAGCCTTTAAATTTGGCCCTGACTATTGCAATGCAACATAAACGATTCCGTCAGTATTTGTATCTCCCAAGGTGCATGGAAGCCCCGTAATTCCAACATGAATTCACGAATAGTTGAGAACTGATCGGTCGCATCACGCAAACTAATTGGTGCGCTGCACAAAGTCCGGCCAAATGCCTCTTCGGCTGTGCCGTTTTCGGCATCACTTAACCAGTCGTCAGGCACCATTAACTGTGGCGATGCGCCTCCCGCGCTGCCGGCATGACTGCATTGCCAGATTTGCGAGGAGATTAGAGTGCGGACATTCCATGTTTGAAGCGCGCTTCCAGACCTTCGAGGATGCGAGCGCGCGCGCCCAGAGCGCTGCGCGTGTCGCTGCGCTGCGCGCCGAGCTGCAGCGGCGCGGCCTCGATGGATTCGTCATCCCGCGTGCCGACCGCCAGCAGAACGAGTACCTGCCGGCGAGCGAGGAGCGCCTGGCCTGGCTGACCGGCTTCACCGGCTCGGCGGGCGCGGCCGTGGTGCTGCGCGACGCCGCCGCCGTCTTCGTCGACGGCCGCTACACGCTGCAGGCCGACGCGCAGGTCGATGGAAAACTCTTCTCGATCGAGCACCTGGTGGAGCGTCCGCCCGATCAGTGGATCACCGACAACCTCAAAAGCGGTGCGAAGCTCGGATACGATCCGTGGCTGCACACCAGCGAGCAGGCCGAACGACTGAAGAAGGCCTGCGCGGCCGCCGGCGCCGAGCTCGTCGCGGTCGACGGCAACCCCATCGATGCGCTGTGGCAGGACCGTCCGCCCTCGCCTGCCGGCGCGGTCAGCCTGCGCGACCCCAAGCTCGCGGGCGAGGCGGCACCCGACAAGCTCAAGCGGATCCGCGCCGAGATGGCCAAGCTGCGCGCCGACACGCTGCTGGTCACCGATCCGCAGAACGTCGCCTGGGCATTCAACATCCGCGGCGCCGATGTCGCTCATACGCCGCTCGCGCTCGCCTTCGCGACAATTCCGCGGGACGGCAGGCCTTCGCTCTACGTCGACAGCGCCAAGCTCAACAACGCCGTGCGGCATGCGATCGAGGCCTTTGCCGACGTTCGCACGCCGGACGAGCTCGCACCGCGATCTCGAGAAACTTCAGGGCAAGACCGTTCGCGTCGACCAGGCGAGCGCGGCGGATGCTTTCACGCAGATCCTCTCGCGCCACGGCGGCAAGCCGCAGCGCGGAGCGGATCCCATCACGCTGCTGAAGGCGACCAAGAACCACGCCGAGATCGTCGGCAGCCGCAGCGCCCACCGGCGCGATGGCGCCGCCGTCACGCGTTTTCTGGCCTGGCTCGACAAGGAGGCCCCGGGCGGCAAGCTGACCGAAATCGACGTCGTTGCGGCGCTCGAAAGCTTTCGCCGCGACACCGGCGCGCTCAAGGACATTTCCTTCCCGACCATCGCGGGCGCGGGGCCGAACGGGGCCATCGTCCATTATCGCGTGACCAAGGCCAGCAACCGGCGGATCGGCAAGAACCAGCTGCTGCTGGTCGATTCCGGCGCGCAATACGAGGACGGAACGACCGACATCACGCGCACGGTCATCGTCGGCGAGCCGAGCGAGGAGATGCGCGACCGCTTCACCCGCGTGCTCAAGGGCCATATCGCCATCGCCACCGCGGTCTTTCCCGAGAGCACGAGCGGCGCCCAGCTCGACCCGCTGGCGCGCACGGCGCTCTGGCAGGCCGGCCTCGATTTCGATCACGGGACCGGCCACGGCGTCGGCAGCTATCTGTCGGTGCACGAAGGGCCGGCGCGCATCTCCAAGCTCGGTCACGTCGCGCTCCGGCGCGGCATGATCCTGTCGAACGAGCCCGGCTATTACAAAACCGCCGCCTATGGCATCCGGATCGAAAACCTGGTGCTGGTGATCGCGGCGCCCGAGCCGGTCGGCGCCGAAAAGCCGCTCAACGCCTTCGAGACGCTGACGCTTGCGCCGATCGATCGTCGGCTGATCGAGCCGCAGCATGCTGACGGCCAAGGAGCGCGCCTGGCTCGACAGCTACCACGACGCGCGTGCACGAGGTCATCGGCCCGCTGGTCGATCCGCCGGCGCGCAAGTGGCTCGAACAAGCGACGCAGCCGATTGGTCCCGTCGCCGCGGAAGCAGAAGAGACGCCGCGCGCCTGCAAAGAAGCGGAAACGGTCACGCAAAGGAAGGCGCTGACACCGTCCGCTTTACCCCCGAAAGCGGACATGTGCGGTGCAACTAGGGATGTCTGCCGCGTCCTACGTGATATTGGAGGTATGTCACATAGCTGTATTGCGGTCGCGTTACTGGTCTGGTCGGTCCCTATGAGGTAGTGGACACGCGCCGGTGCCCTTTAGGTGTGGCAGCTAACCAACGCTCCCGCCTATAAAACGGAGTTTCCAGTTGTCATCTGATACTGTTCACAGACCTTCGAGCCTGGAAGAAGATTTTAAAGCGCAGCAAAAACTGGAATTTGATCGGTGGCAGACGGCCGTCGCGATAGTTAAGCGCTTGCGCGAGGCTGGAATTAGTTGCGAATTATTTGACGATTTCAAAACCGTTCACTGACGGCGTTCCGTTCTCTCATCCGCTTGCGCACTGCTACCGCTTTCAGTGTGTCAGCGGATTAGATGAAATTGCGCTTACGCAAATCATCGCTCAACTGATCACCCATGACGGAACGAAACGACCGCGACTATGCACCGGGTCAATTAGCGCTGTTTGTCGCGGCAGCAATTGTGCTTTTGGTCTTCGCGTGGGCCTTGGTCCACCACTAGCTTGCCTTCCGCTTCCCTCCACCAGCCAAGCAGACCAAACACGCCAAGGCCGGTGGCGGATGGGAAATACGAATTAGGATTCCCCAATCTTGCTAGCACGCTTAACGCGCCAAGTTTTGAAAGCAAAAGCTAGGTTGGACCACACGCCTGCCGCCAACACGCCCATCAAGAGTCGTCCTTGGTGAATTCCGGGCGTTTTTTCAAATAATACCAAGATCATTTCAACGATTATTCCAATTGCCGCTGCGGAAATGACGACTTGCCACCAAGTCCGGCAGAAATACCCTGCGACTAGTGCAGGCAAGGCCGCAAATGGATCAATGAGTTTCGTGACAAAAATTACCAAAGCGATCTTTAAAACGAACTCTGGCATTGCTTCTGTCCTCCGCTCTACTTCCGAAAGCGGACAATCGCCGGCGGGGGCAGCGGCGGCAGTTCACCAAAAAGTTGTCGGAATTCATGCTCGCCGATAAGCCGCGCCTTGTTGTAGGCCTCGCTGTGATTAATTTCTTTCCACGCGCCTTGCACAAACGACCAAGCGCCGGTCTCACCGACGATTGTCGGGACGCCAGCATAGTCGCAATAATAGGGTTTGTTCATTCGGGCCGAAGTCTTAAGGGGACCCTTAAGGTCCGACATGGCGGCGAAAAGTTCGAGTTGGACCGAAGTCCAATATGTCCGCTTTGGGTCAAAAGCGGATATTTGCAGTGCAAAAAGCATGTCCACTTTGCCTCCCGAAAGTGGACATACCGAAAAAACTATTACCGGGAGATCAGCTTCAGCCACTCGTCCTCGGTGAGCACCTTCACGCCGTGCTTCTTGGCCTCGGCGAGCTTCGAGCCCGCCCCGGGACCGGCCACGACATAGTCGGTTTTCTTCGAGACGGAGCCGGCGGCCTTGGCGCCCAGGCGCTCGGCCTGCGCCTTGGCCTCCTCGCGCGTCATTTTTTCCAGCGAGCCCGTGAAGACCACGGTCTTGCCGGCAACCGCGCTGTCGGTCTTCGGCTTCTCGGCGTCGAGCACCTCGACCTGCTTCTTCAGCCGCTCGACGATGCCGCGATTGTGGCTTTCCCCGAAATAAGCCTTCACCGCCTCGATGACGGTGTCGCCGATCTGATCGAGCGCATCCATCTCGGCGGCAGCCTCCGCATCGCCTTTGGCGATCTTCAGGCAGGCGTCATGGAACGCCTGCCAGGACCCGTAGCCGCGGGCGAGCGCCAGCGCCGTCGTCTCGCCGACATGGCGGATGCCGAGCGCATAGATGAACCGGTCGAGCGCAATCGTGCGGCGCGCGTCGATGGCGTCGAACAGATTGCGGACCGAAGTTTCGCCGAAGCCTTCCTCCTCCAGCAGATCTTTCCTGTGCTTTTTCTCCAAGGTGAAGATGTCGGCCGGCTCCTTCACCCATTCTTTCTCGAAGAACAGCTCGATCTGCTTCTCGCCCAGGCCCTCGATGTCGAAGGCCCGCCGCGAGCAGAACAGCTTCAGATGCTCGATCTTCTGGAACGGACAGGCGAACTCGCCGGTGCAGCGGGCGCGGGCGCCCTCCTCGCCGGTCGCGGTCTCTTCGCGCACCACGTCGGTGTGCAGATAGCACGGGCATTTCCTGGGAAATTTGTAGGGTTTTGCGTCTTTCGGCCGCTTGTCGATCACCACGTCGACGATCTGCGGGATGACGTCGCCGGCGCGCTGGACGATCACGGTGTCGCCGATCCGGATGTCGCGGCCTTCGCGGAGACTCTCGCCCTTGCCGCCGATGCCTTTGATGTAATCCTCGTTGTGCAGCGTCGCCATCGAGACGACCACGCCGCCGATGCCGACGGGCTCAAGCTGCGCGGTCGGGGTGAGCACGCCGGTTCGGCCGACCGTGATCAACACGTCGCGCATCACGGTCATTGCGCGCTCGGCCGGAAACTTGTGCGCGACCGCCCAGCGCGGCGTCCGCGAGACAAAGCCGAGCCGCTCCTGCCAGTCGATGCGGTCGACCTTGTAGACGACACCGTCGATGTCGTAGTCGAGCTTGGCGCGGCCTTCCTCGATCTTGCGATGGAAGGCGATCAGCTCGTCGGTCGAGCGGCAGAGCCTGGTCAGCGGATTGGTCTTGAAGCCGCAGGCCTCGAACCACTTGATCATGCCGGTCTGGGTGTCTGCCGGCATGTCGCTCATTTCGCCCCAGCGCATAGGCGAAGAAGCCGAGCGGCCGCGACGCCGTGATCTTGGGATCCTTCTGGCGCAGCGAGCCCGCCGCGGAGTTGCGCGGGTTGGCGAAAATCTGGCCGCCGGACGCCTTCTGCCGCTCGTTCAATTCGAGAAAGGCGCGCTTGGTCATGTAGACCTCGCCGCGCACCTCGCAGACTTTCGGCACGTTCCTGCCCTTGAGCTTCTGCGGCACGTCCTTGAGCGTGCGGATGTTGGCGGTGACGTCTTCGCCCTCGGCGCCGTCGCCGCGCGTGGCAGCGGTTACCAGCTCGCCGCCCTCGTAGCGCAGCGACATCGACAGGCCGTCGATCTTCGGTTCGGCGCTGAACGCGATCTTCTCGCTCTCGTCGAGCTTCAGGAAACGCCGGATGCGGGCGACGAAGTCGACAACGTCCTCATCCGAGAAGGCATTGTCGAGCGACAGCATCGGCAGCGCGTGCCGGACCTTCCTGAACTTGCCGCTGGGCGCGGCGCCGACCTTCAGCGAAAGCGATTCGAGCGTGCGCAGATCGGGGAAGCGCTCCTCGATGGCGTTGTAGCGCGCACGCAACGCATCGTATTCGGCGTCGGTGATGCTCGGCCGGTCGTCCTGATAGTAGCGCTTGTCGTGCTGGGCGATTTCAGCCGTCAGGCGCGCGTGCTCGGCCTTCGCCTGCTTTGCGGTGAGTCAGAAATCGGAACTGTACTCGGATTTTGTAACGGCCATGTTTCCGTCATGGCCGGGCTTGTCCCGGCCATCCACGTCTTTCCGGCTGAAATCTAAAGGCGTGGATGCCCGGCACAAGGCCGGGCATGACGATTGTGGCTAGCTCGCCGCCTTGATCAGCCGTTCCGCCGCGGCGCGGGCTTCGTTGGTGATCTCCGCGCCGGCCAGCATGCGGGCCACCTCCTCGCGCCGGCGGTCCGCCGCGAGCTCGGTGACGCGGGTTGCAACGCGTTTGCCCTTCTCCAGCGCATCCTTGGTGATGAGATAATGATGATCGGCGCGCGCCGCCACCTGCGGCGCATGCGTCACCGCCAGCACCTGCACGCCGCGCGCAAGCTTGCGCCAGCCGCACGCCGATGGCATCGGCGACCGCACCGCCCACGCCGGTGTCGATTTCATCGAACACCAGAGTCGGCGCCGAGCCGCGGTCGGCCAGCACGACCTTCAGCGCGAGCAAAAAGCGCGCAAGCTCGCCGCCGGAGGCGACTTTCATCAGCGGCCCGGGCCGCGTCCCGGGATTGGTCTGCACCCAGAATTCCACGCGGTCGATGCCGTTCGGCCCCGCGGCGGCCGGATCGGTGTCGAGCTGGGTCGAGAACTTCGCGCGATCGAGCTTGAGCGGCTTGAGCTCGGCATTGACCGCCTTGTCGAGCGCGGACGCGGCCTTGCCGCGCGCTTTGGACAGGGCATCGGCGGCCTTGCGATAGGCGGCGTCGGCCTCGCCGGCAGCTGGCTCCAGCGCCTTGAGCCTGTCCTCGCCCGCATCGATCAAGGCGATGTCGGCATTGTATTTGCGGGCGAGCTCCGCGAGATCGTCGACCGGGACATTGTATTTGCGCGCCGCTGCGCGCAGCGCGAACAGCCGCTCCTCGATGCGCTCGAGCTCGGCCGGGTCGAAATCAGCGGCGCGCAGCGCAGCCTCAAGCTGCGCGCGCGTCTCGTCCAGCGCGGTGAGCGCCGTGTCGAGCGCCTTCACGGTGGGCTCGATCAAGCCGGGCGCCTGCGCCGTGCGCCGTTCCAGGCGCCGGATGACGCCCGACAGCGCGGGCACGCTGGAATTCGTGCCGGCAATAACCTCATGGGCGTCGCGCAGATCTTCCGCGACCTTCTCGGCCTGCATCATGGAGGTTCGCCGCTCGGCCAGCGCGGTCTCCTCGCCGCCTTGCGGCGCAAGCTTGTTGAGCTCGTCGACGGCATGGCGCAGCCAGTCGCCTTCGCGCTTGGCGCGCTCGACCTCGGCGCGATGCGCATCGGCCGCCTCGCGCGCGTCGCGCCGCGCCTGCCACAGCGTTTCGACCTCTGAAGCCTGACTTTCCAGCCCGCCGAACGCATCGAGCAATCGCCGGTGCGTGGCCCCATCGGTCAGCGCGCGCTCGTCGTGCTGGCCATGGATCTCGACCAGCGCGCTGCCGAGCTGCTTGAGCACCTGCACGCTGACCGGCTGGTCGTTGACGAATGCGCGCGTCCGTCCATCGGACAACTGCACGCGGCGCAGGATCAATTCATCTTCCGACGAAATGTCGTTGGCCGCCAGCAGCGCGCGCGCCGGATGGCCGCGCGCGACATCGAAGACGGCCGTCACCTGCCCCTGCTCGAGCCCTTGGCGCACCAGCGTCTGGTCGCCGCGGCCGCCCAGGGCCAGCGCGAAAGCATCGAGCAGGATCGATTTTCCGGCGCCGGTCTCGCCGGTAAGCGCGGCAAGGCCGTCGGCAAAATCGATGTCGAGCCGTTCGATCAGAACGATGTCGCGAATGGACAGTCGGGAGAGCATAGGAACTCGGCCCTGCAGATTCGCCATCATTAAAGACGCGGAAGGCCGGCACAAGGCTTGTCCTTGGGCCGGCCCTTACGCTGTGAATCCAGTCTGCCGGGGCGCTAACCCACGATGCCCTTGAAGGCCTTGCTGATCCAGGAGCCCTCGTTTTCCTTGGGCTCTACTCCGCCGGTCTTCACCACGGCATAAGCGTGCTTGTACCACTGGCTGTCCGGGAAATTGTGCCCGAGCACGGCGGCCGCGGTCTGCGCCTCCTCGACGATACCAAGCGCCATGTAGCTTTCCGTCAAGCGCATGAGCGCTTCTTCGACGTGACGGGTGGTCTGGTACTTCGTGACAACCACTTTGAAGCGATTGATGGCGCCGGTGTAATCCTTCTTCTTCAAATAATAGCGGCCGATCTCCATTTCCTTGCCGGCGAGCTGGTCGCGCGCGACTTCAATCTTCTGTTTCGAGCTGTTCGCATACTCGGTCGTCGGATATTTCCGGATGACCTCTTCGAGCGCGGCAAGCGCTCTTTCGGTGCGCGCCTGGTCGCGGGTGACGTCCGGAATTTCTTCGAAATAGGACGAGGCGATCAGATATTGCGCATAGGCAGCATCCGGACTGCCGGGATGCAGGGTGACGTACCGCTTCGCCGCGTTCACGCAGTCATCATATTCGCCGGCCTGATAGTAGGCGTAGGCTGACATGAGCAGCGATTTGCGCGCCCACTCGGAGTAAGGGTGCTGGCGGTCGACTTCCTCGAACTTCTTGACGGCGTCTCTGGCGTCCTTCTTCGCGTTGAGAAGGTAGAGGCCCTCGTTGTAGAGCCGGTCGGCAGGCTCATCGGGCGGCGTATCGTCCTTTTTGGCGAACATGTCGAAGCTGCTGCACGCGCCGAGGCTCGCGGCCACCACCGCGACAGCCAGCACGCGCGCGAGGCGTGACCAGCCCGAACATTCTGGCTGCGTGGTCATGTCTGCGGTGCCCTGCGGCACGGCGTTCTTGGCTGCAAAACTGTCGAACACGGACCCTCTACGCGAACGTGTCGCTTCCCCCGCTCGCCCGGTTTCCCAACGGCGGCGATTGCGCCGGTTTATACGAAAACGCGGGCTCTCGCCATGCGACTAAGCCGACATTCGGCCCGGATTAAGGCGAAGGTTAAGGCCAAAACGCCTGATTTTCAGGACACTTCCGGCCCATAGGCCGGGGCCACCAGACCAGTCGCCAGATTGGCGCTGCCGCGGGCGCGGCGCACCGGTTCGGCCGCTTCCACCACCCGCCAAGCGCTCCGATCGGACATCAGCGCGGACAGCACCGCGTGATTGAGCTTGTGGCCGCCGCGGACGGTCTTGTAGGCGGCAAGCAGCGGCTGGCCGGCGAGCGCCAGGTCACCGATCGCGTCCAGCACCTTGTGCCGCACGAACTCGTCGGCAAAGCGCAGGCCTTCCGGATTGAGCACGCGGTCTTCGCTGACCACCAGCGTATTCTCGAATGACGCGCCAAGCGCGTAGCCTGCGCTCCACAGCTTTGAGACGTCGCGCATGAAGCCGAATGTCCGTGCGCGCGCGATCTCGCGGCGGAACGTGTCGGGCTCGATGTCGAGCGAAAGCGCCTGCTGGCCGATCAACGGGTGATCGAAATCGATCTCGGCCTCGACGCGGAAGCCGTGCTGATACGGGCGCAATTCGCCGTAGGCGCCGTCCTTGGACACCGAAACCGGCTTGATGACTTCGATGTAGCGGCGCGGCAGCGCCCGCGCTGTCAGGCCCGCCTGGTCGATCGCGTCGACGAAGGCGGCCGCGCTGCCGTCCATGATCGGAACTTCCGGCCCGTCGATTTCGACAACGACGTTGTCGACGTAGAGGCCGCGCAACGCCGCCAGCAGATGCTCCGCTGTCGAGCAAAGCGGGCCTTTGGCATCGCCAAGCACGGTAGCGAATTCAGTGGCGGTCACGGCGCGCACGTCGGCGCGAATCTCGCGCTCGATCGAGCCGTCAGTTGCAATGCGCTGGAAAACGATGCCGGCATCGTCGTCGGCCGGATGAAGCGTAAGAGTGACCGGGAGGCCGGAATGGACACCGATGCCTGAAACGGCAACCGGGTGGCGTAGCGTTGTCTGCTTAGCGCCCTTCATCTACCCAACTTCCGCCGGCTCACTTGCAGCCTGCGGCCCCATCCCCAAGGCCCTCGCCGGGCCATATTTCTGCCTTCGTCGCAGCCGCCGTTAAGCTTAGGCGGCATCCCCCAGAGACTCGAAAAGTCCCTTTCGCCGCTGAAACTTAGGCCATCGGTGGGGGGCCTCCAACTCACGCTTTCTTACCGTCTGTTACTCTTTTTTGCCGCAATTGCGGGCCCGCCGGGCGGCGGCCAGCCCTGAATTTTCCGCTCCATGGAGCGACCAAGGCCGCGGTCATTCTCTTCCCGGCCCTTTCGCCGCTCAGGGCCGTCGAAAACATATGTCTGCTCAAGCTGTTAGCATGACCCCATAACGAGCCAGCGGCCCCGCCCTGGAAACCAGAGCGGGGCCGCTGGAGTAAGGTCTTGGCGTCAGTTGGCCTGGCGGCGGAGGAAGGCCGGGATATCGAGCTGGTCGTCCTCGCCGGAATTATGCACAGGCGCGTTGCGGCCGTGCGGGTCGAGGCCGTGCGGCGCCGCGCCGGCGCGCATATTCCGAGACCGGATCGGGCGGGCGGCCTTCGGGGTGGCGGGCGCTGGGACGCTGCGGCGGACGCTCATATTGCGGCACTGGCCGCGCCGGCCGCGGCATTGGCGCCGAAGGCGGTGCTTCGTTGTCCGCGCGCCGGCCGAGGCCGACCGAGGCCAGCCGCTGCATCAGCGACATGCGGCGCTTCTCGGGATGATCGTCGGCGATCTCGCCGCGTTGCGCCCGGATCTCGTTTTGCGCCGGCAGCGGCAGCTCATCGATGCGCGGCATGCGCGGCGTGCGCGCCATGCGCTCCGGCGCCGGCGGAATGAACGCCGCCGGCATATGCGGCTCGGGCGCCGACGCTTCGGCCTGCGCCGGCTCGAACAGAGACGGCTTCATCGGCATGGGCCGGATCGACACGTCTTCGATCGCGGTCGGCGGCAGGATGGCGGCCGCAACCGCGGCATGCGCGGCGGATTCAACGGACGGCGCCGCGTGCGCCGTCGCCGGCGGTCCGCTCGATGCGGTCGGCGATGCGCCGGCTGTCGTTGCGAATCTTGCCGGCGAGCTCCTTGAGCGCGCTTTCAGCCGGCTGCGCCTGGCGCATGTGACCGGTGTTGTCGATGCCGGTCGCCACCACGGAGACGCGGATGATGCCTTCGAGCGTCTCGTCGAAGGTCGCGCCGACGATGATGTTGGCGTCCTGGTCGACTTCCTCGCGGATGCGGGTTGCGGCTTCGTCGACTTCGTAGAGCGTGAGGTCCTTGCCGCCCGTGATCGAGATCAGCAGGCCCCTGGCGCCCTTCATCGAGGCGTCGTCGATCAGCGGATTGGAGATCGCGGCTTCGGCGGCGGTCAGCGCGCGCTTCTCGCCGGACGCTTCGCCGGTGCCCATCATGGCCTTGCCCATTTCGCGCATCACGGCGCGCACGTCGGCAAAGTCGAGATTGATGAGGCCTTCCTTGACCATCAGGTCGGTGATGCAGGCCACGCCTGAATAGAGGACCTGGTCCGCCATCGCGAAGGCATCGGCAAACGTGGTCTTTTCGTTGGCCACCCGGAACAGGTTCTGGTTCGGGATGATCAGCAGCGTGTCGACCACCTTCTGCAGCTCGACGATGCCGGCTTCGGCAAAGCGCATGCGGCGCTGGCCTTCGAAGTGGAAGGGCTTGGTGATGACGCCGACGGTGAGAATACCGAGCTCGCGCGCGGTCTTTGCAATGATCGGCGCAGCGCCCGTTCCGGTGCCGCCGCCCATGCCGGCGGTGACGAACACCATATGGGCGCCCGTGAGGTGATCGCGGATTTCGTCGATCACTTCTTCTGCCGCGGCGCGCCCGACTTCGGGCTGAGAACCCGCGCCGAGACCTTCGGTCACCTGGGTGCCCATCTGAATGATGCGTTCGGCCTTGGACATCGTAAGCGCCTGCGCATCGGTGTTGGCGACGACGAAGTCGACGCCCTGCAGGCCCGCCGCGATCATGTTGTTGACCGCATTGCCGCCGGCGCCACCGACGCCAAAGACGGTGATGCGAGGTTTCATCTCGCGAATATCGGGGATCGTCAGATTGATGGTCATGTTTGCCTCATGATTGCACGGGCAGCAGGCCTTGCGCCGCGCCGAAGGCGCCAATGCAATTGCAAGCCGCCGAACTGAGCCGGTCCGCCACCGGCCATTCGTGGTTCTGTTGATGAAGGGTCAGAAGCTTTCGCGCAGCCATCGTCCGACCCGTGCCATGTAACCGCCCGTTCCTGTCATCAATTGCCGCGTTCGCCGCGGTTCGAAGTGTTCGAGATGGGCTGCCTGAGGATAGACAAGCAGTCCGGCCGCAACCGCAAAGGCAGGCCCTTTTGCCGCTTCCGGCAAACCGGCCAGGCCAAGTGGACGGCCAATTCGTACGGGGCGCCGCAAGATGCGTGCGGCGAGATCGGCGAGGCCCGTAAGCTGACTCGCGCCCCCGGTCAGCACCACGCGTCCGCGCGGCTCAGCCGCGAACGGCGAAGCTGCGAGACGGTCGCGCACCATTTCCAGGATCTCCTCGACCCTTGGACGAATGATTCTGACGAGCGATGCGCGCGAAACGAACTGCGGCGGCTCACGCTCGTCATCTTCGACCGGAGGTACGGTGATCATGTCCCTTTCATCCGATCCACCCGCCAAAACACTGCCATAAATCGCTTTGATTCGCTCAGCGTCGGCAACCCGGGTGTTGAGACCTCGGGCAAGATCCATGGTCACGTGATTACCGCCGAGGGCAAAGCCGTCGGCATGGACGAACTTGCCGCCGGAAAACACCGCCAAAGTCGTGGTTCCGGCGCCCATATCGACAGTCGCCACGCCCAAATCGGCCTCGTCATCGGCAAGCGCGGCAAGGCCCGCGACATAGGGCGAGGACACCATGGCTTCCACAGACAGGTGACAGCGCTCCACCGTCAGCATCAGGTTTTGCACCGTGGCGACGTCGGCGGTGACCATGTGCATATCGACGCCCAGCTGGTGGCCGAGCATGCCGCGCGGCTCGCGGATGCCGGTGGCGGCGTCGACGGCATAGCCGATCGGCAGGGAATGCAGGACGGCGCGCCCGTCGCGCACCGAATGACGGCTGGCGGCGGCCAGCACACGGCCGATATCCCCTTCGGTGACCGACGCCGCCGGCAAGATCGATGTTTGCGACAAAGCGCTCGCTTCCGAGACGGCCGCCGGACATGGACACCACGACCGACTGCAGCTGAACGCCGGCCATGCTTTCGGCGATGTCGATGCGCCTGGCGCACCGTCTCCTCGGCCTCGACCAGATCGACGACGGAGCCGCCTTTCATGCCGCTGGCCGCGGTATGGGCGAAGGCCAGCAGGCTGACGCCGTGACTGCGCCGGCGCAGAACATCCTGCGGCGCCTGCGGCTCGAGCCGCGCGATCAGGCACACGACCTTGCTGGTGCCGATATCGAGACCGGCGACGACCGCCGCGCGCTTGGGCGAAACCGGCTTCATCTTGGGGGTAAGCCCGAAGCGGAGCACGGTCATGCTTCGCCTCCCTTGCCCGGCTTCTTCTTTGCCTTCTCCAGTCCTTGAGCGCCTGCTCGCGCGCGGCCGCCGCGCCATCGGACTGACGGACGGTCACGCGGTCGGACAGTCGCAGATCGACAAGGACGATGTCGCGCGACAGCAACTTCTTGCTGCGGTCGAGCTCGACAAGCGTCCGCAGCGCCCGTTCCGGTTCGATTTCAGGCAGAAGAACTTCGACACCGCTTTTCAGGTGCAGATTCCAGCGCCTTTCGGCGACCAGCACGGAGGATTCGGTGGCCTGCGCGATCTCAGGAAAGCTTCGGACCAGATCGAGGAAAGCATGCGCGCCGTATTCGGCGCCCTTGCCGACGACCATGGGAAGGCTTGCAAAGCGCGGCGGTGCCGTCGTTTCAAGAACGGTGCCTTCGCCTGCGATCAGGGCAATGCGGCCGTCCTTTTGCCAGAGCGCAAACGGCTTGCGCTCCTTGATCTCGATGCGCAGCCGATCGGGATACAGTTTAAGAACGGTTGCATCCGAGATCCACGGATTGTTCATCAGGCGCGCGCGGGCACGCGCCGCGTCGAGAAACAAAAGCGACGAGTGGTCGCTGATGCCGGCCAGCGTCAGGATTTCGTCGCGGCCAATTTCGTGCTCGCCTGTCAGCGCGACTTCGGTGATGCGGAAGCCCGCTTTGTTGGCGGCTGCGTCGCACAGATCTTGCAGGTTCTCGAGGATCTGCGACCCGTGGCCGCCCTTGATGGCGCCATAGCTGACGCTTGCGAGCAGCAGCATTGCGGCGGCCGAAGCACCCGTTCCCTGAGGAATTTTGAGATTGACGAGCCAGATGCCCCAACGGCGCGCACCACGGAACCAACGCGGCTCATAGGAGCGCGTCCACAAAGCGAACGATGCACGTCGTTTCAGCGTGAGCGATTGAGCGAGGCGTCCCCGGCCTTCCATCGCGACCTACTATCCAAACGTTGTGCCCGGGAGGGGCACGCAAGCGCCGCCGTCAACGGTATCGCCCGCACGCACGACTCCACGGCAGCCAAGCGCGCGGTGCGCCGCCAGGGGCCTAGTCTTCGGCTCTATTGGTAAATGATTAGTAAAATTTGAACGGTTTCAGACGGTAGCCGCTAACTTTAGCGGTCCAGCGACGCGTCCTCGACCATCCACTTGACCAGGTCCTCGAAGCTGATCCCGGCATGCGCCGCAAGCTCGGGAACCAGCGAGGTTTCGGTCATGCCCGGCTGGGTGTTCACCTCGAGGCAGAACAGGCCCTTCGCTGCGCAAGGCTGTCGTCAAAGCGGAAGTCCGAACGCGTCACGCCGCGGCAGCCGAGCGCACGGTGCGCGGCGAGCGACAGACGTTGCACCTCGCGATAGACATCGGCCGCGATCGGCGCCGGCAACAAGTGCTTCGAGCCGCCCGGCGCGTATTTGGCTTCGTAGTCGTAGAACTTCACGGTCGGGACGATCTCGATCACGCCGAGCGCCTGGTCGCCCATCACCGCGCAGGTGAGTTCCTTGCCGGGAATATAAGGCTCGACGAGAATCTGGTCGCCGAACGCCCAGTCGGCACGCGTCAGTTCCTGCGGCGGGTGCTTGTGATCCTCGCGCACGATGAAGACGCCGACGCTGGACCCTTCGGCCACCGGCTTGATCACGTAAGGTGGCGGCAGCAAGTGCCGCTTCGCCGCTTCCTTGCGCGCGGCCACCATTCCGCCCGGCACCGGCACGCCCGCGGACTTGAGCACGCTCTTTGCGATGTCTTTCTTCATCGCCAGCGCCGAGGCGAGCACACCGGAATGGCTGTAGGGAATGCCGAGAACCTCGAGCAGCCCCTGCAATGTGCCGTCTTCGCCCGGACGGCCGTGAAGAACATTGAGCGCGACATCCGGTTTGCGCGCGCGCAAAGTCGCGGCGACCTCGCGATCGACATCGATCCGGCTCACCTGATAGCCCGAGCGCTCGAGCGCATCGGCGCACGCCTTGCCCGAGCGCAGCGAAATCTCGCGCTCGGCCGACCAGCCCCCCATCAGAACGGCCACGTGCTTCATCGTCTCAAGCCTTCACCCCGACCCGCTTGATTTCCCATTCCAGCTCGACGCCGGAATGGGCCTTCACACGCGCGCGGACTGTCTCGCCCAAAGTCTCGATATCGGCCGCGCTGGCGCCGCCGAGATTGATGAGAAAATTGCTGTGCAGCTCCGACACCTGCGCGCCGCCGATTGTCAAACCACGGCAGCCGGCATCGTCGACCAGTTTCCAGGCGCTGTGGCCCGGTGGATTTTTGAAGGTCGAGCCGCCGGTGCGATTGCGCGGCTGGCTTGCTTCGCGCTTCTTTTTGATCTGCGCCATCTCCGCGGCGATCTCTTCAGGCGCTCCGGCACGGCCCTGCAAAACGGCCGAGGTGAATGTCACGTCATCGGGTACCGAGCAATGGCGGTAGGAAAAGCCCATGTCGCCGTTGCTGAAGGTGCGAATGTTCCCCTGCCGGTCGACGCCGCGCGCTTCGACAAAAACGTCCTTGGTCTCGCCGCCATAGGCGCCGCCGTTCATGCGCAGCGCACCGCCGATCGTTCCAGGAATGCCGCTGAGAAATGCCAATCCGGCAATACCGGCCGTCTGCGCCGCGCGCGCCACCATCACGTCGAGCATCGCCGTTCCCGCGGTGACGCGATCGCCCTCGACCGTCACCTCGTTGAAGCCGCGCCCCAGCCTGATCACGACGCCCGGCACGCCACCGTCGCGCACGATGAGATTCGAACCGGCGCCGATGACGACCATCGGAATTTCCGGCGGCAGGTTGCGCAGGAAATATGCAAGGTCGTTTTCATCCTCCGGCATGAAAAAGGCTTGCGCAGGACCGCCGACCCGGAACCAGGTGAATTCTCCCAGCGACTGATTGGCGAGCAGCCGGCCCCGCAACTCGGGCATTTTCGCCTTCAGCTCGGGAACGATGTCGGGAAAGCTCATAGCGCCTTCAATTCCGCCGGAAGGGCATAGGCCCATTGCGTGATCGAGCCGGCGCCGAGGCAAACCACATAGTCGCCCGGCTTCGCCAGATTTTTTATCAACGGCGCCAGTTTTTCAGGTCCGTCCAACGGCATTGCCTGCTTGTGCCCGCGCGAGCGCAAGCCGGTCACCAGCGCATCGCGGTCGGCGCCGGGGATGGGCTGCTCGCCGGCCGGATAGACCGGCGCGATGATGACAAGATCGGCGTCGTTGAAGCATGTGCAGAACTGCTCGAACAGATCGTGCAGCCGCGTGTAGCGGTGCGGCTGCATCACCGCGATCACCTGACCCTTGACGCTTTCGCGGGCCGCGCGCAGCACCGCGGCGATCTCGACCGGATGATGCGCATAGTCGTCGATGATTGTCGCGCCGTTCCATTCGCCGACGCGCGTAAATCGCCGCTTGACCCCGCCGAAGCCGGCAAGTCGCCTTGCGGATGACCTCGGCCTTGACCCCGAGCGCATGCGCGACCGCGATCGCGGCGGTTGCGTTCAACGCATTGTGGCGGCCCGGCATCGGCAAGGTGAGCTTGTCGATCTTGTGCGCGGTCTTGCCATCGCGGTCGCGGAAGAGGACGGAAAACCGCGACTCGCCGTTGAGATGATCGAGATCGACGAGGCGAACGTCGGCTTGCGGATTTTCGCCATAAGTGAGAATGCGGCGATCTTCGAGTTTGCCGACCATTGTCTGAACGACGGGGTGATCGGTGCACATCACCGCAAAGCCGTAGAAGGGTACGTTCTCGACGAAGCCGCGGAATGCGTCCTGCACGGCCTCGAATGTGCGGAAGTGGTCGAGATGCTCGGGGTCGATGTTGGTGACGATGGCGATGTCGGCGGGCAGCTTGAGAAACGTGCCGTCCGATTCATCCGCCTCGACCACCATCCAGTCGCCGGCGCCGAGCCGCGCATTGGTGCCGTAGGCATTGATGATGCCGCCGTTGATCACGGTGGGGTCGAGGCCGCCGGCGTCGAGCAGAGAGGCAACGAGCGAGGTCGTCGTCGTCTTGCCGTGCGTTCCGGCGACAGCGACGCAGCTTTTCAGCCGCATGAGTTCCGCGAGCATTTCGGCGCGCCGCACGACCGGCAGGCGCTTGGCGCGCGCGGCGACGAGTTCGGGATTGTCGCGCTTGATCGCGGAGGAAACGACCACCACGTCGGCGCCGTCGATATTTTCAGCCTTGTGCCCGATCGCGACTTTCACGCCCTTGTCGCGCAATCGCTTGACGTTGGCGCTGTCGGCGACGTCGGAACCGGTCACGCTGTAGCCGAGATTGGCCAGGACTTCGGCGATGCCGCTCATGCCAATGCCGCCGATGCCGACGAAGTGCACCGGGCCAATGTCGCGCGGCAGTTTCATGAAATCGCCCTCAGCCTTGCATCGGGTGCGCCGAACCCCGCGCTTCCCGTATCTGCCGCTATCTCATGCAGGACATGGAAGGCCGAAACAAGACCGGCCAAGGGCCAATACTCAAATTCCCGCCACCTTTATTACCAGGTCGGCCAGCCTTTCGGCGGCATCGGTCGTGCCGCAGCTTTTGGCCGCCCTGCGCCATCTTCGAAAGCCGCGCGGGATCATTCGACAGCGCCGTGATTTCTCTGGCCAGGCGCTCGGCCGTGAAGTCCCGCTGCTCGATGCGGATCGCCCCGCCGGCGGCCTCGATGACCCCGGCATTGGCGAACTGGTCCTGATCCAGCGCGTGCGGCAGCGGGACCAGGATGGCCGGACGGCCGATCGCCGAAAGTTCGGCCACGGTCGATGCACCCGAGCGCGACACCACCAATTGCGAAGCGGCGATGCGCGCGGGGAGATCGACAAAAAAGGGAGCGACTTCGGCGGCGACCCCGAGCCGGGCGTAGGTCGCGCGCACTGCGTCGAGATCCTCGGCCCGGCATTGCTGGACAATGTTAAGCCGCATGCCAAGACTTGCGTCGAGTTGCCCGACAGCCGCCGGCACGATCTCCGACATCACGCGGGCGCCCTGGCTGCCGCCGAACACCAGCAGGTTGAGTTTCCCGTCCGCCGGCACGGCGTAGGGAATCTGGCCGGCTGCGATGACCTGAGGCCGCAGCGGGTTGCCGGTGAACGTTATCTTGCTCTGCCAGTGCCGATTGAAATTCTTGACCGAACGAAACCCGGTCGCGATGGCCGTCACGCGAGGCGCGAGAAACGCATTCGCACGGCCCATGACGCCGTTCTGCTCGTGCAGCACCGTCGGTATTTTGCGCCAGCTTGCCGCAAGCAGCGGCGGGACGGTCGGATAGCCGCCAAAGCCGACCACGGCCTTGGGCGCGACCCGGCCCAGCAGCATCCACGCCTTGGCGCTGCCGAAACCGAGCAGCGTCGCCGTGCGCGCCAGCGATATCGGATCCCGCCCGCGCAATGTTGCGCTCGGGATAATGTGCATGAGCCCGCGCCGGAAATTTGTAGTGCGCCGCGCGATGGTCGGTAGCGAGCTCAATCGCGACGCCGCGCTTGTCGAGCGCGATTGCGAGCGCTTCCGCCGGAAACAGATGGCCGCCGGTGCCGCCGGCCGCGAGCAGGACGAGCGGCGCGCCGCTCGCAGGCATCAGACCCGGCTCCCGGCCACCGCAAGATCGGGCGCGATCATCGCCGCGCGCGGCTGCTCCCGCGTCAGCGCCAGCAGCATGCCCATCGCGTAGCCGAGCGAAATCATCGAGGAGCCGCCATAGGAAATGAACGGCAACGTCATGCCTTTGGCCGGGATCAGATGCAAGTTCACCGCCATGTTGATCGCCGATTGCGTGGCGAAAAGAATGGTAAGGCCGGCTGCGGCAAACCGCGTGAACGGGTCGTCGTTGCGCATGGCCCGCAGCAGCATCCGAATGACGATGAAGGCAAACAATGCGACGATCACAAGGCAGAGCGCGATGCCGAATTCCTCCGCGGCCACCGCGAACACGAAGTCTGTATGGCTCTCCGGCAGAAGCCGCTTCACCGTCCCCTCGCCCGGTCCCTTGCCGAACCAGCCGCCGCGCATGAAGCTTTCGGTTGCGATGTCGATGTTAAAGGTGTCGCCTGACGCCGGGTCGAGGAAACGCTGAATCCGGCGCGCGACGTGCGGCACCGTGTAGTACGCGCTGAGCAGGCCCACGCCGGCTAGTCCGGCAATGCCGAAGACCCAGACCACACGCATGCCGGCCATGAAGAAGAGCGCGCTCCACACCAGGGCGATCAGCATCGTCTGGCCGAAGTCTGGCTGCAGCACCAGCAGCGCAACGACCGTCAGCAGCAGCATCAGGGAGAACGTGTTCGCCGGCATGTCGGGGCGCTTTGCCGATTCGCCGAACAGCCAGGCGACAATGATGACGAAGGCGGGCTTGAGGAACTCAGACGGTTGAATGCTGACGCTGAACAGGACCAGCCAGCGCCGCGCGCCCTTGATCTCGGGGCCGAAGAAGGGTGTCGCCGCGGCCAGGACCAGGCTCACGGCAAAGATGAGCAGTGACAGCCGGCGGACCTGTTGGGGATTGAGGAAGGACACGCCGAGCATCACGGCGATGGACGGCAGAAGAAAGAGAATGTGGCGGTTGACGAAATAGAACGGGTCGAGACCGAGCCGGCCTGCCACGGGCGGGCTTGCCGCAAGCGAAAGCACGACGCCGGCCAGCATCAGCGCGCCGATGGCGGCAAGCGTCAGCCGGTCGACCGTCCACCACCATTCGCCGAAGAGAGTGCGTTGCGCGCGCGAATGCATCCTTGAGTCCCCGTCCGGCTCAAGCTGACGCTTCGCGGTTTAGGAAGCATTAACAGTCGCGGTCACGCCGGGTATTGCCAGCACGACGTCGGTAAAGGCTGTGCCGCGCACTTCAAAATTGCGGTACTGGTCGAAAGAGGCGCAGGCCGGTGACAGGAGCACGACCGGCTCCTTCACCTTCGCGGCGCCGGCATCGCGGGCCGCCGCGTCGACCGCGGCGGAAAGCACCCCGCTGATCTCGTAAGGCACCTTTCCTTCAAGCGTCTGCGCGAATTCCTGCGCGGCCTCGCCGATCAGATAGGCTTTGCGGATGCGCGGGAAAAATTCGGCAAGACTTGCGATCCCGCCCGTTTTCGGCTTGCCGCCGGCGATCCAGTAGATGTCGTTGAAACTTGCCAGCGCCTTGGCCGCTGAATCGGCATTGGTCGCCTTCGAGTCATTGACGAACAGCACGTTCCCCTTGCGGCCGACCTGCTGCATGCGGTGCGCAAGGCCGGGGAAACTGGCGAGACCTTTTTGAATTGCGGGCAGATCGACGCCGAGCGCGACACAGGCCGCCACCGCGCAGGCGGCGTTCTGCGCGTTGTGCGAGCCACGCAGCGAGCCAATTCCCGCCAGATCCGCCACAGCCTCGGCCTTGCCGCCGGCAGCGCGCATGATGCGGCTCCCTTGCGCGAAATATCCGTCGCGCAATGATCGACTCGACGGAAACACGGACGACATTCTTGCCCGCGCGCTGAATCCGGTCCGCCGCCGCGCGGGTATAGGCGTCGTCAATATCAATGATGGCCGTGCCATTCTTCTCGACATTGGCGGCAAGCCGTTCCTTGATTGCGGCATAGCGTTCCATCGTGCCGTGACGATCGAGATGATCTTCCGTGACATTCAGCAGGATGCCGACGGTCGCTTTCAGCGAAGGCGCAAGATCGATCTGATAGGACGAAACCTCCAGAACGTAGGCGCGGCCCGCCTTGAACGGCGCCAGCGCCAGAACGGGCACGCCGATATTGCCACCCATCTGCGCGTCAACGCCGGCGCTCTGCAATAGATGTGTCGTCAGCGCCGTCGTCGTTGATTTGCCGTTGGTGCCGGTGATCGCCACCAGCGGACATTTCGCATCCGGACTTGGCGCGCTCCCGGCAGAACAGCTCGATGTCTCCGATGACCTCGACATTGGCCTTGCGTGCCAAGTCGACCGTCCAGTGCGGTTGCGGGTGCGTCAGCGGCACGCCGGGCGCCAGCACCAGAGCAGCGGTTTTCGTCCAGTCGAGATTGCGCAGATCCTGCGTCTTTATCCCTGCCGCCCGCGCTTCGGCGATTTTTTGAGCGTCATCATCAAAGGCAATCAACGTCGGCACCGCCGTCCTGCAGCGCGCGCGCGGCCAAAAGACCGGAACTACCGAGGCCGAAGAGCGCGACCTGTTGTCCGGCGAACGTCGTGACGGGAATCAATGTTCATCTCAACTTCAAAGTCGCGAGCCCTGCCAAGGCCAGCACGACCGCGACGATCCAGAAGCGGATCACGATCTGCGGCTCGGTCCAGCCAAGCTGCTCATAGTGGTGATGGATCGGCGCCATCTTGAATACCCGCTTGCCGGTCAGCTTGAACGAAACCACCTGCACGATCACCGACACGGCTTCAAGCACAAACAGTCCGCCGACGATCGCCAGCACGATCTCGTGTTTGATGGCGACGGCGACCGCGCCGAGCAGCCCGCCGAGCGCGAGTGAGCCCGTGTCGCCCATGAAGATCGATGCCGGCGGTGCGTTAAACCAGAGAAAACCGAGACTTGCGCCGATCACCGCTCCGCACAGGACTGCCAGCTCGCCAGTACCGGCCACGTAATGAATCTGCAGATATTCCGCGAACACGGCGTTGCCGGCGAGATATGAAATCAAGCCGAAGGTTGCCGCCGCGATCATGACCGGCACGATCGCGAGACCATCCAGACCGTCGGTGAGATTGACGGCGTTGCCGGCGGCCACGATCACGAAGGCGCCGAGCATCACGAATGCGACGCCGAGATTGATCATCAGATCCTTGAAAAACGGGAACACCAGCGATGTGGAAATCGCTCCACGGCCGAGATGCGCGAACGCGGTGCATGCCAGCACCGCGATGATTGCCTCGACCAACAATCTGGTCCGAGCGGAAAATCCGGCGTTGGTCTCCTTCGTGATTTTGAGATAGTCGTCGTAGAAGCCGATGATCCCGAACGACATCGTCACCCCGAGCACGACCCACACATAGGGACTCCGCGGGTTGGCCCAGAGCAATGTCGACACCAGCAGGCCGGACAGGATCATCAGCCCGCCCATGGTCGGCGTGCCCTTCTTGGTGACGAGGTGAGACGGCGGACCGTCGCTGCGGATCGGCTGACCTTTGCCCTGCTTGAGGCGCAGGACGTCGATGATCGGGCCGCCGAACAGGAAGACAAAGACGAGCGCGGTGACGATCGCTCCGCCGGTGCGGAAGGTAATGTAGCGAAAGACGTTGAAAAACGAGATTTTGTCGGAAAGCTCGGTCAGCCAATAGAACATCGGGTCAAACCCTGAGTTTCAGCCTGGCGCCCTCTCGAGCGCGATCTGCTTGGGGAATTGCTTCTCCAATGCCTTGACGATCGGACCCATTTTCGAACCGAGGGACCCCTTCACCATCACGGCGTCGCCGGCGCGAATGGCCTCGAGCACAGCCGGCTCCAGCGCTGCCGCGGTTTCGGCATAGCCGCCCCGGGCACGTGAGGGAAGAGCCTCCCACAAATGGTGCATAAGTGGTCCCGAGCAAAAAACGAGGTCGATGCCCTTTTCCCCGATCACATTTGCGACTGAACGGTGCAACTCGCCGCTTTGCGGGCCGAGCTCCAGCATGTCGCCGAGAACGGCAATGCGGCGGCCTTGCTGCCCGATCGGGGCTTCAGCCAGCAGCGCGATCGCCGCCCGCATGGATGCGGGATTGGCATTGTAGCTTTCATCGATCAGCAGAGCGGTTCCTCCCGGAACCGTGAGCGCGCTGCGCGTGCCGCGGCCACTCGGCGGCTTGAGATTACCCAGCGCAAGCGCGGCGAGCGCGAGGTCGGCTCCGACGAGCGACGCTGCCGCCAGGACGGCAAGCGAGTTCAGTGCAATATGGCGGCCCGGCATCCCGACCTTGTAAGTCACCGGCTGCCCCAGGATACTGGCTTCCACAGTCGATGAGTCAGCCTGCAGTGAAATGCGCAACAGCCGCGCATCCGCCTGTTCGCCGAATGAAACGATGCGCTTGATGCCGGCCGCGCGGGCCGCGGCCGCAAGCTGCGCGAACTGCGCATTGTCGCGGTTGAGCACGGCCGCGCCCTCCGTCTCGACGCCGGCGAATATCTCAGCCTTGGCATCGGCGATCTTTTCGAGCGTGCCGAAATACTCCAGATGCACCGGCTCGATCGCGGTGATGATGGCGACGTGCGGCCGGACGAGTTTCGTCAGCGGCGTTATTTCGCCGGCATGATTCATGCCGATCTCGAACACGGCATACTTCGCCGAGGCCGGACAGCGCGCCAGCGAGAGCGGAACGCCCCAGTGATTGTTGTACGAGGCAACCGATGCGTGCGTTTCGCCGTCCGCCGACAGCGCAAGCCGCAGCGCCTCCTTGGTCGTGGTCTTGCCGACCGAACCGGTGACCGCGATGACCTTGCCGTGCAGGCGCGCGCGTCCGGCGCGCGCCAGCGCCCGCAGGCCTTCAAGCGCATCGCCGACGATCAGCATTGGCGCGTCGGCGAACCGCTGGCGCTGACCTTTCGCCACCACGACCAGACCGGCGCCGGCTTTCAGCGCGGCGTCGACGAAGTCGTGACCGTCGCGATTGTCGCCGTGAATCGCGAAGAATGCGTCGCCCTTGCTCAGCGTACGGCTGTCGATGGATATGCCGGAAATTGCGGCAGGCAAATTTCCGGCGCGCTCGGCTTGCATCGCGTCCGACATCGCGTCGGTTGACCAGAGCGCGCTCATGCCACCCTGCCCTGCAACGCAGCCGCAACTGCTTCGTGATCCGAGAATGGCAGAACGCGATCGCCCACGATCTGTCCCGTCTCATGGCCCTTGCCGGCGATCAGCAGGACGTCACCGCTCTTGAGATCCGCGATTGCCTTGCGGATCGCTTCGGCGCGATCGCCGATTTCGGCGGCGCCCGGCGCATCGGCGAGAATGGCGGCGCGGATCGCGGCGGGATTCTCGCTGCGCGGATTGTCGTCGGTGACGATGACCTTGTCCGCCCCCTCGACGGCGACGCGGCCCATGATCGGCCGCTTGCCGCTGTCGCGATCGCCGCCGGCACCGAACACCACGGTGAGCTTTCCCTTCGCATAAGGGCGCAGGCTTGCCAGCGCTTTCTTGAGCGCGTCCGGCTTGTGCGCATAGTCGATAAAGATCGGCGCGCCGTTGCGGTTGCCGACGAGCTCGAGCCGCCCTTTCGCGCCGGTGAGATGCTCGAGCGCTGCGAAAGTGCGTGCCGGCTCGGCGCCGGTGGCGATGGCGAGACCCGCCGCAAGGGCGGCGTTCTGCACCTGGAAGGCGCCGACCAGCGGCAGCTTCACTTTATATCTGCGGCCGCCGTGAGCGATGTCGATGACCTGCGCGAAGCCGTCGATGGCTGCCGCCGGCCAGCTTGATGTCCTCGCCCTGCTCGCCGACGGTCATGACCTTCAGCCCGCGCTTGCGCGCGGCATCGACAACCTGGCCCGGCATAACAATCGTCAATTCCGACGACCGCCGTGCCGCCGGCCACGATCAGATCCTCGAACAGGCGCAGCTTGGCGGCGAGATAGGCTTCGATGGTCGGATGATAGTCGAGATGATCGCGCGAAAGATTCGTGAACCCGCCGGCCGCGATGCGCACGCCGTCGAGCCGGTGCTGGTCGAGGCCGTGCGAGGAGGCTTCGAGCGCAAGATGCGTGACCCCCTCGCCCGCCAACTGGTCGAGCGTGTGGTGCAGGTCGACCGGGTCGGGCGTCGTCAGCGAGCCGTACCGTTCGCCTTTCGGCGACACGACGCCGACCGTGCCGATGCTGGCCGACTGAAATCCCAACGTGCTCCAGATCTGGCGCGTGAACGCGGCGACCGACGTCTTGCCGCTGGTGCCGGTGACGGCGGCAATCGTCTGCGGCTGACGCGGATAGAATTTCGCGGCGGCCAGCGCGAGTGCGCGGCGTGCGTTGTCGACCTGAATGAAAGCGACGGCGGGCGGTAAACCCTCCGGCCGCTGCTCGGCAACGACCGCCGCCGCGCCGGCCGCTGCGGCCTGCTTTGCGAAATGCGCGCCGTCGGCCTTGGCGCCTGCGATCGCGATAAAGAGAAACCCGGATTTGACCTTGCGGCTGTCGGCGGCGAGCCCCGCGATGTCGATCGCAGCCTGCCGCGCATCGATCGCCGCTTCCGGCAGAAGATCGCGCAGCTTCACCGCGTCTCCTTCGCGCTCACCAAAAGCAACTGATCGGCCTTCGGCAGATCGAAGCGCGGCCGGATGTCGAGGAGCGGCGCGACGCGCTCGATGACCTTTGCGCCGACGGGGACGGCATTCCAGCCTGACGTGCTGAAGCCGTGGGTCTCGGGCAGTCCTTGCGGTTCGTCGAGCATGATGAGCAGCAGATAACGGGGCTTATCGGCCGGCAGGATGGCGGTGAAACTGGTCAAGACTTTGGTCTTCGAATACCGCCCGCCGACCACTTTCTCCGACGTGCCGGTCTTTCCCCCGACATAATAGCCCATAACGTTGGCACGGGTCGCCGTGCCTTTTTCCACGTTCAGCCGCATCAGATAGCGCATTTTCTCGGCGGTTTCGGGCTTTATGACCCGTTTGGCCAGCTGGTCCGCTTCCGCCTGGTCGCGCTTGAGGAAGGTCGGCGGAATTAACTTGCCGCCATTCACCAGGGCAGAAATGCCCATGACCGCCTGCAACGGCGCAACGGAAAGGCCGTGCCCGAAGGCGATCGTGACCGTGTTGAGCTCGCCCCAGTGTTTGGGAACCAGCGGCTCGGCGCTTTCCGGCAACTCCGTGCGCAGCCGGTCCAGCTGGCCGAGTTTCCTCAGGAAGGCCTTGTGGTATTCGACCCCGAGCGAGAGCGCCATCCGCGCCGTGCCGATGTTCGACGAATAGGTGAAAATCTCCGGAACGGTCAGGACGCGCCGCTGCGCGTGAAAATCGTTGATCTCGAATTTGCCGTAGCGCAGCGGCATCCGCGCATCGAACGATGACGACAATGATATCCGGCCGCTGTCGAGCGCCATCGCCAGCGTGAGCGCCTTGAAGGTCGAGCCCATCTCGTAGACGCCGGTAGTCAGCCGGTTGAGATGATCGGGATCGTTGGCGATGCGCGGATTGTTCGGGTCGAAGTCCGGCTCCGACACCATCGCGACGATCTCGCCGGTGTTCACGTCGGCGATGACACCGGCCGCGGCCTTCGCCTTGAATTTCTCGCGTGCCGCGCATCAGCTCCTCGCGCAGCGCGTATTGCACGCGCAAATCGACGGCCAGATTGACCGGACGCTGCAGCTGGTCGGTTGCAAGCCCCGCCATGTGCAGCGCGGCGAGCCCCTGCCCATCGAGCCACTTCTCGATGCCGGCGATGCCCTGGTTGTCGATGTTCACGTAGCCGATCTCGTGCGACACGATCGGCCCGTTTGGATAGACGCGCTTGTTCTCGGTCAGGAAGCCGACACCCGGGATCCCGAGCCGGTGAATTTCGCGCTGCTGGCTGGGCGTGATCTCGCGCTTGAGCCAGACGAAACCGCGCTTCGACGACAGGCGCTCGCGCACCTCGTTGGCGTCGAGATCCGGCAGCACGGCGGTCAGCAATTCAACCGCCTCGTCAACGTCGATGATCTTGCGCGGCTCGGCGAACAGCGACGGCGTCTTTATGTCGGTGGCGATGATCTGGCCGTTACGGTCGAGAATGTCGGGGCGCGCCGTTGCAACCGCGTCCTGCGAGACGCTGCGGCGGCCACCATGGCCTTCGCTGACGGTCGCAAACATCACCAGGCGAAACGTAATGACGGAAAAAATGCCGACGAAAGCGACGATCGCCAGCCCAAGCCGCGCCTTTGACTTCACATTGCGATCGACGTCACGGCCGTAGAGCACCGAACGAAGTGCGCGCTGCCATCCGCTTTCCGGATTTTTTGCCCTTGCGTGCATCGGGTCACCGGGCCCGCGGGCCGGCGGCGGAATGCTGCCGGTCATTTCAGGAGCGGTCGGCGCGAGCATGGCGCCGATTGGGTCGGCGTTCGGCGCGGACGGGGCCGGACGTTCGGGCAATCGGTCGAGCGGATCGAACTGCGTTGGCTCGATCCGTCGCAATGTCAGATGCCGGTCTGCGAGGCCCTGGATGCGACTGGGCGCATCGAGTTTCGCCCATTCCGCGCGCAGAACGGCAATGGCGTTGCGTTCGTTGCGCAATTCGCCGCGCAGCTTGGCAACGCGTTCAGCCTGCAGCGTCGAGTCGAACTTGATCTTGTAGACATAGGACGCCGCCACGATCAGGGCGCCGATGACGAGAATGTTGAGGAGGCGCATCGTCTATCGCCCCTTCAGCACAGAGGACAGCGCGGGCAAATGCGGCAGCAAACGCGCCGGCACGCCGCGCCGCGCCGCCGCATCGGTCCGCTCGGCGGCACGCAGCTTGGCCGATCGCGCGCGCGGGTTACCGGCAACTTCATCGTCGTCCGGCATCAACGGACGCCTGGTGAGAACCTGGAAGGTCGGCGCGTGGCGCCGCACTTCGGGCGCATGGCGGGAGCCGCCGCGGGTATCGCCACGGTCCGCAAGGAAGGTTTTGACGATCCGGTCCTCGAGTGAATGAAATGACACCACCACCAGCCGTCCGCCGGGCTTGAGAATCCGCTCGGCCGCCTGCAGTGCGGCGGCCAGCTCGCCGAGTTCATCGTTCAGAAAAATACGCAGGGCCTGGAACGTGCGCGTCGCCGGATGGATATCGCCGGCGCGCGGACGAACGATGGTTGCCACGATCTGGGCAAGCTCATGCGTTGTTGCAATTGGCGCAATGATGCGCGCATTGACGATGGCGCGGGCGATCGCGCGCGAATGCCGCTCTTCGCCCAAGGTGAAAATGATGCCGGCGAGATCGCGCTCGCTTGCCGCGTTGACCACGTCGGCCGCGCTCGCGCCTTCGCCGCTCATGCGCATGTCGAGCGGCCCGTCGTGGCGGAACGAGAAGCCGCGCGCGCCGCTGTCAAGCTGCATCGAGGAGACGCCAAGATCGAGCACGACGCCGTCGACCGTCTCATGCCCGGCATCGCGCGCGATGGCGTCGAGATTGGAAAACCGGTCTTCGATCAGGGTCAGGCGGCCGGCCGCCTGCTCGACCAGGTCTGCGCCCAGCGCGATCGCGGTCTGATCACGGTCGATGCCGATCACCTTGCAATCGGCGGCCGCAAGAATGGCGCGCGTATAGCCGCCGGCACCGAAGGTGCCGTCGATATAGACGCCGCCGTTGCGGACATTGAGGAAACCGACGGCATGGCGGCCGAGCACGGGAATGTGGAGGGCCAGTCCGCCAGCGACAGCCGAGCCGCCGCCGCCCGCCATCATTCCCGTGCTCCAGGCGCGTTGCGCGCCGCCACCTGGGAACTCAGCTGCCCTTTGAGCGCGCGCACCTTTTGGGTGGCCTCCGCGAGCTCTTTCTGGAAACGGCCGGGCTCCCAGATCTGAAACTTCTGACCGAGACCGACGAATGACACCGTGTCGGTAATTCCTGCGTGGCGCTTCAGGTTCTCGCTCAACACCACCCGCCCCTCTCCATCGACTTTCAGTGTCTCGCTCGTTCCGTACAGCGCCAGAGCGAGCCGCTCGCGCTCTTCCGAAAACGACCCGAAGCGTCCGATCAACGCCTCGATCTCCGCTATCAACGCGCGCCCGCCCGCATCGATCGCGGGACAGTCCAGCGCCGGATAACAATAGAGACCCTCGAAGCCTTCCCGGACGAGCACTGCGCGAAATGCACCGGGGATCGACACGCGCCCCTTGGAGTCGAGCCGCAGCGTGAAGTTCGCCACGAAGCGGTCCATACCCCGCACCCCATACCGACTGGACACAACCAAGGGCCGTCTTAAGAGAGGCCCTCAAGCTCACCGGGCTGCCGGATGAACGGCTCGCGCGGAAGGCGTCCCATACTGGGAAATCGTGGGATATCATGGGATTACGTGACCGTCAACAAATCGGCCCCAATCCAACGCGAAGCACGGCGTTGTCGCAGATCGGTCCCATTAACGGCGGTTAAACTTAAAGAAACGTTGCCGAATTCCAGCTTCGTGAGACCCACATGTGGATCGGGCTGTTCAGCGACATTCACGCCAACCGCGAGGCGCTGGAGGCCTGCCTCGGCCATGCCCGCGACAATGGCATTACGCGTTTCATCTTCCTCGGCGACTACGTGGGCTACGGCGCCGATCCCGGCTTTGCGGTCGACACCGTGCGGCGCGAGGTCGAGAACGGCGCGACTGCGCTGCTCGGCAACCATGACGATGCCATCGCATCGGGCACCGACGGCATGAATGCGGTTGCGGCCGCGGCCATTGATTGGACGAGATCCCAGCTCACCGCCGTCCCATTGCGACTTTCTTGCGCGGTTGCCGCTGACTTTTGACGACAATGACAGGCTATTCGTGCACGCAAGCGCGCACGACCCCGCCGGCTGGGAATACATCATGAGCGCTGAAGATGCCTCGGCCAGCTTCGCCGCGACGCGTGCGCAAGCGACGTTTTGCGGTCACGTGCATGTGCCACAGCTCTACCGCTTACTGCCCAGTCGGCAACTCTCAGGGATAATTCCGGAGCCGTCGATCGAAATTCCGCTGCGCGTGAAAGAAAGGTGGATCGCGGTGATCGGTTCGGTGGGCCAACCTCGCGACGGAAATCCGGCGGCCTGCTACGGCGCGCTCGAGACCGAACGCAATGTTCTGGTCTATGTGCGCGTTCCTTACGATGTCGAAACCGCCGCGCGCAAAATCCAACACGCTGGCCTGCCTCCAATTCTGGGACTTCGTCTTCTTGAGGGCATGTGATCGCAGTGACAGCGTTTTTCTCCAAGCTTGCTTTTTCGACTGGCCGCGGTGAATGATGCCCGGCTTCCGTCCTCCACGCACCGGTGTGTTCCGGCCCATGTCTCTCTTGAAGTCAATTTTTCAGCCGGATTCGTTCATTGTCGCCGATGTCGCGCCGTCGCCGAATTTCGACGCGCGCAAGGACAATCGCGCGCCCGATATGATTTTGCTGCACTACACCGGCATGCAGACCGGCGAGGCAGCATTGCAGCGCCTCACCGCGGCGCAGAGCAAGGTATCTGCGCATTACGTGGTGTTCGAAGACGGCAAAATCGTGCAGTGCGTGCTCGAAGAGTGGCGCGCGTGGCACGCCGGTGAATCGTCCTGGGCGGGCGAGACCGACATCAATTCCAGCTCGATCGGCATCGAGATCGTCAATCCCGGTCATGAATTCGGTTATCCGGATTTTCCGCTGCGTCAGACTGCGGCTGTCATCTCGCTGTGCAGGTCGATCATTACCCGGCGCGGGCCGATCAGTGCCGATCGCATCCTCGCGCATTCCGACGTCGCGCCTGGCCGCAAGCAGGATCCGGGCGAAAAATTTCCCTGGGGCTTGCTGAGCGAATCCGGCGTCGGTCACTGGGTGCGCGCGGCGCCGCTCGACCTTGAAGGATCCGGCCTCCGGCCCGGCGACCGCGGCGACGCGGTGACGCGATTGCAGCGCGCGTTGCGGTCCTACGGCTATGGGCTGGCGGAAACCGCGACCTTCGACGATGCGACGCGCGAGGTGGTGACAGCATTTCAGCGCCACTTCCGGCAGGCCCGCGTCGACGGCGTCGCCGACCCCTCAACGCTGCTGACGTTGCGCGCGCTGATCGAGACGCGCCCGGCGCGGCTCGGTTTGCCGCGCAAAGGGCCGGTTTTAGAGGCCTTTAAGGCTTTGGCGGCGAGCAGCCTTGACGCGAGCGCCGCCTGCCACCATTGCTATCCCGTCAGTCGGCCGGACGGCCGCCCCGCGCCAATGCCGAAAGGCGGCCGGGGAGGAAAGTCCGGGCTCCATGGACAAACGGTGCCGGATAACGTCCGGCGGGATGAGCCCTTCGGGGCCGGCCCAGGGACAGTGCCACAGAGAACAGACCGCCTCGGCGCGTTGCGTTTAGCCGCGGCAAGGGTGAAACGGTGCGGTAAGAGCGCACCGCGTTTCCGGCGACGGAAGCGGCACGGCAAACCCCACCGGGAGCAAGACCGAATAGGAACGGCGCGGGAGCAATCCCGGATCTGTCCGGATCAGCCGTTCGGGTAGGTTGCTTGATGCGCCGGGCAACCGGCGTGCAAGAGGAATGGCCGTCACGTTTGCGGCTCGCGCCGCAGGCCATACAGAACCCGGCTTACAGGCCGGCTGATACGTGAGTAAGGGGGCTCGGCGGCAAAACCGCCGGGCCCCCGCCAATTTTGCGGTCATCACTTTCGCATATCGACCGCTCATCGCACTCGGCTGGTGAAGCAGTGCGCTACCGGCTAGCGTCCGCCTCCCGCATGACGACCTCCCGCGAACGATTCGGAATAGCGCTCGGAATTGCCGGCGTGCTGTTGTTCGGCGGCACGCTTCCGGCGACGCGCCTTGCTGTCGTCGCCTTCGATCCGTTTTTTCTCTCGGCGGCGCGCGCGGCCATCGCCGGATGCACCGGGCTTGCGCTGCTGCTCGTCTTGCGGCGGCCAATTCCGCCGCGCGCATCGTGGCTTGAATTCGTTTTGGCCGGCATCTGCACGATCATCGGCTTTCCGGTGTTCATGGCGCTGGCGATGGCGCAGGTTCCGGCGTCGCACGGCGGCGTCGTGCTCGGCATCATTCCGCTCGCAACCGCGGCGGCCGCCGCGCTCGTTGCGCATGAGCGGCCGAGCGCCGGCTTCTGGCTGGCGAGCATCGTCGGCGCTGCCATCGTCGTTGTCTTCATGGTGCGACAAAGCGGCGCCAACACGATCCAGACTCGGCGACATCTATCTGCTCGGCACGGTGCTCTCGGGCGCGTTCGGCTACACGCTGTCGGGCCGGCTGAGCCGCACGCGGCCGGGCTGGGAGGTGATCTCGTGGCAGGTTGCGTCGTTCCTGCCGCTGTCGCTGATCGCAGCCTATCTTCTATGGCCGCAATCGCTTGCCGGCGTGCCGGCATCGGCCTGGGCCGGTCTCACCTATGTCAGCTTCGTCAGCCAGTTCTTCGCCTTCTTCGTCTTCAACGCCGCGATGGCCATGGCCGGCGTGGCGCGCGCCGGCCAATTGATGCTGCTGCAGCCCTTCGTGATCGTCGCTCTGTCGATCCCGGTGAACGGCGAACGTTTCGAATTATCGACGCTGCTTTATGCGGCCGCCGTTGTCGCGGTGGTCGTCATCGGCCAGCGCATGCAGGTGACGCGCCGCTAGCGCGCGTCAAGCATCGTCGACGGCAGCCAGAGCGCCAGGCCGGGAAATGCGGCAACCAGAACCACGGCCACGCACATGAGAAAGAACAGCGGCATCGCGTAGGCGCCGATGGTGAAGATATTTCGCCCGGTCATGCCCTGCAGGACATAGAGATTGAAGCCGACCGGCGGCGTGATCTGCGCCATCTCGACGACCAGCACGATGTAGATGCCGAACCAGATCAGGTCGAAGCCCGCCTTCGTCACCAGCGGGATGATGATCGAGGTTGTGAGCACGACCATCGAAATGCCGTCCAGGAAACAGCCAAGCACGATGTAAAAGGCGGTGAGCACGGTCAGCAGCGCCCACGGCGGCATGTTGAAGCCGCTGATCCATTCGGCAAGCGCGCTCGGAATGCCGGTAAAGCCCATTGCGGCCGTGAGATACGCGGCGCCCGCCAGGATAAAGGCGATCATGCAGCTGGTGCGTGTCGCGCCCATCAGCGAGTCGATAAGACCCTGCTTTGTCAGTGTCCCCGACCACCAACTTAGTCCCAGCGCCAGGAATACGCCGACGACAGCGGCTTCGGTTGCAGACGCCAGTCCGCCGTAGATCGAGCCGATCACGCCGAGGATCAGCAAGCGTCACCGGGATAAGCCGCCGCGATGCATAGACGCGCTCGCGAAACGGGACCGGCGGTTCGGGCGGCGGCATGCGCGTTTGATTGAACAACGCCCACACCACGATGAAGCCCATGAAAAGTCCGGCGAGCACGATCCCCGGAATGACCCCGGCAATGAACAGCCGCGCGATCGACTGGTCGGTCGCGGTGGCGTAGACGATCATGATGATCGAGGGCGGGATCAGCAGCCCAAGCGTGCCCGAGCCGGCCAGTGTGCCGATCGCCATGCGCTCGTCGTAGCCGCGCTTGAGCAATTCCGGCAGCGCGATGCGGCCGATGGTGGCGCAGGTGGCGGCCGATGAACCGGACACGGCGGCGAAAATGGCGCAGCCAATCACGTTCACGTGCAGCAGGCGCCCCGGCAGTTTCTGCAGCCACGGCGCCAAGCCTTCGAACATGTCGTCGGACAATTTGGTGCGATAGAGAATCTCGCCCATCCAGATGAACATCGGCAACGCGGTCAGATCCCACGAGTTCGATGCCGTCCACATCGAGGTCGCGAGCACCTGTCCCGCCGGCGTCGCGACCTTGGTGAGGACCGCGGCAAAGCCGCAGACCGCCAACGCAATCGCGATCCAGACGCCGGAGCCGAGAATGACGAACAGAAGCAGCATCAGCACGAGTGAAAGCTCGACGACGGACATCGCTAGCCTTCTTTCCCGAGCGTGATCGCATCTTCCGCGGCGCGGAACGTGGGGCGGCCCCGGCTTAGAACAATGAAAAACTCGTCGACCAATGCTGCGGTCAGGATCAGCGAGCCGAGCGCCATTGCCGCCTGCGGGTAGACCAGCGGTACGCGGATGACGCCCGCGGACACTTCATTGAAAAGAAATGAGACCCACGCGAAATTGGCGAGATGGCCGGTCATATAAGCGGCGCATGCTGCCGCAAAACCGAACGCCCAGAGCTCGACGAAATAACGGGTGCGCTCGCCGAGCGCCGCAAGCACCATCGTGACGCGAATATGCGCACCGGCTTTCAGCGTGCCCGCGAGCGCGAGAAAGCTCGCCGCGGCGAGCAGATAACCGCAGATTTCGTTGAGCGAGAGAATAACGAAATCGGTGCGCGGCAGGTGCAGAAGCGCGAGCGCGCCGTCAAGCAGGCGTCCGCCAGCTGCACGCCGACCATCAGCGCCATCGCGACCAGACAGAGGGCCGAGGCCCACAGCGCGGCGCGATAAAGCGTATCGAGCGCGCGCCGCACTTATTTCTTGTACGCCGCCAGCATTGCCGCGCCGTCTGGCCCGGCCGACTTCTCCCATTCGGACGCGATGGTCGAGCCGATCTTGGCGAGGCCGGCCTTTAACTCCGGACTCGGCGGCAAAACCTTGATGCCGGCGTCTTTCAGCGCCTTGGTCTTGATCGTCATTTCCTCGATCGACAATTTCCAGCCCCGATCTTCCGCGGCTTTGGCGGCGTCGGTGACTGCTTTCTTTTCGGCAGCAGAGAGCTTGTCGAAAGCGGCCTTGTTCACGATCACGATGTTGCGCGGCAACCAGGCCTGCGTGTCGATGTAGTGCGTCAGATAATCCTGCGACTTGGTGTCGACGCCGGTGGAGGCCGAGGTGATCATCACGTCGACGCGGCCGGTGGCAAACGCCGTCGGAAGGTCGGGCACCTCGATCTGCGTCGGGATCGCACCGGCCAGCGCGGCGATGCGGCCGATCATCGCGTTGTAGGTGCGGAATTTGATTCCCTTGAGATCGTCGACCGACTTGATTTCACGCTTGGCGTAAAGGCCCTGCGGCGGCCACGGCACCGAATAGAGCAGCATCAGGCCTTCGGATGCGAGCTGCTTTTCCAGATACGGCTTTTGCGCCGCATAGAGTTTCCGCGAAGCATCGTAGCCGGTGGCAAGGAAGGGCACCGAGTTGAGCCCGTAGACCGCCGCCTCGTTCGACGACAGAGATTCGAGCATTTCACCGATCGGCGTCGTTCCCTGGCGGACGCTGCGTTTGATTTCCGCATGCTTGATCAGTGAGCCAGCCGAGTGGATCGCGATTTTGAGGGAGCCGTTGGTCGCCTTGTCGACGTCGGCTGCGAACTGCATGATGTTGCGGGTGTGGAAATTGCCGTCCGGATAAGGCGTCGGCATGTCCCATTTGGTTTGCGCGGAAGCAGCAGTCGCCATGCCGCCTGCGAGCAATAAGCCCGCGCACGCACGGACGAAATTTTTCATAGAGTCCTCCACCATTTCTCCGGCGTTGTGACGATACAAGCATGGAGCCAATGCCATGGCGCTGGCAAGGGCATGCCGGAAAGATTGGTCAGGCCGGATCGACGCCGTTAGCCTTGAGTATCGGCGCGGCGGCGGGCGCGGTCAGAAAGCGGATCAGCGCTTGCGCGGCATCGTGTTCCTTCGCGGAGGCGCTCAAGCCCGCCGCAAAACCGATCTTGGTCTGCAGCTCCTCCGGAATCGGCCCGACCAAATCGACGCCGGGCACGCCGGTGATGCGCGTCGCCACCACCACGACCATGTCGGCTTCCCCGCGCGCGACAACCTCGACCGTGTCTTCCGCCTCCATCGGCTTGAGCTTGCCTTGCATCTCCGCCTTGATGCCCAGCCGGTCCAGCAGACTGACGAAATAGAGCCCGCTTGCACCCTTGCCGGGATAGGCAACGGCTTTCGCCGCCAGCAGCGTGCGCTTGAATGCTTCCGCCGATGAAATGTCGGGCTTCGGCGCGCCTTTGCGCACGGCCACGCCCAGGCCGGAGCGGCCGATATCGGCGCGGCTGCCCGCGACCAGCTTGCCGTCCTTGATCAACGCATCGATGACCGGCGGATTGAGCACTGCGACGTCAAAAGCCTCGCCGGCTTCGATTTTCTTCTTCAGGTCGGCATTGACCTCGAAATGCAACTTGATCGTGTTGCCGGTGGCGCGTTCGAACTGCGTGCACAATTCCCGCACCGCCGCCTTGGCGCCATTGCCGCTCAAAACCCGGAGCTCGGCGGCCTGCGCTGTCGAAGCCGCGACAAGCAGCGCCGCGATAGAAACGAGCATGCCCCTCATGGCGTCACCACTTTTTTCGCGGCCGTCAGCCTAACAGGCTTGTTTCACCCCTGACAGGCCGGACATAGTGGTATCTCCATTTTTGAATTCGATGCCCAATTCGATATCCATGGCGAGAAAAACTTCACCGCAGCTTTGGGACTTCTGGATCGACCGCGGCGGCACCTTCACCGACGTGGTCGGGCGCCGCCCCGACGGATCGCTGGTCGCGCACAAGCTCCTGTCGGAAAATCCCGAAGCCTATGCCGACGCCGCCGTGCAGGGCATCCGCGACCTGCTTGGCCTGAAGCCGGGAGAAGCAATCCCGGCCGGGCACGTCGGCGCGGTGAAAATGGGCACGACGGTCGCCACCAATGCGCTGCTCGAGCGCAAGGGCGAGCGCACCGCGCTGCTCGTCACCAAAGGCTTCCGCGACGCACTGAAGATCGGCTACCAGGCGCGGCCGAAGATCTTTGCCCGCCACATCATCAAGCCGGACATGCTCTACGAGCGTGTTGTTGAAGTCGACGAGCGCGTCCGCGCCGACGGCACGGTGGAGCGTGAACCCGATCTCGCGGCCGTGCGTGCGGATCTGAACGCCGTCAAGACCGACGGAATCAAGGCGGTCGCGATCGTTTTCATGCACGCCTACCGCCATGCCGATCACGAAAGAAAGGTGGCGGCGCTGGCGCGCGAGATGGGTTTTTCGCAGGTTTCGGTCAGCCACGAGGTCTCGCCGCTGATCAAGCTGGTCGGCCGCGGCGACACGACGGTGGTCGATGCCTATCTCTCGCCCATCCTGCGGCGTTACGTGGCGCAGGTCGACAAGGATCTCGATGCAAAACGTTCGGCCGCACGCTTGATGTTCATGATGTCGTCCGGCGGTCTGACGGCCGCCGAATTGTTCCAGGGCAAGGACGCGATCCTGTCCGGTCCGGCCGGCGGCGTGGTCGGCATGGCGGAGACCGGAAAGCAGGCCGGGCTGAACCGCCTCATCGGCTTCGACATGGGCGGCACCTCGACCGACGTCTCGCATTTCGACGGCGAGTACGAGCGCGCCTTCGAGACGGAAGTCGCCGGCGTGCGCATGCGCGCGCCGATGATGCTGATCCATACGGTCGCCGCCGGCGGCGGCTCGATCCTGCATTTTGACGGCGCCCGCTTCCGCGTCGGCCCGGATTCGGCGGGCGCCAATCCCGGCCCGAAATGCTACCGGCGCAATGGGCCGCTCGCCGTCACCGACGCCAATGTGATGGTCGGCAAGCTCATCCCCGATTTCTTTCCGAAGATTTTCGGACCGTCGCAGAACCTGCCGCTCGACGCGCATGCCGTGCGCATGGCCTTCACCGACCTTGCCCAGCAGGTCGGCGGCAGAAAGCCCGAAGACGTCGCCGACGGCTTCATCAAGATCGCGGTCGAGAACATGGCCAATGCGATCAAGAAGATTTCCGTGCAGCGCGGCTATGACATCACGCGTTACGCGCTCAATTGCTTCGGAGGCGCGGGCGGCCAGCACGCCTGCCTGGTCGCCGACGCGCTCGGCATGACGCGCGTGCTCATTCATCCCTTCTCGTCGCTGCTTTCGGCTTACGGCATGGGCCTCGCCGACATCCGCGCCACGCGCGAGCAGGCCATCGAGCTGCCGTTCGGCGGCAAGGCCTTCACAGGCGATCGCGCGCGTCGGGAAATTGCTCGGAAAAGCGACCAAAGAAGAGGTCGAAGGCCAGGGTGTGCCGCCCGGCAAGATCAAGGTCTTCGTGCGCGCGCATATTCGTTACGCCGGCACCGATACCCCGCTCGTGGTGCCGGCAGGCAGCGGCGCCGCGATGAAGCGCGCATTCGAGAAGGCGCACAAGGCGCGGTTCGGCTTCATCGACCGCACCAAGCAGATCGTCATCGAGGCCGTATCGGTCGAGGCGGTCGGCGGCGGCGCCAAATTCAGCGAAAAGGCCGCCCGGCGGTCGCGCGCCAGCACTGCCAAAGCCGGCGCTGCGAACGCAATTCTTTTCCGGCGGCGAGTGGCACAAGGCCAACGTCTACACGCGCGACCAGCTCAAGCCCGGATCACGCGTCAAAGGAGCCGCCATCATCATCGAGCCGCACCAGACCATCGTGGTCGAGCCAGGCTGGCAGGCCGAACTGACGGCCAAAAATCATCTCGTGCTCACGCGCGCCAAGAAGCTCAAGCGCGTTCACGCCATCGGAACGCATGCCGATCCCGTGATGCTGGAAGTGTTCAACAATCTCTTCATGTCGATTGCCGAACAGATGGGTGTTTCGCTGCAAAACACCGCCTACTCGGTGAACATCAAGGAGCGGCTTGATTTTTCGTGCGCCGTTTTCGCGCATGACGGCACGCTGGTCGCCAACGCGCCGCACATGCCGGTTCATCTCGGCTCGATGGATCGCGCGGTCGAAACGATCATCCGCGAAAACCAGGGCCACATCCGGCCCGGCGACGTCTATGCCATCAATGCCCCCTACAACGGGGGCACTCATCTGCCCGATATCACGGTCTGCACGCCGGTCTTCGACGACAAGAAAAAATCGATCCTGTTCTGGGTGGCGTCGCGCGGACACCACGCCGATGTCGGCGGCATTTCCCCAGGTTCGATGTCGCCGAATGCCACGACGATCGAGCAGGAAGGCGTGCTCTTCGACAACTTCAAGCTGGTCGATCGCGGCCGCTTTCGTGAAAAGGAATTGCTGGCAGCGCTCACCGGAGCAAAATATCCGGCGCGCAACCCGGTCCAGAACATCAACGACATCAAGGCGCAGATCGCCGCCAACGAGAAAGGCGTGGCCGAGCTGCGCAAGATGGTGCAGCACTTCACGCTGCCGGTCGTGAAAGCCTACATGCAGCACGTGCAAGACAACGCGGCCGAGAGCGTTCGGCGCGTGATCGACCGATTGCACGATGCGGAATTCAGCTACGAGATGGACCAGGGCACCGTAATCAAGGTCAAGATCACGGTCGACAAGAAAAAACGCGAGGCGACGGTCGATTTCACCGGCACAAGCGAGCAGCAGCCGACCAATTTCAATGCGCCGGAGCCGGTGACGCGCGCGGCCGTGCTCTACGTGTTCCGCGTGATGGTCGACGACGAGATCCCGATGAATGCCGGCTGCCTGCGTCCGATCAACATCGTGATTCCAAAACGGTCCATGCTGTCGCCGGAATATCCGGCCGCCGTCGTCGCCGGCAATGTCGAGACCTCGCAAGCCGTCACCAATTGCCTGTTCGGCGCGCTCGGCGCCCTCGCAGCCGCGCAGGGCACCATGAACAATCTCAACTTCGGCAATGCCCGCCATCAATACTACGAGACGATCTGCTCCGGCTCGCCGGCGGGCCCGGGCTTCAACGGCACCGACGCCGTGCACACGCATATGACCAATACGCGCCTCACCGATCCGGAGGTGCTGGAGTTTCGCTATCCGGTCGTGCTCGAGGACTTCCACATCCGCACCGGCTCGGGCGGGCGCGGCAAGTGGCACGCCGGCGACGGCATCCGCCGCACCATCCGCTTCCTCGAAAAAATGGAATGCACGATCCTGTCAGGGCACCGGCGGGTGCCGCCGTTCGGCCTGGCCGGCGGCGAAGCGGGCCAGATCGGCGAAAACTGGGCGCGGCGCAAGGACGGCCGCATGGAGAAGCTGCAGGGCTGCGACGCCACCGTGATCGATGAAAACGAGGCCATCATCATTCAAACGCCGACCGCCGGCGGCTACGGGACCCCCGAAAACCGCTAATTGAATCGACCGGCTGCGCCGGCCGTTAAGCATGCGCTTCGGCCGCGCTTGATTTTGACCCCTGCGACGCCGAGTCTTTCGCGTATGCGCACAACGATTCTGACCGCCCTGCTCGTGACCGCGCTCGCCACGCCCGCGCTGGCGCAGAGCTATCCCGTGTCCGGCAGGTGGGGCGAGAGCACCAGCTCGGAAAAAGGTCCGATCGACTGCACCGGCAACCGGCGCGTGATCGACTTCAGCGGCAATCAGCGGACGGACAGCAACGGCGGCGTGCCGGAATACCGGAACAAGTCGGTGGAGAGTGTCGGCCAGTCGAACTATCGCATTGTCGATGAGTTCAGCAACGCGCAGGTCAGCGCACGGCCAGAGCGAATACACGCTACGCAAGATCGATTCCGATCGTATCGTGATGAATCAGTCCGGCACCGCGTTGAACCTGCAGCGCTGCAAGTAACACCGACGCCGTTTCCACACAGTTCGGATCAGTTGCGCGCGATGATCTCGCGCTCGCCGCGATGCACCGGCGTCGCTCTTGTGATTTTTCCGGAGCCGCGCCGCATCAGAATTGACGGACGGCGCTTTTTCAAAGCGCTTCGGCGGCGGCGGCGTGGCCGCGGCCGCTCGATGCGCAAGTGCCCAAGCTTGCGCACTTGCGGAGCTGGCGACGGAACTGGCGAGCAACAGCGGCACGCCGAGCACCTCGCTCCAGGCTCGCCATTCGGCGAGCGCCTCATCGGGTCGTGACGTCAGGTAGAGCGGCAGCGTCAGTGATGGGTCACTGTGTTCCAGGACGATCGCGAGCAGATCTGCTTCACCGCCCTCGCCCGGCACCAGCTGCAATGAGATGCCGTCGAACGCCTTCACCGGCATGTTGAGCGCCATGCGCATGCCGGACAGCGATCGCCTCAACACCACGCGTTCGCGATGAAGCTCGATGTCCCGCACCCGCCCATCGGCGGCGGCATCGCTCGCGCGAAAACCGCACGGGCAGGCCGAAGGGGTCGAGCCGCAGGGCGCGGCCCGACCCGGCGCATCCGCCACTTCGCATTTGACGCCTCGAAACTCTCCCGCGCCCGGTCTAGTCGCCGGGTCGCGCGTCATTCGTGGCAGAAACGCGTCCAAATCCGCTTAAAGTTATGGGTTAACCGGCCGTAGCTTGCGGCACATGATTGACGCCGCGTTGCGAACCATGATTGACGAGGTGTTGCCGGCACGCGGCAAATTGTGCGATCCGGCCGTTGAACCGCGCGCTCCTGCGCCCATTTGGAACTCAACAATGCTTTCCTCTGTCGATTCCCTTCTGGATCTGAGCGCGCTGACCGATCGCGCCGACCGGCTCGTTAAGGCCGCACAAGCGGCCGGCGCCGACGCGGCGGATGCGGTCGCGGTGCGCTCGATGTCGCTCGCCATCGAGGTGCGAGACGGGAACACGGAGGAATCCGAGCGCGCCGAGGGCGACGACCTCGGCCTGCGCGTCTTCGTCGGCCGGCGGCAGGCCGTGGTGTCTACCAATGAAGTCACCGCCAGCGGCGCCGCGGCGCTGGCTGAACGCGCGGTCGCGATGGCGCGGGCGACGCCGGAGGACAAATTCGCCGGCCTCGCCGACGAGAAACTGCTGGCCCACAATTTTCCCGAGCTCGACCTGATCGATCCCGATCTGCCCAGCGTGCAGGAGCTCGAAGCCATGGCGCGGGCGGCTGAAGCAGGCAGGCCTTTCGGTCAAGGGCGTCAGCAAATCGGGCGGCGCGTCCGCCTCGGCCGGGATCGGCGGGGTGGTGCTGGTCACCAGTCACGGTTTCCATGGCGCTTATCTCGGCTCCAACCACGGCGTCTCGATGACCGCGATCGCCGGTGAAGGCACCGGCATGGAGCGCGACTACGACTACAGCGCCGTGCGGCACGCCGGCGATCTGGAATCGCCGGAAAAAATCGGCCGCAGCGCGGCACAGCGGGCGATCGCGCGCCTCAACCCGCGCAAGGTCAGCACGCGCAAGGTGCCGGTCGTGTTCGACCCGCGCACCGCCGGCTCGCTGGTTTCGCATCTTGCCAGCGCCGTCAATGGCTCGTCGATCGCGCGCAAGACCAGCTTCCTGCGAGACAAGATGGGCAAGAAACTGTTCGCCGACGGGATTTGCATCATCGACGACCCGTTGCGCAAACGCGGGCTGCGCTCGCATCCGTTCGACGGCGAAGGCGTCGCCGGGAAAAAGCTCGCGCTGGTCGAGGACGGCGTGCTGCGTTCGTGGCTGCTCGACAGCGCGACCGCGCGCGAACTCGGCCTTGCCACCACCGGGCACGCGCAGCGCAATGCATCCTCGGTGCCCTCGCCCAGCCCGAGCAATCTGCACCTCGAGCCCGGCCGCCTGACACCGGATGCGCTGATCGCCGATATCGCCGACGGATTCTACGTCACCGACCTGATCGGCATGGGCGCCAACATGGTCACCGGCGATTACAGCCGCGGCGCCTCCGGCTTCTGGATCGAAAACGGAAAGCGCACTTATCCGGTGAGCGAGGTCACCATCGCGGGCAGTCTGCTTGAGATGTTCCGGACGCTGACGCCGGCCAACGACCTGGAATTCCGGTACGGCACCAACGCACCCACCTTGCGGGTTGAGGGTCTGACCGTTGCCGGCCAGTGAGACAAGCGCGCTGCGCGCGCCGCTCGAGGCCGTGATGCGCGAGGCCGGCGCGCTCGCCCGCAAAACAGCGCAAGGCGCGTTCAGGCACTGGACCAAAGGCGAGGACCGGTCGCCCGTCAGCGAAGCCGACATCGCGGTCAACGATCTGCTGCACCAGCGGCTGACCGCGCTGGCGCCGGGCGCCGGCTGGCTGTCGGAAGAAACGGAAGGTGCGCCGGACACGACGCGACGCGCTGACGTGGATCGTCGATCCGATCGACGGCACGCGCGCCTTCATCTCCGGACGGGCCGATTGGTCCATCTCGGCCGCACTGGTCGAAGACGGACGCCCGCTTCTTGCCGCGCTCTACGCGCCGGTGAGCGAAGAGATCTTTCTCGCGGTGCGCGGCGCCGGTGCGACGCTCAACGGTGCGCCAATCAAAGCGAACGACGGCGATGGATTGCGCGGCGCAAAGATCGCCGGACCCAAGCGCTACCTGGACCGGTTTTCCAACCTCGCGGAGGGCACGCTCGCCCAGCCGAAAGATCCACTCGCTCGCTCTGCGGCTCGCGCGCGTGGCGCAAGGGGACGTCTCGACGCTGCTTTCGCCTCGCGGGGCAGCCACGACTGGGACCTTGCAGCCGCCGACCTTTTGGTGCACGAAGCCGGCGGCGCGCTGACCGATTTCACCGGAAGGCCGCTGAAATACAACGGTTCGCAGGCCGTTCACGGCGCGCTCGTCGCAGCCGGTCAGGCCCGCCATGACGCCTTGATCGGACTGGTGCGCGACCGAAAAGCGGAATTCGCATAGAGTTGACCGGACCTTTCCTGAGATCGACCCAGAGATCGACCCATGCCTGCAGATTCGCCCGCAACGAAACCGCAACTGCTGCATCTCGTCCTCGGCGGCGAGCTCACCGAGCTCGGAGGCACGGAGTTCAAGGATCTCGACAAGGTCGACATCGTCGGCGTCTACCCGAACTACGCGAGCGCCTACGTCGCATGGAAGGCGAAAGCGCAGCAGACCGTCGACAACGCGCACATGCGCTATTTCATCGTTCACCTGCACCGACTGCTCGATCCCGAGGCTACTGGTCGCACGGCACGGTAGGGCAGGCTTGATGGCGTCACTCAAGCGTTTCACCGCCTCGTCCGTGTTCCAGGAGATCATGGGCACGCTCGGCGCCTGGTATCTTCGCTTCGTCTGGTTCACCAGCCGCCCCGTCGTGGAGCCCGGCGCCATGACCATCTACGAGATGGCGGAGACGCCGGCGATTATTGCGGCGTGGCACGGCCAGCATTTCCTGATGCCGTTCATCAAGGACGCCAAGCGGCACCGCGCCAAGGTGCTGATATCGCGTCATCGCGACGGCGAGATCAATGCGCGCGCCGCAGAAAAGCTGGGCATCGGCACGATTCGTGGCTCCGGCGCGCACAACGGCGAATTCCACCGAAAGGGCGGCACGGTCGCCTTCCATGAGATGCTCGAAGCGCTCAAGGATGGTTACAATGTCGCAATGACCGCCGATGTCCCGAAAGTCGCGCGTGTCGCCGGTCTTGGCGTGGTGAAGCTCGCCCAGCATTCCGGCCGCCCCATCTATCTGGTGGCGATGGCGTCGAGCCGTCGAATCGAACTCGATAACTGGGACCGCACCGCCATCAACCTGCCCTTCAGCCGGATCGGCATCGCCGCGAGCGGCCCGATCTTTGTTTCGCGCGAAGCCGACGGTCGGCGCGCTTGAAGACGCCCGCAAGCAGCTGGAAGACGAACTCAACCGGCTGACGACGCGCGCTTACGATCTCGCAGATAAATCCGGGGGCAACGCATCGTGAGCAGATTGCCCGCCGGCTTGATGATCTACCGCCTGGTGTCGCGGGCGGCGGCGCCATTCGCCCCCATGCTGCTTGCGCGCAGGGCCAAGCGCGGAAAAGAACATCGTCAACGTCTCCCCGAACGGCGCGGCGAAAGCCGCATCGCGCGGCCGGACGGACCACTGATCTGGCTGCACGGCGCAAGCGTGGGAGAGCTTGCCAGCGTGCTGCCGCTGATCGAGCGGATTCGCGCGCGGGGCATCCCCATCCTGGTCACGACCGGCACCGTTACATCGAGCGATCTCGCCGAGCAGCGCCTGCCGCGCGGCGTCGTGCATCAGTTCATGCCGGTCGACGTTCCGCGCTTTGTCGGCCGCTTCCTCGATCATTGGCGGCCCGACCTCGCTTTGTTCGTGGAATCCGACCTCTGGCCGAACATGATCATCGAAGCCTCGGATCGCGGCGTGCCCATGGTCCTGGTCAACGGCCGGCTCTCGGAAGATTCGTTCCGGCGCTGGCGGCGCCTTCCGAACTCGATCGCCCATCTTTTGCAGCGGCTCGATCTCTGCCTTACCGGCACTGCCCCCGACGCAACGCGCTTCGGCGAGCTTGGGGCGCCGCAGGTTTTCACGACCGGCAATCTCAAGCTCGACGTGCCCGCACCGCCGGCCGATCCGGCGGCGCTCGCCGCCTTGCAGGATGCCATCGGTGACCGGCCGGTGATTGCTGCCGCCTCGACCCATGCCGGCGAAGAGAGCTGCCGTCCTTGAAGCCCACATCCGGCTGCGCGCCAACTTTCCTGGCCTGCTGACGCTTATCGCTCCGCGTCATCCCGAACGCGGCGCAGACATTGCCGCGATCGCCGCCGCCGCGGGCCTGTCGGTGGCGATGCGCTCGCGCGGCGAATTGCCAAACCGCAATACCGAGATCTATGTCGCCGACACTGTCGGTGAGCTCGGCCTCATTTACCGCGTGGCGCCCGCGGTCTTCATCGGCGGCTCGCTCGTCAAGCACGGCGGGCAAAACCCGATCGAGGCCGCCAAGCTCGGCGCCGCGATTCTGCACGGCCCTCACGTATGGAATTTTGCGGAAATCTACGCTGCGCTCGACGACGCGCATGGCGCGGAGCCGGTTGCCGGCCCCGACCGCCTCGTCGCGCATCTCGCCGCGTGGCTCGAGCAATCCCGACGCCTGCGCACGGGTCGCCGATGCCGGACATACCGTGGTCGAGACGCTCGGCGGCGCGCTCGATCGCACGCTGGCGTCGCTCGACCCCTATCTGATGCAACTGCAGCTTCTTCAAAGAGCCCGCCATGCGTGAACCGGCCTTCTGGTGGCGCGGTGCAGGCCCGCAGGCCCAGCTCCTCGCGCCCCTGGGGCTCATCTACGGAACGATCGCCGCGCGGCGCATGGCGAAGACAGGGGCGCGCGCCCGGCCTGCCTGTGCTGTGCGTAGGCAACTTCACGCTCGGCGGCGCCGGCAAGACGCCTGCCGTCATCATGCTCGCAAAGATGCTCGCCGACGGCGGCGGGCGCCCGTTTTGCCTGAGCCGCGGTTATGGCGGCAGCGAGGCCGGACCTAAACTGGTGGATGGCCGCTCCGACAGTGCCGCGCAGGTCGGCGACGAAGCTTTGCTGCTTGCGCGCGCGGCGCCGACAGTCGTCGCGCGTGATCGCGTCGGCGGCGCCGAACTTGCGCGCGCGCAAGGCGCAAGCGTGATCATTCTCGACGATGGCCTGCAAAATCCATCGCTGGCCAAGGATTTCACGCTGGCCGTCATCGATGCACGGCGCGGGATCGGCAATGCCTGCGTGTTCCCGGCCGGCCCTTTGCGCGCGCCGCTGGATGCGCAACTCGCACGAACGGATGCGTTGCTCGTCGTGGGCGAAGGCAACGCCGCAGATGACGTCGCCGCGCGGTCTGCGTGCGCGGACGCGTCCGATCTTTCATGCGCGCCTCGTGCCGGACGAAGCCGCGGTCTCCGCACTCAGCGGGCACACACGTCCTGGCTTTCGCGGGCATTGGCGACCCGGACAAGTTTTTTGCAACCGCCCGCGCGGCCGGCATCGTTGTATCAAGACGCCGCACCTTTCCGGACCACCACCGGTACACGCCGCAAGACGCCAGCGAGCTCATCCTGCGCGCCGAGCATTCGGGACTCACGTTGCTCACCACGGAAAAGGACCGCGCGCGCATGGATGGCGATCCGCGCCTGGCGGCGCTCGCCGCGCAGCGTGCAGACGCTGCCGGTCACGATGGTCGTGCAGGAAGCCGGTGAGTTGCGTCGGCTGATAAAGTCTAAACTGCCGCACTAGCGCCTATTGCTTTGGCGCCTGCCGCTCCTGATAGCGCTGCAGGACAGCCTCCGGCGTTGCATAGGCTTCCTGCAGTTCGACGCTCCAGTACTTGAGCTCCTCAAGCGGGATCGGCACGCCGGTCACCGCGCACCGCACGAACCCGCCCGGCCGCACCACGCGGAAATCGCCGTCGAGGTACTTCACCTCCGCCTCGCCGTTCATTGGCGCGGATCGATCGTAGCGATTGAGCAAAACCGGCCTCCGTCTAAGCCCAGACCATTCAGGCGCAGATCAACATAGTCGTTCGGCCGCGCCGACGAAACCCTCGTATTACGCGCCGAACAGGCTGCCCTGCCCGCCGGAACCTTCGCCCCCTCGCGTGCGCGGCTTGGATTTCGCCGGCGGCGGTGCGGCGCGCTCGCCGTCTGCCGTTGCGCCGACGCGGCCGTCGGAAAATTCGATGTCCAGACGCGTTCCCGACCCGACCGCCGCGGCCGTCCGCAGCGGACGTCCATCGCCATCGCGCACCAGCGCAAAGCCGCGCGCGAGCACGCCGCGATAGGAATAAGCGGTCAGCAGTTGCCCGGCGCTGCGCAGGCGCTGGACCCGACGGTCCCGGAAATATCCGGAACGCACGGCGGGCGCGGTCGCCGAATGCGGCAGTCTGCTCCCGGCAGCGTTCGATGCGATGCGACAGCAGCCGCGGCGACAGTCGCGAGGCAGCGCGCGTCAGTTGGGTATGATGGATCTGCGCATTGGCGCGCAGCGCGCGCGGCAGCCGCCCGGCGCAAGCATCGAGGCGCTGGCGCGGCACCGCGAGCAGATCGTCGAGCGCCGGCAGAGCGCGCGCGAGCAAGCGCAGCTCCTTGCGGTTACGGTCGACATTGCGGCGCCAGCAGGCCAACTTCCGCGAGCCGAGATTCGACAACGAGGTCATCAGCTCGGCACGAACAGGAACCGCCATTTCGGCGGCGGCCGTCGGCGTCGGCGCGCGCCGGTCGGCGGCGAAATCGATCAACGTGACATCGGTCTCGTGACCGACAGCCGAGATGAGCGGGATCATGCTCGCCGCCGCCGCTCGCACCACGATCTCTTCGTTGAACGACCAGAGATCCTCGAGCGAGCCGCCGCCGCGCGCGACGATGATCAGGTCGGGCCGCGGCATACGCACCAGCTTCGGGCATCGCGTTGAAACCTTGAATTGCCGCGGCGACCTCGGCCGCCGACGTCTCGCCCTGCACACGCACCGGCCACACCAGCACGCGGCGCGGGAATCGGTCTTGCGAGCCGGTGGAGAATGTCGCGGATCACCGCGCCGGTCGGCGATGTGACGACGCCGATGACCTCGGGCAGGAATGGCAGCAGCTGCTTGCGCGCCTCGTCGAACAGGCCTTCGGCGGCGAGCTTCTTCTTGCGCTCCTCGAGCAGCTTCATCAGCGCGCCGATGCCGGCAGGCTCGAGGCTGTCGATCACGATCTGGTATTTGGACGAGCCGGCAAAGGTCGTGAGCTTGCCGGACACGATGACGTCGAGGCCTTCCTCGGGCCTGACGCGCATCCGCCCGAACGTGCCCTTCCAGATCACCGCCTCCAGCACGGCCTTGTCGTCCTTGAGACGGAAATAGACATGGCCGGACGGCGACGCTCCTTTGAAGCCGGACACCTCGCCGCGCACGCGCACATAGCCATAGGCGTCCTCGACCGTGCGCCTGAGCGCCGAGGACAGCTCCGACACGGTCCATTCCACAACGTTATTGAGGGCGGGCTCTGCCATTCGGGTCGAATCTCTTGCGAGGGCGAGACGCCATGCTACACCAAATGGCGACCATCCTCTAAAGGCCGCCTGCGCGTCCCATGAACATCCTCATTCTCGGTTCCGGCGGACGCGAGCACGCGCTGGCCTGGAAGATCGCGGCCAGCCCGCTCACCGACAAGCTCTATTGCGCGCCCGGCAATGCCGGCATCGCGCAGGAGGCCGAATGCGTGCCGCTCGACATCGCCGACCACGCGGCGGTGATCGCTTTCTGCAAGGAGAAGAAAGTCGACTTCGTCGTCGTCGGGCCGGAAGTGCCGCTCTGCGCCGGCATCGTCGACGATCTCGAAGCCGCCGGCATCAAGGCGTTCGGCCCGACGAAATGGGCGGCGCGGCTCGAAGGCTCGAAGGGCTTCACCAAGGACCTGTGCAAGGCGAACAACATTCCGACCGCTGCCTATGAGCGCTTCAAAAGCGCAGGGCCCGCCAAGGACTATGTGCGCAAGACGGGCGCGCCGATCGTCGTCAAGGCCGACGGGCTCGCCGCCGGCAAGGGCGTGGTCGTCGCGGAAAGCGTGCAGGAGGCGGAAGCCGCCATCGACATGATGTTCGGCGGCGGCCTCGGCACACCGGCCTGGGAAATCGTGATCGAGGAATGCCTCGTCGGCGAGGAGGCATCGTTCTTCGCGCTGTGCGACGGCGAGACCGCGATCCCGCTCGCCTCCGCGCAGGACCACAAGCGCGTCGGCGACGGCGACAAGGGACCGAATACCGGCGGCATGGGCGCCTACTCGCCGGCGCCGATCATGACCGAGGCGATGAACAAGCGCGTGATGGACGAGATCATCCATCCGACCGTGCGCGCGCTGGCGCGCGCGGGCGCGCCGTACAAGGGCGTGCTCTTCGCCGGGCTGATGATCACGAAAGACGGTCCGAAACTGATCGAATACAATGTCCGCTTCGGCGATCCGGAATGCCAGGTGCTGATGCTGCGGCTGATGTCGGACCTGGTGCCGGCGCTGCATCGCCGCGCGCGACGGGCAGCTGAAGAATTTCGATCTGCGCTGGTATCCGGACGCGGCGCTCACCGTGGTGATGGCGGCGAAGGGCTATCCCGGGAACTACACCAAGGGCTCGGTCATCGAAGGCCTTGATGCCGCCGCGCAGGTCGAGGGCGTCGAGATCTTCCACGCCGGCACGAAGGCCGACGGCGGCAAAATCCTCGCCAATGGCGGGCGCGTGCTCAATGTCTGCGCGCGCGGCAAGACCGTGCGCGAGGCACAGACGCGGGCCTATCAGCCGTCGATCGCATCAAATGGCCAGACGGCTTCTGCCGCCGACGACATCGGCTGGCGCGCGATCGAGCGGGAGAAGTAGACTGGTATAATTGCCGGCTTTCCTTCGTACAGAGTAGCCATGCCCGACCTCGCCGATCTTTTTCCCGGTTTTGCTTCGCAGTGGATCGACACGTCGGTCGGGAAAATCTTCGCGCGCACCGGCGGCAGCGGGCCGCCGCTCCTGCTTCTGCACGGCTACACGCAGACCAACGCGATGTGGCACCGCGTGGCGCCGCAGCTCGCGCAGCACTGGTCATTGGTGATCCCGGACCTGCCGGGCTACGGCTGGTCGGACGTGCCACGCGCCGACGACAAGCACGCACCCTACGACAAGCGCTCGATGGCGAAGGTGATGGTCGAGGCGATGGAGAAGCTCGGCCATGCACGCTTCCGGCTGGCCGGCCATGACCGCGGCGGCCGCGTTGCCTACCGCCTCGCGCTCGATCATCCGGGGCGCGTCGAGCGGATGGTGACGCTCGACATCGTGCCGACCTACGACATGTGGCACAGAATGGATCGCAACATGGCGATGAAGGTGTGGCACTGGCCGTTCCTCGCGCAGCCGGATCCGTTGCCGGAAATGCTGATCACGAAGGCGCCGGTCGAGTATCTTGAATGGAAAATGGCGAGCTGGACCAAGGCGAAGAATCTGTCGGCTTTCGACCCGCGCGCGATGGATCATTACCGGGCGGCCTTTTCGGATCCGCTGCGCATCCACGCGCATTGCGAGGACTATCGGGCCGGGCGCTACGCCGATCTCACCAATGACGAAGCCGACCGCAAGGCCGGCAAGACAATCGGCTGCCCGCTTTTCGCCCTCTGGGGTGGCGTCGGCATTGCCAATGAGACCGGCGGACCGCTCGAGATCTGGAAAAAATGGGCGCCGGGGGCGACCGGCAAAGCCGATTGACTCCGGTCACTTCCTCACCGAGGAAAACCCGGACGCGACGGCTGCGGCGATGCTCGAATTCCTTGCCGCGTGACTTCAGGAGCGATGAATGCATCCAACGATGCGGCTGTATGAAGACGTGCTGTCCAGTGCCGAGAACGTCGAGTTCCGGCTGCCGCCATTGCCGCGCTTTATTTTCATCGTGCACGGCTCCGCCAAGGTCGCCGGCACAACGCTCAACGAAGGCGAAGCCTGGCAGGGCGAGGCGGCCGTCACGGTGAAGCCGGGCTCCGGCGGCGTCACCTGCTGGCGCTGGGAGCTCGCGCGCGGCGACCAGGGCTGCACCACCGCCAACGCGCCCGGCATGACCACGCACGAGAAACTCACGGCGTTTCTCGAGACGCTGCCGAAGGGCGAGCTGTTGATGCGCGGCGACAGCGTCGCCTTTCCGCCCGGCGGCTGCGCCTATCAGCATCGCCATCAGGGGCCGGGAATCCGCTGCCTGATCGAGGGCGGCATCCGCATCGACACGCACGGCCGCTCGACGTCCTTCGGTCCCGGCGGCGCCTGGTACGAATCCGGACCCGATGCCGTGTTCGCGCAGGCGTCATCCGACAAGCCCAGCCGCTTCATCCGCGTGATGATCCTGCCGCGCGAGCTCGTCGGCAAAAGCTCGATCCAGTACGTCAACGAGGAGGACAAGGCGAAGCCGAAGTCCCAGCAGTACAAGATCTATGCCGACGCACCGATCTCGTTCGGGCCAAGGAAGTGACGGTGTAGTGCGATGGCGACGGTCGACCGCCAGCAGGTGTTCTCCGGCACCAAGGATGTGGCGGCTGCGCTGCGGATCGATGTCGCAAGCCTCGAACGCTATCTCGCCGCGAATGTCGCAGGCTTCGCGGGACCGCTTACGGTCCGCCAATTCAAGGGCGGGCAATCGAACCCGACTTACCTGCTGGAGACGCCGCAACGCCGCTACGTGCTGCGGCGGAAGCCGCCCGGCAAACTGCTCCCCTCCGCGCATGCGGTCGACCGCGAATACCGCGTCATCCGCGCGCTGCACGCGCAAGGCTTTCCGGTCGCGGAGCCGCTGGTCTATTGCGCCGACGAGAGCGTGGCCGGAACGCCGTTCTACGTCATGGATTTTGTCGATGGCCGCGTGTTCTGGGAGCCGCAAATGCCCGGGATCGACCCGGCCGAGCGCGCCGCCGTCTATGACTCGATGAATGCCACCATCGCGCAGCTTCACGGCTTCGATCCCGCCAAGATCGGCCTGGGCGATTTCGGCAAAGGCGAAAACTATGTCGCGCGGCAGGTCGAGCGCTGGTCCAAGCAGTACCGCGCGTCCGAAACCGAAAAGATCGACGCCATGGAGCGCCTGATCGATTGGCTGCCGAAGCACATTCCGGCGGGCGGGCCGGTGCGGCTCGTGCATGGCGACTACCGGCTCGACAATCTGATCGTCGCGCGCGGGGAGCCGAAGGTCATTGCCGTGCTCGACTGGGAATTATCGACGCTCGGCGATCCACTCGCCGACTTCAGCTATCACCTGATGACATGGCACATGCCGCAGTCGGACAGCGCCGCCGGAACGGCGACGCTCGCCGGCCACGATCTCGGTGCGCTCGGCATTCCATCGATGAACGACTACGTCGATGCCTACGTCGCGCGCACCGGCCTGGATCCACGCCCTCACCTCCCCGTCTATCTCGCCTATAATTTCTTCCGCATCGCCGCCATTCTTCAGGGCATCATCGGGCGCGTTCGTGATGGCACGGCGACCAGCGAATTTGCGCCCGGCAAGGCCGAGATGATCCGGCCTTTGGCGGATAAAGCCTGGAATTTCGCGCGCCAGGCCTGAACAGCACCCGCACGGTCAATAAAACCTTTCGCGGCAAACTCGGATTTCGCGGTGGCTGGACGGACATCGTTGAGAGCTGCGGGCTTATTTTACCGCCGGAATTGGACGTGACGTTGATGTCGGGCCGCACCATTCGCACTCAGCTCATCATGCCGAAGACCGGAACATCACCGAAGGCAACGCCGGAGCAGCAGGCCGGCGAGCGCGAGGCCGCAACGCAGCCGGTCGTGAAGGCGCCGCCACCTCCCGGCATGGGCAAGATCGTCGACAAGGTCGCGTAGCCGGCAATTCAGCTTCGAAAATCTATCGCCGCGCCTGAAAGAACTCTTTCAGCAGCGCCGCGCATTCGCTTTCGCTGATGCCGCCGTAGATCTCAGGGCGATGGTGACACGTCGCCGCCGCGAAAAACCGCACGCCGTGCTCGACCGCGCCGCCCTTCGGATCGGCCGCGCCGAAATAGAGCCGGCGGATGCGCGCGAAGGATATCGCCGCGGCGCACATGGTGCAGGGCTCCAGCGTCACATAGAGATCGCAGTCGGTAAGCCGCTCGCTACCGAGCAAAGCCGCCGCCGCACGAACGGCGATCAGCTCGGCATGCGCAGTCGGGTCGCGCTCGGCAAGCGTGCGGTTGCCGGCGCGGGCGATCACCTTGTTGTCATGCACGATGACGCAGCCGACCGGCACCTCGCCGCGCGCCCGGCGGCGCGGGCTTCCTCCAAAGCGGTCGACATGAACGAAGGCATATGTACTGTCATGGCCGGGCTTGTCCCGGCCATCCACGTCTTCTATGCCGCACCGTGTATAAAGACGTGGATGCCCGGCACAAGGCCGGGCATGACGAAGAGCGCGAATGGCCGAGAATACGAACACAAACAACCCCGGCGAGCGCATCGCCAAGGTGATCGCCCGCGCCGGCCTCGCCTCCCGCCGCGAGGCCGAAGCCTGGATCGCGGCCGGCCGCGTGGCGGTCAACGGCGCGGTGATTTCCTCGCCCGCGCTCAACGTCACCGCTGCGGACAAGATCGCGGTCGACGGCGCGCCGCTGCGGGCGCGCGAGCGCACGCGGCTGTTCCTCTATCACAAGCCGCGCGGGCTGGTGACGACCCATTCCGACCCGGAAGGCCGCGACACGATTTTCCGCGCGCTGCCGAAAAACCTGCCGCGGCTGATCAGCGTCGGCCGGCTCGACATCAACACCGAAGGGCTGCTGCTGCTCACCAATGACGGCGGGCTCGCGCGCGTGCTGGAATTGCCGGCAACCGGCTGGCTGCGCCGCTACCGCGTGCGCGCGCTCGGCCGCGTCGCGCAGGAGGCGCTGGACCGGCTGCGCGGCGGCATCACCATCGACGGCATCCGTTACGGGCCGATCGAAGCGACGCTCGACCGCGAACAGGGCGCCAATGTCTGGCTGACCTTCGGCATCCGCGAGGGCAAGAACCGCGAGGTGCGCAAGGTGCTCGAATCGCTCGGCCTGAAGGTGAACCGGCTGATCCGCGTCTCGTTCGGGCCGTTCGAGCTCGGCGATCTTGACGACGGCGCGGTGCGGGAAATCGAAACATCCGAGCTGCGCGCAAAGCTTGGCGAGCAGATCGTCGCCGACGCCGGCGCCGATTTTGATGCCCCGATACTGGAAGAGAAACCGGAGCAGCCCCAGCCACGCCATTCGCGGGAGAATCGGCGGCCGGAGCAACGCAACAAGGAGCGCGCCCGCAGCGACAGGAAGACTCCGCGCCGCCGCGACCGCTCGGGCGGCCCGCGGCCCGAAACGTCCGAGACCGCGCTGATGCGAGTCGTCGGCGGAAAATTGCGCTCACGCCCGCTCGCCGGGCCGAAGTCAAACGCGGTGCGGCCGACAACCGACCGGCTGCGCGAGGCCCTGTTCAATATCCTGATGCATTCCTACGGCGATCCGGTGACCGGCGCGCGCGTGCTGGACCTGTTCGCCGGCACCGGCGCGCTCGGCATCGAGGCGGTTTCGCGCGGCGCAGCCTATGCTCTCTTCGTCGATGAAGGCGTGGAAGCGCGCGCGCTGCTGCGCGACAATGTCGAGACGCTCGGGCTTGGCGGCGTCACCCGCATCTTCCGGCGCGACGCCACCAACCTCGGTCCGGCGCATCCGATCGAAGCTTTTTCGCTGGTGTTTCTCGATCCGCCCTATGGCAAAGGCCTGGCCGAGAAAGCGCTGCTGTCGGCGCGCGAGGGCGGATGGCTCAAGCCAAATGCCTTGATCGTCGTGGAGGAAGCGGCCGACGCCGGCTTCAAGCCGCCTGAGGGCTTCACCGAACTCGAGCGGCGCAACTACGACGATACCGAATTTGCATTTTTGCGAAGCATCTAAATGCAGTCGTCCCGGGCGAGCGCGAGCGAGGCCCGGGACACCCATACTCCGCAGCCTCTCGATGGACTGCGGAGTATGGGGCCCCGCCTTCGCGGGGACGACATCAGTCGGAGCGTGTCATTTGATCGGATGATGCAACTCCGTCTGCGTTGCCAAAATGCAACGCGGCAGAAGCAAATGTATCGTCGCCCGCTAAATCCTGCACTGTGTCGGTTTTGACAAAGCCATTGCCGCTTCGGCCCAAGCACTTCCGATCGCAATCTTTATTTTTCCGCCGGGTTGAGATTCCAGAGGCACCTCGAAAGGGCGCGCGTATGGAGATCGCGATCAGGAGACAAGTCCAATGGTGCGCTCGCACGCGGCGATGCGGACCTTCACGGGAAAATATTCGGAGGGGAAGATGAGGATGGTGAAAAGCCTGCTCCTTGGTTCGGCAGCAGGTCTCGTTACGATCGCGGGCGCGCAGGCAGCCGATCTGCCGGTGAAGGCCAAGCCGGTGCAGTACGTGAAGATCTGCAGCCTGTATGGTGTCGGGTTCTATTACATCCCAGGCACCGACATGTGCCTGAAGATCGGCGGCTGGGTGCGCGCTGAGTATGCTTATGGCGATTACGGCAACTTGGCCTGGGGCTGGGCCAACGGCAACGTCAACAACCGCACCACCAACAACAGCACGTGGCGGGCGCGCGGCTACATCACGGCCGATGCGCGCAACCAGACCGAATACGGCACGGTGCGCGGCTATATCGCCGTCGGCGTCAGCGGCAGCGATGTCAACGGTGCCGGCAACACGTTCGATGCCAACCGCGCCTTCATCCAGTTGGCCGGCTTCACCTTCGGTCAGGCGCAGTCGTTCTTCGATTTCTACAGCGTGCCTGCGACGTCATACTGGGGCACGTTCCCGGCGTCTGACACCGGCGATCCGGGCTGGAAAGTGCTCGGCTATACGGCTCAGTTCGGCAACGGCTTCTCCGGCACGATCGCCGCCGAAATGCGCCGCACGACGCAGATCGTCAATACTGGACAACCCAGTGGCGTGCCAGTCGCGTCGAGATCCGTTCCCCGCGCGAGCGGGCATATGGCGGCTTCCAGGCATCCTGACATCGTCGCCAATCTGCGTGTCGATCAGGCTTGGGGCTCGGCCCAGATCATGGGCGCCCTGCACCAGGTCAACTCTTCGTACTATGGCGGCTCGCGGAGTCAACCCAGCCAATGGTCATCCCGACGACAAGTTGGGCTTTGCCATTGGCGCCGGCATCAAGCTGAACGCTCCAATGATCAGCCAGGGCGACTTCTTTCAGGCCCAGATCAATTACACCCAGGGTGCCCTGCGCTATGTATTCCAGACGCCCAACTCGAACTGGGGCAAGGTCGCGGGGGCGGATGAAGGCTTCGGTCTTGCTGACGGACGCTGTCTATCGGTGGTGTGACTTGCCGCCGGGGTTGCAGCCGACCTCGCGCTGACGACCGCCTGGAACGTCAACGCGGCCTACGAACACTTCTGGAATCCGCGTTGGCGGACATCACTGTACGGTGGCTATGCGTCAGTCAGTCACAACGACCGGGGTAACGCCATGCTCTGCGTCGGTGAGGGTGCTGGTACCGGCTTCGGTACAACAGATGTTGCAAATCCGGGCTTCGACAACAATTGGAGTACCTGGTGGCTCGGTTCACGCACCCAGTGGAACGTCACCAAGGATTTCTACATGGGCATCGATGTGCTGTACTCGAAGCTGTCCAGCGCAAGTTTGCCTGGCGATAGCCTCATAGAAAGGAGCCCTTCTATTGGCAACGCGACGCATGTCTCCGACGTAGACAACTGGCAATTCCGCTTCCGCGTTCACCGCGACTTCTATCCCTGACGATATTTGTGGCTTGAGGGATAACGACCCCCGGCAGAAAACCGCCGGGGGTTTTTCTCTGGCCGGCGACGGCCTCTCATCTGTCATTCCCCGCGAAGGCGGGGAATCCAGCACTCACGGCTTTTCGATCAAGCCCTGATTTCGTGATTACTGGATCGCCTGCTTTCGCGAGCGATGACGGCTTCTATTTGTGGCGATGACCTGCCCACAAATCCCCACCTTCGCGGGGACGACACCACGAAAATCACCGCCGCCCGAACAGCCGCTCGATATCGGCCAGCTTCAGTTCGACATAAGTCGGCCGGCCGTGATTGCACTGGCCGGAATTGGGCACCGCCTCCATCTCGCGCAGCAGCGCGTTCATTTCGGCCGGCTTGAGCCGGCGCCCGGCGCGCACCGAACCGTGGCACGCCATGGTCGACGAAACATGCAGGAGACGCCGCTCCAGCGGCAGTGAATCGTCCCATTCCGCCATGTGCTCGGCGAGATCGCCGATCAATCCCCTGACATCGACCTCGCCGAGCATCGACGGCGTCTCGCGCACCGCGACCGCGCCAGGGCCGAACGATTCGATCACCAGGCCGAAACGGGCAAGCTCTTCGGCGCGCGCGGAAAGCCGCGCGGCGTCGGCTTCGTCGAGCTCGACGATTTCCGGGATAAGGAGGATCTGCCGTGCCACGCCGGATTTTTCGAGCGCGGCCTTCATGCGCTCGTAGACGATGCGCTCGTGCGCGGCGTGCTGGTCGACGATGACGAGGCCGTCGCGGGTCTGCGCGACGATGTAGGTTTCGTGCAGCTGCGCGCGGGCAGCGCCGAGCGGGCGGTCGATCTGGTCGGCGGCGGGCTCGAAGCTCGCAATCGCCGCATCCGCGGCCGGCTCGCCGACATCGAAGGCGGCCTGCGCGGCTTCCGCCAGCCCGGCAGCAGCGGCCGCGCATCGGCGCAAAGCCGGATGGCCGCGCCGGCGAGCGCCGCCAGTCATAGCTGCCGCGCCGCGGCACCGCGGCCGGCCGGAACGTGGCGATGGTCGCGCTGCCGCCGGTCGTCGCCGCGCGCTGGCCTTCGCGCGCGAGCGCCTCTTTCAGCGCGCGCACGATCAGCCCGCGCACCAGCGCGCCGTCGCGGAAGCGCACTTCGGTCTTGGCCGGATGGACGTTCACGTCCACCTCGCGCGGGTCGAGCGACACAAAGAGCGCCAGCACCGGATGGCGGTCGCGCGGCAGATAGTCGGCATAGGCGGCGCGCACGGCGCCGAACAGAAGCTTGTCGCGCACCGGCCGGCCGTTGACGAAAAGGTACTGGCCGAGCGAATTGGCCCGCGACAGCGTCGGCAGGCCGGCAAAGCCGGTGACCCGCACGCCTTCGCGCTCGGCATCGATGGCGACGGCATTGGCGCGGAAGTCGGGGCCGAGCACATCGCCGAGCCGCGCGAGCTCGTCACCGCCCGCAGCCGCGCCCCAGGTCATCGGCGCCCGCTCCTCGCCGGCGAGCGTGAAGGAAACGTCCGGCCGGCTCATCGCCAGCCGCCGCACCACCTCGCGCACGGCTTCGGCCTCGCTGCGGTCGGTCTTCAGAAATTTCAGCCGCGCCGGCGTGGCATAGAACAGATCGCGGACCTCGACGGTCGTTCCCTTCCCCAGCGCGGCCGGCTTCACCTCCGATTTTTCGCCGGCATCGACGGTGATGCTCCAGGCATGCGGCTCGTCGGCGTGTCGCGTCGTGATGGTCAGCCGCGCCGCCGCGCCGATCGACGGCAGGGCCTCGCCGCGAAAGCCGAGCGTGCGGATCGACAACAGATCGTCATCGTTTAGTTTCGACGTTGCGTGCCGCTCGACCGAAAGCGCGAGATCGGAGCGAGGCATGCCTTCGCCGTCGTCGCTGACGCGGATCAGCCGGCGGCCGCCGCCGTCGGTGAGCACGTCGATGCGGCGCGCGCCGGCGTCGAGCGCGTTCTCGACCAGCTCCTTCACCACGCTCGCCGGCCGCTCCACCACTTCGCCGGCGGCGATGCGGTTGACGATGGCCTCGGACAGCTGACGGACGGGCATTTTGCGGGCGCCTGATCGAATCGCCCGGACTTTACCGGCGCATAGCGGCCCCCGGGAGGCGGATTTGCGGTGCCGTACTGTCCCCGCTATGCGACCCAAGTCCGTGCCATCAATGGGCTGCGGATATGGGTCCCGGCTCGCTAGGCCGGCCTGGCCCAGTTTCTCCGGCGCAGGCTCTTGATGCCGGAGCGATGCTTCTTGGCCTCAAGCCGCTCCTTGCGCTGGGCTTTCGGCACTTTCGTCGGCCGGCGCGGCGTCGGCTTCACAGCAGCCTGCCGGATGAGGTCGAAGAGCCGCTCGCGCGCATCCTCGCGATTGCGCTCCTGCGTCCGGTGCTGCTGCGCAATGATGACAATGACGCCTTCCTTGGTGACTCGCTTGCCGGCAAGCCGCATCAGGCGAACCGCCACGTCATTGGGCAACGACGGCGAGTGGCGCACATCGAAGCGAAGCTGAACGGCCGACGACACCTTGTTGACGTTCTGCCCGCCCGGCCCCGACGCACGCACGAAGGATTCCGTGAGCTCGGCTTCATCGATGGAGATCGTGTCGGTGATGCGGATCATCGCTAGCGACCGCGTCAGGACGTCAGATACTTCTTCGCCAGTACCTTACCCTCTTCCACCGCAGGCTGGTCGAACGCATCGATGCCGAGCAGATGCGCGGCGATGATCGTCTCCAGCATGAAATGCATCATCAGCTCGCCGAGACTTTCCTCATCGAGCCTGTCGATGTGGATCGTCCGCACCGGACAGCCGTTCTTGGCGAGCGTCTCGGCGGTCGCGCGGCCTTCGGCCGCGACCAGATCGCCGATCGTCTTGCCGGAGAAGCCAGGCTCGCCGGCGAGCTTGGCAAGCTCGCCATCGATGCGCGGACCTTGTCCCGCGGCGCCGACCGTGACGACGGTGAAAAGCTTGTCGCGCGGGCCGGCAATGAACAGCTGCAGCTGGCTGTGCTGATCGACCGGCCCGAGCGCCGCAAGCGGCGTGGTCCCCTTGCCGTTCTTGCCGAGGCTCTCCGCCCACAGCTGCACGTACCAGTGCGTCAGGCGCTGCAAGCGGTCGCAATAGGCCAGCAAGACGCTGATCGATTTGCCCTTGCTCTCCGCGAGCGCAATCGACAATGCAGCGCCGAGCGCCGCCGGCACCTGAGCCGCCGGTTTTTTCGAAAGCACCGGCGCAAGCGCGAGGCCGGCGCCTTCCCGGATCGCACCAACGTCGAGACCGAGCATCGCGGCGGGCAACAGGCCGACATTGGTCAGCGCCGAATAGCGGCCGCCGACGCCCGGATCGTGATCGAGCATGGGCACGCGGAATTTGCCGAGCAGATCGCGCAGTCCGTTCTTCTTGCCGGATTTTGCCGGCTCGCTGATTCCCAGGAAGAGATCCGGGATGCGGGTCTGCAGGCCCGCCTCCTTCAGCGCCGACAACGCCGCGATCGTCTGCATCAAGGTCTCGGCCGTGCCGCCGGACTTCGAGATCGCAACGAACCGCGTGGTCGCATGCGGCAGCCGCGCAAGCAGCTCCGCATAAGTGTGCGCATCCAGGTTGTCGATGAAATGCAGGCGCGGCGGCGGCCGCAGCGATCCGACCCCCGGCACCGCGAAGCCCGCAAGCTGCGCCAGAGTCTGGCCGCCGAGGCTGGAGCCGCCGGTGCCGAGAATGACGATATCGGTCGCGCGATCGGCCAGTTGGCGCGCCGTGTCGCGGATCGTTTCCAGATCGCCACGGGTTTCCGGCAGCCGCAACAACGGCAGACCGTTGTCGGCGTGACGGGCACGCAGCCATTCGAGCGCGCCCTCCGCGCGCGTCAGCGCGGCCTTCAGCGCATCCGCTTTGACGCCGTGCGGGCCGACGTTTTCCTCGCGCGCATTGTCGATGGATTGAAGGACGCCCATGCCGTTATTTGCCTAGAGTCGCGCGCAGGGCGCAACGAAAACAACGCGACGGCTATTCCGTGGTCCCGCTCGAGGCCAGCCCTTTCGGCCTCCCGGCGACCGTTACCAGCATGCCACCGCCGTAAAGGCGGCGCGCCGCTTTCTTTGCGTCCTCGATCGTGACGGCATCGATGAGGCTGCTGCGGCGCTGGATGTAGTCTATGCCGAGATTGTCGATCTGGATCTGCGTGAGCTGCGCGGCGATCTTGCCGGACGTATCGAGCGTGAGCGCATATGAGCCCTTGAGGAAGGACTTTGCCGCGGCAAGCTCTTCGGCCGTGGGGCCGTTTTCAGCCATGCGCTTGGTTTCCTGCTCGATGACGGCAAGCGCGTCGGCCGTCGCGATCGGCGCGCGTGGCGGTGCCGCCGAGAACGACGGCGGCGTGGCGGAACCAGACGAGGCTGTTGGACACGCCGTAAGCAAGCCCGCGTTTCTCGCGCACCTCTCTGTAAAGCCGCGAGGAAAAGCTGCCGCCGCCCAGGATATGGTTCACGATATAGGCGGCCATGAATTGAGGATCGCTGCGCGCGACCCCTGGCCCACCGAACGTCACCACGGCCTGCGGGACATCGACGTCGATCACGATCCGCCGCCCGAGCCCGCTCGGCGCGGCATCCGGGACTGGCTTGAGATCGTTCTTTGCCGGCAGGCCGCCGAAGGCGCGATCGATGAGCTCGCCGGCCGTTTTCTCGTCGACGTCGCCGACGATGGAGACTTTCAACTCGTTACGGGCGAAGACGCGACGCACATAGTCGCGCAGATCATCGACCGTAACCCGCGCCATCGTCTCCAGCGTGCCCTTCGTCTCACGGCCGTAAGGATGGCCGGGAAACGCCGTTTGCCACCAGCGGCGGCTGGCGAGATCGTTGGGATTTGTGATGTCGCGCCGCAGAACAGACAATTCCTGCTCGCGAACCCGCTCGACGGCCTCGGCATCGAAACGCGGCTTGGTCAGCGCGAGCCGCAGCAGGTCGACGGCCTCGTCGCGATGCTCGTTCAGCGTCGCGCAGCGAGCCGTGAAAGGTGTCGCGGCCAACCTGAAAGCCAAGCTCGATTGCGTGGTTTTCCAGCCGCTCATGAAAGGTCTTGCTGTCCAGCTCGCCCGCGCCTTCGTCGAGCAGATCGGCGGCGAAATGCGCTGCCCCGGACTTGTCGGCGTCATCCTGGCTGGCTCCGCCATGGAAAGCGTAATTCAACGTGATCAGCGGCACCGACTTCTCGCGCACAAGCCAGGCTTCGATCCCTGACGGACTCACGATCTTTTCGATCGTCATCGCCGACGCGACATTCGGCAGGGCGATCAGCACCGCCGCGGCGAAAAACATGCATGCGCGCCGGATCATGACCGCTTCTCCACCTGCGGGCTCTTGTCCTTGATCAGATAGCCGGTGACCGACCGCTGCTTTTCGAGCCATTGCTTTGCCGCGGCTTGCACCTGCTCGGCTGTCACGGCGCGGATCCGGTCCGTCCAGCTCCGCACGTCGTTGACGGTCGCACCGGTCGTGAGCGCGGCACCGTACCAGCGCGCCATGGTCGCCTGGTTGTCCTGCGCATAGACGGCGTCCGCGATCAAACGCGTTTTGGTGCGTTCCAGTTCTTCAGGCGTCACGCCTTTGTCGATGATCTGCGCGATGACCGCGTCGATTTCCGGTTCAAGCTGCTGCAGCGTGACGCCGGGGCGCGGTCCGCCCACGACCCCGAATTTCGACAGATCGAGCGCGTTGGCGTCGTACCAGGCGCTCGCCATGACGGCCATCTGCTTGTCGACGACCAGCGCACGATAAAGGCGGCTGTTCGAGCCGCTGCCGAGAATGTGCGAGAGCACCTCGAGCGCTTCCGATTCGCCGCGCTTTGCGGTCCGGAAGGAAGGCACCAGGTATTCGCGCTGCAAAGTCGGCATTTCGACCCGCGGGTCGGCGAGCGTGAGCGAACGCACCGCGACCGGCGGCGGCTCCTCCGGCCGCACGCGCGGAGCGATCGTGCCGTGACGCGGAATTTTCCCGTAGGTTTCCTCCACCATCGTCCGCACCTTGAGCGGATCGACGTCCCCGGCGATCACCACGATCGCGTTGTTCGGCGCATAAAATCGCCGATAGAAGCCGATGGCGTCGTCGCGCGACAGCTGCTCCATCTCGTGGCGCCAGCCGATCACCGGCTTGCCATAGGGATGATTGAGATAGAGCGCGGCGTCGATCTGTTCGCAGAGACGCGCGCGCGGATTGTTTCCCACGCGCTGGTTCTGCTCCTCGAGAATGACGTTGCGCTCGGGCAAGACGACGTCGTCGGTGAGCTGGAGCCCCGTCATGCGGTCGGCTTCGAACTCCATCACTGTCCGAAGCTGCTCGCTCGGCACGCGCTGGAAGTAGCCGGTGTAGTCCTGCGACGTGAACGCGTTCTCCTGACCGCCGATGCGGGCGACGACCTGCGAGAATTTTCCGGCCGGGTTTTTCGCCGTGCCCTTGAACATCAGGTGCTCGAGAAAATGCGCAAGACCCGATTTGCCCGGCGTCTCGTCGGCTGCACCGACCTTGTACCAGATCATGTGCGTGACGACGGGCGCCCGATGGTCGGGGATGACGACCAGCTCCAATCCATTGGCCAATATGAAATCCGAAATCTGCGGACCATTGGGATGCGGACTGCGCACTGGCTCGCGACCGCCAGTAACGCAGCCATGGCTGCCGCGGTGATCAATCGATTCGGCACGGATTGGCCTTTTTGCCTTTGCTGGCGCTGAGATGGAGCTACGCCGCTACGATGACGTGGATCAGATCGCGGAGCTCGCGACACTTGCAACTTCAGCGATTTATGCTCGGGTCGGCGCGATCCGTGTAATCATTGTAGGCCTTCGCCGGAGCTACACCCTTGGCGAGACCATAGGGCTGATCCGGCGACGGGGTCTGGTAGCCCGCCGGCGGTTCAGTCAACGAAGTGCGCGGCGGCTCGCCGGTAAATTTCGCCTGCTCTTCTTTTTTCTTGCCGAACATCGCGTCATAAAGATTTCCCTTGTACCCGAGCTCCGATGGGAGCAGCTGGCTGCCGAAGCCGGATGCTGGCGCCTGATAGCCGTCGTCGGTCCGGGCCTGCCTGCCGCTTCGCTTCTTGCCGCGGGCGCCCGGCGTCAGCTGATCAGGACGCAACGGATTTTGTTCGCGCTCTCGCTCGTCGCTGATATTGCGGTTCTTCTCCATGGCCGCTTCGCGCCTTGCGGCGCTCCACGTCGGGATCCTTGGGCCAGGCGGGATTGTTGCCGCCGCATCGCTTTGCTCGGGCGGCAAAAGATCGCGGCTCGGCGGGATCACGAGCGGCGCCCGTTCCTGATAATTGATGTTCGCCTCGCCGTCGCGCTTGAGGCCGAGTCCGTCCATGAGGCCGCGCATGATTTTCTGGTCCAACGACGTTCGTCGTCGGCGGCACGGACGGGCGCCGAGCCCAGGACCGCAGCGGCGCCGAAGACCAGCAGGCTGGCAGCGCAACCTTTGAAGATCTTGCTCAAACGCATGATGCTCATCCGGGAACCGGACCTTTGAAACCGTTGAATTGTCGCGAACTCTTGCGGCGGATCAGGGCGCTTTTGCGGCGCGGTCCATTACAAGAGAGTCATACAACAGGCCAATAACCCCGGCAACGATGGCCACGTCGGCTAGGTTAAATACATACCAATTGAACCGCCAATTGTCGGTGGAAATGTGAAAAAACACGAAATCGGCAACCCAGCCATAGGCCAGACGGTCGATGGCATTGCCGAAGGCGCCGCCGATGATCAGGCCGAGGGCCAGCGCGGTGAGCCGGTTCTTCGCATGCGCAAGCCACAGCCATAGCAAAATCACGGCACCGGCCTTGACCGCCAGCAGCACCCATTGCCCCACCGGTCCCTGCGTCTGGAACAATCCGTAACTGATGCCCGTGTTGCGTGTGAGGACGAAATCGAAAAACGGTCCCAGCCGGATAGGATGGGCGGCAAGATCGTGAACAAACAGAAGATACAGCTTGCTCGCTTGATCAATAAGACAGACGACCGCCGCGACGGCGAACCCGAAGCGCGTTTGTGGGCCGGACAGCGTCATCGTTCGGCCGATTACTCCGCCGCCTTGCGCGTGGCTTCCCATTCGCGCAAGGCCTGCGCGTCACGCGGCGAGACGTCGGGATATTGCGGATCGGCGCCGATATTGGTGAGAATTTTCCACGAGCGCGCGCATTTTTTTCCTTCGGCCAGGTTGGGAACGACCGCGACGCCGGAAACATCCGGCAGCCGGAATGCGCTCGCCGGCCCGTCGTCCCGCACGAGCGTCGCCGCCGAGGTGATGCACACTTCGGCGAGATCGCAGTCGACCACGGCCTCGTACAGCTCCTCGTTCGACACATGCACGATCGGATGCGCCTCGAGCGAGGAGCCGATGCGCTTCTGCGCGCGCTCGATCTCGAGCGCGCCGGTGACGACGCGGCGCACGGTGCGGATCTTGCGCCACTTCTCCGCAAGCTTGTCGTCGCGCCAGGCCGCCGGCACCTCGGGGAAAGGTTTCGAGATGCACCGAATTTCGCGGTCGTCGCCGTAGCGCGACAGCCAGGCTCTCCTCCGCGGTGAAGCACAGCATCGGCGCGAGCCACGTCACCGTGCAGCGGAACAGATGATCGAGCACGGTGAGGCAGGCCTTGCGCTTCACCGAGGAGAACGGATCGCAATAGAGCGTGTCCTTGCGGATATCGAAATAGAACGCCGACAGGTCCGACGTCATGAACGCCGAGAGCGCGGCGAAGATGCGCTTGTAGTCGAACTCGGCGTAAGCCTTGCGCACCAGCCCGTCGAGCTCGGCCAGCCGGTGCAGCATCAGCCGCTCGAGCTCCGGCATCTCGTCGAGCTTGACGCGCTCTGTCCTCGTGGAAATGCGCGAGGTGCCGAGCATCCAGCGGATGGTGTTGCGCAGCTTGCGATAGGTCTCGGCCGTCGTCTTGAGGATTTCAGGGCCGATGCGCTGGTCATCCCAGTAATCGGACGACGCCGACCCACATGCGCAGGATATCGGCGCCGGACTGCTTGATCACGTCCTGCGGCGCGATGGTGTTGCCGAGCGACTTCGACATCTTGCGGCCGTCCTCGCCGGGCGTGAAGCCGTGGGTGACGACGACGTCAAAGGGCGCGCGCCCGCGCGTGCCGCAGCTTTCCAGCAGCGACGACTGGAACCAGCCGCGGTGCTGGTCCGAGCCCTCCAGGTACATCACCGTATCCTTGCCGCCGTCGCGCTTGCGCTTGATGCCGGCGAGCGAGGGGAAATGCTTGGGATCCTCCAGCACGAAAGCGTGCGTGGAGCCGGAGTCGAACCAGACGTCGAGGATGTCGTCGACCTTCTTCCAGCCGTCGTTCGCGAGCTTGCCGAGAAAGCGCTCGCGCGCGCCGGCGGCATACCAGGCGTCGGCGCCCTCCTGCTCGAAGGCCTCGATGATGCGCAATTCGACCTCGGGATCCTGCAGGATCTCGACCGAGCCGTCCGGCTTTTCCTTGACGAACACGGCGATCGGCACGCCCCAGGCGCGCTGGCGCGAGATCACCCAGTCGGGCCGGCTCTCGATCATGCCGTTGATGCGGTTCTCGCCCTGCGGCGGCACCCAGCGCGTGACCTTGATCGCCGCGAGCGCGCGATGCCGCAGCGTGTCGCCTTTCTTCGCGATGTCCTTGTCCATCGCGATGAACCATTGCGGCGTGTTGCGGAAGATGATCGGCTTCTTCGAGCGCCACGAATGCGGATACTGGTGCTTGAGGCGCCCGCGCGCGATCAGCATATGCGCCTCGATCAGCGCCTTGATCACCGCCTCGTTGGCGTCGCCCTTCTCGCCCTTGTCGTTGATGACGCGCTTGCCGGTAAAGCCGGGCGCCGCTTCGGTGAAGGCGCCGTTTTCGTCGACGGTGTAGGGAATGGCTGGGTTGATGCCGCGCTCTTCCAGCGCGGCCCGGTTCGCGGTCCAGACCTCGAAGTCCTCGCGGCCGTGCCCGGGCGCGGTGTGCACGAAGCCGGTGCCCGCATCGTCAGTCACGTGCTCGCCGGCAAGCAACGGGACAGTAAATCGTAGCCTTTGCTCGCAAGCGGATGCGTGCAGGCCATTCCGGCAAGCACATGGGTGGGCACGTCCCGGAGTCTTTTCATAAGCCATGACGCGCGCCTGCTTGAAAACCTCGGCCGCGAGCTTGTCCGCGAGGATCAATACGTCGCCGGACTTCGCCCAGTTGTCGGCCGGCGCCTCGGTCACGCGATAGACGCCATAATCGATCTTCGGCGAAAAACTGATCGCGCGGTTTCCGGGAAGCGTCCAAGGCGTCGTGGTCCAGATGACGACGCTGGCGCGCCAATCGGTGAGGTTGACGGCCAATGCCGTCGCATCGCGGTCGGCCGCCGACTCGAGATCGACCGTGGCGACCGGAAACTTCACCCAGACCTGATCGCTGGTGTAGTCCTCGTACTCGACTTCCGCCTCGGCGAGCGCGGTCTTCTCCACCACGCTCCACATCACCGGCTTCGAGCCGCGATAGAGCGTGCCGTTGGCGGCGAACTTCATCAGCTCGCGCGCGATCTGCGCCTCGGCCGGAAAGCTCATCGTCGTGTAGGGATGGGCCCAGTCGCCTTCGACGCCGAGGCGCTTGAACTCCTCGCGCTGCACGTTGAGCCAGTGCTCGGCATAGGCGCGGCATTCCTGCCGGAACGCCACCATGGCGGCGGGATCGGAGAGGTCCGGCTTCTTCTTGTTCTTCGAGCGGTAGTTCTCTTCCTCGATCTTCCATTCGATCGGCAGGCCGTGGCAGTCCCAGCCCGGCACGTAGTTGCAGTCGTAGCCGAGCATCTGCTGGCTGCGCGTCACCATGTCCTTGAGGATCTTGTTGAGCGCGGTGCCGATGTGGATGGTGCCGTTGGCGTAAGGCGGGCCGTCGTGCAGGATGAACTTGTCGCGCCCCTTGCGCCGCCGCGCGCAGCTTGCCGTAGAGCCCGCTCTTCTCCCAGCGCTTGAGGATTTCCGGCTCGCGCTGCGGCAACCCGGCGCGCATCGGGAATTCCGTCTGCGGCAGGAACAGCGTCTCGGAATAATCGCGCTCGGGCTTCGACATGGGGCGCTGTTTAGCAGGCTGCTCGGTTAAATGTCACCCAGCCGCGGGAAGGCCTTGCCCGCGCGCTTGAGCGCGTCGCGGGCCTGGGCGGCGTCCGCGGTCATGTGGCGCTTGAGCGTCTCGATCGATTCGAACTTCTGCTCCTGGCGGATCCAGCCGATGAAGGCGACGTCGATCGTCTGCCCGTAGAGGTCGTCGTCGAAGTCGAAGAGATACACCTCGAGCAGCGGCGCGCCGTCGTCGAACATCGGCCGGCGGCCGAAGCTGGCCACGCCGTCGTGACGCACGCCGGCGATATCGACGCGCACCGCATAGATGCCGTGCTTGAGGCCGCAGGCCGGATCGAGCTTCAGATTGGCGGTCGGAAAGCCGAGCTCGCGGCCGCGCTTGTCGCCGTGAATGACCTCGCCGGAGACGAACCAGGGCGCGCCGAGCAGCTCGGTCGCCTCCACCACCCTGCCCGCCGCGAGCGCCGCGCGCACGGCGCCCGACGACACCGGCCGGCCCTCGTCTTCGAGCGGCGGAACGACGTCGACGGCAAAGCCGAGGCGCCGGCCCTGCTCGGTCAGAAATTCCGGCGAGCCGGTGCGGTTCTTGCCGAAATGAAAATCGAAGCCGATTGCCGCGCCGCCGATGCCGAGCGCGCCGGCGAGGATCTTCTCGATGAAATCCTCGGCCGATGTCGACGCAAGCGCGGCGTCGAACTTCATGATGATCGCTCCGTCGAGCCCGCTGGCGGCCAGGAGGCGCAGCTTGTCGTGTTCGCTCGACAGCTGAAACAGCGGTTCCTTCGGCCGCAGGAACAATCGCGGGTGCGGCGTGAACGTCAGCGCCGCCACCTTGCGCTTGAGCTTGCGCGCGCGCTTGAGCGCCGCGCCGATCACCGCGCGATGGCCGCGATGGACGCCGTCGAAATTGCCGATCGCCACGACCGCGCCGGCAAGGGGCCCGCCGTCGACGCCATCCGCGCCGCCGCGCACGACATGAAATCCTTTGGACGCCGCGTCAGGCTTGTTCATCAGGAACCGGACAATTTGCAGAGGTCGAGGCCAGATGCCGGGCACATATCCCATAATCGGAACATTGCGTCAGCCCGTACGGTTAGCGCGCCGTTAACAAACCTTCAAATTAACGGGTTATTCAAGGGCACGCTGTTATTTATCGCCACCTTTTGGGGAGCCCGGTGCGTCATGGCTGTCGATCTGACCAAGCCTGTTCTGGTCGTGGACGACTACAACACGATGATCCGCATCATGCACAACCTGCTCAAGCAGCTTGGCTTCGAGCAGGTCGATGATGCGAATGACGGATCGAGCGCGCTCGCCAAGATTGCGCAAGCGCGACTACGGGCTCGTCATCTCCGACTGGAACATGGAGCCGATGACCGGCTTCGCCCTGCTGCAGGAGATGCGCGCCGATCCTTCACTCGCCGAGACCCCGTTCATCATGGTGACGGCGGAATCCAAGACCGACAACGTGATCGCGGCAAAGAAGGCCGGCGTGTCGAACTACATCGTCAAGCCGTTCAACGCGCAGACGCTCAAGAACAAGATCGACGCCGTCTTCGGCGAAGTCGAAGCGCCCGCTCCCGCGGCCTGACAGTCACCACCTCAATTCGCGCATGACCGCCTTCGGCATTCCGCCGGCGGCGGCGAACGTCGCCGTCAACGCATCGGCGTCGGGATTCTCGCGGCTGCCGAGCTCTTCGGCGTGAATCCCTGACGTCACGAACAGAAAATCGATGCCGACCGTGTGGGCGCCCTTGAGGTCGGTGCGCACGGAATCCCCGATCGCCATCACGCGATCATGCGCAACCTTGTGGCCGGCCATGCTTTCCGCTTTCGCCAGCGCCATGTCGTAGATCGGACGGTAGGGCTTGCCGGCGTAGAGCACCTTGCCGCCCATCGTCGCGTAGAGATCGGCGATCGCGCCGGCGCAGTAGACCAGGGTCGAGCCGCGCTCGACGACGACGTCGGGATTGCCGCACACCATGAACAGCTTGCGCTTGAGCATGGTTTCAAGACGCGCGCGATAATCTTCCGGCGTTTCGATGTCGTCGTCATCCAGCCCGGTGCAGACGACGTAGTCGGCAGTCTCCAGCGGCGCAAAGTGCGCTTCGAAGCCGGTGAAGATCGAGCGGTCGCGCTCGGGTCCCAGATGATAGACGGTCTGCCCGCGCCGCTCCTGCATCACGCTGCGGGTCACGTCGCCGGACGAGACGATGGCGTCATAGACTTCGCGCGGGCAATGCAGCCGGTCGAGCTGGCGCGCCACCTGCTCGCTCGGGCGGGGCGCATTGGTGACGAGGACAACCGTGGCGCCCTGCGCCCGCGCCCGCATCAGCGCGTCGCAGGCGTGCGGATGGACCGCGAGGCCGTTGTGCACGACGCCCCAGATATCGCACAGCAGCACGTCATAGCCGGGTGCGAGCGTGGAGAATTTCGAGATCAGCTGGGGCGATGCGGCTTTCATCTATGACCTTCTTCACGCTGCGGCGATCGGGCATGGCCGCAGCGGCGACACGGGCGTATCGCATGAAGCGCAAGGAAAGGAAATCAGCTGGCCGCCAGCAGGGCGCCCGGGCTCTCGTCAACGCCCGGTTTGGCAGGGTCGGACGCCACGCCATGCAGCGCCTCGGCACGCACCGGGCGCGGCGGCGAAAACAGGAAGCCCTGACCGAAGCGGACGTCGTAGTCGAGAATGTCGACGACCGTCGTTTCGGTCTCGATCCGCTCGGCAATGAGGTCGATGCCCGAGCGCGCCAGCAGATCGGCGAGATCCTCCGGATCGATGTCGGTGTGGACGCCTGCAACCTTGTTGAGCAGCAGCTTGGCGGGCACTTTCAAAAAGCGGAACGAGCGGTCGGCGAGCTCGTTCGGCGACATGTGGAGGTCGGTCACGTGGTCCATCGAGAAGCGGAAGCCGCGCTCGGCCAGCGCGGCCAGGCACTCATGCTCGATCGGGCCGAAATTGCGGTACGCCTCCTGCTTGAATTCGAACACCAGCGAGCCGGCAAGAACGCGGTTGGCATCCATGAAGTCGAGGAGCTGCTGGAACATCACCGGGTCGTTGAGCGTGGCGGCACTGAGATTGCAGAACAACCCGACGTCGCGGCTCTTCAGCAGCAGACGGCGCACCACCTGCACGCAGCGGAACACCGCAAGATTGTCGATCTTCGGCATCAGGCCGACGCTTTCGGCGACATCGACAAAATCGACGGCCGGAATGACGTCGCCGGTATCGGTGCGCAGGCGCGACACCGCCTCGTAGTACCGCACCTTGCGCTGCGGCAAAGTCACGATGGGCTGCAGATACAGGTCGACACGGTTGTCGGTGGCCGCCTTCGAAAGCAAGTCCGCGAGACTCTCTCGCGACAATCCGCGGAACCGCTCGACGAGAGGATCTTTCTCGCCAAGCGCGGGAGCGCCTTCGGCCGGGCGAGCGGGCTCGGGCGTCGGCGCGCTGGCGGCCAGACGCCCGGCCAACGCGCCGTGCTTCTGCAGCACAGCGGCATGGCCGGCGACGGTTTCGGCGATCTGCTTCACCAGCCCGCCAAGCTCGCCGATTTCGGCGGCAAGCGGATCGGAGGCGCCGCGCGCCACGATTGACCGGCGACGCGATCTTGAGCTCGACGGCATTGAGGCGGCGCGAGATCTCGGCGACCTGGCGCGCGAGGTCGGCGGTGCCGCGCGACAGATCGCCGATCTGGTCGCCGAGATCGCCGCGATCGCGCAGGCGGTTGCTGATGCTGTTGAAGAGCGCCATGGCGGTCAGCGCCGCGAGCGCCACGATCGCCGAGGTGCTGGCGTCGATCTTGAACCCGAGATAGAGCACCGCGCCAATCGAGGCGGCGATCAACATCATGCAGACCGCGATGAAAATGGCACCGATGCGACGCATGCTGTTTATCCTGGGCCAGGTCCGGCCACGGGCGCAACGCAGTTTCCGGCTGCCGATTCGCGCCGCTCGCGACTAATGTTCATGACGGCACGCCTCCGCGCAACTCGAAGTCCTGCTATGGTAGCGCGAATTCGCCCGTTATTCGCAAGAACTTATCGCCCAAGACCTTATCGCCCAAGTGGACCGCTCAGCCGATGCCGGCGCCTGACAATGTTGCCGTTCTAGATCGGATCGTGGCGGCGCCCGGACGGGCGTTGGCCGCCATCCTGGTCCTCCACGCCGCCGTCTGGACGGCCCTTCCGGCCCTGCTCTACGCCAATCTGCCGCTCGATCTCATCGAGGCGCTGACATACGGCCGCGAATGGCAACTCGGTTACGACAAGCTGCCGCCTTTGCCCTGGTGGCTGGTCGAGATCGTCTACCGGCTCGCCGGCCACGACTTCGCTTACTATTTGCTGGCGCAAGCCGCCGTGGTGACGGCGCTTTGGCTGGTTTTCCTGACCGCGAAGCCGATCGCCGGTCCCGTCGGCGCGCTGATCGCCGTCCTCATCGTCGACGGCCTGCACTACTTCAGTTACACGGCCGCCAAATTCAATCACGACGTCATCCAGCTGCCGTTCTGGGCGCTGGCCGGCTTTGCCTTTCACCGCGCGCTGCGCGGCGGCTGGCTCGGGCACTGGCTTTTGCTCGGCCTGGCGGTCGGGATGTCGCTTTGGGCGAAGTATTTCGTCGTGGTGCTCGCGGTTCCGCTCGCGGTCTTCCTCGTGTTCGACGAACGCGCACGCAAGTCACTCGCAACGCCCGGGCCTTACATCGCCGCAGCGGTAGCTCTCGTAACCATGGCACCGCATCTGGTCTGGCTGGTGCAGAACGACTTTCTGCCTTTTGCCTATGCCGAGCACCGCGCGCTGCCGTCGCGCGGGCTGATCGACCATGTCTGGCATCCGCTCCAGTTCGCGCTCGGCCAGGCTTTCTTCCTCGTGCCCTCGGTGCTCATCGCCATGCCGCTGTTTTTCCCGCGCCGGCGCGCGGAAAGGCGCGGCGTAGATGCTTTCGACCGCCGCATCGTCACCTGGTTGGCCTTCGGCCCGATTGTGACCGTGATGGCGATGTCGGCACTCAGCGGGCGGGGAACCGTGGCGATGTGGGGCTATCCGCTCTTTCTCTTTCTTGGGCTGTGGCTGGTGCTGAGCGCGCCGCAAAAATTCGAAGCAATACGGATCAGGCGCGTGATCGCTGTCTGGGCGGCCGTCTTCGGGTGTCTTGCCGTCGCGTTCATTGCCAATTACGCGTTGCTTCCGAATTACGATCACCGCTACCGCGCGGTGTTCTTCCCAGGCGCGGATCTCGCGCGTGAGCTGTCGCAACGCTATCGCGCCGCCACCGGCCGACCTGTCATTTACGTGATTGGCAGCATGTGGGATGGCGGCAATGTCGCCCACTATGCGCCCGATCATCCGCGCGTGCTGATCGACGGCAAGCCGGAGCGCGCGCCCTGGATCGACCTTGCCGACCTCAGGTCGAAGGGCGCTGTCGTAGTGTGGACGGCCGGCGATCTCAACGCCGTGCCGCCCGGATTGCGAAGCGTCGCGGTGGAAGCGGCCGTGCAGCCGCCTTTCGTGCTGCGCGACCGGCGCGGGGATTCCAGCATCAATGTCGGCTGGGCCATTCTTTATCCCAAGCCGTCGTTTGCGGAGAGCGCGCTCAGGCCACGGCTTTGATGATGCGGCCGAGCTTGTCGAACATCTCGCCGATCTGGCTTTCGCTCACGATCAATGGCGGGCTGAGCGCGAGCGTATCGCCGATAGCGCGGAACATGACGTCGTGCTCGAAGAAGCCGAGGTCGAGCGCGTCCATGCCGCGCTTGCCGACGGCGTCGGGCCTGCTCGCGAGATCGATCCCGACGGTGAGGCCGACCGGGCGGATATCGAGCACGTTCGGCAGGCCTTTGAGCCCCATCGCCGCCTGCGCCCAGGGCTTTTCGAGCTTGCGGGCGCGCTCGAACAGGCCCTCGTCGCGATAGACGTCGAGCGTTGCAAGCCCGGCGGCGCAGGCGAGCGGATGCGCCGAATAGGTATAGCCGTGGAACAGTTCGATGACGTGCTCCGGCCCTTTCATGAACGCGTCATAGATCCCTTTGCGCACGACAACGCCGCCCATCGGCACGGCGCCCGAGGTGATGCCCTTGGCGAACGTGATCATGTCGGGAACAACGCCGTAGCGTTCGGCCGCAAAGGCATGGCCGAGACGGCCGTAGCCGGTGATCACCTCGTCGAAGATCAGAAGAATGCCGTGCTTGTCGCAGATCGCGCGCAGCCGCTCGAGATAGCCCTTCGGCGGCGGCAGCACGCCGGTCGATGCCGCAACCGGCTCGACGATCACGGCGGCGATTGTCGATGCATCATGTAATGCGACGAGGCGATCGAGCGCGTCGGCCAGATGCGCGCCCCATTCCGGCTCGCCGACGGTGAAGGCCTGCTTCTCGCGATCATAGGTCATCGGCAGATGGTCGACGCCGGCGAACAGCGCGCCGAATTGCTTGCGGTTGTTGACGATGCCGCCGACCGCGATGCCGCCGAACCCGACGCCGTGATAGCCGCGCTCGCGTCCGATCAGGCGCACGCGCGAGGCGTTGCCGCGCACATTATGATAGGCGAGCGCGATCTTGAGCGCGGTGTCGACGGCCTCCGAGCCTGAATTGCAGAAGAACACGTGGTCGAGATCGCCGGGCGCGAGCGCCGCCACGCGGCTTGCGAGCTCGAAGGCTTTCGGGTGGCCGAACTGGAAGGCCGGCGCGTAGTCGAGCGTCGCGGCTTCCCGCTGGATCGCCGCCACGATCGGCTCGCGGTTGTGGCCGGCATTGGTGCACCAGAGCCCGGCGGCGCCGTCGATCAGCTTGCGCCCGTCGCTGGCGATGTAGTGCATGTCCTTGGCGCCGACGATCAGGCGCGGGCGCTTCTTGAAAGCCCGGTTGGCCGTGAACGGCATCCAATAGGGTTCGAGGTCGTTGGGGACCGACGACGCTGCCAGAGCCATGGGACGCCTCGCTACGACGGAAATTGGACAGTGCAGGCTTATCCGCTTTCGCCGATAATGACAAAGCGGGAAACGGCTGCTACCACGCGGCAATTGTCAATTGCGCGACTCGCCGATGGCCAAGCCGACCAAGCTCAAAGCCCGCCTGCCGCGCGGCCTCGCCGACCGCGGCCCGGCCGAGATCGCCGCCACCCGCCACATGGTGGAAGCGATCCGCGTGGTCTTCGAGCGCTACGGCTTCGAGCCGGTTGAGACGCCGGCGATCGAATATACCGACGCGCTCGGCAAGTTCCTGCCCGACCAGGACCGGCCGAACGAAGGCGTGTTCTCTTTCCAGGACGACGACGAGCAATGGCTCTCGCTGCGGTATGACCTGACCGCGCCGCTCGCGCGCTATGTGGCAGAGAATTTCCAGAACCTCGCGCTGCCCTACCGCTCGTACCGCTATGGCTGGGTATTCAGCAACGAAAAGCCGGGACCCGGGCGCTTTCGCCAGTTCATGCAGTTCGATGCCGACACCGTCGGCGCGCCGTCGATGGCCGCCGACGCCGAGATGTGCATGCTCGCCGCCGACACCATGGAAGCGCTCGGCATTCCGCGCGGCAGCTACGTGGTGAAGGTGAACAACCGCAAGGTTTTGGACGGCGCGATGGATGCGCTGCAAATTCCGGCGGAAAAGCGGCTCACCACGATGCGCGCCGTCGACAAGCTCGACCGGCTCGGGATCGACGGCGTCAGGATGCTGTTGGGCAAGGGCCGCAAGGACGAAAGCGGCGACTTCACCAAAGGCGCCGAGCTGAGCGATGCGCAAATCGCAGGCATTGTCGACGCGATCAGCGGTACGCCAAAGGCGACGGTGGGTGCGACGGCGGGGGATCAGGAGCTCGCGGAGATCGCGTCGCAGGTGAACGCAGCGGGCTATGGCGATCGCGTCCGCATCGACAAGACCGTCGTCCGCGGTCTCGAGTACTACACCGGCCCGGTTTACGAGGTTGAGCTGACCTTCGAGATCAAGGACGAAAAAGGCCGGCCCGTGCGCTTCGGCTCGGTCGGCGGCGGCGGACGCTATGACGGCCTGGTGTCGCGATTCCGTGGCGAGCCCGTGCCCGCGACCGGCTTCTCAATCGGTGTCTCTCGCCTGCAGGCCGCTCTCACCGCTCTCGGCAAGCTCGGAGAAAAGACCGCAGCCGGTCCTGTCGTGGTCACGGTGTTCGACCGCGACCGCATCGCCGATTATCAGCGCATGGTCGCCGCGCTGCGCAGCGCCAATATCCGCGCCGAGCTTTATCTCGGCAACCCGAAGAACAATATCGGGACGCAGCTCAAATATGCCGACAAGCGCGGCTCGCCTTGCGCCATCATTCAGGGTGGCGACGAGAAAGCGCGCGGCGAAGTCCAGATCAAGGACCTGATCCTGGGCGGCCACGCTTGCCGCGACCAAGGACCGCGACGAATACCTGAAGAAGCAGGCCGAGGCGCAATTCGCCGTCAAGGAAACGGCACTGGTCGAGGCCGTGCGCAGCCTGCTCGCAAAGCACAAACTGGGCTGAACAATTCAGGCTATTCAGACGGTGACGATGTCACCTTCAACCCGATAGCCATCATGGGCATCGAGATTGTAACCAAGCATCTGCTCGACCGCGTCGAAGCTGTCAATGATCGATACGTATTCGATGACCTTTTCTTCGCGGAACTTGATGAAGTGCGCGATGCGATAGCTGATGGCGTGACCGTCCTCGCGCTTGGTTGCCGTGAGTCTTGCAAGCACGGCGGCATTATTGCCATCAACGAGCATCGTGCTCGGCACGAAACGCCGGTCCGACAGAAACGCGGGACTATCCTGCATCAGCAGCTTCATCACGCCGTCCTTGCCGGCGCGCTGGCCGCAGAACGGAAGAATGTCGACGGGCCCGCTGATGGTCCACACCACGTCATCGTCGAGGTAGCGCGCAGAGCGTACCCACGTCCCGATCGGCCAAGGCACGGTAAAACGCCTCGACGACCGCGCGCGGAACCGGACTGGTTTTTGTTTTTGCCTGCATTAACAGCCAGTGAACCCCGGTTGTATTGAAATTCCCTTACCCGTTCTGCGACAGCTCATTTGGCGGTAGGCAAACGGGCGTTTTGGTCCGGGCGAACGGCGGCAAAATTTATTAACGACGACAAACATTTGACCTCTCCGACCGTTAAGGCCAGCGGGCAAACATCGTCGAATCCTTAAGGGCGCCGTGCTACAGGGCGGCCCCTAAACCCCGGATTTGCACCTGGTTTTGGAACACGAATGAAGGCGAGCGTGACCACGCAAACGCATTCACCGGACGCGCGGGCGGAGGCGCTGGTCGCCTCCTACGAGCGCGCGGGATACGCTGCGCGTTGCGCCCGCCATGCTGCAGCCGGCGGAGCCGTTTCTCGACTTGTCCGGAGAGGACATCCGGCGGCGCATGTATCTCACCACGGCGCCGGACGGCCGCGAGCTGTGCCTGCGTCCCGATCTCACCATTCCGGTGTCGCGCGACTATCTCGCCTCGCCTTCCGCCGGAAAGCCCGCGGGCTTCTGCTATCTCGGCCCGGTTTTCCGTCACCGCAACGATGCCCCGGCCGAATTCCTGCAGGCCGGCATTGAATTCGTTCGGCCGCTCCGACAAGGCCGCGGCCGACGCCGAAATGCTGTCGCTCGGACTCGAAGCCACGGCACGCTACGGACTTGCCGTCGCCCGACATCATGATCGGCGACGTTGCGCTTTTCTCCGGCCTGATCGCCGGCCTCGACCTTCCACCGGCGTGGAAGCGGCGGCTGATCAAGGATTTCAATCGCAAGACCAACCTGGCGCAGGATCTCGACCGTCTTGTGCTCGGCGGCAACAATGCGCGTCCCGAATATCAGGGCGTGCTTGCGGCGCTCGCCGGCTCGGACCCGAAAGGCGCGCATGCGCTGGTGACCGATCTCCTGTCGATTGCCGGCATCAACGCAGTCGGCGGCCGCTCGATTGGCGAGATCGCCGATCGCTTCCTCGAACAGTCGGCGCTCGGCGCGAGCGCCAAGCTGCCGCGCGATGTCCGCGCATTGATCGAGCGTTTCCTGGCGATTGCGGGCAACCCTGACGAGGCGGCTGCCGCTTTGCGGGCGCTGGCGGACGACGCCAAGATGACTTCCACGCTCGCGCCCGCGCTTGACCAGTTTGAAAGCCGCACCGGCTTTCTCGAGGCGCGCGGCGTCGACGTCAAACGGCTGCGGTTCTCGACCGCGTTCGGCCGCGGCTTCGACTACTACACGGGGTTGGTCTTCGAGCTCACCGATCCGAAACGCACTGGCGACCCGCTTGTCGCCGGCGGCCGCTATGACGGGCTGCTGGCGCGGCTCGGCGCAGCTGACGCCATTCCCGGCGGTCGGCTTCGCGGTCTGGATCGAGCGGCTCGGGGTCTATGGGGGCGCGCAATGAGCGGGCCTCTTGTTCTCGCCGTCCCGGCCAAAGGCCGGCTGCAGGAGAACGCCGAAGCGTTCTTCGCGCGCGCCGGGCTGACTTTGGTCAAGCCGCGCGGCGCGCGTGACTATCGCGGCACGATCGCCGGTCTTGACGGCGTCGAAGTCGCCTATCTGTCGGCTTCGGAAATCACCGAGCCAGCTCGCGGCCGGCGCCGTGCATCTCGGCGTGACCGGCGAGGACCTCGTGCGCGAGATGATTCCCGATGCCGACAAAAAGGTGGTCCTCATCGACGGCCTGGGATTTGGCTTTGCAAATGTCGTGGTCGCCGTGCCGCAAGCCTGGATCGACGTGCGCGACATGGCCGATATCGACGACGTCGCGACAGCGTTCCGTCAACACCACGGCCGCAAGATGCGGGTCGCGACCAAATACATCAACCTGACGCGCGATTTCTTCTCCGCGCACGGCATCATCGACTACCGCATCGTCGAGAGCTCGGGCGCGACCGAAGGCGCGCCCGCGGCCGGCACCGCCGAGATGATCGTCGACATCACCACGACCGGAACGACGCTTGCCGCCAACGGCCTCAAGGTCGTCGAGGACGGCACCATTCTGCGCTCGCAGGCGAACCTGGTGGCGGCGCGCGGCGCAACCTGGGGAAAGGCCGAGCGCGGATCTTGCCCGCGTCATCCTCGACCGGCTTGCAGCGCAGGCACGCGCGCGCGCCTATCGCGAGGTGCGGGCTCGCTTTGCCGCGAGCACAGACATGCTGGTCGAGAACGCCAAGCGGAAATTCGGCATTGAAACGCCGTTCGGCGGACCGACAGTCACGGGCCTGCTCACGCTGCACTGCCCGCCCGATCAGGTCTACGCGCTCACGAATTTCCTGCGCGAGAACGGTGCGGAAGCGGTTGCGGTCGCCGAGCTCGACTATGTGTTTTCGCGGGACAATCCGCTGTTCGCCAAATTCGAAGCCGGCCTCTAAAGCTTTGCGAAGTCGATCGGCTTGTGCCGGTCGAGCGTGCGGCGCACCGGCGGCAGCGGATATTTCAGCCCGCTCGCGCAGTTGAACAGCACCACCTGATCGGTGCGCTTCGACCCGGCCGTCGGCAAGGCTCTGCTTGTAGGCGGCATAGGTCGCCGCGCCCTCCGGGCACAGCAGACAGTCCTTCCTCGCGCGCCACTTCGTCGAGCGCCGCGCTGATCGCCTCGTCGGCACCGCGATGGCGAAGCCGCCGCTCTCGCGCACCGCGCGCAGGATGAGAAAATCGCCGATCGCCTGCGGCACGCGGATGCCGGAGGCGATGGTGTGCGCGTTCTCCCAGCGCGGCGCGTGCTCCTCGCCGGCCTCGAAGGCCTGCACCATCGGCGCGCAGCCGGCGGCCTGCACCGCGACCATGCGCGGGCGCTTCTTGCCGATGAAGCCGATCGCTTCCAGCTCGGCGAACGCCTTCCACATGCCGATCAGGCCGGTGCCGCCGCCGGTCGGATAGAAGATCACGTCGGGCACCTGCCAGCCGAGCTGCTCGGCAAGCTCGAGGCCCATCGTCTTCTTGCCCTCGATCCGGTACGGCTCCTTCAGGGTCGAGGTGTCGAACCAGCCGACCTTGGCCTTGCCCTCGCCGACGATCTTGCCGCAGTCGTCGATCAGGCCGTTGACGCGATAGACGCGTCGCGCCCTGCAGCGCGATCTCGCTGACGTTCACCTCCGGCGTGTCTTCCGGACAGAAGATCGTCGTCTTGATGCCGGCGCGCGTCGCATAGGCGGCGAGCGCCGCGCCGGCATTGCCGTTGGTCGGCATCGCCATGTGCTTGATGCCGAGCGCCTTCGCCATCGACACCGCCATGACCAGGCCGCGCGCCTTGAACGAGCCGGTCGGCAGGCGGCCTTCGTCCTTGACCAGGATCTCGCCGCCGCCGAGCTTCGCGGCAAGCCGCGGCATGCGCACGATCGGCGTCATCGCTTCGCCGAGGCTGACGATATCCTCGGGCTTGCGCACCGGCAGCAGCTCGCGATAGCGCCACAGATCGGGCGCGCGCGCCGCGAGCTTGTCCTTGCTCAGCGCCTTGCGCACGCCGTCAAGGTCGTAGCGCACGAGCAGCGGCTTGCCGGCGCGTGACAGGTTGTGCACCTGATCGGCGTCGTAGCGCTCGCCGGTGAATGCACATTCGAGATGGGTGACAAAGCTGGGGAGCTTCGCCGTCAGATTGTCGTCATACTTCATGGAAACGTCTGCCGGTTGTCAGTCGGCATTCTGGCGTGGCGGCGCGCGAAATACCAGAAAATGCGAGAGAGAAAAATTGACGACGAAGCTGACCGCGATCGCGGCCACCTTCGCGGCCCAGGCCGGAATGAGAAGGAGCTCGACCAGGCACCACACGGTTCCGGTGTTGGCGAAGAAGCCCATGATCTGCGACAGCGCGAAACCGAGATAGCCTTTGAGGTGCAGGCGGCGGCCGGACTCGGCCGCAAAGGTGATGGTCGAGTTCATCACATAGGAGCCGCTCACGGCGACGACCCAGGCGATCGTATTGGCGACGATGATCGGCAGGCCCAGATAGTAATAGCAAAAGGAAAATACGCCGAAATCGATGACCGAATTCACGACGCCCACGACCGCGAAACTCGCCGCCTTGAGCGCGATGGCGCGCTCGTGCCAGGCCACCGCGAGACGATCAACGAGATTTTGGAGGGGCGCCGGAATCATCGCCGCGCCCGCTTAGCACGACAAAACATGGCCCGGTAGGGCGGGCGCGACAGCACCCGCCCGGTGCGGTATAGATCGCGGGCAAACGGGAGCGGCAGGTAATAATGGCGGCGAGACCGACCAAATCAGGCGCACGCACGCGGGCCTCCTCGTCCGCGCCGACGCTGTCGATCGTCGTGCCGTTGTTCAACGAGGCGCGGGGCCTCGCCGCCCTGCATGAGCGCATCGCCGAAGTTGCGCGCTATCTGCAGGCCAAGCGCGGATTGAGCCTGGAGCTCATCTACGTCGACGACGGCAGTTCCGACGACACCAGCGACGTCGCGCGATCGCTGCCGGCCATGCCGGTCGATATCCAGATCGTCACGCTTGTCGCGGAATTTCGGCAAGGAAGCCGCGCTGCTCGCGGGCCTCGACCACGCGCGCCCGGGTGCGATCCTGTTCATGGACGGCGACGGCCAGCATCCGCCGAGCATGATCGAGACGCTTGTCTCGCGCTGGCTCGATGACGGATACGACGTGGTCTACACGGCGAAGGCGCACCGCGAGAACGAGTCCTGGGTGCGGCGGACAGGCGTGCGCACGTTCTACACGCTGCTCAATTGGGGCGCGCGCCACAAAATTCCGGAGGACGCCGGCGACTTCCGTCTGCTGTCGCCGCGCGCCGCGCAGGCGCTTCGGCAAATGCCCGAGCGCAACCGTTTCTTCAAAGGCCTGTCGAGCTGGATCGGCTTCCGGCAGGTACGCGTCGACTACGAGCCGGCCGCGCGCGAGCACGGCTCGACGACGTGGAATGCATGGACGCTGATCGGCCTGTCGATCGAGGGCCTGACGTCGTTTTCGGTGGCGCCGTTGCGCGTTGCGAGCCTGCTCGGCTTGCTGCTCGCCGTCACCGCGCTGTTTTTCGGCAGCTGGATCGTTCTCGAAACCTTGCTCTACGGCAAGGACGTGCCCGGCTATCCCTCGCTGGTGGTCAGCGTGATGGTCATCGGCGGCGTGCAGCTGATCCTGATCGGCGTGCTGGGCGAGTACATCGGCAAGCTGCTGTCGGAGATCAAGGGCCGGCCGGTCTATTTCGTCGCCGAGCACAGCGTGAAGCGGGCGAGTGAATCGGCCAAAGCGCGGCCGATCGCATCCCGCGCAGCCGAATAGACAGCCGCAGCATGACCTCGCATCCCACGGCGCATCTGGCTGTGCGCGGACGACTATGGCGCCGCTCCCGGAGTGAGCGCCGCGATCCGCGAGCTGATTTCCCAGCGACGCATCAATGCGACGTCGGTCATGGTGGCAGCGCCGCACTTCGACAGCGAATGACGCCGCAGCGCTCGCCAAACTCAATTCGGACGAAAAGCGCGCCGCCCTCGGCTTGCACGTCACGCTGACCGGGCCGCTGCAGCCGCTGAGCGCAAATTTTGCGCCGCTGCGCCATGGCCGTTTCCTGCCGCTCAACGCGATGCTGCGGCTGGCGACCGCGCGGCGATTGCAGCCGGAGCCGCTCGCCGACGAAATTGCGGCGCAGCTCCGGAAATTCATCGATGTGTTCGGACGGCCGCCCGATTTTCTCGACGGCCATCAGCACATCCAGCTGTTTCCGCAGGTGCGCGACGCCTTTCTGAAAGTCGTCGCCGAGCGCGCGCCCAGCGGCATGGGTCCGGCAATGCGGACGGGCGCGGCGCGGACGGCGGCTGCGGGACCACAAGGCGCTGGTGCTCGACATCTTAAGTCTTGGCTTCCGGCGCAAGGCGAGAAAGCTCGGGATTGCGGTCAATCCGGCCTTTGCCGGCTCCTATGCCTTCAAGTCGCAGGGCAAATTACGCCAGGCTGTTCCCGCGCTTTCTTTCCGGCCTGCCGGATGGCGGCCTGATCATGTGTCACCCGGGTTTCGTCGATACCGAGCTAAAAGGCCTGGATTCGCTGACAACCCTGCGCGAACAGGAATTTGCCTACTTTAGTTCCGATGCTTTTTTGCAGGTCCTTGCCGAGCATAATGTCGCGCTTGCGCGCCCCCACTAGCGAAACCGGCGCCAGCGCCTACCTAACGCCGCGCAAGGTCAAGGGAGGGCACAATGACCCCACAGGAACGCCAGCTGGTTGAGGACCTTTTTGACCGGCTCGCGCAGCTGGAAAAGGCTCCGCGCGATGCCGAAGCCGAACGCGCGATCGCGGACGGCCTTCGCCGTGCGCCGAACGCCATCTATCCGCTGGTGCAAACCGTGCTGGTGCAGGACGAGGCGCTCAAGCGCGCCGATGCCCGTATCCGCGAGCTCACCGGAGAAGATGCCGAGCCGACAACGGGCGGCGGCTTTCTCGACAGCATGCGGCAAGCGCTGACCGGGCGCTCGACGTCCGTGCCCAGCGTGCGCCCCGGCGCACCCGATCCGCGATGGAATAGTGGCGGTGCGTTTCCGAACGCCAATGCGGCGCCGGCGCAAGGTGGCGGCTATGGCGGCGGATCGTTTCTCGGCACCGCGGCGGCGTCCGCGGCGGGTGTGATCGGCGGCGCTTTGCTGCTCAACTCGATCAGCTCGATGTTCGGTCATCATGGCGGAAGCGCATTCGCGGCCGTGCCGCAGCAAGGCGGCTCGCCATGGGACAACAGGGACAGCAATGCGTCCGGCAGCGACCTCGCGCGCGATGCCGGGATCAATGATATCGGCGGCGACGGACGCGGCGGCGCGCAGCCTGCAGCGCTTTTCGGCAACGACGATGATGCCGAGATCGTGAGCGATCTTGACGGCGACGCCGGTGGCGATTTCGGCGACTGGGCGGCGACAGCGGCTGAGGCTGCTACAGCACCACGACCTTGGTGCCGACCTTCACGCGCTCGTAGAGGTCAACGACGTCCGCATTGCGCATGCGGATGCAGCCGGACGACACGTTCGTGCCGATGGTCCAGGGCTCGTTCGATCCGTGGATACGATAGAGCGTCGAGCCGAGATAGAGTGCGCGCGCGCCCAAGGGGTTGTTCGGGCCGCCCGGCACGAAATGCGGCAGGTACGGCTGGCGCCTGAGCATTTCATCGGGCGGCGTCCAGTCAGGCCATTCCTTTTTTCCCGAAATCGCGTGCGTGCCCGACCAGGTGAAGCCTGGACGGCCGACGCCGATGCCGTAGCGGATCGCCCTGCCCTCACCCTCGACGAGATAAAGAAAATGGTTCGGCGTATCGATGACGATCGTGCCGGGCGCTTCCTTTCCACTGTACGCCACTTCCTGCCGGAGGAAGCGCGGATCCATGCGGCCGTCGTAGCGCTGCTGATCCATGCGTGGATCGACAGCCGCGTTGCCATAACCTCTGTAGTCGTTCTGCTCGGGCGGCGGCCCGTACCACTGTTGCGAGCCGCGGCGCGATGGCGGCTGCACCATTGCCGAATATGCTATTCGATAAATCCGCCGCCGAGATTGGAGCGGCGCTTGCTGCTGCGGCTGCGCGGTGCACCACCATCGGCGGTGTCTGATCGTCGTCAGGATCGAGGGGCGCGAGCGACATCGGCTCTGCCGACGCAAAATTGGATAGCAAGACCGCTGCAAACCCGACAAAACCCCAACGCGACATCGATCCACCCTGCACTTCACTGTGTCAGGGCAGTAAAACGGCAAACGCCCACCGATTGGTAAATTGCCGTCAACCACGATTCCCTATGGTAAACGAGCGGTTTCCATCCCGCCTGCCACGCCGCGATCGCGCAACGCGGTATTAATGCGAGTTCTCTATGAACCGCGGCATCACTGGCTGGGAACCACGGCGTGCAGCGCAAAGTCTTTCGTGTTGAGCAGATGATCGGAGCGCGGCGTGCGCGCGACGTCGTGCAGCCGCCTCACAGCGACCAAGTGGCAGTCACCGAAACGACGCCTGCGCCCGCAGCCAGGATGGCGGCACGGCACGAGCTTATCGGCGCTCCAGGAGCTTGTTGCCCGCAACACCCGCACGCTGATGGCCCTGATCAATGACGGCAAGGACCGCCGGATGGCCCGCGCGGCCGGCGAGCTCGCGGTTGCGGTCGAAAGCATGGAGACCGCGACACAGAAGGTTCTGGCATCGGTCGAAGCGGTCGATGATTGCGCGCGCGTCCTCGTCTCCGCGCTGGCCGATGACTACCACCATGGTCTCGCGCAGGACATTCAGGATCATGTCGTGCGGGTTTACGAAGCCTGCAATTTCCAGGATCTCGCCGGCCAGCGCATCGGGAAAGTCATCGCAACTCTCGTGATGGTGGAGGAGCAGCTCGCTGTCATGATCGAGAATTGCAACAATGTCACCGGCGCGGCACGGCCGGACAAAGCGGCGGGGTCGCAGCCAAGCGGCGATCTCCTGAACGGCCCGAGGCTCGACGGGGACGGCGGCCACGCCAGTCAGCAGGACATCGACTTGATGTTCGCCTAAGCCGGCCGGCGGATCAGGATAAAGCAGGTCAACGCGACCGTCGCGAAACCCGCCGCAAGAGCAAGCGCTCCCAGATCCGACGTGCGCTCGATCATGAACGCCATGATGAAAGGCGCCGCCGCCTGCACCAGCAGAAACGGGCCGGCCAGCCGTCCCATCAGCCGCCCATAACCGGACGCGCCGAACAGCGCCAAAGGCACGGCACCGCGCGTGATCGTGATCAGGCCATTGGCGCCGCCAAACATCAATGCGAACGCCGCCGCCGTGGCCGTCGAGACGCCCAGCAACACCAGCATCAGGAAGGCGCAGAGAAAAGTGGTGAGCGCAAAGCGCGCGATCCACAGCGGATGCAAATTGCGGCCAAAGGCGAACTCGATCAGGCGAGCACCCACTTGGGCGGGGCCGAACAACGCGCCGATCCACACCACCGTGGCCGCGCCGATACCCTCGCGCGCAAAAATGGCCAGTAAATGCGCCGATAATCCGGACGGGACGAAGGCGTAAGACGCAAAGGCCGACGCCACGAGAATGAACGGCAGCCCGTAGGCCGGCAGCACCTTAACGGGCGCGCTTTCCGAATCTGACGCAGCAATGTCGGATTCGTAGCGCGTCCGCGGCAGCGCCAGAGCGTGCAGCGGCGCCGCGACGAAAGCGAGCAGCGCCGCATAGATCAGGTAGGTGCCGCGCCAGTCCACGCGCTCGAGCAAGAAGTGCGTCATCGGCCAGCTGACCGTTGAGGCGAACCCGCCGGCGAGCGTCAGCGCGGTGATCGGCCGGCGCGCGCCGACGCCGAATATGCGGCCAAGCGTTGAGAACGCCGCGTCGTACAGGTTTGCCGCCATGGCGACGCCGAGCACCATCCAGACCGCGTAATAGGCGATCGGGTGCGCGGCGGAGGCGATAAGGAACAAGCCAAGCGCCCCGGTGAGCGAACCGAGTGCCATGACGACATGGCCGCCGAAGCGGTCGATCGATCTGCCGACATAAGGAGCGACCAGGCCGGCGACGAGCAGGCCGATCGAAAATCCGCCCATGGCGAAAGAGATCGACCAGCCGCGCTCGGCCGCGATCAGCGGCACGATCAGCACCGGCGTGTAGAAGATTGTCCCCCACGTCAGAATTTGCGTGATGCCGAGCACCGGCACGGCACGCCAGGGTCCGTCGATGAATTCACGGGCAGAGATCATGAGACGCGCACCAAAGCGGCAATGCGCAACTTTGCCACGCCGCCACGGTGTGCGCTAACAAATGACGATTTATCGTGCGGGTGGTGGCGGCGGCGGCGCCGCTTTGGGCTTGGCCGCCGCTTTGGGCTTGGCCGCCGGCTTCCTGCCGCCCTCTGCGCCGCAACGGACATAGACCATCGTGCCGTAGCGGCCCTGCACTTCGGAATCCATCCAGCGCAAAATCAGAATGCGGCCGTTGAACAAGACCACTTCGCGGTCCTGCGCGCTGCCTGGCGGATCTTCCGCAGGCCCGATGTAAGTCTTGCCGCCCTGCGCGCCCTTCAGGCGCAGCTCGGTCGGTGTCGCCTGGTCGGCGAGGTGCATCATGACGCCGCCCGTCGGGCCGAGCGTAATGACGTAGGGTTGATTGCAGCCCCGGGCGGCGGCCGCCTCAGTGCGCGCGCGGTCTTCGTCCTTGTGATAGGCGGCAAGTCCCCATCGACCGACGATGTCCTGCGGCGGGAAGGCCGGCGGCAGCGTCGGACCCACGGCCGGAGCAGCCGGCGTTTCGGGCGACGGGCCGGTGGCACAGCCGGATAGCCCGAGGGCTAACAAAACAAGTGCTGCGGCGCTCGAGAACGTCAGGCGGGCGGGCTGGTGCATTCCGGCTCCTTGGAAACAGATCTCAACTTTGGAGGTCCTTAGCGGCCAGCGCAAGCATGCATTCGCAGATCATGATTTGCACCCGCTCCGAGCCTCGCAGCTTGACACCCCGGCGCGAAGGCAATATTTCCCAGGCAGCGTTTGGCACTCCCTGAGGGTGAGTGCTAAACTACTGACATACCGATACTTTCTGTTCATGAGACGCGCATTAGCGCCACGAGGAAGCCCATGGCCAAAACCAAGTTTCGTCCCCTACACGACCGCGTCGTCGTACGCCGGATCGCCGCCGAAGAGAAAACCAAAGGCGGGATCATCATCCCGGATACCGCCCAGGAGAAGCCGCAGGAAGGCGAAGTCATTGCGGTCGGCCCCGGCGGCCGCGACGAGAACGGCAAGCTCATTCCGATCGACCTGAAAGCCGGCAACCGCGTGCTGTTCGGCAAGTGGTCGGGCACAGAGGTCAAGCTCGACGGCGAGGAACTCCTGATCATGAAGGAGTCCGACATCATGGGCGTGATCGCCTGACACCGTACACCGTACCCTTTTGTTCAAGGAGTGATTTGAAATGGCTGCCAAGGACGTCAAATTTTCCGGCGATGCCCGCGAACGGATGCTGCGCGGCGTCGATATTCTCGCCAACGCCGTCAAGGTCACGCTCGGTCCGAAAGGCCGCAATGTCGTCCTCGACAAATCGTTCGGCGCCCCGCGCATCACCAAGGACGGCGTGACCGTCGCCAAGGAAATCGAGCTCGACGACAAGTTCGAGAACATGGGCGCGCAGATGGTGCGCGAAGTCGCCCAGAAGACCAACGATCTCGCCGGCGACGGCACCACCACCGCAACCGTGCTGGCGCAGGCGATCGTCAGGGAAGGCGCCAAGTCGGTTGCCGCCGGCATGAACCCGATGGACCTCAAGCGCGGCATCGATATTGCGGTGACCGCCGTGGTCAAGGACATCGAGAAGCGCGCAAAGAAGGTCGGCTCTTCCGCGGAAGTGGCTCAGGTCGGCACGATCTCGTCGAACGGCGACGCGACGATCGGCAAGATGATCGCGCAGGCGATGCAGAAGGTCGGCAACGAAGGCGTCATCACGGTCGAGGAAGCCAAGTCGCTCGAAACCGAGGTCGAGATCGTCGAAGGGATGCAGTTCGATCGCGGCTACATCTCGCCCTACTTCATCACCAATGCCGAAAAGATGCTCGCCGAGCTCGAGGACGCCTACATCCTCCTGCACGAAAAGAAGCTCTCCGGCCTGCAGTCGATGCTTCCCGTGCTGGAAGCCGTCGTGCAGTCGGGCAAGCCCCTCGTCATCATTGCGGAGGACGTGGAAGGCGAAGCGATTGCGACTCTGGTGGTCAACAAGCTGCGCGGCGGCCTCAAGGTCGCGGCGGTGAAGGCTCCGGGCTTCGGCGATCGCCGCAAGGCGATGCTCGAGGACATCGCGATCCTCACCGGCGGCCAGCTGATCTCCGAAGATCTCGGCATCAAGCTCGAGAACGTCACCACGGCCATGCTGGGCCGCGCCAAGAAGGTGATCATCGAGAAGGAAAAGACCACCATCGTGCACGGCGCCGGCAAGAAGCCCGACATCGAAGCCCGCGTCGGCCAGATCAAGGCACAGATCGAGGAAACCACCTCCGACTATGACCGCGAGAAGCTGCAGGAACGGCTGGCGAAGCTTGCCGGCGGCGTCGCGGTGATCAAGGTCGGCGGCGCGACCGAGGTCGAAGTGAAGGAAAAGAAGGACCGCGTCGAGGACGCGCTCAACGCCACCCGCGCCGCGGTCGAGGAAGGCATCGTGCCCGGCGGCGGCGTCGCGCTGCTGCGCGCCAAGAAGGCGGTCGGCCGCATCCATAACGAAAATCCCGGACGTCCAGGCCGGCATCAACATCGTGCTCAAGGCGCTGGAATCGCCAATCCGCCAGATCGCGGAGAATTCCGGCGTGGAAGGCTCGATCGTGGTCGGCAAGATCATGGACAACAAGTCGGAGACCTACGGCTTCGACGCACAGGAAGAAAAATATGTCGACATGATCGATGCCGGTATCGTCGATCCGGCCAAGGTCGTGCGCACGGCTCTGCAGGACGCCGGCTCGGTTGCCGGCCTGCTCGTCACCACCGAGGCGATGGTCGCCGAGCTGCCGAAGGATCCGGCGCCGGCGATGCCGCCCGGCGGCGGCATGGGCGGCGGAATGGGCTTCTAGCCCGCGACCAAGTCGAGAATTGCGAAAGGGCGCGGCCAAGGCCGCGCCCTTTTCAATTGCGGCGCTGGAACAAAACGCACCCTTATCGCAATTTTCTACCAGCCGATCGTCCGCGGCAGCCAGAGCGCAAGCTGCGGAAACAGGAAGCACAGCACCAGCGCGACCAGCTGCATCGCCACGAACGGCACGATGCCGCGATAGATGTCGCCGGTCGTGATCTCGGGCGGCGCGACGCCGCGCAGGAAGAACAGCGCCCAGCCGAACGGCGGCGTCAGGAACGAGGTCTGCAGGTTCACGCAGATCAGCGTCGCGAGCCACACCATGTCGACGTTCGGCGGCGATGAAGATCGGCAGGAACAGCGGCACCGCGATGTAGGAAATCTCGATCCACTCGATGAAGAAGCCGAGAATGAAGATGATCAGCATCAGGAACCAGATGGCGCCGTTGATGCCGCCGGGCACGAATGCGAAGAAATCCTGCACCAGCCTCTCGCCCTGCAAGCCGCGGAAGGCAAGCGAGAACACCTGCGCGCAGATCAGGATGAACATCATCATCGCGGTGATGCGGGTGGTCGCGTAGGTCGGTTTCGCGCAGCACCGACCATGACATGCGGCCGCCGATCGCGGTCACCACGATGGCGCCGAGCGCGCCCATGGAGGCGGCCTCGGTCGGCGCCGCGATGCCGCCGATGATCGAGCCCAGCACCGCGCCGACCAGCGCGATCGGCGGCAGCACGACGCGCAGCAGCTTGCCCGCAGAGCTCGCCGCGCGACATCAGGTCGCGCTCCTCCTTCGGCACCGGCGGCACCATGTTCGGGCCGCAAGATGCCGAGCACCGAGAATGTAGACGACGTAGATGCCGGCCAGCATCAGGCCCGGGATCATCGCGGCGGCGAACAAGCGTGCCGACCGATTCGTTCAGGATGTCGGCGAGCAGGATCAGGATCAGGCTCGGCGGGATGATCTGCCCAAGCGTGCCGGAGGCGCAGATCGTGCCGCAGGCCAGCCCCTTGTCGTAGCCGCGCCGCAGCAGCGTCGGCAGCGTGAGCAGACCGAGCGTCACGACGGTGGCGCCGACGATGCCGGTGGTGGCGCCCATCAGCACGCCGACGACGATGATGCCGATGCCGAGCCCGCCGCGCAGATTGCCGGCGGCGTGCGCGATCACGTCCATCAGGTCTTCGGCGAGCTTGGATTTCTCCAGCATCACGCCCATGAACACGAACAGCGGCATGGCGATCAGCGTGTAGTTGGTCACCACGCCGAAGATGCGGCTCGGCAGCAGATTGAACAGCAGCGGGCCGAAGCCGAGATAGCCGAACACCAGACCCGGTGGTCGGCCAGCGTCAGCGCGACCGGAATGCCCGCCAGCAGCAGGACGAAGAACGCCGACCAGCATCAGGATGGCGAGAATTTCGTTAAACGGCATCGCGCGCTCTCCTCGCCACGCCAGGAAATACTGGATCGCCTGCGCCAGCGATTGCAGGAACAGCAACGCGAAGCCGAGCGGGATCAGCGCTCTTGAGCATGTAGCGCGCCGGAATGCCGCCGGGATTGGCCGAGCCCTCGCCGATGCTCCAGGACTGCAGCGACGTAGGCCCACGACAGCCTGATGACGATCAGGCGAGATCGCCATCGAGAGCAGCGCCGTGATGAATTCGACCAGGTGCTTGTTGCGCTGCGGAAATGAGGCAAACAGCACGTCGACGCGCACGTGCTCGCCGTGCCGCAGCGCGTAGGACATGCCGAACAGGCAGATCGGCGACATCAGGTGCCATTCGAGCTCCTGCGACCAGACCGAGCCGGTATTGAAGCCGTAGCGCAGCAGCACGTTGCCGCCCATGACGAGCGCCAGCGCGAACGACGACCAGGCGGTGATGCGGCCGACGAGCATCGATGAACCGCGTCGATGCCGTCGGCCAGTCTTTCGGCGGAGGTCACGTCAGCCCTTGCAGAATCTTGCCGTGATAGACGGCTTCGCTGTAGCCGGCCCACTGCTTGTACTTGGCCATGTAGGCTCATGTAGGAGTCGTGCACCTTCTTGGTGACCGGGTCCTTGGCCACGGCCTCGGCGAGAATCTTCGTCGTTGGCCGCGCGCAGCGCCTGCGACGACCGCATCGGGCAGCGGCTGCGCGATGACGCCCTGGTTCTTGATCAGGTCTTCCATCGCCTCGGCGTTGTTCTTCTGGCACCAGGCCTCGCTGATGACGTTGCAGGCGCGCGCAGGCGTTCTCGACGATGGCCTTGAGGTCGGGCGGCAGGCTCGCCCATTTCGCCTTGTTGATGATGAGCTCGCTCGCGGTCGCGGTCTCGTGCCAGCCGGTCGTGTAGTAGTACTTGGCGGCCGTTGCAGGCCGAGCTGGCGGTCGAGATAGGGGCCGACGAATTCGGCGGCGTCGATCACGCCGCGCTCCAGCGCCGGGAAGATTTCGCCGGGCGGCAGCAGGCGCACATCGACGCCGAGCTCCTTGTAGACGCGGCCGGCGAGGCCGGGGATGCGCATCTTGAGGCCCTTGAGGTCGTCGACCTTCTCGATCGGCTTCTTGAACCAGCCGGTCATCTGCACGCCGGTGTTGCCGCACAGGAACGGCACCAGATTGAAGCGGTCGTAGACCTCGCGCCACAGCTCCAGGCCGCCGCCGTCGTAGATCCAGCCGTTGAGGCCCTGGAAATTGAGGCCGAACGGCACGGCGGTGAAGTATTGCGCGGCGAAGCTCTTGCCGGTCCAGAAATAGGAGTTGGCGTAGTTCATCTCGACGGTGCCGGCCGACACCGCGTCGAAGCCTTCGGCGGCCGGGATCAGCTCGCCGGCGCCGTAGAACTGGATCTTCAGGCGCCCGCCCGACATGTCCTCGATGCGCTTGCATAAGTCCTTGGCGCTGCCGGGCCCGGTCGAATAGAACGCGGCATTCGGACCGTAAAAGCTGGTCATCTTCCAGTTGAACGTGGTCTGAGCGCGAACGACGGCCGGCGCGGCCACCGTGCCGACCGCACCGGCAAGCGCCAACTTGCTGAAATCACGACGACGCATGACATCCCTCCCCCAATACAGGTCAATCTGCGCGACAGTTTATGCAAGTACCGCGCCAAGACCGCAGACTTGAACAATATCCTAGGCCGGGCTCTGACGGATGGGCAATCGGAAGTTCGGGTGCGGTCGAGAAATCTTCGGCCGACCTCCGCGCGGGACCTAGTTGGTCGCCGGGCGGAATTTCATCGTTGCCGGCCCTATCAGCAGAATTGCATCGCCGTCCCGGCGCCACTCCGTCACCTGAACGATCGATGCAAGCATCTCCTCATCGGCCTTGATGCGCTCGGGCGTGCATTGCCCGGCGCCTTGCATGGCCGGCAGATCTTCGGGCAAGGCGGCCGTTTCGATTTTCATCGCCATATCGGTGATTTCCACGCGGGCCGGAACCGTCCTGCACCACAAATCGATCCGCGCGTCGCCGTTCGCCTCGACGGTCAGGATCGGCATGCGCTTGCCCGGGCGCATCGGCGCCGCATCGAGCAGAAGCTCCTGACTAAACGGGAACAACTCGGCAGCTTTAGCCGTACTGCACACCAGCAGAAGAACCATAACGATAGCGGTGCGCAAGCAGGGCCGACACAATGAAATAGCGTCAATTGCCAGGCTCATTCAGAAGCGCTTTCATGCGTATCAGCACGGTAGAAAAAAGCATCACCAAGGGCCTTGCAATTAGTTTTTGTTGCTCGAGCATATTTGCCGCGCTAGAATTGCGAATTGGAGCCGCGACAATTTCCGCGGCGGGAGGACAAGATGGCGGACGCAGTCACGGCACTGATCGGCGCGATCATCATGATCGGCTACATGCTTCTGATTGCCGCCAAGCTGGCCGCACCGCCGCTGTGGATTTGCGTCCTCGTTGGCCTTGCCTTGATGCTCTGGGGCTTCTGGGGCGACGACTGGCAGCCGCTGTTCCAGCGCAAGAAGAAATAATCCGTGACGCGCCGGGCGCTCAGTCCGGATCAATTCTCAAATTTATTGATCAGCCAATTCGCCGTGCGCAGCAGGCGTGCATCGTCGCCGGCTCGGCCGACCAACTGCACGCCGAGCGGCATGCCGCCCTCGCCCGTCAGCAGCGGCAACGACAGCGCCGGCAGCCCGGTCAGTGTCCACAGCGTGCAGAACATCGGGCTGCCGGTAGCCTCGCCCTTCGGCGCGACGCCGGTGGCCGCCGGCGTGATAATCGCGTCGTACTCCTTGAAAATTTCGGCAATGCCAGCCGCGTAGCGCCTGGCGTTGTCGCGCGCCGCCAGATAGCGGACCGCCGTCACCTTGCCGCCTTCGGCGAGAAAATCGCGCAGCTGCTGGCTCGATGTATTCGCCTCCGCGCGCGACCACGGCATCGAGATTGTGCGCCATGTCGGCGGCCATGACGGCACGCTGGTCGTCCCAGGCGGCGGCATAAGCCTCCGGCAGATCGATCGCTCTGGCCGCGATCGCCGAGCCGGCCGACCAGACTCCTCGAAAGCCGCGCGGGTCTCTGGCATCGGCCTTGTCCCAGACCGGCGTGCGCACGAAGGCGAATGCGCGGCGGCAGCGGCGGATCCGCGGCAACCGTTTCGAGAAAGGCCGGCGCAGCGACCGGCCGCGTGTCGGCATCGTTCGGGTCGTAGCCGGCAAGCACCTCGAGGATCAGCGCCGTATCGGCGAGCGAGCGCGCGAACACGCCGACATGATCGAGCGCGCGCGACAGCATGCAAGCGCGCCGTGGCGCGAGATCATGCCGTGCGTCGGCTTGCAGCCGTAGACGCCGCAAAAGGCGGCCGGCCGGATCATCGAGCCGTTGGTCTGCGAGCCGATCGCCAGCGGCACCATGCCGGCCGCGACCGCCGCCGCCGACCCGACGACGAGCCGCCGGGCGTGCGCTCAGGATCGCGCGGATTGCGCGTCGGGCCCGGGTGGAAATAGGCGAACTCGGTCGTCACCGTCTTGCCGATGATCACCGCGCCCGCTGCGCGCAGCCGCGCGACCGCCGTGCAGTCGCGCATCGGCTGACGGCCCTTGAGCAGCGGCGAGCCGCATTCGGTCGGATAATCGGCGGTATCGAAGATGTCCTTGATGCCGACCGGAATGCCGTGCAGCGGGCCGATCGCGCTGGCCGTTGCGGCGGCGCTCGTCGAGCGCGCGGGCCTGCGCCAGCGCATCTTGCGGATCGAGGTGGGCGAAAGCGCGTACCTTGTCCTCGATCGCAGCGATGCGATCGAGGCAGGCGCCGACATACGTCTCCGCGGAAATGTTCGCCGCCGGCGATCCGCTCGGCGGCCTCGATCGCCGTCAGCGCCGTCAGTTCGCCATCGTCCGCCATCAGTTCGCGTAGAGCTTGCTGGGCAGCCAGAGCGCAATGCCCGGGAAGATGTAGACCAGAGTCATGGTGATGAACACCATGAACACGAACGGCAGCGCGCCGGCGAAAATCTGGTTCAGCCTCACGTGCGGCGGCGCCACGCCCTTGAGGTAGTAGGCCGCCATGGCCATCGGCGGCGTGTTGAACGAGGTCTGGATGTTGAGCGCGACCAGGATGCCGAACAGCGTCGGGTCGATCTGGAAGGTCTTGACCAGCGGCAGGAAGATCGGGACGAAGATGATGATGATCTCGGTCCATTCCAGCGGCCAGCCGAGCAGGAAGATGATGAACTGGGCAAGGATGAGGAAGCCGGTCGCATTCAGATTCGCGGCAAGCACCCAGTGCTCGATCACCTCGTGGCCGCCGAGATAGGAGAATACCGAGGAGAAGGTCCACGAGCCGATGAACAGGTAGCAGACCATCGCCGAGGTGCGGGCGGTGAGGTACACGGCTTCCTTCAGCCGCTGGAACGTGAGCGAGCGATAGCCGGCGGCAATGATCAACGAGCCGAGCGGCGCCGACGGCCGCCGCCTCGGACGGCGTCGCCAGACCGAACAGGATCGCGCCGAGCACCGACAGGATCAGGACCGCGAGCGGGAAGAACGAGGTCAGCAGCGCCCAGAACACCTCGCCGAACGGTATGTGGACGCTCGAGTTCCTTCGGCTTCGGGCGCAGGCTCGGATTGATCATCGCGCGCGCGATCACATAGAGGATGTAAAAGCCCGCCAGCATGAAGCCGGGAATGAACGCCGCGGCGTAAAGCTGCACGACGGACACCGACGTCGTCGCGCCGTAAAGGATCAGCAGCACGCTCGGCGGGATCATGATGCCGAGGCAGCCGCCGGCGCAGACCACGCCGGCCGACAGTTCGGTGTTGTAGCCGGCCCGCAGCATGGCCGGGAACGCCAGCAGACCCATCAGCGTCACCACCGCGCCGACGATGCCGGTGGCGGTCGCAAACAGCGCGCAGGTGACCAGCGTCGCCACCGCGAGCGCGCCCGGGCACGCGCCGCATCGCCATCTGCAGCGAATAGAACAGCCGGTCGAGAATGTTCGAGCGCTCGACCACGTAGCCCATGAACAGGAACAGCGGCACCGCGGTCAGCACGTCGTTCGACATCACGTCATAGGTATTGGTGACGAGCAGGTCGAAGATGCGCGGACCCATCGCGTAGTAGCCGAAGAACACGCCCATCGCGACGAGCGTGAAGGCGATCGGGAAGCCCAGCAGGATGATGACGATGAAGGAGGCGAGCTGGATCATCCCGATCTCGGGATTGGTGAACATCATCGCGCAGCCCCCACGTGCATCTCTTCTTCGATGCGCCGGCGATCCGCCGCTTCGGCCAGAATCGCGGATTCCATCTCTTCGACGTCATGCAGCCGCTGCGGCCATACGCCGTCGCGAATGCAGATGATGCAGCGAACGATTTCGGCGAAACACTGCAACAGCATGAAAAATGCCGCGATCGGGATCAGCGTCTTGTGCGGATAGACCGGCGCGCCGGTCGGGCTGTAGATGCTGACCTCGTGGATCTGCCAGGACATCTCGGCGTAGGGAATGCCGTAAAAAAACAGCGCGCCGAATACCCGGCAGCCATGAAAATGATGAAGAGCACGAGGTCGATCGAGGCCTGCACCCGGTACGGCCATCATCCGATAGACGAAGTCGCCGCGCACATGGCCGTTGCGCGACAGCGTGTAGGCGCCGGCCATCATGAACAGCGCGCCATACATGAAATAGCTGAGTCGAACGCCCAGTTGGTCGGCGCGCGCAGCACATAGCGCATGAACACCTCGTAGCAGGTGCCGAGCGTCATGATGACGATGCACCAGCCGAACGCCTTGCCGACGCCCGCGCTCAGACGGTCGATAAAGAGAAGAAATTTTTCCACGGAGAGCTCTCGTCGATTTGCGTCTGGACGCAAACTCGCCGGGGCAGCGTCGCCGCCCCGGCGAATTGTCGTGACTCGCGCTCAGACCTTCATCGGCGCCGAAGTAGTGCTCGTAGGCAGACTTGAAGTCGGCTTCGTTGTTGATCGCGTAGAAGCCAACCCGCTTGCCCCAAGCCTTCTGGCTGTCGAGGACCTTCTTGATGAACGGACCCTGGCCGAATCCGCGCGTGATTTCGGTGACGACCTTGTCCCAAGCCGCGAGCTGCGCCTTGAAGATCGACACCGGCGTGCGCTTGACCTGCACGCCGTGCTTGGTGATCAGCGTCTCGAGATCCTTCGAGTAGATGTCCCAGGCCTTCCAGCCGCCGTCGGCCGAGGTCGCCTGCACGGCGATCTTGAGGATCTGCTGCTGCTCCTTGGCCAGGCCGTCGAACTTGGCCTTGTTGTAGACGACTTCGATCGCTTCCGACGCCTGATGGTAGGAGCCGAGGTAGTAGAACTTGGCAACGTCCTGAGCGCCGAAGCGGCTGTCCGAGGTCGGGTTGTTGAACTCGAACGCGTCGATGACGCCCTTTTCCATCGCCGGCAGAATTTCCGGCCCGGGCAAGCTGCGCGACGCTCGCGCCCATCGCCTGCATGACGTTGGAGGCGAGACCGACGGTGCGGTACTTCAGGCCCTTGAAGTCCTCCGGACCCGTTGATCTCCTTCTTGAACCAGCCGAGCGGCTGGGTCGGCATGGCGAACGAGAAGAAGCCGACGACGTTGAGCTTGAGGATGTCCTGGGTCAGCTCGCGATAGAGCTCGTCGCCGCCGCCGTAATAGAACCAGCTCATGTACTGGTCGGCGTTGGTGCCGTAGACCGGGCCGGTGCCGAACAGCGAGGCGGCGCGGTGCTTGCCGTACCAGTAGGCCGGCACGCTCCAGTTCGCATCGAGCACGCCGTCCGACGTCGCGTCCATCACCGAGAACGGCTTCACCACGGCGCCGGAATTGAGGAAGTCGATCTTCAGCCGGCCGCCGCCCATCTCGTTGACCTTGGCGACATAGTCGCGGCCGTAGTCGCTGAGGATGTCGGTCGGGCCGAAGCCGCTCTGCATCTTCAGGGTGACGGTCTGCGCGCGCGAAACCTGCGGCATGGCGATGGTCGCCACGCCGGCGACAGCGGCGCCGCCGAGGAACTTGCGGCGGGTCGCAGCCGTAGCTGTTTCTTCTTGGTCATTTCGTACCCTCCCTTAGATTGATTTATTCTTTGAACAATTATCGCCGGGTCTTATTCCATGGCCCGACATTCGTCCAGATCAGGCAAACCCTTGAGCTAATCGTACGGGGTGCGAGCGACCGGACGCAACATTGGGCAGCTTCAGGGACGGCGGCCGCGAGCTCCGTTCAGGTCCCCCTATAAAGCCCATTTTATGCGCGAATCCGGGAGAATTGGGCTCTTTGTCCCGGCACTAGCCATTAGCCGGTAAGCCGGCCACATAGCCCAGCCGGTTTTGCAGTCGACAGGAGACCTTCCGTGAAAGGCATATTCTCGACGCTCGCCATCATCTGGCGACTCGCCAGCCCCTATTTCCGCTCCGAGGACAGCTGGCCCGGCCGCATTCTGCTGGCCGCGGTGATCGCCATCGAGTTGTCGATCGTCGGGATCAACGTGCTGCTCAATTCGTGGAACAACAGTTTCTACAACGCGCTGCAGGACAAGAACTGGGACGCGTTCGTCTATCAGCTCGGATACTTCTGCGTCCTCGCCGCGGCGTTCATTCTCCTCGCGGTCTACCAGCTCTATCTCAATCAATGGCTTCAAATTCGCTGGCGGCGCTGGATGACGCGAACCTATCTCGATCGCTGGCTCGACGGGCGCCAACCATTACCGCATGCAGCTGCTCGGCGACGCTGCCGACAACCCCGATCAGCGCATTGCCGAAGATATCAAACAGTTCATCGAGCTTACGGCCTGATCATCGGACTCCAGCTGCTCAACTCGTTTGTCACGCTGGCGTCCTTTATGGTCATCCTTTGGGGCTTGTCGGCCGCCGCGCCGCTGCACATTTTCGGAGCGACATTCGACATCCCCGGCTATTTGGTTTGGGCGGCGCTGATCTATGCCTGTATCGGCACCGCCCTCACGCATTTCATTGGACGCCCGCTGATCGCACTCAATTTCCAGCAGCAGCGGTACGAAGCCGACTTTCGTTTCAACCTCGTGCGCGTGCGCGAGAATTCCGAGCAGATTGCTCTGCTTGACGGCGAACGACGCCGAGCGCAGCCGGCTGCTGGTGCGGTTCGGCAATGTCGTCGCCAACTGGATGGCGATCATGTCACGCCAGAAGAAGCTTACTTTCTTCACGGCCGGCTACTCACAGGCCTCGGTGGTTTTCCCGTTCGTCATGGTAAGCCCGGCCTATTTTGCCGGCGCCATCCAGCTCGGCGGGCTGATGCAGACCGCAAACGCTTTCGGCAGGTGCAAAACGCGCTGTCGGTGTTCGTGACGCTCTATCGCAATCTTGCCGAATGGCGCGCAGTGGTCGAGCGACTTGCCGGCTTCGCCCAGTCTGATCGCGACTGCGCGCATCGTCGCGACCGCACCAGCCAGTGATCACGGTGAGCCCAGGACGATGCCGCACGTTGTCAGCTTCCATGACCTCGCGGTGCGTCTGCCGAACGGCATTCCGCTGGTCAACGCCGACGACGTCGTGATCAAGCTCGGCGAGCGGGTACTGGTGAACGGCCCGTCAGGCGCGGGCAAATCGACCTTGTTCCGCGCGATCGCCGGCGTCTGGCCCTTCGGAGACGGCGCAATCACAGTTCCGAAGAACGCGCGCATGATGATCCTGCCGCAACGGCCGTACTTTCCGATCGCGCCTCTCGCTGCAGCGGTGGCGTATCCGGCCGAGCCCGGACAGTTCGACGCGGCAACGATCGCGGAGCTGCATCAGCGCCGTCGGCCTGCCTGCGCTCGTGCCGCGCATCGAGGAGGAAGCGCACTGGAACCGGATGCTGTCGCTGGGCGAGCAGCAACGGCTCGGCATTGCGCGCGCACTTCTTTACCGCCCGATTTCCTGTTCCTCGATGAAGCGACAGCTTCGCTGGACGAACCGAGTGAAGCGGCGCTCTATCAGCTGCTCGACCGGAGGCTTCCGCAAGCGACGATCGTCTCGATCGGTCACCGCGCCACGCTCGCAGCATTCCACCGGCGCCGGCTCGCATTCATTCGCGCGGGCGATCGCCATGTCGTGCAGGAGGCCGCTCTCGCGCCGGCGTCCTGAGCGAAACACCAGCTCCGCAAAAAGAAAAAGGCGGCGGCCATGAAGGGCCGCCGCCTTATGAGGGCAGACTGTAGGCTTACTTCAAGCTGCCGAGCGTCAGGTCCGCCGACAGCTTGGCGATGAACGCCGCGCCGCACCAATTGGAGACGGCGGTGGTCGTGAAGTTGTTCACGACGGTGTTGATCGGTCCAGCGGCACCAGGATCGGCGGTCAGAGAATTGCACTCCGCCTTTGACAGATTGGTATCGTGATAGCGCAGGTCGAGGGTAAAGACCTTCCAGCTGAACCCGATGCCGACGTTCCAGTAGGCGTAGTCCGGAAGATCCCAGCCACCTGTCCCCGCGTTGTCGACAAAGACACCTGGAACGAGGTTGGTGGTGCCGAGCCAGTAGTAGCCAGCCTCGCCGGACACATACATCGTGATGCCGTTAGGCAGGAAGTTCTCGGGGGCACTAAACTTCGCCGTACCCGAGGCGTAAGTGCCGGAGGCGCCGGTGTGCAGCCAACTCGGCGAGTAATAGACGTTGGCGCCGAGGGCGATCATCGGATTCACCGTCCACAAGACCTTGCCGTACACTTCCCAGAAGTCGGTGTCGGACAATGTCGTGTTGCCGTTCGGAAGCAGGGACTGCCGCCGCACACGCCTGGAATGCCGCAGAATTGCGTCTCGCGCGGATACCAGTAGTAGATGCCGCCGAAGTCGAAGGCCAAAGGACCGAAGGTCGGGCGGATACCGCCATACAAATCGATCTCGGCGGTCGGATCAGTCGCAAGCTTCACGCTCGCGGCGGCGATGCCGCCATAGAGCTGCAGGTCCGGCGTGATGTTGATATCGCGGCTCGAAATAGGCGAACCCGCCGGGCCCGCGATCCGACTGCGAAATGCCGCGGAAGTTATAGTCGCTCGTGACAGCAGCGCCGAAGGCGATATCCCACGGGCTGGGCGCCGCGGCCGGAGCCACTTTCGGTGCCTTCGCCGGCATGTCTGCCGCCAATGCGGGCGCGGCAACCGAAACTGCGAGCGCCGCGACAACCGACAACACAACCTTTTTCATCGAGTCTGCCCCTTTAATTCGATCGGCACGTCCGCGCCGGTCCCCTTCGCACATCTCCTCACGCGTGAGCCGCGAGCCCCGGCTGCGAACAGCTTGTCGCGTTTGGCGTGCGTTATCTGAAATTTAGACCCTCGGGCCTCAGCGCCGGGCAAGGCGAAAACGGTGGCAAGTGCTGCCTTTTTAGGCGTTTTGCCCGTCTGTCTACAAAAAGATGTAGGCTGTTGCGTGAATGTCACAAAACACGGTGCCAATAGCCCCCCGAGCGGCACCTAAAAGGCGCCGGCGGGGTGGTTGTCCACACCCCGCCGTTCAATACGGCGTTCCGACGAACCGCCTAGGCTGCCGCCGCCTTCTTTCGATTGGCTTCGAGCCGTGAATTGACCAGCGCCACGATGCCGTCGATCACAGGGTGGCTGAGCCCCTTCTGCTTGGCGATCAGCTGCACGAGCTTGTCGGCCCGTTCGATGTTCGGCACGCCATTTTGCAGCGCTCGCGCGGCCGAAGCCGGGCGTGTGAGGCTTTGCGCGGCGGCCGCATATTTTTCGAACGGCACGAGGTCGCTCGGCGCGGCGCCCAGCTTGACGCACAGGTCGAAGACAAAGTTGTAGACCGAGCGCGCTTCCTCGATGTTCGAATGCACGGCCTCCTGCGCGGTCCTCATCCCGTCCTTGGTGATGCAGCGATAGTTGCCGGCAAGCAGCATCGACCACTTTGCCAGCGGCACGAAGATCGAATCGTGCACGCGCAGTTTCACCGGCAATTCGATTTTTCCCTCCGGCGCATCGAAGCGGACCGCGTCGATGTCTTTCTCGAGCTGCCGCAAGATCGAGGTGTGCATGTCGTTGTCGAACTTGGCGACCTTGAAATTGGTCGGCAACGTCACCTGCAGGACGTTGACCTTCTCTTCCGGCGGCCGGATCGCTTGCGGATCGGGGCTGCACAGCGTCAACAGGCCCGGCTCGAAATTGTCCCAAACACTGGGATCGGTGTAGGCGGGTTTGAGCGCATCGTAGTTCAGGCCGGGAATGCGCTTGACGTAGGGAAGCGGCGGCATGTTCATGATCGACATGCAGGGCACTTTCGATTTCGCGACTGCGTCGAGCAGTTCACGGACACCGGGCGAGCGGTATTGCGGTTCTTGCATGGCGAGGCCGACGAGGTCGTAGTCCTTCGGATTGACGCCCGCCGCACCGCCGGCCGTGACCTTGCCCGGAAGCTTGCGCGAGTCGATCTCGACCTGTTCCTTGCGGCCTTTCACCGGCAAGCGAACGCGAAATCCTTCCGCATTGATGAGGTCTGCTTCCGCCGGCAGGCAGACCAGATGCACGGAATGGCCGCCGTACAAGATTTTGGATGCGAGCAGCGAGCCGTAGGACGCGCCCATGATCAGAATTTTGTAAGTTGCCGGCATTGCGGCCTCCCTTATTGCTTATTCGCAAAAACCATAAAGAGTTCCGGCCGTTAAGGCCATCTCATCGCGCATGCTATGCGGCCCGTGGTGTCGATGCAATCCGGGCGGCTGCGGCTAACTCGCTGGCGCTTTGACGACAGCGGCAAGCGGCTCAGGCATCGGACCACCGCTGGCCCAATCGAGCAACTCGATCGTATGCACGACGGGCGTCGTTGTGCCGGCAGCGATCTGCGTGATGCAACCGATATTGCCGGCTGCAATGACATCCGGCTTCAGCGGCTCGATATTGGCGAGCTTGCGCGCGCGCAGCTGATTGGCCAAGACGGGCTGAAGAATATTGTAGGTTCCTGCCGAGCCGCAGCACAAATGACCTTCCGGAATGTCCTTCACCACGAAGCCCGCCTCGCGAAGCAGATCGACCGGCTCGCGCGTGACGTTCTGGCCATGCTGCAGAGAGCACGCCGCGTGATACGCAACGGTCATCGGTGCGGGAAGCTTGCCTGACTGCAAGGAAAGCGTTGCCACGTATTCGGTGATATCGCGCGCCCGTGCGCTGACGCGCGCGGCTTTGTCTGCATGGGTCAAATCGTTGCGGAACATGAAGCCATAGTCCTTCACGGTGGTCCCGCAACCGGACACGGTCACCAGAATGGCATCGAGCCCATCGCCCTCGATTTCGCGCGTCCAGGCATCGATATTGTTACGCGCCTGCGCCAGCGCCCGGTCCTCACGTCCCATGTGATGCACCAGCGAGCCGCAGCAGCCCTCGCCCGCCGCAACAACGACATCGATGCCATGGCGATTGAGCAGGCGAATGGCGGCTTCATCGGTCGACGGCGCAAGCACCGGATTGATGCAGCCGGACAGTAGCGCCACGCGGCCGCGGCGCTTGCTTTCAGCTGGATAGACCTTGCCGGTCCGCTCGACCGGCGGTGCCGGCTTGCGATGCGGCGTCAGCTTCAGCATCGCCGCCATCCTGCGCAGGCCAAGCAGATCGAGAACCGGCGCCAGTGGCCGCGCTACCAGCCCCGCCACGACGGCGAGGCGGAAAAGAGCGGGATCCGTCAGCACGCGCGCGAGCAATGCGCGCAACGCGCGCTCGATCAAAGGACGCTTGTAGGATTTTTCGATCCGTTCGCGGGCATGGTCCACCAGATGCATGTAATGCACGCCCGATGGGCAGGTCGTCATGCACGCGAGGCACGACAGACAGCGGTCGATATGTTTCACCACGTCGCGGGTCGGCGGCTTGTCCTGCTCGAGCATCTCCTTCATCAGGTAGATGCGTCCGCGTGGCGAATTGAGTTCGTCGCCCAGCAGCACATAGGTTGGGCACGTGGCCGTGCAGAATCCGCAATGCACGCAAGCGCGCAGGATTTTCTCCGACGATGCGACCTGCGGGTCGAGCAGCTGCGTGAGCGTGAACGACGTCTGCACGGCTAAGCTCCCGCCCACATGCGTCCTGGATTAAGAACGCCCTTCGGATCGAAGCTCTCTTTCACCCGTTTGCCCAAGGCCCGGACCGCCGGCTCCTCCGGCGCGAAGACATCGACCGACGCGCGCACCGCGGCCGGCGCACGCACGAGCGTGGCGTGGCCTCCGACCGCCGCGACCGCACCGCGGATCGCGGCGGCATCGGGCTCGCCTGCAAACGGCATCGCCACCCAGACCAGCCCGCCGGCCCAGTCGAGAACATCTGCGCAGCGGGCGTGATCGCACGAGAGATTTCATGGCCGCGGCTGGGCGGAACGGAAATGCGCCACAGCGGACGCGTGCGTGCCGTTTCGGTGGTGAAAGGCATCACATAGCGAATGCTCCGCCACAGCGCGCGTGACTGCCTTTCATCGAGCAATGACACCACGCCAAATTCCTTGAGCAACGCGGATAGCGTTTCCTTGCGGCGCACGACGGACGGTGCGAAGCCCTCCAGCCGCAAGGCGGTCGAAGCCTCAGGCCTGGGCAATCCATCAAACCAGGATGCCACGTGATCGGGCAAATGCGCGGCGCCGGACACGTCGCACGACGAGCCCATCGCGGCCGCCATGGCAGCACAGGCCCGTGCATCGTCGAGACCCGTGATCAGAACAGTTGCTTCGGTCTCCGCCTTCGGCAGGACCTTGATCGTGATGTCCGTCATTGCCGCGAGCGTACCCCACGACCCGGCAAGAAGCTTGCAGAGGTCGTAGCCGGTGACGTTTTTCACCACGCGGCCGCCGGATTTTATGGTTTCGCCGCGGCCCGTGACCGCCGTGAAACCAAGAAAATGATCGCGCGCAGCGCCGGCCTTGATGCGGCGCGGGCCCGAAAGATTGGCTGCAATCGCGCCGCCGAGCGTACCGCGGTTTACCTCTCCGCCCAGCACGGGGCCGTAGTCGATCGGCTCGAAGGCCAGCTCCTGATTGTTTTTCTCGAGCAAGGTTTCGATCTCGGATAATGGTGTGCCCGCGCGCGCCGAAAGCACCAGCTCGGCCGGCTCGTATAAT
>CAWCEW010000011.1:0-44863 GCA_963794665.1 uncultured Alphaproteobacteria bacterium | reverse complement strand
CACCGGCGCGGTCATCATCTGGTTGTGCACGGCGGCCTTCGCCGCCTTCGGTTTCCGCAAGCTGTTCGATCGCACGACACCGGACGCCCGCTCCATTTCCATCCGCGGATTCGGCGCCTCACCGCTTGAACAGGCCCATGATCGCGGCCTTGGCCAGCGTGTTGAAATGCAGATTGAAGCCGACCACGGCGGCCGAGGTGTCGGCCTTGACGTCGAGCTTGTCGGCCTTCACCGCGAACACCGTGAACAGATAGCGGTGCGGGTGGTCGCCTTCCGGCGGGCACGGGCCGCCATAGCCGGGCGCGCCGAAATCGGTGCGCGTCTGCAGCGCGCCGGCCGGCAGCTTGCCGCCGGCACTGCCGGCGCCGAGCGCGAGCTCGGTCACGTTCGGCGGAATGTTCACCACCAGCCAGTGCCAGAAGCCGGAGCCGGTCGGCGCGTCGGGATCGAAGCAGGTGACGGCGAAGCTTTTGGTGCCGGCCGGCGCGCCCGACCATTTGAGATGCGGCGACTTGTTGCCGCCGGCGCAGCCGAAGCCGAAATCGGCCGACAGGATGTGGTCCTTGCCGAGATAGTCGCCGTCCTTGAAGCTGTTGCTGGTGACCGTGAACGCCATGTCCGTCTCCTTGAACCGATTTCTTTCAGATCTTCAGACGTCCGCAGCCTAGTCCCGCCCGGACAAATCGCAATGACCTCCTTTTTCTGACCAACTGGTTCGACCTCGCGATCTACGTCTGCCTGTTCGTCGCCGTCGTCATGGGCTTTATGACCGGGCTGCTGCGCAGCCTGGCGACGATCTTCGGATATATCGCCGGGATGGGCGTCGCCGTGGTTGCGGCGCCGCGTGTCACGCCGTGCTCACGACCTATCTGAAAATGCCGACGATACAGACGTGGATCGTGATCGTGGCAATCTTCGTGGCTGCGGGCGCCGTGCTCAGCGCATTGCTGAGATTGGCTATCAACGAAATGGTCGGCCCCAATATCAGCGTTCCCGATCGCGTTGCCGGCGCGGCGCTGGGGCGCTCCGCATCGCGCTGCTTGCCATTATGCTCGTTGTCGTTTTCGATCGGACCATCCCGCCGGGCCAGGAGCCCGCCTTCCTGAAAAACTCGCAATGGCGGCCGGTATTGTCCTCGGCCGCGCAGCGCGGTTTGCGGGTTCTGCCGCCGGAAATCGAAGCCTATATCGACCGGCTGAAGCGCTACCGCCGCCAATAGCGCCGATGCGGTGCGCGTACTTGCGGCCTCGCCGCTCCCGAACGATTTGAACCTTTTCGTTGCCTGGCGCGACCCATGACCGGACCGGCGCGCGGGCCCGCGGCGCCGGCGGAAAGGCCGCGCCATGCCATCAAAAGATACATCGAAGAAAACCGCAAAAGGCTTTGCGGAAATACTCAATGCCGCGCGCGCAGCCGGCCTCACGGCGTCGCCGCCGGAGCCGGATGCGGCGAACGCCCACAACGGCGCTCTTTATTATCTCGCGCTCAACGACCCCATCATGTCGGCGGCAATGCAGAGCGCGCGTGAATCCCTGCCCGGCTTCCTTGCGCTCGCCCGGCATCCGGGGCCGACCATGGAGCGGTTCGCGGTCAAGATCGCGCTGCTCGGCGATGGCGGTCCGGAATTCTTCTGGATTTATCCGTTCGCGTACGTCGGAGACCGGTTCATCGGGCAGATCGGCAACACGCCACTTACGCTTGCCGGCCCGAAAAAGGGCGACACCATCACCTTCGGCAAACGTGACATTGTCGACTGGATGTACATGGACGCCGGCGTGATGAAGGGCAACTATTCCGCGCGCGCCATCCTCAAGGCAGCCCTGCCGCGCGATCGCGCCGCATTCAAGCGCCGCTTTGGCCTCGAATTCGATTTCTGACGGCTGTTACGCGGTTTGCATAGCTGGCATGGCGGTAACTATTGCAGCCCTATGCGGCGTTGTGACTGGCGCAACCAACCCCATGGCGCTAACTTATTTAAGACAAGTTCCGCGTATCCAAGGGTCGCGTCCATGGTGGAAGTCACCTACGAGATCGTCGAGCACGACGGCGGCTGGGCCTACAAAGTCGATGGCGTGTTTTCGGAGCCCTATCCGTCGCATGCGGCAGCGCTTGCCGCGGCACAGCGGGCCGCTGCGGAGCAGACTGTTCCGGGCCATACGGAGACCATCGAATACGAAGACGAAAAGGGCCGCTGGCACACAGAGACCGCTCGCGGCTCCGATCGCCCACAGACACAAATCAAGGACAGGATCTGACGCGCCGCGCGCGCAATATTCGGGGGAATTGAAATGCTTCAGTTGCGGGTTCTCGCGCTCGCGATATTGCTGGCTCCGGCTATGCCGGCCTATTCGCAGACTCTTCTGCCGTCGTCCGCTCCAACGATGCAGGACGTCGACCCGGGAGTCGATGACAGCGGACGCGTAGCCGAGCTGTCCCCGGAGTTTCGCCGCAAGTCGGTGCTCTACCGCACCGAGCAGCCGGCCGGCACGATCATCGTCAACACCGCCGACCGTTACCTTTATCTGATCATGGGAAATGGCACTGCGCTGCGTTACGGCATCGGAGTTGGCCGCGACGGATTCCAGTGGGGTGGCATCCAGAAGATCTCCCTCAAGCGCGAATGGCCGGACTGGGTGCCGCCGCCGGAAATGATCCAGCGGCAGCCGTATCTTCCACGCTGGATGGCCGGCGGCCCGGGCAATCCGTTAGGCGCACGCGCGATGAATCTCGGCGCGACTGTCTACCGCATCCACGGCACCAACGCGCCGCAAACCATCGGCCAAGCGGTGTCGTCAGGCTGCTTCCGGCTGGTCAATGATGACGTGGCGGATCTCTACGATCGCGTGCCGCTCGGGACCAAGGTGGTTGTGCAACATAACTAGCGCGATCAGTCCCACAGGCCGTAGCTCGACCATTTCGCCTCGGGGATTTCGTCACCGATCGTGAAATGAAATGCCACCACGCTCATGCGGTCAGGCGTCGACGTGCAGCGATAGGACAGCGCGTACCATTTCTTGCGGCTGCGGAACGCGCCGCCGGTCACTTCGAGCGTATCGCCGGACGCTTTCGGCTCAGCCATCGCATTGGCCACAGCGCGGTCCGGGCGATATTGCTTCGCCTCGGTGCGGATGCGCGTCATCGCGGTGTAGTCGCAGAGCTGCTCGAGGCGCTCCTCCGGAGCCAGCATCTTCAGGCTGCGCTCGAACCGCCCGTCAGCGGCCACTGCGGTTGCCCCGAAGATCGTCGCGGCAACCACCGCCAGTCCAAACGCACGCATTCGCAATGTTCCCCTCTGCCGCGGCGCCCCCACGCCATTTAGGCGAGGCGGCAGGCGAAGGGCAACCCATTCTTCCGTTTTTCCCGCGACGCTTTGTTCCGCTGCTGACCGAGACGCCTTACATGGCCCGTTTATAGAAATTGCTGGCCCGGCCCCTGCCGCCCGCCACGTTCGGATTGGTGTTGACAAACTCGTCGGCAGTCAATTTGTCGATCGTGCGCACCTGCGCTTCGCCGGCAAAGTTCGGGTAGCTGCTCGACACGATATTGTACGTCACCGTCTTCTTTTCCTCGTCCACGCTGTAGGTGCCGAACAGCGAGATGCTCCGTCGCATGATTGCCGAGTATTCCTCAGGCGTGCCGGTCAGGCGGTTATTGCTGGCGATCTTCGGCACGTCGCTGGCGACGTGAATCTGCGCAAATTGCCCGCCGGCGGTGAAGATCAGGATGCCGTTCGGCGTCTCGCCAAAGGGCAATGACTTTTTGCCGTCGGGCGCGACCACTTCGGCAACCACGAAATTCCATGTTCCCACGATCTGGTCGCGCAGGCTCTTTTGCTGTCCGGCGGCCGGCGACGCAACGAGCACCAAGGCGAAAAGGCTGCCTATTCCAATTTTCATGTCGTCCCCCGAGGTTTTGCGCGCCAACGCGCCGCGTCAGGAATATTTCGGATCGCGGTCGAGCAACTCAATCGAGATGCCCTGCGGCCCGCGCAGAAAGCAGATCTTTATGCCGGGCCGGGGTGAATGCGGCTCCTTGGTGAACTCGACACCCTTCTTCCTGAGATCGGCCGCGATTGCATCGATGCCCGAAACCGCCAGGCCGAAATGGTCGAGACCCTGATACGGCGTGACCGGCGCCGGATTGACGCCGTCACCGGGATTGACCTGGGCCAGGAAGATCATGGCGCCACCGAGCCTGATGTCCACGCGCGGCTTCCCCTGCTGCGTCGAGCGAATCACCTCGGCGCCGAACATGCGCTCGAACCATTGCGCAGTGGCTTCTGGATCGGGCGTGCGCAGATGAACATGATCCCACTTGAAGTCTGGCATTTGTTTCCTTCTCCATTCTGACCGTGCGAGCCTAGGCAGGGCGGAATGGTGAGCGCAACAGCCTTGTTGCACGGGCATCCGCGGCCGGAAGATAATAATGAAGTGCGCACAATAATCGGGGGGAACAATATGAACATGCACGACCGTCGCAAATTCCTGCAACTCTCCGCCGGCGTTCTGGCGGACGCCGATGCTTATTCGTCCGGCATTCGCGCAGGCGGCCTGGCCAACGGCGCGTCCGATCCGCGCGATCGTGCCGTTCTCCGCCGGCAGCACCATCGACATCCTCGGGCGCATCGTGCTCGACCCGCTATCGAAGCAGCTCGGTCAGACGATCGTGGTTGAAAATCGCGGCGGCGCAGGCGGCAGCCTCGGATCTGCGGCGGTCGCGAAGGCCGATCCCGACGGCTACACCATTCTGATCAATGCAGCCGCGCATTCGGGCGCGCCCGCGGCCTATCCGAACTTGCCTTATGATGCGGCCAATGATTTCTCCGCGGTGGCGAGCTTCGGCAACGTGCCGAACGTGCTGCTGGTCGCGCCTTCAAAAGGCATCAACACCGTGCAGGAGCTGGTGGCGAAGGCAAAGAGCGGCAGCCTCAGCTTTGCGTCGGCCGGCGTCGGCAGCGCAACGCATTGGGCCGCGGAGCGGTTCAACGTCAGCGCGGGGCTCAAGGTCACGCACGTGCCGTTCCGCGGCGGCCCCGAAGCGCTTACCGAAGTGATGACGGGCCGCGTCGACTACATTTTCATCGGCATTTCGTCCGGACTGCCCTTCATTCAGAACAAGCAGCTGGTGCCCCTCGCCGTCAGCTCGGCCAAGCGCTCGCCCACGCTGCCGGATGTGCCGACCACGCTGGAGGCCGGCTACAAGGACTCCGACTTCAACTACTGGAACGGCATGCTGGTCCCCGCGAAGACACCGCGGCCGATCGTCGACCGTCTCTATACGGAGACTACAAAGGTGCTTGCGCTTCCCGATGTGCAACAAAAGCTCAAGGTGCAGGGCGTCGAGCCGGCACCGCTGACGCCGAGCGAGATGGATGCGATGATCCGCCGCGAGATCGCGCTCAACCTCAAGATCGCCAAGGAAGCCGGTCTGAAATTCAACTGACGCAAGACGGCCTTTCGACGATTCCACGCGACGGAGGAAATGTGACGGTCCCTCCGTCCCGCCGCGTGAGAGTTGCCCACAGGCATACGCACGCATGCGCATTTCGATGCGTATGGCGCCGCATTATTTGCTACACGTCGGATGGCTATGGCGGGCAAGACCATTCATGCGGCTGGCGGCATCGTGGTGCGCAACGGCGCGCGCCCGCTCATCGCTATCGTGCAGCGCGCGAAGGATGAGCTCTGGGTACTGCCGCGCGGCAAACTCAAGCGCGACGAAAGCCCGCTCGCCGGCGCTCGCCGAGAAGTTATCGAGGAAACCGGACACCGGGTCCGTGTGCGCGAATTCGTCGGCGCCATCACCTACCGGGCGCGCGGTCGCCCGAAGGTCGTGCAGTTCTGGCGCATGCAGGCTGAAGCTAACCCAAGCCGTGACCTCATGGAGGACATCATGGCGGTCAAATGGCTGCCGCTCTCCGCGGCCATTCGGAAGTTGAGCTATCCTCTCGAGAGGTTGTTCCTCAGGAATGTCGGCCGGAATATCCTGCGTTCGCGACGCAAGACCCGAAGTCCCAGGCCGCAAATCGAAACCGCGCCACCGGCGTCAAAAGCGCACCGACATCGTGCCGACGTCGCGGGCGCGCAAATCCGCAAGGACTTCGATTGGCGCGGTCGCGGGCGACGATGCTGCAGCGCGTGCTCGGACGCCTGTCACCCTGAAACGAGCGCGGTCAAAATAAGGCGCCTCTGCCCAGAACCCGCCGCATAGTCTTGCGAAAATTTAATCTGCGTGAACCGGTCGCGAATTCAATTCCAAACGGCGCATTCATGGGCCATTCACGGGCAAAAACGGGAACCTCCCCTTCACGCTGTTTGTTGATGTTCTGCACAGGAACGCAGGAAGCAAACGCCTAGATCGTTGAATGGTTACGAACCCGGCGAACCGGAGGAGGTGCGCTATGACGAAAACGAAAATACTCACAACCTTGGCGGCCGCGCCGCCCTTGGACTTACGGCCGTTGCCGCCCCGCAGCCGGCTCAAGCCGGTCATTGGCACGGTGGCGGTGGCGGTGCTGTTGCCGCCGGCGTGATCGGCGGGCTTGCCGCCGGCGCCATCATCGGCTCGGCGCCGCAAGCGGCGCGATATTACGGTGGCTATGGTCCCGGCTATTACGCTTACGCTCCGGGCCCGGCCTATTACGGCGGCTGCTACTGGACCCGCCAGCGAATCTGGGACGGCTGGGGCTGGCGCTTAAGGCGTGTGCGTGTCTGTAACTAAGGCCTAGCCAAACCCGCGAAGTCGCGCAATAAGGTAAAGAAAAGGCCCGGATTCGGAAACGTGTCCGGGCTTTTTTCAAAGAGGGGGTGACCTGGCGTTCAACAAAATTCCGACATTTTGGGACGGTCACTATCCTCTGCACGGGGACAGGTTTAGCTTAATCATCATCTCACGTGGTCGGCACATCAGCCCGACCTGACCTGGAGGGAATACCCATGAAGAAGACGATGCTCGCGCTCGCGACTGTCGCCACCATGGCGGTCGGCACCCTGAGCGCCCCGACCACCGCCGATGCCCGCTGCTACGGCTGCGCGGTCGGTGCGGGTGTGGCAGCCGGCGTTATCGGCGGCGCCATCATTGGCGGCGCGATCGCCAACAGCCAGCCGCGCTATTATGCGCCGGCTCCCGGCTATGTGGTCTATGAAGGCTACGGCGCCCCCTATCCGGCAGGTTGCCCGGGTGGCTACTGGGCCCGCCGGCCGCTCCGCGATGCCTACGGCAATTTCATCGGCTGGAGCAAACCGCGGTTTATCTGCCCTTAAAGATCGCGTAACGAATTTGGGTGGATGATCCGGGCCAAACGAGCAATCGGCCCGAGAGGACACCCATGAAGCATACGATCATCGCGCTCGCCGCGGCCGCCACCTTGGCCGCGGCGTTGCCGTCTTCGGCACAGGCACACTGCCGCGGCTGCGGTGTTGCGGCCGGCGTCGTCGGCGGACTGGCCGCCGGCGCCATCATCGGCTCGGCAATCGCCAACAGCGGCCCGACCTATTATGCCGCGCCGGCGCCGGTCTACGCGCCGCCACCCCCGCTTACGTCGGACCGTCGGAAGTCGTCGAAGGCGACGTCTGCCACGTCGAGCGTCGCCGCGTCTGGGTGGAAGGCTACGGCTGGCGATCGCGCCGCATCGAGGTCTGCGACTGACGTCCCGGTCTACCGCCGCATGTGATCGAGCACTGCGGCGGTCGGCCAGCAGTCGACCTTCAGTCCGTTCTTCTTCTGGTACGCGCCGAGCGCCGCGCGCGTCAGCATTCCCGCCTTCCCGTCGATCTTGTCCTTGTAGAGACCGAGCGCGGCAAGCCGCTGCTGCATGGTCTCCACTTGCGTGGTCTTGAGCTGCGCATTCTTGCTCCACGGCGTCTCGAACGGCTTGCCGCCGGCGATGCGGTCGCTGAGATGGCCGACGAAAAGCACGTAGAGATCCGAGAAATTGTAGTCCTTGAGCACGAAATAATTCTTCGGCGCGAGGAAGGACGGTCCGTAACTTCCCTCCGGCTGCAACAATGACGCATCGAGCGACAATTCCGCCGGGCTCAGCTTGCGGCCATAGGCCGGAACGAAGCCAAGCCTGATCCACTCGCGCACCGGCTTGATGACCTCGGGCACGCCGATGCTGCAGTCGGCGTTGGCCGGCGCATGCACCTCGATCGCCCAAGGCTCGCCGGCGCGCCAGCCTTTGCCGACGAGCTGTTTCGCCGCCGAAGCGAGCGCATCCGGCACCGAGCGCCAGATATCGATGCGGCCGTCTGCCGTCGAAGTCGACGGCATATTTGTAGAACTCCGACGGCAGGAATTGCGTGAGCCCCATGGCGCCGCCCCAGGACGAGCGCATGTCGGCGCGCGGCACGCCGTCCTGCAGCATCTTCAGGGCATGCAGGAATTCGTTGCGGAAGAAATCCTTGCGCTTGCCGACATAAGCCTGCGTGGCGAGCACGCGGATGGCGTCCTGGCCGCGAAATTCGCGCGCGAAGCCGCTTTCGCGCGCCCAGATCGCCAGCAAGATATTGCCGGGCACGCCGATTTCTCTCTCGATCCGCGCCAGCGTGTCGCGGTATTGCGCGGCGAGTTCCCTGCCGCGCGCAGTCGAAGCCTGGAATGCCGCCTCGCGCAAATACTGCGACGGGCGTCTGCACGAATTCCGGCTGCTGCGGCTGCTTCTCGGGCTTGCCCGGAATGGCGAGATCGGGAAGTGAAAAATCCGGCTCGAGGCCGCGCACCGCCGCATCGAAGGTCGCGCGCGAGACGCCGAGCGCCTGAGCGTCGGGCCACACCGACTGGAGCCAGCGGTCGAATGCGGCATCGGCACGGGCGGACACGGCCGAGAGCAGCAGCCACACAAAGATGAAAACCGCGCGTCCAGTCATGCCGCCAAACTAGTCCGAACGCGCGCGCTGCTCCACCGGGAGCGGGCCGAATGCGGGCGGCGGAATGCGCCGGCGCGAAGCGGCTTCATAGGATGCGGCGACTTGAAGCAACACGTCTTCCTTGCCCGGCTCGGCGCGAAACACCAGCGAAAACGGCAGGCCGGGCTCCGGGATCGTGGTCGCCTTGTTCGACGGGACGTGAAGGTAGGACTTTCCGTCGGCGCTGAGCTGATAGACCGGATCATAGACCGTGGTCACGAAGCCCGCCGGTATGAGCACCTCGGTGAGCCCGGCATTCGGCCCGCTCAGCGACTCCAGCGTAAGGTTGTTGCGAAATCCCTGCCCGGCGCCGCCGATCTTGCCGGGAGGCCAGGGCGTGTGCAGCCGCACCAGCACATCGAGCCGGTTTTCCAGCATCACCATCATGTCGGCGCGCCGCAAAAGCTCGCGCAGCATGATGCGCTCGGTGATGTTCTGCCGCTCGCCGAGCGGGTTGCGCAGATCGGCGACTTCGTCCCAGTTCAGCCAGCTTGCGCGCTGGTCGTCGCCCCAGAATTTCGAGCGCTTGTTGAGTTCGGTGAAATCGATGAGCGTCTCGGTGAAGCCTTTGGCTTTCCAGTCGGCGGCGCGGCGCGACAGGTACTGATTGATGTGGAAACGGAACGCCGTCTGCGGCGCCTGATGCTGGACCGTGGCGAGATCGAGATTGGACGGCGGCGGGATGCGGCCTTCGGCCATGTCGAGCATGTAGTCGATCGGCTTCATCTTGCCGGAGCCGAAGACTTTTCCCGGCTCGAACTCGGTCGGCCGGATCGCCGCCGCGAATTCCTTGAACACGGGCTGCCCGTCGCCGGTCAGCCGGAACAGGATATCGGGCATGAAGACCGGCACCAGCCGCGCAAGCGCGACCCGATAGTCCACTGCCATCTGCTCGATATCGGGATCTCGCTTCCAGAGCGGATCGGACGACTCGACCAATGTCGCGCCGAGCTTGCCGCCGAGGACGGACTTTATTTCCTGTGCCGCCGCGGTCGTGATCGGCACTTCCGTCATGTTGCCCGGCCGCACAGTCATCGACTCGCGGATGACGCCGATCCGCAGGCCTTTCAGCGATTCGGCGGGCCTGGTGTGACGCGCGTAGCTATCGAGCACGGATGAGCGCGGCACCGTCGTGAAGGGATCGCGCGGATCGTAGTAGCCATGCGCCGGATCCTTGAGCGCATCGAGCACCTTGGCCGCATCGCCGATCGTGCGCGCGAGGATGCCGGACCGGTCGACATGGATATCGGCGCCGATCGCGCCACCGTCAAATCCGAGCAAAGCCTTGTGAGGCAGGATGAGCGCGACCGAATTGTGATTGGCCGGACCGCGGCAGGATGCGCGCGTTTCCTCGCCCAGGCTGCACATCACCATGTTGGTGGAGACTGAAACGCCGGAGCCCGAGCTTGAGCCGAGCGAGGCCGCGCGCGTCGTGTCATAGGGATTGGACGGATTGCCCGCCCAGGTGCTGCGCTGATAGCCAAGGGTCGATGTCAGAACCTTGTCGGGCTTGTGCGGCCCGCCGGGATCGTCGGGCCGGCCGTTGTATTCGGTGTTCACCGCCTTGGCGAAGATGATCGCGCCCTTGTTGCGCAGCTGCTCCACGAGAACGTGGTCGCGGGCCGGAAAATCGATGTCGTAAAGGGCGTCGCCGCCGCCCGTCGAGCGCATGTCCTTGGTGTCGAACGGATCCTTGAACGAGAAAACGACGCCGTACATCGGCATCTTCTCGAGGTCGGGATTGCGGCCGTAAGCGGCGTCGAGCTCCGCCGCACGTTCGAGCGCATCGGGCAAATGCCGGAAATATTCGCACACCGGCGGCGCGCCCTTCGGCAACGGTCCCTTCGAGGGATGCAGGTCGAAATCGCCGCGGCAGGTCACCGAACGTTCGCCGCGAATGTTAAGCGTGGCCAGCGCATTGACCTGACCGGCGTTCGGCTGGCCGACGGTCAGCCCGAACTGCTGCTGCACCGAAGGATCGGACGCGGTCGCTTCCATGCGGCCGAACTCGAGCGGCGGGCCTTTGTACTTGTCGAGATCGGGCAGCAGCTCCGAGGCCTTGACGGTTTGCGTGGGAAATTTCAGCGGCGCGCCGCCGCGCACGGTGCCGCGCGCTTCGGGAACGGGCGCGCCGTCTTTCGTGACCAGCAGATTGGATGTGCCGTTAAAGGCGCGCACGCGCGCAAGGTAATGCCGTACGACATCGACGCAGGTCGTCTCGCCCGCCTTGATCGCGGCATGCAGTTCGTCGATCGTCGCCTCTTCGAGAACGAAGGGTTTTTTCGGCGCGCGGATCGGCTTGTTCATGGCGGCGCTTCCTGGTCCCGCCGAGATTAGAGGCTCAGGTCAGCAGGCGGAAGCGGCCTAGCGCGAGAACTTCTTGTATTTCAGCCGGTGCGGGATGACGCTGTCAGTGCCCAAACGTCGCATCTTGTCCTGCTCGTAGTCCTGGAAGTTGCCCTCGAACCATTCGACGTGGCTGTCGCCCTCGAACGCCAGAATATGTGTCGCAATGCGGTCGAGGAACCAGCGATCGTGGCTGATGATGACCGCGCAGCCCGCGAAATCTTCCAGCGCCTCTTCCAGCGCGCGCAGCGTATCGACGTCGAGATCGTTGGTCGGCTCGTCGAGCAGCAGCAGGTTGGCGCCCGACCGCAACATCTTGGCGAGATGCACGCGGTTGCGCTCGCCGCCCGACAACGTGCCGACCTTCTTCTGCTGGTCGGCGCCCTTGAAGTTGAACGAGGCACAATAGGCGCGCGAATTCATTTCCTTCTTGCCGAGAAGGATCATGTCATTGCCTTCGGAAATTTCCTCCCAGACGGTTTTCTTGCCGTCGAGGCTGTCGCGCGACTGGTCGACATAACCGAGGTGGACCGACTCGCCGATCTTGATCGTGCCTTTGTCGGGCTTTTCCTGCCCGGTGATCATGCGGAACAGCGTGGTCTTGCCCGCGCCGTTCGGGCCGATCACGCCGACGATGCCGCCGGGCGGCAATTTGAACGTCAGATCGTCGATCAGCAGATTGTCGCCAAAGCCCTTGGTCAGGTGGTCGAAATCGACGACGTTCTGACCGAGCCGTTCGGCGACCGGAATGGTGATCTGCGCGACCGTGTTCGACCTTGGCGTTGGCGATCTTGAGCAAGTCCTCGTAGCGCTGGTAGCGCGCCTTGGATTTGGCCTGCCGCGCTTTCGGCGACGACGAAATCCACTCGCTCTCGCGCTGCAGGGTGCGCTGGCGCGCCTCGTCCTCGCGGCTTTCCTGCTCAAGCCGCTTCTGCTTCTGGTGAAGCCAGGAGGTGTAGTTGCCCTCGTAAGGAATGCCGCGGCCGTGATCGAGCTCGAGAATCCAGCCGGTGACATTGTCGAGGAAGTAGCGGTCGTGGGTGACGATCAGGATCGCGCCCGGATAGTTGCGCAGATGGCCTTCCAGCCAGTTCACGCTCTCGGCGTCGAGATGATTGGTCGGCTCGTCCAGCAGCAGCAGCTCGGGCTGATCGAGCAGCAGCCGGCAAAGCGCCACGCGGCGGCGTTCGCCGCCGGAGAGCTTGGTCACGTCGGCATCGTCCGGCGGGCAACGCAGGGCATCCATGGCCAGGTCGACCTGGCTGTCGAGGTCCCACAAGTTCTTGGAATCGATCTCGTCCTGCAGCTTCGCCATCTCGTCGGCGGTCTCGTCCGAGTAGTTCGATGCGAGCTCGTTGTACCGGTCGAGCAGCGCCTTTTTGGCGGCGACGCCCTGCATGACGTTCTCTCGCACGGTCATCTTGGGATCGAGCTGCGGCTCCTGCTCGAGGTAGCCGACGCGCGCGCCTTCGGCGACCCAGCCTTCGCCGGTGAAATCCTTGTCGATGCCGGCCATGATGCGCAGCAGCGTCGACTTGCCGGAGCCGTTGACCCCCAGCACGCCGATCTTGGCATCGGGGTAGAAGGACAGATGGATATTGTCCAAGACCTTCTTCGACGGCGGGTAGGTCTTGGTCAGACCCTGCATGTGATAGATGAATTGACGCCCGTTCATTGAATTCCTGGAACCTCTCAGCTGCGGCCCGAATCCGCCCGGGCGCGCTCACGCGCAACCGCACGCTTTGTCGGGAAAATGCGGGGGTGATGTAACGGCGGAACCTGCGAAAGAGCAAGCGCACCGCGCGTTCCCCCGCGTCGTCAATCGAAGTAAACCTCTGGAAAGGCTGATTGCAGATAGGGCTCCGGTATAGCGTTCAGGTACCTGTTCTTAACCGCTTCGGTCTCATGATGCCTGCACTTTGAACCTCGGCGCCGGACCCGGCGACCAAGGGACAAGAGGACCGGATTGTCCGCCTTGTCAGTGTGGGAGCTGGATCATGGGTCGCGCTATTTTGGCCATCTCGGGTTCCGCGATTTCGTTACTCCCCCGTCCTTTTGCGGCGGATTAGCAGCATCTTTGCGGGTTTCTGGCGCGAGCTGACCCGCGACGCGGTCCGTCCCTACCGGCCGGAATTGCACTATATGCGCGGTCCCGGGCCCGCCTGGCGCGCCAAGCACGGCCTCCCACCCGCCTGAACCCCCTATCTTTTCGGTTTGCCCGCCCTAAATTGGCGCGCCTCGCAGGGGCGCGCACGCAGGGAGTTTCAGGGGTATGGTTCGGGCTGCAATTCTGGATGATTACCAGAACGTTGCGATGGGTTTTGCCGACTGGTCGCCGATCGCCAAGGACGTCGAGATCAAGGTCTTCAACAAGCCGTTCGGCAGCCAGGACGAGGCGATCAAGGCCCTGCAGGGCTTTGCCGTCGTGGTCGGCATGCGCGAGCGAACCCCCTTCCCGCGCAAGGTTGTCGAAGCCCTGCCCGATCTGAAGCTGCTGATCACGACCGGGGCCCGGAACAATTCATTCGACGTCAAAGCCTGCGCCGAACGAGGCGTGACGGTCTGCGGAACCGGCGCGGCCGGCAGCCCGACCACCGGCATCGCCTTCGGCCTGATGCTGGAGCTTACACGCCGCATCGGTTTCGAGAACGCCCGGCTGAAAGCCGGCGCGCCGTGGCAGACGACGATCGGACGCGACCTCGAAGGCCTCACGCTCGGCATCCTCGGTCTCGGCAAGCTTGGCCAGCGTTCGGCCGCGGTCGGCAAGGCCTTCGGCATGAAGACCATCGCCTGGAGCCAGAACCTGACCGAAGAGAAAGCCAAGGCCGCGGGCGCGGACTACGTTTCCAAGGACGACCTTTTCCGCAACGCGGATTTCGTCACCATCCACCTTGTGCTGAGCGACCGCTCGCGCGGCCTGGTCGGCGCAAAAGAGCTGGGCCTGATGAAGAAGTCGGCCTATCTCATCAACACGTCGCGCGGCCCGATCGTCGACGAGAAAGCGCTGATTGCCGTGCTGAATTCGAAGTCCATCGCTGGGGCCGGCCTGGACGTTTTCGATGTCGAGCCGCTGCCGCTCGATCATCCGTTCCGCAAGATGGACAATGTCGTCATCACGCCGCACCTCGGCTATGTAAGCGAGCAGAATTACCGGAAATATTTTCCAGACATCGTCGAGGACATCCGCGCCTGGCTCGACGGCAAGCCGGTGCGGGTCATCGAGGCGAAGTAAGGCGTACAACCGGCGGAACAGCTTTGCCGCGTTGTTATAAGGCGACGTCGGCACGCACCGACTCGTCGAGCTGCACCGCGTCCATGAACGGACCGGCGCCTTCCGCATCGAAAGGATAGTCGGCCGAAAACATTACGTGGTCCCGACCGAGCGCGCCGATCGAGCAATGCAACGGCGGACCGTCGTACATGCCCGACGTGGTGACCCAGACGTTTTCCTTGATGTATTGCGACGGCGGCTTCGGCAGATTCCAGCCGTAAGGCTTCGAGCGGCTGTCGAAGCGCCAGAGCAGGAAAGGCAAGGTCTCGCCAAGATGGCCGAGCAACAGCTTTGCTTTCGGATAGCGATGGAAAACACCGCCCGAGATAATGCGCAGCGCATGTGAGCCGGTCTCGACGCCCCAACCCCACATCGGCCGCACCAGCACATTGTAGCCCGCGAGCACCGGCAGTGCCGCAACCGGATCGGCCGGATGCACATAGACCGGCGCATCGAGAGCAGCGGCGCGTTCCCAGAACGGATCATAGGAGCGGTCGTCGAGATATTTGCCGTTCGTATGTCCGTTGATCATGGCGCCGCAGAACTTCAAATCGCGCACGCAGCGCTCGAGCTCGTCGGCGGCGGCGTTTGCATCCTGCATGGCAAGGTGTGCAAAACCGGAATAGCGATCGGGGCGCTTCTGAATTTCCTTGGCAAGGAAATCGTTCGATGCGCGGGCGGCACGCACGGCTGTTGCGGCGTCGCGCTCCGCCTGCACGCCCGGCCCGGCGATCGCCAGGATCGCCCGCGCGATGCCGTGCTGTTCCATCATCTTCAGGCGCTGCTCGCCGAAATCGGTCAAAGCCGCGTAAAGCTGCGCCGTCTTGGCCGGCGCGACGTCGACCATCGTCGGCCGCCAATAGGGCTCGGTGGCCGGATCCAGGAAATGCTCCTCGAGCGCGATCTTCTTGACCATGCGTTGCCTCCCCAAGGCCAACGGCCTGCTTCATCTTTTCTCTTTTAGCTGTATCGGATTTTGGGCTAACGTGTCCCACGATGCAAGGCGGCATAAGACCGCCGGTACGTTGTGTGGGTGGCGTCATGAATCGTCTGGTGACCAACGACAAGAGCCAGGTGCAGGTGATCGCGCGGGCAGCCACGATCCTGCGCGCGCTGGAAGAGGAAAACAGCGGACTGAGCCTGGGCCAGATCGCACAGCGCGTGAACCTTGCGCGCTCGACCGTGCAACGCATCGTTGCCGCGCTGGAAACCGAAAAACTGGTCATTGCGGCGACGCCAAACGGCCGCGTGCGGCTCGGGCCGACGATCCTGCGGCTCGCAGCCTCGGTGCGCAGCGACTTCGTCGCCATGGCGCGCCCATTCCTCGAACGTCTTTCGGAAGAACTGCACGAGACCGTCGATCTTTCGACGGTGAAAAAGGACCACCTTGTCTTCATCGACCAGGTGATCGGCTCGCAGCGGCTGCGCGCCGTCTCGGCCGTCGGCGACACGTTCCCGCTCTACTGCACGGCCAACGGCAAGGCCTATCTCGCGCAACTCACCGACAAGGCCATCGAGGCCCTGATCGGTCGCGCCTATGAGGCGCGAACGCCGAAGACACTCACGCGGTTCGACGCGCTGCTTGCCGATCTCAAGTCGGCGCGGCGTAACGGCGTCGCCTATGACCGCGAGGAACACACATTGGGGATTTGCGCCGTGGGCGTTGCGATGCACGATCCGCTCGGCAACGCGATCGCCATCTCCGTGCCGGTGCCGAGCCAACGCTTTGCAAGCCGGCAGACGCTTGTTGCCGAACGGCTGGTCGCCACCAAAAAGGCCCTGGAGACTCACATGAATTCTTCGGCTGCCTGAGTGCAGGCGCCGGGAGCATGACGAAATAACGCATCAAAGGGAGGGAGCCGTGGCAAAAAAAATTCGCGGCGTGATGTTTGAAGAAAACCTGAAAAACAGCATGGGGCTGGAGTTCTACAACCTGTCCCACCGCTTCGGCTATCAGTCCCCGAACTGGCCGTACTTCGAGGACGTCAAGATCGAGCGCATCCACTACATGGCGAAGTCGGGCGTGCTGTCGCAGCGCATCACCACCTCGATGCACAACACCACGCATATCGACGCGCCGGCGCACGTCATCCAGGGCACGCCCTTCATCGACGAGGTGCCGCTGCCGCATTTCTTCGGCTCTGGCATCGTCGTGTCGATCCCGAAGAACAAATGGGAGCCGATCACCGGCGACGACCTGGAAAAGGCCTGCGGCAAGATCGTGCGGCCGCGCGACGTGGTGATCGTCAATACCGGCTGGCACAAGTTCTACGAGGACAGCGAGGATTATTTCTGCCGCGCGCCGGGTTTCGTGCCGTCGGCCGGAGAATGGTTCGTCAAAAAGAAGGTCAAGGTGGTCGGTCACGACACGCAGGCCAACGACCATCCGCTCGCGACCGCCATCGGCCCGCAGCGCAACGGGCCGCTGCATCCGCATCTGGCCGAAGAATACCGCGAGTGGTCCGGCGGCCGCGACTGGAAGGATGACTTCCCGGAATGGGAGCCGGTGCACCGCATCCTGTTCAAGAACGGCATCATGGGCATCGAGAACGTCGGCGGCGATATCGACAAGGTCACCGGCAAGCGCTGCACCTTCGCCTATTTCCCGTGGAACTGGGATCGCGGCGACGGCTGCATCGTGCGGCTGGTCGCCATCCTCGATCCGAAGCAGAAATTCCGCATCGAAAAGGGGAGTAAATTCTGATGATCGTCCGCAAACTCTCCGAGGCAAAGCCTTACGAGGCGCCGAACCACCGCAGCTATGAATCCCTGCGCATCTTCGGTGCGGAGATGGGCGGGTCGCAGGCGCTGATCTTCGGCATCTCGCATTTCCAGCCCGGTGGCGGCGCCGGGCCCGACGCCTCCCCGCCGGAAAAAATCTACCACGTGCTCAAGGGTGAACTGACCGTGATCGCGGGCGGCAAGGAGCATGGTGGCGAAGCCGGGCGATACCGTTTTCATCGCGCCGAATGAAAACCGCGAGATCATCAATCGCGGCAAGGATGTTTGCACCATCCTGGTCGCGGTCGCCGCACCGAAGTGAGGGCGCGTCATGAGTGACTTTCTGAAGAACCCCCTGTCCCTGTTCGACATCAAGGGCAAGACCGCCATTGTCACCGGCGCATCGGGCGCCTTCGGCGCGCTGGCGGCGAAAACATTTGCGGGCGCGGGCGCCAATGTCGTGCTGGCGGCAAGCAAGGCCGATGAATTGAAGAAAGTAGCGGCCGAATGCGAGGCGCTTGGCGGCAAGACCGAGATCATCGCGCTGCGGCCGAGCTCGGAGGAAAACTGCGAAAAGATCGTCAAAGCCGCGGTCGACAAGTTCGGCGGGGTCGACATTCTCGTCGTCGCCTCCGGCCTCAACAAGGTGTCCAAGATCGTCGACCAGAAGGTCGAGGATTTTCTCGATGTGATGGACGCCAACGTCAACCAGTCATGGCTGATGGCGCGCGCGGCCGGAAAGCAGATGCTCAAGCAGGGCCAAGAAGGCAAATCTGGCGGCAAGGTGATCCTGACCTCGTCGGCGCGCGGCCTGCTCGGACATCCCGCCGGCTACAGCGCCTATTGCGCCTCGAAATCTGCGGTCGACGGCATCACCAAGGCGCTCGGCTGCGAATGGGGCGAGACCGGGATCACCGTGAATGCGCTCGGACCGACGGTCTTCCGCTCGCCGCTCACCGCCTGGATGTACGAAGACACCGAGCGCGCGCAGACGGTGCGCAAAGGCTTTCTCGCCCGCGTGCCGAAAGGCCGGCTGGGCGAGCCGGAAGATCTTGCCGGACCGCTGCTCTTTTTGGCGTCGAAGGCTTCGGATTTCTACACCGGCCACATTCTCTATGCCGACGGTGGCTACACCGCAGGATAACGATGGCGAAACCGCGCAATGCCGTGATCGGTGCAATAAGCCAGGGAGGTGACAATGAATGACCGCCGCACGATTTCTCGCCGCACGCTGGTCAAGTCCGGCCTCGGTGCAATTGCCGCTCCCGCCGTTCTGCGCGTGCTGCCGGCAGAGGCGCAATCGCAGGTCATCAAGATCGGCCACGTCAGCCCCAAGACCGGCCCGCTGGCCGGCTTCGGAGAGGCCGATGGTTTCATCCTCGACCAGGTGCGCGCCATCCTTGGCCAAAGGCCTGGAAAACGGCGGCAAGACCTACAAGGTCGAGATCATCTCCAAGGACAGCCAGTCGAGCGGCAACCGCGCGGCGGAAGTCGCATCCGAGTTGATCCTCGGCGACAAGGTCAACCTGATCGTCGCCTCCGCAACGCCGGACACGACCAATCCGGTTTCCGATCAGGCCGAGGTCAACGAGGTGCCGTGCATCACCACCAATTGCCCGTGGCAGCCCTATTTCTTCGGGCGCAAAGGAGATCCGAAGAAAGGCTTCACCTGGACCTACCATTTCTTCTGGGGATTAGAGGACGTCATCGCCTCATTCCTCGCGCTGTGGGACGAACTGCCGACCAACAAAGTCGTCGGCGGTCTTTTCCCGAATGACGCCGACGGCAATGCGTGGGGCGATCCGAATCTCGGCCTGCCGCCCGCACTGGCAAAGGCCGGCTACAAGCTGCACGATCCCGGCCGCTACCAGCTCATGAACAGCGATTTCACGTCGCAGATCTCGGCGTTCAAGGCAGCCGGCGCGGACATCGTCACCGGCAACATGATCCCGCCGGATTTCGCGACGTTCTGGTCGCAGGCGGCACAACAGGGCTTCAAGCCGAAGATCGTCACAATCGGAAAGGCGCTGCTGTTCCCGTCGGTCATCGAGTCGCTGGGTGAGCGCGGCAATGGCCTCAGCAGCGAGATCTGGTGGACGCCGCACCATCCCTTCAAATCAGGTCTCACTGGCCAAAGCTGCCAGCAGCTCACCGACGCATACACCAAGGCATCGAACCGGCCATGGACGCAGCCCATCGGCTTTCAACATGCGCTTTTTGAAGTTGCCATCGACGTGCTCAAGCGCGCGAAGAATCTGGGCGACCCCAAGTCCATCCTCGACGCGATCGTGGCCACCAACTACCAGTCGATCGTCGGGACCGATCCAGTGGACCGGCGCGCCGGTCAAGAACGTCACCAAGACGCCATTGGTGGCCGGCCAGTGGCAGCGCAAGAACGGAAAATTCGATCTCGTGATCGCCGAGAACAAGACGGCACCGAATATTCCGATCGGAGGAAAGCTGCAGCCTATTTCGTAACGGCCGCGATGGCTGCGATCCTTGCACTCGAGAAGATCTCGAAACGATTCGGCGCCGTCGTGGTGGCCGACGAAATCGACTTGTCGCTGAACGATGGCGAAGCCCTGGGCATCATCGGACCCAATGGCGCGGGCAAAACGACACTGTTTGGAATCGCAACCGGTACCGTAAGGCCCGATTCCGGCCGCGTGCTGTTCGCGGACCATGACGTGACCAGGCTGCCGGCAGAACGGCGCTGCCGGATGGGTCTGGCGCGATCGTTCCAGATCCCGCAACCGTTCTCGGGCATGAGCGTGTTCGAGAACGTCGTGGTAGCCGCAGCATTCGGTGCCGGCGAGCGAGAAGCCGCGGTCTATGATCGCTGCGCCGAACTGCTCGAACGGTGCGGCCTGGCAGAAAAGGCGAACAGGCGGGCGGGCGGGCTGACTCTGCTCGATCGAAAACGCCTGGAATTGGCGCGCGCTCTCGCAACGAGTCCCCGCGTGCTGCTGCTCGATGAGGTCGCCGGCGGTCTCACCGAGCACGAATGCGCAACTCTGGTTGCCCTTATCAAGGACGTACGCGCGAGCGGTGTTTCGATCATCTGGATCGAGCACGTCGTGCACGCTTTGCTCGCCACTGTCGATCGGCTCGTGGTCCTGCACGGCGGCAAATTCATCGCCGGCGGCGACCCGCACAGCGTCATTCGTAGCCCGCAAGTAACTGAAATCTATATGGGAATTGACGCCGATGCCTGACGGCCCGCTACTCAAGATCACCGCCGTCGACGCGTTCTACGGCGACTTCCAGGCGCTCTTCAGCGTTTCGCTCAGCGTCAGCGCCGGCCAGGTTGTTGCTGTCATCGGTGCAAATGGTGCCGGCAAGAGCACGCTTCTCAAGTGCATCGCCGGCCTGATGCATCCGTCGCGGGGCGAAATTCTTTTCGAAGATGCCGCCACGACGAACATACCCGCCTTCGAAGCGCTCAAGCGTGGAATTGCGCTTGTCCCCGAAGGACGCAGACTTTTTCCGTCGCTGACGGTCGAGGAAAATTTGCTGATTGGCGGCCAGTCGCGTCGCCCCGGCCCGTGGACGTTGGCGCGCGTGTACGAGTTGTTCCCGGTTCTGGCCGAGCGGCGAAATCTTCCCGCGCCGGCACTCTCGGGCGGCCAGCAGCAGATGGCGGCCATCGGGCGCGCATTGATGTCCAATCCGAGATTGCTGCTGTGTGACGAGATCAGCCTCGGGCTCGCGCCTATCGTCGTGCGCGACATCTACGCCCGCCTGCCGCAAATCACGGCCGAAGGCCTGTCTCTCGTCATCGTCGAGCAGGACATCGTTCAAGCCCTGCGGGCAGCGAGCCACGTCTATTGCCTGCAGGAGGGCCGTGTCGCGCTGCAGGGCGCCGCACGCGACCTCACTCGCGAAAAAATTTCAGCCGCCTATTTCGGGGTTTGACGAGATGCAATGGCTCAACGTCATCTTGCAGGGCGTGCTGATCGGCGGACTGTACGCAATGTTCGCAGCTGGCTTGTCACTGATTTTCGGCGTGATGCGACTGGTGAATATCGCACATGGCGACCTTATCGTGCTTGCGGCCTATGTCTCGCTTATTGCCACGCAGGCTTTCGGCATGGATCCCCTCACCTCCTTGCTGCTCGTCGTGCCGGTCATGGCGCTGATCGGCTACGCGCTGCAACGCGGCCTGCTCAACTACACGCTGGGCGAGGACCTGCTGCCACCACTGCTGGTGACGTTCGGTCTCTCCATCATCATCCAGAACGGGCTGCTCGAGTTGTTCACCGCCGACAGCCGCAAGCTGCAGGCGGGCGCCATCGAAATTCAGACTTTCCAGCTTGCGCAGAATCTCTGGATCGGCGCGCTGCCGTTGATTCAATTCGTGGTCGCGGTGGCAGTCATCGGCGGACTGCAGCTCCTGTTTTACCGCACGGCGCTTGGCCGCGCGTTGCGCGCGACGTCCGACGATCAAGCCGTGGCCCAGCTGATGGGGCTCGACACGCGTCACGTCTTCGCGGTGGCGATGGCGCTGTCTTTGGCGGTGATCGCCATCGCCGGCGTGTTTCTGGCCGTGCGCGCCAATTTCGATCCGGCCATCGGACCCGCGCGGCTGATCTTCGCCTTCGAGGCGGTGATCATCGGCGGGCTCGGCAGCATGTGGGGAACGTTGGCCGGCGGCATTATTCTCGGTGTCTCGCAGGCGATCGGCGCGCAGATCGACCCCGGCTGGCAGCTGCTCGCAGGTCACATCGTGTTTCTCGCCATCCTCGCCGTCCGGCCGCAGGGTCTGTTTCCCAAGGTGTCGGGATGATTGTCGAACACGCCACACGTTCAAGCCGTATCGGCGTTGTGCTCATCGCCATCGCGCTCGTTGTGCTCGCCTTGGCGCCCTACTGGGGCGACCGGCAAACGCTGCGGCTGCTTGCGGAAATGTTCACGTTCATCGCGCTGGCAAGTCTGTGGAATCTGCTCGCCGGATATGCCGGACTTGTGTCAGTCGGCCAGCAGGCTTTTGTCGGTCTCGGCGGCTATGTCCTGTTCGCACTGGCGATGCTGCTCGACGTCAATCCGATCCTGGCGATTTTTGTCGCCGGCCCGGTCGGCGCTCTGGTCGCCGTTCCGGTGGCCCTGCTGATTTTTCGCCTGCGTGGCGCCTACTTTGCGATCGGGACATGGGTCGTTGCCGAGGTATTCCGGCTGCTCGCGTCGCAGGTCTCGGTTCTCGGAGGCGGTTCCGGAATCAGCCTTCCGGCATCGGTGGTCCTCGCAATGGCCCCGAGCAGACAGATGCGCGAATTCGAAATGTATTGGCTCGCGCTTTTTCTGACGGTCGCGACCCTGGCAGCGATCTTTGTGCTGCTGCGCTCGCGTCATGGCCTCGCGCTGACCGCAATCCGGGACAATGAATTGGCCGCGCAGAGCACCGGGATTGGCGTGTGGGGCATCAAGTTTGCGGTCTATGTGCTGACAGCCTTCGGCACCGCGATGGTCGGCGCCTTCATCTTCCTGCAGAAGCTGCGCATCTCGCCCGACACCGCGTTCAGCGTGAACGACTGGACCGCGTTCGTCATTTTCATCACCGTCATCGGCGGCATCGGCAGGATCGAGGGGCCGATCATCGGCACGATCATCTTCTTTGCTCTGCGGCAGACATTCGCTGGCCTCGGCAGCCTCTACTTGCTCATGATGGGCGCGGTTGCCATCGTCGTGATGCTGTGGGCGCCAAAAGGGCTTTGGGGAATGATCGTTGAGCGGCTCGGTTGGCAGATCCTGCCGCTGCAGCGGCATTTGGTGCTGAGAAAAGATGCGAGAGGAAAGTCATGACCATTGTCGACATCTATTGTCACATCTATCCGGACCGCTTTTTCCGGGAGATGACCAAGGCGGCACCGAACCTCGAAAACATCGGAAAACGCCTGCGCGGCGTCACCAAGCTGTTCGACCTTGATGCGCGCTTCAAGGAAATGGACGAGTTCGGCGACTATCGGGAGATCATCTCTCTGCCGAACCCTGCCATCGAGGACATCGCGCCTCCCGATGTCGGCCTCAACCTCGCTCGCATCGCCAATGACTCGATGGCCGAACTTTGCCGGAAACATCCGGATCGTTTCCCAGCCTTCGCGGCCGCGCTGTGTCTCACCGATGTCGAAGGCTCGGTTGCCGAGGCCCGCCGCGCCATCATGGATCTCGGCGCACGCGGCGTGCTGATCTACACCAATGTCGCCGGCGAGCCGCTCGACCAGCCGAAGTACGAGCCGATTTTCGCGACGATGGCAGAGCTCGACCTGCCGATCTGGCTGCATCCCGTCGGCACCGCGGCAATGCCGGATTATCCGGCCGAGAAGAAGTCGCGATTTGAAATGTGGTGGTGCTTCCATTGGCCATACGAAACATCGGTGGCCATGGTTCGCCTGGTGTTTTGGGGACTATTCGACCGCTATCCGAAGACTGAAGATCATCACGCATCACCTTGGCGGCATGATCCCGTATTACGACGGACGCGTCGGTGCAGGCCTGAAGGTTCTTGGGCAACGGACTTCGGATGAGGACTATTCGAAAATCCTGCCGTCGCTGAAGCGGCCCCACATGGACTACCTGCACGGGTTCTACGCCGACACGGCAATGTTTGGCGGCGGTCCGCACGCAACGAGATGCGGCCTCGAATTTTTCGGTGCGGATCAGGTGGTCTATGCGACCGATACGCCGCTCGGCCCAATTGCGCCGACGATCAAGGCCATCGACGCGCTTGGGCTTTCAGACGCGGACCGCCGAAAAATCTTTTCCGGCAACGCCGAAAAGCTGCTCAATATGAAGTTTCAATAACGCGCGGACGATTACGCCGGCTTTTTCTTCATGTGATCCTTGCCTGAACCGACACCACTGACCGGTGTCCAGCTGGGCGGGTCACTCGCCGGAAAGCTTTCATCGGAATCGATCACAACCTGATCTTCCTTGCGCACGATCCGCTCGCGTTCTTCTTCCGCGTGCTTTTTCGGTCTTTCCGACATGGAAAACTCCCAATTGTTTCAGCCTACCAATCGCTATGACGGCCAGAAAGTTCCATTGGTCGAAAAACCCGCTACGCAGCGTTGCGGGCGCAAATTTTAAGATCCGCGACAAATCTACGATACTGCGTGCGTTTGTCTGCCTCGTCATCGATGCGCAGGATGTACGAAGGATGGATCGTCGCCAGCATGCGGCCGCCGTCTTGAAGCGTTAGAATACGGCCGCGAATTTTATTGATACTCGTCGGACGACCCGAAACGCTGCGCACGGCAGTGGCACCAAGCGCAACGATGACGTCCGGCTTCACCAGCGCGCGTTCGAAATCGAGCCACCAGTGACATCGGTCGATTTCGTAGGCATTTGGACGCTTGTGCAACCTTCGTTTGCCGCGCGGCTCGAACTTGAAATGCTTCACCGCATTTGTGACAAACACCAGTTTGCGATCGATGCCGGCATCGGCCAAAGCTTTTGCGAGCACGCCACCAGCGGGGCCGACGAAGGGCTTGCCCTGCTTGTCCTCCTGGTCGCCGGGCTGCTCGCCGACCATCATGATCCGGGCCCGTGCGGGCCCCTCACCAGGCACAACTTGAGTTGCATGTTTGTAAAGCGGGCAACGCATGCATTTTTCTTCCGCAGCCCGTAGCGCCTTCAGTGAGTTGATGGTTGGGGTTTCACTCACACATGCCTCCGCTGAGCTAACGCTCCCATATGGGCACAGTTCAGCTAAAGGTCCTGCTTGATCCAGGCGCCCTGCACGTCCTCGCACCAGTTGCCGACGTTCCACTCGCCCCAGGCGCCGAAGCCGCCCAGCTCGTCCGGTCCGCAATAGACGGGCACGTGCACGACCGAAAGGCCGTCATGTTTGGACGCCGTTCTTAGGGCACTGCGCAGGGATTCCGCGCTGTCACCGCCGGAAACGGCAAGAACGCCCGATACGGCTCGCTGCGATGGTCGTGTAATCGACCGCAACGTGGTCATTCGTGCGGAATTCGGCCTGATATTGCGCCATCTGCAGGCCGGTGATCGCGGCCATGCGCCGGTTGTCGAAAATCACGATCATGCCGCGCACGCGATGCTCGACGGCGTCGATCAGAATCTGCGGGTTCATCATGAACGAGCCGTCGCCGCAGAATGCGATGCCATAGCGCGGCTTTTCGGCCAGCGCCGCGCCGAGCAAGGCGCTCGCGGCGAAGCCCATATAGGACGCTCCGGCTTCGGTGAACGTGTCGCCGGTACGCTCGTCCTCCACGATCTGGAAACCGTTGGCCTGCACGTCGCCCGCGTCGAAGAATTTTGCCGCGTCGATTTCTTTCGCAAAGTCGGCAACGATCTTGATCGCCGCGGGCTGCGTCAGCACCGGCTTCTGCCACACCTCATCGCGCAGCGGCCCGCATGCGTAACGTTTCTGCTTGTACGCCGACCATTCGGCCTTCTTGGCGGCGCAGGCCTTGAGCCACGGGCCCTTGTTGCCGTTCGCCTTCAGACGCCTCGAGCTTGCCGGCAAGGCGATCGGCGACCGCGCCAATGTCGCCGACCAGCGCCATTGTCTTGTTGTAGTGAAGCGCATCCGCCAGATCGCCGTTGATGTTGATCACGGCCTGCGCGCGCTTGTATCCGATCCCGGAGCAATCGGCCTGACAGACGGCGCGCGAGCCGATGACGATCAGCAGGTCGGCTTCGGCCATCGCATAGTTGCCGCTGATCGAGCCTTTCGAGCCGCCGACATGCATGTTCTGCGCGTGCGCGTCCGGCAGCACGCCGGTCGAGCCCGGCGAAAGAATGACCGCGGCGCCTGCGGCTTCCGCAAGCCGCCGCACCGCCGCATCGTGACCGCGCGTGCCGCCGCCGGCCTTGATCGCGACCTTTGTCGCCTTTGCAATCATGTTGGCCGCCTGCGTCAATCGCCGCATCGTCCGCCGGCGCGAGTTTCGGCAGCTGCGGCAGCGCCGGCAGCGCGGCAAGATTCACGGTCACCATTGCGGGCTGCGTGTTGAGCGGCAGCAGAAGATAGAACGGCCCCGCGCGATAAGGATGATTGACGCACAGACTGCCGCGGCGCAGCGCGTCGCGTAAGCCCTTCCGGCGTGTGAAGCACGTAGGATTGGCCCATGACGGCCGTCATGCGGCCGAACAGGCCCTGCTCCTCCTTCGGCACCTGCTGCATGTTGTAGCCTTCGCCGAAGGTCGTTTCGTCGCCGTAGATGTGATAGACGCCGACGCCGTTCGATGCGGCGGCGAGCGAGCCGGCGAAGGCCTGCATCGCGCCCGGGCCGATCGAAGTGACCACCGCGGAGAGTTCGCCGTATTGCCAGCGCAACGCCGTCGCGGCATGCGCCATTTCGACCTCGTTGCGGCAGTTGATCGTCCGGGTGACGCCCTCTTCCTCGTAAACGCGCAGCACATTGCCGAGATCGGTCGAGCCGTGGCCGAAAATAGCGAAGTATTTGCGCACGCCCTGCTTCAGCAGACCGAGCACCAGCGCTTCCGACAACGAGCACTCGACGAGCTTGGGCAGACCCGCGGCCAGTGCCTGCTCAAGGCCGCCTGCCTTGGCGATCGCGCGTGCGCGCGCGCGCATGTCCTGCAATGGATTGGCCTTCTTCGGCGTCAAGCATCACGCACTTCCCACGTGTTGCCGAAGGAATGGACCGACGATCTTATTCCACTCCTGCCAATGACGGCGATAGGAATAGTGCCCGCCTTCTTCGACGACGACGAGCTTCGAGCCGGCAATCGCCTTGTGCAGGTCTTCGGATTGATAGACCGGCACCGTGGCATCGTCGCGCGTGCCAATAACGAGGGATGGAGCGCGGATTTTGTGCAAATCGGCGCTGCGGTCGTGCGACATCGTCATATCCAGCCTGCCGGCAAGAACCTCCACCGGCGCAACTGTCTTCAGTGCGCGCCGCTCCAGCTCCATGACCTTATCGAGGTTGTAGCGGAACTGCATGGCACCATTGGTGAACAGCGACGAGACCTTGACGTATTCCTCCGGCCCGTAGGAAAGCGCAATGTGTTTGCGCGCCGTCTGCACACGCGTGATGTATTCGTCCGCCTTGACCCACGTGTTTGAGAAAATGCAGCAGCCGAGCCGGTCAGGATAGTCGATGGCGAGATTCTGCAGCACGCAGCCGCCGGTCGATGTGCCCGCAACATGCGCCTTGCCGATGCCGAGCTTGTCGAGCAGCGCAACGGCATCGCGCGCGATTGCCTGGGTCGAATATGAGTCCGTTGGCTTGTCGCTGTCGCCGGCGCCGCGGTGGTCGAAGGAGATGCAGCGATAGCGTTTGGAAAATTCAGCGACCTGGAATTCCCAGGCGTTGAGCAAGCCGACCAACCCTGGAATGAACAGGATCGCTTCGCCCTGGCCACGCTCCTCGTAGTTCAGCGTGATATGACCGACATCGATGCGGGGCACGAATCGCTCCTATCCCTTTCCTGCCCGTCAAACGACACCGCCGCGATGACTGCCATCGCGGCGGTGCTCTTAGACATCGACATCAATTCTGCTTGCTGGCTTCCGCCGCTTCCTTCAGTGTCGGCGCCCAGCGCGGAATGTCCGACGCCACGGTCTTGCGAAGGTAGTCGGGGCCACGTTCCGACTTCGGCGGCACGGTGCCGCCGAGCTTGCCGAGCTTTTCCGCCGTTGCCGGATCGTCCAACGCCTTGTTGAGCGCATCGGCGAGCTTGTCGACGATTTCCTTCGGTGTGCCCTTGGGCGCATAGATCCCGCTCCAGATGTTGAGCTGAAAATCTGACACGCCAGCTTCCTTGGCGGTCGGGACGTCCGGGATGGCCGAAAGGCGCTGCGGACCGGCGACCACCATGCCCTTAACCTTCTCGCCCTGGATGGCTGCCGCCATGACGAGGGCCTGCTCGCAGGCAATGTCGACGTGCCCGCCCATCAGATCGTTCATGCCGGGACCCATGCCGCGATAGGCAACCATGGTCGGCTTGATGCCGGCGACCTGGTTGAACAACAGGCAAGCCATGTGTGAGGTACCGCCCACGCCGCCAAAGGCCTGCTTCACCTCGGGGCCTTTCTGCTTTGCCCAGGCGATGAACTCTTTCAGATCCTTCACCGGGATGTTCTTGTTGATGGAGACTGCCGCGGGCGCATTGGCCGACATGCCGATCGGCTCGAAATCCTTGGTCGAGTTGTATTTGAGATTTGGATAGAAGGTCGGCGCCGCGATGATCGTGCCCATGCTGGCCGCAAACAGGGTATAGCCGTCGGGCGCAGCTTCAGACGCACGCGTTGCGCCGACTGTGCCGCCGGCGCCGCCGACGTTCTCGATTATGATGTTGTGGCCAAGGTGCTTGCTCATGCCATCCGCTGCGATGCGCGCCACGATGTCGCTCGGGCCACCGGCCGGGAACGGCACGATCATCTTGATTTCACGGCTTGGATAGTTTTGCGCGTGCGCCGCACTGGCAATAGCGAGCGCGGCGAGCGCTCCTACGATTTTTACCGCGTATTTCATCGTATCCTCCCTCTTGCTTTATTCACGTTGTGCGCTTCGAACTTCTCCCAGACAAACAAACAACATTCACTCCGCGGCCTGCATGGCTTCGCTTCGCTCTTTCTCGCGGATCGCCATCAGCACCTTTTCCGGCGTTGCCGGCAGCGACGTGATGCGGACGCCGACCGCATCGTAGATCGCGTTCATGACCGCCGGAATAGTCGGCACCATTGCCGGCTCTCCGACACCTTTGACCCCGAGCGGCCCGATCGGATCGGGATCCTCGATAATGATCGAATTGATCCGCGGCACATCGAGCGCGGTCGGCAGAATATATTTGGCAAAGCCGGACGTGCTCGTGCGCCCGCCATCGAGCTTGTAGTCCTCCATCAATCCCTGCCCGAGCGCCTGGACGATGCCACCCTCGATCTGGCCTTCCACGCCCTGCGGATTGACCGCGCGGCCGACATCGTGCGCGGCCCAGATGCCGAGCACCTGCACCTCGCCGGTCACGGTATCGACTTCGACCTCCGCCACCTGCGCGCCGAAAACGTAAGCCTGCCAGGGCCTTCCGGAGCCATCGACCGGATGGAGACCGGTCGTGTCCGTCCCGAAGGTAGCCGAGCCGACCGGCACAACGCCGCGGTTTTTTGCCGTGCTGCACGGCCTCGCCCATGGTGATGCGATGATTGGTGTTTTCGGCCCAGATTTCGCCGTTGCCGGTGCGGATCGCTTCGGCATCGACGTCCCATACCTCCGGCCATGACATCGACCAGCCGCTTGCGCGCCTCGCGCGAGGCGAGCGCGACGGCATTGCCGATCATGTAGGTCTGGCGGCTCGCACCGGCGTGCGAGGCTTCCGGCGCGCGCGCGGTGTCATTGTCGCCGATCACGACGTGCTCGGGCTTCACGCCCATCTCGTGCGCGGCGATCTGCGCCAGCACGGTGAGGATGCCCTCGCCGATCTCGGTGACGCCGGTTACGATCTTGGCGCTGCCGCCGTCGTCGATCTCGGCCCAGGCGGCGGCGCGATCGATGACCGCGGTGCGGGCGATCCCGTACCAGCATGCCGCCATCCCTCGTCCGCGCTTGCGGGCCATGCGCCTACTCCGCCGCTTCCTGTTTGTCCGCGGCCTTGAACCGCGCGCCGAGCGCGCAAGGCGGACGGATGTCGTCGCGCCCGAGATCGCGCCGCGTGTCACCGCGTGAGTTCGGCGCTCCGGCTTCCCAGCCGGACGCCTTCTCCAGCGCATTGAGCGCGCGTGTGAGGCTGACCGACGTCAGCTTGGCCTTGGTATGCGTGAGCGCGCCGTCGCGCATCGCATTGATGCGGCGGATTTCGAACGGATCGAGGCCGAGCCGCTCGGCACAGATGTCGAGATGCGATTCCGTCGCAAACTGCCGTCTGCAGCGCTCCGAAGGAACGGAAAGCACCGGATGGCGTGTTGTTCGTGTAGATCCCGTAGGTGTCGACTTTCACGTTGGGAATGGCGTAAGGGCCGGCCGCGAGGATTGCAGCCTTGCGCATGACGCCTTCGGTCGACAGGCCATAGGCACCACCGTCGCAGATCATCTTCATTTCCAGTGCGCGAATGCGGCCGTCGCGCATCAATCCCATGCGCAGATCCGTGCGCGACGGGTGGCGCTTGGCCGTGGAAATGATCGATTCCTCGCGCGTGAAGACAAGCCGCACCGGGCGATGCGTCTTCATCGCCATCAGCGCCAGCATGCCCTGGTAGATCATGTCTTCCTTGCCGCCGAAGCCGCCGCCGACCGGGCTCATGATGAAGCGCACCTTGGAGATCGGCTTCGCGATGATGCGCGCCAGCATATGGCGGTGATGCGTGATGTTCTGGTCGGGCGATACGATCGTCACGACGCCGTCGTGATCGACGTAAGCAAGGCCGGCTTCCGGCTCGAGATAGGCGTGCTCGATCGGCTGGGTCGTGTAGGTTTCCTCGACGACCAGATCGCTCTCGGCGAAGCCCTTCTCGACATCGCCGACGCGGATCGGGATGTGCTTGGTGAGATTGTCGGGCGCGTAATCGTGCAATACCGGCGCGCCTGGCCGCATCGCCTCGTCCGGATCGAACACCGCCGGCAGCGGCTGGTATTCGACCTTGATCGCGGACAGCGCGCGCTTGGCGATAAGCGCGTTTTCGGCGGCGACCGCCGCGACCGCTTCACCGACATAGCGCACCTTGTCGCGCGCCATGACCGGCTGGTCGTTGACGAAGACGCCGAAGCCGTCCTCGCCCGGCACATCGGCACAGGTGATGACGCCTTCGACGCCGTCCATGGCCTCCGCGGCCGATGTGTCGATCGAGACGATGCGCGCGTGCGCGTGCGGCGAGCGGAGCACCTGCACGTGCAGCATGCCCGGCATTGTCATGTCGCCGGCATATTTGAGCCGGCCCGAGACCTTGCTTGGTGTGTCGATGCGCCGGACGTTCTTGCCGATGAAGTCGCCTTCCTTGGCTTCGTCTTCGAGCAGCGCGTTCGCAGGCAGGCGGCCGTTCTGCACGTCGCGCGCCAGCTCGACGGCATCGAAGATCTTCTGATAGCCCGTGCAGCGGCAGATATTGCCGCCAAGGCGCTCCTTGATTTCCTCGCGGTCGGCGAACGGATTGGTGCGCAGCGCCGCGGTTGCCGCCATCACCATGCCGGGAATGCAGTAGCCGCACTGGCTCGCGCCGGTCTTGTGAAAGGCCTTCTGCAGCACGCTCAGTTCGCCCGTCTTCGCGAGGCGCTTCCACGGTCTCGATGGTCGCGCCTTGCGCTTTGGCAAGCGGCATCAGGCACGATTTCATCAGCACGCCATCGACGAACACCGAACAGGTGCCGCATTCGCCGGCGCCGCAACCTTCCTTGTTGCCCGTGAGGTTGAGGTCGTCGCGGATGAAGTCGAGCAGCCGCTGGTGCGGCTTGGCGCTGCGCGAGATCTTCCGGCCATTGATCGTGGCATTGAACTGAAGGTCAGGCATAGGCCGCCTCCAGCTCGGGTGCCAGCACGCCAGGATCGGCGCCTGCGCGCCGTGCTGCATTGATCAATCCGCGCAGCATGAAGCCGCGCACGACATCGCGGCGGTATTCCTGGCGCGTGCGCGAGGCGACCAGCGACACAGGCATATCGGCGGCGGCTATCCAAGCGTTCCGCGTTCAGCGGGCCGCGCAGGAAATTCTCGACCTCGGTCAGCCGCAACGGCTTCGGCCCGATGCCGGCGATTGCGAGCCGCACGTCTTCGACCTTGCTGCCGTCCCGATCGAGCTTGATCAGCGCAGCAAGACACACCAGCGAAATGACGAGCGAACGGCGATGACCGACTTTCTCGAAACTGCCTCCATGCGCCGGCAGCGCGTCACATTCGATGGCGGTCAGCAATTCGCCGTCCGCCAGCGCGGTCTTGTTCGGCCCGGTGACGAAATCCGTGAGCGGCATGCGTGCGTTTGCCGCGCGCGGACGCAAGCTCGACGACGGCGTCGTGCGCGATCAGGCAGGGCGTCACGTCGGCGGCCGGAGACGCATTCACGATATTGCCGCCGACGGTCGCCTGCGCGCGAATCTGATCGTCGGCGAACCAGACGGCGCAGCGCGGCATGGCCGGCAAGGCGCGGCCAAGTGCGGGATCGTCGAGAAAGCGCTGGATCGGCGTTGCGGCGCCGAGCCGCACCCGCTTGTCACCGGCCGAAATTTCACAGAGCTCGGGAATCTTTGCGACGTCGATCAGCACGGGAATATGCACGTCTCCGGCCCTGCCCTCGCGCGCCCAGGGCAGTGTGTCCGTCGCGCCTGCGACGATGCGATAACGGCCGCGATTGGCCTTGATCGCGGCAAAGGCCTCAGCCAGCGAGGCCGGGCTTATGTACTCGTCGCACGTCAGCATCGCGCCCCTCGTCGTCCCTTCCGCTTCCGGAAGGGTTGAAGCGTCACTCGGCAGCTTCCTTCTGGGCAGCGCCCATCTTGGCCTTCACCACGACCTTGATCGCGTCCTCGACGCGATCCTTGGCATAGCGGATCGCGGTCGGAAGCTCCTCGAGCGGGAACGTGTGGGTGTGGATCTTGGTCGCGTCGAAGCGCTTCTGGCGCATGATAGGCCTCGGCGCGGTGCGTCGCGCTCTTGCCCTCGCCGCGGATGCCATAGACGTAGATGTTGTTGCGCACGATGTGCGCGACGTCGACCGGCACTTCCTCGTGCGCGAAGGCGGCGAGACAGACGCGGCCGCCGCGATTGACCATGCGAACCGCGTCGTTGACGGCGCTGGTCGCGGCCGAGCATTCGACCACGTAGTCGACGCCCTTGCCGCCGTTGAGCTTCTTCACCTCGGCCACGACATCCGGCGTCTTGCGGATGTTGACGACGTGGTCGGCGCCGAGTTCGAGCCCGATCTTCAGGCGGTTGTCGCGGGTGCCGGTGAGGATCACCGGCTGCGCGCCCAGCGCCTTCGCGACCGCCACGGCCATCAGCCCGATCGGGCCCGGGCCGGTGACGCACGACGCTTTCGCCGGCGACCAGCCCGCCGAGCTCGGTCAGCGCGTACATCGCGGTGCCGGCGGTGACGACGAGCGTGCCCTCCTCGTCCGACATGTCGTCCTGCAGATCGCGACCAGCGTGTTGATGTTGTTGACCTGGTATTCGCAGAAGCCGCCGTCGGTGGTGAAGCCGTTGGCGCGATGGCCCTTGTCGACGTCGCCGTAATTGAGGCCGTAGTTGTGGCAGGAGGTATACATGCCCTCGCGGCAGCGCTTGCACTGGCCGCAGCCGGCGTGGATCTCGACCGCGACGCGCTGGCCGATGTTGTATTCGTCGACGCCGGGCCCGAGCGCCACGACCGTGCCCATGTATTCGTGGCCGGGCGTGAAGTTCTTGTTGAACGGCAGTCCGCCTTGAATCGACGCCGGCGGCCCGTGATAGATGATCTCGAGATCGGTCGCGCAGATCGCCACCGCGTCGATGCGCACCAGCACTTCGGCCTTCTTCGGCACCGGCACCGGCTTGTTGGCAATGCTGAGCTGCCCGGGTTCGCCGAGCACCCAGGCGCGCATGCGTGTCCGGAATTGGAAATTCGTTGTGGTTGGTCTTCACCCCAGCCGGTGCGTACATATTTCCTCCGATAGAATTCTATGCTTTGTGCAATCTAGTTAGCGACGGCCTGCGACCGTTCGCCATTTTGCGATCCGGGCTCGCCGAATTCGGCCGACAGCCCGCGGGTCGCCGCCGTGATCTGATCGCGCATCAGCGCGATGTGTTCGTCGCTCGCGCGCATCGTCGGCGTCGAGGCGCTGATCGCGCCGATCACGGTGCCGGCCTGGTCGCGGATCGCCGCACCGACGCAAATCACGCCCGGCAGATATTCTTCGCGATCGATGCGCATAACCGTTGCGGCGGACGATCCGCAGCGACTCGAGCAAGGCAGGCAGCTCGGTGATCGTCTTGTCGGTGAAACGCTTCATGCCGCTCGCGAGGATGCGCTGGATCTCGTCTTCCGGCAGCCAGGCCATGATGGCCTTGCCGACAGACGTGGCGTGCGGCGCCTCGACCTTGCCGATCTTGCCGGTATCGACGCGCACGGCGTGGCGCGCCTCGCGCACGGACAGCGTGACGACGCTGTCGCCCTGCAACGCGGCGAGATGCACCGTCTCGCCGGTCGCCTGATTGACGGTTTCGAGATAAGGCTGCGCCCGGCGCGGCAGATCGACCTGCAGGCAGGCATGGCCGAGATAGATGATGCGCGCGCCCGAGCGCGTAGAGCCGCCGGCCCGGCACCTTCGCCGCGAAGCCACGCTGGATGAGCGTGGCCAGCAGATGATGGCAGGTCGAAATGTTGAGGCCGGTCCGGTTGGCGAGATCCGTCAGCGTCGCCTCGCCGCCCGCTTCGGCGATGGTCTCCAGCAGAAATAAGGCGCGGTCGACGGATTGGATGCTGTGACCGTCGCCTTCCCGCGTGCGCGGCGCACGCGATTTGGCACCGGGGCCAGGCAGGATTGTTGCGTTCATTGGTCGTTTCTCCCTGGCCGGAAGGGAAAATCCTCGGCCGGGGGCGAGTCAAGGCTTTTTCAGCATAAGGAACGTGATTTTCAGCATGATAAAAACAGGCAAGCGCCTGTTTTTACGAGGAATACTAGCGGGCGGCAGCCAGTCCCAGCTCGATTTCGAGGGCGCCGCAGAGCATCTGGCCGAGCAAGATGTGCATTTCCTGAATGCGGGCGGTCGTGGCCGACGGGACAAGTAAAAGGTGGTCGGCATGCGCCGGCATGGCGCCGCCGTCATTGGCGCCAAACGCCGCGGTGACGAGGCCCATCGCTTTCGCCTGCTTCAGGCCGGCGATGACATTCGCGCTTTTACCGGAGGTCGAGATGGCGACCGCGACATCGCCTTTCCGGCCCAGCGCCTCGATCTGACGGGCAAATATTTGTTCAAACCCCAGATCGTTGCCGGCGGCGGTGAGCGCCGAGCTGTCGGTCGTCAACGCGATTGCCGCGATTGCGGCGCGATCCTTCTTGTAGCGAACGGTCAACTCGGTCGCGAGATGCTGGGCATCCGCCGCGCTGCCGCCATTGCCGAAAAACATCAGCTTGCCGCCGCCGCGGATCGACGTCGCGCAGGCCTGCACCAGTCTCTGCGAAGGCGTCGGACAGTGCCGCTTCCGTGCGTGCGCGCAACGTCGTGGTGCTCGGCGAATTCGGCTTTGAAAAATGTGGTGAGGTCCACTGCCGCTCTCTTCACGCCGCTTCGCCGCGAAATTCCGGCACTGCATCGCGCAAGCACATTGTAGATCGCCGCGCGCTCGCCGCGCGTGACACCCTGCTCCAGCGTCGCCACCCAGGCGCGGATCGTCTCGAGCGAGGGCTGACACCGGCTTGGCGGCGACGATGCCGGGAATGCCGATCTCGGATGTCTCCTCGCCGCGCGCAAAAAGAATCTCGTGCAGGCGCTCGCCCGGGCGGATGCCGGTGAAGGCGATCTTGATGTCGCGGCCCGGCTCAAGACCGCTGAGGCGAATGATGCGCTCGGCCAGATTCGACGATCTTTACCGGCTGGCCCATGTTGAGCACATAGACCGATGCATCTCCATTCGACTGTTCCGATGCGTGACTCGCGGCCGTCACGACGAGGTCGCAGGCCTCGCGGATGGTCATGAAGTAACGGACCATGTCGGGATGCGTCACCGTCACCGGACCGCCGGCCTCGATCTGCGCCTTGAACTTCGGAACCACCGAGCCGTTGGAGGCCAGCACGTTGCCGAAGCGCACGGAGATGAGCCGCATCGGATGCTGGCTGCGGCGCGACAATTCGCCGTCGAGCGCCTGGCAATACATTTCCGCCAGGCGCTTGGTCGCGCCCAGCACGGAAACCGGCTCGATCGCCTTGTCGGTCGAGATCATCACCATCGCCGCGGCACCGGCAGCGGCCGCGGCATCGGCGACGTTGATCGAGCCGAACACGTTGGTCTTGATGCCTTCGTCCCAATCCTGCTCGAGCATCGGCACGTGCTTGAGCGCAGCCGCATGGAAAACGATGTCCGGCTTGAATTGCGCAACAAGGCTCATGATCCGCTGGCGGTCGCGGACGTCGGCAATCCGGCCCAGAATTTCGGTCGAGCTCTGCTTCGCCTTCAGTGTCTCCAGAACGGCGTGCAGCGCCGGCTCGGAATTCTCGACCACCAGCAAGCGGCTCGCGCCGAAAGTGACGATGCGGTCGCAGATTTCCGAGCCGATCGAGCCGCCGCCGCCGGTCACGACGATGGCTTTTGCCGCTTACGAAATTCTCAAGCCGCCGGTAATCGATCTTGACGCTGGGCCGCAGCAGCAGGTCTTCGACGGCGACCGGCGCAAGCTGGACGGCCGGCCCTTCGGCATCGAGCGACGGCAAGCTGGCTCATGCTGAGGCCAAGCTTGCGGGCACGGATCAAAATCGCCTCCGGCCGCGCCTCCGGCGTCAGCGCCGAAGGCGCAAGCACAAGCCGCGTCACCCGCTCGCCGCGGCGCTCCAGATCGGCGACGACTTGCTCGAGGTCCTCGATATCGCCCAGCACGCGCAAGCCGCGGATCGATTGGCCGCGATCCGCCAAAGACGGCGAGAGAATGCCGACGGGCCAGATTTTCTTGACCGCCCCGCTTTCGATGCTTCGCAGCAGCACTTCCGCATCGGCGGCACGCCCGAGAACAAGCGTAGGGGTCGCATCCGCGACCTTCACGCGCTGCAGCGTTCGCGCATAGTGGAAGTACCGGTAGGCGACACGCAGGCCGCCCAGAAAGAACATCTGCAGAAACCAGTACAGCAGGATGGAGATTTTGCCGAAATAGAATGTGCCGTACACATTCGGCGCCAGCAGAACGTAATCGAGCGCGAGCAGCGACAGCGCCAGCACGGTCGAGGCGCGGAATAAATTGTAGAGGTCCGGGACCGACGTGAATCGCCACTTGTTTCGGTGCAGCCCGATGACGAAATAGACGACCGCCGCGTAGACCAGGAAGGCCGGCAGAAATCTTCCCAGGCCGTGCAGACGCTCGTCGAGGGCCGCACCCTCGAACCGCATGAAAAAGGTGGCGACGATCGCGGCCGCAGTCGCCAACAGATCGTGCAAGACAATCAGAATTTGGCGCGGCGTAAGTTGTTTCATGTCGCGGTCTTCCGCGTCGATTTCGCTTCACGCCGCCGGAAGAATGATCGCCAGCGAACATTCCTGATACAAAAGTGTCCGTGATTTTAGTGCGCAAACATGCTCAGTACACGACATTCGCGTTTTTGAGAAAACCCCACACGTCGACGACCGGCTTCCCCTTCAAATCGGCGCGCGCGTAAACGGAGTGCGGCGTGCAAAGGATCAAGATGTCGCTGCGCGCGACCACCTGCTCGAGAGGCAACAGCGCAGGATCGGTCGTCACGAAAGGATCTGTCGTGAGGACCTCGCGCGCCAGCATTTCCAGGGATCGCTTGAGCTTGTAGCTCAACGACGCACGCGTGTCGTCGATCTCGGCCTTGAAGGCCATACCCAGAAGGCCGACGGTCATTTTCGAGACGTCGTATGACCGCCGCAGATCGTCGACAAGCTGCAGCACGAAACCCTCGTTGACCTGCATCGCGGCATGGCCGAGACCGAATTGATTGCGTGCATAGGCCGCAAGCTGCATCGTGTCCTTGAACAGGCAAGGCCCCGCCGAGAAGCCTGGCCCCGGAAAGTTTTTCGCGCGCGGATAATTCTGCTTCATCGCGCGCATCACCGCCTGATAGTCCGCGCCAGCCGATTTTGCGATCATGTAGAACTGATTGGTCGCCGCGAACTCAATATACCGGTATGCATTGTTGAAAAGCTTCGCGAACTCGGCCTCGATCGGCCTGACGACCACGAGTTCCGGAACGATCTTGCGGAATAGCGCGCTTGCTTGCTGCTCGGCTTCCGGCGTGGTTGCGCTGATGATTTGCGGCATCTCGCGCAGTTCTTTGACGCCGTATCCCTGCACCACGCGCTCGGGGCAGAACGCAAGACCGTTTTTGCGGCCAAGCCGGCTCAGGTAGTCCTGAAGCCAGTCGGTCGTTCCCGGATAGACGGTCGAGCGCAGAATCAGCAATTGCTCGTCACTGATATGCGGAAGCAGGCCGTCGATGCAGCGCTGGATTTCGGCTTGCACCGGGTTGAGGAATTCATCGACCGGCGTGCCGATGGTGACAATGACAGGACCGGAGCGGCTGATCTCCTTTGGAGAAGACGTAAAGATGAGCCGCTGGCTCTCCAACGCTTTCGCCAAAAGCGGCGCCGCACCATGCTCGATAAACGGCAACTTCCCGGAGCTCAGCGTTGCAAGCGCCGTCTCGTTGAGGTCGTTGACGTTGACGGTCAGGCCCGCGTCCGCAAGGGCCAGCACGAGCGGGATGCCGACGTGGCCCGCGCCGCCGACGACGGTGAGATCGGCCGTCCTTGCGCCCGCAGGGACGGAAGGCGCTCTTTTGGTCGATGTAATGTTCAAGCGATCCACTTGCGTCCGGTTTGAAGCGCCATTTTAGCAAAGTTCTGCGACAGGACCCGCGCGTCTGCATACACGGGTTAATCGACGGATTTCCAGATACTTAGCTATCAAATTCCGCTGTCGTACAACAGTGAATTGAGACCTGTGCGGTCGCGGGGCAATTCCCTTGCGCACACAGGTGGGTCATGCCAAGCCCTCGCTCCATTCAGCGACCGCAAAGGACCGAGGATCACATGCGCCGCGCGTTTCTGTTGCTGGCCAAAGCGGCGATATCCGGCCTCCTGCTCTATTTGTCTCTGCGCTGGGTCAATCTCGATGCGCTGGTCGAGCGATTAAATCGTCTCGAACCGGGCTGGCTGCTCCTCGCCGTCGTTCTCATGGCGATCCAGCTGTTGCTGCTGTCGGCGCGCTGGCGACAGATTGCTATCTCCTGCGGCACCGATATGGGTTTTACCGGAACGCTGCAGATCAATTTCATCGCCGCATTTTTCAATCAGGTTCTGCCCTCGACGGTCGGCGGCGACGGTGTCCGAATCTGGTTCGCCGCTCGCAGAGGTGCCGGCTGGGCGAACGCGACCTACTCCGTTCTGCTTGATCGAATCTTTGGTGTTTTCGTTCTCGCACTCGTGGTTGCGGCGTGCCTGCCCTGGACGCTTCAGCTCATCCGTGAACCGGTTCCGCGCGCGGTCCTGCTGGTGCTCGCGTGCGGCGCGATCGCAGGTCCATTGATCGTGTTGCTAGCCGGCACGCACTTTGACCGATGGCTTCGCCGATGGACGATAACGCGCCACGTGGCGGCAGCCGCCGAGGCCGCCGTGAAAACATGTCGATCGCTCCGATCCGCCGCAATCGTGATCGGATGCTCGATCATGATTCATCTATTGACGATCAGCGCCGCCTGGTGCTGCGTCAAAGCAGTTGCCGCACCAGTCGGGTTTGCGCATGTTCTTTTCCTGATGCCGCCCGTGCTGTTGATCGCGACCGTGCCAATATCGATCGCCGGCTGGGGCGTCCGTGAAAGCAGCATGATCGCAGCATTCGCATATGCCGGGCTCGCCGAAAGCGACGGCCTGACGCTGTCCATCCTGTTCGGCGCGGTAAGCTTCATCATTGGAATTATTGGCGGCATCGTATGGATCTCCAGCGGGTTCCGGACAACGACATTTGCGCCGACGGTGGCCGATGCCGAGATAGCGACCGGAAGACCGTGACCCCGGCATGCGGACCGTTCAGGAATGATCGCCAAACAAACTGATTCAAATCCGGCCCGTCAGGACACGCCGCCCGGCCGCGTTCCTCGATCGCGACGGGGTTCTCAACGTCGATCACGGCTATGTCCACCGGCCCGAGCAGCTTGAATGGGTAGCGGGGGCGCCTGAGAGCGTGCGCCTGCTCAATGAGGCCGGCTATTACGTGCTGGTGATTACCAATCAGTCGGGTGTGGCGCGCGGGTTTTTCGACGAAGCGGCGGTAAAGTCATTCCACGCGCATATGCAGAACGTCCTGACCGGAAAAGGCGCTCACATCGATGCCTTCTATTATTGTCCGCATCACCCGGAAGGAACCGTGAAGGCATTCGCCATGGCCTGCAGCTGCAGGAAACCGCGCACCGGCATGCTTGAGCAGGCTGCGCGCGAATGGCCAATCGACATCACCAGAAGCTTCTTTATAGGCGACAAAGATCGCCGACATGGCCGCCGCCGCCGCTTTCAAGGTCCGCGGAATCAAGTTCGACTCTGCGCCTGCACTCTCTCCCCGATCTGGTGCGCCAGGAGCTCGCGACCCATAAAAGCCCGCAAGGCCCGTCCCATCCATGAATGATCTCACCGGCGCGCCGGATCGCGCGCGGCTTCTGAATTCATTATTGCTTCTTTGGCTCTCCGGAACGGCGTTGCAGATTCACCATCCTGGCCGTTCCGCCGGTCATTCCGCTCATCCACGATGAAATGGATTTGAGCGCGACCCAGGTCGGGATCCTGACCGGGCTTCCGTCGATGCTGTTCGCCATTGCCGCGGTGCCTGGCTCGCTGCTCATTGCCCGGCTCGGAGTCCGCACCGCGCTGGTGCTTGGCATCGCGGTCAATGCGATCGGCGGCGCGCTGCGCGGCGCGGTGCCCGACATTTTCTGGCTCTACGCCATGACAATCGCGATGGGCGCCGGCGTCGCCATCATGCAGGTGACGCTGCCGCCGGCGGTCCGTCTCTGGCTGCCGCACAAGATCGGATTTGCGACCGCGGTCTACACCAACGGCCTGCTGGTCGGCGAAATTGCGCCGGTCGCCCTGACGCTGCCGCTGGTTCTGCCGCTGGTCGGCACATGGCAGATGGGTTTCGTCTTCTGGAGCGTGCCCGTCGCGATCATCGCTTTGCTCGTCCTGCTGTTTGCACCGCGGCCGGGCACGGCAAACGGATCGCAGACGCGCCGGCGCTGGTGGCCGGACTGGAACAATGCACTGATCTGGCGGCTCGGCATCATGCTCGGCAGCGTCAACGCGACCTATTTCGCCACCAACGCGTTCATCCCCGATTACCTGAGGAGCACCGGCGAAGCCGAATGGACCAGCGCGGCACTCTCAGCGCTGAATATCGGGCAGATTCCCGCCTCGTTCATTTTGCTTGCTGTTGCCGGCCGTCTCGAACGGGCCGTCTGGCCGTATATCGTGTGCGGGCTGCTCTGCGTCGTCGCAGCGGTCGGAATCGTTTTCGGCAGCGGCATCTGGATCGTGGCGGCAGCATCCCTGCAGGGCTTTGCCGCAGCGGCGATCCTCGTTCTTGTCCTTGCGCTGCCGCCGCTGCTCAGCCCTCCGGACGACGTGCATCGCGTGACCGCAGCCATGTTCACCATCAGCTACAGCTGCGCGGTGATCGTGCCCGTGATCAGCGGCCTCAGCTGGGATCTGAGCGGAATCCCCGCCATGGCATTTTTGCCCATTGCATTGTGCGGATTTTTGCTGGCTATCCTTGCACCGGCGATCAATCATATTCCCCGCACGGGACACTGAGGCGATGCGAACAATCCCGGTCGGAGCAAAAGGCACGTACACGCTGCGCGTTGTGCCGGCGCATCTCGCGAACCAGTTCAAGGACGCTGACGCTGCCGCCCGTGTTCGCCACGCCGATGATGGTGACGGCGATGGAAAATGCCGCGCTCAACGCGGTGCGGGACTATCTCGACCCGGGCGAAAGCGCCGTCGGCACCGCCGTGAATATCCGTCATCTTGCCGCAACGCCGGCCGGCCATCGCGTGACGGCCGAAGCCGTCGTCACCAAGGTCGACGGCCGCCGCATCGAATTCAACGTCACCGCGCGCGACGAAATCGAGGAAATCGGCAACGGCACGCACGAGCGCATGGTCGTCGACCTGACACGGCTTGGGCAGCGGCTCGAGGCAAAGAAGCGGTCCTAGCCGCAGTTTCGCGTCAGTCGACAAGGCACGGTCAGGCCTTTCTCACGTTCCGGATAAATGCATGGAGATCGGGCGCTTGCTCGACCGCAACGCCGCCGAGAGCTATCTACGCCAGTGCCGTGGACCGGGCTGATGTTACAGGAATGAGACGTGACATTGTGCCAAGTTTTCAGTTCAGATGATGTCGGCTAGCATGCCCAAGGTTCGATGGGTGCCGCAGGAAAAGGCATCGCATCTGTTTTCAAATTGCGATTCTCAGAAGGAGTTTGAAATGTCGTGGAGTTTTGTCCGGCGCGCGCTCCTTGCCGCCGCTATCACCGCAGTTGCTGCCGGCGCGCCTGCGCAAGCCCAGGATTATCCGACACGCCCGGTCACCATCGTCGTGCCGCTGGCCGCCGGCTCCGGCATGGATTCGCTGGTGCGGCTGTATGCGGAAAAACTGCAGGTCGCGCTCGGCAAGCCGGTCGTGGTCGACAACCGTCCTGGCGCTGCGCTGATGCTTGCTGCCGCCGCAGTCGCCACCGCGCCTGCCGATGGCTACACCCTGCTCGTGTCGACCTCATCTGCGATGGCGATCAACCCGGTCCTGTACAAGAAGGTGAATTACGACCACGTGAAGGATTTCGTACCGATTTCTTTCTATGTGAAGTCGCCCTTCATCCTTGTGGTCAATCCCGACTTGCCGGCCAAATCTGTTCCCGAGCTCATCAAGCATCTAAAAGACAGCAAGAGTCCGCTGAGCTATTCCTCGCCCGGTGCCGGCGTCGCGCAGCATCTGTCCATCGAATACATGAAAAAGCGGTTCGAGCTCGACATCACGCATGTGCCTTACAAGAACACACCGCAATCGATTCAGGACATCGCCGCGGGCCACGTGCAGCTCGGCTTTGCGGAAGCTGGCGCGTCACTGCCGCTGATCCGCGACGGCAAGCTGCGTGCGCTCGCGGTGTCCGCAACCACCCGGATTCCCTCGCTGCCGGACGTGCCACCCTTCGCGGAAGCGGCCAAGGCGCCGGATTTCGAAGCGGTGTCCTGGCACATCCTGTTTGCGCCGGCGGCTACGCCCAAGCCGATCGTCGAGCGCCTGCACACGGAAATGAAGAAGATCATGGCCGATCCGGAAATGATCAAGCTCACCGAAAAGATCGGTCTGCTTCCGGTCGACTCACCCGACATCGACGGCATCCAGAAATATCTGGCCTCCGAGCGCGAGAAATGGGGCAGCCTGGTGAAGCAGCTCGGCCTAGCTGGGACGATGTAGCGGTGCCTTCCGCTAAAACGACCCAAACATCGAACCGAGTACAATGACCGCAACAAGCGAGATAATCACGCTTACGATCACGGTCATCACCATGTCGAAATAGCTATCTTTGTGAGTCAGTTTGCTGATTTGAAGCAACATCAGGACCGTACCATTGTGAGGAAGTGCGTCGAGTGTGCCGGCGCTGATCGTGGTTATGCGATGCATCAAAGCGGGATCGACGCCATGTTCAGCGCCGAGACGCAGAAATGTGTCGCCGAGTGCATTGAGTGCAATCGCCATGCCGCCGGAAGCCGTGCCAGTCAGCCCGGCGAGAACGTTCATGGAGACGGTGAGCGAGACCAGTGGCCCCCCCGGAATCGATAGTACCGCGTCGCGTACCGCAGAAAACGCCGGCAGAGCCGCAACGACGGCGCCGAAGCCGACAAGGCTGGAGATCGTCAGGATCGGCAAAGCCGAAGAGTTGGCGCCGGCATCCAGGCTTTCGCGCAAAGAGGGCAGACGACTGTAGTTGATGATGACGATGGCCAGGGTCCCAGCCCCAAGCGCCAGGAGCAACGACCACAGACCCGCCACCGCTCCGATCGTGGTTCCCCCCCACACTTCCTTTGCCAGAAATGCAAAATCGAGGCGTGGAAACACGATCAACGACATCAGGAAATTTACGACGATGACAACAAAAAGCGGCAGTACAGCCAAAACGAAAGATGGCTCGCTGCTGGCGTGTTTACCATGCTGTGCCTCGGCAGGATCGAATTCGCCTGCCGCCGTCGCATGCTCGCGGGTCTTCTCGTCAATGACGGGAGCAGCGTCCACGTCGCCGCCGTAGCCCTCGCCCGCCGTGCGCGCGGCCGCTTCGGCACGGCGGAGCCACCACATACCAAACGCCAAGGTGATGAGCGACGCGATGATCCCGATACCGGGAGCCGCAAATGTTGTTGTTCCAAAGTAAGGCATCGGAATGGCGTTATTGACCGACGGCGAGCCCGGAAGCGCAGACATCGTGAACGTAAATGCGCCGAGACCGATCGTGGCAGGCAACAACCGCCGCGGAAGATCGGCGGACTTAAACATCGTTTTCGCCATCGGTACCAACACGAAAAAGGCAACGAAGACGCTGACGCCACCATAGGTGACGAGGGCTGAGGCAAGCACGACTGCAAGCATCGTGTTGCGGGTTCCCAATCGTTCGGTCAAAAAACGTGCGATCGAGCTGATCGATCCGCTGTCATCCATGAGTTTGCCGAACAAGCCGCCAAGCAGAAACATCGGAAACCACTGGATAAAGAAGCGGGCGGCACCGCCCATAAAAGTCTGCGTCCAATGGGCGAGAAGCGGTTCACCCGAAATCGCAGCAGCCACAATCGCAGCCAAGGGGGCAACCAGCAAAATGCTCCAGCCTCTATAGGCCAGCCACATCAACAATCCGAGCGCGAGCAAAATCGCGAAAAGTCCCATGGCTTAGCCCTCCCTAGGCAACTTGAGATCCTTACTCGAATAACGTCCGATCAATTCGTTCATTTGCGCGCGTCCATCAATTG
>CAWCEW010000010.1:0-49920 GCA_963794665.1 uncultured Alphaproteobacteria bacterium | reverse complement strand
GCGTTCAATCCGCCAAAAGCGAAGGAATTGCTTAAGATCGCGCGTACAGATACGCGCCGCGCTTCATTTGGTACGTAGTCGAGGTCGCAGTCCGGGTCCGCCCCCAGGTAATTCATGGTCGGCGGCACGATGCCATCACGAATGGCCATGATGGCGGCGACAAGTTCCAGCGCGCCCGCGGCGCCAAGCGTGTGACCGACAACGGATTTCGTGGACGAGATTGCAAGTTTCCGCGCATGGGCGCCGAAACTCCGATGCAACGCGACCGTTTCAGTTCAGTGGTTTGCGGGCGGTCGTGCCCGTCCCGTGAGCGTTGACATAATCAATCATATCCGAAAAAACGGCTTCACGCCAACGCCGCGGTCATGGCCCGCGCCATTCCATCTGGGTCGGGGGCGGTCAGATCTTTCCGAAGTCGGCGCTCATTCCAAATCCGACAATCTCGCCCAGGATATTCGCGCCTCGGCTGCGCGCGTGATCCAGAGCCTCAAGCACCAACACGGCAGCTCCTTCGCCGATCAACATTCCCTTTCGGTCTTTCGAGAAAGGTCGGCAGGTGTCGGGCGACATGATGCGCATGGCTTCCCAACCCTTCATGGCGCCGAACGTAATGCTCGCCTCAGTGCCACCGGTCACGGCACAAGTCGCACCGCCGTTGCGCACCATATGGAATGCCTGGCCGATTGCATGTGTTGCCGACGCGCAAGCGGATGAAACCGCAAAAACCGGACCTTTGACGCCGCAGTGCATCGACACCTGGCTGGCCGGCGCGCTGATCATGGCCTTGGGAATAGTCAGGGGATGCAGGCGCGCGGCGCCGCCTGCATAGAGCCGGTGGAAGCTGTCATCGATGGTCGTATGCCCGCCCGATCCGGTTCCAATGATCGCGGCGGTTCGCTCGGCAATCTCGCCGCGCAATTCAAGCCCCGATTGGCTTACGGCCTGCCGCGCAGCAACGATGACGAATTGCGAAACCCGGTCGAGCAGCGCGAGCTGCGATGATTCAAAATGGGCCGCCGGCTCAAAACCTTTGACTTCGCCGACGAGCTTGTCGGTGGCCTGCGCCGCGGTTCCGAGCGTCGGCGGCGCGAAAGCCGAGCGCCCCGCAATCAAGGACTCCCAATAGTCATGCGTCGATTGTCCAACGGATGAGACGACGCCGAGACCGGTAATAACAACCCGGTTCAATTCGGCTTCGCTTTAGCGGCAACAAGCTTGTCTACCGCCTGAATGAGATCTCCCACCGTCTTGCTGTCGATATCCATATTCGCGTTGACTGGAAGGTTTATGTCGAATTTTTCCTCGATATCAAAAATCAATTCAACCACTTGCATGGAGTCCAGTCCCAGTTTGTCGAGCGGCTCCGACAATTGAAGCGCATCGCTGGTGGGGCTGATCCGGCCCGAAATCATTTCGAGAATATCCTCAGCGGCACTCGCCATAACTGCATTTTCCCTTCCGACATTTCGGGATGGCGCAAACGATAGCAGACGGCGGGACTCCCGGAAAGCCAAAGGCAGTCCGGGCACTCCTCTCGTTATAGGGAGATGGGCAGATTTGCCGCTTATAGGGAGATGGGCAGATTTGCCGCGAGTATCGCATGATATATGGCAAGACGATCGATTCCGTGAGGTAACCAGCGCGCTTCCCCCCGCCACGTGATCCCTTTCCAATTCATTGCTATGGAGATGGGACGGCTGCGGGAGGACTCCCACGTGCGTCTATTGTCCAATCTGCTTCGGCGCTTCATCCGCAAGGGCAAGCTGCGGGTCCGCGACGCCGACGGCAAGGTGCATGTTTTCGGCGGTCTTCTGCCCGGACCTGATGTCGGCATCCACCTGCGCGATCGTAAGCTTTACACCAAGTTGTTCATCAATCCAGTTATCCATACAGCCGAAGCCTATATGGACGGCACGCTGACTCTTGAGGATGGCGCTCAAATCCACGATTTTCTTCTGCTGTTCTCGGTCAACCGCGCCGCGCTTTATTCGTACGGCTCACAGAAGCTGATGCGGCGGTCGTGGCGCAGTCTGCGTCGCTGGCATCAGGCCAATCCGATCGGGCTTGCCGCCGCTCATGCCCGGCACCATTACGACGTCCCGATCGAACTCTATCGCCTGTTCCTCGACGATCAGCTGCAATATTCCTGCGCCTATTTTCGCGATCCCCAGCGCGACACGCTCGAGCAGGCGCAGCATAACAAGCTGATCCACGCCACCGGCAAATTGCAATTGAAGCCCGGCATGACCGTCGCCGAGATCGGCTCCGGCTGGGGGGCTTCGCCATTCATTTGGCGCGCGAAACGGGCGCGCGTGTCACTGCGGTCAACGTTTCGCCCGAACAGATCAAGATTGCGCGAGCGCATGCCGAGGCTGCCGGCGTTTCCGACCTTGTCGAGTTTCGTGAGCTCGACTATCGGCAGTTCTCCGGCCAGTTCGACCGCGTTGTCTCGGTTGGCATGATGGAACATGTCGGTGCACGGCATTTCGACGAGTATTTCGGGAAGGTCCGCGAGCTGCTGACGCCCGACGGCTATGCCTTCATTCACTGCATCGGCCGGATGTCGCCGCCCGGCACCACCGGCCCTTCATCCGCAAATACATTTTTCCTGGCGGTTATGTGCCCGCGCTGTCGGAAACTTTTGCCGCCACCGAGCGCAACGGCCTGTGGTGCAACGATATGGAAGTGCTGCGGCTACATTATTATTACACGTGAAACATTGGCGCGAGCGCTTCGCCAACAATCGAGCTCAGGCGCCGGTGATCTGCGACGAACGATTTTGCCGGATGTGGGGAATTCTATCTCGCCGCTGTCGAGCTCGAATTCCTTCACGGCTCGCACATGGTGTTTCAATTGCTCCTTTCGACCAAGCGCGACGTGGTGCCGATCACGCGCGATTTCATGATCGACGACGAGCGAACCGCGTTTGCGAAGGCGACGCAAAGCGGACATCGTTAGCGTCCATACTATGCGCCGAGCTTTCGGCGATGACGCTGCGCGGGTTCAACCCTTGCACAAAGAGAAGAGAAGTCCTCGGTTCAATCCGTACCGCGTCCACCGTTCATTGGCTGTCACCCTCTTCATGAATCAGATCGCGCAGCTGCTTTCTTAACGGAGATAGGCGGCATCATCCTCGTCGCGCGGTCTCGTCATGTCGACATGGATGAACTGCTTCACCCGTCCGGGACGGCGCGTCATCACGGCGATGCAGTCCGAAAGCTTGATCGCCTCGTCTATGCTGTGCGTCACCAGCACGACCGTCTTCGGCTCCCGCTGCCAGATGCGCACCAGCTCATCCTGCATGAAACTGCGGTTCTGCGCGTCGAGCGCGGCGAAGGGCTCGTCCATCAACAGCAAATGCGGCTGAACGGCGAGCGCCCGCGCAATCGCCACACGCTGGCGCATCCCGCCGGAGAGCTGATGCGGGAACTTGTTTTCAAACCCGCCAAGGCCGACCAGATCGATGTAATGCCGCGTGATGTCTTTGCGCTTGTGAACGGGCAGGCCCTTCATCTCCAGGCCGAAGGCGATGTTCTGCGAGACGGTCATCCAGGGAAACAGCGCGTAATCCTGAAAGATCATGGTGTTCTGCCAGCCCGGCGCGCTGATCGGCTCGCCGTCGACCACGACCGTGCCGGCCGTCGGATTCTCGAAGCCGGCGGCAATATTGAGCAGCGTCGTCTTGCCGCAGCCGCTGTGGCCGAGAATGGCGCAGAATTGGTTGTTCGGCACCTCGAACGTCACGTCGCGTAGCGCGACGACGCTGTCCGGGGCGCCGGCATCGCCGTAGACTTTGGACAGATTTCTGACCGCCAGCTGGCCCATCGCACAGGTCCTATTTGCTCAACGCCAAAGACCAGGGCAGCAGACGCCGGCTCAGAGTGCGGATCGCGGTATCGATCAGAAGCCAACGATCCCGATCGCAAGCATGCCGACGGTGATGATGTCGGTGCGCAGCATGCTGCGCGCATCGTTGATGAGGAAGCCGAGCCCGAATTCGCGCCGACCAGTTCGGCGGCGACCAGCGCCATCCAGCCGACGCCGAGGCCGATGCGCACGCCGGTGATGATCTGCGGCAGCGCGCCCTTGAGCACGATGCGGGCGAGCACCTTGTGTTCCGGCGCGCCAAGGCTGCGCGCCGCGCGGACCAGGTTCGGATCGATGTTTTTCACGCCGACGATCGTGTTGACGAGGATCGGGAAGAACATCCCAGGAAGATGATGAACTCGTTCTGCTCGTCGCCGATGCCGAACCAAAGGATGCTCAGCGGAATCCACGCAAGCGGCGGGATCGGCCGCAGGATTTCCATGATCGGATCGACCTGGTTGTAGACGAGCCGCCACCAGCCCATCGCAATGCCCAGCGGGATCGCCGTTGTGGCAAACAAGAATGCCCAGGCCTCGCGCTTCAGGCTGGCGAAGAGATGAAAGAAGAGCTCACCGGACGCGATCATTCCGGCGCCGGTGCGGGCGATTATGGTCGGCGCCGGCATCAGCACCGCCATGTGCGGATCAATGCTCGGCAGCCAGACCGTCGATGCGAACTGCCAGAGCAGAATCAGAACCGCGAGCAGGATCAGATTTGGTAGGAATGCAAAGATCCGGGCGATGCGATTGCGCGCCGGCGCGCCTTCGGACTGCGTCGCGCCCGCAAGCGGCATAGACGGCGTTTTGGGAATCGAGTCAGAGCGGTTGATCGGCGCCAGTTTTTCGCTCTGCATCGATACGCTCAGCCGGATGGACCTTCGTGCAAATTGGCCCGCGAAACTCCGATTACGGAGCTCGCGGGCATTTCTCGCTCAAGGATTGTAGGTCTTGCCGCCAAAGCTCCAGGGCTTGGTGAGGTCACCCGGGCCTGGCCAGGGCTGCGGTTCCTTAAGCGTGTTGGCATTCGCATAGGCCGGATAGGGCAGCTGGCCGATTTTTCCGTTCCAGTTCGCCGGCAGGAACGGCGCCTGCGCCGGAACCTTCCAGCCGAGTTTCTCGTAGGTCTTGGCCATGAAATGCGTGTCGAAGGAATCCTCGTAGTCCTTCGCGGTCAGCGCCTTGGTCACGCGGTTGCGCTCCTTGAGCCACTTTGCGATCCGCGCGTTCTCTTCGCCCCACAGTTTCGCGAAGGGATAGCTGTAGGTCGGCTTGTAGAGATTGTTGTAGAGCTGGGTCTGCTGCAACAGCAGCGGCCGCCCGAAGGATTTCAGCGTCGGCTCGGCGGCAAGGAAATCCGCCGCCTTGTCGGGATAGAGCCTGATCCACAGCGTCGCCTCCATGAAGGCATCGCTGATCGCCTGTACGACGTCCGGGACGTTGTCGATGAGCTCCTGGCGGACGTAGAACATGCCTTCATAGAAATTGTACGGGAAGATCGTGTCGACCTCCCGGCCGGTCTTGCGTTCCTCGATGATCGTCACCGACGGCTCCCACGGCACCACGGCGCCGATGCCCTTCGCCATCAGGATCTGCTCGGACGGAGGCATGTTCTTGAGGATGACATCCTTGCCGATCTGCAAGCCGACGACTTCGGCGGCTTGCGTGAAATAGAATTCCGAAGATGAACCTGTGACGATGCCGATCGTCGCCGGCGGATTGCTGCCCTTGAAGTCAGCGAGCGTCTTGATCGGCGAATCCACCGGGACGACGGTCGAGTGCTTTAGATTCGGCGCAACGACGGCGATGGCGCGAACCGGCATGCCACGGTCGAGCAGCGACGTGAAGGGAAAGTTTCCGCCATTGCCGACCTGGATGCGCGCGGACGCGACCGCTTCGTTGACGTCGGGACCAGCGGCGAAGACCTGGAATTTGCTCTCAATGCCGCGCGTCTCCAGAAGCCCGGCCTTGTCCATGACCACATTGATGGTGTTTTGGCCGGAAAACGGGCCTTGCCAGCCGAAACCGAGAGGCCACCAGCCTTTCTGCTTCAGCCAGTCGACCGATTTGGCGGAGACTTTTTCGTAAGGCTGCGGCCAGCCCCAGTCGGTGAAACCTTGCGCGGCCGCCGGAGCGATGGTCCAAATAAGTCCGGCGAGTGCTACCGCGGCCGCGCCGAGCCTCTTGCGTGACTGCTTTTGCATTTCATTCCTCCCCCATTTTTGGCTTGGGCTTTCTGCGATTCTGACGTTCCTCACTTGGCCGGCTGAATGACAAATAACGTACGGCCGTATTCAACCAATTCCGCATTTTCCGCGCCGATCTGCACGACGCGGCCGTCGACTTCCGAATTGATCGTGGTGAAGAGCTTCATGACCTCGATCAGGCAAAGCGGCTGGCCCTTGCGCACTGCGCTGCCGATCTCGACAAACGGCGGGGCCTCGGGCGACGGCGCGCGATAGAACGTGCCGACCATCGGCGCGGAAACCTCGATTTGGCCTTGCCCCGGCTCGATTTTTGGCGAGGCGGCGCGCGTCTCCGGCGGTGCCGGCTGGCCGGTGGACGGCGGCAACGCCGAAGTCTTCAACTCGGATACCACTGCGGGCCCCGAAGATGCGCCGTTGCGGCGCACGACGAGCTTCATGTCGGCGGTTTCGACAATCAGTTCGTCGCAGGAACTGTTGTCGATGAGCTTCAGGATCTCGGAGATCTCGTCGTAACTAGACTCACGCGCGCTCCTTTTCGTTCGGGTCGCGTGCAGCTTCGTCGAGGGTCGCGGTCAACTTGGCCGCGGTCGCCTGCATCAATGGAACATGCTGCAAGCCTTGCTGCAGCGACATGCGCGCGAGCGGCGCGGAAATGGCCAGGGCCGCAACCCGCTGCCCTCCGGTCGCGCACCGGCACGGCAACACAGACGACGCCAGCCAGGAATTCCTGATTGTCGATCGAGACTTCGGTTTCCCTGATCTTGTCCAGTTCACTCTCCAGCCGCGCCAGGACGGTGATGGTGTTTTCCGTATAGCGGTACAGCGCGATCGAGCGCAGCAGCAGCGTGCGTTTTTTTGCCGGCAGCTGGCTAAGAAACAGCTTGCCCATGGACGTGCAGTGCAGCGGCACGCGCGACCCGGGCTCAAATCGCAAGCCAAAGGGCCAGGCCAATTCCACGCGATCGAGATAGAGCGCGTGGCTTCCGATCATGACGCCGAAATTGCAGGTTTCGCCGATTTCCTTCGACAGCGCTTCGAGAATTGCGTGACGGGGCGACCGCACCATGGCCGCGGCGACGATGCCGAGCCCGAGTTGCACCATGCGCGCGCCTGGCACGTAGCGGCGGCTGCCCGGCTCGCGTTGCAGCAGGCCTTCGCTTTCCAGATTGCGCATAATGCGATGGGCGGTCGGCTTGGGAAGTCCCAGCAACGCACCAAGTTCTGTGACGCCGAGAGGGCGGCGCGCGCTCGCCATCGCCTCGAGAATTGCGACGGCTTTGACGGTGGGAAAAGTTTTCGACGGCTGCTCGGCCGACGGCTTGTGCCGTTCGAGCTCATCCTTGAGCCGGCCGCGGTCAGACAAATGTGAGCCGAGAGGAGGCTGCATGGTGAAGTATCAAAAACTGAAACAAAACGTCTTGCAATATGATTTTGTCTAGTGCGACAGTTATGCATCCGGTGGTCCATCTGCTGAGACCAGCAACTCTGCAACTGGGAGGCGAGAGCGATGCAGCGCGTGCTGATCGCCAATCGCGGCGAGATTGCCCTGCGAGCGATCCGCGCGTGCCGTCAGTTGGGTCTTGAGAAGTCTCGCCGTCTATTCATCTTGCGGTGCGAATTCGCCGCACCGTTGAGAGCAGCCAGTCCACGCCATCTGCATAGGTCCGCCGCCCGCGAATGCGAGCTACCTGAACGCCGCCGCGTTGCTGGAAACCGCCGCGGGCACGAAATGCGATGCGGTCTTATCCCGGCTATCGAATCCTCGCCGAAAACAGATGCCTTTGCCGACCGATGCAGCGAAGCCGGACTGACCTTCATCGGCCCCAATAGCCGAATGCATTTCGCGCATGGGCGACAAGGTCGCCGCGCGCCAGACCGCCGCGGCGATCGGAATCCCGGTGGTGCCGGGATCGGAGCACGGCTTCACCTAGGCTGCAGCCACGGCCAATGAAGTCGCGCGGCGTCTTGGATTTCCCCCTCCTGCTGAAGGCGAGCGGGGGCGGTGGCGGTCGCGGCATGCGGGTCGCGAACCGCGCGGCGCATTTTTCTGCGCTGTTCGCGCAGGCCCTCGCTGAGGCGCAGGCGGCGTTCGGCGACGGGAGGGATCTATCTCGAGCGCTTCATTCCCACAGGTGTCGTCATATCGAGGTCCAGGTGTTCGGCGACCAGCACGGTCACGCCTGCATCTGTGGGAGCGCGACTGCAGCGTGCAGCGCCGCCACCAGAAGCTGATCGAGGAGGGGCCCTCGCCCGTGTGGACGGCGGACGCGGCGCGCCATCGCGGAGGCGGCCGTGCTGGTGACCAAGGCGCTCGGCTACGTCGGCGCGGGCACGGTCGAGTTCATCTACGATCCGGAAGCAGAAAATTCTTACTTCATCGAGATGAACACGCGCATCCAGGTCGAGCATCCGGTCACCGAAATGCTGACCGGCGTGGACCTTGTGGCGGAGCAGTTGCGTGTCGCGGCCGGGGAGAAACTGTCTTCCCGGCGGAGTTGTAAGAAAGCGCGGCCACGCCATCGAGCTGCGCATCAACGCCGAGGATCCTGCGCAGGCTTTCTCCCCGCGCCCGGAACGCTTAATCGAGTGGCGGCCGCCATGCAGGGACTGCGCTTCGACAGTCACGTCTACGGCGGCTACCGGTGCCCTCCTTCTACAATTCGCTGCTCGGCAAGCTGATCGTGACGGGGACGGAGCGAGCGGCCGCGATGGAGGTCGCCGTTCGCGCTGCGCGCTTCTGGCGTCCGGGGCTGCCGACGACGCTGCCGTTCCATCGCCGAGTGCTGGCGCACGCCGACTTCCTCGACGGGTCGAAGTGCATACCCGATGGGTGGAGAAATTCAGAGGGTGATGCCTGAGGCAACGCACCATCAAGCTCGTCGACGTGACGCTGCGCGACGCACACCAATGCCTGTGGGCGACGCGCATGACGACCGCGATGATGGCGGAGGTTGCGCCGCGGCTCGACCGCGCGGGATTCGAGGCCATCGACCTGGTCGGCGGCGCCGTCTTCGACGTCTGCGTCCGCTATCTTCGCGAGGACCCGTGGGAGCGCATGCGCATGCTGAGCGGCTGGGTGAAGCATACGCCGCTCATCGTCATGACTCGCGGCCAGAGTCTGTTCACCTTCGAATTCTTCCCCGACGACATCGTGGAGCTGACGGCCGAAAGGATCTTCGCCAACGGCATTCGCTATCATACGCCTTACGACGCTCTCAACGATATGCGCAACATGGAGGTGCCGGTCCAGGCGGCAAAGAAAGTCGGCCTCTATACCGCGGGCGGGGTCGTCTTCACGGTCAGCCCGGTCCACACCGACGAATACTACGCGCGCAAGACGCGCGAGCTCGTGAAACTCGGCGTCGATGCCGTCTTCATCAAGGATCCAAGCGGGCTGCTGACGCCCGAGCGCGCGCACACGCTGGTTCCCGTCCTGAAGGCCGCATGCGGAAAACTGCCGCTGCATCTGCACTCGCATTGCCTCACCGGACTGGCGCCCTACACCGCCTGCCGGGCCGTCGAGCTCGGCGTGGACGTCGTCCACACCGCAACCTCTGCGCTGGCCAACGGCGCCTCGCATCCGGCGACAGAACGGTTCGTCGAAAACATCCGGCGCGACGGCTTCGACGTCGACGTCGACCTTGCGCCCGTGGAAGAGGTCGCAGAACGGCTGCGTTACATTGCCAAGCGCGAAGGAAAGCCGGTCGGCAGCATCGTCGAATTCGACGCCTTCCACTATGAGCATCAGATGCCGGGCGGCATGGTTTCGAACCTGAAATCTCAGCTCGCAACAATCGGGATCTCGGAGCGCTTGCCAGAGGTTCTCGAGGAGGCAGCGCGCGTCCGTTGCGAGCTGGGCTACCCGATCATCGTCAGCCCCTTTGCGCAATTCGTGATGACGCAGGCCGTGCTAAATGTGATGGGCAAGGAACGCTACGCGACCGTTCCCGACGAGGTGAAGAAATATGTGCTTGGCTATTATGGCGAGATCGCCGGACCGATCGATGCCAATCTCTATGACCGGATCACCAAAGGCGCCGAGCCGACCACGGCGCGGCCCGGCGACCTGCTGGAGCCCGGATTACCGAAAATCCGGCGCGAACGAGGGCCCTTTACATCCGACGATGACCTGCTGCTGGCCGCCTTCTATCCGGGGCGCGAATACGACGCACTGAAGGCGGCAGGACCGATCAGAACCGAGTATCCGCTCGCGTCCACCCCGCTGGTGACCCTGCTTCGGGAAATCACGCGACGGCGCGACATCACCTCGATCCACCTCACCCAGCAGATGCGACGAAGCGCATGACAGCCGCGGCCATCATCACCGTTGCCATCACAGGCGCCATTCCGCGCAAGGCCGATACGCCGGCCGTCCCGGTCACGCCCAGTGAGCAGATTGAATCCACCCACGAGGCTTTTGAGGCCGGGGCTTCGGTCGCGCATATCCATGTGCGCAATCCGGACGAAAGCCCGAGCTCGGATCCGGACCTGTTTGCACAGGTCCAGGAAGGGATCGTCAAGCACTGCCCTAAAATGATCGTGCAGTTCTCGACCGGCGGGCGCGGCCGCAGCCAGAACGAACGCGGCCGGATGCTTTACCTGAAGCCTGACATGGCTTCACTTGCCACCGGATCGGTCAATTTTTCGAAACAGATCTACGAAAATCCGCCGCAGCTCGTCGAGGAACTTGCGAGCTCGATGCTCGAATTCAACGTCAAGCCCGAGATCGAAGTCTTCGACGTGGCCATGCTGTACAACGCAAGAAATCTCGCCGATCGCGGTCTGCTCAAACGGCCATGCCAGGTTCAGTTCGTCATGGGAATCCCCAATGCGCTGCCGGCCCGGCGCAACCTGCTGGAATTCCTGGTGGAGGAACTCAAAGACCTCATGCCCGACGCCACGTGGTCCGCCGCGGGGATCGGGCGCCATCAACTTGAGGTCAACCATTGGTGTCTCGAACTCGGCGGGCATGTCCGCACCGGGCTGGAAGACAACATCAAGTTCGACAAGGACCGCCTCGCGCGCAGCAACGGTGAGTTGGTTTCGCGCGTTGCCGGATTGTGCGCAAAATACGGACGCCGCCCGGCAAGCGCCGCGGAGGCACGACAGATTTCTGCAACTGCCAACAGGATAGAAACTCAGCGGCAAAACCAGGGGGGAACTATGCAGGCAAAGGCCCAATCCGGCGGCTTTGGTACATCGATCGGTACGATCGCGTTTGCGAGCGCTGTCGGCACCACAATCGAATGGTATGACTTCTTTCTCTTCGGCGTGGTGACGCCGCTTGTGTTCAACAAGCTCTTCTTTCCAAATTTCGACCCGCTGGTGGGCACACTGCTGGCCTACACGACTTTCTTCGTCGGCTTCATCTCGCGCCCGGTCGGCGGCATCATTTTCGGCCACTACGGCGATCGCATCGGCCGCAAGACCGTGCTTGTTCTCACCATCCTCATCATGGGCATCGCCACGTTTTTGATCGGATTGCTGCCAACCTACGCCTCGGTCGGCATCTGGGCCCCGGTGATGTTGCTGTTTCTCCGTATATTTCAGGGCATCGGGATTGGCGGCGAATGGGGCGGCGCGGTGCTGATGGCGGTCGAGCATTCGCCGGGAGGCCGGCGCGGCTTCTACGGAAGCTGGCCGCAGATCGGCGTCCCTGCAGGCCTGCTGTTGAGCTCAGGCATGGTCTATTTGCTGTCCTACCTACCGGAAGCGGACTTTTTCGCCTGGGGCTGGCGCATCGCCTTCCTGATCAGCGCGATCCTCGTCGGCGTCGGTCTCTACATCCGCTTGAAGATCATGGAGACGCCGGCCTTCACCCGCATCCAGGAGACAAAAAAGGTCGTGCACGTGCCGTTCTTCGAGCTGTGGCGCACCCACGGCAAGAATACTCTGCTCGGCCTGGGCGCCCGCTACATCGAAGGCGTGACCTTCAATATCTTCGGCGTGTTCATCGTCGGCTATGTCACCAGCGCGCTCGGATTGCCACGGCAGACGGCGCTCGCGGGCGTCATGATTTCCTCGGCGATCATGATTGTCATGCTGCCGATCTACGGCAATCTTTCCGATAAGATCGGCCGGCGCCGCATGTTCGGCGTTGCCGGCCTTGATCGGGATTCTTGCATTTCCGGCATTCTGGCTGATGGAGACAAAAGATCCGCTGTTGATCTGGATCGCGATCACGATTCCGTTTGCGATCGTCTATCCCGCCGTTTACGGCCCGCAGGCGGCGCTGTTCTCGGAACTGTTCGATACGCGCGTGCGCTATACCGGAATTGTTCGTCTATCAGTTCTCCGGTATCTTCGCGAGCGGGCTGACACCGATCATCGCCACCGCGCTGCTGCCGGCCGGCGGCGGCAAGCCGTGGCTGATCTGCCTCTATGTGCTGGGGGTGAGCGTGGTTAGCGCATGTTGCGCCTTTGCCATGACCGAGGCGCACAAACGGGACATGGCTGTCGACAGCAAATGAATCTGGGTACGAATCGCGACGCGATTGTCATGGATCTCAACCTGAAAGGTCGCGTCGCGGTTATCACGGGTGGCGCGGCCGGCATCGGTGAGGCGATTGCGCGCGCGCTCGCGGCGGAAGGCTGCGTGACATGCATCCTCGACAAGAACGCCGATGCGGCCCGCAAGGCCGCCTCGGCAATCGCGGCAGACGGCGCAAAAGCTCGCTCCGCGGCTGCCGACGTCGGCGACCCGGCCGCGGTGTCGCGGGCGTTTGAAGAGTTTGTCGCGGCAGAAAAACGCCTCGACATCCTCGTGAATGCCGCCGGACTGCTTTCGACCGGCCCAGTCGCCGATCTCGACCTTGGGGAATGGGACAGGATCAGCCGTGTCAATCTCGCGGGCGTGCTCTATTGCGTGAAAGCCGCGATTCCCGTCATGACCCGCCAGCGCTCCGGTCACATCATCAATATCGCATCCGTGTCGGCCATGCGCGGCGGCGGATCGGTCGGCAATACTCTCTATGGCGCGACCAAGGCCGGCGTGGCGGCCATGACCATGGGCCTTGCCCGTGAGCTCGGCCCCGATGGCATCACGGTCAATGCCATCGCGCCGGCGATTGCCGACACGGCGATGACACACGCCGCCCTGACCGAGGACGCGCGCCGCAGGATCCTGGCGCGCATTCCGCTCGGACGTCTCACGAGTTTTACCGATATTACGGACCTCGCAGTATTCCTCGCCTCCGATCGCGCGAGCTTCATCACCGGCGCGATCATTCCGGTCGACGGCGGCATTCTCACAACCTAGCAGCCGAAGCGTTCGCCAATGGATCCGTCATGGATATGACCCAACTCGCCGTCGTCAGCATCGTGACCGTGGCCGGATTCGTGCGCGGCACCACCGGGTTTGGCGGCGCGATGCTGATGTCCCCGATCTTGTCTATTCTGATTGGTCCAGTGCCGACGGTCGTGACCGCCTTGCTTTTGGAAACTGCCGCCGCTCTGGTGATGTTTCCCGAGGCGTTTCCTCAGGCGCGGTGGCGGACGCTGCTGTACTTGATCCTTCCGGCCGTCTTTACGGTACCGCTCGGCGGTTACCTTCTGCTCACGCTCGATCCGGCCATCGCCCGTAAATTGATCGCGGCCGTGGTTGTCATTTTCACCACGATGCTGCTGTTCGGGGTCCGCTATACAGGGTCGCCACGCGTCCTAACTTCGGTCGCACTCGGCAGCGTGGTCGGAGCATTGCTCGGTGCGACGAGCGTCGGAGCTCCACCCGTCATCCTTTATTTGCTGTCGGGCCCCGATCCTGCAGCCGTCACGCGCGCCAATCTAACGATATTCGTTACAGCGATTTCAGCCATCGGCCTGGTCATGCTTGCGGTTGCTGGTGCAATCTCGGCAACTCTTGCAATGTCAGCGATTGCATTGTGCATTCCGTATCTTCTTGCGACCTGGCTCGGCGGCAAATTCTTCGCGCGTTTGAGTGACACCAATGTGCGGCGGCTTGCGCTCGGCGTGATGCTGAGCGTCGGCGTAGCCAGCCTTTTCCTCTAGCTGCTGGCACCTGCGGACCGATTTTTCAATCTGGCGTCCGACTTCAACTAGCTCGCCGCCGCCAAAGGTTTGCTGCGCGGGCGCTCGGACTGCACGCGTCCGACCGCGTGCGCGTACTCTTCGATCGGTTTCGGCCGGCCCACCAGATAACCCTGAAATTCGCTGCAGCCTTCGGCCGCCAGAAACCGCAGCTGCTCATCGGTTTCGACGCCTTCCGCCACGACCGGCAGGTTGAGCCCGCGGCCGAGCGCAATGACCGCACGGATGATCGTGGTCGCCTGGTGACTGTGGCCAAGATTGGCAACGAAGGCCTGGTCGATCTTCATCTTGTCGAACGGGAACGACTGCAAATACGACAGCGACGAATATCCGGTGCCGAAGTCGTCCATGGCGATGCGCACGCCGAGGCCTTTCAGCCGGCGCAGAACCGCCACGGCGCGCGTGAAGTTATCGATCAGGACGCCTTCGGTGATTTCAAGCTCGAGTCGCGAAGGCGAAAGTCCGGTCTCCAGTAGAATCTCGTGCACCAGCCGCGGCAGGTCGCCATGACGGAATTGCACCGGTGACAGGTTGATCGCCATGCGCAGCGGCCGCGGCCATGATGCCGCCTCGCTGGCATGCGGTCCGCAAAATCCATTCGCCGAGCGGGACGATCAGGCCGCTTTCTTCCGCAAGCGGCACGAAAGCTGCTCGGCGGCACCAGGCCATGGCGCGGATGATGCCAGCGCACGAGCGCTTCGAAGCCGGTGATCTCCCCGTCGATATGAGCCTGCGGCTGATAGTGGAGCTCAAGCTCGCCCCTCGAAATCGCGGAATGCAGGTCCTGCTGCAAAGCGCGCTTTTCGCGCAATTGCTTGTCCATCGACATTTCGAAGAATCGGATCGATCCACGCACGTCGGACTTGGCGCGGAAGAGCGCCGCGTCGGTATTGGCAACCAATGTCGGCGCGTCGACCCCATCCTGCGGGTAAATTCCGATGCCGATCGTCAAACCCACTCGCAACGTATGGCCGTTGATGTCGATATCGGAATCGAGTGCCGCCAGTATCCGTTCGGCGAGCGCCTCCGCCACCGCAGGTTTGGTGCCAGTCGGGGTGATGACCGCAAATTCGTCACCACCCAGCCGGGCGAGGAAGGCGCCCTGGCATGCCGCCTCCAACCGGCGCGCCACCTCCCGGAGCAAAGCGTCGCCGACGTCATGCCCGAATACGTCGTTGACGGACTTGAAGCGGTCGAGATCCATCGACAGGCAGCGCGAAGTTCTCACCGGAAACCGACGCGAGCCCGATCGTCGAGACGATGCAATCGTTGAAGGCGGAGCGGTTCGGCAATTCCGTGAGCGCGTCATGGTGCGCCATGTGCTCGATGCGCTGCTCGCTGCGCTTGCGCTCGGTCAGGTCGTTGATCACGCTGATCAGGTATTGCGGCGTCCCGTCAGGCCCCGCTACCGACAGACGCGTCGCGGTCACGAATCGCGTGCCGTTGGCCGGGGTGACGATCGCGTGCTCGTCGAGGAATGCCGGCTCGCCCGATGCAACCAGCTTGCGGTCTTCGGCCTCGATCTTTTCCGCGCTCGATTGCGGCATGATGTCCGCAGAGGTTTTTCCGAGCATGGCGGAACGGCCGATCCCCAAATACTTTTCGGCAGCGCGGTTCACCAGCAGATATCGCAAATCGGGAATGCTCTTCACGATGATCGGCGACGGCACGTTTTCGATGATCCTGCTGAGGAACGATCGTGTGCTCTCAAGCTCGCGCTCGGCCAGATTTCGCTCGGTAACGTCCTCATGTGTCGCCACCCAGCCGCCGCTTTGCATCGGCTGATTGACTACGGCGACCGTGCGGCCGTCCTTCAGCTGGATGGTGAGGGTAAAGGCCTGGCCCTGCTTGAGCGCCTCGCGCAAGTCCGTTTCGTAGCGTTGCGGGTCGAGAGGGAATGTTCCCGAGGCGATGCGCGCTTCAAGCAAGATCGCGCACCGTGCATCCCCGCCAGATGCGATGCGGGTCGATCCTGTACATCTCGCGATATCGCTCGTTCCAGACGACCAGGCGGTTCTGCGCATCGAACATGCACAGGCCTTGATTCATATTGTTGAGAGCTTCGTCGAGCCGAAGATGTTGCTCGCCGCTCGTTGCCGCGAATTTGCCAGCCGAATACCGATGCAAATAGTGCAAGGAATGCCGCGGCGATGAACATCGCCTCCGCGAATTGATGCCGACGCGATGCCTGTGAAAAAGAAAATGATTCCCATCGCCGCCAAACCCGCGATGGCGCCGACCAAGCCGGCGAATGCAATCAATCGCCAGTTGCGATGTGTCGCGAAATTTCCCGATCCTCGAAACATGACTTGCGCCGATTTGAGTGGACGCAATGGCTCAAAGTTGCCGATATTTTTGCAATTGTGGACGATCAACTCTCGCGTCCTGTTAAATTTCGAGACAACTGACGGTTAATGGGAATTAACGCTACGCATGCGTGAACATGCGTCCGCAGTCTTTCGGCATGGTTCTGAGAAAAGCGGGTCAGTTGGGCTTCAGGAAAGCGAAATCGCAGCCCTGATCGGCGCCGAGGATTTCCTGAGCATACAGACGGGAGTAGCCGCGCGCAGGCACCGGCATCTCGCGTTTTGAGTCCGCCGCGCGGCGCTTGAGTTCCGCATCATCGACGAGCAGGTCGATGCGCTTCTGTTTTACCGAAAGGCGCAGGCGATCGCCGTTCCTCACGAGGCCGAGCACCCCACCCGATGCGCTGTCGGGCGTGACATGAAGAACGATCGTGCCGAACGCGGTTCCGCTCATGCGGGCGTCTGATACGCGCACCATGTCCTTGATGCCCTGGGTAGCAAGCTTCTTGGGAATCGGCAGATAGCCGGCCTCGGGCATCGCCGAGGCGGAATGCGGTCCGGCATTCTGCAGGACCAGAATATCCTTGGCATCGACGTCGAGGTTCGGATCGTCAATGCGGGCCGCAAGATCCTCGAGCGACGAGAAGACCACGGCTTTGCCCTCGTGCTCGAACAGATTTGCATCGGCGGCCGAACGCTTGAGGATCGCGCCCTGCGGCGCGAGATTTCCGAACAACGCGACCAGCCCTCCGTGCGGCTCCAGCGGTTTCTTGCGCTCGGCGATGATGGTGCGGTCCACCCATCCGTCGCCTTCGTGCGCAAGCCGCTCGCCAAGCGTCTCTCCGGTCACGGTCTTGCAGTCGAGATGCAAGAGATCCTTCAGCTCGCGCAGCAACGCGCCCATGCCGCCGCCGGCGAAAAAATCCTCCATGTAGCCGTTGCCGACCGGCTTGAGGTTCACCAGAACCGGCGTCGTTTCGGACAATTCATTGAGGCGCTGCAAGGACACCGGAATTCCGGCACGCCCGGCAATTGCGGTCAGGTGAATGACGGCGTTGGTCGAGCCGCCGATCGCCAGCAGAACGCGCAAGGCGTTCTCGACCGACTTCTGATTGACGATCTTGTCGGGCGTCAGCTGCGAGCCGATCAGCTTCACCGCAGCGGCGCCGGTTGCCTCGGCCGCGCGCAGACGGTCGGCATGCACGGCCGGAATTGCTGCCGTTCCCGGCAAGATCATGCCGAGCGCTTCCGCGATGCAGGCCATGGTCGAAGCGGTGCCCATTACGGCGCAGGTGCCGGCGGTGGTCGCGAGACGTCCCTCGACCTCCGAAATTTCCTCATCGTCAATCTTGCCGGCGCGGTATTGCGCCCAAAAACGGCGGCAATCGGTGCAGGCGCCCAGCCGCTCGCCGCGATGGCGGCCCGTCATCATCGGGCCGGCGACCAGCATGATTGCCGGCTTTGCCGCCGACACCGCGCCCATGAGCTGGGCCGGCACTGTCTTGTCGCAACCGCCCATCAGCACGACCGCATCCATGGGCTGCGCGCGCACCATCTCCTCGGTGTCCATCGACATCAGGTTGCGGAATTTCAGGCTGGTCGGATTGAGGAAGACCTCGCCGAGCGAGATCGTCGGAAACTCGATCGGCAGCGCGCCGGACGCAAGCACGCCGCGCTTCACCGCCTCCAGCAGGTCCGGGAAGTGCCGGTGGCAATTGTTGAAGCCTGACGGCGTATAGGCGATGCCGACGACCGGCTTCTCCAGCATCGGCCGCGAATAGCCCATCGACTGCGCGAAGGAGCGGCGCAGATACAGCGAGAAGTCGCGGTCGCCATAGTTGGTGAGGCCGTTGGCGATACCTGTGGGTTTTTTGCTCATGCCGATACTTTTTGCAGCCGCGCGAGCCAGGATGCAAGCCGTCGGCACAGGGGATTTGCGATGAACCGTTCCGACAGCGCCGGATAGCGCCGCTGCATCCAAACGCCGCCCAGCTGTTGCAGCCAGACCATGACCACCAGCATGGTGAGAAACCAGGCCAGGAAGTGATAACGCGCGATGGCCGCCGTGTAGAACAGGGCGACGGCGTGCTGGGCGAGCGCCGACGCTCCGACCAGCCGCAGCCACGGATCGAACTGGCGGCCGCGAAAGACGACGTAAATGAGCACAGCCACCCCGGCGGCATTCAGCGGAATGGTCGCGAAGGATTCCGCGGGGCCGCTCAGCCAGTTCGCGATTTGCCGAACGAGGCGCCCCAGAAACGCGCCGTGAACATCCAGCGTGAAGATTTCGCGTGCGGCGGCGGCATAGGCGGATGGCGGCATGACGAGCACATCGGAATGCTGGGCATTCGCGCTGAACAGCACAAAGACGTGGCCGAAGACCCAGTTGTGCAGGGTCATGAGAAAGACCGGCACGATTCCAATGCTCAGGCCGATGAGGCGCGGCCATTGCCATAAATAGAGTGCGGCGACACCGGCGCCGCCGAGCAAAACCGCGGCGGCCGGCGCAACGATAGGCTTCATCCAGATCGCCAGCGCGAGCAACAGCGCGCCAAAAAACGCCGAAAAGAAATTCCGGCGCTTTTCCGGCTGGCCGATGATTGGCAGCATTCCGGCAACGAACAGGATGTATGCGGCCGGGTCGGCGAAGCCGCGCGCTGCGAGTTGCGCGTAGTGCACGAAGCTTGTGCCAAACAAAGCTCCGACCGGAATTGCGATAAAGACGAACGCAAGCGCAAGCGACCAGTCGCCGGGCAAGAAGCGGCGGAAAAGTCTGTAAACGAGAAACGGGAACAGCAGGACGAGCGAGAGATAGCCGAGATAACTCTCGCCGAAGAAAATGTGCTCGATCGCACGGAAATATCGCAGGCCCGGACCGCCATAGTAAAAAACGCTTTCACCACCACTGGAGGAAGCCTGCAAAATCGCCGTTCACCAGCTGCTGCAGAATGGCGCGGCCGACGCCGTCATAGAAAAGCCCGTCGTCGCCGCCGTCGAACGGCCGAACGCCGCCGAGAAAGCTCGCATCGTCGATCGCGATCACAAGGGCCGAAAGCCCAACAGTGGCCAACGGCAGGATGGTCCACGACCTGCGAACGCGCACCAGCGTTATGACAAGGCCTGCAAGACCGGCGAAAGCGAGCAGCGCCGACCAGAAGTTGCCGCGCCCAGATTGTCCACGGCGGATCGATCCGCATGGCGAGCGTGTCTGGAACGATCGCTATACCGAATACGCGCCGGCCGGCGTCGGCCGCTTCGATCGCGCGGCAGCCTTCTCCCGGCCAGCGCGTGAAGCGCTCGTTTTCGCTCTCCCACATCACGCGTGCCCGCGCCAGCACAACGTGCCGCCGACATAACCGGCCGGAATCCGGATCATCTCGAACCAGGGCATCGTGAGATGCCAGCGATGCCAGCCCATCCAGAAGCGGCGGTCGCGTGTCGCGCGCGTCACATCGTTGCCGCTTGTCCAGTTGTATCGCCAGTCATTGACGAAGCCGAGCCGCAGCCAGACGGGGTCGTCAAAATCGAGCGCCGTCGTCGTGCGCGATGCGTTGGTCTTGCGCCAAACACTGTCGGCGGAAAATGCGAAAGGCCGATCCGGGAAACCGCCGTTCTGCCAACAGCCCAGCTGCTTCGGGTCGCAGCGTCGCGCGACCGGATATTGCGCGTCAAACTCGGCAAGCATCTGGCGATAAACGTCGGCCGGCAATGCTTTCTCGAGTTCGGCGCTCGGCAGAAAAACGTTATGCCCCTCCTCGATTCGCGGCGGCGACAAAAGCTGCTGCGCAATCACTACAAAAAACACCAATCCAACAGCCTCCAACCAGGCGCGCGGATGCGTGCGGACGTTGCCACAGACAACGATGAGCACAACGGCCAGCAGTGCCGCGTAGTCGACGGCATTGTTGATCGGCAGACCGATGACGATGATGGCGAGGATGAGCACACCCAGCCTGTGCCATCCGCCGCCGGCAGCGTCGTCGCGCACTGCAGTCATGGAAGTCGCCTGGCCCCGCGCCAAATCGCCCTTGCGTAGCATGTCGATTTAGCCCAAATCCATGCCGGGCATTGCAGATTCCTGCGCCGCGGAGCTTCGAACCGTGATCCGATTGGGGATAGTCGGGAGCAATTACGGGCGCACCGTGCAACTGCCGGCGTTCCGTGCCGATCCCCGCTGCGAGGTGGTTGCACTCGCCGGCAGCAATGCCGCGCGGACCGCCGAGTTTGCCCGTGCCGACAATATTCCGAAGGCTTATGGCGACTGGCGCGCTTTGGTCGAGGACTCCAACGTGCAGGCGGTCGCCATCGCAACGTTGCCCAGCCTGCAGGCGCAAATCGCGATCCGCGCGCTCGAGCTTGGCAAACCGGTTTTTGCCGAAAAGCCGCTGGCGAGCGATCTTGCCGCTGCGCGCGCCATGCTCAAGCAGGCGAGCGCGAGCCGCAAGCCGACAATGATCGACTTCAACTTCCATCAGATCATGGCCTGGCAGCGCGCCAAATCCATGATCGATGCAAATGCGATCGGCGCGCTGCGGCACGTCACGGTCCATTGGCACGTCGAAAGTCGCGCCATTCAGACGCGCATGCGGAGCTGGAAAACAGTCGGCGACGATGGCGGCGGCGTGCTTGGCAATTTCATCTCTCATTGCTTTCATTATCTCGAATGGTTCTGCGGACCTATTGCCGGGCTATCCGCACGCGTTTCGGGATTGCCGGATGACAAGGAGCTGGAGACAACAGTGGCGATGGCGATTCAACTCGCGGCAGGCCCGCTGGTCAGCCTGTCGATGAGTTGCGCATCTTTTCTTGGTGGCGGTCACAAGATCGAGTTCTTCGGCGAAGACGGCACGCTGGTGCTGCATAACCCAAGTGCCGATTACATGCGGGGCTTCGACTTGATGCACGCCAAGCGGTCTGCGACTGCCATTGAGCGCATTCCGGTGCAGGATCCGGTCGATGCAAAATATCCGGATGGCCGCATTGCACCGGTCTCACGTCTGGCGAAGATGTTCTTCGACGCCATTGAGACCGGCGCGACAACCTCGCCGGGCTTTGCCGAAGGCTACCGTGTGCAGATGCTTATCGAAGCCGCCCGCCGGTCGCACCGGCAAGGCAAATGGATCGATGTCGCTCACGAGGCAGCGAAAGAAGGAGCGCGCGCGTGAGCCGGATCCTCGTCACCGGCGGCAGCGGTTTTGTCGGCTCAGGTCTCGTCAAGGCGCTGGTCAGGGCCGGTCACAGCGTGCGGGTGCTCGATGACAATTCGCGTGGAAGCCCTCGCCGCCTCGCGGAGGTTGCGAAAGATATCGAATTCGTCGCGGGCGATATCCGCGATGCGGCGCAGGTCGAGAAGACGACGCAAGGCATGGACGAAGTCCACCACCTCGCTTTCGTCAACGGCACGGAATTCTTCTACAGCCAGCCCGATCTCGTTCTCGATGTTGGCGTGCGGGGGATGGTCAATGTCATCGACGCCTGCCGCAAGCATGGCATCGGGACACTGGTACTTGCATCGAGCTCCGAGGTCTATCAGACGCCACCCAAGGTGCCGACGGACGAGACCGCGCCGCTTGCGATTCCGGACCCGCTCAATCCGCGTTACTCGTATGGCGGCGGGAAACTGATCAGCGAGTTGATGGCGATCAACTACGGCCGCAAGTACTTCAACCATGTCCTCATCTTTCGCCCGCACAATGTCTATGGACCCGACATGGGCTGGGAACACGTGGTCCCGCAACTGGCGTTGCGGCTGAACGAAAGTGCCAGAAAACAGCCTTCCGGAACACTCCCCCTCGAAATCCAGGGTACCGGGAAAGAGACGCGCAGCTTCTGCTTTATCGATGACCTTGTCGCCGGTGTCATGGTCATGCGCGAGAAAGGCGAGCACCTCGGCATCTATCATGTCGGCACCATGGAAGAAGTGACGATCGCCGACCTCGCGCACCGGATTGCAGGCGTTTACGGGCGCGAGATCACTTTGGTCGCGGGAAAACCCGCGCCAGGCGGCACCGCGCGCCGCTGTCCCGATATTTCGAAACTGGCAAAGCTCGGCTATAAGCCGCGCGTGCCGCTAAGCGAAGGCCTTAAGCCGACGCTCGACTGGTACCGGCAGAATGCCGAGCGCGCGCCGAAGGCCTGATATCGAATGACTGTCGCCAAGCGTCCAAGCAAAATTGCGCGCGCCGCAGGAACGGGCGCAAGCGTCCCGGTCGAATGCTGCCAGGTGTGCGGACATGCTCCGCTCGAAACAGTCCTTTCGCTCGGCTATATGCCGCCCGTCAACCAGATGGTGCCGATCGGCGAGGTTCCCCGGCAGCAACCATGGTTCCCGACAACGTTGTTGCGTTGCCAGAATTGTGAACTCGTACAGCTGGGACTTGCCGTCGATCCGGTGATCATTTTCCCGCCGGAATATCCCTACACCAGCGGCACAACCAAGCTCCTGCGCGACAACTTTGCTGACCTACAGCGCGAGAGCGCGGCCATGTTCGAGCTCTCCGACAAGGATCTCGTCATCGATATCGGGTCGAATGACGGCACGCTATTGTCGAATTTCAAAAATGGCGGTCAGCGCGTGCTCGGGATCGAGCCGACGGACGTCGGCGACATTGCCAACCAGCGCGGCATCCCGACGATCAAGCGCTACTTCGGACCGGACACGGCACGCCAGGTGAAACGCGAACATGGGCCCGCCAGCGTTGTGACGGCCGCCAACTGCTTCGCGCATATGGAGGACGTGCACGCCATCGTCGACGGCATCGTCGAGTTGCTCAAGCCGGATGGCGTCTTCATTTCCGAATCGCACTATCTGATCCCTTTGCTCGACACGCTTCAATACGACACGATCTATCACGAGCACCTGCGCTACTATTCGCTTTCCAGCCTCAAATACCTGCTCGAGATGCACGATCTCGAGGTCTTTCACGCAAAGCCCATTCCCAGCCATGGCGGCTCCATTCGCGTGTATGCCGCGCGCCGCGGGGCGCATCCCGTTGAGGCGAGCGTCCGGCATATACTGGCCGAGGAACCGCACGGGCATGCAATGACAAAGCGTCTCGCCGCGTTCAGAAATGATGTCATTCTTTCCAAACTCAAGTTGCTCGCCATGCTGAGCGGGCTGAAAGAAAAAGGTGCGCGCATCGCCGGCATCAGCGCGCCTTCGCGCGCCAGCACGCTGGTCAATTACGTTGGGCTCGACGAAGGGCTGATCGACTATGTTTGCGAGATCACTGGCTCCCTGAAGATCGGAAAATACATGCCGGGCACGCAGATTCCGGTCGTCGACGAGGCACGGCTCTTCGAGGAGCAGCCCGATTGCGCGATCATCTTTTCCTGGCACATTGCCGACGAGCTCGCACGCAAGCTCAAGGCCAAAGGTTTCCGCGGAAAACTGATCAAGCCCCTGCCCGAGCCGCGCGTGCTCTAGGTCTTCGCCGATGCGCTAGCGATCACGCGCAGGACAAGAACAAGGAAATCGCGTTCTTCGATGCGCATGCCGAGCATGACTCGTATGACGTTTTCACGCCGCAGGCGAACGAACGGATCATCGCGGCGTTCGTGCGGCTGAGCGGGCTGCCACGTGGTGCCCGGATTGCCGATCTCGGTTGCGGCTCCGGTGTGTTTACGGAACTGCTCCGGCGGCAAGGCTTTCAGAGTGTCGGGCTCGATATCAGCCCCAAATTGATCGAGCTCGGCCGCCGCAAATATCCTGGCCTTGAGCTGATCGAAGGCGACGCCGAAAACCTGCCGTTCGAAAACGCAAGCCTTGACGGCGTTCTGCTGAGCGGCCTGGTTCATCATTTTCCGGATCCGCGCAGGCTCGCCGGTGAAGTCCGGCGGGTACTCAGGAGTGGCGGCCGGTTTGTCGCTTTCGATCCCAACCGCATGAACCCATTCATGTGGCTTTACCGCGACCGCTCGTCGCCCTTTTATAGCTCCGTCGGCGTCACCGAGAACGAGCGGCCGATCCTCGCCTGGCGCGTTGCGGACATCTTCCGCAATGAAGGCTTTCGCGTCCAAAGCGAGCTATCTGGCGGGCCTGGCGTATCGCTACGTTGCGTCCGGACGGGCGCGCGTATTGCTGCCGGTGTATAATTTCATCGACACGGCAGTATTCAATCTCGGATTTATGAGCCCGTTTCGTCCCTTTGTGCTGACCAGTGGCGAAAAGCCGTGACCGAAAGCGCGCGGCCCTCGCCTCGACATTGTCATCCCCGTCTACAACGAGGGCGCCAATATCGTTACGACGCTGCGCGCAATCGCGCGCGAGGTGAAAACACAGCATCGCGTGCTGATCTGCTACGACCATGAGGATGACGACACTCTGTCGGCAATCACGCAAAATCGCGGCGCGCTTGGCGCCATGACGGTCGAGTTCGTCCGCAACCGCGGCCGCGGTGCGCATGGCGCCGTGCTCACCGGATTTGCAGCGAGCGATGCGCCGTTCGTGCTCGTATATCCGGCCGACGATGATTACAACGCCGCCATACTGGACCCGATGGTGGCTGAGGCCGCCAAGGGCTGCGATATCGTTTGCGCCAGCCGCTTCATGGCCGGAGGAAGCATGGTCGGCTGCCCGTGGCTGAAGGCTGTCCTCGTCCGCGCCGCAAATTTTACGCTTTATCATCTGGCACGCCTGCCGACCCACGACGCCAGCAACGGTTTCCGCCTTTTTTCGCGCCGCGTCACAACCGAGATTCCAATCGAGTTGGAGCGCGGCTTCTGTTACAGCATCGAGCTGCTGGTGAAGTGCCATCGTCTCGGCTGGCGGATCGGCGAGGTGCCGGCCCGCTGGTTCGAGCGCGCGCACGGAGCCAGCCGGTTTCAGGTGGTCAAGTGGCTGCCGGATTACCTGCGCTGGTATCGCTACGCTTTTGCCACGAGCTATCTCCGCCGGCCGGCGGAAACCGTTCGCCGCCAGCCTGTGACCTGATTGGGGGCACCAGCAATGTCCTGGCCGAGGATCGTAAGCCGCCGCACGACGCGCGTTTCACCGTGGGTGGAAATCATCGAGCGCGGCGTTGAGTTAAATACCGGCGGCGCTCCCGAGCTGTATCACGCCATCGCCCAACGCGATTATGTTGCGATCGTCGCGCGCACGCCGGACGGAAAGTTTCCGATCGTCCGCCAATTCCGGCCCGCCGTGGAGAAGTTCACCTGGGAATTGCCCGGCGGGCACGATCGAACAAGGCGAGCCGCCCGAGGATTCGTGCCGTCGTGAGTTGCTTGAGGAAACGGGGTATCCGGCACGTACGGTACATGCGCTCGGCAGCTACGCGCCGTGCACCGCGCGCTTGTCGAACACCATCCATTCATTCTTTGTGGAAACCGGTCCACGCTCGGGGAGCGCGGAAGAAGGCATCGAGGTCAAGCTCGTCACGCCGCATGAACTCGCTTCGCTCATTCTTTCGGGGGATTTCACTTTGCAACTGCATGTCGGCGCACTGCTGCTCGCGGCTTTGCGAGGGCATCTCGACATTGCAGCGTTCCGGTAGACCTCACCCGCACTGCATGGGCGATATCCAACTTTGGAATGCGACGAATCTCGCCTCGACAAATAACCTGGAACTCTTCTAAAAGAGTGACTGCGCGGGGGCCAGGAAGTAATAAGACATGGATTACAAGGGTTATTTCGCGTCTGCCCTGGGCAAATTGCGGGACGAGCGCCGCTACCGGGTTTTCGCCGATCTCGAGCGCGTCGCAGGCCGTTTTCCGCACGCGATCTGGCACTCCCCGCAAGGCCAGCGCGACGTCGTGATCTGGTGCTCGAACGACTACCTCGGCATGGCCCAGCACCCGAAGGTGATCGGCGCCATGGTCGAGGCCGCAACCCGCATGGGCACCGGCGCGGGCGGCACGCGCAACATCGCCGGCACCAACCATCCGCTGGTCGAGCTCGAGCGTGAGCTCGCCGACCTGCACAACAAGCCGGCCGCCCTGGTGTTCACGTCCGGCTATGTCTCGAACGAGACCGGCATCTCCACGATCGCGAAGCTTTTGCCGAACTGCCTGATCCTGTCCGATGCGCTCAATCATAATTCCATGATCGAAGGCGTCCGCCAGTCCGGCAGCGAGAAGAAGATCTGGCGCCATAACGATCTCCAGCACCTCGAGGAGCTGCTCAAGGCCGCCGATCCGGCGCGTCCGAAGCTCATCGTGTTCGAGAGCCTGTATTCCATGGACGGCGACATCGCGCCGGTGCACGCGATCTGCGATCTCGCCGACGCGCTACAACGCGATGACTTACTGCGACGAAGTGCACGCGGTCGGCATGTACGGACCGCGCGGCGGCGGCATCTGCGAGCGCGACAACGCAATGGGACGTGTCGACGTGATCGAGGGAACGCTTGCCAAGGCGTTCGGCTGCCTTGGCGGCTACATCGCAACCGGCGAGGACGTGGTCGATGCGGTGCGCTCCTATGCACCGGGCTTCATCTTCACCACGGCGCTACCGCCCGCAATCTGCGCCGCGGCCTCCGCAGCGATCCGTCATCTCAAGACGTCAAGCTGGGAGCGCGAACGCCACCAGGAACGCGCCGCCCGCGTAAAAGCCGTGCTCAATGCGGCGGGCCTGCCGGTGATGCCGAGCACGACACATATCGTGCCGGTTCTCGTCGGCGACCCCGAGAAGTGCAAGGCGGCAAGCGATCTGCTGCTTGCCGAGCATGGCGTCTATATCCAGCCGATCAATTATCCGACCGTGCCGCGCGGGATGGAGCGTCTCCGCATCACCCCCTCGCCTTATCACGACGACGTGCTGGTCGATGCGCTTGCCGAAGCGCTGGTCGACGTCTGGGATCGGCTCGGATTGCGCCGGGGCCAGCAGGCGGCGGCAGCGGAATAATCCAACTGCTTATCAATCCTGGAATGGCGGCGGTTTTATCGGCCGTTTCGCGCTTTCGCCTGTCGCTTTTGCGCGCGGGCGCTGTAGCGCGCCAGCAGCGGCATGGTCAGCGACACGAAGAAGATGCGCGTCAGGTGGTGCGCGCCGACGTAGACGGGATCGAGGCTGAGCGCCAGCGCCAGCAACATCATGGCGTCGACCGATCCCGGCGCAAAGGCGATCATCACCTCGGCGACACGCAACGACAGCAGGCTGATAAGGATCGCCGCGAAAACCGCGGAAATCGCGACCGCAACCGCGAACGATCCGAAGGCGGCGGCGACGAAATTCAGCAGCATCCGCGGCGACGTATTGGCAAAGCGCGAGCCGGTAATCGCGCCCATCGCGACCATCGCCGTGTTCGCGACCCACCACGGCATCACCGCATGGATAAGTCCGCTTCCGTGCAGGATCGCGGAGGTGAGCATGGCGCCGAAGAGCAACCCGCCCGGAAAGCGGATTCGGTAGGCGATGATCGCAACGACGGTCGATGCCGCAAGCAGGATGGCCAGCTCGTCGAGCGCATCGAGGCTGAGCGGGCCGCTCATTCTCGGTGCCGCATGGCCGACAAGCCCGAGCAGCGACAGGCCGGCCGGAAGGCCGACGGCAATCACGACAACGCGGATGCTTTGCACGATCGCGATCGCCCGAAGGTCTCCACCGAGCTCGGCGCCGAGCGCCAGGACCTGCGACATGCCGCCCGGTGCGGCCGCAAGATAGGAATCGACCGTCCCCCACCGGTGCACAAGGCGCAGATACCCTGCGCCGCCGACGGAGATGACCGCCATCGCGAGAATCAGAACGGCAATGCTGAGCGGATAGGTCGCCATTCCGTGCAGTGTCTCGGGCGTCACCACGGCGCCAAGCGAGGTGCCGATCAGCACGAAGATCGCGCGCATCAGCAGCGTCGGGATCAGCATTGGCCGGCCGGCGATCGCCGATCCGGCCACCGCGAGGATCGAGCCTGACAGCCAACCGGCAGGAACGCCGATGAGCCCGAGCGCAGAGCCGCCGATCGCGGCGGTTGACCAGCGTTTCGGACAGGCGGCGCAGGACGGTGAGGCGTGTGCTGGAGCGACGGCGCAGACAAGGCAAGGCTTTCGCGGAGCCGGACGCACCTGCGCCTCGGCTCATTCGACGCGATCAATGCCGCGCGCGGGCCAACGCGTCAAATGCCGATTGGCGTTATCAGGTATGCCCCAGTGCCCGGCAATCCTGGTGTTGCCTCAAAATAGGAGGTCTCGCATGAGCGCATCGAGATGGCGGACTGCGCCGAGCGATTCACGCAAACGCGTGCGGAGTTCGCGCGAGAGCGGCTTGATCGCAACTTTGTTGCTGGGGGGAAGACCGCCATGCATATCGGCAACTTGCTGGCCAAGAATAAGGTCGATGAAGACCTCATGTGCGCGCGAGAGTGCATCAAGATCGGTATCACCACCATGGCCGAGCGAAGCGACGGCCGAGAGTCGTGCTTGCGTTGAGCGCTCGAGGAGATGATGACGGATCGCGAGCACGCGAGCAGCCGTAACAATACCAAACAAGCCCGTTTTCTTGAGGTCGATGCGGCCATTCTCGGTGCGGAAACCTCCGAACATTGTGATGCCGGGCTCAACTTCGCCGGCCGCTTCCACCAAAAGCTTTGCAAACGCAACATTGCCCTGGGCTGCATCAAAGGCGGAACGCCAAAGGTCGTTGGCCAGCATCGCATCGCCGTGCACACACACCAGATCGAAGAAAATATCGACCGAAAGCAGGTCCGCGGGAGCTGATCTTGTGATCCAGTCAGCGACGCGCGCACGCCATGTCTCGCGCGAGCCGCGCCACGCAGCATTGCGGGCCATGACGCCGCCCTTGCAATAAGGCACGCCAGCCTCGTGCAAAATGTCGGCGACAATTCCGCCCAGCCGGGCAAACCATTGATCTGCGGCGGACTCCGGCTCGCCCTCGGCAAATACAATGGCATTGTCCTGATCCATCGCGAGCAGGCTTTCGCCGCGGCCCGCTGAACCGAGAACGCACAAGGCATAGGCGCATGGCGGATCACCCTGACCATCGGCTTTCATCCGCCGTTCCGCGAGAACGCCGGCGCGGCCGGTGAGTGCGCCAAGCTCACGCGAAATCACCGCGGCGATGTCGCGCGCGCTCACGTCTTCCGCAAGCAATCCTTCGGCCGCCTGTGGAAGCCGGGCCCAGGCCGCGCCCAGAGCCGGCACATCGTCGGCTTGATCAATTTCGTCACCCAGGATGACGGCCTCCTGCGCGCGGAGCCGCAGGAGGTCGCGTGAGGTAATGATGCCGCAAATCTCGCCGTTCTCGTTCTCGACTCCAAGATGGCGTACTCTCAGCCGGCTCATGAGGCCAAGCGCCCGATAAATAAACGCAGCAGCCGGCACCGTCGCCAAGGGCTTGCTCGCGAATCGGGCGACCGGTTGCGATAACGCCTGTGCGCCGTTCTCATTAATGGCACGCAATACGTCACGCTCAGTTATGATGGCCATATTGCGCGGTTGCATCGGAGATGCAGCGGCAACAACCAGCAATGAAGAAATCTTGCCGCGCGCCATGTGCTGCACGGCATCGCCCAGCGAAATGTCGGCTCCGACAGTTACCGGTGGTGCACTCATCACGTCAGCGACGCGATGCCGATAGGGATATGGATCAATGCGTGCAAACGTGCGTTCTCCGCGCGCAAGAGGAAACCTGACCGCCGGTTCCCAGCCGGCGCGATGCTGATCCTCGAGCACGCCGGTAAGCGTCAGGCAGGCCTGCTCGGCCTCGGCAAGCGTGCGTATATTGCCCTCGCGCAACTTGGGCAGCAGTGCGAGAAATATTTTGCCCGTAATAACGGCGTCGGCGAGCGCGGAGTGCGCGATTTTCGATGTCTACACCAAGCCAGCTCGCCAGTTGCTCCAGCGTGTAGCCCCCAAGATTAGGTTCGGCTACCTGCGCCAGAAGCCGGGTATCAAGCGTGCGCGGCGGGACCCAGGCCAAGGCGGCGCGCTCGCATTCACGCTTGATCACGGCAAGATCGAACCCGAAAGTGTGTCCGATCAGTACTGCGTCGGAGGTCGCGGCGGAGACGTCCGGCCACACGGCGGCGAATTTTGGCGCCGAGGCCACCATGCTGTCATCAATGGCGTGGATGCGCGTCGCGTCCGCAGTGATCGCTTCGCCGGGATTGACCAATCGCCTCAGCGCGGCAGTTTCGTCGAGTCTGCCCTCTCCTCAGCGGTACCGCACCGATCTCGACGATCCTCGCCTTCGCCGGATCGAGGCCAGTCGTCTCGGTATCGAGGACGATGGCGTCGAGAGCGATCAGCGGTGTTGCATTGGTAACTCTCGCCATTGGCCCCCTGGCTTGGCGCGCCACATCATCAATCTTGCTTCGTCAGAACCTCGACAAGCGCCGGAATATCGGCGCGTTGCACGAATAGGTCGTGCACGTTGCACAAATTCGTCCTCAGGTAATTGTGAATGGTCGGCGCGTCCTTCGCACGCAGCTTTTCGTGGATCGGCATCGACGCTACATAGCGATCAACATAGCGGATTGGGATATCCATGACGCGCTTGATACCGTGCAGGCCGATAAGCGTAAGATCGTGCTCCAATTGGCGACGGGCTTCCATCCATACCTCGGCATTCAGCGTTGCAGGAGTTGGATAGCGATCAAAAATCGCGAGCGCGGCGGCGCTTACTCCGCGCAGGACTTCGTCCCGGTGGTCGCTGGCCGCCGGCCGCAACGCGCCTTCCAGCGCCTCGCTGATCATGGCCAGCATGACTGGAAACGCTACCCAACGGGACTTCTCAAGTTCTTCGAGGAACACCGCGTCACTAAACAGAACATTCCCGTAAGGCCCGGCGCGCGCGCGGGAATATTCGAACATTCCCTTTTGCGCCAGGAAAGCCGCCTGGGTATCGAGAAAATCCATAAATGCTTTACGATCCGCGATCGGTTCGGCTCGGCGGAACAAGTCGAAAAAACCCATGGCCTCACTTCCAGCCGTTCGCACTCAAGAGCGGATTATTGCCCTTTTACCGCCGATTCCAACTTGGTTCAGCCGATTAACCGGCGTAGGCGACTTTTCCGCGTGCCGGCATAGCACGGCCAGAATAGACCTCGCAGGCATGGTATGATGACCTATCTGGGTAAATCCTTCCCTTGCCGGGGTTTTAGCCCCGATCTGGAGTATGCATGCTGCAAGGTTGGGTCGTCATTGCGGTTGCGCTTGCGTATATCGGGTTGCTGTTCCTGATTGCGAGCTACGGCGACCGCACGCGCGGCCTCGGCCGCAACGGCCGCACCGGGGCGCTTATCTACCCGCTGTCGCTGGCGATCTATTGCACGTCGTGGACGTTCTTCGGATCGGTCGGTTTCGCCTCACGCACCGGCTTCGACTTCCTCACCATCTATGTCGGCCCGGCGCTCATGATCGGGCTGTTCAGTCCCTTGCTGATCCGGATCGTGCGCCTCGCGAAGGCGCACAACATCACCTCGATCGCCGACTTCATCGCCGCCCGCTACGGAAAGGGCCAGGCCGTTGCCGCGACCGTCGCGCTGATCGCGATCGTCGGCACCATTCCGTACATCGCTCTGCAGCTCAAGGCGGTTTCATCCTCGCTCGAAACGATCCTTGCCCATGTCGCTGCCGGCCATGACGCCAGCCGTCCCTTGTTCGGCGACATTGCGCTCTTTGTCGCGCTGTCGATGGCCACATTCGCCGTTCTTTTCGGCACCCGCCACATCGATGCCACCGAGCATCAGGACGGCCTGATGCTTGCGGTCGCCGCGGAATCGATCGTGAAGCTCGTGGCGTTCCTTGCGGTCGGCATCTTCGTGACGTTCTGGATGTTCGACGGCCCGCTCGCGCTCGTCAGCGAAGCGATGCAGCGTCCGTCGACAGCCACCATCTTCAGCCGGGAGCCGCGCATCGACACGCTGATTGCGATGACGCTGCTGTCGTTCGTGGCTTTCATCATGCTGCCGCGGCAGTTCCACGTGGCCGTGGTCGAGAACAACAACGAAGATGAGATCAAGCGCGCGGTCTGGCTCTATCCGGTCTATCTGGTGCTGATCAATCTTTTCGTCGTGCCGATCGCGCTTGCAGGGTTGCTGACATTCCCGGCGGGCAAGGTCGACAGCGACATGTTCGTGCTCGCGCTGCCCCTGCAAAGCGGCTCAAATCTTTTCACCATCATTGCCTTCGTCGGCGGCCTCTCGGCAGCAACCGCAATGGTGATCGTCGAAATCGGTTGCGCTTTCGATCATGGTCTCGAACGACCTGGTCATTCCGTTCGTCCTGCAGCGCCGCGAACGGCTGCTCAGCGGGCGGGAAAACATCGGCTCGCTGCTGCTGACGGTGCGACGGATCGCGATCTTCTCCATCTTGCTGCTGGCCTACGTGTATTACCGGTCGGCCGGCGAGGCACAGCTCGCCTCCATCGGCCTGCTCTCTTTCGCCGCCATTGCGCAGCTCGCGCCTGCCTTTTTCGGCGGACTGCTGTGGCGGCGCGCGACCGCCGCGGGCGCGATCGCCGGAATGACGGCCGGTTTTCTGGTCTGGGCCTATACGCTGCTGCTGCCGACGCTCTCCGACATCGGGTCGATCGGTGAACGCATTCTGACCGAAGGGCCGTGGGGCCTGAGCATGTTGCGGCCGCAGCATCTCTTCGGCCTCGACGTGCCACCGCTGGTTCACGGCGTGATCTGGAGCCTCCTGTTCAATGTCCTCGGCTATATCGGCTTTTCGCTGCATCGCCAGCCGTCGGCGATCGAGCGGCTGCAGGCCAACACATTTGTTCCTTCCGACCTGACGCCGATTGCGCCGAGCTTCCGGCTCTGGCGCTCTTCCGTGACGGTCGAGGAGCTGACGACGACGATCGCGCGCTACCTCGGTGAGGAGCGGACACGTTCTGCCTTCGAGACCTTCGCCGGGGCACAACGCATCAGCCTCGAACCCAAGGACGATGCCGATTTCCGCCTCGTCCGTTACGCCGAGCACATCCTCGCTTCGGCGATCGGCGGCGCCTCGTCGCGACTGGTGCTTTCACTGCTGCTGCGCAAGCGCACGGTCTCCACCAAAGCGGCGTTGAAGCTGCTCGACGACGCCAATGCGGCGATCCAGTACAACCGCGAAATTCTGCAGACCGCGCTCGATCACGTGCGGCAAGGCATCGCCGTCTTCGACAAGGATCTGCAGCTGATCTGCTGGAACCGGCAATTCGGCGAAATCCTTGACCTGCCGCCGAGCCTGGTTCGCGCCGGTGTCGGCCTTGCCGACATCCTGCGCTTCAATGGCCGCCGCGGACCGCGGGCCGACGACCACACCGAAGAGTTCGTGAGCGCGCAGATCGAACGCTACGTTTCGGGCAACGAGCCATTCCTCGAGCGCTTCGCCGAAGGCATGGTCATAGAGGTGCGCGCAAACCGCATGCCGGACGGCGGCGTCGTCACCACCTTCACGGACATCACCGCAAGCGTCGAAGCCGCCGAAGCCCTGGAGCGATCGAACGAAACGCTCGAGCGCCGCGTGCGCGAGCGCACCGAGGAGTTGACCCGTCTCAATGCCGCGCTGGCGCGCGCAAAAGGCGAAGCCGACGCCGCCAATATTTCCAAGACCAAGTTTCTGGCGGCAGCCAGCCACGACATCCTGCAGCCGCTCAACGCCGCACGCCTCTACGTCACGAGCCTGATCGAGCGCGGCGGCCGCGAAGACCGCCGGCTGATCGACAATATCGATGCATCGCTCGAGGCCGTGGAGGAAATCTTCGGCGCGCTCCTCGACATGTCGCGCCTCGACACCGGCGCGCTGCGCCCGGAATTCGCAAGCTTCCGTATCGACGAGCTGATGCGCCAGATCGAGCTCGAATTTGCCCCCCTTGCCGCGACAAAGGGGCTCGATCTCACGTTCGTACCCTGCTCTCTTGTGGTGCGATCCGACCGCCGCCTGCTGCGCCGGCTGCTGCAAAACCTCGTATCGAACGCCATTAAATACACGCCCGCAGGTAGGGTGCTGGTCGGCTGCCGGCGCCAAAACGACGTCGTCCGCATCGACGTTTACGATACCGGCGTCGGCATTCCGCAATCAAAATGGCGCGACATCTTTGTCGAGTTTCACCGCCTCGATCAGGGCGCCAAGATCGCCCGCGGGCTCGGATTAGGGCTGTCGATCGTGGAACGCGTTGCGCGCGTGCTCGGGTCCAGGATCGAGCTCGAATCCGAAAGCGGCCGCGGCTCGCATTTTGCTATTACCGTTCCCCGCTCGACCGACGCCCCGATGGAATTGCCGGCCCGCGAAAGCGCCCGGGTCGATTCCGGCCAACTCGCCGGCATTACCGCGCTCTGCATCGACAACGAGCCCTCGGTGCTCGACGGAATGGAAACGCTGCTTCGCGGCTGGGGCTGTGAGGTGATCAAGGCGCCGGGTCTTGCCCTCGCGCTGGACGCTGTATCCGACAAGTCGATCGTTCCGAACGGCCTGCTGGTCGACTATCACCTGGACCAAGGCAACGGCATCGAAGCGATCATTGCGTTGCGCCGCCGGCTCGGCGACTTGCCTGCCATCCTCATCACGGCAGACCGCTCGCCGGATGTTCGTGAGCTGGCTCGCAGCGAAGGCGTTCAGGTATTGCACAAGCCGCTCAAGCCGGCGGCGCTGCGCGCGCTGCTGGCGCAATGGCGCGTGCTGCGCGTCGCAGCGGCGGAGTAGAAATGATCAACCTTCGCGGCGACGCTTTGCGGCCACTGGCCGGCTTCGATCTTGGCCGCCGCAATCACAGCCTGGGTCCGGCTTTCGACGCCGAGCTTTTGGAGGATTGCCGAGACGTGGGCCTTCACCGTCGCCTCCGACACGCCAAGCTGATAAGCAATCTGCTTGTTGAGGAGTCCTTCCGACAACATCATCAGCACGCGCACCTGCTGCGGCGTCAATGTCGCCATTCGCGTCATCAATTCAGCAGCTTCGGTGTCTGAGCCGGTCGAAAGGTCGATATCGGGCGGCGTCCACACGCCGCCGCCTAGAATGCGCGAGATCGCCGCGCGCATGGCATCGGCGCCGAGCGTCTTGGGTATGAATCCGGAAGCGCCGAACTCCATGCAGCGCCGAATCGTTGCTGGGTCGTCATTGGCCGAGACCACAATCACCGGTACGCTCGGATATTGCGCGCGCATATACATCAGCCCGGAAAAACCGCGCGCACCCGGCATCGCCAAGTCCAGCAGCACGAGGTCGACGTCGCCGCTGCGTTCCAGCAGTTCGACGACTTCGTCGAAGGTCCCCGCTTCGGCGATATCCACCCGCTCCAGCAAGCCAGCCGCCGCTTCGCGCAGTGCGCCGCGGAATAGCGGGTGGTCGTCGGCGATCACAAGCCGGTACTGCATAATTTCATTCAATCGGAGCAATCCTTAGGCTCACGGGTCGGCCTGCGCCGCACCGTATCTCATATAATATCACCCCACACGAACGCTTACCCATTCGCGATTATCCGCGTCCACCCGAACAATGCGATGCAGCATGAATGCCGGGAAAATAGCTGTTGATCGGAACTAAATTAGTATTGAAAATCAGCTGCCTTTGCGACATCACTTAGCCAAAAGTCGTATAAGCGCCGACGGAACCTCGATGCTAGGCTGACGTCCTTGGCGCGATCCGGCCAGAAGCAAGACCGGACGCGACCGCGGCAGTTCGGGGGGACGTCGCTATCTTCCAACATCGGCTTCCCCCTCACTGATCACTTCCGAGCCGCGCGGGGCACGGCGACTTTTCAGGGAGGAAGGCAACTCATGGCTCAATCCAGTCAAGCCAACACCGACGAACACTGGAGGAAGACGACCAGACTGATGCTCACGCATCTCGGCGTGTGGTTCTTCTTCGGTTACGTCATCCACATGTTCGTCAACCAACTCAACGCAATCAAAATTCCAATCTTGGGCTTCCCGCTCGGCTTCTACATGGCCGCACAGGGCTCGCTGATCGTGTTCGTCGTGATGCTGTTCCTATTCGCGAAGCAGCAGGACAAGATCGACCGCGAGTTCGGCATGGCCGAAGACGATTGAGGGAGGGAAAAGCCATGGCAACTCAAACCGCAGGCAGTTCGGATTTCATCAAACAGCTGGGACGGATGTACGGCACCTATACCGGTGGCTTCATCGGCTTCATCATTCTGCTCGCAATTCTCGAGCAGGTCGGCGTCCCGAACAAGATTCTCGGCTATCTGTTCGTGTTCTTCACGCTGGCGGTCTATGCCGTCATCGGCGTGATGACGCGAACCGCGCAGCTGTCCGAATATTATGTCGCCGGCCGGCGCGTGCCCGCTTTCTACAACGGCATGGCGACCGGCGCCGACTGGATGTCGGCGGCCTCCTTCGTCGGCATGGCCGGCACGCTGTTCCTGCTCGGCTACGACGGGCTGGCCTGGGTGCTGGGATGGACCGGCGGCTTCGTGCTGGTGTCGATCCTGATCGGACCGTATCTGCGCAAGTTCGGCGCCTATACCGTTCCCGACTTCATGGCGTTCCGTTTCGGCGGCAACTTCGCCCGCGGCATCGCGGTGATCGTGCTGGTGTGCTGCTCCTTCACCTACGTGACGGCGCAGATCTACGGCACCGGTCTCATCGCCTCGCGCTTCCTCGGCATGCAGTTCGAGATCGCGGTGTTCGCTGGCCTGGTCGGCATCCTGCTCTGCGCGATGCTGGGCGGCATGCGGGCGGTGACCTGGACGCAGATCGCCCAGTACATCGTGCTGATCGTCGCCTACCTCACGCCGATCGTGATCCTGTCCACCAAGCACTACGGCATTCCGATCCCGGAACTGACCTACGGAACCGCGATTGCGGAAATCACGGCGCGCGAACAGCAGATGCTGGCGACCGGTTTGACGACGGCGGCGGCGCTCAAGCCGCACATCCAGCCGTTCATCAACTACAGCCCGCTGAACTTCTTCGCGATCATCTTCTGCATGATGGTCGGCACGGCGTCGTTGCCGCACATCCTGATGCGCTACTTCACCACCCCGTCGGTGCGTGAGGCGCGGCAGTCGGTGGGCTGGTCGCTGTTCTTCATCTTCCTGCTGTACTTCTCGGCGCCGGCCTATGCGGCGTTCTCGAAGCTGGAGGTCTACACCAACATCATCGGCAGGGATCTCACCGCGGTCCGCCCCTGGATGTTCCACCTGGGGCGAACTCGGTCTGATCCAGATCTGCGGCAAGAACGCCGCCAGCATCGACGCCATCGTCGCGGCCTGTAAAGCGATCGCCGGTCATCCCGGCGTGGTGCGGCTGCAGGACTTCGTGATCAATACGGATGTGATCGTGCTCTCCACCCCGGAGGTCGCGGGCCTTCCTTACGTGATCTCGGGTCTGGTCGCTGCCGGCGGCCTCGCGGCGGCGCTTTCAACCGCCGACGGCCTGCTGCTCGCCATCGCCAACGCGCTTGTCACACGACGTCTACTACAAGATGCTCGACCCGAATGCGCCGACCATCCGTCGGCTCACCGTGGCGCGGGTGCTCTTGTTCTTCGTCGCGGTGGCAGCGGCTGCGACCGCCGCAACCAAACCGGCAGATATCCTGGCCATGGTCGGCTGGGCGTTCTCGCTCGCCATGGCCGGCAACTTCCCGGCGCTCATCATGGGCGTCTGGTGGAAGCGGACCACGGCGACGGGCGCTATCTGCGGCATGATCGCAGGCTTCGGCCTCTGCCTGTTCTACCTCGTCGTCACCAGGTACTTCCCCGGCTTCGGCGTGAAGTATGCAGGTATGACCTCGCTGCTGAACCCGGCCACCGGCGCACCTTTGGTCGACATCGCCAAGACCATGGCACTGCCAAATGCCATGGAGAGCTTCCCGACGCTTGCCCACCCGCTGGCGAACAAGGTTGGCTGGTTCAACCTCAACAACATCGCCTGCGGCTTGCTGGGGATGCCGTTCGGCTTCCTGGTGATCTACGTGGTCAGCATGATGGGCAAGGAGCCGTCGAAGGAAATGCAGGCTTATGTGGACGAGATCCGCAAGCCGCGTGGCAGAACGGTGCTCGAGGAAAAGGCCTCCTGACGACCGCGAAGCTGCAACAAACCAAGAGAGCGGGACCTTCGGGTCCCGCTTTTTTATGGGAGGGCGGCGTACGATTCGCTAGCATGCCACCGGTTGCTGGAGCCCAATCCGCCCGTGGATAGCCGATCGCTCATCACCTACTGGTACTTTCACTTGCCGAACTTCGTTTTGGCGGTGGTGATGTACACTTTGCTCGCGCGAGTTTTGCTCGGGCTGTTCGTGGATGCAAATTCGCCAAATTACATTTGGCGATTTTTCTGCCGCCTGACCGATCCGGTGGTTGCCGCGATTGCACTGGTCACGCCGAAAGCCGCTGCGCCGGTCGTAATCTGGCTGTTCGGCGTCGTCTGGTTTTTCTGGCTTCGAGTAGGTCTGCTGTACGTATTCCTGCTGCTGGGCGCCGTTCCCCGAACCGGTTGAAGCGCGTCATGAATCGCAACGCCTACTATATCGCCATCGCCTTCTTCGGGATGATCAATGGCATTTTCAATCAGACCGCGCTGCTGTTCGCCTTGATCCACATGCAGGTGCTGGCGCCTTCGCTCCTGTTCGGCAGTACATCGCTCACGTTGATGTTTTCCTCGCTGATGGTCTCGACCGCCACGATTATCCTGGCCGGTATTCCGGCCGCCATTTATGAGCGTCTGATCGGCGCCAAGGATGATTCGACCATAGCTTCGCTGTGGATCTGGCTTGCGGGCACTGGCAATCCTGACGCTGCCGGCGATCGGAAATTTTCTCCAGTTTGGACTATGACACTCCGGCTTTGAGCCGGAACTTCGCAGCTGGTAACAGCGTTAGCGGCACCGGGGATGGCATGCCGGCGTGTCTGGCACAGCATTTGCTTTTTATCGGGGGGATGGATGGTCCGAAAGGAGACGACCATGAACCCGTTCGCGCGCTTTGCGTTTTTCACCATGGTTCGCGATACCAGCTTTGTGGCGCTGGCAGCCGGTACACTCATGGTCGGATATAGTTTTGAGCCTCCGCTGGCCTTCAAAATCGGCGCGACCGTAGCGCTGATCTTTTCGATCGGGTTGTTAGTCCGAAGTTATTTCCTCACCGAGGAGCGTCTGCTGCGCAGCGAGGTCTGGCGCGCGCTGCGACCCGACGAGCGTCCGGCCGGCGCACAGGGGCGCAGGTTGGCGCGGGCGCAGCTGGAAGAGCTGCTGCTGCGCTTCGCTAAAGCCGCCTCCGGAGTCGCCGGTATTCTCTATTGTTCAGCCTTGGTGCTTTCTGCGAGCACGGCACCCGCGGGGCTTTGACACCGTTTCGTGAGTGCCGGTGCAACGAAGTTGCGCTAGAATTAGCCAGTTTTTGGTTCGAGGGCGAAGCAGCTCCGGGGGCGGCATGGAAGAGATGCGCCGAATTGCATTCGAGATCGTGCAGCGGGCGTGCCTGTTCGGCTCGCTCACTATTTTCTGCGTCATGGTCGGAATGTCGTTCGAGCCGCGGCTGGCGTTCCAGGCCGGCGGCACACTGACCACGCTGATGGCATTGATCCTTGTCTACAAAGCGCGCGAAGCGCTCACCAAAAATTACCGCAGGACCGAGATGTGGCTCTACCTGCCGAAGGATCATCCGCCCGCCGGAAGAGCATGCACAATGGGCGAGCGCCACGGTTATGCGCGATACCTATCTTACCTTCGCGCTGTGGACTGCGGCGATCGCGATCGCGATGTGGGCAGTCGGCGCTGCTGTTCGTTGGCGGTGTTTGATGTCGCCGCTTTTCGGCCTCACCGCCGGCTGCCGATGAACTGGAAAATTACTTCGCGGCTGTGCGGCCTGCGCCGATGCTCGACAAGATAGATGCCCTGCCAGGTGCCGAGCGCGAGCTTGCCGCCGACCACCGGCACATGCAGCGAAACGCCGTTGAGCATCGCCTTGACATGCGCCGGCATGTCGTCGGGCCCTTCGACATCGTGGATCCAGGGCGCGTCCTCCGGCGCCAGCCGGTCGAGCGCGCCGACAAGATCCGTCTGCACGTCGGGATCGGCGTTCTCCTGGATCGTCAGCGAAGCCGAGGTGTGGCGCAGATAGACCAGCAGCACGCCTTCGCCGGCGCCGGCCTGCGCGACGAAGCTCGCCGCGTTCGCGGTGATGTCGGTGAACCCCGCGCCCGGCGTGTCGACGTGCAAGGTCGCGCTGGCGATCAGCTGCGGCGCGAGCTTCGACGATGGTGGACATGCGGCGCGGCATGGACTCGCGTTGCAGAGCGCTCAGCTCCTTCTGCATCATGTCCTTTTGCACACTGCGTGATCATCTCGACCAGCCGGTGCCAGGTCTTCTCGATGAAGGCGCGGGCGCGCGCGATGTCCTCTGCGTGGGCAACTTGATGGTCGACGTCGCCGCTCTTGCCCGGCGGCGTCAGATCTGCCGGCGGCCGCGGCGGCGGCGGCTCTTTCAGCGCCGCGACCTCCTGCCTGAGCGCGGCGATTTCGTCCTGCAGGCGCGCGATGTCCGATTTCAGCGTCTTCAGGCCGTCATATCGATTGCAGGGTCTTCAGGGCCGTTATGTCCGTTTGCAGGCGCGCGACATCGGCTTCCAGCCGGACCGGTTTTCCGGCACGGCCTGGCACGCCCAGCTGGCTGCCTGCTGGCGACAATAGGCGACCTGCCCGCTTTGGGTGTCGAGCCGCAGGAATCCGTTGTCGATGCGGTTGAACGTGAACCGGCCGCCGTCAGCCGGCGGCAGCGGTGCTGTCACTTTCGGCTGGGCCGGACTCTCGACCTTCGGCGTCGGCTGCGGTGCGACTTGGGGCGCGAGCTGGGGCTGCGGTTGCGCCGCCGGCTGATCCTGCACCGGCGGCTGGGCGGCGCGTTGGCCTTCGACATCGATCACGGCCTGCGCGGATGCGGCCGACGCGGCGCAAACGAGAATCCCGGCAAGAGCGAGCATCGAGGCGCGCATGTTTTCTTCCTTCGGTTCGACGCTGGGAATTTACGAGCGTAGCATCGGCGCCATGCACGCCAAACCCAAACGCCAGTTGTCCCCGGAATGCCGCCCGGCAGCGCCGCGACACGGTCGGTTCCGCAGAAGCAAAATCAGATGTTTGCTCCCTGTTATCAAACACTTATGTCGCGGTCCCGTTTCCTTGACTCGCATAAATGCCATAAGTATGGTCCGCGCGGCTTTTAGGGCGGCGGAACACGCGAAACCTGAAATCCACGCGAGTCGAAAGCATGGCTGACGGCCCGCGCGGCAAAGGTGATCGCAACGAACCGCCGGACGACGAGGCCGCTCTCTCCGCGAGGCTCAAGCGTCTCGGCAACCGGCTCGCAACAGCGAACCGACCATCCGAAAACGGTTCCGGTCCTCGTCAGACCGCCGATGCTTCGGCGTTCGCCCGCGGGTTCCGGCTTTCGACCGAGTTGGTGGCAGGCGTGCTGGTGGGCGCGGTGATTGGCTGGCTGCTCGACCGCTGGCTGGGCATTTCGCCGTGGGGGCTCATCGTGTTTCTTCTGCTCGGCTTCGCGGCCGGCGTTCTCAACGTGATGCGGGCGGCGGGCGTCGTTCGCGACAGGCAACTGAACGACGACTAGATGCTCATGGCCGCCGATCCAATCCACCAATTCCAGATTATCGATCTCTTTCCGGTCGCCAAGATCGGCAATTCCGAGATCGCCTTCACAAATTCTGCGGCCTTCATGCTGCTGGCGGTCGTCGGGACTCACCGCGTTCCTGGTCGTTGCAACGGCCAGGCGCGGCCTGGTGCCGTCCCGCCTGCAATCGGCGGCAGAACTTTCCTACGAATTCGTCGCCACCACCGTCCGCTCGACCGCCGGCGCGGAAGGCATGAGGTTCTTCCCCTTCGTGTTCACGATTTTCATGTTCGTGCTGACGCTGAACATGATCGGGCTGATCCCGTACGCCTTCACCGTCACCAGCCACATCATCGTCACCGCCGCGCTGGCCATCACGGTATTCCTGACCGTGCTGATCTACGGCCTGTGGCGGCACGGCCTGCACTTCTTCAACCTGTTCGTGCCGAAGGGCGTGCCGATCTACATTTTGCCGCTGATCGTCGCGATCGAGATCCTGTCATTCCTGTCGCGGCCGATCTCGCACAGCGTGCGTCTGTTCGCCAACATGCTGGCCGGCCACATCACGCTGAAAGTCTTCGCCAGCTTCATTATCCTGATGGGCGGAGGCCTCGGCGCGATCGGCTGGGTCGGCGGCATACTGCCCTTCGCAATGATCGTCGCTCTTACGGCGCTGGAGACGCTGGTCGCCTTCCTGCAGGCCTACGTCTTCGCCATCCTCACTTGCATCTACCTCAACGATGCGATTCACCCGGGCCACTAAGGCCCGACCGGACAAACTAAAAGGAGTTTGTTATGGATCCAGTGGCAGCAAAATACATCGGCGCGGGCATTGCCTGCATCGGCATGGGCGGCGCCGGCGTCGGCGTCGGCATCATTTTCGGCAACTACCTCGCCGCCGCGCTGCGCAATCCGTCGGCCGCGCAAGGCCAGTTCGGCAACCTGATCTTCGGCTTCGCCATCACCGAAGCGCTCGGCATCTTCTCGCTGCTGATCGCGCTCCTGCTGCTGTTCGCGCTCTAAGAGACGTCGCCAGAACCGGGCTGACGATGGCCGAGCCGACCCACACCACGAGCACCGAACAGCCTGCAAAGGGCGGGCACGGCGGATTTCCGCCGTTCCAGTCGCAGACCTTTGCTTCGCAGCTCGTCTGGCTGGCGATCGCTTTCGTCCTGCTCTACGTGCTCATGGCCAAGCTGGCGCTGCCGCGCGTTGGCGCCGATCATCGAGAGCCGGCAGAAGCACATCGAAGACGATCTCGCCGATGCGTCGCGTCTGAAGGGCGAGTCGGATGCCGCCGTCGCGGCCTACGAAAAGGCGCTGGCCGATGCGCGCGACCGTGCGCAGGCGATCGCGACCGAGACGCGCGAACGGCAGGCCGCGGAAGCGGAGGCGCGCCGCAAGACGCTCGAGAACGAGCTCAATGCCAAGCTGGCTGAGGCCGAAAAAACCATCGCCGCCACCAAGCAGGCCGCCATGGGCAATGTGCGCGGCATCGCCGAGGACGCGACGCGCGCGATTGTCGAGCGCCTGATCGGCGAGGCGCCCAACGAAAAGACGGTCGCGGCCGCGGTCGCCGACGCGCTGAAAGGCTCGTAGCCATGCTGATGGAGGCGGAAACCTGGGTTGCCCTTGCCTTCGTCTTGTTCGTCGGCATGCTGGGCTATCTCGGCGTGCACCGGATGATCACAAAGTCGCTCGATGACCGCGCTGGCGCGCATCAAGGCCGAGCTCGACGAGGCGCGCAAGCTCAAGGACGAGGCGGCGGAGTTGCTGGCCGAATATCAGCGCAAGCGCCAGGCCGCCGAAGGCGAGGCGCAGGACATCATCTCCGGCGCGAAAGCCGAAGCCGAGCGTATGGCCGTCGAGGCCAAGACCCGGATCGAGGACTTTGTCGCCCGGCGCACCAAGATGGCCGAAACCAAGATCGCGCAGGCCGAAGCGCAGGCGGCCGCCGATGTCCGCAGCGCGGCCGCCGAAGCCGCCATCGCCGCCGCCGAGAAGATCCTCAGCGCCGAGACGAAGGGCAAGCTCGCGGGCGATCTGATCGCCAAAGGCATCGACGACGTCCGCAAGAAGCTGAACTAGCCGCACTCGCCGGCCGGCAGGCATTTGCAATCGCCTTATGCGGCCTCCGGTAGAGTTATCCCCGCTATCCAGTCTTAGGATGTGCACAACTGCCGGTTCAGCGCCGACGCCAATTGCGCGCGGAAGTTCCGTCCCTATTCTCGCCAACTGATTCGTCTGGACAGTGCGTTAGACGGCCGAATTTTTTCCGGCCGAGGCATCGGGGGACCCAGTGGTCATCTTCGATTGCAACGGCGTGCTGGTTGATAGCGAGCCGTTGGCGACCGCAATCGTGTCACAGGAGTTCATGCGCGCCGGCTTTCCGCTGACGCCGGACATGATCGCGCGCTATTTCACCGGACGCCGCCCCGCGGACATGTTTGCCGATGTGGAGTTTGCGACGGGGCGTAAGTTACCGGCCGGTTTCGCTGCGAGCGTAGCCGACTCGATCCTGCGCCGTTTCCGCAGCGAGCTGCGCCCGACACATCATGCCGCCTATGCGTTGTCGTGGCTGCGCGGGCCGAAATGCGTCGCATCGTCATCGTCGCTTGAGCGAATTCGCGTCAGCCTCGAAAGCACCGGGCTGATCCGCTTTTTCGAGCCAAACCTGTTTTCGGCAAGCGACGTCCGCAACGGCAAACCGGCGCCGGACCTTTTGCTGCACGCCGCCGGCAAAATGGGCGTCGAGCCCGGGGCCTGCATCGTCGTGGAAGATTCACCAGTCGGCGTGACCGCCGGTGTGGCCGCCGGAATGACGGTGATCGGTTTCGCCGGCGCAAGCCACGCCGGCAGCGGCACCGCCGATCAGCTGCGCGCCGCCGGCGCCTGCGACGTGATTACGGACCTGCGAGCGCTCAAGCGCGCCATCATCGACCTGCGCGGCTGGTAGCGCCTGGTTCAGCTTTGACGCGGCTTCGGGGCAACGCGAGGCTTCGGTTTCGCCGCCGGTTTTTTCTTTTCCTGCGGCGCCCCCAGAGGATCAAATCCGACATACACGACATAGGAGTCGATAAGCGCGGCGGGCTGCGGCATCGGAAATGAAATCTCCGGGTCGATGTGCGTAAAGGTCACGCGATCGACCGCGTTCGCAATCGTCACCTGCTCGCGCGCAAACTTCGACAAGATAGTCTTGGGATTGACACCTTCCTGCACGACGGCAAGCCGAAGCGGCACGTCGACCGTGCCAGGTCCACCCGCCGGACCGGTGATGACGCGTCCCTCGATGCCGACCTTCATGGTCATGACGCCGGCAGTGACCCGGCATTCGCGTGCCGTGCGGATGATCGTGACCTGATAACGCAGGTCAAGCGCAGACGGCTCGCCCTCACCCGGCTTGCTGCCGATCATCATTGTCGCGGCGCCGGTCCTTACTTCGATGCCGGGGCATTCAACATCGGCGTTCGCGATCGGCGGCGGCACCGGCATCGCCGGACGTCGCCTTGGATGAGGTGCTGAACAGATCCAGGGCAGAGGTGCTGAACACGCTGGTCGAGCTGCAGCCCGCCAGACCCAGCGCCAAGCATATAAACGCCGTCGCCCCCGTCGGAACAGTTGCTGCCCGTCTGATTCCCTTCACCACGATCCCTCGTTCCACATATGAAGCAGTTCCCCCGTCTCGTTATAGCAAGTGAAGATCGGCAATCCCAAGGCACCGGCTCAGTCGGTGTCGTCCTTAAGCCGCGCATACAACAGGTGATCCTGCCAGACCCCGTTGATGCAAAGATAGCCGCGCGCATAGCCTTCGCGCTTGAATCCGGTTTTCTCAAGCAGGCGAACCGATGCCGTGTTGTTCGGGATGCAGGCGGCCTCCAGCCTGTGCAGCCGCAACGTGGAGAAGCTGTACGGGATCAGCGCGCGCACCGCGGCGGTCATGTAGCCTTTGCGCGCGAAGCGCTCGCCGACCCAGTAGCCGATGCTGCCTGCCTGTGCGACGCCGCGGCGAATATTGGCGAGCGTCAGGCCTCCCACCATCGCGTTATCTTCACTTCGGAAGATCAGAAAGGCATAAGCAAGGTCGCTGCGCTGATCCTCGGCATAGCGCTTGAGCCGCCGCCGAAAGGCGCCGCGCGAAAGATCGTCTGACGGCCAGGTCGGCTCCCACGGCACGAGGAAATTGCGGCTGGCTGCGCGCAAAGCAGCCCATTCGGCAAAGTCGCCGCTGTGCGGCGCCCGTAAAGTCACGCCGGCGCCTGTGATGCCCGGGATGATCTCGTTGAAGCTGACGGTTCGGAAGAGTGCCATGGACGTAAGGCCGATCGCGCGGTTCAGGCTGCGCGGCGAAACAGACTTTCAGCGATCGCGGCAGTGCTGGCAAGACCGTTGCCGGGTCCGAGCGCCGCGATCGCAGGCTTTGCGCGGCTGATCAACGCAGCACCGGCGGCGCGCGCGCTTGCGATCGTGACAGCGTCGACCTTCGCCACGATCTCGTCGAGCGGAATCGGCCTGCCATAGGCAAGCATCTGCCGCGCCAGTTGCCCGACACGCGCCTCGGAGCTTTCCAGCGCCATCAGCAGCCCTGCTTTCATCTGCGCCTTGGCACGATTGATCTCGGTGTCGTTGAGGGTCTCGGTCGCATTGCCGATCTGATCGATCACCACGCGCATCAGTTCTGGCGCATCGGCTTCGTCGGTGCCGGCATAAAGCGCGAACAGGCCGGTGTCCACGTAAGGCATGTGAAAAGCATGGATCGAATAACAAAGACCCCTGATTTCGCGCACTTCCTGGAACAGGCGCGACGACATCCCGCCACCCAGCACGCTGGTGAACACCTGCAGACTGTAAAGCTGGTCGTCGCGCACCGGCAGCCCTTCCAGCGCCATGGCGATATGGACCTGCTCGAGATCGCGTGCCTCCACGCGCGTGCCGCCGCGGAAGTTCGCCTGTTCTGGCGTCGGCGCCGCGGGTCCAGTGAAGCCCGCAAACCGCTTTTCGACGTCGGCAACGATGGCGGCGTGGTCGACAGCGCCGGCCGCAGCGACGACCATGCCCGGAGCCTTGTAGTTCCGCGACAGGTAGGCGCGCAAACGCATCGGATTGAATGAGCGCACCGTATCGGGAGTGCCAAGAATGGAGCGGCCGACCGACTGCGACGGAAACGCCGTTTCCTGGAGCCGGTCGAACACCAGATCGTCGGGCGCATCTTCGGTCGCGCCGATCTCCTGCACGATGACGTTTTGCTCGCGCTTGAGCTCTTCCGCATCGAATGTCGGGTCCGAGAGAATGTCAGACAGCACGTCGATCGCGAGCGGCACGTCCGCCTTGAGCACACGCGCGAAGTAGCCGGTTGATTCGACGCTCGTTGCGGCGTTGAGATCACCGCCGACGGCCTCGATTGCTTCGGCAATCTGGCGCGCGGTACGCCGCTTCGTACCTTTGAAGGCCATATGCTCGAGCAGGTGTGAAATTCCGTGCTCGTCGGGCTTCTCGTTGCGGCTGCCGGAGGCGATCCATATGCCGAGCGACGCGGTTTCGAGGTGCGCCATCCGGTCAGTAACCACCGACAGGCCGGACGGAAGACGAGTCACTTGCACAGTCATGCCGCTGCTCCTTCACGCGCGGCACGCGAGGCCGACGCCACAAACCGTTCAACTGCTACCTGATCGGCCGGCAACACCGTGACCCGCTCCTTCCGCTTCGGCAGATCGGCCAGCCAGTCGGGCAGCGGCGGCTCGACGCCGCAAGCGGCTTTCACTGCAGCCGGAAATTTCGCCGGGTGCGCGGTCGACAACACCACCATCGGGACGGACGCATCGCGGGTCTCCTTTTCGGCAACCGCCAGGGCGATCGCCGTATGCGGATCGACGCAATAATCGGCCTCTTTCATCCAGGCGCGAATTTCAGCGGCACACTCCTGTTCGTCGGCGCGATTGGCGCTGAACAGCGTGCGCAATTCCTTGAGTGCCTGCGCCGACACCACAAACCGGCGCGATTGCGCGAGCGAGCCCATCAGCGTGCGCACCGAAGCTGCGTCGCGGCCGGTCGCATCGAACAGCAGACGCTCGAAGTTTGACGAAACCTGAATGTCCATCGACGGCGACATGGTCGCAACAACGTCGCGGATTTCGTAAGTGCCGGTGGCAAAGGTCCGCGCAAGAATGTCGTTGGTGTTCGTCGCCACCACCAGGCGGTCGACCGGCAGCCCCATGCGTGCGGCCACATAGCCGGCATAGACGTCGCCGAAGTTCCCGGTCGGCACCGTGAAGGCGATTTTCCGATGCGGCGCCCCGAGCGCCACCGCGGCCGTGAAATAGTAGACGGCCTGCGCCATGATGCGCGCCCAGTTGATCGAGTTGACGCCCGACAGGCGCACGCGGTCGCGGAAGGCGTGATGATTGAACATGGCCTTCACCAACGCCTGGCAGTCGTCGAAGGTGCCTTCGATCGCGACTGCGTGCACGTTACTATCCGGAACGGTGGTCATCATGCGCTGCTGCACATCGGAGATGCGTCCGCGCGGGAACAGCACCACCACGTCGACCTGCCCGCTCCCCTTGAACGCCTCCACCGCAGCGCCACCCGTGTCGCCGGACGTGGCCACGACTATGGTCGTGCGCTCACCGCGCTGATGCAGCGCGTGATCCATGAGGCGCGCGACGAGTTGCATCGCCAGATCCTTGAAGGCGAGGGTCGGGCCGTGAAAGAGCTCGAGCACGAACAGGCTGGAATCGAGTTGAACGAGCGGCGTGGTCGCCGGATGACGGAACCCGCCATAGGCTTCGCGGACCATGCGCGCGAGATCGCCATCGGCAATGGTCCCGCCGACAAAGGGGCGGATCACGTCGACCGTGACTTCGGCGTAAGGCTTGCCGGCGAAACCCGCGATCGTCTCGCGGTCGAGCGCCGGCCAGGATTCCGGGACATAAAGTCCGCCATCGCGAGCGAGACCCGCGAGCATCACCTCGACAAAATCAAGCGGGGCGGCCTCGCCCCGTGTTGAGACGTAACGCATTGATTTCGCTTTATTTTAGGGGCCAAAGCCGCCCCTGAGCTCGACTGCACAGTACCCGCGAGCACCCATTTTCACAAGAAATGCTCAATAGCGCCCAAAGAGCCGGCGCGCGAGCCACGCCACGTAGACGCCGGCAAGCGCAAGCGCGAGGCCGAACCAGGTAATCGCATATTCAAGATGGTTGTCGGGCAGATGAACTTCGAGCTTGCCTGGTTTCGGCAGGCCACCCGACGGAACGGGTGACTCCTGATCGATATAGAACGGCGCTGCGGTCAGCCATTTCTTCGATGCGGCGATTGCATTGGAATCGCGCAGGTACCAAACATTGTCCTTGGCATCATCGGCGGGCGTGAAGGAGTCGCGCTTTTCCGGCCAGCGCAGGACACCAACGATATCGACGCTACCGTGCGGCGCGCCCTGCGTTCGCGTTGCCGGATCTTTCCGGTCGATCGGGATAAATCCGCGATTGACCAGAACGATGCTGCCGCCGGCAAGCTGCGCCGGGGTAAAGACCCAATAGCCTGGCCCCTTCACATCACGACGCAGGGGCGAGCCGGCCGTGTAAACCAGTGCCTCTTCGCCGTCGAGAAACTCGGCAGGAAACGTGACACGGCGAAATTCTGCGTCGCTCTCTTTCAGTATCCGCCAGCTGTCGCGCGGCGGCAGATCTCCCGGAGCTGCCCCAAGCCGCGAGTTCAATCTCGTGATCAGGTTTTCCTTCCAAACCTTGCGGTCGAGCTGCCACAGGCCGAGCCCACACAAGATCGCCACACCGGCAAGCGCGAACATGGTCGCGTCAAGCACGGTCGCGCGGCGCTTGCCGACCCCTTCTTCACACGTCACCCTTTCGTTCAAGCCGGCCTTCGGCAGCCTTGTGATGATACTGCAGCGCGATCAACAGACCTTTGAGCAGACGCAGCGGCGCAAGCGTCACGAGCAAAATCAACGGCAGCCAAAGCAATGCGTGCAGCCAGTACGGCGGCTGAAACAGCACTTCGGTGATCAGGGCGGCG
>CAWCEW010000009.1:0-49681 GCA_963794665.1 uncultured Alphaproteobacteria bacterium | reverse complement strand
CACCCGGCCGCTGGCGCTGCCGGTCCCCTGGCGACCACTGCCGTACCCGAGGAGGAAAGCGAATTTCGGACGCCAAGCTCGGTGAGGGCCACGCCACCGGTCCCGTAGAGCAGGACGTTCGGGGTTACGGCCCAGCCGATCCGGCTTCTCGCCGTCAACAGCCAGTCGGTATCGAATGCGGTGCCGAGGGTTATGGAACTCCCCGGCCGGTCCGGGTCTGCCACCGTGCCCGAGCGGGACGCCCCCAGCCTGAAGGACTGCAGGTCGACCTCCAATCCGACAACCATGCTGCCGGTCTGCAGGTTGACGCCGGCCTGCCCGCCGCCCGTGAAGCCTTGATCCGTCATCGATCCACGCCCGGCAGTGCCAATGGCGGCGAACTGCGCAGGCGTAGAGAAGGGGCAATCGACACCATTGATGATGGCGGGCGGGATCGGGCTGGTGTCGTGGCAGGTAGTGGCCGTTCGCGTGTCGGCTTCGCCCCATGCCATGCCGGCGTTCGCGCCGATGTAGAAACCAGACCAGTTGAAGCGGCCAGTTTTCGCTGGCGCAAGGGCGTCATCGAGCTTCTGACTAAGCCCAAGACGTCCGCCGAGCGTGCGCTCATCGCCGGAGGCTTCATAATAGATGGCCGCACCGAACGTGGTGTTGCCCTGCGTGTAGGTGAGGCCGGCGTCGACACCGGCATAGAAGTGGTCCTGATCTTGACGCACTGTCCCAGAGGGCCCGCCGCCGCTTATCTGGAAGTCGAAAGAATTGCTGTAGTCCCACTCCTGGCGAACGTAGCCCATGATGTAGGGACGCAGAAGCGCATTGTCCTTGAGGGACATGTGCAAAACTATCTCGGCCGGCTTATCTATCTCGATGCAGCGACCATCAAGGGCGTCGTTGATCGCCTGCGTTTGCGCGGCCGTGACCGCACTCAGCGATCCAAAGACCGCCGCCGCCGGGCGGTCGCGCTCACCGATCGCCGGCGACGCGCGACCGAGGCAGCGATGAGTTGCGGCCGGCATAACCGCTGCGACGCTTACGCCGCTTACCGCGGAAGAGCAGCGGATGGTGGTCAAACTGCTGCGCAAATTGGCCTGACATCTTTCGCGGAGGTGACATTGTTCAAGGTCGGCCAAGCCACAATCACGCGCGTCGAAGAAACCAATCTTCCGAGGCTATCTTCTGCGCGACATCTTTCCCGGATTTTACCGATGCGCTATTGGCGGAGCACAAAGGGTGGCTGGCGCCGCACCATTACGAGGCTGAAACCGGCAAGATCAGACTTTCCGTGCACAGCTGGCTGCTGCAGGTCGGCGGCAAGAAGATCCTGATCGACTCGTGCTGCGGCAACAACAAGGTAAAGCCCGGCCGGCCGTTCTGGCACATGCTCAACGTGCCGTATCTCGAACGGCTTGCAGCCGCAGGCGCGCGTGCCGAAGAGATCGATCTCGTGATGTGCACGCACCTGCATCACGATCATGTCGGCTGGAACACGCAGCAGACGGACGGCAAATGGGTTCCGACCTTTCCCAATGCGCGGTACGTCTTCTCAAAGCCCGACGTCGATTATTTCTCCAAAGTCGACGCCGACCCGAAGGAAGGGCCCGCGGAGTTGGGAACGTTCCGCGAGTGCGTGATTCCGATTCTCGAGCACGGAAAGGCCGACCTGGTGAGCGGCGGGCCCCACCGGCTCAACGAGTTCATCGAGATCGATTCCGCGCCCGGTCATTCGCCGGGGCACGTGTTCTTCAAGCTGGAGAGCAATGGCGAGCGCGCGGCTTTCATTGGCGATATGTGGCACCACCTGCTGCAGGTCTATTATCCGGACTGGAATTTCCCGAAGAACTCGGACGCCGAGCAGGCGCGCGTGAGCCGCCGCAAGGTGCTGGACTACTGCGCGTCAAGCGGCGCGCTGGTCTTTCCGGGCCATGTCGGCCTGCCGTTTGCCGGCCGTATCGAGCGCGCGCAAAAGGGCTACATCCCGTATTTCAAGCCCTGACGGTCAGAAGCCGTAAAGTTGTGCGGGGTTTTCGACCAGGGCCTTGTGGCGCGCTGCTTCGTCCGGGATCCAGTCGAGCAGCATGTCGAGCATCCAGGCATCGTCCGGCACCGGCGCTCCCGGCGTCGGGTGCGGCCAGTTGGTCGCCCACAGCATGCGTTCCGGCGCGGCCTTGACCAGCGCCTTGGCGAGCTTGCCGACGTCGTCGTAATGTCGGCGGGCCGGATTTCGAGACTTCGTAGGGCGCCGACAATTTCACCCAGGTGCGGCCGCCATCGACCAGCCTCTGCAGCACCGCGAAATCCCGGATGATCGAGCGGAACCGGCTCGAGGAATTTGCCGACGTGGTCGACCACCAGCGTGCTGGTCAAGCGCTTGAGCATGCGCCTCGCGTTCGGCAGGTCGCGGCCGTCGAGCTGCAGCTGCACGTGCCAGCCGAACGGCGCCACCCGCGCCGACATGGTTTCGAGGATTTCCCAGGGCAAAGGCGCGCCGGGCAGCATGAAGAAGCGGATGCCGCGGGCGCCGAGCTTGGTCAGCCGGTCGAGCTCGGCGTCCGTCACGCTTTCATCGACGACAACGATGCAGCGCGCATTCGCGCCGATCGCAGCGACGGCTTCGAGCGTGCAGCGATTGTCCTTGCCGTAGGTCGACGGCTGAACCACGACGGTGCGCTCGATGCCGAGACGCGCGCACATCTTCCGGTAGGCCGAGACAGGCGCATCCGGCGGCACGAACTTTGCGGTCGGCGCCTTTGGATATTTGCCGTTGTAGATGTGCATGTGGGTGTCGCAGGTGCCAGCCGGCGCCTCGAACTTCGGCGTAACGTTACTTTCAACGAAGGGGCATGGTGCGGACCTAGGGGCAGATATAGCCGGCGCCGTTCGGGTTCGGGAAGCAGCCGACCGATTGCGGCAGCAGATGTTTCGGCAGCCACAGCACGACGTCCGGGAAATATATCGTGAACGCGATGGCCGCGAAGAACACGACGTAGATCGGCAGCGACGCGAGCATCGCCTTGGAAAATTTTATGCCGACGAATTTCGACGCCATCAGCAGGCAGAGCCCGTAAGGCGGCGTGATCAGCCCGAAGGCCAGCGTGGTGATGATCACGACGCCCATATGCACCGGATTGATGTCGGCGTTCTTGGTGAGGTCGATGATCAGCGGCATGAAAATGATGATGGCCGGAACTGGCGTCGATGAAATCGCCGACGATGATGAACAGCAGCGCCAGCAGCAGCATGATCATGAACGGATCGCCGCCGGCGGCGTGCGCGATCCACTCCGACACCACGGCCGGGCCGCGCAGATAGGCCAGCATCCAGCCGAACGCCGAAGCGGCGCCGATAGTGATCAGCGGAATCGAATAGAGCAGCCCGGTCATCGCCATGTCGCGCGGCAAGTTGCGCAGATGCCGGAAATTGAGCAACGGGATCGCGACGAACACGATGTAGGCCACCGCGATGATGCCGGCCTCGGTCGGCGTGAACTGGCCGGTGAGGATGCCGCCCATGATGATGATCGGGATCATCAGCGGCATGGCGGCTTCCTTGGCGGCGGTGCGAGAACTGGCCGAACGTCGCGCGCTGGCGCTTGACGCCGACCGGCCCGAAGAAATGGCTGTAGATCATCAGCCCGATGCCGACCAGCACGCCCGGCACGACGCCGCGCGAGAAACAGCCCGCCGATCGAGACATTGCCGGTCGCGCCGTACACCACCGCCATGATGCTGGGCGGAATGAGGTTCGCCATGGTGGCGGCCGAGGCGATCAGCGCGGCGGTGAAGGCGCGGTCGTAGCCTTCGCGGTTCATTTCCGGCGCGAGCGTGCGGGTCAGCACCGCGACGTCGGCGGCCGATGAACCGGAAATGCCGGCGAAGAACATGCTGAAGATCGTCACCACCTGCGCGAGGCCGCCGCGCAGATGCCCGACCATCGTCTGCGACAGCCTGATCATGCGAACGGTAACGTTCGCCGACGTCATCAGGTCGCCGACCAGCAGGAAGAACGGCACGGCCATCAGCGCCTCGACGTCCATGCCGTTGAATATCTGCGCGATCATCGAGGCTTGGCTGACCGGCGTGAACGCCGTCACCAGCAGCACCGAGCGCGATCAGCGCGAAGGCCACCGGCACGCCCATGTAGCCGAGGAACAGGAACAGGAAGCCCATCAGGACGATGAGCGCGCCATTGGTGGTCACAGCGCTTCGCTCCCTGCTCTTCGTGATGCGGCGCGCTGGGTCGGGAAAGCCATGGCGCCAGCCGTTCACCATCTGCTCGATGGTGAACAGCGCAACCAGGGCGCCGCAGATCGGGATGGCGATATAAAGCGTCGCCATCGGCGTCATCGACGGCATGCGCAGGCTTTTGAAGCCGTCGAGGAAATTCAGATAGCCGAAATAGATCATGCACAACGCGACGCACGAGCACGACGAGCCGGTTGAAAAGTTCGAAGAACAGCCGGCGGTTGCCGGTCATCGATTCCGCGAGCACCGCGAGATAAAGATGGTCGTTGCGGCGCGTCGCGGCGGCGACGCCGATGAAAATCCCGTACATGAAGAATGTCATCGTCGTTTCCTGCAGCCAAAGCCAGGGATGGCCGATGGCCGCGCGTGACGACGTCGCCGAGCACAGCGACGCTGAAGCCGGTGATGCAGATCCCGCACAGGATCATCAGCACATGTTCGAGAGGATCGAGCGCGCGCCATTTGAGATGGCGCTGCTCGTTTCAGGACCAGCCCGTCAAACCGCATCGCCTGATTCCGGATTGGAGGAAGACAGCGAACGCGGGGAGCTCGATGGCTCCCCGCATTCTCGAGCGGATCGCTTATTGGACGTTGCGGACGAGTCCGAGGACCTTCACGGCATTCGGGCCCGAGATCCGAGGCGAGCTTGTCCTGGATCGGCTTGCTGATTTGCGAGAAGCCGCTCTTGTCGACGTCCTTCACCACCTTGACGCCCATCTTCTCGAGTTTCGCCAGCGCCTGATGCTCGAGGTCGAACGCGACGGCCGGCTCCTTCTGGCTGACCTCGTCGGCCGCAGCCTGCACCCATTTCTTCTGCTCGTCGGTCAGGCTGCTCCACGCCTTGTCACTGATGAACAGCGCAGCGTTGTTGGCCTCATGCTCGGTGAGAGAAAGGACCGGGGCAGGCTCATAGTGCTTGTTGATGAGGTAGTTGTTGATGCCGTTTTCGGCCATGTCAGCGACGCCGGTCTGCAGCGCCGTATAAACCTCGCCGAACGCCATGTGCACGACCTGCGCGCCGTAGGCCGGGAACGTCGTGTCTTCGGTGACGGTGGCCTGAACGCGCATCTTCACGCCCTTGAGATCGGCGACCTTTTGAACCGGCTTCTTGCCGTACATGTGCCGCAGGCCCTGCGAGCCGAGGCCGAGCATATGCGCGCCCTTGATCTTGGCGGCGTAGAGCTCCTTCATCGCTGCGATCACTTTTGGATCGCCCAGCACCTTTATCGCGTGTTTCTCATCTCGGAATATGAAGTGGATCGAGAACACGCCCGACTCCGGCTGTGCGGTCGAAGCATTGGCCGTCGAGAGCAACACGAAGTCGATGTCGCCGGTCTGCACCTTCTGCATCGTTTGTGCTTCGGTGCCGAGTTGCGCGCTGGGATACTGGTTGATCGAGAGCGTCCCCTTGCTCAGCTCTTTCAGCTTCTTGTCGAACATTTCGGCGCCCGCGCCGTAGCCGCTGGATTTCGGCTGATCGTAAGCAAACGAGAAAGTGCGATTCTGAGCGAACGCTGCGGTTGACGCCATTGCAAAGGCGGCGCCGACCACAAGAGCGGACAGCGTTGAGAGACGCATAACTGACATCGAGACCTCCCCGGGATGACCTTGCGCCTTGCGGGATCGCCGTGCGGCGCCATTGCGCTTGATCTGCGCCTTAATGCCGCAAGGGTGTGTCGGCCGGTGCAGCCTTGTCAATGCGGGAATTTCATTGAGCCCGTAGCATTGCCCTGAGCCGCTGTGGCGTCACCGGAAGTTGCGTCACGGCGCCCGGCCGCTGAAGGGCGTCATCGATCGCAGACGCGATTGCGGCGCCGACCGGCGTGATCCCGCCTTCGCCCGCACCCTTGAAACCGTAGGTATTGAGCGGGCTAGGGCGCGTCCTCGCTCACGAACGTCTCGACGGCCGGCATTTCGCGCGCGGTCGGCATCAGATAGTCGGCGAACGTCACCGCCAGCGGATCGCCGCTGTCTGAGTACGTGAATTCTTCGAACAAGGCGCCTCCCAACCCTTGCGCGAGGCCGCCGATGATCTGGCCTTCCACCAGCATCGGGTTGACCGCCTTGCCGATATCGAAGGCGACGAGATAGCGCTCGATTGCGACGGCGCCGGTTTCAGCATCGAGCTTGAGCTGCACGACATGGGCCCCGTAGGGGTAGACCATGTGGCTCGATTTGAATTCGGCTTCGGCGGTCATGGCGTCCGGCCTGGCGGTCGCGAGCTCGGCAAGTTTCATTGTCGTGCCCGGCCCGCTCGTGCGCACGATTTCATCGCCGACGATGTCGAGCAGGTCAGGCGACGTCTGCATCAATTCGGCGGCAGCGCCCAGCATGGCATCACGCAGTTTGACCGACGCCATGCGCGTGGCCTCGCCGCACATCACGGTCACGCGTGACGCAAACGCGCCCATGCCCTTGTCGATGCGGTCGGTCTGGCCGTGCACGACATTGATGCGGGTGTAGTCGACGCCGAGCGTTTCGGCGCAGATCTGCGCCATGGCGGTCTCCACGCCTTGCCCGATCGACGCGACGCCGGTGATCACCTCGATCGCGCCGTCTCGGGTTCACCTCGACGCGGACCTTGTCGAACGGCCCAAGGCCGCTTTTCTCGACAAACATGGCGAAGCCGGCGCCGACTTTTTCGCCGGCGGCGCGCCGGCGCGCGAGCGCCTGCCGCATGTCTTGCCAGTCGGCCGCCGCAAGCAGCCGGTCCATCAATTTCGCGTAGTCGCCCGAAGTCGTAGACGATATCGGTGCCGAGCGTGGAGAACCCCAGGCTATAGGGCATCGCGCTTTTGTCGATCAGGTTTCGCCGGCGGATCTCAATAGCGTCGATGCCGGTCTTCGCCGCGATTGCATCGATCAGGCGCTCGCGCACGAATGTCGATTCATATCGGCCGGGCGAGCGGTAGGTGCCGCACGGCGTCTTGTTCGTCAGCCGGATGTGTGCCCGAGCGCGATAAGCAGGGACGCGATAGGGGCCGGGCAGCATGGCTGCAGCAAGATCGGGGACGGTCGCCGCGTGCGTGCGCATGTAGGCGCCATTGTCGTGAAAGAACTCATCGTCGATGCCGAGAATGCGGCCGTTCCTGTCGATCGCGGCCCTGATCTTGTGGCGCTGCTGGCGCGAATGATTGGCGGCGATCAGATGCTCGCGCCGGTCCTCGATCCATTTAATGGGTCTTTTGAATTTCAGGGCGGCCGCGCAGACAAGCACATCCTCGGGATACATTTCGCCGCGAATGCCGAAGCCGCCGCCGACATGGCCCTCGTAGAGCTGCACCTTGTCCGGCTGCGCGGCCCAGCATGAGCGCCAGCCGGTCGCGGTTCCAGTGCGGCACCTTCGCGGCGCCATGCATTTCAAGGACGTCCTTGGCTTCATCGTATCGCGCAATGGCACCGCGCGTTTCCATCGGCACGCCGCTGTGCCGGCCGATTTCGAGATCGAGCGCCACGACCATCTCCGCCGCGCGAAAAGCCGCATCAATGTCGCCGGATTTCTTTTCGATCACCGAGGTTTCGGTGTCATGGCGTTCGTCGAACGGCCCAGGCGGTCCGGCGGCATCGAGAACGACCGGCAGCGGCTCGATGTCGATCTCGACCAGATCGGCCGCATCCTCGGCAACATATGGATCGGCAGCGAAGACAGCCGCTACCGGCTCCCCGACATAACGCACGTAACGCTGCGCCAGCGCGGTCTGCCGGTAGGCCTCAAGCTCCACGAGCCCGGTCAGGCGAAATCCGATCGGCGGAATGTGCAGCTATATCGTCATGGGTCCAGACGGCGTGCACGCCCGGCAAGGCAAGAGCGGCTTTTGCATCGATTGTTTTCAATAGCCCGTGCGCGACCGGCGAGCGCACGACGCGCATATGCCACTGGCCGGGAAATGAGATATCGCCTGCAAAGCGGCCCTGGCCGGTGAGGAGAGGGCGATCCTCCAGACGCGGGACGGAACGGCCGACAAATTTCCCTTTAGCCGACATGAGCGCAACCGCTCACCCTTTTTGCATCTCTTTTGCCGCGGCTCGGACCGCCTTGATGATGTTCTGATAGCCGGTGCAACGACACAGATTCGATGAAAGCACGTCGATGAGGTTTTCATCGCTGATGTCGGGTTCGCGCTCGAGCACGCCGACCGCCAGCATCAAGAAACCCGGCGTGCAGAAACCGCACTGAAGGCCGTGGTGGTCCATGAAGGCCTGCTGCATCGGGTGCAGCTTGTCGTCCTGCGCCAGACCCTCCACGGTTCTGATCTTTTTGCCGTCGGCCTGCACGGCAAACATCAGGCAGGATCGCACCGGTTCGCCGTTCACGATCACGGTGCAGGCCCCGCAGATGCCGTGCTCGCAGCCGATATGGGTCCCCGTCTGGCCGCAGTCCTCGCGGATCGCATCAGCGAGGGTGCGCCGCGGCTCGACTTCGATCGGATAGCCGCGGCCGTTGATATTGAGCGTGATCGCGGCTTTCTGGCTCATGCGGCTTTCTCCGCATTGCGGATGGCGGCGCGAATGCGCTGCGGCGTTGCCGGTATCTCGTCGATCTCCACTCCGAATGGGGACAGCGCATCGTTGACCGCATTGATGACCGCGGCGGGCGCGCCGATGGCGCCGCCTTCGCCCAGCCCCTTGGCCTTGGTGATCGAGTTCGTGCTCGGGGTCTCGATGTGATGCAGTTCGATCGGGGGAATTTCATGCGCGGTTGGCGGCAGGTAGTCGGCGAGCGTAGCCGTGAGAATTCCACCGCTGTCGTCGTAGATGATTTCCTCAAGCAGGGCGTTGCCGATGCCCTGCGCGATGCCGCCATGCACCTGCCCGTCGGCGATCATCGGGTTGATGATGCGCCCGGCATCCTCGGCCACAAGGAATTTTTCGACCTTCACATGGCCGGTCTCGACGTCGACATCGACGATCGCGACATGGCACGCATTGGAGAATGTGCCCGGCGGGTCGTAATGACCCGGTTTCGGTGAGGCCAGGGTCGATGTCGCCTTTGAACCGATGCGTCTGCGTATAGGCTTCGCGGGCGAGTTTTGCGATCGCGATCGCCTTGTCGGTGCCAGCGACCTTCGCCATTCCGTCCGCGAGCACGATGTCGTCGGTTGCCGCCTCGAGCAGGTGGCTGGCCATTTTAATGAGCTTGGTCCGGATTTTCTGTGCGGCAATCAGGGTCGCGCCGCCTGAAATCACCAGCGAGCGGCTGGCGAAGGTTCCCCATCCATAGGGCGTCCGATCAGTGTCGCCATGCACGACCTTTATCATTTCGGGCGTGATGCCAAGTTCGTCGGCAATGATTTGCGCCAACGTGGTGCGCAGACCTTGTCCGTGCGGCGACGAGCCGATGCGCGCCTCGACAAAGCCCGAGGGATCGACGGTGATGATGACGGTTTCCCAGCCCGGCGTGATCTCCATGCCGCGCGCCGCGAACGCCGGGCTTCCGTAGCCTGTCCGCTCGGAGAAATGTCGCGAAGCCGATGCCGAGATGGCGGCCCTTGGCGCGCGCCTCCGCCTGACGCTTGCGGAAAGCCGGCACATCGATCGCCTTCACCGCCATTTCCAACGTCTCTTTGTAGGTGGCCTCGTCATATTCGAGGCCCATCGCCGACTTGTAGGGAAATTTGTCGATGAGGTTGCGCCGGCGGATGTCGATCGGGTCGAGAGCGAAAGCACGCGCTGCCTTGTCCATCAACCGCTCGAGCGTGAAGGTGATGACCGGCCGCGATACGCCGCGATAAGGCGCCATCGTGCAGGTATTCGTGATCACGCCGCGCGCGAGGCATTGGTACTGCTGCACGTCATACGGGCCGGGCATTTCCGCCATGGCCATCAATGGCTCGACCCCGCATGTCGTCGGAAAACACGAATAGGCGCCGATATTGGAGACGATGTCCGCTCTCAGCGCGACCAGCTTTGCGTTCTTGTCGAAGGCGCCTTCGAGCGTGATGTACTGGTCGCGCGAATGGAACGCCGCGATCAGATTCTCGCGGCGATCTTCCGTCCAGGCGACGGAGCTTTTGAGCTTTCGCGCCAGCCAGACCAGTACGACATATTCGCCTGGCGAGCGACATCTTTTGCCCGAATCCGCCGCCGACGTCCGGTGCAATCACGCGCAGGTCGGATTCCGGAATGCCGAGCACATCGCAAATGGCCGTACGTGTCAGGTGCGGCATCTGCGTGCTGCAGGTCAACGTAATACGCCCGGTCGCTGCGTCGTAGGCGGCGTGGCCGCCGCGCGGCTCCATGGGAGTTGCGTTTTGTCGACGCGACCGCGCTTCGACCTTGACGACCTTGTGGGCGTTTTCCCAGACGGGGTCGAAGCCGGGCGTCTTGACCTTGCCTTCGAGGATGACGTTGCCGGGCGCCTCGACGTGCACCTGGGGCGCTCCGTTCTCGAGTGCAGCGCGCGCATCGGCCACGGAAGGCGTTTCGTCGATCGAGACTTCGACCTCGATCAACGATGTCTTCGGCCTCTTCCTCGCTCTGCGCCACGACGGCTGCAACGGGTTCGCCGATAAAGCGCACCGCACCGTCCGCAAGCACCGGCTGGCCGACCGGCTTGTAGTTAAACTTGTGCAGCATCGGAGTGATCTTTTTTACGCCGGCAAGATCGGCCGCCGTGATAACCATCGCACCGTTTGGTGCCGCGATACTTCTCAATTTTCCGGCGGCGGCGGGGCTGCGCACGAAACGAACCCAATGAGCGGCGGGGGCGTCCGCGGTAAAGCGGCCTTGGCCTGTTATGAATGCGGGATCCTCGAGCCGCCGAATGGCGCGGCCGACCCAGGTCATGCCTGAGCCTCGGGTGCCATGCGCGCTCATGACGTGCTGCTCTCCAGTGCGCGGCGGACCACTGCTCGCACGAGATCCCGTCGATATTCGGCGTTGGTTTGGTGATCCTCCAAGCGGATCGATAGCCGCGGCGGCAGCCGCAGCGGCAGTGCGGAAGATTTTGTCGCCTGGCGCCTGGCCGTTGAGGGCGGCTTCGGCCTCCGGGATGCGGCGCGGCGATGGCTCTGCGCCGCCGAGACCGACACGTGCATCGGCGATTTTTCCGCCCTGCAGGCGATACGTGACAAGCGATGCCGCCATCGCGAAGTCGCCGGCGCGGCGGCTGAATTCGTTGAAACCAAACCTGGCGTCATTCGCCAGCAGCGGCAGCCGCGCTTCGACCAGCAGTTCGTCTTCGGCCAGTGCCGTCGACATGATGCCGGTGAAAAAATTGCTTTGCCGCAATCGTGCGTTCGCCCCGCGTGCTTCTGGCGACGAGCGTAGCATCAAGTGCGGCCGCGACGAGGCACCATTCCGACGCCGGGTCGGCATGCGCCAGGCTGCCGCAGAACGTGCCGCGCATGCGTATCGGATAGTGCGCGATATGGCGCGCGACGATGCTCAGCAGTTTGCCCAGCGGATTGCCGGTGACCGATTTATGGAACGCCGCATGCCGCACGCAGGCGCCGATCGACAGCATCTTTCCGTCACTCGCGATCTTGTCGAGGCCGGCGACGTCGTTGATGTCCACGAGATGCGCGGGCTTTGCGAGCCGGAAGGCCATGATCGGCACGAGACTTTGCCCACCGGCCAGCACGCGGCCGTCTTGCGGCGCTACTTCGGCCAGGATCTTCAGCGCCTCGTCGAGGGTCTTCGGCGCATGGCGGATAAACGGCGCAGGCTTCATTAATAAACTTTCAAGCGCGGCCGGAGCTAATTATTTGTATGCAAACGATAAAGCGCTGTTGATTGTCAAACCGGCGCCGCTGTGCCGAGGTGCGACAGCAGGTGCACGGCGGCGACGCTTTTCTTTGAAGCCGCCAAATTCGTATCCTATTTGCTGACGCTCGGGGCGTCACAACAAGGGGGGCCGGGGATGCCGGTGCCGAGATCTATTATTGCAATTTGCCTGGCGGGCATCGTCCTGGCGGCGGCGGCCTGGCGTTGGCGCAGAACAGCAAGCGGCCCGACAAGGTCTCATTCTATTTCGCCGCTCACGAGGACGACTGGCAGCTGTTCATGAATCCGTCCGCCTTCGAGGACGTGGTCAGCGGCGCGGCGAAAACGGTGTTCGTCCACCTCACGGCCGGCGACGCCGGTCTCGGCGTCGGCATCGGCGGCCGCAAGCATCCGTTTTATTTGGCGCGTGAAAACGGCGCCGAAGCCGCGATCCGCTTCATGGCCAACGCCGATTCCGCGCCCGCCGAGCGTGCTTGTCGCGCCGATGACGTTCAACGGACATTCGATCTATCGCGTGAGCTATCGCAATACCGTCGGATATTTTCTGCGCGTTCCGGACGGCCATTGGTCGGGCGATGGATACTATCGAAACCGGTTTCGCATCGCTCAAGCGGCTGGCCAGCGGCGAGAATGATACCCTGCACGCAGTGGACGGATCGGCGATCTATCACGGCTGGGATGACCTGGTCGCGACGTTGCGAGAGATCATCGCGTACGAACGCGGGCGGCCGCCCTTATTCAGGTCAATGTCGCCGAGACCAATGCGCGGATCAATCCGAAGGATCACTCCGATCATCTCATGACCGCAAAAGCTGCGCTCGACGCGGTCAAGGATGCGACTTGCGTCCGGCGTGTCTATTACGTTGACTATGCCAGCTCGCGGCTGCCGCAAAATCTCGATGTGCAGAAACGGGACATGGAAAGCTCGGTTCTCGCCGTGACGCTTGCAGGCGTCCAGGCTTTCGACCACAGCACGTCATGGCATCACTATGACGAATCGTTCGTCGGGCGGAACTATTTCCGTGTCCAGGCGCCGACGGGCCGATGCGATTCCCGGCATACGGCGTTTGCGACAGCCCCGCAGTAGACGCACTTCCTGAATCCGATTCGCTACGCCCCGCGACTTCACGATGGGGTGATTGCTGCGCTGTTATTTGTCGTGACCTCGGTCGATTGCGCTAAACTGGCGGCGAGTATTTGTTTCGCAACCAATTCCACCTTGACCCGTTCTCGTCTGGTCACTGCTTACCGCGGCAACCGATTGGCGGCGCCCGATGCGCTACGCAGATGTTCCTGTCGCATTGCAGACGCGCCGTGTCCTTTCCGTCGATGCGGTGCGCGGATTCAGCATTTTCTGGATCATTGGCGCCGACGGCGCGGTGATAGCTCTTGAGCGGATGCTGCGCGGCAAAGGCCCGGTGCTCAGCTCCGCGGGCGAATTTCTCGGCACACAAATGACCCATGCCGACTGGGAAGGCTTTCGTTTCTACGACTTCATCTTTCCCCTGTTCATTTTCATCACGGGTGTTTCGATTGTGCTCGCATTGCCGCGGCTGGTCGAGCGCGAGGGAAGGGCGAAAGCCCATCTGCACGTGCTGCGACGTGCGCTTCTCTTGTATGTGCTGGGCATCATCTATTATGGCGGTGTCGGCCAGCAGCTGAGCGACATACGCTTCGTCGGCATCCTGCAGCGTATAGCCGTCTGCTATTTGTTTGCGTCGATTCTTTTTCTCAATCTCGACTGGCGTGGTCTGGTTGGCACGGTTATCGCGTTGCTGGTGGGCTATTGGGCGCTGCTCACATTCGTGCCGGTGCCCGGGTTCGGTGCTGCCTCGTACCAGCCCGAAACCAACCTCGCCAACTGGATCGATCTTCACTACCTGCCGGGACGGTTGTGGGACGAGACGCGCGATCCGGAAGGATTGCTAAGCACGCTGCCGGCGATCGCCACGTGTGTGCTCGGCGTGCTGGCCGGGCTATTGCTCAAGGACGAGCGAATCCCGCCCGGGCAAAGAACATCATGGCTCATCGCGGGCGGCATCGCGATGATTGCCGCCGGCTATCTGTGGGGTCTGCAATTTCCGATCATCAAGGCGATCTGGACGTCTTCGTTTGTGCTGATTGTCGGCGGCTACAGCATGATACTGCTCGCCGTTTCGCACCAGGTCATCGATGTCTGGGAATGGAAATCCTGGGCCATGCCCTTCGTGTGGATCGGAGCGAACGCGATCTTGCTGTATTTCCTCAACGGGATTGTCGGGTTTGCGCCGTTGGCGTTTCGACTGATCGGCGGCGACGTCGCGCTCTGGATCAGCAGTGTAACAACGTCGGGAACAGGCGCATTTCTGGGGCACATTCTCGGGCTTGCGTTTGCAATCGCGCTCGCCGGGTTTCTCTACCATCGCAGGATTTTCCTGCGCGTGTAGAGTTCAGGTCCCGACCTTGAGCTCGGACACGAGCGCGCGCAGAGCGGCGACCGTTGAAGGGGCGACACTCTTTCCCGTGCGCGGATTTTCCGACGGGATATTTTCGATTGTCATCGTAAATCGGGCGGTGTCGGCGTCGACCGTTATCGTGTGGGTGTTGCGTGTGACGCCTGGATCGGCCCAAATTTCAAGCTGAGTACGGTCCGGCCCGATTCCCGCAAGGCTGAGTGCCGCTGCGACATTGACATTGGTGGGGAATCCGCGGGCGCCTTCGCGCGCGCTGCCGTCGAACACCTTCAATGGCTCCTTCAACCCGGTCACCGAAATTCCCCGCTCGCGCAGATAGGGTGCGCCGTCGAGTCCCGCGGGCGGCTTGCGCGTCACCATCTTGACCGAATGGATCGTCCCTTCGGCCGCGGCGCGAACCGCATCGAGGCCGATGAGCGCTCCGGTCGGCACGAGAATCCGCGCGCCTTTCTGGCGCGCGCGCTCGACGAGGTCGCCGTTTTCCAGCAATTGCGCAACCGAAAGCGGCATGAAGATGCGGCCTTTGTCGATGGCGCTGAGCGCGACGTCGCGGAACAAGGCGGGCGGCAGGCATTCGACGACGATGTCACAGTCGTTTGCGAGTTCGGTGGCCTTGCGGACGGGAATGTCACTGCCGACCTGCGGCAGTGCCCGTTGCGCCTTTTCCGCGTCGCGCACGGCCACGGCTGCAAGGGTGAGACCCGGGACGCCCGCGATCAGGCGTTTTGCCACCTCGAGCCCGACCGCGCCGAGACCGGCGAGGCCGACGCGCAGCGTCTTTTTGTTGTTCGTCTGTGTCATTTCTTCCGGCCGCTGAAAGTCGGTTTACGCTTTTCCATGAAGGCGCGAACGCCCTCGGCATAGTCCGGTGTCAGGCTCGCCGCCCGCTGCGAGTCGCGCTCGAGATCGAGCTGGGCATCGAGTGTATTCGCCGAAGACGCATTGAGCGCGCGCTTGATCAAAGCCAGGCCCTGGGTCGGCGCGGCGGCGAAATGCTCGCAAAGCTTCTGCGCCTCGCCGGCGAGCGCCGCGTCGTCCACGCATTTCCAGATCAGGCCCCATTGTTCGGCCTTCTCCGCGGGCAGCGGCTCGGCCAGGAGCGCAAGCCCGCGCGCCCGCGCATCACCGACGAGCCGTGGAAGGAACCACGTGCCACCCGAATCCGGCACAAGCCCGACACGCGCAAACGACTGAATAAAACTGGCCGATCGGGCGGCCAGCACGATGTCGCAGGCAAGCGCGATATTGCAGCCGGCACCGGCGGCGACGCCATTCACCGCCGCAACAACGGGAAAGGGCAGGGCGCGCAGCTTGCGGACGAGCGGATTGTAGTGTGCCTCCAGCGCGCCGCCGAGGACGACCGTTTCGCCTGGTTTGGCGAGCCGGTCGCTGAGATCCTGTCCCGTGCAGAAGCCGCGCCCTGCGCCGGTGATCAGCAGCGCGCGGCAGCTTTCGTCAGCTTCGGCTTCATCGATGGCCTTGCGCAATGCCTGATGCATCGCCTCGTTGAAGGCGTTGAGCTTGTCGGGCCGGTTCAGCGTGATGACGCGATATCCACTGCGGACGTCGACGACAACTGGTGTCTCGGACGTCATGACTTTTCGAGAAACCGGTCGAGCTTGCCGATTTCCTCCTTCCTGTCCTCGAAGTCTTCCGCGATACGTTCGTAAAGCCGGGCAGCAGCCTGCAGCATATCGCGCTCGGGAAATTCTTCGCCGACGAACGCCGCAATTTCATCCAGCTCGGCGACCCAGCGGTAGGCTTTCGAATACATGCTGGGCACCTGGTTCGAAAGATAACCAAGAAGATCGGGCCGGCTTTCAGCGAGCTCCGCCTTCAGCGCCTCGGCCGAACCGCCGCGGCTTGCAGCCAGCATCATGGCTGTGCCGAGCGCGGTGAAACCCTTGGTAATGCCGGCATAGGACATCTTGAGCGCTGAAGCAGCTGTCAGGGGGCCGTCGAGAACGCGCACGATCAATCCGTAGTCATTGAGCCTCGCAACATCTTTTGCGGCCGGACCGGACACGTAAATTTTCGTGTTGGTGCTGCCTGGCTTCGGCGGCGGCCCGATGATGCCGGCACCGACAAAAGGACAGCCGGTCTTGGCGATCACATCGGCGATCTTCTGCATCGTCGGCGGGCTGACCGCATTGCATTCGACATAAATCGGCTTTCTGTTGGCCGCGGTCAGGACGGGGACGAGGCGGGTTGCGAGGCCGAGCGCGTCGCCGGGCGGAACAATCGAGAGAAAAAAATCGGCTTCCGCGAGCGCGCGTTCTTCCACCGGCTGCATGCCGGCCTCGCGGGCGCGTTTGACGCTTTCCTCGCTGCGGCCCGCAAGCGACGTCAACACGGTGACTTTGTTCTCGGTCAGGCGTCGGCCGACGCCGGCGCCCATATTGCCCGGCGCGATAACGGCAACGGCAGGGGCCGTGCTCATGATCCGGTGACTCCGCCGTCGAGATTGATGCTCTGGCCTGTGACGAAGGCGGAGGCTTCCGACGCCAGGAACAGCACCGCTCCGACCAGATCTTCGGGCACTTCCGCGCGCGGCACGCATTGCATGGCGATGATGCGCTCCTTCTGCGCCGGTGTGACGGTCTTGCGCTCGATCTCGGTGAAGGTCGCGCCTGGCAGGATAGCATTCACCGTGATGTTGTCGGGCCCAAGTTCGCGCGCCATCGACAGGCTCATGCCCGCGAGCGCGGCTTTGGTCGCGATGTAGTGCAGATAGTTCGGCCGGCCGAGCCGCACGGCGCCGGAAGCCACGTTGATGATGCGGCCCCATTTGGCGCGCCGCATCGCGGGCAGCACCGCGCGGGCGCACAGAAACGGCCCGGTGAGGTTGACGCGCAACACGCGCTCCCATTCCTCCAGCGGAATCTGGTCGAATGGGCGCATCTCCAGCGTCGAGAAGATCCCGGCATTGTTGATCAGCACGTCGATGCGGCCGAATTCGTCCTCGACCACTTCGACCATTTCCGCGATCGAGCTCTCGTCGGCGACGTCCGTCGTGACGGCGAGGGCCTGGCCCCCGGCCTTCATGATCTCCTCGGAAACGGCGGCCGCCTTCTTTTCGTTCAGCTCCGCGATGACGGCCCGCGCACCGGCCGTTGCGAACGATTTTGCGAACACGCGCCCAATGCCCTGGCCTGCGCCGGTGACAATGACGACGCGGTCCTTCAGGCCCGGAAACACGACATTCTGCAATTCGGCGCTCATGCCGCGCCCCGCTCCAGCTGCGGCAATTGCTCCAGCGCGGCGCGCGCATCCCACGGCGTCCACCAGGGCTTGAGCCCAAGATCGTTCGCGATGATGCCTGCCGTGATGTAGCCGGCGCCGCCGGAAATCGCGCCGCCCGGGTGGCCGGCCGAGCCCGCGCTGTACAGGTTCGGGATCGGCGAGCGGTAGCCGAAATGGTTGTACATCACCTGCTCGGCGTTGAATGCGCCCATGAAAATGTCGCCGCCGCGCATGTTGATCATCTCCTGCACGTATTCGCGGCCGGTGTAGACGTAGCGTCCGAGGATGTTCTTGCTTGTCATGTTCGGGCAGTAGCGCGCGAAGCATTCGATGATCCTGTCGGAGAACTCCTCCTTGAAGTCTTCGTAGCTTTGTCCGCCGAGATCGGGATTGAGCGGCATCACGTGCCAACAATAGGTCGTGTGCTTGCCCGGCGGGGCCTGCGTCGGGTCGAGCAGGCTGAGCGGCCCTGATCCGAACTGCACCAGCTTCGGCACGCGCCCGGCCTGCACGTCCTGATGCGCCGAGAACAGATCCTCCATGGTCTCGGCGCCGATGCTCCATTTCAGCGAGCGGTTGATGTTCGGGTCGAATTTCTCGGCGGCGAAACGCGGACTTTCGTTGAGCGCGAGATGCAGGCCGAACAGGCTCCACGCGGTGTACTGGAAGCCGTCGAGTTTCTTGAGGAAGGCGGCGGGCAACTGTTCGCGCCCGATCATGTTTTCGAAAGTCTGGTGCACGTCGAGCGTTGACGCCACGAATTGGCTGGCGCGTACCGTTCTGGCCGCCGAGCAGTTCGATGCCGGTCGCGCGGCCGTTCTCGATGAGGATGCGATCGATGTTCGACCTGCGGCGCGAACGTGCCTCCGGCGGCGATGAAGGCCTCCATCAGGCCGCGCGCCAGATTGAACGAGCCGCCCTGGCAAAGCTGGTAGCCGCTTTCCAGATCGAAGGCGCGGATCACCGAGCCCATCGGCGAGGTCTTCGACAGGGTGTCCACGAGCCAGGTGCCGAACAGAGACACCTTGAACAGGAACAGCAGTCGCACATGCTCGTTCTCGAACAGCTCGCGTACGACATCGAGCGGCTGTCGGTTGGACACGTCCAGAAATTCGCGCCCCAAAGCCGTGCGCGACAGTAGCGCTTCGCGCTCCTGCTTCGGCAGCGGTTCGGCATAGCGCTCGGGCAGGAAGATCTCCGCCGTGATCTTTTCCGCCTTGCGATTCCAGTCGCGGAAAGTTTGCGCGTCCTTTTTCGAAAAGCGCGCGATGTTGGCGACCGATTCTTCGAGATCGCGCCCGAGCACCAGGGCGCTGCCGTCGTGATGCGCCTGGCCGAACTCGTAGCGCGGCGTGATGTAGGTGACGCGTTCGTCCGAGGTTCAGATCCTTGAACCACGGCGTCTCGCTGATGTGGAAATGATTGATGGAATGCAGGTTGTGATAGAAGCCGGGCAGCGTTACTTCGCGCGTGCACAAGCCGCCGCCGTAAGTCAGGCGGCGATCCACCAGTAGAATGCTCAGGCCGGCTCGGGCGAGATAGGTGCCCAGGATCAGGCCATGGTGTCCGGCACCGATGATGATGCCGTCATAGGTCTTTTCGAGCGCCTTGGACAAAGGTCGAATTCCTCGAACTATATTTCCTGCGGTCTGGCGCAGGGCCGGGCGGGCTAGACTGCAAGGCCGCCGGCTTCCGGGTCAACGGGCACAAGTCGCATGCCGTGGGACGCCAGCGAGCCGTCTGACCGCACCTTCTTCGGGTGGACCAATGCCCGCCGACTTCGGTACATTAGGCCATCCAAAACACGGGCCGAAATGGCCTCGGGGAGGAACACATGCGTAAGACGCTTTTGGCCGCGGGCGCCGCTCTGCTGCTCGCAGCGGGCCCAGCGGCGGCCCAGCAGAAAACCATCAAGATCGGTTTCATCAGCACGTTCAGCGGTCCGGTTGCGGTGATCGGCAACGACATGCGCAATTCTTTCGAGCTTGCGCTCGATCATCTGGGCCGCAAGATGGGCGGCATTCCGGTCGAAGTCATCTATGAAGATGACGGCTTCAAGCCGGAAGTCGGCAAGCAGAAGACCGACAAGCTGATCGAGTCCGACAAGGTCGATTTCATCACCGGCTATATCTGGTCGAACGTTCTGCTCGCCTCGCTGAAGTCGGCGGTCGATTCCAAGACGTTTCTGATCACGGCGAACGCCGGTCCCTCGCAGCTCGCGGGAGAGCTGTGCTCGCCTTACGTGTTCTCGAGCTCATGGAACAACGACCAGACGCCGCAGGCCGTCGGTATGTACATGAACCAGAAGAACGTAAAGTCGGTGTTCCTGATCGGCCCGAACTATGCCGCAGGCAAGGACATGCTGGCGGGCGTTGCGTCCACCTTCAAGGGCAAGGTCGTTGGCCAGGAGCTGACCAAGTGGCCCGACCAGCTCGACTTCGCGGCCGAGCTCGCCAAGGTGAAAGACGCCAAGCCGGATGCCGTTTTCGTATTCTATCCGGGCCGTGCGGGCGTGCAGTTTCTGACTCAATATGCGCAAGCCGGGCTTAAGGGCACGATCCCGCTCTACACCGCCTTTACGATCGACGAGCTGTCGCTGCCGCTGCAGAAAGACCTCGCGCTCGGCGTGCCGGGCGCGCAGCAATGGGTCAATGACCTCCCGAACGACGCAAACAAAAAGTTCGTGGCGGATTATCGCAAGAAGTACAACTCGCGTCCCTCTTTCTATGGCGCCCAGTCCTACGATGCGGCGATGCTGATCAATTCGGCGGTGGTCGCGACCAAGGGCAATCTATCCGACAAGAACGCGGTGCGTAAGGCACTGGAGAAGGCAGATTTCAAATCGGTGCGCGGCGGCTTCAAGTTCGGACCTAACCACGTTCCGATCCAGAACTTCTATCTGCAGGATGTGGTGAAGGACGGCAACGAGTTCGTGCTGAAGACAGCCGCCACGATCGTCAAGGACTTCCAGGACGGCCATCACGCGAAATGCAAGATGCCGGCAAACTGATGGCCGCGCGGTAAATAACGGCGGCGGCGCATGCGCGCTGCCGCCGTTTTCAATTGCAAATGTGTGAAGTCTGCGCGCCATGACGCTGTTCATCGAGCAATGCCTCAACGGCCTGCAATTCGGCCTGCTGCTGTTCATGCTGGCGGCAGGGTTGACGCTGGTGTTCGGGATCATGGACCTCGTCAACCTGGCGCACGGCTCGCTGTACATGATCGGCGCTTATTTTGCCGCGACCTTCACGGCATGGACCGGAAGTTTCCTGCTCGGCGTTGCGATGGCGCTGGCGGGAACGCTTGCTGGTCGGCATGGTCGTGGAAGTGGTCGTGATGCGGCGGCTGTACGGCCGCGATCACCTTGATCATGTGCTGGCGACGTTCGGTCTCATCCTGTTTTTTGACGAAACGGTGCGCCTGATTTGGGGACCAGCGGGCTTAAGCCTGCCGTTGCCGTCCTGGCTTAACGCACCGGTGCAAATTCTTCCGGGCGTCTATTACTCGGCCTACAAGCTCTCGATCATCGTCGTGTCGCTTGCGGTTGCGGCCGGCCTTTATTTTCTGGTCATGCGCACGCGCATCGGCATGCTGATCCGCGCTGGCGCCTCGAATCGCGAAATGGTGGGCGCGCTCGGGGTCAACATCAAGTTGCTCTATACGCTGGTGTTCGGGCTTGGCGCGGCGCTCGCCGGACTTGCCGGATTGATGCAGGCGCCGATCCTCACCGTGCAGATCGGAATGGGCGAGATCATCATCATTCTTGCGTTTGTTATCACGGTCATTGGCGGCATCGGATCGATCCGGGGCGCGTTTGTTGCAGCAATCTTCGTCGGATTGGTCGATACGCTCGGCCGGGCTTTCTTCCCCGATCTGCTGCGAATGGTGCTGAGCCCGGCAGCCGCGTCGACCGCAGCCCCCGCGCTGTCATCGATGCTGATCTACCTGCTGATGGCGATCGTCCTCGTGCTCAAGCCGGAAGGTCTGTTCTCGGCGGGCAACAAATGAGCGACTGGCTTTCCGCGCGCACTCTCACGGTCATTGTGCTGCTCGCTGCACTGGTGCTTTTGCCGGTATACGTCGAATTCACCGGAAACCGTTTCCTGCTCACGCTGTTCACCCGCATCATCATTTTGGCGCTGGCGGCGGTGAGCCTCAATTTGATCCTTGGATACGGCGGCATGATGAGCTTCGGCCATGCCGTCTATCTCGGCATCGGCGGCTATGCCGTCGGCATGCTTGCGCACGAGGGGATATACAGCGGCTTTGTGCAATGGCCTATCGCGCTTGCGGCATCCGCGTTTTTCGCCCTGGTCATCGGCGCATTGAGCCTGCGTACGCGGGGCGTCTACTTCATCATGATCACCTTGGCCTTCGCGCAGATGGCCTATTACGTCGTCGCGGGCCTCGCGCGCTACGGTGGCGATGACGGCCTCACGATCTACAAGCGCAGCCAGTTCTTCGAGCCGATCAATCTGTCGAACAAGACGCAATTTTACTACATCTGCCTCGCATTGCTTTATGCGTCGATCTACCTGGTATGGCGCATCGTCAATTCGCGCTTCGGGATCGTGATCCAGGGTTCGCGCTCGAACGACACGCGCATGCGCGCGATCGGATTCCCGACCTTTCGCTACAAGCTGACTTGCTTCGTCATTGCCGGCACGCTGTGCGGGCTCTCCGGCGCGTTGCTGGCCAATCACACCGATTTCGTCAGTCCTGCAATGATGTATTGGACGCGCTCGGGTGACCTCATCATCATGGTTGTGCTCGGCGGGATGGGGTCTGTGGTCGGTCCGGTCTTCGGCGCAATAGCGCTGCTGGTGCTGGAGGAGACGCTCTCGGGCATTACGGAATATTGGCAGATCATCCTTGGGCCGCTGCTGCTGCTGGTCGTGTTGTTCGCACGCGGCGGCATCGACGGTTTGCTCGGCAAGGTGCGTTATGCCTGATCTGCTGCAGGTCGAAAGTCTTGCCAAACGCTTCGGTGGCATCGTCGCGACCGACGACCTCAGCATCGCTATTCCCGAAGGGCAACTGCATGCGGTGATCGGCCCGAACGGGGCTGGCAAGACCACGTTGATCGCACAACTCAGCGGACAACTCACGCCCGATTCCGGCCGCATCCAGTTTGCCGGCAGCGATATCACGGCGCTGCCGATGCCGGCGCGCAGCGCGCTTGGACTTGCTCGCTCGTTTCAGATTACGTCGCTGTTTCTCGACCTTTCCGTTCTCGACAACGTAGCGCTGGCCGTTCAGGCGCATGCCGGGCATTCATTTCATTTCTGGCGCGATGCGCGCCGCGAGGCTGGATTGCGCGACCCAGCGCGCGCGGCGCTGGATAGGGTCGGGCTCAAGATGCGCGAAAATCTGCCGGCGTCAGCGCTCAGCCATGGCGAGCATCGCCAACTTGAGCTGGCGATGGCGCTGGCTTCCAAGCCGCGCATGCTCCTGCTCGACGAGCCGATGGCCGGGCTCGGGCCGGAGGAATCGGCACGCATGGTGGCGACGCTGCGCGAACTCAAGAAGGAGCTCACCATCCTTCTGGTCGAGCACGACATGGAGGCGGTCTTCGCGCTTGCCGATCGCATCACGGTTCTTGTCTACGGCCGGGTCATTGCGTCGGGGAAACCTGAAGATATCCGCAGCAATGCACAGGTGCGCGACGCCTATCTCGGCGAGCAGGAGGCGGTCCATGGCTGAACCCGTGCTCGCGCTCGATGGAATCGAAACCTGCTACGGGCTGAGCCAGGTGCTGTTCGGGGTGTCGCTGGCGATCGCGCCGGGCGAGATGGTGACGCTGATGGGCCGCAACGGCATGGGCAAGACGACCACCGTGCGTTCGATCATGGGTCTGACGCCGGCAAGAGCCGGCGCCATCCGCTTCATGGGCGGAGATATTCGCGGGTTGCCTTCGTACAAGGTGGCCCAGTGCGGGATCGGTCTTGTGCCGGAAGGTCGGCAGATTTTCCCGAACCTTTCCGTGCGCGAGAACCTGCTCGCGACTGCCGTCCAACGTGCCGGCGCGGAGTGGACGCTCGACAAGGTTTATGCGCTGTTCCCGCGGCTCGCCGAACGCGAGAGCAGCATGGGCAATCAATTGTCCGGCGGCGAGCAGCAGATGCTTGCGATCGGCCGTGCGCTCATGACCAATCCACGACTGCTGATCCTGGACGAGGCGACCGAGGGTCTTGCGCCGCTTATTCGCGCGGAGATCTGGCGGTGTCTTGCCCGCCTCAAAGAGTTGGGCCTGTCGATCCTGGTAATCGACAAGAACGTCGGCGCACTGTTGCGCGTGGCGGACCGCCATTTTCTGATCGAACGTGGACGCGTGGTGTGGAAGGGCACTTCACCGGAGCTTGCGGCGGCGCCCGACGTGCAGCGCCGCTATATGGGCGTTTGATCTACGCGGCCGGCTGCGGCGGCCCGCGACGTCGCATGAACGTAAAGCTCGCTCCGCCGAGCCTGCGGTGCAATTTGTCGAGCAGCAGATAGATCACCGGCGTCGTGTAGAGCGTGAGCACCTGCGAGACCAGCAGTCCACCAATGATGGTAATACCGAGCGGGCGCCGAAGCTCGGAGCCGGGGCCGATGGCGATCACCAACGGCAACGCACCGAGCATGGCGGCCATCGTGGTCATCAGAATCGGGCGGAAACGGGCGAGACACGCGTCGTGAATTGCCCGTTCTGGCGAAAGACCGAGCCGCCGTTCGCCGTCGAGCGCGAAGTCTACCATCATGATGCCGTTCTTCTTCACGATGCCGATCAGGAGAATGATGCCGATGAAGGCGATGATCGAGAGTTCCGCGCCAAACAATTGCAGGGCAAGCAGCGCACCGAGACCGGCCGACGGCAGCGTGGAAATGATGGTCAGCGGGTGGGCAAGACTTTCATAGAGAATGCCGAGAACGATGTAGACAGCGATAAGCGCTGCAATCAGCAGAAGCGGCTGTGCGCCGGCGGACTGTTTGAAGGCCCGGATATCGCCGGCAAAATCGGCGTGGATGACGTCGGGCAAATGCAGATCGATGACGGCTTTTTCGATGGCCGCGGTGGTATCCTCGATCGAGGCATCGGGTGTCAGATTGTACGAGATCGTTATCGAGGGGAATTGACCCTGATGGTTGACCGCGAGCGGAACATTGCCGCGCTCCATGCGCGTTACGGCTGACAAAGGAACCTGCGCGGAGCCGTTGCCGGGAACGTAGACGCGGGTGAGGTCGCTCGGATCGCGCTTGTACTGGCGGTCCACTTCCAGAATGACGCGGTACTGGTTGCGGGTGCCGTAGATAGTTGAGATCTGCCGCTGTGAAAAGGAGTTGTTGAGCGCGTTGTCGATGTCCTGCACGCGCACGCCCAGCCGTGCCGCGGCCTGTCGGTCGATGGTGATATTGACCTGCAACCCTCCTTGGTCACGGTCAGTCGTGACGTCGACGACGCCCGGCACCTGCTTTACGCGGTCAAGTACGGTCGATACTTGCTTCTGCAGTTCCTCGATGTCGGAACTCCACAGTGTAAACTGATACTGAGAGTCGGTTTGCCGGCCGCCGACCCGAACGTCCTGCGCCGGAAACATAAAAACGCGCAGACCCGGAATGTCGGCGAGCTTGGGCCGTAAGCGCGCGATGACGCGCTGGGTGCTCAGCCCGCCGCGTTCGCTGAGCGGCTTCAGGCTGATAAACAAACGGCCGAAATTGACCGCAGCGTTGAAATTCGAAGCACCAACCGACGAGCCGAGGCCGGCGACAGCAGGGTCGGCGAGCACTACATCCATCGCCTTGAGTTGCAGCGCCTTCATGGCGTCAAACGAAATATCCGGCGACGCGATCGTACCGCCGAAGACCAGGCCGGTGTCGTCCTGCGGGAAGTAGCCTTTCGGCGTCTTGATGTAGAGGCCGACGGTGAGCACGATCGTTGCGACGAATACGATCAGCATGAACGACCGGTGACCGAGCGCGAGCGTGAGCGTGCGGTCGTAAAACCGGACCAGCCGCGCCAGCAGGCCCTCGACCTGGCGGTCGAGCCAGGTGGCGTCGCGGCTCGGCGGCTGCCGCACGAAGTAGGCGCAGATCATCGGCGTCACCGACAGCGACACCACGGTAGAAATCGCGATCGCAAACGCAAGCGTCACGGAAAATTCGCGGAACAGACGGCCAACGACGCCACCCATGAAGAGCAGCGGGATGAAGGCTGCGATCAGCGATACCGAAATCGATACCACCGTGAAGCCGATCTGCCGCGCGCCCTGCAGGGTCGCTCGCAGTGGCGAGGCGCCTTTTTCGAGATGCCGGAAGGCATTTTCGATCATGACGATGGCGTCGTCGACCACGAAGCCGACGCTCACCGCGAGTGCCATCAGTGACAGGTTGTCGATGGAAAAGCCCGCGACCCACATGGCGGCGCAGGTGCCGGAGAGGGCGAGCGGAACGGTCACTCCGGCTGCCGCAGTTGGCGCCGCCCGCCGCAGAAACAGAAACACGACCAGCATTACGAGGACGACGGTCGCCGCGAGTGTAAGCTGCATATCGTGCACGCTGGCCCGGATGGTCTGCGTGCGGTCGCTCAACACCGAAATGTCGAGACCTTCGGGCACCCATTGCCGAAGTTCGGGCAGCAAGTCGTAGATCCGATCGACGGTGTCGATTACGTTGGCGTTTCCCTGCTTTGTAATGATGAGAAGGACCGAAGGGTCTCTGTTGAACCATCCCGCCGAGCGCGTATTGCGCACGCTCGGCCGAATGGTGGCAACGCTCGACAGGCGAATGACCGTGCCGTTGATCGTCTTGACGACCACCGGATCGTACTCGCCGGCATCGCGCAGCTGGTCGTTGATGCCGATCGTGACGGCCCGATTATTGCCGTCGAATGATCCGAGCGGGCCGGCCGCATTCGAATTGGAGATGGCAGAGCGCACATCCTCCAGCGACAGGCCCATAGCCGACAGTCGCGCCGGATCGACGCTCACACGGATGGCTGGCTGTTCCGAACCGGCGACAGTCACATCGGCCACGCCATCGACCTGCGACAGACGCTGCGCAATTACGCTGTCGGCGGCGTCATAGATGGCGCTCGGCTGCAGGGTCTTCGACGTGAGGGCCAGGATCAGGATCGGGGCCGCAGAGGGATTGGCCTTGCGGAATGTCGGCAACGTCGGCAGGTCGCCAGGCAGATCGGCGAGCGCGGCGTTAAGCGCAGCCTGCACGTCGCGTGCGGCGCCATCGATATTGCGGCTGAGGTCGAATTGGATGGTGATGCGCGAAAGGCCGAGCGAGGAAACCGATGTCATCTCGGTCACGCCGGAGATTTCGCCGAGACGTCGTTCGAGTGGCGCCGCTACCGTCGCCGCCATCACGTTGGGCTCGGCCCCCGGACGGCTGGCGCTGACATAAATGGTCGGGAATTCAACGGTTGGAAGGCTGGCGACCGGCAGAAAAAGGTAGGCGACCGCGCCGACGAGGAACATGCCGATGGCGAGGAGCGTGGTGCCGATCGGACGCCGGATGAACGGATATGAGAAGTTCACGGGCGGCCCCGTGCCGGACGCGTTGCGCGCGGTGCGACGGGAGGCGTGGCTGGCGTCAGGCGCGCGCGCAGCCGCTCCATATAGAGATAGATTACGGGCGTCGTATAGAGTGTCAGCAATTGCGACAGCAGCAAACCGCCGATGATGGTGATGCCGAGCGGGTTGCGCAGCTCCGATCCGGTCCCGCCCTCCAGTGCAAGTGGTAGCGCGCCGAACAGTGCCGCGAGGGTGGTCATCATGATCGGGCGAAAGCGCAGCAGCGCAGCCTGTACGATTGACTGCTCCGGTGACAGGCCCTGCGTTCGCTCGGCCTCGATGGCGAAGTCAATCATCAGAATTGCGTTCTTTTTCACGATACCCATCAGCAGCACGATGCCGATCAGCGCGATCACCGAGAGGTCATAGCCGAACAGCATCAGTGCGAGCAGTGCGCCGACGCCGGCGGAGGGCAGGGTGGAAAGAATCGTGAGCGGGTGGATGAAGCTTTCGTAGAGGACGCCCAGCACGATGTAGATTGCGATGACGGCGGCCAGAATCAGCCAGGGCTCTCCCGCAAGCGATTTATCGAATTCGGCAGTATCGCCTGAATAGTTTCCGGTTACGGAGGAGGGCATACCGATTTCGCGCTGCACCGTGCGGATCGCAGCGACCGCGTCGGATAGCGCGTAACCGTCATTGAGATCGAAGCTGATCGTGACGGAAGGAAACTGCTCCTGATGCGCGATGGCAAGCGGAGCTGACGTCGGGATGAAACGGGCAAATGACGACAGCGGCACCTGGTTGCTGCCGGTGACCGCGTTCGGTGTCGCGGTCGTGTTGGTATTGGTGGTGCCGGTCGCGGTGTTGGCGACGGTTGCCGCCGTGCCGGTCGAGGTGCTGGCGCCGGTCACATAGAGCTTGGTGAGCGCGTTGGGATCCTGCTGGTAACGCGGCTGAGCCTCAAGGATAACGCGATACTGGTTAGCCTGCCCGTAAATCGTCGAAATCTGCCGCTGGCCGAAAGCGTCATTGAGCGTATCGGTGACGCTCTGCATCGACACGCCCAACCGTCCGGCCTGTTCGCGATCGACGTCGACCCGCACGCGCGGCCCGCCTTCCTGCGCTTCCGATGCGACCTCGCGCAGGGCCGGGTTGCCCCGCAAACCCCGCACCAGCTTGTCCGCCCACTCGATGACTTCGTCCCGTTCGGTGGAGACGAGCGTGTATTGGTACTGCGCCCGGCTCACGCGCGTGGATATCTGGATATCCTGCGTCGCCTGGAAATAGACCGTCATGCCGGCCACGCCGGCGACGGCGCGCTTGAGGCGCGCAACGATTTCGTCAATATGCGCGTGTCGCTCGTCACGTGGTTTAAGCGAGATCGCCAATCGGCCGGCATTCGGCGTTGCGTTGATGGGGCTGACGCCGATCACCGAAACCACGCCCGTGACGTCGGGATCGGCCCGGATCGCATCCTCGACCAGGCGCTGGCGGCGCTGCATCTCCGTGAAAGAGACGTCGGTGCCAGCCTCGGTCACCGCCGTGATCAGGCCGGTGTCCTGCAATGGCAGAAAGCCTTTCGGCACCACGACATAAAGCAGAATGGTGGCAGCCAGCGTCGCCAAAGTGACAGCGAGTGTTTCGGGCTGGCGCCGCAGCACCCACAAGAGGCTCGAACGGTAAAGCTCTACGCTGCGATCGATCAGGGCATTAAAGCGTCGTGTCAGCGCGCTGGGCTCGCGTTCGCCAACGTGCCGCAGCAGGCGGGCGCACATCATCGGTGTCAGCGTCAGTGACACGACGGCCGACGTCACCACCGCAATGGTAAGCGTGAGGGCGAATTCGCGGAACATGCGGCCGACGAGACCCGTCATGAACAATAGCGGGATAAAGACCGCGATCAGCGACAAGGTCAGCGAAATCACGGTGAAACCGATTTGCCGCGCGCCTTTAAGCGCCGCTTCAAGCGGGCCTTCACCGTCCTCCATGTGGCGGACGACGTTCTCGATCATCACGATCGCATCGTCGACCACAAAGCCTGTGCCGATGGTCAGCGCCATCAGCGACAGGTTGTCGAGCGAGAACCCGCAGAACCACATGACGCCGAAGGTCGCGATCAGCGACAGTGGCAGCGCAACGCCCGCGATGATGGTGGCGCGGATCGTGCGCAGGAAAATCAGAACCACGAGCACAACGAGCGCGATGCTGAGCACCAGTGTGAACTGCACGTCGTGAATCGACGCGCGGATGGTGGTGGTGCGGTCGTTGACGATCGTCAGATTGGCGCCCGCCGGCATTGCCCGCCGCAGACGCGGGAGTTCCGCGCGTACCCGCTGTACCGTCTCGATCACATTGGCGCCGGGCTGACGCTGCACATCGATAACGATCGAAGGTTGCCCCCGATACCAGGCGCCGACTTTGGTGTTCTCGAGCCCATCCACGACGTCGGCGACATCGCTGATTTTCACCGGCGCGCCGTTGCGGAAAGCCACGACGATGTCCTTGTAGGTGTCGGCGGCGGTGATCTGATCATTGGCCGCAATGGTGTAAGACTGGTGCGCGCCATCGAGCGCGCCTTTCGGACCGGCGACATTGGCGCCAACGACGGCCGTGCGGAGGTCATCGAGGGCAATGCCGTAGGCGGCAATCCGCGACAGATCGGCCTGAATACGTATTGCCGGTCGAATGCCGCCCTGCACCGAGACGCGTCCGACGCCCGTCACCTCGGACAGCCGCGGGGCCATGATGGTGTCGGCCAGGTCGCTCAGCGTGCGCTGATTGATCGTCTGCGACGTCAAAGCGAGTGTGATGATCGGCGCGTCGGCCGGGTTCACCTTCGAATAGAGCGGCGGGTAGGGCAAATTGCGAGGCAGCGTTGAGGCGGCCGCGTTGATTGCCGATTGCACATCCTGTGCGGCGCCGTCGATGTCCCGGTTGAGGTCAAACTGCAGCGTCACCTGGCTGATGCCGAAGGAACTGGATGACGTCATCGTCTCTAGTGCCGGGATCTGCCCGAACTGGCGCTCAAGTGGAGCAGTCACCAACGAGGCGATGGTGTCGGGGTTGGCGCCCGGCAGTTGCGTCGTCACCTGGATGGTCGGGAAATCGACCTGCGGCAGCGCCGAAACCGGCAGCCACCAGTAGCCAAGGCAGCCGCCCAGCATCACTGCGACACCGAGCAACGAGGTCGCGATCGGCCGGTGAATAAATGGCGACGATACGCTCATTGCTGTGGGTTTGGTTTTGCAGTGCCGCCGCCCCGTTGCCGCCGTCCGCCGCCTTGTCCCTGCGGACGCTGACCGGTGGGCTGAGCCGCTGGTGCTTCGCCGCTGCCGATCCCGACCTTGGCGCCCTCGGTGAGGCGGACAAACCCGGTCGTTACGACGCGCTCGGCCGCCTCAAGACCCTTGCTGACCACTGTCTGCGTCTCGTCCTGTTTCTCCACCGTAATCGGACGCACCGAGACGGTATTGTCATCCTTGACGACGTACACGAAGGTGCCATTTGGACCCCGTTGGACCGCACCTGTCGGAATCACTACGACCTGCTTCAGCGTGTCGACCAGCAGCCGGACATTGACGAACTGACCAGGCCAGAGCTGCAGGTTGGCGTTGGGAAATTCGGCCTTGAGCTTCACTGTCCCTGTGGTCTGGTCGACCTGATTGTCGACGACCCTGAGCACGCCGCGGTCGATTACCTCGTCGTTGTCCGACCGTTGCGCTTCGACCTTGAGCGGATCTTTGTCGAAGGCAGCGTTCACCTGGGAAAGGTCCTGCTGCGGCAAGTTGAAAAGCACCGAGATCGGCTGCAGTTGCGTGATGACCACGATTGATGAATTGGCGTCGGCCGAGCGCACATAGTTCCCTTCGTCCACCATGCGAATGCCGGTGCGGCCGTCGATCGGCGCGGTAATTGTCGTGTAGCCAAGCATTGCCTGGGCATTGTCGATCGCTGCCTGATCGGCCTGCACCAGCGCGGTGTTCTGCGCCACCAGCGCACGCTGGGTATCAGCCTGCTGCTTGTTGATCGCGGCGGTGGCGGCGAGTTTTTCGTAGCGATCGAGATCGATCTTCGTGTTTGCGAGCTGCGCTTCGTCCTGCGCCTTTTTGGCGATCGCCTGATTGAGCTGCGCTTGGTAAATAACGGGGTCGATCTTGGCCAGCAAGTCACCCTTCTTGATGTCGTCGCCTTCCTTGAAGGTGACGCTGAGAAGCTTGCCGTCGACTTGCGGGCGTACCGTCACCGTGTTGAGAGCTTTGATGGTTCCAACCGCATCCAGATAGACCGGCACATCCGCACGGGCTGCGGGGGCGACGAGTACTGGGACGGGCCCCTCGCTGGGGACAAAGCGCCCGCTGCGCCGCTGCTGCGGCGCCGAAGCACTGAAGACGTAATAGAAAACAGCGGCAAGCGCGATCAGGACAATGCCGATCACAAGGATGCGCCGGGTGCCACTGCGCGCCTTCGCTAAGATCTGTTTGGGAAACTCACCGTGCATCGGCGGCTTCCACCGGTTTCGGCGACCAGCCGCCTCCAAGCGCTTGATAGAGGCTCAAGATTGCCTGCACATGGGCGAGGCGCGCCTGCGCGAGAGCATCCTCGGCCTGGTAAAGCGTCTGTTGCGTTTGCAGCACCGTGACAAGATCGACCGTGCCTTCGCGCAGACGCTGCTCGGAGATATCGAAGGCGCGCCGTGAGCTCGACACAACGTCGCGCTGGAGGCGTTCGCGCTGGGCGGTCTGCCTGATGGCGTCGAGAGCGTTCTCGACGTCGGCAAAGCCGGAGATAACAGCCTTGCGGTAAGTCTGCAGCAATTCGTCCTGCCGGCCCTTTTGCAGGTCGAGATTCCCCAGGAGCTGCCCGCCATGGAAGATTGGCTGAGTCAATCCGGCTGCCGCGGTATAGATGACTGACTCCGGTCGCAGCAGGAGCTTGAGGAAGGCGCTCTGGTAGCCACCTTCGCCGGTGAGCTGGATGCTCGGCAGGAATTGCGCGCGTGCGTTTTCAACATTGGCATTGGCCGCGGCCAGATTGGCCTCGGCCTCACGGATGTCGGGGCGCTGCGTGAGGAGTTCGGACGGCAAGCCCGGTGTCACGCGCGGATAGGCGATGCTGCGCAGACTCCCGCCGCGGATCGTCACGCTTTCCGGCGAACGGGCGATCAGCACGGCAAGGGCAACCCGGTTTTGGCGCAGCGTTTGTTCGAGCGGCGGGATAGCCGCGCGTTGGGTGTTAACCAGGCTCTCCTGCTGAGCGGTGTCGAGCGCGGACGCGGTGCCTGCCTGAAGCCGCTGCTGAATCAGGTTGAGCACGCGTGTTGCACTGGCGAGGTTATCGCGCGCGACGCGCAACCGGTCCTGCGTGGCCAGCACCTGGAAATAAGCGTTGGCGGTCGCGACCACGGTGGTGAGGGCGACGACCTCGCGGTCGAACCGGCTCGCTACAGCGGCCTGCTCGGCAGCGCGCAGGAGCGAGCGGTTCTTGCCCCAGAAATCGATCTCATAGCTGGCGCTCAGCGTGGCCGACAGGTTGTTGTTGATGATTTGGATGTTGGCGCCTGACCTCGAAACGTTGACGACACTCGAACTGCCGGTCGTCTTCGATTGCTGTGAGTGCGTGGCATTGCCGTTGAGATCGATGATTGGCAACAACGCGGCGCCGACAATGCGGGAATTCGCATCGGCCTGCACGATGCGCGCAACCGCCGCTGCTATATCGAGATTGGCGGCACGGGCCTCCTCGATGATTTCAGTCAGTTCGCGCGAACGGAAGCCACGCCACCAGTCGAGCGGTGGCATTGCGGCCTCCGCCGCTGCGGGATTACGCGGGCCCGCGCTGTAGGCGGGGGGAATGTTGAGCCCCGGCTCCGGCTTGTCGCCGGCGAGCAAGCAGCCGCCGAGCGGCAATGTTACGCAAATACTCTGCAGCATCGTCCAGAACGGGTGCCCCCAAACTTTCGTTCCCGCCTCCTTTGTCTTCCCAGCCCAATGCATTCAAAAAGAGCCTTTAGACCCCGGCCAGAGAGCGACTCGGTTGCGCAATAATATTACTACCGTTTGTCACTCACGGTCTTTCGTCCCGGAGGCCAATTGGCCAAAGCCTGCCGCCCGGCGGGCGTAATTTTGACCGCGATCTCAGCGAAAACCCCCTGAACTGTCTGGTCGAAGTTAAGTCGGGCAGTACGGGTCTGCGCGGTGGCTGTCCGCATAGCTTCGACGTCGAAGGGCTCCTGCCGAAGGACGGCGTGGATATGCTGGCGCGCCGAATGATATTTCGATTGCGCATCCTCGATGGCCACGTGATTGGCATCGATGTGCTTGCGTAGAATCTCTCCATCCGCCGGCGGCAGCGTTGCCGCCAGACGTTCGACACGGACAAACACGTTAGGGTCCCAATAAGATGGCGCCGGCGCGCGGATGACCATCGCCAGGGCGATGCCGACGAAGAACAGGTTGAGCGCGAGCGAACCGAGCAGCAGCCAGCGCGAGGAACCGCGTGCATGAGCCGGCAGGGCGTGGGCAATGCTCATGGCCGCGCTCCTGTGAACGCTTCGGGCTCGAAGGTGATCGAGCCGATGCCTCCGCCGCCGACATAGGCAGGGGCGACGCTCGGGTCATCGAAGCGACGGTCAACGCCGGCAATGCCGACGAAGAAGCCGAGCGCGGCGCAGCAAGCGAGTGCCGCCATGCGTGGCCAGGCCGGCGCGAACTGCCAGTCGAGCAGCACTGGGGGCAGGCGCCAAAACGGCTGCTTTTGCGGAGGCAATGGTCCGCTGATCCTTTGAAGCACGCGACTGACCGAGGCCTCGTCCGCGGGCGCTTTCGATTTACGTTTGAGCGCCAATTCAAGGAGCTTATCGAATTGCTCGTTGTTCATTTCACTCGTCCTCATCAATCAATTTGCCAAGAGTGCGGCGCAGATTCTGCTTGCCGCGCACCAGCAGGGTTTCGACAGCCGACACCGACGTGTCGAGAATGTCGGCAACTTCCGCATTGCTCATCCCCTCACCGTAGGTGAGCATGATCGCGCTGCGCTGACGCGCAGGCAGCTTGTCGATTGCGCCCGCGACCGTACGCTCGCGCTCGTCGGTTTCAGCTTTCTCCGTTGCACCGGGCGCGGGATCGACCATCTCGCCGGCGGCCTCCAACTCGACCCACGGTGCCCGCCGCTTGCGATCGAGGCAGAGATTGACAACAACGCGCGTGAGCCATGTGCGAAACAACGCGAGCGGCCGCCAGCGCGGGGCGTATGTCCATACACGCATGAGCGCTTCTTGCGCGACGTCTTCAGCGTCGGCTGCGTTTCGGAGGATGCGCCGAGCAAGGCCAAGCATGGCCGGCAAGTGGCGGCGTGCAAGAAGCTGAAACGCCCGCTCGTCGCCGCGCGCGACCCGGGCCATAAGCGCTTCGTCGCTGTCATCCATCGCGATGCGGTGGTTGCCATAGCGGATGCCCGTTCATTGTCGACTTGGCCTGTCTGTTTAACGGGCGGCGGGTCCGAATCCTGTGGCGCCAGTATACCGGGAAAACGGCCTGTCCATCATGCCTAACATGTTGAATTATCGGGGATTCGCGACCCGTCTCTGGGCCGCAAGTTCAAGCCCCTTCACCAGCCGGTAAACCGCCTTGCAGTTCGGAACCGGCACCTTGAGCCGCGCACCTTCGCGCACGATAAACCCGGTCAATTCGTCGATCTCCGTCGGTGCGCCTCTTGCGATGTCGAGAGCCATTGAGCCGGCATGTATCGATCTCGGAATCTGGCCGGAGCGAACTTTGTCGACGAAGTCCATCGGTGGAAAGGCGAAGCTACCGCCGAGCGCCCGCACGACGGCCGTGCATTCTGTGGCCATATCGTCGATCAGCGCGCGCATTTCGGCCGAGTCATAGCGGGAAGCGTTGTCACCCATCATCAAAGCGCCAAGAGGGTTCATTACGCAGTTGAATACGAATTTGGACCAGACCGCGCCCATAGGGTCGGCGACGATTTCGGTTTCCATGCCACCTTTGTTGAGCAGTTCCGCCAACGGGCGGGCGTCATCGACGCTGCCGCGGGCTGGACCGAGCCAGGTCTTGCCTTCAATCAATCGTTCGATGCATCCGGGTTCGACATAACGGCCGGCGTTCATCGTCACGCCGCGGATCACGGCCGCTTCGGGAACGGTGAGCAGCACTTCGGCATTGCCCATGCCGTTCTGCAGGGTGACGAGTGCCGAGATACCGGCGAGCACCTGTCTTAGTTCTGCAAGCGCGCCTGCCGTCATCCTCGATTTGATGAGAAAGACGACAGCGTCGAATGTTGCGCCCTTGAGCGTGGCCGGATCGGCGGTTGCCTGAACACGCACGCTTCGTGGATTTTTGCCGATAATCTGCAGGCCGCGTGCGTTGATGGCATCGACATGTTCGGTATTTGCATCGAACACCGTCACTTGGGCAGTGGACGACAATGCGGCGGCGAACAAACCGCCAATGGCACCGCAGCCGACGACGAGGATTTGCATGCTCATGCCGTAATCGTGCGCAGGCGAGCCGCCGCGCTGCTCACCGCCCACTCACGTCGGTGAGCGCAAAGCCGGCGACACGCTTGTAGTTTTCCGACAGCGCACGCAGTTCGTCCTGGGTGATATATTTGTCGAGATCATCGAACGGTCGGTCGCCGACGAGTTCCTCGACCTTGATGTTGATGAAATCGGGCGGGTGTTCGCGGTTGGTACGCACCACCCGTGCAGCGGGCCCGGCCCGCGCGGCCTCATAGGCCTTGAGCGCATCACGCGGGTCCGCGCTGCTGCGCAGCAGATCGGCGAGGGTGCGCGCGTCGATTGCCGCTTGCGCCGCACCATTGGAACCACGCGGATACATCGGGTGTGCCGCGTCCCCAGCGAGCGTGATCCGGCCGAATGTCCATTTGTCGATCGGATCCTTGTCCACCATCGGATATTCGAGGATTTGATCGGCGTCACGGATCATCTGTGCCACATCAAGCCAGTCGAAGCGCCAGCTTTCGTAAAGCGGAAAGAAATCACCAAGATTACCGGGCCTGTTCCAGTCGTTCGGCTCGAACGTGTCGCGCTTGATCTCAGCCATCCAGTTGATCAACTGACGTCCGTCGCCGTCGATATCGTCGATGATGGGATAGATGACGATCTTGCCGGTCAAAATCGAACCGACCCGCATGTAAGTTCGGCCATCGAAAATCGGCTTGCACCGCGTTACCCCGCGCCAGGTGTTGATACCGGCAAACGCGATCTTGTCGGCGGGGTAGAATTGCCTGCGCAGTGTTGAATTGATGCCCTCGCAATCGACCACGACGTCGGCGCGCACGTTGTCACGTTTGCCGCCGGTGCTGGTCTTGAAGTGCAAGGTTACTCCGCGTTCGTCCTGTTCCGCGCCAGTGCATTCGTAATCAGTGTGAATGGCGTCGGTGCCCAGCCGTGCCAGCGCAGCCTTGTACAGAATCATATGGAGGCGGCCGCGATGGATGCAGACTTCCGGATATTGATAACCGGCCAGCTTCCCGCGCGATTCCTTGTAAATGAGCTGGCCGAACCGGTTGTAGAAACGGCTCTCGCGGTTTTCGATGCCGGCCTTGAGCAGTTCGTCGGCCAGGCCGAGCGCGGTGAACTCGCGCATGGCGTGCGGCAACAGGGTAATGCCGACGCCAAGCTCCTTCAGTTCGGGCGCACGCTCGTAGACACGGCACGCAATGCCGCGCTCCTTCAGGTTGAGTGCAAGCGACAGTCCGCAGATGCCGCCGCCGATGATGGCGATTTCCATAGCGCTGAGGAATGGACGAAATCGGTTTTCGTCTGTCAACATGGGGCGATACTGCGGCGCCCGCCGCTGGATGGAGGAGAAATCACATGGACAAGGCACTTTACGACCGCGGAATGGCAATGCGCCGCAAGGTATTGGGAGACGAATACGTTGATCGTGCCATTGCCAACACCGATGACTTCAACCGGAAATTCCAAGACCTGCTCAACGAATTTTGCTGGGGGGCGGTATGGACCGACGAGGACCTGAAACCGCGCGATCGCAGCCTGCTCAATCTCGGCATGATCGCCTGTCTTGGCCGGATGCACGAATTCGAGGCGCATTTTCGCGGCGCCCTTCGTAACGGGCTGACCCCGAAGGAATTGTCGGCGATCCTCCGCCAGGTGGCGATTTATTGCGGGTTCCCGGCGGCGGTGGACTGTCACCGGGTCGCCAAACAGGTCCTCGCCACGGAGGCCAAGAAAACCTGATAAGAGGGCAGCAGAATCACGTTAACGAGATCACCGTATTGTGGTCTTGAATGTGCCTTCATCCCGGAGCAATGAGGGCGCGACTTGAGGGGACTCCCTTCCCGGCCTAGGTGGAAAATGGCGCGATTCTCTGCTGTTTTTATGCTGACTTTGCCGGTTGCAGCGGCCTTTTTGGCTACGCCCGCACTGGCTCAGCGGTCGTTGCCCCCGCCTGGCATCTACGAAGAGCGTCTCCCCCCGGTCATGGGTCGCTACGACGACGATGATCTCTACCCGGCGACGCCGGTGGCTCCCCGTAACGGACGGCGCGGGCCCAATCGGGCTCTTCCTTATCCGGACGATGAACCCGCGCAACCGCCGCCGCCGCCCGGACTTTTCGAGTCGTCGCGCGGTCATCAGCTTGACACGCGCCAACAGCTTCCGAGCGATACGTGGCAACAGCGCCCAGCCGCCACGCAGGCACCGGCCACACAGCCACCTGCTGCGAATGCCGAGCCCATCCTTCGTCCGCCTGGAACCGTCGGCGTGGTGCCGAATGGGGCTCTGCAGCCGACCCAGCCGCCCAATAACGCGAATAACAGCGTGATGTCCCTGCCGGCGGAGGATCAGCCGGAAACCGGACAACCGAAGGAGCTGCCGGCGAACCTCAAGAAGCAACTGGTCGATTTCACGACCAAGGAGCCGGCCGGCACGATTCTGATCGATACCGCCAATACATACCTGTATTTGGCGCTCGGGAACGGCAAGGCGATGCGCTACGGCATCGGTGTCGGCCGCGAAGGATTTACCTGGGCTGGCACCGAACGTATCTCCAGGATGAAGGAATGGCCGGACTGGTTCCCGCCGTCGGAGATGATCGAACGCCAACCATATCTGCCGCGCATGATGGCGGGGGGGGCCGGCAACCCGCTTGGCGCGCGCGCTCTCTATCTTGGAAATACACTCTATCGAATCCATGGCACCAACCAGCCATCGACGATCGGCTCGTTCGTATCGTCGGGCTGCATCCGCCTTCTTAATGAAGACATCGAGGATCTTTACAGCCGCGTTCAGGTCGGCACGCGTGTCGTCGTGCTGCCGGGCAAGCCGCCCGAGCATGTCGCCAACACCGGCGCGCAGCCGGCCGTGCCAGGCGCGCCTCCTTCAGGCGCTCCCACCAACATCGCGCCGCCCGGCTCGGTCGGCGCACATGGCAACAGCGCGGCCGCTATCTCGTCGTCACCGCTACCGCCACCCGTTCGCTAGACGCCTGACCGGTAGCGCGCCAACAGCCCCTGCACTAACATTGCGTTGACACTGCTGTTCTTAACAGCGGTGTGGTTATGCAATGGGAGGCGGCGATGGCGCGATCAAGGATCGACCGACGCAAATTTCTTGCAGGTGTGGCGTTGGCTGGCGCGGCGAGTGCATCACCTGAAGGCGCCAAAGCCACGATCCCGCCCGTCATGGAAAAAACGCCGCGCCCGTCGGCATTGCGTCCGTCCGCGGCGGTCGCCGCCGCGGAGACTGGGACACCCCAGATTTCAGCGAAGCCCGCCGGCATGCCGGGCTCCGACTTCATGGTCGATGTTATCAAGTCGCTCGATATCCCTTACTTGCCGAGCAATCCGGCACAGAGCTTTCGCGGGCTGCATGAATCGCTGATCGACTATGGTGGCAATAAGAAACCGGAATTCCTCACCTGCACGCATGAGGAAACGTCCGTGGCGATGGCACACGGCTATTTCAAGGTTGCGGGGAAGCCATTGCTCGTACTGTGCCACGGCACTGTCGGTCTCCAGCATGCATCCATGGCGATCTACAATGCCTGGTGTGACCGCGTTCCCCTCATCGTTATGGGCGGCACCGATCTCGATGCTTCCAAGCGTCCGCCAGGCGTGCCGACTTTTCACTCCGCACAGGATGTTTGCGCGCTCATACGCGACTTCACCAAATGGGACGACCAGCCGGTGTCGCTACAACATTTCGCGCAATCGTTCGTGCGCGCCTACAAGCTTGCGATGACGCCGCCGTACGAACCGGTCGCTCTCGCGCTCAATGCCGAGCTGCAGGAAATGACCGCGAACGACCGCGCCAGGCTGACCATCCCGCGTTACGTTCCAACCGCGCCGCCACAGGGCGACCTCAACGCGGTGCGCGAAGCTGCCCGCCTGCTTGCGAATGCCGAATATCCGGTAATCGTCGCGGATAAATGTGCGCGGACAGCCAATGGCGTCAAACTGCTGGTTGAGCTTGCCGAGGCGCTACAGGCGCCGGTCATCGATCAGAAAGGCCGGATGAACTTTCCCAATACTCACCATCTGTCCCAAAATGCGCGCGGCCGCGCATTGATTGGCGAGGCCGACGTGATCCTCGGCCTCGAATTGTCGGACTATTGGGGCACGGTCAATGCTTTTATCGATAATGGTGAAGTCGACGGCACCGGCTTGCAGGAATCGCACGTCAAGCCCACCGCGAAATTGATCAGCATCAGTTCGGTCCTGCTCAACACGAAGTCTAACTACCAGGACTTTCAGCGATTGCAGGTTGTCGATATCGAAATGGCGGCCGACGCCGAGGCGACGCTTCCCGCACTGATCGAGGCCGTCAAGCAGGCGCTGCCATCGAGCCGCAAGGCGGCAATCGAGGCGCGAGGCGTTGGCATGAAGAAGGCATGGAGCGAGGCACGCGATCGCACGCGACAGGCGGCCGCCTACGCCTGGGACGCCAGTCCGATCGGTACGGCCCGCATGGCGATGGAGGTCTACGCGCAGATCAAGGATCTCGACTGGTCCTCGGTCGGCGGCGACCGTCAGCTGTCGAGTTGGCCGAGCCGGTTATGGCCGATGGAAAAGTACTACCACCACATCGGTGGCCCGGGCGGCTACGGAATCGGCTATGGGGCGCCGGCCGCGGTAGGGGCGGCGCTGGCTAACCGCGATGCGGGACGATTTCTCGATCAACTTCCAGCCCGATGGCGACATGATGTACTCGCCGGGAGTGCTGTGGACTGCTGCGCACCACGGAATTCCACTGCTGACGGTGATGCATAATAACCGCGGTTATCATCAAGAGGTGATGCATGTTCAACGCGTGGCGAACCGGCGCGACCGCATCGCCTATGCCGGCAAGGATCTTGGGCCCATCGGCACCAGGATCGAGAATCCTGTCATCGATTACGGCAAGCTTGCGGGCTCGCTCGGCATGTGGTCGGCCGGGCCGATCACCGACCCGAATGATCTTGCGCCGGCGCTGAAAAAGGCGGTGCAGGTCGTCAAAGCCGGCGAGCCTGCATTGGTTGACGTTGTCACTCAGCCGCGCTGAGGAGTCGTGCAATGATAGTCCGCGCGTTGATCGTGCTGCCGGTGACAATGATTTTTGCGCAGGGTCCGGCAGCCGCCGCATCGGTCGAGCATGGCAAAGTCGCGTTCATGCAGCACGGTTGCTGGCAATGTCACGGTACAGTAGGTCAAGGTTCGATCGCGACCAGCGGTGGCAAACGCCTCGCACCGGATCCGCTGCCATGGGAAACTTTTTCGTCGTTCGTTCGCTCGAGCAACCGCGCCATGCCGCCCTATAGCGACAAAATTCTGACTGAACGCGATCTTGAGGACATCCACGCTTATTTGCAGTCGATTTCGAAGCCGCCCGACGCAAAGACGATTCCGCTGCTCAATCCCTAGCGATCGCCCGCTTTCGCATTGACGCGCGCAAGCCGCGTGATCGCCTCGATCATTGCGCCGGGATCTGCCTGGCCCTTCCCCGCGATGTCATGGGCGCTTCCATGCGCAACCGACGAAAATAAAATTGGCGAGCCGATCGAAAGTCCGGCTGTGCGGTTGAACGCTTGCAGTTTGGCTGCGATGTGACCCTGATCGTGCAGCATCACGATGTAAGCGTCGCATCCCTTTTTCCGAAACATGGTGTCGGCACCGAACGGCCCCGACGCCTCAATGCCGTCCTTTACCGCGCGGGCGATCGCCGGGATGATGATGTCGATTTCCTCCGAACCGAAGAGGCCTTCTTCGCCGGCGTGAGGATTGAGACCGCTCACAAATATCTTCGGCTGTGCGATGCCGAGCTTCTTTAGCGACGCGTCGGTGACCCTGATCACGCGCTCGATGCGCTCGGGCGTGATCAGCGCCACCGCTTCACGCACACTCACATGCAATGTCGCGTGCACGATGCGGGACTGGTCGAAGCAGATCATAAGATAGACGTCGTTGACCGGCGTGCCGGTCTCGCGCGCGACGAAAGATGGATAACCGTCAAAGGCAATTCCGGCAGCGGCAATAGAACGCTCGGTTTGCGGCGCAGCCACCACCGCTTCGACATCTCCGGCAAGCGCCGCCTTGATGGCGCGGCCTGCGCTCGCCAACGAAGCGCGGCCATAGGCGGCGTCAACCGTCCCGATTTTGACCGGCACATTGCTGCCATCGCGGGCGTCCAGCAGGTTGACGGTGCCATCTGACCATTGTGCTTCCGAGGGCTTTTTGAGGATTTGAAGGTTGGGCGACAGGCCGGACATGCGGGCATGCATTTCAACCGCAGCCGGGTCGCCCACCAGCAGGGGTCGGCAGAGGTTTTGCACGCGCGCGTCGAGCGCGGCCTTGAGCGCGATCTCCGGTCCGATCCCGGCGGGATCACCCGTTGCAATGGCGATGCGCGGCAGGGGCATGGCGATTGGCTTCCGTCGTCGGCGCGGCTGCCTATAATGGCGTTCAATAACCGCAAGAACATAGCAAAACCGTGAGGAAGCGTCGCCATGATGTCGCGTGAACAGAACGAGCAGCTAAGCCGCGTCGGCCCTGGAACATTGATGGGCAAATTGCTGCGACGATACTGGGCGCCGTTTCTGCTCTCCTCTGAAATTCCCGAGCCCGATTGCCCTCCCGTGCGCGTCAAAGCTTATGGGCGAGAACCTGGTGTGCTTTCGCGACAGCAAGGGCCAGTCGGCCTGATCGACGAATTCTGCGCGCATCGCGGCGTATCGCTCTGGTTCGGTCGCAACGAGGAATGCGGCTTGCGCTGCCCCTATCATGGCTGGAAGTACGACGTGACCGGGCAATGCGTCGATCTTCCGTCGGAGCCGGAGGAGTCGGGCCTCCGCAAAAACATCAAGCTGAAGTCCTATCCGCTGCATCGAGAAGGCGGGAATCGTCTGGGCCTATATGGGACCGCCGGACCTGAAGCCCCCGCCGCCTGCGCTGGAATGGACCGATGTCGAGCCGCCGCAGCGGTTCGTCTCGAAGCGCCTGCAGGAGTGCAATTACCTGCAGGCGATGGAGGGCGGCATCGATTCGAGCCATGTCTCGTGGCTGCACGGCAGCGAGCTCAACAACGATCCGCTGTTCATGGGCACCAAGGGCAATGACTACAACGAGCAGCGACCGGATGCCGCATTTCGACGTCGAGCGAATTTGCCGGCGGCCTGCTGATCGGCGCGCGCCGCAATGCCGAGGACGGCAACTATTACTGGCGCATCACGCCGTGGATCATGCCGTGGTATTCACCATCATCCCGCCGCGCGCCGGCCATCCTCTGGGCGCGCATGCCTGGGTGCCGATCGACGACGAGAACTGCTGGGCCTGGAGCATCAACTACCATCCCAAGCGCGCGCTGACCGAAGCCGGAAGTGACGGCGATGAAGGACGGCGAGGGCATCCACGTCAAGTATGTGCCTGGCACCTTCATCCCGCTCGCCAACAAGCGACAACGATTACCTGATCGACCGCGAGGCGCAGAAGTCACGGCACACTCGTCGACGGCGTCGACGGCATCGCGATGCAGGATGCATCGCTGCAGGAAAGCATGGGCCCGATCCAGGACCGCACGAAGGAGCACCTGTGCGCGACCGATAGCGGCATCGTCATGACGCGGAAAATTCTGCTACGCGCGGCAAAAGCGGCGGCCGAAGGCGGCGTTGTTCCTGCAACCGAGCCCGAGGCGCAGCGGGTGCGCTCGGCGTCGATCGAGCTCGACAAGGGCGTCTCGTTCACCCAGGGCGCCAGGCACGGTCTCTACGCGGCGCTCGGGACGGACCCGTTGTCCGTCTGATCGAGAAAACTACTCCGCCGCGGTCTTCGCCGCTTTGCCGATGGCGGCATTCACGCGCGGCATCACTTCCTCGGCCATCAGCTGCATTGAGCGCTTGGCGAGCGCTGGGTCGGCCCAGTCCATCCCGGCATAGACCAGTTCGCCGAAGTCGCCGGTCTCCTCGCGCATCGCGAGGATCTGCGTCGACCACCTTGTTGACCGTGCCGCAGATCACGCAGTTGTCCATGACGAAATCGAGCGTGATCTCCGTCGTCCGGCTGCTCCTTGTGGCTCTTGAACACATAGAGTCGGTTGCCGCGGATCATCTTGGCGCGCATGTTGCCGAAGTAATGGCGATAGGGGCTGTTGGCGTCGTCGCGCCCGTAGCGCAGCCGCCACCTTGTCGTCGTCGGCGACGAAAATCGTGCGCGCCACGCGCCAGTCGGCGACGTTGGCTTTCTGCCCGGCTTCGGCCTTGCCCTTGGCGTAGTTCGCCCAGTGCGATTTCAGAGCTTGCGGCAGCAGGAAGTTCGCCGACAGCGGATGGAAGTCGCGCTTGCCCATCAGCACCACGCCGGGCGAGAACGGCGCCACCACGGTGCCGACGATTTCCGGCCGCGGCTTCTGGAACGGCTTGGCCAGGATGCCGACGCCGAGCTCGAGCGCGGCGGTGCGCGCGAAGCCGACCTTGAAGCGGTTGTCGGGAAAATCGATGTCGTAAGGCGGGTCGCGCTCCCAGACCGCCAGGATGACGTCGATCGCTTCGGCGAACATCTTGTTGCGGTCCTGGTCGAGGATGCCGATCGCCTCGCATCGGACGTGCAGCGCGCCGGCGCTGATGCCCATGATGAAGCGGCCCTGCGACAGATGATCGAACATCGCGGCGTTCACCGCGATCACCACCGGATGCATCTGCGCGAGATTGGTGGTGCCGGTCGCGAGCTTGATCGTGCTTGGTGTCGTGGATCAGCGTCGCCAGGAACAGCATGCTGTTGGTGATGTTCTCGCAGGCGTCGGTCAGGTGCTCGCCCATGAAGGCGTCGTGGAAGCCGAGCTGGTCGGCAAGGATGATCGCCTCGCGGTCCTCGCGCAGCGTCTGCGACCAGTCCCGGCCCAGCGGATGCACCGGCATGGTGAAGTAGCCCAACCGCATCTGGTCTCCGCCCCAATTCCTTGTGGACGGCAAACTAGCCGACCGGCGCGCCGATGCAGCAAATCTTCGGTGGTCGACAGCAGGAATGAATTGGGTCGGAGACATTCATGCGGTTGGGCTACTTCACCATGCCGGTGCATCCGCTCGGCCGCGACTGGTCGCAGACGCTGCGCGAGGACCGCGAGGCCATCATCCTCGCCGACCGGCTCGGCTTCCACGACGCCTTCATGGGCGAGCACCTGACCGACGCCTGCGAGAACGTCACCAACAGCATGCTGTTCCTGGCGACGCTGATCCACGACCCAAGCAGATCAAGCTCGCGACCGGCACCACCAATCTCGCGCAGATGCATCCGGTCGTGATCGCGGTGAACGCGGCGATGTTCGACCATCTCGTCGCAGGGCCGCTTCATCATGGGCATCAGCGCCGGCGCGCTCACCTCCGATCAGAGCGCTCGGCATCCTCGACCTGACCGCAACAAGATTTTCGCCGAAGCGATCGACGTCATCCTGGCGATCTGGGAGCGCGACCCGCCCTACGACATCGACTTCCCGGACAACCGCTTCAAGGTCGGCTTCGCGCGCACCGCCGCGCTCGAGCTCGGCGTCGGCGTTCTTGGCCAAACCGTTCCAGAAGCCGCGGCCGGAGATCGTCGGCACCGTGGTGGCGCCGTTCTCGCCGGGCGTGGTGCTGATGGGCAAGCGCGACTTCCATCCGCTGTCGGCGAACTTCCTGCTCGCCAAGCATCTGAAGTCGCACTGGGCGAACTACGCCAAGGGCAAGGCCGAGGCCGGGCAGAAAGCCAATGTCGCCGACTGGCGCGTCGCGCGCACCATTTTCGTCGCCGACGACGACAAGGCCGCGGCGCGTTACGGGCGCGACGATGCCAACAGCCCGTATCGCCATTACTTCGGGAACATGCGCGCCAAGATGATCCGCGGCAACCGGCTCTATGTGTTCAAGAGCGACAAGGAGCAGCCGGACGAGGAGATCACGCTCGACTTCGTCATGGAGAACTGCGTGTTCTGCCGGCAGCGTCAACAAAGTCGTCGACCAGATCCTGGCGATGCGCGAGCAGACCGGCGACTTCGGCGAACTGGTCTACGCCGGCATGGACTGGGCCGACCCCGCGCTCGCCAAGCGCTCGATGCAGCTGATGGCCGAGGAAGTCATGCCGCGCGTCAACGCCGCGCATCGGCAAGAGCGCCGCGCAGCGGCGGAGTGACAAACATCAGCGGCGCGAAGTAAGGGCGGCCGTTCAAGCGCACCGGGTTACGAGCCGCTGCCACGGACACCGCTCCGGCACACCGACAACGGATCCGTGCCGAGCGGCGCGTAGAGCCCGTGCTGGGCGCCTTGGGTGAACGGCACGTCCTTGGCGAGCTCGGCGGAAGCCGAGCGCACGCGCTGCGCCGCCGGCTCGGTCGCCGGCACGGCGCCGCCTTCGGCCGCGGCTTTGGCCGCGCGCAGCAGCATGCTGCCGCGCCATGACGATGCCTTTGTCGGTCGCGCACAGATTCTCCTTCGTGCGGTCCTGGATCGGGCCCATGCTTTCCTGGATCGAGGCATCCTGCATGGCGATGCCGTCGACGCCGGTCGAGGAATGGCCGTGCTGCTGCGCGGCGCGGTCCATCAAATAGTTGTTCGCCTTGTTGGCGAGCGGGATGAAGGTGCCGGGCACGTACTTGACGTGGATGCCCTCGCCGTCCTGCATCGCCGACACTTCCGCCTTCGTCAGCGCGCGCTTGGGGTGGTAGTTGATGCTCCAGGCCCAGCAGGTTCTCGTCGTCGATCGGCACCCAGACATGCGCCGCCGAGCGGATGGCCGCCGCGCGGCGGAATGATCGTGAACCAGGGCATGATCCACGGCGTGATGCGCCAGTAGTATTTGCTCGCCCTCGGCGTTGCGGCGCGCGCCGATCAGCAGCCCGCCGGCGAATTCCTCGACCTCGAACACCGGCATGCGGTCGTCTCGTTGTACTCGTTGCCCTTCGAGCCCTTGAACAGCGGATCGGTGTTGAGCTCGTCGCCATGCAGCCACGAGACATGGCTGGAATCGATGCCGCCTTCCATCGCCTGCAGGTAGTTGCACTCCTGCAGGCGCTTGGAGACGAAGCGCTGCGGCGGCGGCGACCATCGCTCCATTCCAGCGCGGGCGGCGGCGGCTGCAAGTCCGGCGGGCCCATATAGGCCCAGATCAATGCCGGCCTGCTCGATGCAGGGATAGGCCGTGAGCTTGATGTGTTGCGGAAGCCGGACTCCTCCGGCTCCGACGGCAAGTCGACGCATTGCCCGGTCACGTCGTATTTCCAGCCGTGATAGGCGCAGCGCAGGCCGCATTCCTCGTTGCGGCCGAACAACAGCGAGACGCCGCGATGCGCGCAGTTTTCGTCGATCAGCCCGATGCGGCCCTTGCTGTCGCGGAAGCAGACAGCTTTTCGCCCATCAGCTTGGCGCGCACCGGCGGGCAATCCGGCTCGGGGATTTCGCTCGCCAAAAGGACGGCGCCCAATAGCGGCGCAGCAGCCGGCCCATCGGCGTGCCGGGCCCGACGCGGCTCAACTGGTCGTTCTGTTCACGCGACATCATGGCGACGTGTCCTCGGACGTTTGTTATGTCTTGGACGGCCCATTATAGGCGGCTTAGCCGTCCAAGGAAGCCGAACGCCATGCCGCTGCCGCGCATCGCCATTGCAACGGGAGACCCGGCCGGGATCGGCCCGGAAATCGCGCTCAAGGCCGCGCTCGATGCGCGCGTGCGGGCGGCGAGCCGGCCTTTGCTGGTGGGCGATCCGGCGGCGGTCGAGATGCATGATCTCTTTACGGAACCACCCGCCCATCTGCGCGCCGGTGTTGGCCGCGATGGTGCCAAAGCAATTGTACTTCGCCAGCAGTTCGTTCATCAGCTCGTGGCCCCCGCCGAACCGGAACCACGAATTCATCTGCCGCGCGTTCAAGCCGAATGGCAGCGCCGTGCCGTAGGTGAACGCCGGGTCCTTGCCCCAATAGTAATAGAGCGCGGTGTTGCCCATCTCGACGGTGCCGTTCTGCACGGCGTCGAGCACCTGCAGCCCCGGCACGATCTCGCCTGCGGCGAAGACCTGGATCTGAAATTTGTTATCGGTAATCTCAGCGATGCGCTTTGAGAAATATTCGCAGCCGCCATAGAGCGTATCGAGCGACTTCGGCCAGCTTGCCGTCAGCCGCCATTTCAGTTCCGGCGCCGACTGGGCAATGGCCGGCGCGGCAACCGCAGATCCGGCAAGACCAATGCCGGCGGTCTTCAGAAACTCACGGCGCTTGAATTCGCGTTTCATTGGCGTTCCCCCCTTTTCTCTGTCGACGAAAGGAGACCGCAATCGTGACGACGACCTGCATTTCGCCGACAACGTCGGGAATGCTACGCCACAAAAAGCGCAGGCGACAGCGGGATTGTTTGGTGTGCTGCGGTGCAGCAGGCATCCCACGCAGGCCGCATCTCAATTGCGAACCCGGATTGTCACGCGCCTTCCAGCTCCGCCCGCACGCGGACCAGGGCTTCCGGCGTATCGACATCGACCAGGGCGGCGATGTCGGTGAGCGGCACTTCGGACACCGCCTCGGGATAGCGCCCGATCAGATGCCGCGCGCCGACGTCGCCGTCGAGCGCCATCAGCTCGGGGAAGAAGCGCCGCGCCCAGAGCACCGGATTGCCGCGCTTGCCGTCGATGGTCGGCACCACCACCAGCGCGCCCGCGCTCGGGATCGAAGGCGGCGATCAGCCGGTCGATCAGCGGCGCGCTGACCTGCGGCATGTCGCCGAGGCAGACCATCGCGCCGTCGACGTCGTCCGGCACCGCGGCGAGGCCGGCCTTCAGCGAGGTCGACAGTCCCTCGGCGAAATTCGGGATTGTGCACGCGCTGCACATCGAGCCCTTCGAGCGCGGCCTCGACCTTGTCGCGCTGATGGCCCGTCACCACGATCACCGGGCGGGCGCGCGAGGCAGCGCCTTTCGGCGGCGATGCGCACCAGCGGCCTGCCGCCGATCTCGGCCAGAAGCTTGTTCGGCCCGCCCATGCGGGTCGACCGCCCGGCGGCGAGCATGATGGCGGCGATACGCTGGCGCCTTCTCCAGCTCGGGCTCGGCGCGCGGCTGCGGGCGCGTGGGGATTTCCATCAGCAGCCCGCCGGCCCCCATGCGCTGATGTCCTCGCGCGTCACCGGCAGGCCGGCGAGCAGCCGCAGCAGGACCCAGTCGAAGCCGTTCTCCTTCGGCGAGCGGGCGCAGCCGGGCACGCCGAGCACGGCTGGCCCCTGAGCCTGCCCGAGCAGCATCAGATTGCCGGGATCGACCGGCATGCCGAAATGCTCGATCGGCCGCCGTCGCTTCGACCGCCGCCGGGATCACGTCGCGCCGGTCGACGATGGCCGAGGCGCCGAACACGACTACGAGCTCCGCGCCCTCTTTCAGCACCTCATCGACCGCCCTGGCGACCGCGTGCTGCTCATGCGGCATCGCGGCGCTCCGCGCCGATGCTGCGCCGGCCGGCGCGAGACGTGCCTCGGTTACCCGCAACGTCTTCTCGACGATTTGGTCGCAATACCCGGCAGCCGGGTCTGGATCACGCGACCCTCTTGGTCCTGTAGGCGGCGACCCGCATGCAAGGCTTGTCGGCGGCCGCGAGCGCCGGCCGGCGCGACGCCTCGCTCGGCGCAAACGGGATGATCTTCACCGTCGCGACCATCTGCCGTCGACGAGCGGCTTGGAGGCCGGCAGGGTTGCGAACGTGATTGCCTCGTCGACGCGGTTGAGCCGGTCGAGGCGTCCTTGTCCACCACCAGCACGCCGGCGCGCTTCGCGCGAACAGATTGGCGCGGCCGGTGAAGGCGCGATCGACATGCACGCCCTGCCCGCCACGGCCTTGGCGATCTCGGCCGCGGCCTTGTCCTCGGACACATCGCCCGGTTCGAGCCGCGCCACCACGATGTCCTTGATGCCGGCCGCCTCCAGCGCCTCCACTTCCGCGGTCCCGATCAGCGTGCCCTTCTTGAGCACGAGCGCGCCCTGGCGGATGGTGTGTACCGCGGTGGCGCCCTCGGCCTCCCGCGGCGTGACCGGGCCGAACTTCATG
>CAWCEW010000008.1:0-225023 GCA_963794665.1 uncultured Alphaproteobacteria bacterium | reverse complement strand
CCGCCTTGGTGATGGCGGCCGGACTTATTTTGCCCAACCTCCTGAGCATTGCGACGCTCGGCTCGCTCCTCGACGTGTCGCTCCCGCCACGCACGATCTCCATCATGGCCTACGCCATGCTCGCGATCTGCGCCCGGCGCATTCCATTTGTGCTGACCGTCATTCTTTTTCTGGGCATTCTGGCATTCGACCTGGTCTGGACGATTTCGGTCAGCTTCGGCCTGGCGCCGAGCGAACTCGTGACCGCGCTCGACCATGCGCAACATGTCCACGTTTTCCAGTCGCCACTCTATGGGGCGCTTATCGGCGTGCTGATGGCGACCTCGGCCGTGACTCTTTGGCTGCTGTACCGTCGCGAAACACTGCTCCGGGCCAATATCGTTGCGATGTTTGCGGCGGCGCTGATGTTTGCAGGCGTCGATTTCGTGACAAACGTATCGCCGCACTACCAGTTCGGCGCGTTGCTTGGACGCAACGTGCCGATCGAGTCGGCAGCCGCCAAATCGGGATTCAACGCGAGTTGTCGGGACCGACGGCCGCAATGCCGTCATGGTGATCGTTGAAGGTCTTGGTTATCTCACCGACCCAGCAGCACGCCGAGAGATGGATTCGCCGTTGTATGACGCACGGATCACGGATAAATACCGGGTCACGGCCGGCAGCGTCATCTACTATGGATCGACCACCTCGGGGGAAATGCGCGAGCTGTGCGACACCCGCCAACCCTATTTGGAATTCAGCAAAGCCAACGGCACTTCATGCCTGCCCGCGCGCCTTCGGATGCGCGGCTACGCGACCATGGCTGTGCACGCATTCCATCACAGCATGTTCGAACGCGATGAATGGTATCCGGTCATCGGCTTCGACAAGGAAGTCTTTGGCGAAGAGCTTATGAAGATGACGCACCGCCTGTGCGGCAACGCCTTTCGCGGCGTGTGCGACGCCGATCTGCCGCCGATCATCGCGCAGGAAGCCGCGCTCAGCAAGAAGCCGAAATTCATCTACTGGCTGACGCTCAACACGCATATTCCGGTCGCGCCGGGCCAGGCGCTGGCGGATTTCGGATGCAAAAAGGACGCCGGCATATTCCGGCACGTCCACGTCTGCGAAATGGCCGAGCTCTGGCACGACGTGTTCGCGGCCGTATCGAAGCTGGCGCTCGACCCGAGCATCGGACCGGCGGACATTCTCATTGTCGGCGACCACTCGCCGCCGCTGTGGTCGCGGCACGCGCGCGCGCAATTCGAGCCCGGCCTCGTGGCGTGGTACCGGCTCACGCCGCGCGACGGCGCGATGGCATCAAACCGGTCGCAAAAAACGCAGACCGCGCGCTAGCTCTTGAAATGCTTCGACAGCTTCAGGCTCTGCGCCTGATAGTTCGAGCCGATGCCCTGCCCGTATAATTTTTCCGGCTTTGCAAGCATCTTCTCGTACACGAGTCTGCCCGACGATCTGACCGTGCTCGAGGATGAACGGCACCTCGCGCGAGCGCACTTCGAGAACGGCGCGCGCGCCTTTGCCGCCGGCGCCGGCATAGCCGAAGCCGGGATCGAAGAAGCCGGCATAGTGGACGCGGAATTCGCCGACCAGCGGATCGAACGGCACCATTTCGGCCGCATAGTCGGGCGGCACCTGCACCGCTTCCTTCGATGCAAGAATGTAGAACTCGTTCGGATCGAGGATCAGGCTCTTGTCCGGCCGCGCCTGCATCGGCTCCCAGAAGTCGAGAACGGCATAGCCGCCGCGCCTTTCCACATCGATGAGCCCGGTATGGCGCTTGGCGCGATAGCCGACAAGCCCGTTCGGCCCCAGCCCCGACAGGTCGACGCCGACCGCGACGCCTTCGCTGACATCGGCCTTGTCGGAATCGACCAGGCGCTCGCGCGCATGCAACTCACGCAACGCTTGCGCGGCCAGCAAAGCGTGGCCGCGGCGGAAGCGGATCTGCGACAGGCGCGATCCCTCGCGCACCAGGACAGGAAATGTGCGCGGGCTGATTTCGGCATAAAGCGGCCCATGGTAGCCGGCTTCGATGCGGTCGAAGCCGCGCGTCTCGTCGGCGATCACGCGCGTGAACACGTCGAGCCGGCCGGTCGAGCTCTTCGGATTGGCGGCCGCCGAAATTTCCTCGGGCAACGCCAGGCTTTCCTGCAGCGGCACGATGTAGACGCAGCCCGTTTCGAGGACCGCGCCGTCGCTCAACGAAATCTCGTGCAGCTTGAGCTCGTCGATGCGCCTGGCGACGGTCGTGCGGCCCGGCAGAAAGCTCGCGCGCACGCGATAAGCGACCTCGCCCAGCCGAAGATCGAGGCTGGCGGGCTGAATCTGATCGGGCACGAACTTGTTTTCCGACAAAATCGCGCCGTCCGCGGCGAGCGCCGCGATCATGCGGTCGGGCAAGATGCCCTTGTCCTCGATGGCGAAGGAAAGCGTCACGGCCGCCCTGCGTCTAAAGTCGCGCCGATCTAACCCGAGGAGCGCCTTGACGGGAAGCCGTGCCTCCCGCTACAAATGGATTATCCCGTGGTCATTTGAGCCGGCCGGCTTGCAGCCACGTTAAACAACTCGCTAAAAGGCCGGGGACGCGTGAGCCCGGCCGAGATATTTCTCCGGCCGGTTTTTTGTTGGCCACGCGCATGGCCCCGAAAAGTGGTTCCCGGTTTTCGGAAAAGGCCATGCGCAAGGCTTAAAGGAGGCCGTGATGCCCGCGTCGTCCAAGACCTACCGTCCCGAAACCCGCCTGGTTCATGCCGGCACGCTGCGCTCGCAATTCGGCGAGACCTCGGAGGCGCTGTTCCTCACCCAAGGCTACGTCTATCCGACGGCCGAGGAGTGCGAGGCCCGCTTCTCCGGCAAGATCCCGGGTTACGTCTATTCGCGCTACTCGAACCCGACCATGAGCATGTTCGAGCAGCGCATGGCGGCGTTCGAAGGCGCGGAGGCGGCGCGTTCGACCGCGACCGGAATGGCGGCGGTGACGACGGCAATCATGGGCCTCGTGCGCGCCGGCGATCATGTGGTCGCGGCCAAGGCGCTGTTCGGCTCCTGCCGCTGGGTCATCGAGGAATGGCTGCCGCGTTTCGGCGTCACATCGACGCTGGTCAACGGCACCGATCTCGACGCGTGGAAAAAGGCGACGCAGAAAAACACCAAGGCGTTTTTCCTGGAATCCCCGACCAACCCCACGCTCGAAGTGATCGACATCGCCGCGGTCGCCGAGATCGCGCACGGCGTCGGCGCGAAACTGGTCGTCGACAACGTCTTCGCCACGCCGCTGTACCAGAGCCCGCTCAAGCTGGGCGCCGATTGCGTGGTCTATTCGGCGACCAAGCACATCGACGGCCAGGGCCGCGTCCTCGGCGGCATCATCCTGGGCTCCGAAAAACTGATCCTCGACCACTACCATCAGATCCTGCGCCAGACGGGGCCGTCGCTGTCGCCGTTCAATGCGTGGGTGCTGCTCAAGGGCCTGGAGACCTTGCCCGTGCGCGTCGAGCGGCAGACCGCAAACGCCGGCGCAGTCGCCAACGCGCTCGCCGGCCACAAGAAGATCTCGCGGCTGATCTATCCCGGCCGCCCCGACCATCCGCAGGCCGACATCATTCGCAAGCAGATGCGGGCCGGCTCGACGCTATGCTCGTTCGAGGTCAAAGGCGGCAAGGAAGGCGCTTTCCGCTTTCTCAACGCGCTCAGCCTCATCGGCATCACCAACAATCTCGGTGACGCGAAAAGCCTGGTCACGCATCCGACGACCACGACGCACCAGCGGCTGACACCGGAGCAACGCGCCGAGCTCGGAATTGGCGACGGGCTGGTCCGGTTTTCGGCCGGACTCGAGCACGCTCGACGATCTGATCGAGGATTTGCTGACGGCGCTGGAAAAGGCCTGAAGCGGCGGTCGTCTTAACGGACGGGAGCCGCCGTCGCGGACATCACCGGCCGCTGCGCGGCTTCGGCGATGGCGTTGCCGAGGCCCTTCGCCATGCAGGCATAGCTCCAGTCATTCATGTGGAGCCCATCGGGCGACACAAACGTCTCGAAGCCGATCTGATCGACGTCGTGCCAGTGCCGCATGACATCGAAGCGGCGGAAGAGATCGACATCTTCGCGCTTTGCAGTCGCCGAAATCAGCGTGACCATGCGCTCGGCATCGGGCTTTGCGATGACCTTTGGCGCGAACTGCGGATCGATCAGCACGATATCGGCGCCGATGGCGCGGATTTTTGCGAGACCGGCGCGGATCAGCGCATCGTGACCGCCGAGCATGTGGCCGCGGATGACGGAATTGGTCCCGAGCTGCCACAGCACGAGATCCGGCTTTTCCGCAAGAACAGCGGAATCGAAGCGGCTGAGCATGTCGGCGACTTCCTCGCCGCCGACGCCGCGGTTGAGCACGGTGAACGACAGCTTCGGGAAATGCTGCTTGAGCTCGATTGCAAGCCGGCTCGGATAATTCGCGGCCGGCGAGCTCGCGCCTGCGCCGGACGTCGACGATGAGCCGATGGCAACGATCGTGACCGGTTCGCCGGAAGCGACTTTCTGCGCGACGCGCGGAAGCGGATTAGCAAGACGGATGAGATCCAGCGGCGCAACGCAAGCTGGAGTGACGGTGTCGGCGCGCGCAGGCAAAGCCAGCGCCAGCCCCACGAGCAAGGCGGCGGCTGTCGCCGATGTCATTAGCCGTTGTCCAGGCTGGTCGCTCACCAAATTCCCGTCCCTGAATATCAATTTAGCGGCTGCCGTTGGTCGGCGGCCCTTCTGGTTTGACTGCCATGATCACGAGATCAGCCAGCAACCGCCCTATGCAATCATGAACCCGCTCGGCAATGTCAAGTTTTTTCGTGGCAGAGTATAAATCGAACGTCCCGAGGTCGGACCAAAGCCGCATAATGCTGAATCGGTCGAAAAGCGGCACTTCTTGCTGCAATGCAACCCAGCGCATGTCTTCGGAATAAGTGCTCAAGGCGATCATCGATTCGGTTCGCGGGCTGTATTGCGCGTTTACCAGAACCACGTCCGCGCCGGCGCCACGAGTGAAGTTTATACCTTGGTCGAGTGCCTGGCTGAATTGATCTGGATCAACCGCGCGCATCGCGTCGGTTGTGCCGGTCTGCCAGACCATCAGTGCGGGTTTGGTGGCAGCTGAGGTCGGCCGGCAGCGCCTTAACCATCTCGCGAGCGGTGCGTGGTCGCCTTGATGTCGGTCGCTACTTTGACCTCGACGCCCGGCAACTGATCGGCGAGTGCTTGCTGCAATCGCGCCGGATATGCGTTCTTTGCTCCGTTCGCGCCGGGCAACTGCGATGAGCCGGCACCGACAACAAGAACGTCGAGTTTTTTCTCCGCGATCGCGCGCTTGACTTTCGGAAGCGGAAAGCTGGTTTCGACGAGATGCACGGCAACGCCGCACTCCGCGGGTAGCTCGGCCCATGCCGGCCCCGCCAGCACCAGTAGTGCCAGCAAAAGCACACGCCACCTCATGCGTCGCCCCCCGCCAGTCCCGGCCTTGCGGCAGGCGGGCGCGGCCCTCCGCCCTGCCGTTCCGCTTGCTTATACCACGAAAGCATTGCCGCAATCGCTACCATGATGGCGATCCCGGCGACACTGACAGCGACATGCATGAACAGCCGATTGGAAACCTCGGTAAACATGAAATGGCCTGCAAAAGACAGGAACACGCCGAGGCAGAAGGTCTCCAGGGAATGTTGGCCGCAGACGATCGCCGGCCACAAGACTCGTGACTTCAGGGCCGGCCAGTCATTCGGCACGAAAGCGACCGTGATGACCGCCAGCGACAGGAAGTGGAGAATGCGCAATACGTCGAGATTGGTCTTGTCGATCGGATAGATCGCCTCTCCAACGAATTTCGGCACATAGACGGCCAGGCGCGGGAAGTACCACGTCATCGCAATGCAGAACGCAAATATGAGATAGGCAATCGCAAGCCCGACGCACGAATTGCGAATTGATCCAGCGCGACAGGTTCTGTGCGCCGCCGAGCGCGCACCAGGCGCCGAACACGAACAGCAGTTGCCAGGCAAACGGATTGAAGACCCATGTCCCGCTTGGCCATGCGGGAAGGTTCCACTCGAAGTACCACATCAGGACGTAAAGGACGGCCGACGAGATCAACGCGATCGACGGCGCGCGCAGCAACAGCCAGAGCATCGGCGGAAACCAGGCGAGCAGCAGGATGTAGAGCGGCAGCACATCCATGTTCACCGGCTTGAACTTGAGAAGCAGCGCCTGGAAAATGGTGACGTCGGGATTCTTCAGGAAATCGAGAACGCCCATTTCTTCGCTGTAAAGCGGGTTGTCGAAGCTGTTCGCGACATAGGCGATTTCGGCGAGGTAGATCGCCAACAGGAACACATGTGCAATGTAGACCTGCCAGGCGCGCTTGAGCACGCGCGCCGAGGCAATGACAAAGCCGTGTTGCCGCATTGCCCGGCCATAGACGAAGGCCGCCGTGTAGCCGGAGATGAAGACGAAAATCTCCGTCGCGTCGCTAAAGCCGTAATTGCGGATCGTGATCCAACTCACCGCGTTGGACGGAATGTGGTCGAGAAAGATCAGCCAAAGCGCAATACCGCGGAACAAATCCAGCCGGAGATCGCGTTCCGTCGAAACCGGGGCCATGTGCGGCTTTTCTTTCGAGTGCTCTTTCGGCAATAATCGCGGACATCAAGCGAATGGCAAGCCCCGACCGAGTAAATTGTACGGCATGGCGATGTATCGCGCCGTAACCCGCAAGATCGAAGTCACGGTCACGCCCCGTTTCGTTTCCGAGCGGTCGTCGCCGAGCAACGGGTATTTCTTCTGGGCCTACACCATCAACATCACCAATCTTGGCGCGGAGACCGTGCAGCTCAAAACCCGGCATTGGCGCATCACCGATGCGCAGGGGCGGCTGCAGGAGGTGAAAGGGCCGGGCGTGGTGGGCGAAGAGCCGGTGCTCAAGCCGACTGAATCGTTCGAGTACACCAGCGGCGTTCCGTTGCCGACGCCGTCCGGCTTCATGGTCGGGAGCTACGGCATGGTGACCCAGGCGGGCGAGCACTTTGACATCGAAATCCCCGCCTTCTCGCTCGATTCATCCCACGCCGAGCGGACCATCAACTAGATTTTGCCCCGACATCGGCCGGGGCAAATTCATAGTTGGCGCTGCAAAACTCGCAGGTGACCGAAATCTTGCCGTCCTCGACCATGTGGTCGCGGTCGTCCTGCGAAAAGCTCTTCAGCATGGCCTCGACGTTTGCGCGTGAGCACGAGCATTCCGCGCGCAACGGACTGGCGCGGAAGACGCGAACGCCCGGCTCATGGAAAAGGCGATAGACCAGCCGCTCGCTCGACAGCGAAGGATCGATCAGTTCGACATCCTCGACGGTCGAAATCAACGCCTGACCTTCCACCCAGGCGTCGTCTTCCTCAATCGCATGCGGCGCGGTGCCCTCGGGCGCGTCGCCGGGATCGAGATCGGCGACACGCGCGCGTTCCGGCGCCTTTGGCAGGAATTGCAGCATCATGCCGCCGGCGCGCCAACGATGACGCGTCCCACCTGCCTCGGCGCGCAGTTCTTCGGCGACCGCAAGGCGCACGCGCGTCGGAATCTGTTCCGAGCGCAGGAAATACTCGTGGGCGACTTCCTCCAGCGAGCTGCCGTCGAGCGCGACGAGGCCCTGATAGCGGCTCATGTCGGGGCCCTGATCGATAGTCATCGCAAGATGACCCTTGCCGAGCAATGCGCCGCCGCCGGCGTCGCCGGATGCAATCGCCGCCGCCACGCGACTTTTGTCAAAATGCGCGCAGGCGCGCACCTTGTCGGGCGCGATGAAGTCCACGACCAGCATCCGAACCGGACCATCGCTCCGCGTCTGCAGGATGAAACGGCCGTCGATTTTCACCGCCGAGCCCAACATGACGGTCAACACGATCGCCTCACCGAGGAGCTTTGCCACCGGCTGCGGATAGGCATGACGTGCGAGAATTTCGTCCACGGCCGGCCCGAGCCGGACCACCCGACCACGCAGGTCGAGCTTGGCGACTTCGAAGGGCATGACGGTGTCATCGGCCGTGATCGCAGACGGCGCACGGGACGGGATAGCGATTTGAGGATCGGTCATGAGCCCTATGTAACGTTCAAAGACGAATTTTCGAGAGGGACTGCTCCTTCGTCATGCCCGGCCTTGTGCCGGGCATCCACGTCTTCTTTGCGGCAATCAAGACGTGGATGGCCGGGACAAGCCCGGCCATGACGCGAACGGTTAAAGCGATATCAGGCGTCGGCGTGCAAGCACCAGGCCAGCAGGCCCTTCTGAGCATGCAGCCGGTTCTCGGCTTCATCGAAGACGACCGACTGCGGGCCATCGATGACCTCATCGGTCACCTCCTCGCCGCGATGCGCGGGCAGGCAGTGCATGAAAAGCGCGTCCGGCCTCGCCTTGGACATCAAGCGGGCATTGACCTGGTAGCGCTTGAGGATGTTGTGCCGCAGCTTGCCGTCGCGGTCGCCCATGGACACCCAGGTGTCGGTGACCACGCAGTCCGCATCCTTGACCGCGGCATCCGGATCGTCGCCGATCATGATGGCGGCGCCTGATGATTTTACCCAGTCCATCAGCCATTTTTTCGGCCGCAGCTCTGCCGGTGTCGCCACCCGCAGCTGGAAATCAAAGCGCTCGGCGGCGTGCATCCAGCTCGCCAGCACGTTGTTGGCGTCGCCGCTCCATGCAACCGTTCGGCCGCGGATCGGCCCGCGCTTTTCCTCGTAAGTCATGACGTCGGCAAGCACCTGGCACGGATGCGATCGCCGCGTCAGCCCGTTGATCACCGGAATCGTTGCATGCCGCGCAAGCTCATGCACCGCCTCGTGATCGAGAATCCGGATCATGATCGACATCGACATAACGCGACAGAACCCGCGCCGTGTCGGCAAGCGTTTCGCCGCGCCCCAGCTGCATTTCCTGGGCCGTGAGAAGGATTGCTTCGCCGCCCAGCTGGCGCATGGCGACATCAAATGAGACGCGCGTGCGAGTCGACGGTTTGTCGAACACCATGGCCAAAGTCTTGCCGGCAAGTGGCGACGCAATCTGACCTTTGGCGCGCGCGGCCTTCATGGCGCGGCTGCTGTCGATCAGGCCAGCCAGAACCGGCTTCGGAATATCGGTGAGATCGAGGAAATGCCGGACGCCGTTCGCCGTCATGACGCCACCTTCGCCGTCCGTGCATGCGTCTGCGCGAGCCGCGCGCAGGCACGATCGATCCTGGCGACAGCCTCTGAAATTTCTTCCTCGCCGATGATCAACGGCGGCAGAAGACGCACGACGTTGTCGCCGGCGCCGACGGTCAAGCATCTTTTCCGCACGCAGCTCGTCGACCATTTCGGACGCCTGCGGAATCATGCGCAGGCCGATCAGAAGACCTTCGCCGCGCACCTCCGCGATCACCGACGCATACCGGTCTTTCAGCTCGGCGAGGCGCTGCTTGAGCAACAACGCATTTTTTCGCACGCGTTCGAGAAATTCGGGATCGGTCATGATGTCGAGCACGGCGTTACCAACCGCCATCGCGAGTGGATTGCCGCCGAAGGTCGTGCCGTGCGTTCCGACGGTCATCCCTTTCGAGGCTTCCGTCGTTGCAAGGCATGCGCCGATCGGGAAGCCGCCGCCAAGCGCCTTCGCAATCGCCATGACGTCGGGCTTAACGCCGCTGCGCTCGTAGGCGAACATTTCGCCTGAGCGGACAAAGCCGGTCTGTATTTCGTCAAATACCAGCAAGAGCCCATGCTGGTCGCAAAGCTTACGGAGCGCGCGCAGGAATGTCGGCGGCGCGACCCGCACGCCGCCTTCGCCCTGGATGGGCTCGATAAGAATCGCAGCCGTCGCCGGCCCGATCGCGCGCTTGACCGCTTCAAGGTCACCAAACGGCACCTGGTCGAAGCCGTCGACCGGCGGTCCGAAGCCTTCCAGATATTTCTTGTTACCGGTTGCGGCGATTGCAGCCAAAGTGCGCCCATGGAAGGCGCCTTCAAATGTGATGATGCGATAGCGCTCGGGCTTGCCGGAGGCCGACTGATACTTGCGCACCATCTTGATCGCGCATTCGATCGCCTCGGCGCCGGAATTCTGGAAGAACACGGTGTCGGCAAAGCTGATCGCGCACAGCCTGTCGGCGAGCTTTTCGCCTTCCGGGATGCGGAAAAGATTGGAGACGTGCCAGACCTTGTGCGCTTGCTTGGTGAGTGCGTCGGCCAGGTGCGGATGCGCGTGGCCCAGCGCATTGACGGCGACGCCGGCGGTGAAATCCAGGTACCGATCGCCTTCGGCCGTGAACAGCCATGCGCCCTCGCCTCGCTCGAACGCGAGATCGACGCGCGCATATGTCGGCAATAGATGCGAGCTCACGGCACTTTGCTTTCGTCGAACGTATCGGTTTGCGCGTGGTCTTGTTCAAACCGTATCCACTTTTCGGCACCACGCGCGCGCCGAAAAGAAATGTGCCGCCTCGCCGGGCGGCACTTTTTTCATTCTATTGCCCGACCTTGCGCTGTCAACACAGCGAACGACCCGCTGAATGCCTGACTCAATTGCGCCGCAACCGCAGATTCTAAGGGAAAAACTGTTGGTAGCTGGACGGAGAACACTGTGAGTGCTTGCACGGGAGTCACTGCCTATTGTAGCTTCTTGGACAGGTAGTACGACATCTCGTGCTACGGGGCTTCTTGTACATTCCTGACGCGTACGCGTCTGGCGCTCGATGGTGCGCCCGACGACGGGGCTGGATTCCATCCAAGACCTTGAGGCCTAAGGAGAAAACCAAATGAGCTGGACGGACGAGCGGGTCGAGCTCCTGAAGAAGTTATGGGCGGACGGCCTGTCCGCCAGCCAGATCGCGGCCGAACTTGGCGGCATCACTCGCAATGCCGTCATCGGCAAGGTCCATCGGCTCGGGCTTTCCGGCCGGGCCAAAAGCCCGTCATCGACCGCCCCGCGCCCGCGCAAGCCGCGCTCCTCGGGCCACATGATGCGAGTTCCGCGCGCATCGATGCGCGGCAACACGGCGCTCGCCTATGACTACGAGGTCGAGCCGGAGCCGGAGCTGATCGAAATTCCGGTCGAGCAGCGCAAGACCTTGCTCCAGCTGAACGAGAAGACCTGCCACTGGCCGGTCGGCGACCCGGGCAGCACCGAGTTCTTTTTCTGCGGCGGCGATACCGTGAACGATTTGCCGTATTGCTCCTATCACTGCCGCGTCGCCTATCAGCCGCTCACTGATCGCCGTCGGGACAAGCGGTCGTTCCGGAATTGAAATCAACCGAGCTTGGCCGTCCGGCCATCAGCTCATGCGGCCGAAGCGATCGTCGAGCGCGTAACCGGCGCCGCGGACGGTGCGGATCGGATCGGCTGTCTGGCCGCGGTTGATCGCCTTGCGCAGCCGGCCGACATGCACGTCGACGGTGCGTTCGTCGATATAGATGTCCGACCCCCAGACGCCGTCGAGCAATTGCTCGCGCGAGAACACACGACCGGGCCGCTCCATCAGGAATTCCAGCAGACGATATTCGGTCGGTCCGAGATCGACCGGGCGGCCGTTGCGTGACACCCGTTTCTTTTCACGGTCGAGCTCGATATCGCCGATGTTGAGCACGGTGGCGACACGATCGGGATTAGCGCGCCGCAACAGCGCACGCACGCGCGCGAGCAATTCGGGGACAGAGAACGGCTTGACGATGTAGTCGTCGGCGCCGGTCGCGAGCCCGCGCACCTTCTCGCTCTCCTCGCCGCGCGCGGTGAGCATGATGATTGGCAGCTGACGCGTCTCCGGGACGCGCACGCAGGCGGCGACACAATTCGATGCCGGACAGGCCCGGCAACATCCAGTCGAGCACGATCAGATCGGGCGTGGATCTCCTTCAGCCGCGTGTCGGCCTCGTCGCCACGGGCGGACGTCTCGACCTCATAGCCCTCGGCCTCGAGGTTGTAGCGGAGCAGCATCGTGAGCGGCTCCTCGTCTTCGACGATAAGAATACGCGCGTTCATGCGAATCCTGCTATCTTTCGGCTGCCGTACGTAGCGCGGCAATTGTGGTCGTATCGCCTTTCGGGCGCTGATCGGCGATCGGACGGCCTTCGATAATGTAGTGCACCGTTTCCGCGATGTTAGTGGCGTGGTCGCCCATGCGCTCGATGTTCTTGGCGCAGAACATCAGGTGGATGCAGAAGGTGATATTGCGCGGGTCTTCCATCATATAGGTCAGAAGCTCGCGGAAGACGGAGGTGCAGACCGCGTCGATCTCCTCGTCGCCGCGCCAGACCGCCATCGCCTTGCTGACGTCTCGGCGAGCATAGGAATCGAGGACAAGTTTCATCTGCTGGAGCACCAGGTCGGTCATGTGCTCGACGCCACGGATGAGCTTGGGCGGCGGGAATTCGGCATTCAGCGCCATCACGCGCTTGGCGATGTTTTTGGCGAGGTCGCCGATGCGTTCGAGATCGTTGGCGAGCCGCAATGCGCCGACGACTTCACGAAGATCGACGGCCATCGGCTGACGGCGGGCGATCGTGAGCACCGCTTTTTCCTCGATCTCGCGTTGCAAGCGCGTCGATGCTGGCATCCGCCAGCGGTAACCCGCTGCGCCAGCGTCGTGTCGCGTTTTGCCAGGGCATCGACCGCATCCGCCACCTGCTTCTCGGCGAGGCCGCCCATTTCGGCGACCATGCGCGCGAGATCCTGCAGGTCGGTGTCGAAGGCCTTCATCGTGTGTGGTCGGTCATGGGAATTGTCCTTCAGGCACCGGCCGTCTAGCCGAAGCGGCCGGTGATGTAATCCTGCGTGCGGCGGTCGTTCGGGTTCGTGAAAATTCGGGTCGTTTCGCCAAACTCGATCAAGTTCGCCGAGATACATGAACGCGGTGAAATCAGACACGCGCGCGGCCTGCTGCATGTTGTGCGTCACGATCGCGATCGTGTAGTCGTCCTTGAGCTCGTCGATCAGCTCCTCGATCTTGGCGGTTGAAATGGGATCGAGCGCGGAGCACGGCTCGTCGAACAGGATTACCTCCGGCCGCACCGCCACCGTACGCGCGATGCAGAGCCGCTGCTGCTGGCCGCCTGAAAGAGACAGGCCGTTGGCATTCAGCTTGTGCTTCACCTCGTCCCACAGCGCAGCGCGCTCGAGCGCGTTGCCTGACACGATCCTCGAGTTCCGATTTCGCCAGCCGCTCATAGAGACGGATGCCGAAGGCGACGTTCTCGAAGATCGTCATCGGGAAAGGCGTCGGTTTCTGGAACACCATGCCGACTTTGGCGCGGAGCAGATTGAGATCCTGCGACGGCGACAGAATGTCCTCGTTATCAAGGCGAACATGGCCCGCTGGCGCGCTGGTTGGGGTAAAGGTCGTACATGCGATTGAGGACGCGCAGCAGCGTGGACTTGCCGCAGCCCGACGGGCCAATGAAGGCGCCAACCTTGCCCTTGTAGAGCGACACGTTGATGCTTTTCAGGGCGCGGTAGTCGCCATAATAAAAATCGAGATCGCGGATCGACACTTTCTCGATCAGGTCTTGCGACATTCTCTGGCGCTTGCGTCGATTGCTGGAATTGCGATGGCTGCTACGCTCATGACGTTTTTCTCGGGGCGGCAAGGATCCGGGCAACGATGCTCAGCGCAAGCACCGTCAGGGTGATGATAAGAGCCCCAGTCCAGGCCAGGCTGCTGCCAGTCCTTGTAGGGACTGAGCGCGAACTGGAAGATGACGATGGGCAGGCTGGCCATCGGGGCGTTGAGATTGAGGCTCCAGAACTGGTTGTTGAGAGCGGTGAACAACAGCGGCGCGGTCTCACCGGAAATGCGCGCGATGGCCAGCAGCACGCCGGTGACCATGCCGGCGCGCGCCGCGCGATAGCCAACCTTGGTGATCATCAACGCGCGCGGCAGTCCGATCGAAGCGGCCGCTTCACGCAGCGTGTCGGGAACGAGAGTCAGCATGTCTTCTGTCGTGCGCACCACGACCGGCACCACGATCACCGCCAGGGACACAGCGCCGGCCCAGCCAGAGAAGTGTCCCATCTGCGCCACCATGATCTCGTACACGAACAGCCCGATGACGATCGAAGGCGCACTGAGCAGGACGTCGTTGATGAAGCGCACGACGGTCGTCAATCTGGCGTAGCGACCGTATTCCGCCATGTAGGTGCCCGCGAGTATTCCGAGCGGCGTGCCGATCAGCACCGCAATCGTCGTCATGATCAGGCTGCCCATGATCGGGTTAAGCAATCCGCCCGCCGAACCGGGTGGCGGCGTCATCTCCGTGAATACCGCAAGCGAAAGCCCGCCGACGCCTTCCCACAGCAGCACGGCCAGAATCAGCACCAGCCAGGAGAGACCGAATGCGGTTGCCGCAAATGCCAAACCCATTGAGATGGCATTGCGGCGGCGGCGGCCTGCGTAGAGCGAAGATTGAATTGTCGATGCCATGATTACGCTCCCACCCTTGCATTCAGCCGCATCAGCATCAGGCGCGCCGCAGCGAGCACCACGAATGTAATGACGAACAGAATGAGACCGAGCGCAATGAGTGCGGAGGTGTAAAGATCTCCAACGGCTTCGGTAAACTCGTTGGCGATCGTCGCGGAGATGGTGGTGCCCGGCGCAAGCAATGAGCCTGAAATGCGGTGCGCGTTGCCGATGACAAACGTCACGGCCATGGTTTCGCCGAGAGCGCGCCCGAGGCCCAGCATTACCCCGCCGATGACGCCGACGCGCGCGTAGGGCAGCACGACATTGCGCGAGACTTCCCACGTCGTGCAGCCCAGCCCATAGGCTGCCTCCTTGAGCACCGGCGGGACCGCCTCGAACACGTCCCGGGAAATCGAGGTGATGAAGGGAAGCACCATGATCGCGAGGATGAGGCCTGCGGTCAGAATGCCAATGCCATATGGCGGGCCGGCAAACAGAACCGAGAGCACCGGGATTTCGCCAAATGCGGAAATGAGAAATGGCTGCACATGCTGCTGCAGGAACGGCGCGAAAACAAACAAACCCCAAATGCCGTAAATGATGCTGGGAATACCCGCGAGCAGCTCGATGGCGATGCCGACCGGGCGCCGTAACCACATCGGGCACAGCTCGGTAAGAAATATTGCGATGAACAGACCGACGGGAACGGCAATCGCCATGGCGATGATCGACGTGACGATTGTGCCGTAGATCGGCGCAATGGCGCCGAATTTTTCGGTGACCGGATTCCAGACGTCTTCATAGAGGAAGCCCACGCCGAACGACGCGCAGCGCCGGTAGAGATCCCCAAACCAAAGAGACGATGATACCGCCGAGGATAACCAGAACCGCAATGGCGGCAGCACGCGTGACGTGATGGAAAGCGGCGTCACCCATCCGCAGGCGTTGCAGGACTTTCGCCCGGTCTATCTGCTCGGCGACTACGATTCCCGAACCCTGCAACGCCACGTCAACCACGGGCGGCCTCCCGGTCGGTTGCATCCGGCTCTCCTTGGGCTTTTCGCCGCTTGGGGAGCGCCACTCAAGCGGCCCGGAGGCCGCAACACAAGCCGCCTCTTGTCGGCGGTGGACAAGGAAAGGGCGCCGTCGCGGCGCCCTTTCCGCTCAGTCATCATGATCAATTGGTCATTGCGAACACGGGCTTGCCGTCCGCACCCTTGATCTCGCTCGTCCAGTACTTCTCGACGTCGGACACGACGTTGGCCGGCATCGGGACATAGTCGAGGCTCTCCGCCATCTGGCCGCCGTTCTTGTAGGCCCAGGCGAAGAACTTCAGTGCCTCGCCGGTCGCCGCCGGATCCGAGGGCTTCTTGTAGAGGAGGATCCAGGTCGCCGCTGTCATCGGCCATGACTTCTCGCCCGGCTGGTTCGCCAGGATCACGCCGTAGCCCGGCTGCGATTTCCAGTCGGCATTGGCGGCCGCGGCCTGGAACGCTTCCGATGTCGGAGACACGGTCTTGCCGCCCTTGTTCATCATCTTGGTGTAAGGTGAGCTTGTTCTGCAGCGCGTAGGCATACTCGACATAGCCGACCGAACCTTTGGTCTGCGCGACATTGTTGGCAACGCCTTCGTTACCCTTGGCGCCGATGCCGACAGGCCACTGCACCGAAGTGTTGAAACCGACCTTGGACTTCCAGTCCGCGCTCACATCCGAAAGATAATAGGCGAAATTGTAGGTGGTGCCCGAGCCGTCCGAGCGATGCACGACCGCGATCGCCTGCTTCGGCAGGTTGGCATTCGGATTCAGTTTCTTCAGAGCGGGATCGTCCCACGCTCTTGATGTCGCCCAAGAAGATCTTGGCGAGTGTCGGGCCGTCGATGACGAGATCGCCCGGCTTGACGCCGTCGAGATTGACGACCGGAACGATGCCGCCCATCACCATCGGAAACTGGGCGAGCCCGCTTTCGTCGAGTTCCTTGCCCGGAAGCGGCGCGTCGCTGGCGCCGAACGTCACGGTCTTCGCCTTGATCTGCTTGATGCCGCCGCCAGAACCGATCGACTGATAGTTCAACCCGTTGCCGGTTTCCTTTTTGTAGGCGTCGGCCCATTTGGCGTAGATCGGATAGGGGAACGTAGCGCCAGCGCCGGAAATGTCGGCGGCGTTGGCCGGGACGAACGCGGCGGCGGCGACGAAGCCGGCGGCTGCCAATGCGGTCCAATGTTTCACGGGTTCTCTCCATGTTTGCGGCCAAAGACGCGCACGGACCAAAAAGGCCCGTCGCCCCTGTCCTTGTGCCCGATCGCTCGAGCAGCCGCTGTTGCTTTAAAAGACGCTCTCCACGACGACCTCGGACATTTTTGTTTCGTTACGGGGTGGTCCGATGTCGCGGTAAGCCATAGGCGTCGCATGTCACCGTTCTATAAAGCTTCGGTGACACTCAGATGACACTTCAACTTACTGAAACTAATGCCTATTCGCCTGTGTGGGCGGTATCCGCGGTGTGCAGCGGTATGTGCATTGTGAAGGTCGCACCTTCGCCCGGCGTGCTCTCGATGGTGAGACGACCGCCATGCCGGTTGAGGACATGTTTGACCAGCGCGAGACCCAATCCGGTGCCGCCCTGCGCGCGGCTGTCGGCGACATCCACCCGGTAAAATCGCTCGGTCAGCCGCGGAAGATGCTCGGGCGAAATGCCCGGACCATAGTCCCGCACCGCCACGCGCGCTTCCGGCAGGCCGGCCCGCGTTTGTGCCCGCGCAACCGTGACGTCAACGCGCTTGCCGGCGGCCCCGTATTTGAGAGCGTTTTCAATAAGGTTTTCGAGCGCCCGGATCAGCTCGTCGCGGTCGCCAAGCACCGTGAGCGCATTCAGGCGGCAAGCACGACCTTGATTTCGACCCCGCGGTCACGCGCGAGCATTTGAAGGCCGTCGACGACCTGCCGCACGATCGGGGCCAGATCGACCGGAGTGCTCGGCTGCAAATGCGCGTTGAGCTCAATGCGTGAAAGCGACAGCAAATCATCAATCAGGCGCGCCATGCGGGTCGCCTGCCCTTGCATGATGCCGAGGAATTTGTCGCGGGCGACCGGATCGTCCTTGGCCGGGCCTTGCAGCGTCTCGATAAAGCCGAGCAATGCGGCAAGGGGCGTGCGCAGCTCGTGGCTGGCATTGGCGATGAAGTCGGCGCGCATCTCCTCGACCCGGCGCAGCGGCGTCAGGTCGTTGAACGTCATCAGCAGAATGTCGACCGTAGCCGCCCGCGCCCAAGGTAAGCGTAACCGGCGTGACGAAAGCCTCGAACCAACGGTCGAGCGGAACGCGCTCGAAGAACTCGACCCGCTGCGGCTCGTGACGCCTGATTGCGCGGCGAATGGCATCGACCAGCTCCGGCATACGCAGCGCGATCAGCGCCGGCTCGCCGCGGCGCAAGGCCGGCGCGATCGAAATGGCCATCTCGTTGAACGCGATGACCCTACCCTCGCGATCCAGCACAATCGCGGCTTCGGGAAGGCCGTCGATCAGCTGCTCGATCAACAGCGCCTGCGGCTCGGCAAATACACGGGGCGCCGCAGGAGCAATGCTTGCGCCGGCCGCCGCTTCCGTGCGGCCGAGCAAAGCCAGCCAGGCGCTGCGCAACCGGGTTACCAGCCGGATGTGGGAAAGCTGCGGCGCTCGTCATTTATGGCCATGATCAATTGGCGTCGGTTTTTTTCGATTCGATTTCGCTGCGGATCGGCTCGGACAATGATGGTATCACTCGCGGGTCCCGGCGATGCGCCGTGTGCCGCTCAAGTTCAGCCACATTTCGCGCGACCCCAGAATGGTCAAGGCCAGCGCGAACGGGATGATGTAATAGAGCAGCCTGAAAAGAAGCAGACCGGCAAGCACCGATTCCTTGTCGAATTGCCACAGCGCCACCAGCATGGCGGCATCGAACACGCCAAGCCCGCCGGGCGCATGACTGGCGAAGCCGAGCAGCGTCGCCGACACGAAGACCACCGCCATCGTGACGAAGCCGATATCCGGGTGGGTCGGCAACAGCATGTACATGGCGAGCGCGCAGCTGCCGAGATCGAGGATGCCGATGCCGATCTGCAGCAAAGTGGATGGCCCGCTCGGCAACTCGACCTTCCATTCGCGCTGGCCGATTTCCCGCGGGGCGCTCCAGACCCAGGCGACGTAGGATATCAGCACCAGCAGTATCGCGATGCCGATGCCGCGATTGAGCCAGTCCGGCAGTTGGTCGATCGGCCCGGCCGCTTGCGGATGATAGGTGACGCCGAGTCCCAGCACGGTGGCGTTGCCGAGCCAGAACGTCAGGCCGGCGACAAAGCAGATCTTGGCGACTTCGATGGCGTCCAGCCCATAGGCGGAATAGATGCGATAACGGACAGCGCCGCCCGTGAAAACGGTGGCGCCGATATTGTGGCCGATCGAATAGCTCGTGAAGCCTGTGAGCGCGGCAATGCGATAAGGCACCTCGCCTGCGTCCGATCGTGCGCAAGGCAAACCAGTCGTAGAAGGTCAGCGTGAAATAGCCGCAGGCAACGAAAAATGCGGCCGCCGCGATATGTTTCGGATCTGTCGCTTTGAGCGCCGCGATCACTTCGTCGACATCGGTATCGCGCAGCATGTGAAAAAGAACAACGACCGCGACCGAAATGATCGCGATGCTCAGCATCACGCCAATGCGATTCCAGCCGATTGTCTCTTGGAAAAAACGCGCCACCGCGCGCAGTACTCCGACCATTAATCCTCCGCTTCGGCGTATCGCCCCGAACGCCGCGCGCCGCGATAGCGCTGTCCCGACCCCTAGCAGAACTCAGATCGCGGGGCGAGTGGACTGCCCCGATCCTGTCATGTGATAGGATGCCAAAAATAAGGCCGTTAACAATTGTCAGCGGCAGTCTTTTCGGGAGGCCCACATGAGCCGGTCCGACCATTCCCGCCGTACGGTCCTCAAGAGCGCCGGCCTTGGCATGAGCGCCGGGCTTCTATCCGGCCTCGCTCCCGCCGTGGCCGCCGAAACCGCGGAAATATGGGCCCATGAATATTGGGCCAATAAAGACGGCGTGAAGCTCAATCTGTGGCGCAAGCGTGTCGGCGCGCCTTCGCCGGGCGAGCAGGCGAGGCCGGTGCTGTTCCTCGTTCATGGTTCATCCAATTCGTCGCGCTCTTCATACGATCTGAGCGTGCCGGGCAAAGGCGAATACTCGCTGATGAATGTTTTCGCCCGTTATGGCTACGACGTGTGGACCATGGACCATGACGGATATGGTTACTCTGGCTCATCGGGCAACAATTCCGACATCGCCAGCGGCGTAGCCGACCTCAAGGCCGCGATCCCGGTCGTGCTGAAGGAAACCGGCCGGCAGAAGGCGCACTTTTACGGCACATCGTCGGGCGGAATCCGCGCAGCCGCTTACGCAGCAGGCGCAGCCCGAGGCAGTCGACCGGTTGGTGCTTTGCGCCTTCACCTACAAAGGAAATGGCGCCGCCGAGATCGAGCGCCGAAGAAAGCGCATCGACGCCTTGCGCGCGAGCCCGCGGCGCAAGCGGGACGCTGACATGATCCGCTCGATCTTCACGCGCGACGGCCATCCTTCGCTTTACGATCCGGCCGTGCCGGAGGCGATCATCGCGGCGGAAATGAAATTCGGCGACACGATCCCGAGCGGCACCTATATCGATATGGCCGCAAACCTGCCGATCGTCGATCCCGCGAAAATCAAGTCGCCTGTGCTCATGCTGCGCGGAGAGTTCGACGGCAACTCGACCAACGATGACCTGCTCGATTTCTATCGCCAGCTTCCGAACGGAGACCGCCAGTTTGTCATCCTGCCGCAGACGGCGCACAGCGCCGGCTACAGCACCAACCGGCATCTGCTCTGGTATGCGATGCAGAATTTTCTCGCGGCGCCTGCGCCGATCGCCTGATCACGCCGCGCTGAAAAACGCGCGCAGCGCTTCGGTCGTCTCCTTCGGCGCCTCTTCCGACAGATAATGCCCGCAAGGCAGCGCCTTGGCGCCGACAATATTGGTCGCGTAGTTGCGCCAGATTTCGGCCGGACCGGGCTTGTGGTTGCGCCCGACCCCGCCGGTCGCACCCCATAGCAACAGAACCGGACATTCGATCTTGCGCCCGGCTTCGAAGTCCTTGGTATCCATCTCAAGATCGATGCCAAATGTGGCGCGATAATCCTCGCAGATGGCGTGAATGGTTTCCGGATTGCGAAAGCAGCGCTTGTATTCGGCGAGCGCCGCCGGATCGAAGAAACTCAAACCTTGCTTGGTCTTCGCAAGCTTCTTCTCGATGAACCAGTCGGGGTCCGCACCCATCATGCGCTCGGGCAGATCGTAGGGCTGAATATTGAAGAACCAGTGCCAGGAGAACGTCCCCCATTGCCGGCTGACGTGATTGAGCAGGTGATGCTGCGGAATGATGTCGAGGATCGCCGCGCGCGTGACTTTTTGCGGGTGGTCGAGGCACATGCGATGCAGGACACGCGCGCCGCGATCGTGCCCCGCCGGCATGGAATTTATCGAATCCGAGCGCCGCCATCACCTCGATCTGATCCTGCGCCATCGCGCGGAACGAATAGCCGGAATGATCCTCGCCGCCGGGCGGCTTTTCGGAATCGCCGTAGCCGCGCAGGTCCGTGCACACGACGGTGAAATCGCGCGCCAGAGGCGGCGCAACTTGGTGCCACGACAGATGATTGAAGGGATTGCCGTGCATCAGCAGCAGCGGCGGTCCCGAACCGCCAACCACCGTAACAATTCGCGCGCCTTTGGTCTTGATTTCGGAGCGTTTGAAGCCGTCGAGCATGCCCCAGTCTATATGACTGTCACGGCAGCACCGGCAATGGGTAACCCCGACTTCGCCGTAGCGAAGCCGGGGTCAAAACCCGTCCATGGTTTGCTCGCTTAGCCGCAAACCGTGACGCGGCGAACTTGCAGGCCGAGCGGGGTATTGACGACCTTCTTCACGACGTAGCAGTCGGAGGCATAGGACGGCCGCCGGGAGCAACAATACCGACGCCATAACCGAAGCCGCCGCGCCAATGGCCATGATGATGATGATGATGCCAGGCGGAAGCGGTGGTGGGGGTCAGGGCGGCGGCGCCGATTACAGCGGTTGCACCGAGGGCGAGAGCGATCTTGCGGAACATGGCGGTTCTCCTGTCTCAGGGATCTGGTGTGACGAGGGATGTGGTCATCACATCCTGCACATGGGTCGTCCCCACCCCGGAAAAGGTTCAAAGCTCTTTTCGGCCGGATTGGCGAAAGAACCGCGTCACCCTTTTTTCACGCCATATGGCGGGTAAAAGTCGGGATTTTGAGCCCGTTTGGCTTGCCCAAAAGCGCCCGAAAAGAGGAAACTGGCCGCAAAGCACCCCCGGGGGCGGGCAGGTGCATGCAAATTTCCGCGAATTGGCTTGAACCTCGGCGCCCCCTCAAGCGACCCATGCACGAGCCGATTGTTCTGCGATGCAAACGACTTCGGACGAAGTTCTGATCTCGCGGATCGCAGGTGGCGACCGGCTCGCCATGCAGGTGCTGTACGCGCGGCACCATGTTCGTGTGTACCGGTTCGTTCTGCGGCTGGTGCGCAACGAAGCGACGGCGGAAGACTTGATCAGCGAGGTATTCCTCGACATCTGGCGGCAAGCCGGGAAGTTCGAGGGCCGTTCCGCCGCCTCGACATGGATGCTGAGTATCGCGCGCTTCAAGGCCCTGTCGGCGCTGCGGCGCCGGCCGGAGGAAGAGCTCGACGACGAGACGGCAGAGCAGATCGAGGATCACGCTGACGATCCCGAAACCGACTCTGGCGAAGAAAGAAAAAGGCTCGGCCTTGCGGCAATGCCTGGCCAAGCTTTCGGCGGACCACCGGGAGATCATCGACCTCGTGTACTACCACGAGAAATCGGTGGAGGAAGTTGCCGAGATCGTCGGCATCCCGGAGGCGACTGTGAAGACGCGCATGTTCTATGCGCGCAAGAAGCTCTCCGAGCTTCTCAAGGAGCAAGGAATAGATCGAGGTTGGCCATGAACGCGATGAAACAAGAAGCGCCCGAGCGCCAGGAAATCGAAGAGCTCCTGCCGTGGCATGCGGCGGGCACGCTCAGCCGTCGCGACGCCCAACGCGTCGAAGAGGCGCTCGCGCGGGACCCCGAGCTCGCGCGCCGTTATGCGCTGGTGCGCGATGAGCTCGGCGAAACCATTCATCTCAACGAGACGCTCGGCGCGCCGTCCGCGCGTGCGCTGGAACAATTGTTCGCCAAGATCGATGCCGAGCCGGCGCGGCGCCAGGTATCGCTCAATCTCGGCAGCCGCATTTCGGAATTCTTCGCGAGCCTGACGCCGCGCACGCTGGCCTTGGCCAGCGGCGCCGCCGTGCTCGCCATCCTCGTGCAGGCCGGCTTCATCGCCGGCGTGATGCTCAACGAGACGAAAACCAGCGGCTACCAGACCGCGTCGGCGCCGACGACGGCGCCGGACGCCGGCACCTTCGCGCTCATTCGCTTCGCGCCGCAGGCTTCGGCGGACGACGTCACCAAGTTTCTCGAATCCAACAAGCTGTCGATTGCAAGCGGACCGACGGCGGGCGGCTTGTACAAGGTTCGCGTTGCGGTGACGGGAATCCCGAAGGCCGAGCTCGCCCGCATCGTGAAGAAGCTGCAGGAAGATAAAGTCGTCGGCTTCATCGCCACGACCGACTGACCCCGATCATCGGAGGCCGTCTTATGCGCGCGCATCGAACCGCCCTGCTCTGCCTGGCCGCCGCGTTGACCATGGCCTCCGACGGCGTCTTCGCCCAGAAAATGTCCGGCCGCGGTCCCTCACCTAATATCGGCATGAGCAGGCCGCCGACCGTTCCCGACGGACCTCGAGGCGGCGGTGGCTATCCTGGCGGCGGGCTATCGCGGGCCCGGCTGGGGCGGCGTCGTGCCCGGCATCATCGTGGGGCTGCCGCAAGGCTATTCGACGGGTCCATATATTGTTGATGACGGCCCGTCAGGGCCGCGCCGCACGCAGGCGAACCGCCGCGGCGCAAGCGGCGCGCCGCCGGCGAATGAGCGCCGGCTCGTGCCCGATGAAGTCGTCATCGAGCTTTCCAATTCAGTCAGCGCACAGCAGATCGAGGCGCTGCAACGCCGGCACCGGCTGACGCGCCTCGAAAGCCAGGCGTTCCAGCTTTCAGGGCACGCACGTTGTATCGCTGGGGTATTACCGGCCAGCGCTCGGTCGCAACGGTCGTGCGCGAGCTCGAGACCGATCGCCTCGTGGCGTGGGCGCAGCCGAATTACCTGTTCATGCTGCAGCAAAACGAAACCAGGATCCGCAGGCGACGCGGCGCAATATGGGCTTGCCAAATTGCGCTTGCCGCAGGCGCATGCCCTCGCGAAGGGCGATAACGTCCTCGTTGCGGTCATCGATTCCGGCGTTGACGGAAACCACCCCGAGCTCGCCGGCTCGATCGCCGGTACGTTCGATGCCCTTTCGACAACTCCGACCCCGCACCAGCACGGAACGGCGATCGCCAGCCTGATCGCCGCGCACGGCAAACTGATGGGATCGGCGCCGGACGCAAAAATCCTCGCGGTGCGCGCCTTCGATCCGAAAGACGCCGGCGCGGAAGGCACCACGTTCAATATTCTCAAGTCGCTCGACTGGGCGGCGGCGCAGGGCGCGCGCGTGATCAACATGAGCTTTGCCGGCCCGGACGATCCTGCAATTCACCGCAGCCTGGAAGCGGCGCGCAAGAAGGGGATCGTGCTCGTCGCCGCTGCCGGCAATGCCGGCGCCAAGTCTCCCCCGCTCTATCCTGCCGCCGATCCGAATGTGATCGCGGTGAGCGCGACCGACGCCGACGACAAGCTGTTCGAGCAGTCCAACCGCGGCCGCTACATCGCGGTGGCCGCCCCGGGCGCGCAGATCCTCGTCGCAATCCCGGACAACGGCTACGAAATGTCATCCGGCACATCTTATTCCGCGGCCGAGGTGAGCGGCATCGTCGCGCTCATGCTGCAGCGGAAGCCCGATCTTACGCCCGACAAGGTGAAGGCCATCCTCCGCGCGACCGCCAAGGATCTCGGACCGAAAGGTCCCGACGTGATGTTCGGCGCGGGTCTTGCCGATGCCTTTGGCGCAATCACCGCCGACATTGCACCCATGGCTGCCGCAGGCCGGCGGCCAGTTGAGCGCGTCAGCACCGGCGCGCGCTGAAACGAAACTACGCCATCAGCAATATATTTCTCGCGAGGGATGGCGTCGGCACAGAAGCCCTTGCCTCGGACGCCCAAAGCCGCCACTTGTTGTGCGTCACGCCGCTCTTGCCGGAGAAAAAATGACCGACTAGCCCTCCGCCGCCGACGATGCCGCTGCGCGTCACGCGCAATGACAAGATCGCCGACGGCATCCACCTGTTCGAATTTCGCGATCCGGCCGGAAACCCGTTGCCGCAATTCACGGCGGGCGCGCACATCGCCGTGCGCGTGCCGAACGGTCTGCTGCGCAAATATTCGCTGTGCAACGATCCCGCCGAACGCGACCGTTATCAGATTGCGGTCAAACGCGAAGTCACCGGCCGTGGCGGTTCGACGAACCTTATCGACGACGTCAAAGCCGGCGACGAACTCATTGTCACGGCACCCGTGAATGATTTCGGCCTGCCTCAACGCGCGCAGGATTTCCTGTTCATCGCCGGTGGCATTGGCGTGACGCCGATGATGGCGATGATCCGGCAGTTGATGGCGGAGGGTAAACGCTTCCGCCTGTTCTACTGTTCGCGCTCGCCGGAGACGACGGCGTTTCGCGAAGAGCTCGGCGCGCCGCAGTTCAAGGATATGGTCACCATCCATTACGACGGTGGCGACGTCGTCGCGCTCGCTCGATCTGCGCCCGATTTTGGCCGAACGGAAGAACCGCGAGCATCTGTATTGCTGCGGGCCGCGGCCGCTGATGGAAGCGGTGCGGGCCATGACCGACCATTGGTCGCCGACCGCCGTGCATTTCGAGGCCTTCAGTGACGCCGAAACGCACAAGGCTGGCGACACGCCATTCAAGGTGAAGCTCGCGCGCTCGGGCACGGTGCTCGACGTGCCGACAACAAAGACCATCCTTGAAGTCCTGCGCGACCATGGGCTCGACGTGCCGAGCTCCTGCGAAACAGGAACCTGTGGCACCTGCCGCACAAAGATGCTGGCGGGCGAAGCCGACCACCGCGACCTCGTGCTGGCCGACCACGAACGCAAGGACACGATCATGATCTGCGTCTCCCGCGCGCGCGGCGAAGAGATCACGATCGACCGCTGAAACCCGCTTGCACGCTTATTGCTGGATCGTTCTCAGATAATCGCGAACGGCACGCGCATCGTCGCTATTGAATTTGAATTCGGGCATGTCGGGGTGGCCGGCCGAAATGCCGCGCTCGAGCCGCCGCGGAAACTGATCGAGATCAAAGCTTCTGCCGAGCGTGCGGAACGGCGGCGCGCTCCGGTGCGGGCTGCTGCCCGATTTCCCGATTGCATGGCAGGGAGAGCAAAACTCCCTGACGAGGGCACGTCCGCGAACTCGCTGGATCCTGCGCCTGGGCTGCGCAGACCCCTGTTGCAAGCAGAGCGAGAAACGATAGAGCCAGCTTCATCACAGCGACTTTCCCTAAATTGGCGTGCCAGAAGAGATTCGGAGCCCCGTCCCCGGATTAGAACACATCCCTTTCAAAGAATTACGGAATAAGTGTAGCCTACCTTCCTCTGGGGGTTTTCTTGCTCTTTTGAATTGCGCCTTTAACGGGAAGCATCCGTGCTGGGGATCACGCGCTTGCACCTGTTCAGGCTACTGGCGGCGACGCTGTGCGTCGCCGGTCTCGTCTGGCTTGGGATGGCGTATCTAATTCCAGCGCCGCCAACACAGATCGAAATAGGGACATCCCCCACCGGCGAGCACTATCATAATTTGGGCACGCGCTATCAGGGGATACTGGCGGCAGCGGATATGAAAGTTGAATTGCGTGTCACCAACGGCGCAAAAGAAAATTTAGGACTTCTGAACGATCCGAATTCCGGGATTCAAATCGCGTTCATGCAGGGCGGAATCTCGAGCGGCACCCTGGCGCCTGACCTGATGTCGCTTGGCCGTATCGACCATCAGATTTTCTGGCTTTTCTATCCAGCGGGCGAGACGTTGACCGATCTTGCGCAGCTCAGGGGCAAGCGCATCGGGCTCGGCGCCGAAGGCAGCGGCGATCGAGCCGTATGCGAAAAAATTCTAGCGGTCGCCGGCATAACCTATGACAACACGACGCTGGTGACCGTCGCACCGGAAAATGTCATCAATAATCTTGACGGCGGAGCGATCGACGCGGTCTTTCGCAACTTTTCTCCGGAGTCGCCCGGTCCTCGATGCGTTGCTGAGAGGTCCCCAGTACCGCCTCATGAGTTTTTCCGAGGCTGAGGCGCTGACCCGAATCTTTCCCTATCTGGTTCGCCTGGTGTTGCCGAAAGGCGCCATTGACCTCGCGCGGAAAATGCCCGTTTCAGACACTGCTCTTGTTGCGACAACCAACGTCTTGCTGGCGCGGAAGGATGTTCACCCGGCGATAGTCGATCTTCTGGCGCAAACGACCTTGCAGGCACACAGCACGCCCGGACTTTTTCGAAAGGTCGGCGAATTTCCCACCGAGACCGACCCTGAATATCCCATTTCGCAAGGTGCCCGCGATTTCTACAGAAATGGTCCTTCGTTCCTGAACCGGTACCTGCCGTTCTGGATGACCAATTATGCGCAACGATTCCTCGCAGTATTGGTGGCAGTCATAGCGATCGTCGTTCCGGTGTTTAATTACGCGCCGAAGCTGTTCCTCTGGCTCATCCGCGATCGTGTGCGCAGGTTGTATCGCCGGCTCAGGATGGTCGATAAAGCGCTGCTCTCGGAAGTCGATTCCGCCCGGGTGCAGGCGCTCCATGCCGAACTGGAAAACATTGGAAGGGCGGCCAACATCGTCCCGATGCATAGTTCCGACCTCTTTTTTGAGCTTAGAGCTCACATTGATCGGACCCGACGTCATTTGGCATCGGTGGAAGCGCAAAACGGCGCAGCCAAGGTCGCCTGATCTTCCGAAGAAACCCAATGGCGCGCCGGAAGGGATTCGAACCCCTGACCCCCAGATTCGAAGTCTGGTGCTCTATCCAGCTGAGCTACCGGCGCCTTGGGAAAGCTGACGCGCCGCCCGAGGGCAACGGCCACCACATCAATGCAGTATTTGCTCCGCCGCAGTTTCTCCCGTCAAGCGGCCAAGAACGGTAGCTGTCAAAAGGCCGTTGCCGGAAAGATAACCCGCCGCGGTCGAGCCCGACACGCCGGCCGCCGCGCCGCCGGCCGCGAACAGGTTGGGAAAGCTCCTTCCGTCCCTGCGCTTGACCCGTCCTTTTGAATCGATCGCAAGCCCGCCCTGGGTATGGAACAGCGCGCCGGTCACCTTGACTGCATGGAACGGCGGCTTGCACGCCTGCTCGGCGCTAAATTTGCGGCCGTAGCGATCCTGTCCGTTGCCCGATTTTCAGTTTCTCGACCTCATTCCATTCCGCCGCAAAAGTCGCAGCGGGCACATGCATGGCGCCCGCGAGATCTGCAATTGTATTCGCGGTGAGAATTGCACCGGCGCTTTCAGCTTTCTGAAAATCGTCGAACTGGCGCGCCACTTCCGCGATGCGTGCATCAAAGATGGTCCAGGCAAATCCACCTGGCTGCCGCAGGACTTCGGCTGCCTGCTCCGAGTAGCCGTGCGTTTCGTCGCAAAAGCGCCGGCCTTCGCCATTGATCTGAATGCCGCCCTGCATGATCGTTGCCCAGGTGATCAGGATATTGTGCGGCGTCGCGACCGAGCCGTGACCCTGATAGGCGCCAAGATGGGACAGTTGCGCGCCGAGCGCATCGCCCCAGATGATGGCGTCGCCTTGATTGCCCGGGTGACCGAAATAGAGCGCGCTCCGCCATTTCCGGAATATGCCGGCGGACGAGATCCGGATTTCCGCCAAAGCCGTTGCAGGCGAGGATCATCGCCTTACAGCCGATGCGCTCGCAGCTGCCGTCGCGGCGAGCGACCTCGACGCCGCGGATACGGCTTTCGGAATCCGCAAATATCCGTTGCGCCGTGCTTCTCGCCAGAATGACAATGTCGTTCGCTTCGGCGGCACTGCGCAGCCGGTCGATCAGCTCTCGTCCGGTCCGGCTCGGCAAGGCCGTGCATGCGCATGGCCGAATGGCCGGGATAATTGAAGTTGTCGACCACCTCGAAAGGCAGGCCGTAACGGTCCGCAAGCCACTCGACCAGCGGAGCCGCGCCCGCCGCCACGGTCTCGACGACGGCACGATCCGCCTCGCCTTTCGCCTTGCGCTGGATGTCGGCGGCGAACAGATCCGGGCTGTCAGCGATGCCTTTGTCACGCTGGAAACGCGTGCCGGCAGCCGGAATGAGCCCAGCCGAAAGCGCCGTCGAGCCAGCGGGAACATCATCGCGCTCGACGACCACCGCGTCGATCCCTCTTTCCTTCGCCGCCAGCGCCGCGCAAAGCCCGGCAGCACCGGCACCGACGATGACGAGCGATACCAGCGTGTCGAATTTTTCGTCCGCGGCAGCGACGACCATACTCATAGCGCCTCGATGTCGCACGTCCGCCCACGGAAGGAAATGCTTCCGCTTCGCCTTTCTATTGGGGCGCGGGTTTCAGTTGGCGCTTGAGAGCGTCGACCAACTCTGAAACCTGCCTGTCGCCCGGGGCAAGTTGGGCCAAGCGCTCCGCATAATCCAAAGCCGATGCGATGTTTCCACTGTCGCGATTGAATGTGACAAGCGCCAGCAACGAGTCGCGATCCGTCGGATGCTTGTCCAGATTAGCTCTTTAGGATTGCGATTGCATCGCCCGCACGTCCCGCGGAGTGGAGACCAACGGCATAGACATAGGCATAACGTGCGTTGTTCGGATCAAGTTCGGCAGCACGGCCAAGTTCAACAAGTGAAGTCATCGGTCCGTTTCAGGCGATTGAGCGTCAGACCGAGAGCGTAGTGCAGCCCGGCGTCAGCCGGCGAACAGCGATAGCCGCGCGCAAGGTGCTTTCTCCATCGCCATCGCGGTTGAGTTGCCGGTACAAGATCCGCGAGATTGATTGCCGCCACGGTGTATTGGGGGCTTAGCCGGAGGGCCGCCTTGTATTCAGCCTCCGCCTCCGCGGTGCAGACCCCGTCGCGCATAGAAATTCGCAAGCGTCGAACGGTCCTCCGGACGGTCTGCATTGAACTTGAGCGCGGCGACAAACTCAGCCGCGGCGCGCTCGAAGCGTTCACGATCAGCCTGCGGCTGACGTTCAGTCGGCACCGCGGCAAGCAGACTGGCCGCCCGAATGCGGACGCCGAGAACCGGATCGGACAGAAGCGGCGCGACCAATGGCCAGACCTGCGCAGCCGGCACATTCGCAAGCATGTCCATCGCAGCGATCCGGACCATCGGATCGGAATCGGCAAGGCTGCGGCGCGCCAGATCCGCATTAGCCGGTGAAACATAAGGTGCGAGCTCGACGAGCGCGTTCGCGCGCGCAACGTTGGGCGCATTCGGGTCACCGGCAACGGAAGCGAGTAGCTGACGGGCATCGGCACGATTGGCCGAAGCGGCCGCGAAGGCATCCGTATAAGTCTGAAACCCTTTGCGATCCGGTCCGAACCAGCGATCGACCGCATCCGCAGCCCATTGCGCCGGTTTATCGGTATGACAATCGTTGCAGGCGTTTGGCGTGCCGTACTTCACGGACAAATCCGGCCGCGGAACCCGCAGGCTGTGATCGTGGCGGGAGTCGACCACCATGTAGGTGCGCGCCGGCATGTGGCACGAAACGCAATTTGGCGCGGCATTCGGCTTGCTGATGACGGCTGTGTTTCGTCCCGGCATAGACTTCGGACGCGTGGCACTGGAGACAGACGCCATCGCCCGGCAATTCTCTGCTTGCCGCTATGAGGGTCGTGGCAATTGCTGCAGGTCACGCCTGCCGCAAACATCTTGCTCTGCTTGAACGGGACATAGTTATAGGCCTCGGCGACGTCCCGCATTTGGCCGTCGGGCCAGTAGACGTCTCTTGCGAGCGGCGCAGCAATCGCGTGCGTGTCCTGAAGCCAGTGCCCCGGCACCCATTTCTCGGACATCTCGCTGCGGCGCGCATGGCAGCGGCCGCAGGTTTCAACTTCCGTCCGTAGAAGATTGACTGGAAGATTGCGCCGAACGTTTCCGCTGGCCGGATCTTGCGTCCATATGACCCCTTCGCGCTCATCCAGGCGAGCGAGCAAGCCTTTGCTGCGATCCTCTTGCCGGCCGAATGGCCACCAGCTCTGTTGCGCGCGAGCCCAGGCGACGTGATTGGACCCTTGCCCGTGACAGGCCTCGCAGCCCACGCTGATTTCAGACCACGTCGTTGCGTAGCGGTCGCGTTCGGCGTCGTAATTCTTCCGTAGTCCGGTTGAATGACACTCGGCGCACATGAAGTTCCAGTTCTGATTGAGCTTCGTCCAATGCAGAACGTCGTCGTGGCGGATATTTTCATCGGGATAGAGATGAAACCAGCGCTGCCCGCCTTTTTCTTTTGAACGGGCATCCCAGGCAATCGAAAGCGCCTGCACGCGGCCGTCCGGAAACTCGATCAGGTATTGCTGCAGGGGATCGATGCCGAAGGTGTACTTCACCTGGAAGGTGGCGAGCTTTCCGTCCGGTCCGTCCGTCTCGACAAAATACTTGCCGTCCTTACGGAAGAAACGCGAGCGGACGCCGTCATAGTCGAAAGTCGCGTCGCTGAAGTCGCCGAGCACCGATTTCTCGGTCGCGTGATCCATGGCGTGCTTGTGCTGCGAGTCGCGCCACAACGCGGCCTGCACCCGATGACATCCTGAGCACGCCTCGCTGCCGACGAATTCCGCCGCAGCCTGTCCCGCTTGCTGCGAGCTTTGGAAGATTGGCCACCTGGGCGCGAACAGGCCGAACGACAGAACGACAACAAATCCAGCGGCAAGACTCGTCGCCACGATCCGAAGCAACGACGCAAAACGCTTTTGGGTTTGGTCAAACGCCGCAGGCTGTGCGTCGTCCGTCGGCTGGCCCGCTTTTGACGGCTTGTTTCGCTTGGAGGCCACGCCACGACTCCGAGGCCTATGCAGACAAACAATGACGGCCTGTCAGATCTTCATTGTTTGGGAAGCGCTTTGGACGTCCCTCGCCATTTGAAGACAGGTCAACAGCTCGACGTAACTTTGCGACCCCGACCATGTCGGTGACCATGCTCGTGCAACGGGTCCTGCTCTGCCGGCGAGAAACGCTTCCACTGCGCTGACGAGCGTCTTCCGGGCGTGCTGTTCATCCGTCAGGCAGGCCTTGTTGCCGCCGCCTCCTGGATAGGCCGCAACGTCGGTACGGCAGCTCTTGTTGAAATCCAGCTTCGGTACATCGTCCGCCAACGCCGCATCCGCGAGCAGACCAAAAAATGCGGTAACGACCAACGCGCCGGCTTTTCTCATGCTAGCCCCCGAAAAAGAGTGTCACAACTTGCGGCAGCAATCCCGCACAGCATACATCATTTCATCAGATCGCGGGGCGCAATTTAAGAGCTGAAAGGCCCGCAGTTACGCTGGCCCCGACCGAGCCCTCGACCGAAACAGGCTGCAGCGCGACCGTTCGGTTGGAGCCGCCGATCAGAACATTGGCGCCAACACCTGCGATGAAGGCGGCGTCGGCAGATGCGCCGACATAATCACCGGCAAGCGCCCCGGCCGATATCCCGTCGGTCGGCGCGAGAACAGCCCAATTGAGAACGCCTCCGGCACTGACACCAAGACTGAGCCCGACCGTATTCAGTGCGCCGTCATATGCCTGGGAAGGCCCGCCGGCGCCCGGAACGTAACGGCATTCCATGGACTGATGCCCGGCAATGATGAACCCGATGCTCGGATTGAGTTTGCAGGTCAGCATGCCAACCTGTGTCCAGGGTTTTCCCGATTGCGCAGACGCCGAGCCGCAAAGATCGAGAGTACGAGCATGGCAAGCAAGTTTCGAACGGTATGCATCGAAGCATCCTTTGTAATGAGTTCACGAAAAGAGATGCGGGCGCCCAATGGAAGGCGCCCGCATCGGCTTGGCTTTTATTGGCCCGCGTGACTGGCCGTCCTCATTTCCCGAACCTGCTGCATGACCTGTTCCAGGTTGTAGCTGGCCGGGTTTTGCAGCGGCGGGAATTTGACGAAAGTCTCGAGGTGCATCAGCCACAGCTGCTGGCCGATAGGCAGCATGTTCCAGTCATAGACATAGGCGGTCGACGGAGAAGCGATCGCCCCGCCCATACCGAAGAGCGTCTTCTGCTGTGAACCAACGGAGGTCTCGAAGGGATCGCGCTTGATGTTGACGACCTGGGTCCAATGGTAGGGCAGCACTCCGGAGATAAAGCCCGCCGGCGAGTCGGACACCATCGCGAAGTACATCTTCCAGTTCTTGTACCGGACGGCCGACGGATCCTTGCCGGAGTAATACAAGAAGTGCTCGCGTGCCGACTTGTCGGACTTGCCGGTCAGGTATTCGACCTGGTTGACGCCGTCGAGCGTGGTCTTGACGATGCCGGGATACTGCCCGGCCTCGATCCGTTGCTTCAGCCCGTCGCCTTTGGGCCCGCCGGCGATCTCGACGAGCGTCGGGAGCCAGTCGAGGGCGGCGAACATTTCGTTCTTGACCGTGCCCGGCTTGATGACGCCCGGCCAGCGCATGACCGCCGGAGCGCGCATGCCGCCTTCCCAGGTGCTCAGCTTGCCGCCCTTGAAGGGGGTGGTGCCGCCGTCCGGGAAGGTGATGGTCTCGGCGCCGTTGTCGGTGGTGAAGACGACGATCGTGTTGTTGAGTCTGGCCCATGTCTTCGAGCTTCTTGAGCACGACGCCGATATTGTCGTCCATCTGCTTCATGCCGGCTTCGTTGACGCCCCAGTCCTTGCCGCCGGGCTCACCCACCATGGCCAGTTGTACTTGTCCGGCAACACGGTGGTGATGTGCATGCGGGCCGGGTTGTACCAGACGAAGAACGGCTTGTTGGTCCGACGCGGATCGTTGCGGTCGAGGAAGTCGACGACCTTTGCCGAAATTTCCTCGTCCACTGTCTTCGAGCGTTCCAAGGTCAGCGGACCTTCGTCCTTGCACATCTGCTTTGCGCAGTGCCGTCGGATGACTTGCACGCCAGCATCGGACGCGGCGGCGTCAGGCAGACCGTGGTCTTTGGGATCCACCGCGCCGGGAACCTCGGGCACGCCGGGTATCGGTGTGTTCCTGCATGGCGGGGCGACCCCTTGCTGGGTGGGGGTCTTGTTGATGTCGGGGAAGCTCACCCCCTGCATCGCATCGAGGTGATAGAGGTAGCCCCAGTATTCCTGGAACCCGTGCGCGGTCGGCAGCGACGTCGGTGTGGTCGCCCAGGTGGTTCTTGCCGAACTCGCCGGTGTTGTAGCCGAGATCAAGCAGGAACTTGGCAAGCGATGGCGTGCCGGGCCGCAGATAGGACGGGCTGCCGGGAATTTCCGGCAAGGTCATGCCGACGCGGACCGGCTGCATGCCAGTGAAGAAGGCCGTACGCCCGGCCGTGCAGCTCTGCTCGGCGTAGTAAGTCATGAAAATCGCACCTTCGTTGCCGATGCGATCAATGTTGGGCGTCTCGCCGACCATCAGGCCGCGATGGTAGATGCTCGGCTGCATCCAGCCGATATCGTCGCCCATGATGAAGAGGATGTTCGGTTTGCTCTGTGCTTGCGCTGATGCCGGGTGAGGCGCGATCCCCGCAGCGATGAACATCACAAATAGGTTGAGCAATAACAGTCGATGAATTTTCATGGCCGGTTCTCCGGTTGCCAGTCGTCGCGCGGTGCGATGAGGATAGCTGTCGCCTTCGGACGTTATTCTCACAGAAATGAGCGACCCTCAGACCCATTGTTCCAAGAACGGGCTTCTGGTCCAATTGCCCTAAAGGGCAATGGCCTAGGTCGATCTTTTCGGGCCATTATGAGATGAGTGGAGTCGCGATGCTGAGATCATTCGTAATTGCAATCATTTCCGGCGCGGCTGTTCTGTCGATCACCGACGCGATTTACGCGCAAAGTCTGCCTTGGTGCGCCATCATGAACAATGACGGCACAACGCAATGCAACTACTACACCCAGCAGCAATGTCTGCAGACGATCAGTGGTGTTGGCGGCGAATGCATCCCCAATCCTGCAGGAGGCGCACCAAACGGGGGGCAACGACCACCACTGTTTGGGCCGTTGCTGCCATTCCAGTCGCAGGACCCGGGACCACCGCCGGGGCTCGGTGCAATGCCGCCACCACCCAATAACTAGCGTCGAGCAGCGAGTTCGTCAGGGGCTACAATGTCGAACTGTCGCATAGCGCTAGGATTTTTACTGCTGACCGGCATTCTCTCGACGGCACGTGCCCAGCAACAGACAATCGTGATTCCGGACAATCTCTTCACCCAGGCCGGCTTTGTCGTGAAGTACGCGACCACGCCGGAAAAGGTGGCCCTTCTCCGGTCGTTGCCTCCGGATAAACTTGTGACGCGACGGAAAGACGGCAGGCTCTACTACGTTTACGCCGATGCGGCCCGCTGCAATTGCGCTTACGTGGGAACGCCCGAAGCCTTTGTCCGATACCAGAACGGCGCAAGCGTTGGCGGCAATGCCCCTAATGGCCAACCATGGACATCCATACAAACGATCGATTCCGATGTCGGTGGCGCGTACATACCCGCGGACATCGGCAATAGCATGGAGAGTATTCTCCAGCCGGACTTTTAGAATTCCGTCGAGGTGCGCCTATCAATGGCAGAGGTCGGTGCAAAACGCGCCGGACGCGACGCAGGCGACGTACGATCCGAATGGACAGAAAGGACGTCGCTGGACGAGAGGATCGCGCACCAGAACGTAACCACCGCTATAGCCGGCCACGACGGCGTTCCTATTCTTCACATACGAACGGAACGATCCACATCGATCGCCGCATTGATCCGCGATCGGAATCGTTGCCGAAAGCCCATCCGCATTCAAAATCGAGACCGGCATCGAATGCGCTGCTGTTGCGGCAAAGCCCAGTACAATCGAAACAAGAGTTGTTTTCATGGTGTCTCCCCACGGCATTTCAACTTCACCCCGGCGCGCGGCCAAACTTCATTTGACTGCCGCTCCCGCCCCCAACAGCGCGGCAAGCGCTTTCCATGTTTCGTTTTTCAAATCGACAAACGGCGGATTCTTCAGTTCGATCGCCGTTTCGGCCTTCCGGTCACAGCCAGAGACCAGGCGGGAGATCTTGACCTCTCCGTCGGTAAAGTACCGGTCGCCCTCCCCGTTCCGGCCCATGAAGGTCGGCCCAACGCCGGAGACCTCGTAGACCGCTTCAACAACCTTGGAATTTTTAAGATCGTTCGTGAGCCCATCGCGCTCCGCATCGATATCCGGTGCAATGTGATGCGTGACTTGTCCGGTATCGCGACTGAGCCCCACATCGCGATCAAACGTTGCTGAGCCGAGCCACACCGGCCGGTTTTCATCGCCCTGTTTCAAGACCTGCCAAAGACGGACATGGTGGCGGCGGTCCGCACTTTCACCGACAGGCTTTTCGAAAGCGAGATCCTGCCGTCTGCCGTCGTAGTAAAGGTTGCTCACCGGCGCCTCATCGTATGGCCTGCGCAGAATGACGCTGCCGACGATCTCGACGCTTGAGCGGAAGGTGATCGGATCGGCGGGGTACCAGCCGGCCGCGTGCATGGCACAGAGCACGTCCTCGCGCGTCCCGACCAGCCCTACGTTGATCGGATCACCCGGAATGCCCTGCGACGTGTGCGTCACCATTGTAAGCCCGGCGAGTCCTTTTTGATGCTCGTAGTGCGTCCATGCCCGTGGCAGCAAAACATAAGCGGTCAATCCATAGATGAGGATCGCAGCCCCCAGCGCAGCGAGCACAATCCTCACCTTCGGCCGCCTGGAAGCAGCATCAACTCGGTTTCGCGACCACTTCATAGATGACGCTGCTACCGCTGCCGAAAAAGTGGACGAGGCTGCTCACTCGAACGGAAAGATCTTCGCCCAATCGTCTTTCATGCTGGCCACGGTCCAATTGTTAATTTTGGCCGCATCCAATGCCTTGTCTAATTTGCCGAAGTGAGCTTGCCGGTCGTAGGCGTATTCGCGCTCGCCGTCGGTGTGATGCACGATGAGCGCAAGACACGGCGTAGCCGCGCCCTTGGTGGCCCATTGCAACATCTGAAGATCGCCGTCCGAATTGCCGAACGCGGCAATCGGGCGCTGTCCGATGTGCGCGTTGATGCCGACGGGCTTGCCCGGTCCGTCATCGACGAAGTTTATCTGCGGGAGGCGAAGCAGGATCGGAATGTCCCTGCGCAACATGAACTTGGTCTTGATGCTCGAGCCCACCACTTGCGCCGGCGGTATGCCATAGACCCGCTCCGTCCACGGCCGCATGAATTCGATGCCGCCACCCGAAACGATATAAGTCCTGAAACCGCTTGCGCGCAGATACGCCATCAATTCGAGCATCGGCTGATATACACACTCGGTGTACGGACGCTTGAACCGCGGATGGCGCGCCTTCGAAAGCCAATCCGTGACGACGCGCTCGAAGGTTTCGGTGCTCATGTCGGCATGCGTCGCCATAATCAGCTCGACCAGGCCGCGCTCACCCGCTGCGGCAAGCGCCTTCATGTCGCCATCGAGAACCGCCTTGAAGGGCTGCTTCTTTTTCCATTCGGGATGCTCGGGCGCCATGGCCTTCACTTGGTCGAGCGCAAAGGCAAGCTGAACATACATCGGGTGTTCGCACCACAACGTGCCGTCATTATCGAAGGTCGCTACCCGTTGCGGCACCGGAACAAAACCGGGCGAACCTTCGCGGGTCACGGTGGCGACAAAATCCAGGATCGACTGCTTCGCCTTGCCGTCTCTCCACGACGGAAGCGGATTTCCTTGCGCCAGCGCCGTAGTTTTGAACACGAGTGTCGATGCGGCAGAGACCAGAAGGCCCGTCAGCACTGCACGCCTGTGAATATAGCTGTGCATTACACAACCTCCAATTCGACGGACCGTGGGCTTCACTGCTGGTCTGCGCAGTCAGCCATGTTGAACAGGTGCAGGAAGCTTGCGCATGCTGCCTGTTCCGCTGCCGACGATTTTCCTTCATCAGACGTGGACGGGATATTGCCCTTTGGGGCATTAGGTCATTTGCGCGCAGTTCTCGCATTTGAATGATGAGTTGATAACGCGGGTCCGCTAAGTAGGGTAAGCTTTGACCGCTTTGCCATCGAATTCGGCTGGATTGCAGAGGCACGGCGCCAAATGCGGAAAACAAACCATCCGCCCAGAAAAAATATCAAGCACCTTCCGGTTGCCACTGGAGGCATGAGCCGGCTGGCCTATAAGCACGCGTTAGCCGCCGGGATCGACCCCGAAACCCAGCTGCAAAAGGCGGGCCTTACACGCGCCCAGATCGAGAATCCACGCGCACCGATAAAGGTGCGCGACCAGATCAAATTCTTGGACCTCGTCGCCTCAGCCGTGGATGATGATTTTCTCGGATTTCATCTGGCGCAGGAATGCGACCTTCGTGAAATCGGACTGCTCTACTACGTGCTCGCATCATCGGAGATATTGATCGACGCCCTGCAACGCGCGGTGCGTTACAGCACCATCGTAAACGAAGGTGTGTCGCAAACGTGCATCGACGGCAAAACTTTTGGGCTCTCATTTGACTATGTCGGGGTGAGCCGCCACCCGGACCGCCACCAGATCGAGTTCTGGATTACCGCCCTGATACGCACTTGCCGTCAGTTGACCGGATTTCGCGTCGTCCCCGAGCGTGTTCGCCTGACCCACCACAGGACAGCCAAGGCGGAGCTCGCTGAAATTTTCGGTGACAACATCGAGTTCGGCGCGTCGGTCGACGACGTCGTATTTCCGGTGAGCATCAGGAATTCCCGGATCGTCAGTGCCGATCCATATCTCAATAACCTGCTGATTTCGTATTGCGAGGACGCGCTCGTCCACCGGAAACGAAAGCGAGGCTCGTTCCAATCGGCCGTAGAAAATGCGATCGCACCGCTACTACCGCACGGAAAGGCCACGGCAGCGGACGTTGCACGGCAACTCGGGCTGAGCCAACGAACCTTTGCGCGCCGCCTGTCGTCGGAAGGGCTCACTTTTTCCGAATTGCTGGAAAATCTGCGATCCAATCTCGCAAGTCGCTATCTCTTAGAGGGCGATATGGGCGTGTCGGAAGTCGCCTGGCTGCTGGGTTATCGTGAAGTCGGCTCGTTTTCGCACGCATTCCGGCGATGGACCGGCAAAACGCCGCGCGAAGTGTTGCGCGCAGAGCGATCGCGGCAATCTTGAAGAACCGCATCAGGACGAGACGCGCGTCGTTGGCCCCTGTGGACAAACTTTTGGCGTGAATTCACAAGACGCCAGCGGGCGTCGCGCGTATCAGCTTCACCTAGCGGCGGAACATCCGCGCAAAAAATTTCTCAAACATTCGGCCACGCAGCTCTCCCTCGGAGCGAGATCGAGCGTGGCGTGCCCATGACCAATTTTACGGACGATTCGATGTCAACCTTGCAGAAGACCATAGCCGTCGTCGACGACGACCCTGAAATGCGTTCATCGCTTGCGACCTTGTTAAGCGCGGTTGGATATCGCGCAGAGACTTATGACTCGGCTGAGACGTTTCTCATCTGCGCCTCGACCTGCAAAGCCTGTTGCCTCGTCATCGATATAAATCTCGGCGACATAACCGGCGTAGAACTGGCGCACCAGTTGTGTGCGGAGGGCCTGAAGTGGCCGATCATTTTCATGAGTGGCCTCGACGATGCCGCGATCAAAATCCAGGCATCGGCCGTGGAGCCCATCGCATTCCTGCAAAAGCCATTCCGGGCAAACGATCTGATCGACGCGATCAAGAAGGCGATCCAATAGGGCTCGGCACCGAGATGTACACGCGCTTGCGTGGTGTCAGTTTTATCAACGGCCTTTTCAGGCTGTTCGACCATTTTGACGCCGTCATCGTCCGCTGGATGTGTGCTGACCGCAATCGCGGGTAAAGCTGACATCGCGCGTCATATTGGCGGCGGTAGTCTAGTCGTTCCAGAGCTGACGAATAAATGGCGGGGCCACCAGTTGGTCATAAGGGATCGGCTCTGAAATCAGCCCATTTGCGCCGGCGAACTTATTCAGGCCATCGACGGCTTCGGGCGAAATGCCTGCATCATAGAAAGGCGCATCACGCGCCACCAAACCGCCAATCAGCGAAGCCTCTTCCGCCGGAAATAGTCGGCTCCCTACCCTTGTGGCAAGAGAGGGATCCGCCTTGAGCGCCTTTTGAGTCTTTACGATTGCTCGCACGGCGGCAGCGGCGACTTGCGGCTGCTCGTTGATGAGCTGGTCGGTCGTCGTCAGCGCTGCGAAATTATACAAGCGCGCTCCGGGCGGGCCATCGCCTCGCCGCAGATCGAGATGGATTTTTGCAACACCCAGCTTCTCGCCGATTGCGGCGCGCATGCCGTTGCCCCAATAAGCATCCGCGCCTCGCGCGATCGCGTCGACGCCATCATGTCCGCGCCATAGTTCGTTTTTGCCGGTGGTCGGGCTTGGAACGATCTGAACCTTGTCCCGTTCGAGGTCGATTCCCGCTTCGGCCAACATGTGCTTGAGAGCCATATTGGGAAATGCCGCGGAAGACGAAATCCGCAGCCCCTTGATGGCATTCATATCGCCGCGTCTGACGCTGAGATCGGCGCGAACGGCCATGAACCAGTAGGAGTATTGAGCCAAGGCGCACAAGAGCCTGGCCCCCTTCCAGGCCGGGAATGCTCGGGTCGCGGCGTAAGCTGGACCGCCGAAAAAATGCAGCGTTCCGTCGCGCAAACGTTCAGGCCCGCTTCTGGCCCCATAAACCATCTCGAACTCGACATCGAGCCCCTCTTCCCTGAAGAAGCCAAGCTCGACGGCGGCAGTTGCCACGAAATACGACGGTGAATCCACGTCAGCGACCATCAACCGAAGCATTCGAAACAGGCCTCTAAAACACTATGTGGAAAGAATGCCATCACACTCATCGAAGGCTTCAGCTGGCCGTGGCAACGATCTTCTCGTAAGGCACATCGCCCGAAAGAATTCCGACATCTCGCGCGAACTGGTTCATTCCCGCAACGAAGTCTCGTGAAATTGTAGTGTCGTAAAAGGGCAGATCGCGCCTGATCAGCTCGGCGATGAGCTCCGCCTCCGTCGGCGGAAAGAGCTTGCGTCCGATCTTTGTCGCAAGCGCAACGTCCTCTTTCAATGCGGCGTGGGCTCCGGCAATCGCCCGAACGGCAGCGGGCGCAGCTGTCGGCGAGCGCTCGAGCAGGCTGTCGCTCGTCGCTATCGACGCCATGGTGTAGTTGAAACAGGGCTTCGGCCCATCGCCGCGGCGCACATCGAGTACGACTGTTCCAACCCCCCGGCGCACAGCCACCTCCGCACCCATGCCGTTGGCCCAGAACCCATCGATCTTGCGATCCTCAAGTGCTTTGGCCGCCGTTAGACCGAAGTTGACGCTTTGACCGGTCGCGCCCGGCACCGGCGCGATCTTCACGCGGTCCCGATCGAGATCAAAGCCAGCCTCGATGAGAAGCCGGCGAAGCCCCATGTCGACCCAGGGCGCCGCTCCGATGCTGCGACCCTTGACCACCTCGAGGTTCCCTCGCCGGGCCCCCAGGTCCTTATGCATGACAAGAAACCAGTACATGCCCTGCGCCTGCGCGCACAGCAGCTTGACGCCTTCCCACTGTGGAAAGGCAGCAAGCGCCGAATGAGCGGACCCGCCAACGAAGTCGACCGCGCCCGAGCGCAACGCGGCGTAGGCCTTGTCGACCGGAAAAATCAGCTCCAGTTCAACCTCTAGCCCCTCTTTCCTGAAAAGCTCAAGTTCGATGGCGGCAATAGCCGGGAAATACGAATTCGAAATCATGTCAGGCACGGCAAGCTTCATCACGCTTACCTGCTACTTGCTGAGCTGCAGTGCCTTCGCTCTGATATCGCCGTCGACAAATGCGTCGAGATCGATCGGCTTGGTGAGGTTACCCGTCGTCACCAGCAGATCGCGCAACCAAGCGAGCTTGTTCATTGGTATCGGCATCTCCGGATCGACCGCCGAGAATTGCTTCACCTCGTCATAGGTGAAAGCAGGCAGCGGATTGTCCGGCTTGGCAAGCGTGATCTCGCGCGTCAGCTCGATTGTCTGGTCACGGTTCGCAAGGGCATGACGAAACCCGGCCATCTCGGCGGCAAGAAAGCGTGCGGCATCGTCCTTGCGCTCAGCCAACGTTTTTCCGCTCGAATAGATGCAGAAACGAACGTAGTTCGGAACGGCTTCGATGGCGTGCACGAGCATCTTGACGCCGGCCTTCTCGGCCGCCGGCGCGAAGCCGCTGGACGCCGCCGCCGCATCGACGATGCCGGCTGTCACGGCCTTGAAGCGATCGGCATCGCTGCCCATGACGGTGAACTTCACTTCGGCCGCCGGCACATTGTTCTGCGCCAGGACCGCGCGCGCGACGAGATCAGGCAGCGCACCCGGCGCCGAGATGGCAAACGTCTTGCCCTTGAGATCGGCGGGGCTGTTGATGCCCGGCTTGGAATAGATGGCGTAGGTCAAACCCGGCCAGTAGCAGCCTATAAGCTTGATGTCGGCGCCGCGCGAGGCCGCAACCATCGGCGAGCCCGGATTTCCTTCGTAGCTGTCCAGCTCCCCCGCGAGCAGTGCCTTCAGCGCCAAGGTGTCGCCCTTGAATTGCTTGATCTCGACGTTGAGACCCTGCTTTTCCGCAAATCCGCCTTTGCTTCCCATGAACACAATGCCGGCGTCGCTCTTGGCTTCCACGATGCCGTGCCGCCAGAGCTTCAAGTCCGCTGCGTTTGCGGGAACGACGACAAGCGCCGTCAGTACCGCCAGCGCCAGAATCTGCTGGCATCCCTTGATTGTTGTCCGCATGACTTCCTCCTCGTCATTCGTTGCAATCATCGGCGCGCAGCTCGGCCTGCAAGTGTTTTTTCTATCCAGCCGCCCATCGCTGCTGTGTTGGCGTCCTTCCCGATAAATCCGATCACCTGAAGTCCAAGCGGCAGACCTTGCTCATGAAGCAGCGGCAGCGAAATTGCCGGTACGCCAAGCAACGAGGATGGCACCGCAAACACCGGATCGCCGGTCGAGCCAAGGCCTATTGGTGCGGCCGCCGGAGCCGCCAGCGTCACGCAGGCATCGCATTGCGCGGTCAGACTCTCGTAAAGAGTGCGAACACGGGCCCGTTCGTCGAGATCGGCGCGATAATCGTTGAGGCTCATTCCCTCCGCTTGCGCGAGCCGCGCGAGCATTGCGCGGCTCAACTTGCCCGCATCGCGGTTGCGATAGGTGTTGAGCGGCCAGCGCGATTCCCAGGTGTTGATCCGGATCGACAGCGAGCGGGCATTGGCGATCGCCTGCTCCACGGCATCGGCCAGTCTGTCCGACCGCCGAGTAACAATGTCGATGCCGTCCCGCGTCAAGCGGGCCATCGATTCCTGGAGAGCCTGCTTCGCCTCCGCGCTGGCCTCTTGCCAGCCCGCCGTTTCGAGAAACACGAGCCGCCGCGGCTTGACCGCCGGCGGCGCGCGGAGTGGCCCGACCAAGCCGGGATATCCCGGATCGCCGCCAGCACGCGCGGCAATTTCGGAGGCAACCTGCCAGGCGTCCTCGAGCGTTGCAGCCAGAACGCCCATGCAGCTCTGGCTCAATTCGTCGTGGCTGCCACCGCGGTTTATACTGCCAACACTCGGCTTGAATCCCACGCAGCCGCAGTAGCTGGCCGGCCGGACGATCGAACCCTGCACCTGCGTCCCGAGTGCAGCACTGACAAGACCCGCTGCAACGGCGGCGCCCGAACCGCTGCTGGACCCTCCCGGAGTGCGAGCAAGATCCCAGGGATTGCGAGTGCCGCGCGGCTCCGTCGCGGCAAACTCGGTCGTCACCGTCTTGCCGAGAATGACCGCTCCCGCTTCGCGCAGGGCCGCGACCGCCGCAGCGTCGCGCCCTGAGCACCAGCCGTCGAACAACGGTGAGCCCATCTCGGTGGGCATATCGGCCGTCTCTATAATGTCCTTGATGCCGACCGGCATGCCGTCGATTGCCGACAATGACTTGTTGTCGCGCCAGCGTATGGACGATGCGTCGGCGGCAGCTCGCGCCCCATCGACATTGGTATGAACAAACGCGCCGATTTTCGGCTCCCAGGCGGCGAGCGCATCGAGGCACCGCTCGAGATAGGCGCGCGGTGTGTCGTTTCCGCCCGCGAATTGCGCAGCGGCGGCAAGAAACGGTTTTGCTTGCGGCACAGGCGCGGGGGACAACATCGTCAGGCCTCGGTCAGCGTCATGGCGGCAACGCGCCGCTGGCTCGCGATCATAGAGGTTCGCAGCAGGAACTGGCGGGCACGCGCCGGATCCGCCGCCATTTCACGAAGTTCGTCGAGATTGCGCCGGCGGGTTTCCGGATCCCGCGCCTCCAGGCGTTTCTTGTTCGCGATGGACTGCTCCTGCACGTATTCGGTCGCCACCGTGCGACGCTGCAAGCTGTAAAGGTCAAGGAGAGCATCGGGCGCCTTGTCTAGCAAGACCGCTGCAAGCTTTTCGACGAGATTCGCCGCGTCTTGAATGCCCCCATTCAATCCCATGCCGCCGATCGGATTGTTGACGTGAGCGGAATCGCCGGCGAGCAGCACGCGGCCTTTGCGGAAGGTTTCCGCTACACGCTGGTGGGTGACATAGAGGTTGCGGTGAACAATCTCGTAGGGTTGCGACGCCGGAAAGAATTTCTGCATTCGCGTCTGGACGGCCACGTCGCTCATTAGCTGCGCATCGGACTGATCGGGACTTGCCGGATAAACTGTACGCCACAACCCCGGCGGTCCGTCAGCCGACACCTTGAAGCAATTGCACCATTCGTCCGGGTCGGCGAAGTAGCTGCGAAAACACAATCCATGAGCCGCTTCAAAATCGAATGGCGTTGTAAGGACGATGAAGCGCTCCGGCCAGGTAAACCCCTCGAACCCAATAGCGCTCTGCTTGCGTACAACGCTGCGTCCGCCGTCGGCGCCGATCAGATAAGCCCCCGAATGCGATTTGACGCCGTCGAGGCCACGCACATCGACGCTGACCAGGCCGTTGGTCTGCGCGACGTCCACCACCTCATGCGCAAACAACACTTCCACGTTCGGCAGCGTCCGCAGGCGCTCGACAAGGAGCTTGGCGGTCTTGAACTGCTCGCACTGAACAACGAATGGATGGCTGGTGTCTTCTTTGAGGACACCGTGATCGAATTCGGCGACCTTCTCGCGACTTGGCCGATCCCAGAACTGGAAGATGGGCGCCACCAGGCCGACGCGCGCCATCTCCTCCGCAAGTCCATCTTCGGCCAGCAAATCGAGGGTAGCGGGATGGGTCGTGGCAGCCCGTGGATCCGCTTGCAGGGTTTCGTTGACGTCGAATAGCCGAACCGGCAGACCACGACGCCCGAGCAGCCACGCGCACAACAAGCCGACCGGGCCACCTCCAGCAATCAATATCCGCCGTTCGTCAAAACCCATTTTCGGAAAACTGCTGTTCACTTATTTCCGCGGCGCCAGCTATCCCGACTGCAATTCGCTACAACAGTTCTGACATTGAAGGTAGCAAAAAAGGCGCGGCCAGCCGGGGCGCGCCGGTCATTAGCGGACGACCGGCAAGACATCGATGTCATATTCGCAACTCATCTCACGGCCGAGGATGGGATCCTCAAGCAGGGCCGTAAACTGTGCGGCGGGACGAATGCCTCCGATGGCGCCGAGCGTTCCGCAGAACATGACCGTCCCCGTTACAAATTTTACTCCGGCGCGCGACATCAGGTCGGAGGGATTGCGCATCGCCGACAGAGGACCCTCCTGGTATTTTAGGCGCCTGCCGTCGATGCTGACGTAGGCGCGCAAGATCAATTGGTCCCAGTGGTTGGCCACCTCGTCGAGACGCCATAGCGTCTTGCCGACCACCTTGGCGCAAACTTGTTTCGATAGCGCGATGCCCATCGTTTCCACTTTACGGTCGGTGTGATCGGATCCAACGCCAAGCCACAACCCATCGTCCATCGCGACGACCACCGGCTCCGCCTCGCCTGAGGTGTCGGGCCCGAGAACCTCCAGGTGCGCGGTTTGCGTGAGATTTGACGTGCTGATGCGGTAAAACACCGGCACCGACGACGGGCGTGGTACGCCAATCGCCGCAAGCTCCTCGATGTGATGATGCAGCGCCTTCTCATCGCGGCCGGTCCAGCCCGCAACGATCAGTGCTTTGGGAGCAAGTTCGGCCCGATCGGTTTCTCCGCTTGATAGACGCTCAAAGACGAGCATGGCTTGTTCCTTGAGTTGGCGAGAGCCACTTGGTACATGATCGGTGAGGAAAATCCACCGGCGGAAATTTGTGTCGAATGGTGAAACAGTATGGCCGTCAACAAGAAGCATGACGAATTTCATACCCTCGACATGAATGTCGGCTGGGAAACGCCGGCCGGCTATCCAAAAGGCATCGAGCAGAAGATTTTGTCCGGCGCGCTCGATGAGACAAACCAGCGCGGCACGCGCACGCGGCTACTGCGCTTCGCGCCCGGCGTGTTCACGACGAAGCCTTTCGTGCACGATTACTGGGAGGAAGTTTTCCTCGTAACGGGCGATCTGACCGTCGGCAACGACGCACAAGGAAATGGCGGCAAATCATTTCCGCCCAACACCTATGCTGTTCGCCCGCCGGGCGCCTATCATGGGCCATTCAAGTCGAACGGCGGCTGTACGCTCCTGGAAATCCATTACTTCGATCCAGCCTAAGCCACAAATCCGGGTGACCATCGTCACCTCAGCTTCCGAGCGTGCGCGAACCCGGCGGCGGTCCCGCTATTTCCGCTTCGAATAGACCTTTGCGGCCTTATTGGACCGTGGTCCAATGGCTTGTTCGTATGAGGCGGGCGATACCTGAAACAAGACAGGAGAGACACCATGTTGCGCACACTGTTTGCAGTTGCGATTACCGGCTTGATCTTTGCGGCAGTGTCGGACGCCGCGCAGGCCGCACCGATTGCACCGCTGCCCGCAGGCTACACTGCCGACCTCGGAATTCTATCGGACGTGGCGTGGCGCCGCTGCTGGCGTGACCGTTGGGGACGCCTGCATTGCCGCCGCTGCTGGCGTGACAGTTGGGGCCGCGTTCGCTGCTGGTGAAATTCGCTGCGTGTGACAGAACACGTTGGCCGGAGCAGTTGCCTGCTCCGGCAGTATCCGCGGCTGCTATCGGGTAGATGGGGGTGGCGCGCCCGAAGAGATTCGAACTCCTGACCCCCAGATTCGTAGTCTGGTGCTCTATCCAGCTGAGCTACGGGCGCTTGATTCCGCAGCCGGAAACCGGCGCGCGGGACCGGGGCATTAGCTATCGCCTTGACCGCGTATTGGCAAGCTTTGAGCCTTAACCCTCACGTCGGCTGCGCGGCCCAGGCCAGGGCCTCGTTTTCGATGCGGATTCGATATGCGAGCAGCGCCGCGTTTGCGGCTGAAAAGATGAACGCGAGGAGCGGCAGCCCAAGGGCCAGCGGAACCACGGCGATCTCCAGCGCGACGATCAAGTAGTTTGGATGCCGAAGCCAGCGGTACGGCCCTCGCGCGATCGTCGACGCACCTGGCAGCACGATGACACGTGTCGTCCAGCGGCGGCCGAGACTGACGATGACCCACAGCCGCCCGATCTGCAGCACGATGAATACGGACAGCCAGAACGGATCAATGACGCGGTCATGCCCGAGGATGAACAGGCAGACAATCCAGGTCGCGTGCAAAATCACGATGAGAGGATAATGCGCCGCGCCGAATTCGATGCCGCCCATCTCTCGTAGCCGCCTCGTGTTGAGCTGCGCAAAACAAAGTTCGATCAGCCTTTGCACGATCAGGAATGCAACGAGCCACGCGCCTTCACCCATAGAACGCCTCTAGCGCCACAAAATTCGCGGTGAAGCCGGGTCCTAACGCCGAAAGCACGACTGGTCCACACAAGCCGCGCCGCAAAGCCTGCTCGAGAACGAAAAGAACCGTGGGTGCCGACATGTTTCCGTGGTCGCGGAGAATCTCCCGCTCGTCACGCAGCGTCCCCTTCTGCAATTCGAGCGCCGCTTCGATGGCATCGAGCACTTTTGCGCCGCCCGGATGACAGATGAGTTGCGGCGACTGCAGACGTGCCGACTTTATGAAGCGTCGCACCGGAGCCGCCATTCGCTGCTCGACAAATCGTGGCAGCGACCGCGAGAGCATGACCCGAAAACCTACGGGATCGATCACCCAGCCCATGATATCGAGCGTGCGCGGCCAAGTATGCTCGGCGACCGCTCCAACACGTGCACGCCCCTGCCTGGATTGGGCCCGCAAAACCACCGCTGCTGCTCCATCGCCGAACAAAGCCGATGAAATCACGTCGGCTTTTGTCATGCGGTCGGGACGCGAGATCAGCGTGCACAACTCGATGACGACCACCAGCACGACCTCGCCGGGCTCGGCAAGTGCCAGGCGCGCACCGAGTGCAAGACCGGACACACCGCCGGCGCAACCTCGTCCAAAAACCGGTACGCGCATCACCGACGGCCGCAAACCGAGTTCGGGACCAACGCGCGCTTCGAGTCCGGGCGTGGCGATGCCGGTCGATGACACCGTTACAACGACGTCAACATCGCGTGCTGCGATCCCGGCACGGTCGAGCGCAGCCTTTGCGGTCTGAACGAAGAGCGTGCTGGCACCCTCAAGGTAGGCATCGGTGCGCTCGGCCCAATCGTGCGGCTTGCTTAGCCACTCCAACGGCCGTACCGAATATCGCCGCTCGATGCCCGCATTGGTGAACACCTCGGCAAGCCTCGGGAAGCGAGTGAACGTGCGTGCATAAACTTCGCGCGCAGCATCCGCCACCGCGTGCTGATCGAGCTGATGCGGTGGTACGGCGGTGGCGATCGAAAGCACATGAACGGGCGGCGCCATACCAGATGTCCTTCAGTCGCGCGAGCCCTTAAGGAAGAACACCGCAAGCGGTGTCTGCGTCCGTCAGGCTCGCGCGCGCTCACCACGTCTGGTGTCCAGATCGACAGCCCGGTCAGGGATCGTGATGCTGAAGGTCGCGCCAATCGTGCCAGGCACAAGGCGGATTTCGCCGCCGTGCGCCCGCACAAGCTCCGCGGCAATGGCGAGGCCGAGGCCCGTTCCGCCGGCGCGCGTCGATCCCTGGAACGCCTGGAACAAGTGAGTTCTCGCCTTCTCCGGCACGCCGGCGCCGGTATCGGAGACTTCAATGACGACCACGCTGCCTTCACGCCGTCCGGTAATGCGGATCTGATCGCGCGCCGGATCGCGCGTACCGCGCGCCTCCAGCGCCTGCACCGCATTACGCGCGATATTGACGAGAACGCGAAACAATTGATCGTGATCGGCCTCCATCGTCAGGCCGCGCTCAACGGCAACGATCCACCGGATCGGCACATCGAGACCGAGACCGAGCGCTTCGTGCACTTCTTCGATCAACGGCTCGACCTCAATCGTCCGGCGTTCGGGAGCCGGCTCCTGCGCGCCGCCGTACGAAAGTGTGCTTTGGCAAAAAGCGATTGCCCGCTCGAGCGCGCGCATCAACTTGGGCGCAAAGCGTTGCACTTTCGGATCAGGCGAAGTGGAAAGCTGATCGGAAAATAGCTGGGCCGATGCAAGCAGGTTGCGCAGATCATGATTGATCTTCGACACCGCGAGACCGAGTGCCGCCAACCGGCTCTGCTGATGCAGCATCGAGGCCAGTTCCCGCTGCATGGCGCCGAGCTCCCCTTCGGCAGTGCCGATTTCATCGCGCCGCCCGCTTTCGGCAATGACCCGCGACGGATTTTCGGGATCCGCCCGGAAAGCGACCATGTTGCGCGTAATGCGCCACATCGGCCGCACGAAAAGATAGTGCAGCGCAAGGAACACCAGCATCGCCGTCATGCAGGAAATCGCCAGCGACAAGAGCAGGATGTTCACGGAGAACGTCCACATCGCTTTGCACATCGGTGCTTCGTCGAGAATGATCTCGAGGAAGTCGCCACCCATCGGCGCCGCGCCAACCACGCGGATGTTGTCGCCAGGTTTGCACATCAGCAGGGTGTCGAACGCGTCGGCGATCGACTTCCACCAGGTCACGTTCCGCATGTCGATGTCCTGGGTGATGGTCGTTGGCATGGTGGACGCAGCCAGCAGGCGCCGCTGATTGCCCATCTTCATCGCGACCGCATGCGCACCGATGCTGCGGAGAATCTGGTTCGCCAGACTTTCCGGCACCATGCCGCTTGGCGCCGCGTCCAGGACGAGTGCCGCAGTGTGAGCGGCCGCCAATCTGTCATTCAGCCAGTTGAGCCGGAAATTTGCGACTGACGGCACATAGATCAAAATTTCGGCCACCATCACAAAGACGATCGTCAGCAAAAGCAGCTTGCCGGAAAGTCCGATGCGCGGCTTTCGCGCTCCCGACTCCGCTTCGATCATGCCTTCTGATTTATCCGTCGATTCCAATTTCACCTCAGCCGAAGATTCTCATCCAACCGATGATGCGACGCGCCCAGACGCCGGTAAAACTTGGGCTGAAATAGTCAATCGCCGCACGTTTTCCAACCTCTGACAGCGTCGGAGAGGGCAAAACAAGATCAATTACGTCGCGAAGATTGAGATTTCGTGCAACCGCGAGAACCCACATAGCGATCAGTTCGCCTGCCTGCGCGCCGACAATCGTGACACCCACTATTTTACCTTTTGCCGTTGTGATGACTTTTATATGGCCGCGTGGAGTGCCTTCTGCCAGCGCGCGGTCATTGTCGTGATAAGGCCAACGCGTTACGCGAATCTTGATGCCTTGCTGGCGCGCCCGCGCCTCTGTAAGCCCAATCTGCGCAAGCTCTGGATCGGTAAAAGTGACCCAGGGGATGCAATCATTGTTAACGCGCACCGGCAGACGGAACAAGGCATTCCGGATCACCAGCCCGGCGTGATAGTTCGCGGCGTGCGCAAGCTGAAGCGCGCCGGCAACGCAGTCGCCAATTGCGTAGACGCGACGATTTGCGGTCTTCAGCTTTCTGTTCACGACAATGCCCGACCGTTCGTGACCAATCCCCGCACAGTCGAGATCAAGGTCCGCGATTGATGGAGTGCGTCCCGTCGCAACGAGCAGATGACTACCGGTAATCGTCTGCTCGGCGCCGCCGCTTTCGATTGTCGCGGTCACTGTCAGCCCCGCATGCGCGATATCGACAACGTTCACACCGCTTCGGATAACGACGCCGTCTCGCTCGAGCTGGGCGAGCACGACATCGGCACATTCGGGATCGTCTCTCCCGAGCGGTTGCGCCGCTTCGAGGACCGTCACGGAGCTTCCCAGGCGCCGGAAGCCCTGCGCCAATTCAAGCCCCGTCGGCCCGGCGCCGATGATGATGAGATGCTCCGGCCTCTCTGCAAGATCGAAAATGCTTTCGCTGGTGAGATAGGGGCCGGTATCGAGGCCGGGAATTGTCGGCAGCGCCGGTTGCGATCCAGCCGCTATCACGAAGCGGCGGGCACGGATCTCGATATCGCCGGCGACGACTGTATTGCGGTCCTTGAACTTCGCCTGCGCGTGGATGACGCGAACGCCAAGACCGGTGAAACGTTCAGCTGAATTGGCCGGCGCAACGGCCGCGATAACCGAGTGAACGTGTCGAAGAACGCCAGAAAAATTCACGCGACTATCCCGCACATCGACACCGAGCATTTTTGCGCTCCGTGTCGCTTCGGCACGTCTTGCTGCGGCCAGCAAGGCGTTTGACTGCAGGTAACCGCCTTTGAGGCTGTCCCCACCCATTTTGCGGCTCTCGACGAGCACTGTCGGGACGCCAAAGGCCGCCGTAGCCGCGGCCACAGACAAACCGCCAGGGCCACCACCAATCACGCAAATGTCGGGCCTGAGCGTTTCCGTCATAAATCTGTAGCTTTCGAACCGATCATGTGACCCCGCGCGTGCGCGCGCCAGCGTTTCACGACAACAGGTATTAACGCCAGCAGACCGAGACCCACCAGGGCCGCGATCAACTGCGGTGTGAGCACGTCCGACGGATCGAAGATTATCGGGCACGTATCCTCTCCGGAGGCCATGCACTGGCGATAGGAATCCTTCTGCGCCGCGATCACGCTGTCGAGGCCCGTGCCGGCCAGCGAGAATACAACAACCGCGGGGATCACGCCGATCGCGGTCGCCGCCACAAACGACCGGAGGTGGACACCTGCGAAGGCGGGAACGAGATTGACCAGGAAAAAGGGAAACACCGGCACCAGTCGCAGAAAGAGAAGATAGCTGAACGCGTCGTCTCGAAACCCTTTTGCGAGTTGCCGCGCACGGGGGCCAGCCCGGCGCAGCAACGGCTCACCAAGAGCCGTGCGCGCAATAAGAAAAATAAGCGTAGCGCCGACGGTCGCGCCAATCTCTGCCGCGACTGCGCCGGTCGCGAGCCCAAACAGAAAACCCCCCGTGACGGTGAGAAAGGTCGCGCCCGGAAGCGAAACGGAAACCGTTACAATGTAGATGACAACGAAGGCAACGACGGACATCACGCGGTGCTGGTTGACGAAGTCGTCAATAATCGCGCGATGACGGACAAGCGAACTCGAGCGAGATCCCTCTTTCGCCAGCAACCCAAAAGGCGACGAATGCGAAAAGGGCTACGACCGCCAGCGGCAAAAGCCGCCAGGCGACACCCTGCCAGCGCCGGCCCGAGGGTGTGCTCGCAGACATTTACGCTATATACACGAGCCGTCCGGCCGAACGAGGCATGTCTCACCGCCTTGTGAGGCTATTTGACCCTGCCGAAGGCGCCGGCACCGCGAACATTGACGGACTACAGGCCCTCCCTTATAAGCCGCGCAAAATCGCACGGCGGCCCGAATAAGTGGGTCTGACGGCATATCGAGGGTAGTCCCTCCTTCCCCAAGGCCCAGCCAGCGGAGAACAAACGTGAAGCGGACCTATCAACCGAGCAAGCTCGTACGCAAGCGTCGCCACGGCTTCCGCGCACGTATGGCGACCAAGGGCGGGCGCAAGGTCTTGTCGGCGCGCCGCGGGCGTGGTCGCAAAAAGCTGTCCGCCTGACAGCGGCAAAGAGGCCGCGCATTGCTTCCATGGAACGATTGAGGCAACGGGCGGACTTCCTGGCTGCAGCGTCGGGGGTTAAGGCGCCGTCAACGGCATTTGTGCTGCAGGCGCGCAATCGCCGCGACCAGGGGCCGGCACGGGTTCGGCTTCACGGTATCGAAAAGAGTTGGGAATGCTGTCGAGCGCAACAGGGTCCGCCGCCGCCTCCGTGAAATTGTGCGGCTCTGGGCCGCAACCCGGGTGCGCGCAGGACATGATTATGTGCTTGTCGGACGCCGGGCGGCGCTCAATTTGCCGTTCGAGCGCATGACACAGGATTTCGAAGGCGCATTGCGGCGAGTTCACGCGGGGCATAGCGGCAAACGGAATTTCAATGACCGATAACAAAAACACCATTCTTGCCATCGTGCTGTCCGCGCTGGTGCTGCTTGGCTGGCAATATTTCTTTGCCGTTCCGCAGGAAAAGGCGCGCCAAGAGCAACTGCAGGCACAGCAGCAGAAACAGAATGTGCCGACGCCCGATCAGCCCAAGCAGGCGCAGCCGCAAGCACAGTCGCAAGTGCCTGGCCAGGCAAGCGCACCGTCATCCGCGGCGCCCATGGATCGTCGGGCGGCGTTGGCGAACTCGCCCCGCGTGCCCATTGCGACCGACACGCTGCAGGGCACAATTGCCCTGAAAGGCGGACGCATCGACGATCTCGCGCTGGTCAAGTTTCGCGAGACGGTTGATCCGAAGTCACCACCGATCGTTCTGCTGTCGCCGTCAGGGACGACGATCCGTTCTATACGGAATTCGGCTGGACCGGCTCCACGGGTGCAAATGTCAAGCTGCCCACATCTGAAACCGTCTGGAGGCAACAAGGCGCCGGAGCGCTGAGCGTCAACCATCCGATCACCTTGACCTACGACAATGGCGAAGGACTCGAGTTTCGCCGCACCATTTCAGTCGACGACAAGTATCTCTTCACGATCAAGGATGACGTCAGAACAAAAGCGGCAGTCCAGTCACGCTTTTTCCATACGCATTGATTTCGCGTCACGGCACACCGCAGACCGCCGGATACTACGTTCTGCATGAGGGCCTTATCGGCGTGCTCGGGAGTCCGGCCTGCAGGAATTCACCTACAAAAACATCGAGGACAAAAAATCCGTCAATTGCGATGTCACCAACGGCTGGCTCGGCATCACCGACAAATATTGGGCCGCCACCTTGTTGCCGGACACAAGCGCGCGCCTGAAGGCGCGTTTCTCGACCAGCATGCTCGGCACGATCAGGACATTTCAGACCGACTATTTGCTCGATGCACAGACAATCGCACCGGGCGCAACTGGTTCCGTCAATGCACGGCTATTTGCCGGCGCCAAGGAAGTCTCGATCGTCGGCATCAACTTTCCGTTCGTCGGCATCGGCGGCTACAACAAAGAACTCGGCCTCAACCACTTCGATCTGCTGATCGATTGGGGTTGGTTCTATTTCATCACCAAGCCGATGTTCCTGGCGATGGATTTCTTCTTCCGCCTGTTCGGCAATTTCGGCCTGGCGATCCTGATGGTCACCGTCCTGGTCAAGATCATCTTCTTCCCGCTCGCCAACAAGTCATACGCATCAATGGCGAAGATGAAGGCCGTGCAGCCGCAAATGATGGCTTTGCGCGAACGTTACGCCAACGACAAGGCCAAGCAGCAGCAGGAATTGATGGAGCTGTACAAGCGGGAAAAGATCAATCCGCTGGCCGGCTGCCTGCCGATCGCGATCCAGATCCCCGTCTTTTTCTCGCTCTACAAGGTTTTGTTCGTCACCATCGAAATGCGGCACGCGCCGTTTTTTGGCTGGATCCACGATCTGTCGGCGCAAGACCCGACCAATCTCTTCAACCTGTTCGGACTCATTCCGGTCGACCCGACGGTGCTGCCGCTGATTGGCCAGTTCCTGCATATGGGCATCTGGCCGCTCATCATGGGGATCACGATGTGGTTCCAGATGAAGCTCAACCCCGCGCCGCCCGATCCGACGCAGGCCATGATCTTCAACTGGATGCCGCTGATATTCACGTTCATGCTGGCAAGCTTCCCCGCCGGTCTCGTGATCTATTGGGCCTGGAACAATCTGCTCTCGGTCGTGCAGCAGAGCGTGATCATGCGCAAGCACGGAGCCAAGATCGAACTGTTCGATAATATCAAGGCGATGTTTGTGAAGAAGACGCCGCAGCAATAGTTCGCGGTCCCATCGGTTCTTGCGTCATGCCCGGCCTTGTGCCGGGCATCCACGTCTTTAGTGTTGCGTCCAATACTAAGACGTGGATGGCCGGGACATAGGCGTGCGAAAGCACGCCGTCCTTCGGACGGCTATGCCCGGCCATGACCTGTCTGGAATGCGACTTAATGAACTCGACTGAATTCACCCGTGCGGAAATCGAGACCGGCCGCAAACTTTTTGCGGGCGATTGGCATTTTGTCGCCGCGGCGTGCTCACCTGCGTCCCTGCCGCTCATGAAGGGCGTCGAAATCGCCTTTGCCGGTCGCTCGAACGTTGGCAAGTCCAGCCTGATCAATGCGCTCACCGGCCGCAAAAACCTTGCGCGCATCTCGCGCACGCCCGGCCGCACGCAGGAGCTCATATTCTTCAATGGCGGTGACGATCTCAACGTTGTGGACATGCCGGGTTACGGCTATGCCGCCGCGGCAAAATCCAAGGTCGCGGCCTGGACGGCATTGATCGATGCCTTTTTGCGCGGGCGGAGCAACCTCGCCCGGGTCTATGTCCTGGTGGATGCGCGGCATGGACTCAAACCGACGGACGACCCTGCGCTCGAAGCCCTCGGCCAGGCGGCAGTCAGCCATCAGGTCGTCTTAACCAAGTGCGATGAGGTGAAACCCGCCGATCTTGTGGGCCGCATCGCCGACAGTCGAAGCGGCGCTCGCCAAGCGGCCGGCCGCATTTCCGACGGTTCTCGCGACCTCCTCCCACGACGGCAAGGGTATTCCCGAGCTACGCGCGGCCATCGCCCGGCTGCTCGCCGAAAGAAAGAGCTAATGCATTGTCGAGGGACGGCCGCATCGGCTAGAACCGCCGGCAACCGCACAAGGCCGGAGCGATGAGCAAAGCCCCCAAGATCGACCCGCAGACCCAGGCCCGCATCCTGTCCGAAGCGCTGCCGCACATGCAGCGCTACGACGAGGAAACCGTCGTGGTGAAATATGGCGGACACGCCATGGGCCAGGAGCAGACGGCGCGCGACTTTGCCAAGGACATCGTCCTGCTCGAGCAGACGGCGATCAATCCGGTCGTCGTGCACGGCGGCGGCCCGCAGATCGAGGCCATGCTCAAGAAGCTCGGCATCAAGTCCGAGTTCGCCGCCGGTTTGCGCATCACCGACGCAAAGACGGTCGAGATCGTCGAAATGGTGCTGGCCGGCTCGATCAACAAGCAAATCGTCGGCTACATCAACGCCGCCGGCGGCAAGGCCATCGGGCTGTGCGGCAAGGACGGCAACATGGTGCAGGCGCGCAAAGTCAGCCGCACAGTGGTCGATCCGGATTCCAACATTGAAAAGGTCATCGACCTCGGGTTCGTGGGCGAGCCCGAAAAAGTCGACATCACCATGCTCAACCAGGTGATCGGCCGCGAGATGATCCCCGTGCTTGCGCCGGTAGCGACCTCGGCCAACGGCGGAACGTTCAACGTCAACGCCGATACTTTTGCCGGGCGCCATCGCCGGCGCATTGAAAGCCAAGCGCCTGCTGCTTCTCACCGACGTGCCCGGCGTTCTCGACAAGTCAAAGAACCTGATCGCGGACCTGTCGGTCTCGGACGCGCGCAAGCTGATCGCCGACGGCACGATTTCCGGCGGCATGATCCCGAAGGTCGAAACCTGCATCTATGCGCTCGATCAGGGCGTCGAAGGCGTCGTCATCATGGACGGCAAGGTCCCGCACGCCGTGCTGCTCGAACTGTTGACCGACCACGGCGTCGGTACCCTGATGCACCGCTGATCGCCGTCATTCCGGGCCGCGAAATCGGCCAGCCTCGAATGACGAGTTTACGCATCTTCCGCTAGCATGGCGGGCATGATTTGCGGGTTCATCCTCACGATCGCCGCGTCAATCGCGCTGACCACATCGGCCCGCGCCGAGCTTACGCTGTGCAACCGCACCAGCTACCGGATGGATGTGGCGCTTGGCCTTGAAAAGCGTGCCAATGTCGAGACGCGCGGCTGGTTCCGGCTTGATCCGGGCCAGTGCCGGCAAGCGCTCGACGGAACGCTGGATGCCGACATGGTGTATGTGCACGCGCGCACCCCGCCGGTCTACGGCAGCGCGCCGTTGCCGCTCAACGGCCAGGCTGATTTCTGCATAAAGAACGGCGATTTCGACATTCCCAACGCGCGCAGTTGCCCGACAAGCCAGCAAGCGCAGTTCAGCGCGGCCAAGCCGTCAGACTCGCCGAAGGGCCCTGTGATCAACCTCGCGGAAGAGGCCGACTACGACGACGTGCAGGCACGGCTTGCCGGCATCCAGCGGCTGCTGGTGATCGCCGGCTACGACGCCTATCCGATCGACGGCGTGCAGGGCGCGAAAACGCAGGCCGCGATCGCAAAGTTCCTGAACGAGCGAAAGCTTGGAGCCGATGCCGTCGCAACGCCCGCGATTTTCGACGCGCTGATCGAAGCCGCGCGCAATCCGGAAGGCGTCGGCTTTTCATGGTGCAACGACACCAAATATCCGGTGATGGCGTCGCTCGGTTTTGCCGAGATGGGCTCCATCGTCACGCGCGGCTGGTATCGTGTGGAATCGGGCCAGTGCGTGCGCCCCGATCTGCGCGGCGATCCGCGCCGCGTCTACAGTTATGCGGAAGCGGTCGACGGCAGCGGCCGCACCGTCAAACGAGGCGACACGGCTCTTTCCTGGGGCGGAACGCTCGCGCTTTGCACGCGCGATGGCCGCTTCGAGCTGGCCGACCACAAGGACTGCGCGGCACGGGGCTTGAATTCGGCCGGCTTTGCGGTCATCGATCTTGGCAACCAGCCAGCAACGATCGTGCGTTTCAAGGACCAGTAACGTCGTGCCGTCTACGTCCCGCCTTCCGCCGCGTGGTTTCGGCCACGTCGAGACCTGGGTGTTCGATCTCGACAACACGCTCTACCCGCATCATCTCAATCTCTGGCAGCAGGTCGATGAGCGCATCCGCGCCTATGTCTCCGACTTCCTGAAGGTCTCGAAGGACGAAGCATTTCGGGTGCAGAAGGACTATTACCGCCGCTACGGCACCACCATGCGCGGAATGATGGCCGAACATGGCATGAAGCCCGACGACTATCTCGAATTCGTGCACCAGATCGATCATTCGCCGCTCGAGCCCAATCCGGTGCTCGGCGCAGCGCTGGAAAAGTTGCCGGGGCGCAAGCTCATCCTCACCAACGGAACGCGCAAGCACGCCGACGCGGTGATGCAGAAGCTCGACATTCACCACCATTTCGAAGACGTCTTCGACATTGCCGCGGCCGATCTCGATCCCAAGCCGCTGCCGCAGGTCTACGAGCGATTCCTTGCCCGCCATGGCGTCGATCCCGCGAAGGCCGCGATGTTCGAGGATCTGGCGCGCAACCTGGAAACGCCGCACGCGCTCGGCATGACGACCGTCCTGGTCGTGCCGGAAGGGCAGCGCGACGTTTTTCGCGAAGCCTGGGAGCTGGAAGGGCGCGATGCGCCCTACGTCGATCATTTGACCGACGACCTCAGCGGATTTCTCGAAGAGATCGTGCGGCGCTGATCACGCGCCCGGGATGACCTGCTGCATCAGGATTGCAAGCCCGATGCCGGCAATGCCCGCGCCGACCAGCCGCACCGCCGACAAATCCGGACGATCCGCGCGCCAGCGAGCGGGTCACATGCACTGCGGCGAGCGCAATCGCGCTTTGAATGACGGCGAGCCCGATGAGGTAGGCATAAAGCGGCGTCCGCTCGGCTCCGTAGATCGATTCACCCAGGGCATAGCCGTGGATCACGCCCACCATCGCGAACAGCACCACCGCGGCGCCCGCCGACATATCCCGGCGCAGGACCATCAGCGCGCCAAGCGCAAGCACGGTCAGCGCGACCAGAATCTCGGCACCCGGCACCGTCGTGCCATGCAAGTGGAGAGCAACGCCGCCCATCATCGCCAGCACGAACACAACTGCCAGCGCCGATGCCGAGCGATGCGCGGCGGCGAGGCACCCGACCGCAACGACCGCCGCCAGATGGTCGAGGCCGATCACCGGATGGCCCAACCCCGACAGGATGCCCTTCACCGAAGGTCGCCGGCATGCGGCCGCCCATCACGTGATGCGCGAAAGCCGGCGCCGAACCGAAGGCCGATGCGACAAGCCCCAAACCGAGACGTACCAATTGCCGATTCATTGCTTTTTCTCCCGGCGAGACCATAGCCCGCTGCGCGCGGCTTGACATCCCCTGCCGCGCCCCCGACAAACCGCAGCCGAACGAGCCGGAGCATCCATGTCCAACGACAAGCTTGCCAGCACCATCGACGACGCCTTCGAGGCGCGCGACAAAATCGGCCCGAAGACCAAGGGCGCCGTGCGCAAGGCGGTGAACGCCGCGCTCGAGCTGCTCGACTCCGGCAAGGCGCGCGTGGCCGAGCGAAAGGCCGACGGCCATTGGCAGGTCAACCAGTGGCTGAAGAAAGCGGTGCTGCTGTCCTTCCGCCTCAACGACATGAGCGTGATTCCGGGCGGGCCCGGCAAAGCGCGCGTGGTGGGACAAGGTCGATTCCAAATTCAAGGGCTGGAGTGCGGCGCGCTTCCGCAAGGCGGGCTTCCGCGCCGTTCCCGGCTGCGTGGTTCGCCGCTCGGCCTTCATCGCGCCCGGCGTCGTGCTGATGCCGTCCTTCGTCAACCTCGGCGCCTATGTCGATTCCGGCACCATGATCGACACCTGGGCGACGGTCGGAAGCTGCGCGCAGATCGGCAAGAACTGCCACATCTCCGGCGGCGCCGGCATCGGCGGCGTGCTGGAGCCGCTGCAGGCCGGGCCGGTCATCATCGAGGACAATTGCTTCGTCGGCGCGCGCTCCGAAGTGGCCGAGGGCGTCATCGTGCGCACCGGCGCGGTGCTGTCGATGGGCGTCTATCTCGGCGCCTCGACCCGCATCGTCGACCGCGAGACCGGGCAAGATCACGCAAGGCGAAGTGCCGCCCTACTCCGTCGTCGTGCCAGGCACGCTGCCCGGGAAAAGCGGCGGCCCGGGCCTCTACTGCGCCGTGATCGTCAAGCGCGTGGACGAGCGTACGCGTTCGAAGACCAGCATCAACGAGCTGCTGAGAGACTGAAGGCCGACCGTGTCCGCCGATCCCGTCGCCATCGCCCGCGATCTGGTGCGCTGCCCCTCGGTGACGCCGGCGGAAGGCGGCGCGCTGACATTTCTCGAAAGCATATTGAAGACAAACGGCTTCACCGTGCATCGCATGACGTTTCGCGAGCCCGGCACGGACGACGTGGAAAATCTTTACGCCCGCATCGGCACCGCTGCGCCGAATCTGGTGTTCGCCGGGCACACCGACGTGGTGCCGCCGGGCGACGAGAAGGCGTGGAAGCATCCGCCATTTTCCGGCGAGGTCGCGAACGGCGAGCTCTACGGCCGCGGCGCCGTCGACATGAAGGGCGGCATTGCCTGCGCTGTCGCAGCGGTGCTCGATCATCTCGGCCAGCGCGGCGGAAAGCCGAAGGGCTCGATCTCGTTCCTGATCACCGGCGACGAGGAAGGCATCGCGGTCAACGGCACGCCGAAGCTGCTGAAGTGGGCGGCCGAGCGCGGCGAAAAATTCGACCACTGCATCCTGGGCGAGCCGAGCAACCAGCGATGAGCTCGGCGACACCATCAAGATCGGCCGGCGCGGCTCGCTCAACGGCCATCTCATCGTGAGCGGCAAGCAAGGGCACGTGGCCTATCCGCAGCGCGCCAACAATCCGATCCGCGGCCTCGTGACGCTGGTTTCCGCGTTGCAGGCCGAGCCGCTCGACCAGGGCAGCGCGCAATTCGCGCCGTCGCATCTCGAATTCACTTCGGTCGATGTCGGCAACAAGACGGTCAATCTCATTCCCGGCGAGGCGCGCGCGCGCTTCAACATCCGCTTCAACGATAACCACACGCTCGATTCGCTGAAAAAGCTGATCGAGCAGCGCGCGGCGAAGGCAGCCGGCGGAAAAATCAAATTCACGTTCCAGTGGGAGCCGTCGAACGCCGGCGTGTTCGTGACCAAGCCGGGGCCGTTCACCGATCTGGTCGCGGCCGCCGTCGCCGAAGATCACCGGCCGCAAGCCGGCGCTGTCGACGACCGGCGGCACGTCGGATGCGCGCTTCATCACGCACTATTGCCCGGTGGTCGAGTTCGGCCTGGTCGGCCAGACGATGCATCAGGTCGACGAGCGCGTGCCGGTTGCCGACCTGCGCGCGCTGACCGGACGATCTATCGCAAGATCATCGACCGGTATTTCGCCTGAGGGGCCGCCATTCCTCGCAGCGCGCGGTCAATATTCCACCCTCATCAGATAGAGCCCGTCCGGCGGCGCGACCGGGCCGCAGGCCGCGCGGTCGCGCGCATCGAGCGCTTTCGCGAGGTCGTCGGCGCTCCATTTGCCCTCGCCGACCGGGACAAGCGAGCCGACCATCGAGCGCACCTGATTGTGCAGGAACGAGCGCGCGACCGCGGTCACATAAACGTCCTCGCCGCCGCGCTCGACTTTGAGAATATCGAGCGTTTTCACCGGCGACTTGGCCTGGCATTCGGTCGAGCGGAACGTTGTGAAATCGTGCTTGCCGACCAGGCGCTGCGCCGCCGTGTGCATCGCCGCCGCGTCGAGCGGGCGCGGCACGCGCCAGGCGCGCCCGGCCTCAAGCGTGAGATCGGCGCGGCGATTGATGATGCGGTAGAGATAATGCCGCCGGATCGCCGAGGTCCGCGCGTTGAAATCGTCTGCCGCACGTTCGGCAGCGAGAATCGCAACTCGGATGCGGGCGCAGATGCGCATTGAGTGCGTCGCGTATGGTGTCGGTATCCCATTCCTTGGTGAGATCGACGTGGGCGATCTGCGCCCGCGCATGGACGCCGGCATCGGTACGGCCGGCACCTTGCACCAGCGTTTTATCGCCGGAGAGCGCTTCAACCGCAGACGTGAGCAGGCCCTGCACGGTGAGCTGGTCGGCCTGGATTTGCCAGCCGGCAAATGGCCGCCCGTCATATTCGACCGTCAACTTGTAGCGCGGCATGTCACGCCACCCGCGCGCCGGATTTCACCGGCGTGCCGCGCAGGAACTCGTCCGCCGACATCGGCTGCTTGCCGGCGCGCTGCACTTGCGTGAGACGCACCGCTCCCGTGCCGCAGGCGATGGTGAGCTTGTCATCGAGCGCCGTACCGGCGGCACCTGAGCCCTCACCCTTCGTCGAGCGCAACGCCTTGACCCGCGCGCCATCGATCTCGAACCAGGCGCCGGGAAATGGCGACAAGTCCGCGAATGTGATCGTGCACCTGCTTCCAGGGCTTTGACCAGTCGATGCGCGTCTCGTTCTTCGAAATCTTCTCGGCATAGGTGACGCCCTTGTCCGGCTGCGGCGTGAGCGCGAGCGAGCCGCGCTCGGCGGCGGCGAGCGCGCGCAGCATCAGATCGGCGCCAAGGCGCGACAGGGCATCGTGCAGATCGCCGGCCGTCATGTCGGCACCGATCGGCATTCGCTCCGCCATGGCCATGGCGCCGGTATCGAGTCCCTCGTCCATCTTCATGATGGTGACGCCGGATTCGGTGTCCCCGGCCATGATGGCGCGGTTGATGGGCGCGGCCCCGCGCCAGCGCGGCAGCAACGACGCGTGAATATTGAAGCAGCCGAGCCGCGGCGCTTCGAGCACGGATTTCGGCAGGATCAGGCCATAGGCGACCACCACGGCGGCGTCGGCTTTATGCGCGCGGAACGCGGCCTGGGCCTCCTCATCCTTCAGGCTCCTCGGCGTATGAACGGCAAGCGCAAGCCGCCGCGCCTCCTGCTCCACCGGCGTGCGCTGCACGTCCATGCCGCGGCCGGCCGGCTTGGGCGCGCGCGTGTAGACCGCCGCAATCTCGTGCCCGCGCGCGGCAAGCTCGACGAGCGTCGGCACCGCGAAATCAGGCGTGCCCATGAAAATCAGGCGCATTGAGGCACCATCCTGCGCGCGGGCGCGCCCGCTGTCAGCCGATATGATGCGAAGGCTCTTGGTCCTCGGAGAGCGGTTTTGCGCCTTCGGTTTTCTTTGCCGCTTTCTTGAATTTCTTCATCACCATGTCGCGCTTGAGCTTGGAAATATGGTCGATGAACAGCACGCCATTGATGTGGTCGATCTCGTGCTGCAGGCAGGTGGCCAGCAGCCCGTCGGCCTCGATCTCCTGTGGCTTGAGGTCAAGATCGAGGTACTTCACCTTGACCGACTTCGGGCGCTCGACTTCCTCGTAATATTCGGGAATCGAGAGGCATCCTTCCTCATAGGTTGCCTTCTCGTCCGAAGCCCAGGTTACTTCCGGATTGATGAAGACTTGCGGCTGCTTCGGCTCGTCTTTTTTCGCGAGATCCATGGTGACGACGCGCTGCGGCGCGCCGATCTGGATCGCGGCAAGCCCGATGCCGGGCGCGGCGTACATTGTCTCGAACATATCGTCGATCAACGCGCGCAATGTCTTGTCGACAGCCTTCACCGGCTCGGATTTGAGCCGCAGCCGCTTGTCGGGAATGATGAGAATGTCGCGCACCGCCATGGCCGCGATGTAAGGGCAAGGGCCGATGCGGTCAATGCGCACGTCCCCTTGAGCCACGGGCGCAACCGCTTTACCGTTCGCCGTTCGTTCGCCCGCGACACCGAATCACTGTAGAAGCGCCGAATGGACGATTTGCACTCAACAGCTAACGCGCTATTGGCGCATGCGCCGGCCCTCATGCTGGCCATTGGCACCATGGTCTCGATCGGGGTCATCGTCGTCATCGCGATACTGTTGTGGCCGCGCAAGCCGCCCAACGATCCTGCCGCCGAGCAACGGATGGCTGATCTCAATGCGCGCGTCCAGGTCATGGGTGAATCTGCTTGCCAAGGCGCAGTCCCAACTACAACAAACAGTGCACGAACGCCTCGACGCGGTGACGGCTCGTCTGGGTGAGTCGATGCAGAGCTCAACCAAGCATACGGCCGAGCATCTTCAACAGTTGCATGCACGGCTGGCCGTGATCGACAGCGCGCAAAGAAACATTACCGACCTGGCCTCACAAGTGACGAGCCTGCAGAATGTGCTCGCCAATAAGCAATCGCGCGGCGCCTTTGGACAGGCGCGAATGGAAATGATTATTCAGGATGGCTTGCCAAAGGATTGCTACGAATTCCAGGCAACACTCTCCAACAAGGCACGCCCCGATTGCGTGGTGCACCTTCCCGACGGCCCGTCCCTCGTCATCGACGCCAAGTTTCCGCTCGAGGCGGTGACTGCCTTTCGTGAAGCAAAAAGCGACGAAGACCGGAAACTTGCAATCGCTCGCGTGCGTGCAGATATCGCCAAGCACATTGGCGACATAGCCGAAAAATACCTGATCCCGGGCGAAACTCAGGATATGGCATTGATGTTTGTTCCGTCGGAGTCGGTTTATGCTGAGCTCTATGACGGTTTCGACGATGTTTTTCAGAAAGCTTATCGCGCCAAGGTGATCATCGTTTCGCCTTCGCTGTTGATGCTGGCGATCCAGGTGATCCAGCAGATTCGCCGAGATGCCCGCATGCGCGAAGCAGCCGGCAAGATTCTGACCGAAGTCAGTCTGCTGGTCGCCGACGTCGGTCGTCTTAGCGACCGGGTCGAGAATCTGGACAGGCATTTCGGCCAAGCCAGCGCCGATATCAAACAGATCGTGATTTCTGCCGACAAGATTGTGAACCGCGGCGAAAGGATCCAGGATGTCGAATTCGGGGACGAACCCCCAAGTGCCGACATCCTCGCCGGCCCCGGCCCAACCAGGCTCGAGGCCGGCGAATAACGTTATGACCATTTCTCCGGACGCGCAGCCGCGATCGTCATGGTTCGATGGCGTGGCCGTCTACTTCAAGCCGCGCGTTTTGATCGTGCTGCTGCTCGGCTTTTCGGCGGGGCTGCCGTTTTCACTTACCGGGCAGACGCTGCAGGCCTGGATGACGGAAACCGGCGTGGACATCCGGACGATCGGCCTGTTCGCGGCCGTGGGAACGCCTTATTGGGCGAAGCCGCTGTGGGCGCCGGCAGTCGACGCACTTGATGTGCCCCTGCTCTCGCGCCTGCTCGGACGGCGGCGCGGGTGGCTTATGCTGACGCAAATCCTGCTGTTCATCTCGATCATATTGCTTGCGATCAACGACCCGGCCTCCTCGCCATGGCTTGTCGCCGGCGCAGCCTTGCTGGTCACAACCGCCTCGGCCACGCAGGACATCGTCATCGATGCGTTCCGCGTCGAAAGCCTGCCCGAGAACGAGCAGGCCGCGGGCATGGCGTCTTACGTCGCCGCCTACCGCATCGCGGTGCTGGTTTCGAGCGCCGGCGCGCTGTTCCTGGTGAGCGGCCTCATGGGACTCGGGCTCGACAAACAGGCTGCCTACCGCGCGACTTTTGTCGCGATGTCGGCGCTCGTCCTGGTCGGCATCATCGCAACGCTGCTGGCCAGGGAACCGGCCGAATCGGAAGCCGCCGCGGCCGACCACTCGGCGCATGCGCGCGAGAGCTCCTGGAAACGCGTGAGCAATACGGCGATCGCAAGCTTTTCCGAGTTCCTGTCACGCGATATGGCCATCGCGGCGCTGGCCTTCGTGATGATTTTCAAATTCGCCGACACCCTCGCGAGCGCCTTGACGACGCCGTTCGTGCTCGAGACCGGCTTCACGCGCGTCGAGCTCGCCACCATCATCAAAGGCGTCGGATTTGCTGCTGCGATTGCGGGCGGGTTCGCAGGGGGTTTCATCGCGCGCGCTTTGCCGATGGCGACCAGCCTCTGGATCGGCGGCGTCTTGCAAGCGGTGGCAATCTTCGCCTTCGCATGGCAGGCGGTTGTCGGCCGGGACGTTGCGTGGCTGACCTTCGCCATCACCGCCGAAAATTTCACCAGCGGCATCGGAACCGTGATTTTTGTCGCCTATCTTTCGGCGCTTTGCGGCAACCCGCTGCACACGGCCACGCAATATGCCTTGTTGACCGCGCTGTTTGCACTGGCGCGCACGGTGCTCGCGCTCGGTTCCGGCTACATCGCGGCGGCGACGGGTTGGATGTGGTATTTCGTCATCTGTGTGGCCGCCAGCATTCCAAGTTTCATCTTGCTCGCCTGGCTGCAACGGGGTGGACATTTCGCAACGCTGTCCGCGAAGCGGACATAAAGAAGACGCGTTGCACACCGTCGCCATAATCATGAAACTTTCACGCGCGGAACGATGACCCGACGCATGCGTTTGGCCCACGTATATTTGAAGGAGGCTGCCATGCGTCTGAACTTGAAACTTTCGGTGCTGGGCTGCGCGCTGGCCGGCGTGATTGCTTCGTCATTGCCCGCCGCAGCGGACTGGCACAAGCCGTATATCTATCGCGAGTCCAACGGGAGTTGGACGAACGTTCGTTACGATGACGGCGTCTGCAACTACTACTTCTCGCGCAATAGCTACGACAACAATATGCACCTGAATAAATACGGCGATTGCTCGCACGTCGCTATCGGGCCCGACGGCATGGCACGGCCCGTCTATCTGACGCCGACGCCCTACGGCGCCGTCGAGACGTACGGAAGCGGCCTAGAATAACGTCCGTTGCTTGATCGCGGCGGCGAGCGTGCCTTCATCGAGATAGTCGAGCTCGCCGCCGACCGGCACGCCGTGCGCGAGCCGCGTCACTTTCACTTTCGCGTCGGCCAGAAGCTCGGTGATGTAGTGCGCCGTGGTCTGGCCGTCGACCGTGGCGTTGAGCGCCAGGATCACCTCTTTGACCGGCGTCTCGTGCGCGCGCGAAATCAGCGCGTCGATTGACAGGTCCTGCGGGCCGACGCCGTCGAGAGGAGACAGCGTGCCGCCGAGCACGTGATAGCGGCCATTCACCGCGTGCGCGCGTTCGAGCGCCCACAAGTCCGCAACGTCGGCAACCACAACGATGATCGAGGCGTCGCGCTTGCCGTCGGTGCAGACCGTGCACGGATTTTGCGTGTCGATATTGCCGCAGACCTTGCAGATCTCGATCTTTTCCATCGCCGTTTCGAGCGCGGCGGCGAGCGGCGCCATCAGCAGTTCGCGCTTCTTGATGAGGTGCAGCGCCGCGCGCCGCGCGGAGCGCGGCCCCAGACCGGGCAGCCGCGCCAGCAGCTGGATCAGGCGCTCGATTTCAGGTCCGGCAACGGCGGTGGGCATTGAATAAGAATATCAGGTCAAACCCAGTCCCGGCGGCAGCGGCAGCCCGCCGGTGACTTCTTTCATTTTTTCCTGGAGCACGCCTTCCGCCTTACGCCGCGCATCGGCATGCGCCGCGACGATCAGATCCTCGACAATTTCCTTTTCCGACGGCTTCAGCAGCGAATCGTCGATCTTCACGCCCTTGAGGTCGCCCTTGGCTGAAAGCGTAACCGTGACGACGCCACCGCCCGCGGTGCCCTCGACCTCGATCTGATCGAGCTCCGCCTGCATCGCCTGCATCTTCGACTGCAATTGCGCGGCCTGTTTCATCAGGCCGAGGAAATCCGTCATCGGCTAGTCCTCACGCTCGTCATCGGAACCGGCATCCGGCGCCTGCTCCGCCTGATCCGGGCCATTTTGCGTCACGCCCACGACCTTTGCGCCCGGGAACCGGCTGAGCACGGCCTGCACCAGCGGATCGCTCTGTACGTCGCGCTCGATCTCGGCCTGCTGCGCATCGGCCTGGGCGCGCATCGTCGGTGCGCCCTGCTCCTTGGACACGACCACGATCCAGCGCTTGCCGGTCCAGCCGGTCAGCTTGCGCTGGAGGTCGTGCACCAGCGTCTTCGGTGCGCGCGCCTCGAGCGCGATTTCGAGCTGGCCATCCTCGCAGCGGACCAGCCGCACGTCGCGCTCAAGCGCCATCTTGGTGGTGATGTCGCGCTTCTCCACGGCAAGCGCAATCAGATCCGCAAACGAATTGATGGACAGAGTCGGCGCGGCGACCGGGTCGTCCCGGCGCGGCATGGGATCCTCCGCCGGCCGCGGCGACACCGCCGCAGAAGATCGCGGCGAACCACGCGGCGCCTCGTAGCGCGGCGCGTAGCCTTGGGACGAGGCCTGAACGCTACCGCCGTTCCCCTGCGGACGGGCCGGTGCAGCGCCGTTTTCGCTGAGCGAGCGAACGACTTCATCGGGCGTCGGCAGATCGGCTGCATAGGCAATGCGCACCAGCACCATCTCGGCAGCGGCGACCGGACGCCCGGATGCCGGCACCTCGGCGACGCCTTTGAGCAGCATCTGCCAGGCGCGCGACAGCACGCGCATCGACAGCTGCGCCGCAAAAGCGCGCCCGCGCGTGCGTTCGGCCTCCGACAGCGACAGGTCGTCGGCAACCGCCGGAATGACTTTGACGCGCGTGACAAAGTGGGTGAACTCAGCGAGATCGGCAAGGATGACGGCAGGATCGGCACCGATCTCATATTGCTCGCGCAACTCTTTAAGCGCCGCGGCCGCGTCGCCTTTCATCAGCGCCTCGAACAAATCGACCACCCGCACGCGATCCGCCAGCCCCAGCATCTGGCGCACATCCTCGGCTCGGACCGGACCGGCTGCATGCGCCATTGCCTGGTCGAGCAGCGACAGCGAGTCGCGCACCGAGCCTTCCGCCGCGCGCGCGATCAAAGCGAGCGCGGCAGGCTCGATCTCGGCCTTCTCTTTCGCGGCGATGCCCTGCAAATGGTCCACCAGAAGAGCCGCGTCGACTCGGCGCAGATCGAAACGCTGACAGCGCGAGAGCACCGTCACCGGCACCTTGCGGATTTCAGTGGTCGCGAAAATGAACTTTGCGTGCGGCGGCGGCTCTTCCAGCGTCTTGAGCAACGCGTTGAAGGCCGCGCCCGACAGCATGTGCACTTCGTCGAGGATGTAGACCTTGTAGCGCGCGCTCATCGGCGCGTATCGGATTGCGTCGTTGATCTGCCGCACGTCTTCGACACTGTTATGCGAGGCGGCATCCATCTCCAGTACGTCCGGATGCCTGCTCTCGATGATGGCCTGGCAGTGCACGCCCATCACCGGCATCTTGATCGTCGGTTCTTTTATTGAGCCGTCGGGCAGTTCGTAATTAAGCGCACGCGCAAGAATGCGGGCGGTCGTCGTTTTTCCGACACCGCGCACGCCCGTCAGGATCCAGGCCTGCGGAATGCGGCCGCTCTCGAACGCGTTCGAGACCGTGCGCACCATGGCGTCTTGCCCGATCAGATCCTCGAAGCTTGCGGGCCGGTATTTGCGTGCGAGCACGCGGTATCCATCGGCCGGCGCCTCGGCCGGGGCGGAACCGGAAACGGCGGATTTTCTGGGCTCGCTCATCGTGCCATCCGCTTCGCCGCCGCGCGACGCGCGGACTGATCGCGAACAAGTCTAGGAATTGGTGGGAGGCTGACGAGCGACCCGAACCGCGCTCGTTAGGGCTGCTTCCTTCCGGATCTGACCCGGTTGGCGAGTGGCTCGTCCACTGCCAACCTCCCGAAGTCTATATCGGGCCAATAAACCGGGAAAGCAAGCAGCGGGGTGGCGTCTCTGCTAGCTTTCCTCCGAAAGAATCGTGCGGATTTGTCCAATGGATTCAGGGCTTACCAAGGGCTGGTCGCTGCATCCGCAGCTCGCGCAAGACACGGTTCCGGTCGGCGACCTGCCGCTTGCCCGCGCGCTGCTGACGAACGACGCCAACTACCCGTGGCTGATCCTGGTGCCGCGCATGCCCGGCCTCGTCGAGCTCATAGATCTTGAGAAAAACGCGCAAGTGCAGCTGCTCGGCGAAATCGCCGTAACGGCGCGCGCGCTGAAAGACATCACTCGGTGTGACAAGCTCAACATCGCTGCGCTCGGAAATCAGGTGCCGCAATTGCATGTGCACGTGATCGCACGCCGCCATACCGATGCCGCATGGCCCAAGCCGGTCTGGGGAGTTGCGCCGCCGCTTCCCTATGAGAAAGCGCAACGGCACGCGTTTCTCGAGTCTCTGCGGCAATCGCTCAAGTCTGAAGGCCTTACCGCCATGGACCGGTAGTTCCGGTTCTGCGAGAAACCGGCATGGCCGCGCCCCCCTCCCGCATCCTGATCATCTCGCTGCGCCGCATCGGCGACTTGCTGCTGACGACGCCGATGATCCGTAGCATGCGCCGCGCCTGGCCCGAGGCGCAAATCGACGTGCTGGTGTTCGACGGCACCGCGGGAATTATTGCCGGAAACCCCGACATCGACCGAATTCTCACGATGCCGCAGCGGCCGAGCGGCGGCGGAAAGCCTGCGCCTGATCGGGCGCCTTTGGCGCTCTTACGATGTTGCAGTATCCACGCAAAGCGGAGATCGTCCGACGGTCTTCGCTTTCGCCGCCGGCCGGTGGCGTGTTGGGGTGACAACAGATGCCGATCCATGGCTCGCACGCGCGCTTAAGCGTATTGCGCTGCATCGAGCCGTCCCCGCGGCGGAGAAGCTTCACCGCGTCGAGCAAAATCTTCGGCTCGCCGATGCTCTCGACATTCCGCGCGTTCCTGAGCTGGTTTGTCCCGCAGCGGCTCAAGCCACGGCCGTTGCGATCAACGGCAAATACGCCGTCATCCACGCCGCGCCGATGTTCACCTACAAGGAATGGACGCCGGATGGGTGGCGCGCAGTCGCGGCGAACCTGGCAAAGCGCGGTCTCTCAATTATTGCGATAGGCGGTCCTGGCGAAGCGGAGCGCCGCTATCTGGAAAACGTCTGGCGCGGCGTCTGCGAATTCCATCAGCTGGAATGGCCGGAGACGATGAAGCTGCTTTCGGGCGCCCGTGTTTACATCGGTCCCGACACGTCGACGACGCATCTTGCCGCCGCGGCCGGATGCCCGACGGTCGCGTTATTCGGCCCCATGGACCCGCGCGTCTGGGGGCCATGGCCAGTTGGCGGACTCGCGGCGCCATGGCAGGCGAGCGGCACCATCCAGAACCAGGGCAATGTCTGGATCGTGCAGAACCCCCTGCCGTGCATGCCCTGCACCTTTGAAGGCTGCGAACGCAACATCCGTAGCCGCAGCGTTTGTCTCGACGAGCTCAAGCCCGAGCAGGTGATAACGGCCATCGATCAGGCGCTCGCCTGAACCCGCATCGGACGGCGCATTGCGCGGCGCGTGCTCGCATGCGAATTTGAGCGACGCATGTCATCACGTTTGGGCCCTAAACCGCGTCTGGGATACACGAACAGCCGTATCGAGCGCGCGGCGGAACTGCGCACAGATGCCGCCGCCATAGCCGCGCTGACAAAGCACCCCGGCGCAGGAACATATGTGATTGGCGGCGAATGGATCGTCGCGAAGAAAGGTTCGCCCCTCAGCGAGCCGCTATTCACGCCGGCCGAAGCGCACGAGCTCGGCCCGCCCGCTGAAACGATCTTTCTTGGCCTGCTTGATGGCGCGCCGCGTTTTGGCCACGGGCTTTCACTTCAGTCGGCCGAGGCGCTGAAAAGCCGCGGCGATCTGTTGGTAACGGACCTGCGGTCGATCGCCGTGCAGGGGCTCGTTGCCGCCGATGACCTGCCGCCTATTGCCGAAGCGAAGGCCGTCCTTCATTGGCATGCGCGCCACCGCTTTTGCCCCAATTGCGGGGCCGCGACACGGCTCGTCTGCGGCGGCTGGCGGCGCGACTGCCCGCAATGCAAGGCCGAGCATTTTCCGCGCACCGATCCTGTGGTGATCATGCTGGCGATCGATGGCGACCGCTGCCTGCTCGGCCGCAGTCCGCGCTTCGTGCCGACGATGTGGTCGTGCCTTGCCGGCTTCGTCGAGCCTGGCGAGTCGATCGAAGATGCGGTGCACCGGGAAACGCGCGAGGAAGCGGGGATCACGTGCGGTCGCGTGGTCTATTTCGCATCGCAGCCCTGGCCATTCCCGACGTCGCTGATGATCGGCTGCCACGCCGAGGCATTGACGCACGAAATCGTCGTCGATCGCGAGGAACTCGAGGACGCCCGCTGGTTTAGCAAGGATGAGATCGGGAGCATGCTGATGCGCAAACACCCGCAAGGGCTGACAACGCCGCCTCCGGTAGCGATCGCGCATCACATCATTCGCGCGTGGGTAGAGGACGAGGTCCGTTTTGACTGAGCCGCGCGAAAAAAAACAGCCCCGAATCCTGTGTGCGGGCGGCGCCGTGCAGGACATCGTCATGCGGGTGGACAAGTTCCCGGACGCCGGCACGAAGGTGCAGGCATCGGAATTCATGATCACGTCCGGCGGCCAGGCCGGAAATGCCGCGGTCGCAATCGCGCGCCTTGGTGGTCGCGTGAGCTTTGCCGGCCCGCTCGGTGCGAAGGACGATGAATTTGCCGGCCGTATTCTTCAAAGCCTGATGCGCGAAAAAATCGATTGCAGCGGCGCCATTCGTGTTCGCGGGCGCGATTTCCTCGGTATCACTGATTTTGATTGATGCCGACTGGAGAAAAAACAATTGCGACACGTCGCGATCAAGGCCTGAGTGCGATCGCGCCCGAGAATCCCGACGTGCTGTCGCGGACGCCGACGCTGTGCTCCTCGACAATCGCTATCCGAATTTCGCGACTCCGATTTGCAAGGAAGCACAGGCGCGCGGTATTCCCCGCGTGCTCGACCTCGACAAGGCAGCATCGCTCGACGATCCGCTGCTACATGCCTGCAGTCATGTCATCTCGTCGGCTGAGGCGCTTCGCGGCACCACGGGACTAAACGACCTAGGCGCCGCGCTCAAAAAGCTGGGGCAGTCTTTCAAAGGCTTCCTGGCCTTCACAGACGGCTCAGACGGAGTTCTACTGGCTCGAAAATGGCGAGATCCGGCATATGGATGCGTTCAAGGTGAAGGCGATCGACACGCTGGGTGCCGGCGACGTGTTCCACGGCGCTTTCACGTTTCGCTTCGTTGAGTCGGGCGACGTGCACGATGCGATGCGGTTCGCGGGGGCTGCCGCCGCCATCAAATGCACGCGTTTCGGCGGGCTGATGGGCGCGGCAACACGCGCCGAGGTCGACGAATTCCTCAAGCAAAATCCGGCGTGAATCCTACTTCTTTGACGGACATGGCGCGCCGCAAGGCGCGCATGCGCCTGCAAAATCCTCCGGCGACACCGCGCGCCCGCTCGACGGGCTGGCGAGGTGATCGGTCAGGATGGCTCCGACGCCGAACAGCACGACGATGATGTAAACAAGCCGCACGGCGCTACTCCCGCGACAGGCCGAACAGCGGCCGCAGGCGGATGCCGATCAGGCAACCCGGCAGGGCGGCGAGGAACCAGATCCACCCGTGCAGCGAGCCGGAGGCAATGCCACCGACAAAAGCGCCGATATTGCAGCCAAAACCGAGGCGGGCGCCCCACCCCATCAGCAGGCCGCCAAACACGGCGGCGAGCAATGACTTCGCGGGCGGCCAGCTGCCGCGCGCGAACGGTTTCGACGCCGCGGCCGCCGCCATTGCGCCGAAAATCATTCCGAAATCCGTGAGACTGGAGGTGTCGGACAATACGGATTCCGCAAGCGCATGCTTGGGGCCCGGCCACTGCCAGAATGCCGAGTGCGAAAGGTCGAAACCGAGCGCCGTCGCAGCTTTCGCACCCCACACCGTGTATCCGAATGTCACGCTCCATGGATGGCCCCCGACCAGAAAGACAGCGACGCACAGCAAACCGATTGCCAGACCGCCGATGATGTAGTTGCGCGATGGCATGAAGTTCGCGCCACGCCGACGTGCAAACGCAATGATCAGCGCCGCCGCAATTGCAATACTTACAAGGGTCGCGATCAGGCCACCCCATGCGCCGAGATAGTCCGATGCCAGGATAGGATCGATGCCGCCAAGCGCAAGAAACGCCGGCAGCGACAGGCTGCCGAACACGCTGCCGATGACAAAGAACAGGAGCGTCACCAGCATGCGTCCCGAGCCGCCACCGACTGTGTAGAGGGTCCCCGAGCCGCAGCCGTTTGCCAGCTGCATGCCAATACCAAAAACAAAGGCACCGATGACCAGTGACGGCCCGAGCGGGGCGATTGCTCCGCCGTATTTCGGCAAGAGCGCCGCCACGGGCACCACCACGACCGCGCAGACGGCGATCACGATCAACCCGCCGAGAAGCCCTCCTGCTTCACCGCGCGTCAGGAAACGTCGCCACGAGGCGGTGTAACTGAACTCGGCCTTGAGGAATGCAACTCCGAGACCGAAGCCACCGATGATCAAAGCCGCCGAAGTAGGGTGATGATCGAGAAGCACCAGCGCGACCAAGATCGCCGTGGCCGCCAGTGCTAATCCAAAGAAAAGGCGATCGATACCAACGGCCGCGCCCTGATCGGACGCAGCCAAGCTTGCGGTCGTCATTGGAGCTCCGAGACGCAGATCAGGATCCGAGGCCGAGGGCCTTCTTCAGATCGTCCCATTTCGTACGCGAAGATTCAATCGGCCGGCTGTCATTGCTGGTCCACTCCACCATGGATCCGGCATAAAGCTTGGCGTCCTTTCGGCCGAGGAGTTCATGGAACACAAACCAATCGGTCGACGCCCAATGGCCAGTATTGCAGTAATTCACGACCGGACCGGCCGGTGCGGAATCGGCAACGACAGCAAGCGCGGCCTTCGGTTTCAGTCGATTGCTCTCGGAATCGTAGAATTCCGCGCTGTCGATATTCAACGCGCCAGGAATTCGGCCATAGGCTTTCGACGCGGGCGCTTTTTCCTTTCCGAGGAAGAATGACGCAGGCCGCGCATCGACAAGGGTTGCTCCGCCCTTTCCTTCGATCGATTCCACGTCGGCGGCCTCGGCCAGGATGCTCTTGTCGACGGTCGCCGTAAAAATCTTCGGCGATGGCGTGTTCGTCCCTGTCTCGAGCGGCAGACCAGAAGTGCGCCAGGCGGCGACGCCACCGTCCAGGATCGAGATATTTTTCACGCCCGCATATTTCAGCGTCCAGTAAGTGCGGGTTGCCGAGCCCAGGTCCAGGACGCTTACACCCGCGGGCACAACAACGACATGAGTGTCTTCGTCGATGCCGAGATCCCCAATAAGCTTCTCAAGCTCCGGCACGGTTGGGACCATGAACGGCACATTGTTGCGCGTAACCCGCCATCCGGCTTTGTCGTAGTCGCTGTGCACGCTTTTCGGAATGTGCCCGGCCGCATAAGCCTGCGCACCGCCACCATCGATGGCGGAGCGGATGTCGAGCACGACCAAATCGGTATCGGCCAGGTGTTCGTTGAGCCATTTCGGCGTCACGAGCGGGTCGGCATGCGCGCCGGCAACCGAAACGGCCATCGCCGCACTGAACAGCATCGCTGCACCGAGCCGGCGAATGACGTTGAAGGGATTAATTCGGACAAGAGTTTTCATGACACGACTTCACGTTTGGGGTTGGCGCCGGTTAAGCGGCCGTAGATTTCTATTGAAATAGAATATCTTTCTCTGTAAAGACAGATACAGGTATCGAAAAAAGAATAACTTACTATCTTCTCAGCTAGGCAGTAGTAATTTATTCTGTTTTCTGGTGGGACTGAAGAATGGATGCCATCGACCGGAAGATCCTCGCCGTCGTGCAGGAAGACGCATCGCTGTCCGTCGCCGAAATCGGCCAACGGGTCGGCCTGTCGTCGACGCCGTGCTGGAAGCGGTTGCAGCGACTGGAAGCCGACGGCGTCATCACCCGCCGGGTGGCGATCATCGACCCGGAAAAAGTTGGGCTTGGCATCACGGTGTTCGTCTCGATCGAGACTGGCGACCATTCGCAGGAATGGCTGAAAAGCTTCGCCGACATGGTGGGGGCGATGCCGGAAGTGATGGAATTTTACCGGATGGCCGGAGACGTCGATTACATGTTGCGCGTTGTCGTGACCGACATCGCCGGATACGACGCGTTCTACAAAAAACTGATAGCCACCGTGCCGCTGAAGAACGTCACGTCACGGTTTGCAATGGAGCGAATCAAGTCCACAACGGCGCTGCCGCTGGCGGACGCCAAGTGAGCGCTGTCCGAAGCGCGAGCTTCGACGCGCTCTATTTCAGCGCCATCACTTTGATCGCGGCCGGACCAAGGATGACGATGAACAGTACCGGCAAGAAGAACAAAATCATCGGAACGGTGAGTTTCGGCGGCAATCCCGCGGCTTTCTTTTCGGCCTCCGACATGCGCATGTCGCGGTTTTCCTGCGCCATGACCCGGAGCATCGTGGCGAGCGGAGTGCCGTAGCGCTCCGATTGCTGCAACGCCATGCAGACCGATTTGACCCCGTCCAGATCGATACGCTTGGCAAGGTTCTCGTAGGCCTGCCGCCGATCGGGCAGATATGACAATTCGGCCGTGGTCAATGTCAGCTCTTCGGCCAAAGCGACGGATTGCGTGCCGATTTCGTCGCTGACCTTTCTGAAGGCGGCTTCGATCGACATGCCCGATTCGACGCAAATCAGAAGCAGGTCAAGCGTGTCGGGAAATGCCCGTCTGATCGATAATTGCCGTCGTTGGATCTTGTTCTTCAGCAGCATCAGCGGCAGCTGCATGCCGACATAGGCTGCGGCGATACAGACACCGAGCTTGATCATTGCCGGCTGATCGAGTTTGAGAATCACGAACAGATAGAGCAGCGCGAACAGAAAACACGCCACCGGCGTGACCATGCGGAAAAACAGGTAGGTAACGTAGGGCGCCTGACCGCGATACCCGGCCTGGATGAGCTTGAGCCGCGCCTCTTCCTGGCCCACCCATTTGGTGAGGTTGAAGCGGTCGACAATGGTCTGGATGTATTGCTTGGGCGTCTGCCGAAGCTTGGCTTTCTGGCCTTCCTGCGCCATCCGCTCGCGTTCGCGCTGACGAATTTTCTCGCGCTCGAGCGCGACCGCGCGCATGCGCTTGTCGAGCGGGTCGACAAACACGAAAGGCATGGCCAGCGTGAGCACCGTTGCGGCTGCGGCCAGGCCGGCAAACAGCGCCGTAATGGTCTTCACGTTGAGCGCGTTGATCAGGAATTCGAGCATCGGATGCTTTTTGCCTGCCTAGAAATCGAAATTGATCATCTTCTTCATCACGAACACGCCCATAACCATCCAGATCGCGGATCCCGCCAGCATGATGTGACCGACCGAATTGGTGAAAAGCAGGGAGATATAGTTGGGGCTCGTCAGATACACTAAGGTCATCACCGCGATCGGCAACGCGCCGATGATGCCGGCCGAAGCTTTCGCTTCCTGCGACATCGACTGGATCTTCGCCTTCATTTTTTTGCGATCGCGCAGAACCTTCGACAGGTTGCCGAGCGCTTCGGAGAGATTGCCGCCAGACCTCTGCTGAATCGAGACGACGATTCCGAAAAAGTTTGCCTCTGGCAGCGGCGTGCGCTCGTACAGCTTGCCGCAGGCCTCGCCCAGCGGCATTCCGATCGCCTGCGTTTCGAGTATGAGACGGAATTCGGTCTTGATCGGCTCCGGCGCCTCAGACACGATCATTTTGATGCAGTCGAGCAGCGGCAGACCGGCCTTGATGCCGCGGACGATAACGTCGACGGCATCGGGAAAATGGTCGAGAAACTTCGTCTCGCGGCGTTTCTTCAGAATATGACAGCAGCCAACGCGGGACGCCAAACGCTCCGGCGAAGCCAAGGACGGCCGAAACCAGAAGGCCGGCGCCAGCAAACGTGCCCAAGGCGAACATCGCGAGCCCGATACCCGCCGAAATTATCGCGAACTGGCGCTTCGACCAGGACAGGCCGGCGCGCGCAATTCTGCGCCGAAAGCGGCACACTTTTGGATCTTCTTGTGGCGCTCATCGAAATCCTTGAGCGTCGACTCGATGGCGTCTCGGCGCGATTTTTGCGGTCCGCGCGTCGCCCGTGTGGTCGGGGTTGTCCCCGCGACGCTTTGTATCCGCTGCTCGGCTTTGCGCTCGCCGGAAAGCATCGGATAAAGAAAAACATAGACGACGCCGCCGATGGCGGCAGAGGCGAGGAAGAATACGGCAATAATCTGCACAGCGTGCTCCGCCTAGGCCTCGTTGGTGGCCTCTGCCGCGTCGAGCGCCGCAGCCAGATTTTTCTCTTCGCCGTAGTAGCGGGCGCGATCCCAGAAACGCGGATGGCCGATGCCGGTCGAGCGATGACGGCCAATGATATTGCCTTTGGCGTCTTCGCCGGTCATGTCGTAAACGAAAATATCCTGGGTAACGATGACGTCGCCTTCCATCCCCATCACTTCGGAGACGTGAGTAATTTTGCGGGAGCCGTCGCGCAGGCGTGCAGCCTGAATGACCACATCGACCGAAGCGCAGATCATCTCGCGGATCGTGCGGGATGGAAGCGCAAATCCGCCCATCGTGATCATTGATTCCAAGACGCGACAATGCTTCACGCGGATTGTTGGCGTGGAGCGTGCCCATCGAACCGTCATGGCCAGTGTTCATCGCCTGCAGGAGGTCGAACGCCTCTGGTCCGCGGACTTCGCCGACGATGATCCGTTCGGGACGCATACGCAGGCAGTTGCGCACGAGGTCACGCATCGTGACCTGACCCTCGCCTTCGAGATTAGGCGGGCGCGTTTCCAGCCGTACCACGTGCGGCTGCTGCAGTTGCAATTCCGCCGCGTCCTCGCACGTGATGATGCGTTCGTCGTCGTCGATGAACTGCGTAAGGCAGTTAAGCAGCGTGGTCTTGCCGGAGCCGGTGCCGCCCGAGACCAGGGTGTTGATGCGGCTGCGCCCGATGATGCGCAGAATCTCGGCGCCCTGCGGCGTAATCGTGCCGAATCTGACGAGCTGATCGAGCGTCAGCTTGTCCTTTTTGAATTTGCGGATCGTGAGTGCCGGTCCGTCGATCGCAAGCGGGGGAACAATCGTGTTGACGCGCGAACCGTCCGGCAAGCGGGCGTCGCAGATCGGCGAGGATTCGTCGACGCGCCGGCCGATCTGGCTGACGATTCGCTGGCAGATGTTCAGCAGCTGCTGGTTGTCGCGAAAGCGAATAGCGGTTTTCTGGATCTTTCCCTGGACTTCGATGTAGACCGTGCCGGCCCCATTGACCATGATGTCGGCGATGTCGTCGCGCGCAAGCAGCGGCTCGAGAGGGCCGAAGCCAAGGACGTCGTTGCAGATATCGTCGAGCAGGTCCTCCTGCTCCGAGATCGACATCACGATGTTCTTGATCGCGATGATCTCGTTGACGATGTCGCGGATTTCCTCGCGCGCGGAATTCGACATCGAGCCGGGCCAGCTGCGCCAGGTCGATCGCCTCGATCAGCGCGCCGAAAATGGTGGTTTTGGTCTCGTAATACGCTTCCGATCGCCGCGTATCGACGGCAGTCGGGGCGGGAGTGGGCGCCCGCGGCGCAATCGGCGGCGAGACGATCGGCGCGCCTAGCCCGTCAGACGGAAACGGCGTGCGCCCGGTTTCGACGGGAGCCGCCGGCGCGGCCTTTGGAGCCTCGCCAGACGGAAGCGGCGCCGGAGCCGGCGCTCCCGCGCAGGCGGTACGGCGACACGGGCTTCTGAAGTTCCGCTTCGCTTACCGAACAAGGCGAGTTACTCCCGACGAATTTCAGCCTTTGCGTTTCACGATCTTCGAGAGCAAAGGCGGCAGCAGGCCGCGACGAGGCTTTTTGACTTCAACGCGCCCGGTAAGCGCCTGGGCGATCTGGCGAAAGATCTCCGCGGTCTTATGACTGGCCGACACTTCCCCGATCATTTGACCGTTGTTGGCGGCCGGCCCAAACAGCTGCGGCTCGAACGGAATGACAGCGAGCGGACTTGTTTCAAGCGCCTTTGCAAAGTCGGCCGGGGAGATTTCCGGACGCTTTGGAACGCCGACCTGGTTGAGGCAGTAGCGAGGATGATGGTCGTTCGGCCGTGACGCACGCAGCAGATCGATGAGATTTTTGGCGTTGCGCAAATTGGCCAGATCTGGTCCGGCAACAACGAGAATTTCATCCGCACTCACGAGCAGACGCCTTGTCCAGCCGGCCCATTGATGAGGGACGTCGAGAACGACGCACGGGATGGTCGCTCGAAGCGAATCCAGTATCGAATCGAAGGCTTCCGCACCGAAGTCGTAGACCCGCTCAAGGGTTGCCGGCGCCGCCAGCAGGCTGAGATGGTCGGTGCATTTCGACAGGAGACGGTCGACAAATGCGGTGTCGAACTCGATCAGGCGAGAAAACGGCGTCGGCGATGCCCTGAGGTGGGTCTTGATTGTAATCGAGCCCGGCGGTGCCGAAAGGAAGATCGAGATCCGCAACGACCGATTCGATCGTGAGATCGCGTCCGATCGCCCAGGCCACGTTGTGCGCCACGGTGGACGCGCCTACCCCGCCCTTGGCGCCCACTATCGCCACGATGCGGCCCACCGGCTTGGCGTCAGGTGCCGAAAACAGGTGGCAAACCGCCCGGACCACGTCGATAGTGTTGACCGGCGTCATCAGATATTCGCTCACGCCACGTCGCGTCAGCTCGCGGTACAACGTGACGTCATTGACGCGACCCATTACGACCACGCGCGTCGCGGCATCGCAGTGTTCCGCTAGCTGGTCGAGGCCGCCGAGAATGTCGGTGGCGCGTGCGTCCGTTTCGATCAGGATGACGTTCGGCGTAGGCGAGCTGCGGAATGCCTCAATCGCAGCTCCGATACCGCCCATCTGGATCTTGACGTGGGCCTTCCCCAGACGCCGGTCTTCACCCGCGGCCTGGACAGCGGCTGCACTTTCAACCGTCTCGCAGAAGGCCTGCACCGATATGCGTGGCGCCGGCGCTATATGTGCCTCGGCCGCGGCGTTGGAGGCGGGCGGCGCCGAGGTAGTGTCTGCGACTGCAGCTTGCTGAGCGTGCTTTATCATTTGCCTAGATCGCTGATTTTGCCAGTGCTCGTAGCCGGTGTAGGTGCCCGACGGATTCGTACCCTTGGTGTACTTGTCGAGCACGACCGAACGGCGCGGCGCATATGCCGGAATCTCGCCGCGCGGCTGCACCAGGTCGGCAGGATTGTCGACCATCGCCGCAAGATTGCGCTGCGATGCGCAGCCGAAATTCCAGTACGGCTGGTTTGATGTATATACTGAGTTCCATGATGGGCCGAGATCGTCTGGCCATTCTCCGCACGGGCCCTGCATCGGCAATCAACTTCGTATAGTTCAGCCTGATGCTGGCGAGCGACGTTTTCGGCGGATGATAACTGCGCACGTAGATCGCGTTTGACGGCACGCCGACGGCGGCAAAGATCGAACGGATCTCGCGCGTTGCATCGGAGGCGGCGTGATCGGTCGGGCCGCCCTTTGGAACCTCGATGATGATTCCGCTGCCCGCTTCCTTGCGCCAGCCGTTGGCAAAAGAAACCACATCGGCGCGCTGACTTGGGGTCAGTCCGCCGCGATTGCGGCCAAGCAGGATGTCGATGTTCTGCGCGCCTTCGCGCACCACGATCGGATGGCGCTGACGATAATCGGTCGGATATTCTTTTTGGGCGACTTCCGTCTGGTAGCAGCCGGCCAACGTGACGGCAAAGCAGCCTGCCATCAGTGCACGAAGCACTGCTTTGCTGCCGCCTTTAGCCGACGCCCTGGTAATTGCCGTCATCAACTATTCCCCCACTCAATCGAGGATAAATCCGTATTTGCCGTGATAGTTGTTGCCGCGCAGCGTGTCGGATTTGCCCGCGACGCCGTAGATGCGATTCAGGTTGCCGAGGAGAACGGACTGCGGATCGCTCGGGTCAGCAAAACCGTCATCCGGCCGCGACAGCTGCTTTTGCGCCACGGCGCGGACCACGTAAGGCGTAACGATCACCATCAACTCGGACTGGTGATTGACGTAGTCGCGGCTCCTGAACAACGTGCCCAGCACGGGGACCTGCTGAAGCGCAGGCAGGCCGCTGATCGCTTGCTTCGTCTGCTCCTGAATCATTCCGGCCATCGCCAGGGAGCCGCCGGACGGAATTTCGACCACCGTATCGGCGCGGCGCGTCTGGATCGACGGGACCGTCAGCGAGCTGGCAGAACCCGTGACCTGCAGGGTCATCGCATTTTCCGTCGAGAGGTCTGACACTTCCGTCATGACTTTCAGGCTTATGCGGCCTTCCGAAAGAACGACGGGGGTGAACACCAGGCTTACGCCGAATTTCTTGAATGTGATCTGAGGCTGGCAGATTGGCGGTGAACGAGTCGTGTCGCACGACAGTCCGTTCGGGATCGGGAATTCGCCGCCGGCAACGAATGTTGCCGTCTCTCCGGAAATCGCGGTCAGGTTGGGCTCTGCCAGCGTGCGGATGACGCCCGCGCGCTCCATGGCACGCAACGTTGCGTGTAACGCTCGGGAACGCGCCGCGAACAAAGCTATCGCTTATGGGTTGACCCGTGACCGAGAACGGATTGCTCGTGTTGAAATTCACCACGGCCGTTCCGTAGTTGATGCTTCCCGAAAGATCGATGCCGAGCTGCTTGATGACGTCGCGCCGCACCTCAGCGACGGTCACCTTGAGCATCACCTGATCTCGCCCGCGGACCGCGAGGCCGTTTACGACCTTCGTTTCGCCGCCGACCAGTCTCGCAGCGATGTCGAAAGCATGCTGAGATTCGGCGGCGCTGGCTGCCGTGCCGGAAAGCATGACACCGTCCGCTCCGACACCCTCGATGTGAATGTCGGAATCCGGCATCGACTGCTTGAGTGCCGCGCGCACGCCATTGAGGTCACGCGTCACGGCAATATCAAATCCAGCGATTTGCTTGCCGTCGGCATCGAAAAAGAAAATGTTCGTCTGCCCGACCGCAACACCGATCATGTAGACTCGCCGTGACGAACGGACGACCGCGTTGGCGATCTTGGGATCGGCAACCAGCACGTCCTTGATATCGGCGGGGAGATCGATTGCGACCGATTTGCCGATCCCGAGCGGAATGAAACGCGACGTGCCTTCGCTTGCGGCGACCTTGACGGCGCTCTTTTGCGGGCCGTCCGCTGCAGGGGCAGGCAAGATCGGCGTGAGCGCCATGAAGGCGATCAGCGCCCCCAATGAGGCGGCGTGGGTCAATGTTTTGGTCGCCATGTCCCCTTGATCCCCCAATCGTTCACCTTGGTGTGGTCGTGGTGCTCACGCCGAACCGGACAACGTTGACGTTTTGACGGGCCGAATTGTCCGTCTTTTCTTCGAGAGTCCCGTCGGCAATGCTTCGCAGCGACAGCGACAGAACGCCGATCTGGTGTGACAGCGCCAAAGTTTCCGCCTGACCGGGCGTAAGCTCGAGCGTCGCTGTCTTGCCGACGACGACCTTCTGGCCGTTCTTCTCTTCCACGTTCTGGTCGATCGCCAGAACGCGAATATTGCGGAGAATTGTCTCGCTGGTGCGATCACCGCCTTTATCGTCGCGATTGCGCGGCGTCATGATGACGTCGACGCGGTCATTCGGCAGGATGAAGCCGCCGACGCCCGATTCAGGGGTAATTTGAGTCGCTACGGCGCGCATGCCCGACGGAAGAATTGCGGCCATGAAGCCGGAGCCTTTTGCATTCACGAGTTTTACTTCTCGAATCGGCTCGCCGGCGACAAATGGCGCGCGCACGATCATGCCCGTGAGATTTTCAAGCGCTTTCGGACGATCGCTTTTGCGGATGAAATTTCCTGCGGCTGTGGTCGCGGGCCAGGCCTGCCAACTCACGTCGGCTGGCGACAGAGTTTGACCTCTGGGAAGATCCGATTTGGCCACAAGAATATCGACAGTGTCGAACTTGGGCGCCTCGGCTTTCGGCGCCGGCGCCTTGTCGGAACGGCCGGCCAGCAGTGCGGCGACGCCACCTGCGGCCAGCGCGACGGTCAGTACTACGACACGTGCAGCTTTCATACGCTCACTCTCACCATGACCTGACGGCCAACTTGGCCGCGTAAACCACATCGCCGCTGGTGCGGCCTTTGCACCGGATTTCAACAGCTAAAGGTCAAGGTATGGTTAAGGAGCGGTATCTAAATCGAGTTAATATTGTATTGCGTCGCTAACGACGCCGGCTCTCAGAGACCGTAGCCGGGCATCCAACCGGTTTTGGGATAGACCGCGAGCGCAGCGGCTGCGAGCGCTATGCCATATGGCACGTCCCCTGCACTGTCATGCAGGCGCATGATCCAGGCCTGGCGAGTAAGCACGCCCGGCAAGGGCAACTTGCGGAATTGCAGCAAGGCCAGAGTGAGTACGCCGCCAAAAATCGAGGCGTACAGCAGATAGTCGAGCAAATGAGCGAAACCAAACCACAAGGCGGTTGCCGCCGCGAGCTTCGCATCGCCGCCGCCGATCCAGCCTTGCGAAAAGAAAACGAACGCGACGGCCAGCACAACCGCGGCAGCGGCAAGGTGCATGCCGATGGCGTAGAGGTCCATCCCGGTGACCAGCGCAAGCAGGAAGAAGCCGGCCGCGAGCGCGATCGACAACCGGTTTGAGATGGTCATCGTCAAAAGATCGCTGGATGCGGCAAAGGCCATCAGCGCGGGGAAAAGGAGCAATCTGATTGCGTCTGCGGCCATCGTCTGCATTCCAGCTCGTGGTCCGGGTAATCGCGAAGGTTAGGGCGCTCAGCTTGCGGTTCGGTTACTGCCGGCAGAGTCCGGAGACCCTGAATTGCTCTACTTTAGCTGGGTGGAGATAGAGTCAAATTTGCCGTTCAATTTGCTTCCAAGTCCGTTCACGACTGCGATGATGGCGACGGAAATTCCCGCAGCTATGAGGCCTATTCGATCGCTGTTGCTCCGGCATCGTCCTTCATAAAGCGCACAAGCAAGTTCTTCATTTCCACCGCCCAATCTTTCCGGTGGCAACGTAAGGTTCGCGCCTTGCGCCGCAGTTAATGTCACTGAGAAAGCAGAGGTTTCTTTAATTCCGTCAGGCGGCGTGACTAATCTGGTTAACGAACCGTTAGCGCGAACTTTGCTCGCTGTCGACCGAATGCACGGGCGCGGATACCGCTCTTTGCACTTCATTCACCAATTTGCAGTCAACTTGATTCATCGGCGCCGGCGGTCATCACGCCGGTTTTGTTGTACGAGCGGCTGGAGGGCTTGATGTCGGCCTTGTCGAAGATCTGCAGGCGTTCATCAGGCTTGTGGGTCCTGGCATTTCTGGCCGCAGGGCTTTGGACACAGACGCCTGCACGCGGCGCCGATGAGGTCGTCAGTATCAATGTCGACCAGGCCCAGCTCCTTAATTTGCCCGACCGCGTCGCAACGATCATCATCGGCAATCCGCTGATCGCCGATGCGACCGTGCAGAGCGGCGGCATTTTGGTGGTTACCGGCAAGGGCTACGGCATGACCAATTTGCTGGCGCTTGATCGGAACGGTCGCGTGCTGATGAGCAGAATGGTGGAAGTCCGTGGCGCTGGCACCAGCGACGTCGTCACCGTTTACAAGGGTATCGAACGGGAATCCTACAGCTGCGCGCCGAATTGCGAGCGCCGGATTACGCTTGGAGATTCGCCGGGCTTCTTCAATGCGACCCTGAGTCAAAGCGGCGCGCGCAACGGCCAGGCACAGGGCTGCGAAATAGCAACGCCCGGCGCAGTTCACGGCTTTCACGCTTACCGATCGGTTAACGCCGGCACCCGAGATCGACGCGTTTAAGCAACAAATCGACAAGGCGCCTTTGCTATGCAGGCCGGTGTTTCGACACCGTCGAGCCATCGAGACGTTTGTTCATGCATAGACCCACGCGAGATAAGTTTTCAGCCTGGTTTCGCCGGTTGGTGCCGTCCCGTTTGGCGCGCCGCTTTGTCCGGCAGCAGGATGGTTCCGCCGCCGTCGAATTCAGTCTGGTCGCAGTTCCGTTCCTGGGACTGACGTTCGCGATCCTGGAGACGGCGCTCGTATTTTTCGCCGGCCAGACCCTCGAAACGGCGGTTACCGATTCGGCTCGTCTGATCATGACGGGACAGGCTCAGGACAAGGCCTGGACGAAAGACGATTTCAAGACTGAAGTTTGCAGCCGCATCCACGGCTTGTTCGATTGCGCCGGCGGTGTCTATGTCGACGTCAAGACATTCGACAACTTCGCCGCCATCAACAACGATTTGCCGCTCACAGACGGAAAAATCGACGAGTCGAAGCTGAATTTCAGCCCGGGCACGCCCGGCCAGATTGAAGTCGTGACGCTTTACTATCAGTGGCCGATCTATGTTTCGCTGCTCGGAAACAATCTCACCAACATAAACGGCAACAGGCGTCTGCTGGTGGCGACGGCAGTGTTCTGCAACGAGCCGTTTTCAACCGCGACACCCGCAAACTCCTGCCACTAGGCAATCCGCCATGACAGCCGTGACATTGCGTATGACCAAGCTCTTGCGGTCCTTCAAGCGTGACCGCGAAGGAGCCTCCGCGGTCGAATTCGCCATTCTGGCACCGCTCCTGATCACGCTTTATTTTGGCTGCGTGGAAATAACCGATGGCATTGCAGCGGATCGCAAGGTCACGCTGACGGCCGGCGCGCTTGCCAACCTGACGTCTCAATCCCAGACGATTACCGTCGACGGCATGACCAATATTCTGAATGCCTCCGCGGCGGTCATCAAACCGTACTCGGTCGGCAATCTCGCGGCCACGATCACTTGCCTGAAGATCGATGCCGACGGCAACGCCAAGGTCAAATGGAGCGCGACCTTGAACGGCACGGCGCGCACCAGTCAACTCCAACGTGACGCTTCCGGATCGGCGACCTGGCGGTTCCGAATTCGTCGCTGGTGTGGAGTGAAGTGAACTACAACTATACGCCGGTGGTCGGTTACACGATTACGGGCACGCTGACGCTCTCGGATCAGATGTTCATGAGCCCGCGCATCTCGCCGCCGGTCTACGACAGCAAGGCCTGCACCTGAAGTTTGTCTTTATTACGGAAAAATCGCGTCAGGATCCGGCGTCGGGCGTGGCGTAGGCGCGCCCCATTTTTTTCCAGTCACCCTTTTGCGCAAGCATCTGCCGTAAATAGGCGACGTTCGCCGCCGCCTCGCTTTCCGGCAGGTCCGCGCTTGCAATCTTCTCCGCCTCATCAAAACGGCCGAGCAGGCCGACGACGAGCGCAAGATTTTGCCGCACTTTTGGCCCCGCATTCGGCTGGGCGGCGGCGCGCCTCAAAGTCGTCTCGGCGTTTTTCAGATCCTTTGTGAGCATGTACGACAGGCCGAGGTTGGAAAGCACCGACGCTTCGTTCGGCATGATTTTGAGCGCGGAGGCATAGTATCTCTGCGCTTCGGCATGACGGCCCATCTGATCGAGCACGGCTCCCTGCACGTTGAGAATGCGCCAATCCGGGTTGTCGGGCGTATGCGCGCGCTCGAGCGTCACAAGCGCCTGCTGATATTGCCCGGCATCCGCCAACGCGCGCCCGTAAGCGCCGAGCAAAGCCATGTTCTGCGGATTGCGGATCGAAGCCTGTTCCAGGACCGCCACGGCCTGGGCACGCTGGTCGGTTGCCCGCAATGCGCGCGCATAAGCGATCGCAACGTCCGCATCGTTCAGGTTCTGGCGATAGCGGGCACCAAGCGTTTCCAGCGAGCGTCGGGATTCCTCCGAGCTGGGCGAGGCTGTGTCCGCGACGTTCACAGAACCTGTCGTCTCGCGGCCGCCTATATTTGAGCAGCCGCCTGCCGACAGGGCGAGAATGACCCGCCAGGGCAGCCGAGGCGAGCAAGTATGCGGGGCTGGTCCTCGATGGCATAGTCGAGCAATAAAACGTTAACCCTAATGACTGGTTAACTTGTAAGCTCCCGCCTGCACCGGATTTATAGTCGCCGACATGGACTTGGACCTGGGCCTTTCCACTCACGAACTTGAGTTACGCGATCGCGCCCGCGTTTTTGCGACCGATGTCGTTCGCCCGCGCGCCGCGGCCATAGACCGCGACGAACAATACCCCTGGGACATCGTCAAAGCGCTGAGCCAATCTGGCTTTTGCGGCATGACAATCCCGAAGGACCTCGGCGGCCAGGGTCGCTCCTTCCTCGACGCGGTTCTGGTGATCGAAGAAATGGCGAAGGCGTGCACGGTCACCTCGCGAATTGTCGTCGAGACGAACATGGGCGCCATTTCGACTGTGATGGCCTACGGCAGCGATTCCCAGAAAAGGCTGGCAGCGCAGCTCGTGCTCGAAGGAGACAAGCCGGCGATCTGTATTACCGAACCGGAGGCCGGCTCCGATGCGACCGCGATGGCCACGCGCGCCGACAAGCGCGATGACACGTACGTCATCAACGGCACGAAACATTGGATCACCGGTGCCGGAGTGTCACGCCTGCACCTGATTTTTGCGCGCGTATTCGACGAGCGCGGCGAGGAGTTGGGCATCGGTGGTTTCCTCGCAGTGCGCGAGCAATCGAAGGGCCTGCGGATCGGCAAGCGCGAGCAGACCATGGGGCTGCGGGGGATGCCTGAGGCAGAAATCATTTGCGAAGATCTCGAGGTACCGGCAAGCATGGCCGTACTGCCGCCATCTGGTTTCCGCCGCGGATTTGGCGACCTGATGAATGCCTACAATAGTCAACGCGTCGGCGCGGGCACGGTGGCGCTCGGTGTCGCGGCCGGCGCCCTCGATCATGCACTGGAATGGGTCAAGACCCGTGAGCAATTCGGCCGTCCCATTGGCGAGTTTCAGGGCCTGCAGTGGATGCTTGCCGATATGCAGACACAGCTGACCGCCGCCCGTCTGATGCTCTATCAAGCAGCACGTTCCCGCGGCCCCGATAACAGCGAGTTCCCCGACGCGACGCTGGCCGCGCAAGCAAAAATCTTCGCGTCCGAAACGGCCATCAGGATCGTCAACGATGCGCTGCAGTTTTTCGGCGCGCGCGGCTACTCGCGTGAGTTTCCATTGGAACGCATGGCACGGGACGTGCGGATGTTCACGATCGGCGGCGGCACCGCGCAGGTGCTCCGCACTCTGGTCGCTTCGAAAATGCTGGGCTGGAAACTGCCGCAGAGGCGTGACGGTTACCTACCCAAGCCTTCGATGCGCGACGCCGCGGAGTAATCATGCATTCCATTTTTGCGACCGCCGGTAAAAGCCAGGCGATCCCGATCTGGTTCGTTAATACCGCCAACTTTGACGAAGTGCGTAAGAAGCTCGGCAGCTCCGAGCAGGCGTTCATCAGCACGGCTGCTTTCGAAGCAAAACCTGGCCGGTCGCTGCTGCTGCCGGGCAGTAACGGCAAGCTTGCCGGGGTTCTGTTTGGTATCGAAAGCCCGAACGACCGGGACTGCGACCGGTTTAGGCCGGGACAATTGGCCGGTCTTCTGCCAGCGGGCACCTATCGTTTCGCCAACCAGCCGCACGACGGACGGCTCGCCGCATTGGCATTTGCGCTCGGCAGCTATCAATTCTCGCGATACCGCAAATCGGAAGCACGCAACATACACCTCGTCCTTCCGGAAGGGATCGATGGCGATGCATTGAGCCACGTCGTCGAGGGCGTAACGCTCTGCCGCGACCTCACGAATACGCCGTCGAACGACATGGGGCCGGCTGAGCTGGAGGCCGCAGCCAGAGCGCTCGCGAAAAAGCACGCCGCCAAAATCCAAGTGACCAGCGGTGCCACGCTCGCCAAGAATTTTCCGCTCGTGCACGCGGTCGGCGCAGGTTCGGCCCGCGCACCGCGGCTAATCGACATGACCTGGGGCAAGGCGAGCGACCCGAAAATTACGTTGGTCGGAAAGGGTGTTTGTTTCGATACCGGCGGGCTCGATATCAAGCCGGATACGGGCATGCTCAACATGAAAAAGGATATGGGCGGCGCGGCCACTGCGCTGGCGCTTGCGCACATGATCATGGCGGATGGACTGAAAGTGCGGCTGCGCGTGATCATCCCAGCGGTTGAGAACGCAATATCCGGCACCAGCTTCCGCCCGCGCGACGTCTACGTTTCGCGAAAGGGCATCTCCGTCGAGATCGGCAATACCGACGCCGAAGGCCGGCTGATCCTGGCAGATGCCCTGACGCTCGCCGAGGAAGACAAGCCGTCGCTGGTGATCGATTTTGCGACCCTCACGGGAGCAGCGCGCGTTGCCCTCGGCCCCGATGTGCCGCCTTTCTTCACGGACGATGACGCGCTTGCCGACGAACTTATGCGAGCGGCCGCAGCCGAGAGTGATCCTCTCTGGCGCTTACCGCTGTGGCGTCCCTATGCCGGCTTGCTTGATTCGAAGGTGGCCGATCTCAACAACGTTGGAACCGGAGGACAAGCCGGAGCAATTACTGCGGCATTGTTCCTGCGCCGGTTCGTGAATACGAAAGCGTGGGTGCATTTTGATATTTTCGCATGGACGCCCGTGGCAAAGCCCGGACGTCCGGAGGGCGCGGAGTGCCAGTCGGCGCGTGCCCTCCACGCATTGCTCCGCTCCCGATATTCTTGACCGATGGTCGCCCTCGACCCCCGCATCAATCCCTTCCGGCCTGAGATCGCCGCAAACCATCTGCGCGGACATGTCGAGGCTAAACGCTTCGTCGAAGGCAGCCGGCACCAGATCATCGAGCCGGTCACGGCGCTGCGTCGCACGCCATCGCACGACGCAAGGCTCGATACGGAAGCGCTGCTGGGCGAACGGATGACGATCTACGAAACAACCGATGAGGGCTGGGCTTGGGGCCAGCTGGAAACCGACGGCTATGTCGGCTGGCTTTCGTCCAATGCGCTCGGAGCCGTCGGAGCCGCGCCAACCCACAAAGTCATGGTCCCGCGCGCATTCGCCTTTGCGGGCCCGGATATCAAGCTGCCGCCAGCCGTCGCTCTGCCGATGGGCGCGCGCGTCGCCGTCACGCGGCAGGACGAGCGGTTCGCCGTCACGGCTCTCGGCTGGCATATCCCCGAGGTCTACCTGGCGCCCGTCAAGGTGCGGCAGCCCGATTTCGTCGCCGTTGCGGAGCGGTTTGTCGGCACGCCCTATTTGTGGGGAGGCAAGACCTCTCTCGGGCTGGACTGCTCGGGCCTGGTCCAGATTTCACTGCAGGCAGCCGGCATCTCGTGTCCCCGCGACAGCGACATGCAGGAGCTTGCGCTCGGAAAATTGTCTTCGCTTGCAAGCCTGCGTCGGGGCGATCTCGTGTTCTGGAAGGGCCACGTCGCCATTGCGATTGATCCCGAGACGCTTATTCACGCAAATGCCCATCACATGATGGTCGCAATTGAACCGGCCGACGGACGCGATCATGCGCATTAAAGCGGCCGGCTCTGAAGTCACCAGCGTTCGCAGAATCTAGCAAGCCACCTTACGGCAGCTGCGCACCGAGCGGATCACGCCCTGCAATGACTTAAGACCGGGATGGCCGAGAATGGCCACACCATTGACGACATAGGCGGGCGTTGCAATCAGCTTGGCATCCGAACCGAAATCGGCATTTTGCTTGAGGACGGCGAGCATGCTTTCGGTATTGGCGGCCTCGGCCAGTTCCTGACGATCGAGACCTATGACTTCGGCTGCGGCAAGCACGCGCGGCGCATCGATGAGGCCACGCCCCGCGTATATACGCCGATGAAATTCCAGATACTTTTCAGGCGTGAGCATTTCACCTGCCGCAAGCTCGACGAGCGCGCCTTGGGCCGACTGCACGGATAGAACCGCATAGGGCGCAAACACCAATTTTAGTTTTTTGTCGGCCCGCACGAGCGCGTCAACGTCCGCGGCCGCCTCCCGGCAAAACGGACAATTAAGATCGTAGAATTGCACAAGGGTGACATCGCCGTTCGGATTTCCGACCGCGACCTGGCCAGGCAGCTTTGCGAGCCGCGCCGACAGCTCCGGTTTCAAGTCGAAATTGGTGATCGGATCGCCTTCGTCGCTCTTGATGGGATACTGGTCGGGACCAAATTGCGCCGCGCCTGCCGCCGTCGCCACGGCGCAGCTAAACGCCGCCACCAGCCAGATCATCATAAGACGCATTATTGCGACACCACGCCTTCGGGCGCGATTTCCAATTTGAAGGCCGCCGCAAACAGTGCGCGCGTGTAATCGCTCTTGGGCGCCTTGAACAATTCGGCAGCCGCACCTTCCTCCACGACTTTGCCGTGACGCATGACCAAAAGCCGGCTCGCCAACGCGGCAACGACCCGCAGGTCGTGCGAAATGAACATATAGGTCAAGTCGTGGCGCTTTTGCAGGTCGCGCAGCAAGTCGACCATCTGCGACTGGATGAGCATGTCGAGCGCGCTGGTCGGCTCATCGAGAACGATGAAGGTCGGCTCCAGCACAAGCGCGCGCGCCAGATGCGATACGCTGACGCTGGCCGCCCGAGAACTCATGCGGATAGCGATATCGTGTCTGCGCGTCGAGACCGACGTCGTTCAGCGCCGCAACCACGCGCCGCTCGCGTTCCGCCGCCGACAGCTCCGGATGATGCACCCACAAACCTTCTTCGATGACATCCGACACCGACATGCGCGGCGACAATGAGCCGTACGGATCCTGAAATACGATCTGCATGTTGTGGCGGTATGGTCGCATCTCCTTGAAATTGAGCTCCTGAATGGGGTCTCCCATGAACACGATCGGGCCGTCTGACGAAATCAGACGCAGAATGGCGAGGCCGAGCGTCGTCTTACCGGACCCGGATTCGCCCACGACACCAAGCGTCTCGCCCTTGCGTACCTCGACGCTGACGCCATCAACCGCCTTGATATGTCCGACAACTTTGCGCAGCACACCGCGCTTGACCGGAAACCACACCTTCAGATCTTTGGTCTCGATGACGACGGGTGCTTCCGGCCGCGGAGGCGCAGGATCCGGTTTCGGTTCCGCGGCAAGCAAGGCGCGCGTGTAGGGATGTTCGGGCGCCGTGAAGACCCGCTCTACACTGCCCTTCTCAACGATCTTACCCGCGCTGCATGACGCAGACCTTGTCGGCGATCTTGCGTACGATCCCGAGATCGTGGGTGATGAAAAGCACGGACATCCCGAGACGCGTCTGCGATATCCTTGAGCAGTTTCAGGATTTGCGCCTGCACGGTGACGTCGAGCGCCGTCGTTGGTTCGTCGGCAATGAGCAGATCCGGCTCATTCGCCAATGCCATCGCGATCATCACCCGTTGACGTTGGCCGCCGGAGAGCTGGTGCGGATAACTTTTAAGGCGTCCGGCTGGATCGGGAATGCCAACCTGATCAAGCAGATCGAGGATGCGCGCCCTTGCTGCCTGACCAGTAACGCCCTGATGTAATTCCAGAATCTCGCCGATTTGCTTCTCGATCGTGTGCAGCGGATTGAGCGATGTCATCGGCTCCTGGAAGATGATCGTGATGTCGTTGCCGCGCACGTGGCGCATTTGACGCTCGCTCAACGGCGAGAAGGTCGCGACCCTTGAACATGATCGAGCCTGACGGATGATGTGCCGCCGGATAGGGCAGCAACTTCATCACCGACAGGGCCGTGACCGATTTGCCCGATCCCGATTTCCCGACAACCGCGACCGTCTCTCCTTTGCCGATATCGAATGACACGCGATCGACGGCAAGAAATTCGCGCGCGCCGCTTCCGAACGCGATCGACAGGTCACGGATAGAGAGCAGCGGTCTCGTTCGCGTTCATCTGAAGGTCTTTCTCGGATCAAACGCGTCACGGACGGCTTCACCAACGAAGATCAGCAACGAAAGCATGATCGCAATGCTGAAAAAGCCGGTAAGCCCAAGCCATGGCGCCTGCACATTGGCCTTTCCTTGCGACAGCAATTCGCCGAGCGACGGCGAGCCGGGCGGCAGGCCGAAGCCAAGGAAATCGAGCGCGGTCAGAGTCATCACCGACGACGACAGAATGAACGGCAGAAAAGTCATAGTCGCGACCATGGCATTTGGCAGCAAATGCCGGAAAATAATGATCGCATTCGACACCCCGAGAGCGCGCGCCGCCTGGATATATTCGAAATTGCGGCCGCGCAGAAATTCCGCGCGGACCAAACCGACCAGCGACACCCAGGAAAACAAAAGCAATATCCCGAGCAGGACGAAGAATCCCGGCACAAGAACAGACGAAATGATCAGCAGCAGATAGAGCGATGGGATGGAAGTCCATATTTCGATGAAGCGCTGGAACAGAAGATCGGTCCAACCCCCGAAGTAGCCCTGAACGGCGCCGGCAGCGACGCCGATGATCGAGGATATGATGGTAAGCGCCAGGCCGAACAGCACCGAAATGCGGAATCCGTAAATCAGCCGCGCCAACACGTCGCGGCCGCCATCGTCGGTGCCGAGCCAGTTGGTTTCAAGCTCGTCGCACTTGGCAAAACCGTGGCTCGCCGCAAACTCGCAGTCTTTTTTCGTCAACATCCATGTGGGCTTGGACGGAAATGGCGACGGCGGTTTGCTCACCTGCGTGTTGTAGGAAAAATGGACCGGTGGCCAGATCACGGTACCACCTTCTTTCTCGATGAGGCCTATCAGATATTCGTCTCTGTAGTCCGCGGCTGTGCCGAACAGGCTTGGATCATCGCCTTTGGCAAAGGCCGTATCGGGATAAGTGAAGACGGCGGGAAAAAAGAACCGCCCGTTCACGTGAATGAAAATCGGTTTGTCGTTGGCTATGAATTCGGCAAACAGCGACACCAGAAACAGCGCAAGGAAAATCCACAACGACCAGTAGCCGCGGCGATTGGCCTTGAAGTTTTCCCAGCGGCGTTTATTGATCGGCGATATTTTTATCCAGCGCCGCTCCGCGGATGTGTCAGGCGCGTTCCCGCTTCCGATTTGATTCCCGTGCGCGCGTCCACCTCAGACCTCTCGAGTCTCGAAGTCGATGCGCGGATCGATCCACGTATAGGTTAGATCGGAAATCAGGTTCACGACGACGCCGATCAGCGAGAAAATATAAAGCGTGGCAAAGACGACGGGATAATCGCGGTTGAGAACGCTTTCGAAGCCAAGCAGACCGAGGCCATCGAGCGAAAAGATCGTCTCGATCAGAAGCGATCCGGTGAAAAAGGCGTGCACGAAGGCAGATGGAAAGCCGGCGATCACAATGAGCATGGCATTCCGGAAAATGTGGCCGTAGAGCACCTGGTTGCTGCTGCAGCCCTTGGCGCGCGCCGTCAACACATATTGCTTGCGGATCTCCTCAAGAAACGAGTTCTTGGTGAGCAGCGTCATCGTCGCGAATGCCGCCAGCGCCATCGACAAAATCGGCAGCGTCAGATGCCAGAAATAATCGAGGATCTTTTGCCACCACGGCAGCTCCGACCAGCGCTCCGACACCAGCCCGCGCAGCGGAAACCAGTCAAAGAAGGAGCCTCCGGCGAACAAGATGATAAGCAAAATCGCGAAAAGGAACCCGGGAATAGCGTAGCCGACGATGATAACGCTCGAAGTCCAGACGTCGAAACGTGAGCCGTCATCCACTGCCTTCCGGATACCGAGTGGAATCGAAATCAGATACGTCAGCAGCGTCATCCAGATTCCGAGCGACATCGATACCGGCAGCTTCTCCTTGACCAGCTGCAATACGTTGACATCGCGGAAGTAGCTCTTTCCGAAGTCAAAGCGGATGTAGTTCCAGAGCATCAGCGCAAAGCGCTCATAGGCCGGCTTGTCGAAGCCGAACTGCTTTTCGAGTTTCTTGATGAACTCCGGGATCGAGACCCTGCGCGCCGCGGTACTTCGAGCTCGCCGCGTCGACCTGCGAGGCCCCTTGCGCCATCCCGCGGCTGCCGAAGTCGCCTCCTGCCGACCCGGAAATGCGTGACGATGCGCCGGTCTCGGCTCCGGTCAGCTTGGCAATCACCTGTTCGACGGGCCCGCCGGGCGCAAATTGCACCACGACGAATGCAACAAGCATGATCCCGAACATCGTCGGGATCATGAACAGAATGCGGCGGATGATATATGCGCTCATTGCCCTATCAGTATGGCATACCGCGGCGTTGCGAAAATGCGCCGCGACGCCCAAAAACGCCCGGCCGCTGGTTTTACACCGGTTCTAGCCGTCCTTCTCGATCTTTGATGCCTTTCCGCGATCGGACCACCAGGTGTCCGGGATGCCCCTGAAATAACGCGGCTGGGCATCCGGGCGGCCGAACACATCCCAGTACGCGATCCAGTGCGATGCCTTGTACCAGTGCGGGATCCAGTACCGACCGGCACGGAAGACGCGATCGAAGCGCCCGGCAGGCGGTGACCAGCTCGTCTCGCGTTTTGGCGGCGATGATAACCTCGATCAGCCTGTCGAGCACCGGATCAGCGATGCCCGCCCGATTCTGCGACCCTTTGATCGCTGCCGCCTGAGAGCTGAAATATGGACGCAAGGAATCTCCGGGCGTAGACGAAAAGCTCAGGCGCTCGGTCGTGATATCGAAATCGAAGTCGTCCACGCGGCGCCGGTACTGAACCGGATCGACGATGCGCAGGCTTGCAACGAGGCCGACCACCTCAAGATTTTTGATATAGGTGAGATGATGAGGCTTGAAGGTGGGCTCGTCGATCAGAAATTCGATCTCGATCGGCCGGCCATCGGGCATGACCCGCTTGCGGTTGACCAGCTTGAAGCCCGCTTCGTTGAGCAGTTGTGCCGCATGGCGCAGCCACCGCTTGTCCTGTCCCGATCCGTCCGTCACCGGCGGCACATAGGGCTCGCCGAACACTTCTTCAGGCAACTGACTCCGGAAAGGCTCGAGCAGCGCAACCTCGGCCGCGCTCGGCTTGCCGGTCGCTTTCATCGGTGAATTCTCGAACACCGAATGCGTCCGGTCGTAAGATCCGTACATGATATTTTTGTTGGTCCACTCGAAATCGAAAGCATCGATGAGCGCCTCGCGCAGGCGCCGATCCTTGAATTTCTCTCGCCGCAAATTGATGAACCATCCTTGGGCGCCCGACGGCGTAGCGTCAGGAATCACCGCCCGCTTGACGCGGCCATCCTTGAACGCCGGAAACTCATAACGTGTGGCCCAGGTTCGCGAGGTGAATTCCTCGCGGAACAAATAACTCTTTGCGGTAAAGCCTTCGAACCCGACTTCGCGGTCGCGGTAGTATTCGTAGCGGATGGTGTCGAAATTATTCAGCCCGCGGGCGACGGGCAAGTTGGCGCCCCACCAGTCCTTGACCCGATCGAATTCGATGGAATGCCCGATCTGAAAGCGCCCGACCTTGTACGGACCACTGCCGAGCGGGATTTCCAGCGTCGACTGATCGAACGGTTGCTTGGAATAATACGCGCGGGAGAAAATCGGAAGCCCGGCGACGAACAGCGGCACGTCGCGCGCACGCCCTTCGGCGAAACGTACGACGACCGTACGGTCATCGGTCGCCTCCGCGCCTTTGCAGTCACGCAACTGCTGCGTGATGATCGGGTGGCCATGTTTCCTTCAGCGTATTGATCGACCACGCCACATCGTGAGCCGTGAGCGGCGTGCCGTCATGAAATTTTGCCTCCGGCCGCAGAGTGAACCGGTAGGTCAATCCGTTGTCGGTTATTCGAACGCTGCGCGCAGCGAGGCCGTACATCGCATCGGGCTCGTCACCCGAGCGCACCATCAGCGTCGCAAAGGTAAGGTCCATCCCCATCGCGCCTTCGCCCTTGAGAATGTAACCGTTGAGCGACGTGAAGGTCAGAAATGACCCGTTGTAGCCGCGTGTTGCGACGATCTCGGAATAGATGCCGCCTTTGGGTGCGTTCGTATTGACGTAATTGAAGTGCGGAAAATCGGCGGGATAATTGAGGTCGCCAAAGGCCGACATCCCGTGGCTATCGGCATCTTGGGCGTTAGCGGGAGTGACGGAACGGATGTTCGCGCCGGCGACCGCGGCACCGGCAATTACGCTCAACGCATTGCGCCGGCTCAATCTCATGCAATCACGATCGTTGCGGCACTTTCGCTGCCTTTTCCTTGTCCCACCACCAGACCGTCGGAAATGCCGAGCGGCCGTATTTCGGCATGGTTTCGGGACGACTGAATCGATCCCATCGCGCCGTGCGGACGTAAGGATACGTCCACTGCGGCACCACGTAGAAGTTCCACAGCAGACACCCGGTCAAGTGCCTTGGTGGCCGCAACAAGCTCGGCACGGTCCTTGGCGAAAATGACTTTTTCGATCAGCGCATCGATGGCCGGATTTTTAATGCCGATGAAGTTACGTGAGCCGGGCCGGTCCGCCGCCTGCGAACCCCAGAAGTCACGTTGTTCGTTACCGGGCGAGAGCGACTGCGGCCAGCTAGCAATAATAACGTCGTAGTCCCACTGACGAAGGCGATTTTCGTACTGCGCCGCGTCCACCACGCGCACATTCACGTTCATGCCGAGTCGCTCGAGTGACGGTTTGTAGAACAGGACGAACCGCTGGGTCGCAGAATCGTCCACGAGAAACTCGAAAGTAAACGGCCCGCCGGTCTTGGAATCGACAAGCTTAGCGTTGCGAACCTCGTACCCGGCCTCACGGAACAAAGTGAGCGCTTGGCGCAGATTGTCGCGCACAGCCTGTGGCGTGCCCCCGACCGGATTGGTGTAGGGTTTTGAGAAAAGATCGGCCGGGACCTTGTCGCGGATGCTGTCCAGCATCTCCAGCTCTTGGCCTTCCGGCAGACCCGTTGCCGCAAGCTCGGTGCCCTCGAAATAGCTTGCGATCCGCGAATATTGTCCGAAAAAGAGCTGCCGGTTCATTTCCTCAAAATCGAAGGCGAAATTGAATGCGCGCCGTACACGTGGATCCTTGAATTTGTCGCGCCGGATATTGAACACGAAAGCCTGCATCACCCCGCGGTCACGAATAGGAAATTCCTCGCGCACGACACGCTGCTCGCGGACGGCCGGGAAATCGTATGACGTGGCCCAGTCTTTCGCGCTGTTTTCGAATCGCCAATCCAGCTGGTCGCCCTTGAAACCTTCGAGGGCGACAGTCAGATCGCGGAAATATTCGTAGCGGATCTGCTGAAAATTTCGCGTTCCGATGATGACATTGACGTCCTTGCCCCAGTAGTCATCCACCTTTTCGTAGACCAGCGTGCGACCCGGAGCGAACTCCATGAGCTTGTATGGCCCGCTGCCAAGTGGGGGCTCCAGCGTGGTCTGCGAGATGTCGCGTTTGTTTCCATTCTTGTCGGTGCCTTGCCACCAATGTTTCGGCAGGACCGGCAGCTGCCCTACGATGTGAGGCAACTCGCGGTTACCCGGCCCATCAAAGGTGAAGGTTATCTCACGCTCTCCGGTCAGCTCGACCTTGGTGACATGGCGATAATAGGCGCCGTAAAACGGGCTATTCGTTTTAAGAACTTCAAAGGAGAATATGACATCGTCCGACGTCACCGGCTTGCCGTCATGCCATCGCGCATTGGCTCTCAGGCGATACGTTACTGACGAGTGATCGGCGGGATGGCTGACGGCTTCTGCAAGCAATCCGTATGCCGTCGAGACCTCGTCAAGTGCTGGCGTCATGAGCGTTTCGATAAACAGCTCTGAGCCGGCAGCGATGCTGCCTTTTACGCCGGCGACGACCGTGTTGAAATTGTCGAACGTGCCGAAGGCGCTCAGCCGGACGGTGCCGCCTTGCGGAGCCTGCGGGTTCACATAGTCAAAATGTTTGAAACCTTCCGGATATTTAATGTCACCGAACAATGACAGACCGTGCTGCCAGGTCTTGGCTTGCGCTTCGGCTCGCGACAACGAGCCGAGGCCAATCGCACCCAAGGCCGGCATGGCAAAACTTGCGGCGCTGGCACGCAAAACGGACCGGCGGCTGAAATTCATCAATTGCTCCGACGCACAATGTACCGACAGAGATGCAATTACCTCCGATTATGTCGGTTTTTCGATTCACCGCCAGCGGGTGCGGCCTCGCGCCCACTACGTAACGGTCACAAATCCGTGGCCAAACGCCGCAAGAAATGCAAACGGCCGGACATATTGCTTGCCCGGCCGTTCAAGCGATCCCTCGCAATTGCTGCTACTTTTTGGGCTGCTCCCCGCCTGCCGGCGCGTTTTCCGCAGCCTTTGGCAGCGGAACCGGATTGTCCGACAACGTGTGCAGATAGTCGATCACGTCGGCGCGCTGCTCGGGCTTTGAAATTCCAGCGAACGTCATCGCTGTTCCCGGGATATATTGGCGCGGATTTGCAAGAAACTTGTTGAGCTCGTCGAAGGTCCATTTTCCGCCTTTGGCCTTCATCGCGGCCGAGAAGTTGAAGCCGCCGCGGCCTTCCCCGCGATCGCTCCCGACAATATTCCAAAGATTGGGACCGACGCGATTGGGACCGCCCTTCTCGAAGGTGTGGCAAGCCGGCGCATTGCTTGGCGGTCGCCTGTCCCTTTTCGACCGATGCCTTTGCCAGAAGGGTTTCGATCGGCTGCTCCGGCTCCTTCGCCGCGCCGGCTTTCTCACCCGCCGCTCTCCTCTTTGACGGCAATATCGAACCCGGGCTTGGCCGGTTTCTCCGGCGCGAACAGGGCGCCAGCGCCGATATTGAGCGCGAGCAGGATCAGGCAGGTGCCGAGAACGGCGCCGAGGATCTTGTTCAGTTCGAAGGAATTCATCGAATTTCGGCTCCCGAAGCGGGGCGTGACGGTGCGGAGCGGATACCGCCAGGGACCTGGCGGCGGCGATGAGATACCGGTTTGCCTGGCCTCTGGCAACCCGTATAAGCGCCTGCGGCATTTTCGACCTTTGTCACATGTGCCCAGGCACCCGGCATCCCGATGCCCGATACGATCATCCTCATTCCCGCACGCCTTGCATCGACTCGCTTGCCCGGCAAACCATTGGCGGACCTGCACGGCGCCCCGATGATCGTGCACGTCCTGCGCCGCGCCGAAGCCGCTCGGAATCGGCGATGCCGTCGTCGCAACCGATTCGGAGGCTGTCGCCGCGGCGGTGGAAAAGGCCGGAGGCCGCGCGGTCATGACGCGCAGCGATCATCAATCCGGCTCGGATCGCATTTACGAGGCGCTCGAAGCCGTTGACCCCGAGCACCGCATCGAAATCGTCGTCAATGTTCAGGGAGATTTGCCGACCGTCGGCGCCGACGATATTCGCGCCGCGCTCAAGCCGCTGGCCGACAGCAACGTCGACATTGCAACGCTAGCCGCCGTCATTACCGATCCGGCCGAGCGGACAAATCCCAATGTCGTCAAGGTTTCCGGCCGCGAGATCGCGCCCGGCCGCCTTCACGCCACAACCTTCACCCGGGAAAATGCAACGGGCCCCGGACCGCACTATCACCACATCGGGCTTTATGCCTATCGCCGCGCGGCGCTTGAGCGCTTTGTAAAACTGCCGCCGTCGGCGCGAGAGCGACGTGAGAAGCTGGAGCAGTTGCGGGCGCTGGACAACGGCATGCGCATCGATGTGATGGTCGTGAAGAGCGTGCCGCTCGGCGTCGACACGCCGGAAGATTTGGAGAAGGCGCGCAAGCTGCTCGCCGGTTGACTCGACCGCTAATGTCTGCGTACGGAACGCACGACAAGGTGAGACATGGCCAAGAAGAAGATCATTTTTCAGGGCGAGCCGGGGGCAAATTCGCATCTTGCCTGCCGTGAGGCCTATCCGGACCACGAACCGGTGCCCTGCCCGACTTTCGAGGATTGCTTTGCGGCGCTCATTGCCGGCGATGTCGATCTCGGCATGATCCCGATTGAAAATTCCGTCGCCGGCCGCGTCGCCGACATTCACCATCTGATGCCCACTGCCGGACTCCATATCATCGCCGAATGGTTTCTGCCCATCCGCAACCAGCTGATGGCCGTGAAAGGCGCGAACCTCAAGACCATCAAGACGGTGCAGAGCCATGTGATGGCGCTTGGCCAGTGCCGCAATGTCATCCGCGAGCTGAAGCTGAAGCCCATCGTCGCCGCCGATACTGCGGGCTCGGCGCGCGAGGTCTCGGAGGCCAAGGACCCGAGCCGCGCGGCGATCGCGTCACGGCTGGCGGCGGAAATCTACGGGCTCGACATCCTCAAGGAAAATGTCGAGGACGAGTCGCACTCGACCACCCGCTTCGTCGTGCTTTCGCGCGAGAAGAAATGGGCCAAGCCGGGCACCGGCAAAGTCGTCACGACCTTCGTGTTCAGGGTCCGCAACGTTCCGGCTGCGCTCTACAAGGCGCTCGGCGGATTTGCCACGAACGGCGTCAACATGACGAAGCTCGAAAGCTACATGGTCGGCGGAAACTTCTTCGCCACGCAGTTCTATGCCGACGTCGAAGGGCATCCCGACGATCGCGCGCTGGTCTTCGCGCTCGAGGAGCTCGCCTTCTTCTCCAAGGAACTGACGGTGCTCGGCGTCTACCCGGCGCATTCCTTCCGCGAGACGTTCAAGGAAGAGAAAGACTAGGCGTCACACCGCGACGCGGCCGAGGAATCCCTCGATGCCGCGTTGGAGGCTTGTTGCCTGCGGTTTCGACGGTTTCCGACGCTTGCAGCACTTTACCTGCCGCACTGCGAGTATCGCCGACTGCCCGCGTGACTTCCTCGAGGACAGAGACCATACCCTTGGCCCCGTTCGCGGCGCTCGCCACGTTGTGCGAGATCTCATCGGTTGCGCTGTCCTGCTGCTGCAAGGACAGCGCCACGGCGGATGTATAGCCGTCAATTTCGCGCATGCGGTCGGTATTGCGCCGGATGGCATCGACGGCCACCCGTGTCGAGTTCTGCACCGCCTCGATCTGGCTGGCGATTTGCTCGGTCGCCTTGGCGGTCTGCACGGCGAGCGATTTGACTTCGGATGCGACCACGGCGAAGCCGCGGCCGGCTTCACCCGCGCGCGCGGCTTCAATTGTGGCATTGAGCGCAAGCAAATTTGTCTGCCCCGCGATGTTGCGGATCAGGTTGACGACCTCGCCGATCTGCTGAACCGTATCGGTGAGGCGAGCCATATGCTCGTTGGTCGTTTGCGCTTCGGCGACGGAATGCGAGGCGACTTCGGCAGCCTGGCTGATTTGACGCCCGATTTCGCCGATCGACGCGATCAGCTCCTCGGTGGCGCCGGCAGCGGCGATCATATTGGCGGACGCCTCGTTCGTCGTCTGCACCGCGCTGGCTGCCCGATCCGAAGTGAGGCCCGAAGAATTGGACAGCGCCCCGGCGATCGAGTTCAGAGCGGCGGTGCTTTCCGAAACGGTGCGCAGCACGGCCGCAACGCTCTCACGGAACGCGCGGATTTCGGTTTCGATCGTCACACGGCGGCGTTCCTGCTCCGAGAGCGCGGCGCTCTTTCTTTCGGCCTGAATGCGCTCGGTGATGTCGTCATGCGTTCCGATCCAGTACTCTGCCATTCTGGATTGGCCGATTGACCACCAGGACGGCACGCCCATCGGGCGTCTCGACAATCCGGTTCATCACGGCGCCATCGCGCACCGCCGTCATGATCTCCGAGCGATATTTTTCGGGATCGATATTGAGGCTTCCGGTCGTGATGCGGTTCTGGATCAATTCCATAAGCGTGCAGCCGGGCTTCACGACCGCCGGCGACAGCCTGTACATTTCGACGTAACGATCATTGACGACAAGAACGCGCTCGTGCGCGTCGAACAGAACGACGCCTTGCGTCATATTGTTGAGAACCATGGACAGCAGCGTGCCGTCGCCGTGTGCGCCGGCGCGCTGCGCCGCTGGCGCACAAAACGTCGATCGCGATCGCCACAAGAACGACGATGGCTACCAAGGCATATGTCTGGACGTTCAGTTCGGAAAAATAAGCCAAGGCCCGACGCGCCCCCGAGGTTCGACCTTATAGGGTCGCAAGCTTTTATTAATTGTTAACCTGCGGCGGCTCGCCGGGAACCCGCGTTCTGTTCGAAACGCTCAACAAAGCGCGGCGAAAGCTTGCGCAAGCGGTCAAGATCGATGCGGCCGGAGCGCGTAATATAACTCATGGCGAAATCGACCGGCGCAAGTTGCATGTGCTCCGCAAATCGCTCGTACCAGGTCGCGCTTCCGTTGGCTCCGGCGACCAGCTTTTCGAGGATGGGCCGGCGCGCGGCCTCAAAGCCCTGCAATGCAGCGGGGATATTGTTCGCGCTGACAACCAACGCCTTATCAAGCGCGATCGCATCCTCCATCGCGAGCCTGGTCCCGGAACCAATAGAGAAATGTGCGGTATGCAACGCGTCCCCGATAAGCACGCAATTGCGTACCGACCATTTTTCGTTGTGGACGATTGGAAATTGCCGCCAGACCGAATTGTTCGAAATCAATGATTGACCGTCGAGGGTCGCCGCAAAAACTTTTTCACAAAGAAGTCTGCTTTCGGCGTCTTCCGATCGCGCGAGACCGGCACGCGCGAATGTGGGCTCATCGACCTCGACGATGAACGTGCTGAGGTCCGGTGCGTATCTGTAGTGATGCGCGTTAAAGCATCCAAGCTCGGTCTCGATGAATGTCTGCGTCAATGTCTCGAAACGCTTGGTCGTGCCGAACCAGGCGAAGCGGTTTGTCATCAGGCGAACCGTCGACCCGAGTTCGCCCGCATGGCTGCGGCGCACCAATGAATTGACGCCGTCGGCGCCGATGACGAGATCGGCCGCGCGCAAGTCGTCAAGATTTTCTATTGTGTGCCGATAGGCCGGGGCTAACGCCGACCGAGGCCGCCCTTGCCTGCAACAACTGCAGCAGCTTCAACCGTCCGATGGCCGCAAAGCCGACGCCATCAATCACTACGCGCTCGCCGCGATGCACGAGCGTGATGTCGTTCCATGATTCCATGTGCGGCGCGATGGCCGCGTGGGTCTGCGGATCGTCCTCGCGCAGAAAATCCAGCGCCTTATCCGAAAATACGACGCCAAAACCGAAGGTGGCGTCGGCGGCGTTCTGCTCGAACACGCTGACGTCGGCGTCGGGCTGCCGCCGCTTGATCAGATAGGCAAGATAGAGGCCGGCGGGACCCGCACCGAGGATGGCAATGCGCATGGCTCAGTGTCGCAGAGGGTCCGCCTCGGCGGAAGCGGCAACGACGCTCAAATCGTCTGATTGTATGCGCCGACTTCCGGATACGTGCGCAATATGCCGTCGACCGCCTTGAACATGTCGCGCATGCGCTGCTCGGACACCGGGCTTTCGACAACGACCACCAGCTCCGGCTTGTTGGAGGATGCGCGCACCAGGCCCCAGGTGCCATCCTCGACGGTCACGCGCACGCCGTTGACGGTCACCAGCTCGCGGATCGCCTGTCCCGCAACTTTCGTGCCGTCGGCCTTGGCGGATTCGAACTGCTTCACGACGGAATCCACAACCGCGTATTTCTTCTCGTCGTCGCAATGCGGCGCCATGGTCGGCGAACCCCATGTCTTCGGCAACGCCTTGCGCAGGTCAGCCATGGTCTTTCCGGGATTGCGGTCGAGCATGTCGCAGACGGCGAGCGCGAAAATCATGCCGTCATCGTAGCCGCGGCCGAACGGCTTGTTGAAAAAGAAGTGCCCGGATTTTTCAAACCCGGCGATTGCGCCAAGCTCGTTGACGCGCCGCTTGATGTAGGAATGTCCTGTTTTCCAATAGTCGACCTTCACGCCGTTCGCCTTCAGCACCGGGTCCGTCAGGAACAGGCCGGTCGATTTCACGTCCACGACGAAAGTGGTGTTCCGGTGCATTGTTGACATGTCGCGGGCGAGCATCACGCCGACCTTGTCGGCGAAGATCTCCTCGCCTTCATTGTCAACGACGCCGCAGCGGTCACCGTCGCCGTCGAAACCGAGCGCAACATCGGCGCGGTTGACCAGCACCGCGTCGCGCATCGCGTGCAGCATCTTCATGTCTTCGGTGTTGGGATTGTACCGCGGGAATGTATGATCGAGATTGCAGTCGAGCGGGACCACTTCGCAGCCGACGGCCTGCAGGATTCGCGGCGCAAAGGCTCCCGCCGTGCCGTTGCCGCAGGCCGCGACCACTTTGAGCTTTCGCTTAATCTTCGGCCGCTTGGTAAGATCGGCAATGTACCGCTCGGGAAAATTCTCAACGAATTCGTAGCTGCCGCCCGTCTTGAAGTCGAATTTCGCGCCAAGCACGATTTCCTTGAGGCGTTTCATCTCGACGGGGCCGAAGGTAAGCGGCCGATTGGCGCCCATCTTCACGCCGGTCCAGCCGTTGTCGTTGTGCGAGGCCGTCACCATCGCAACGCACGGCACGTTGAGCTCGAACTGCGCAAAATAGGCCATCGGCGTGATCGCCAGGCCGATGTCGTAGACCTTGCAACCCGAAGCCATCAGGCCCGAGACCAGCGCCATCTTCACCGACGACGAATAGCTGCGGAAATCGTGACCGGTGACGATCTCGGGCTTTACATTCAATTCGCGAATGAGCGTGCCGAGGCCTAGCCCCAGCGCCTGCACGCCCATCAGGTTGATTTCCTTTTCCAGAAGCCAACGCGCGTCATATTCGCGGAAGCCGGTCGGCTTCACGAGCGGCGTGGATTCATAGGCATAGGTATTCGGCGTCAGCGCAGGTTTCGGCGTTGGAAACATCAGGTCCTCAAACAGGGTGGGAGAATCCAATACCCTAACGCCGCAGCGCAGCAAAGCGCTCCATCGGAATAACACGCAGTTGGAAGTGAAGAAGTGTTGCCTACTGCTCGAGGACTATACGTCCATTGGCATATTCGTAGCGTTTGAGCCGCGACAGGAAGGACACGCCGAGCAGGTTTTTTGCGAGCGCCTCGTCGGGAAGCACCATGGCGGGCACGTCATAGACAGTAATACCGCCGAGCTCGATACGGTCGATCGTGGCACGCGCCGCCTTGATCTTTCCATTGGCCGTTATCGCAGTCGCCGTGTAGTCGCTCGGCCGCGGACGAATCCCGACCCGCGCGGCATCCGATTCGCGCAGCACGACGAGCGAGGCGCCGGTGTCGATAATGAAGTCGACGCTTCGGCCGTCGATCCTGGCCTCAACCTGGAAGTGGCCAAGACGATCCGCTTCAAGCATCAGGCTGCGCCCTGACGTCGTCGGTTCGCGCGGCTCGTAAGCGGGCTGCACCACCGCAGCCTGCGGCGGCGGAGACGAGACCGCCTGATCGGCGTAGCGGGCGGCGACACCGCCGAGCACGACCAAAACAACGGCAAAGATCATGAGCTGGCGCATAACCGGATCCAGAAGTCAGGTCGCGAGACTATCTGAGCAGGCTCAAGGGGAGCTTAACGGGACAGGCGCGCCTTACCGCCGTTTGCCCATGGTCAGCCGCCCGTTAGCCGATTTCAGACAATTGAATCTAATATTCAATGACCGCGCGGCTTTGGCGCGCCGCGTCGCCGGCGCGGTGAGCGGATCGTCCGGCCAGGGATGCTTGGGATATCGGCCACGCAGGTCGGACCGAACATCCTTGTAGCTGCCGCGCCAGAAGCCAGGCAGGTCGCGCGTAACCTGAACCGGACGATGCGCAGGCGACAGCAGCTCGATCAGCAACGGCACACGCCCGCCGCGCAATGACCGGGTGCACGGCGAGCCCGAACAGTTCCTGCACGCGGATCGCAAGCTTCGGGTCCTTCTTCCCCTTCATAGTCGATCGGCACGTTCGAGCCGGACGGCGCCGTGAAGTGCGTGGGCGCCTCCGCGTCGAGGCGTTGACGCAAATTCCACGGAACCAGGACATCGAGTGCAGCGGCGAGGTCGTCCGCGCCAACTTGCGAGAGTGCGGTTTTCCCATCGAGAAACGGAGCAAGCCAGTCCGCAGCTGTGCGCGCGAGCGCATGGTCGGACAAGTCGGGCCACTCGCCGCCTTCGGCCCTGCGCAGGAAATTCACGCGATCCCGGAATTGCAGTTGCGCCTTGCTCCACGGCAACTTGGCCATTCCCAAGCCGGCGATTCCCTCGGCGAGCAGCTTCGCAGCCTCGGCACCGGGCGCAACTGGCAGCGTCCGTTCGCTCAAGATCAGCGCGCCAAGTTTCCTGATGCGGCGCGCGCGAAGCGATGCCGATGCTCGCCTCAAATGTGAGCACTTCGTCCTCTTCGATTTGCCTCGGCGAACTGCGCTTCGATCTCGCCAAGGGTGATGGCGGCTGCCAGGACGATGCGGCTTGCAGCTGCCGCGCCCGTGAGCTCGGCAACCGCCAGATAGGGCTCGCGCGCGAGCGGTGACGCCGGATCGACGTTGCCGCCACGGCCATTGGCGAGGAGAAAGCTGCCATTGCCGCCGCCGCGATTTTTCGCGATGCGGTCGGGATAGGCCAGGGCGAGCAGAGAGCCGGGAGCATGCTCGCTGGCCGCGGCCTTGTCGCCGGCCGTTTCAGCCCACCGCCTCACCATTGCCCGCGCATCGTCCGCGCGCCGTCGACCGGTCGCGGCGGAAATTGTCGAGCCGATGACGTAAATCGACGTCATCGCCCCCGAGGCCTCGTTCGGTGACAACCGCTGCGATGCCGGCAGCCAATTCTCCGGCGCCTTCGGCCGCCGCATCGACGACCATGCGCGCAAGCCGCGGCGGCAACGGAAGCGCGCGCAGCTTGCGGCCTTCTTCTGTGATGCGACCGCCGTCATCGATCGCACCAAGCTCGGCAAGCAAGGTCTTCGCCTCCGCAAGCGCGGCTCGCGGAGGAGGATCGAGAAACGCAAGCTTTCCGGGATCGCTCGCGCCCCACTGCGCCAGGTCGAGCATGAACGAAGACAGGTCCGCGGACAGTATTTCCGGGCGCGTGTAGGCCTCAAGCGAAGCGGTCTGCGGCTCGTCCCACAGCCGGTAGCAGACGCCCGGCTCCACGCGCCCTGCCCGGCCGCGCCGCTGATCGGCAGCGGCACGTGACACCCGCACGGTCTCCAGTCTTGTTATGCCGACATCGGGCTCGTAACGCGGCACGCGCGACAGTCCGCTGTCGATGACGACCCGAACTCCCTCGATGGTCAGCGAGGTTTCGGCGATCGATGTCGCCAGCACCACCTTGCGCCGGCCCGGCGGCGCCGGCGAGATGGCACGATCCTGCTCGCGCGCATCGAGTGCACCGTAAAGCGCGACGATATCGACGGTAGCGTCAGTGATGCGTTCTTTCAGCAGCGACTCGGTGCGGCGGATTTCACCGGCGCCCGGGAGAAACACCAGGAGCGACCCTGTTTCCGCCCGCAATGCGCGCTCGATGGCTTCCGTGACTTGCCGCTCGATCGGAGCACGCGGATCGCGGCCGAGATAGCGGGTCTCCACCGGAAAGGCCCGGCCTTCGCTTTCTATCGCCGGCGCATCACCCAGCAGCGCCGCGACGCGCGCACCGTCAAGCGTGGCCGACATGACCAGCAGCTTGAGGTCGGGCCGCAGCGCCTGCTGCGCGTCGCGCGCCAGCGCGAGGCCGAGATCGGCATCCAGCGAGCGCTCGTGAAATTCGTCGAACAGCACCGCGGCAACGCCTTCGAGGGACGGGTCGTCGATCACAAGGCGCGTGAAAATGCCTTCGGTCACCACCTCGATCCGCGTTCGCTTGGTGACTCGCGAGCCGAACCGCACGCGCAGGCCGACGGTGTCGCCGACCTGCTCGCCGAGGGTCGCCGCCATGCGGCCGGCCGCAGCGCGCGCCGCGAGCCTGCGCGGCTCCAGGATGAGAATCTTCTTATCCTCTGCCCAGTGATTCCTCGAGCAGGACCAGCGGCACCCGCGTGGTCTTGCCGGCGCCGGGCGGAGCAACCAGAACCGCAGCATTGCGGTCGGCGAGCGCGGTCCTCAGCGCCGGGAGCGCCGCGTCGATCGGCAAAGATGCGTCGAATTTTGCTGCCACAGCGATTGCCTTCACCGCCCGCGCTAAACGGGTGGTCCCACTAATACAAACATCGGGTGAAATGCGAAGCGAAGGCGTTTTAGCGTGTCCCCCGCCTCCGCGGGGGACGGCAACTTCTATTGAATGGCTGGGCTGCCCACATTTGCTAGTCCTGCGCCCGTCCAATGCCTTCGTAAGCGAACCCGCGGCGGGACATTTCGTCGGGCCGATATACATTTCGAAGGTCGACGAGCACCGGCTGCGCCATAACCGCTTTTAGCCGGTCGAAATCAAGCGCGCGGAATTGCTCCCATTCGGTGACAATCACGAGCGCAGCGGCACCTTTGGCGCAGGAATAGGCATCATCGCAAAAAGTGACATTGCCGATCACGCTCTTGGCCTGCTCCATGCCGACCGGATCGTACGCACGCACTTTGGCACCCATGTCCTGCAACGCCGTGATAAGCGGAATCGACGGCGCCTCGCGCATGTCGTCGGTATTCGGCTTGAATGTCAGTCCAAGGACGGCCACGGTTTTTCCGCGCACGTCCCCATCGAGCGCGGCCGAAACTTTGCGCGCCATCGCGCGCTTGCGCGCATCGTTCACGGCGGCAACCGCCTCCACGATGCGAAGCGGCGACGCATGGTCCTGCGCCGTCTTGATCAAAGCAACCGTATCCTTGGGAAAGCAGGATCCGCCGTAGCCCGGTCCCGCGTGCAGGAATTTTGATCCGATCCGGTTGTCGAGCCCGATGCCGCGCGCGACTTCCTGCACGTCGGCGCCGACCTTTTCGGCAAGGTCGGCTATTTCGTTGATGAAGGTGATCTTGGTGGCAAGAAACGCGTTGGCGGCGTACTTGATCAGTTCGGCCGTGCGGCGTCCGGTGAACAGAATTGGCGAACGATTGAGATAAAGCGGTCGGTAGAGCTCGCTCATTAACTCGCGCGCGCGCGTATCGGTGGTACCGATGACGATACGATCGGGAAGCTTGAAATCGCGGATGGCGGCGCCTTCGCGAAGGAACTCAGGGTTGGACACGACGGTACAGTCGGCGTCAGGCCGGGTTTCGCGGATGATGCGCTCGACCTCATCGCCGGTACCGACGGGAACCGTCGACTTTGTTATGACGACGGTAAATCCGTCGAGGGCGCGCGCGATCTCGCGCGCGGCATCATAGACAAAGCTGAGATCCGCGAACCCATCGCCGCGACGCGACGGCGTACCGACCGCAATGAATACCGCATCGGCTTCGGCCACCGCTCCGCTGAGTTCCGTCGTGAATTTCAGACGGCCAGCACGCGCGTTGATCGCAACCACATCGTTGAGACCCGGCTCATAAATCGGAACCTCACCGCGCGTAAGCGCAGCGATCTTTTCTTTATCCTTATCGACGCAAACGACTTCGTGCCCGAAATCGGCGAAACATGCGCCGGAAACAAGGCCGACATAGCCGGTGCCGATCATCGCGACGCGCATTTACTAATCCACCCACAGCGTGGTTAACCTTTACGGCCGAGGCCGATGGCGTCTCCATAGCAGATGATCAATAGACGATCGACCCATTCGGAAACCTGAGTTCATCTACTGCTTAACCGGTTGGATGGTACCAAACTGGTTGCCTGTTCTGGGGCCGGTCGTGATTATCCAGCACGCTATTCGAGCCGTTCGCCTTGCGACGAGCGAAAAGTGCGGTCCACAGCCGCCCTGAAGGCGGATTGATAAAGACAGTGCAACGGCCCACATTCGGGCCATGCCTGCTTCCGCAAAATCGAAACCGCCAATCCGCCAAAGTTTCGCCCGCAAAATCCACGGCCACCTCGCCGACTGCGCGACCGGTGAAAAAGGGCGACCACGTCTTTCTTGTCGACGGCTCCGGCTACATTTTCCGCGCCTATCATGCGATCAGGTTCGAGCCGCGCACGCCCGACGGCACGCATGTGAATGCGGTTTATGGCTTCTGCAACATGTTGTGGAAGCTGCTCAAGGAAATGAAGCCGGACGAACGGCCGACGCATCTCGCGGTCGTCTTCGACAAGTCCGAGAAGACGTTCCGCACGGAGATGTACAAGGAGTACAAGGCGCATCGGCCTCCCCCGCCCGATGACCTCATTCCGCAGTTCCCTCTCATTCGCGACGCGGTGCGCGCCTTCGAGATTCCTTGCCTCGAGCAGGCAGGGTACGAAGCGGACGACCTGATCGCGACCTATGCGCGGATGGCCTGCGAAGCCGGAGCGACAGCAACCATCGTGTCCTCCGACAAGGACCTCATGCAGCTCGTGAACGACTGCGTGATCATGTACGACACCATGAAGGATGCGAGGATCGGAATTCCCGAGGTCATCGAGAAATTCGGCGTGCCGCCGGACAAGGTGATCGAGGTCCAGGCGCTGATCGGCGACACATCCGACAACGTGCCCGGAGTCCCGGGCATCGGCGTAAAAACCGCGGCGCAGCTGATCAGCGAATATGGCAATCTCGAAACTTTGCTCAAGCGCGCGAACGAGATCAAGCAGGACAAGCGCCGCCAGGCCCTCATCGACAACGCCGAGGCTGCGCGCATGTCCAAGAAGCTTGTCACGCTGGACGACCGCGTGCCGCTGGATGTGCCGATCGAAAGCCTCGGCGTGCACGATCCGGACTACAAAGCGCTGATCGCGTTTCTCAAGTCGATGGGCTTCAAGACGCTGATCCAGCGTGTCGCCGAGAAAAGTGGAGTCGACGCGGCGCAGGTCGATGCCGGCGGCACGGACTCTGACAAAGCCAAGCGCTACGCCTGCTCCATCGAGCCGGACTGCCGGGCAAGGCCAGCTGGTACTCGATATCTCCACGCCGCGCAAAACGGCGGGAGCCGAGCACGCCTGCGCTCACGCCGATTTCGCTGGCGGAGCGCCGGCTGGCGTCATTGCGGCAGGCAAAACTCGACGCCGCGAAATACGAAACAATCGAGACGCTTGACCGCCTGCAACACTGGATTGCACGCGCGCACGAGACCGGCGTGCTGGCGCTCAAGGCCGAGACCAGCAGCCTCGATCCGATGCAGACTGCTCTTTGCGGCCTTGCAATCGCGGTCGCGCCAAACGAAGCGGCCTATCTGCCGCTCGGTCACCGCGACGCCAGCGAGGGCGAAACGTCCGGGCTGTTTGCGGCCAAGCTTTGCGCCGGGCAAATCTCTGAGCGCCAGGCACTGGATGCGCTCAAGCCGGTTCTCGAAGACGAGTGCATCGTCAAAATAGGCCACGATATCAAGCGCGATTGGCTGGTGCTGGCCTGCCGCGGCGTCCGGCTCGGGGCGACCGACGACACGATGTTGATGTCCTACGTAATGGACGCCGGCAAAGGCGCTCATGACATCGACAGCGTCGTCACGCGCTATTTCGGCCGCAGCCCCACGCGCTTCAATGAGGTGAAGAACAAAGACAAAGCGCTGTTCACGCCGGAAGCGACGCCCGTTGCGCGGGCTGCAGCTTACGCCGCCGAAGATGCCGACGTTACATTACGTCTCTGGCAGGCCCTGAAGCCACGGATGGCCGCGGACAAAGTCGCCAGCGTTTATGAGACGCTCGAACGCCCCATGCCGCAAGTTCTTGCCACCATGGAAGAGCGCGGCATCTCGGTCGATCCCAGCGTGCTGTCGCTGCTCTCCAATGAGTTCGGCAAAAAGCAAGTGGCGCTCGAGCAAGAGATCAACAAGATCGCCGGGACGCAGGTCAATCCCGGCAGCCCGAAACAGCTTGGCGACATTCTTTTCGGACAAATGGGCTTGCCGGGCGGCACGAAGACCAAGACCGGCCAATGGTCGACAGGCGCGCGAACGCTCGAGGAGCTGGCCGAGCAGGGACACAAGCTTCCGCAGGTGATCCTGGACTGGCGCCAAGTTTCGAAACTGCGCTCGACCTACACCGAGGCCCTGCCTCAATACGTCAACCCGAAGACACACCGCGTTCATACGAGCTACGCGCTCGCGGCGACTTCAACCGGACGGCTGTCATCATCCGAGCCGAACCTGCAGAACATTCCGATCCGTACCGAAGACGGCCGCAAGATCCGGCGGGCCTTTGTCGCCGCGCCGGGAATGAAGCTCGTTTCAGCCGACTATTCGCAGATCGAGCTTCGGCTTCTGTCAGAGATCGCCAACGTGCCGACGCTTCGCAAGGCCTTCCAGGACGGCGTCGACATCCACGCCATGACCGCCTCGGAAATGTTCGGCGTCCCGGTCAAGGACATGCCGGCTGACGTGCGCAGACGTGCGAAAGCGATCAATTTCGGAATCATCTACGGCATTTCCGCCTTCGGCCTTGCCGCACAGCTCGGCATCGCATCGAAAGAAGCAAGCGACTACATCAAGAAGTATTTCGAGCGTTTCCCAGGCATCCGCGATTACATGGATGAAACGCGTGAGTTCTGCCGCGAGCACGGCTATGTGCTGACCTTGTTCGGCCGCAAATGCCACTACCCCGACATCAAGGCGAGCAATCCGTCGATCCGTTCATTCAACGAACGTGCTGCGATCAATGCCCGCCTGCAGGGATCGGCGGCCGATATCATCCGGCGTGCGATGATCCGCATCGAGCCCGAGCTCAAGAAAGATAAGCTCAATGCACAGATGTTGCTGCAAGTGCATGACGAATTGATCTTCGAGGTGCCGGACAACGAAGTGGAGCGCACGCTGCCGGTCATCAAAGAGCGTCATGCAAAGCGCTCCGGATCCGGCGGTCGCATTGCACGTGCCGCTACAGGTCGATGCCCGCGCCGCCGACAACTGGGAAGAAGCGCACTGAAGCCGCGAAAGCCTCACGGCACCACGGCAAAAAACAAGAAACGCCGCGAAAATCACGAGATGCACGATGCCCTGGAGCACCGTGGTCCGGCCGGTGCCCAGCGTGATCACGCCGACAATAAGCGTCAGCGCCAAAAGCATCTGCTCCTTGGCGTTCAGCCCGAGCTCAAGGGGCTTTTGAAGCACGATTGAAACAGCAGCGACCGCTGGAATCGTGAGTCCGATGCTCGCGAGCGCGGACCCCAAGGCGAGATTGAGGCTGGTCTGCAGCCGATTGGCCTGGGCCGCCCTGAGCGCGGCCAGCCCTTCCGGCAGCAGCACCAGCGCGGCAATCACGATGCCCACCACTGCTTCCGGGGCGCCAAGCGAGGCAACCCCGATCTCCACAGTCGGCGTGAGCGCCTTGGCCAGACCGACAATGGCGACCAGTGCGGCGAGCAGGATGCCGGCACTCACGAGAGCGGTCGCGATCGGAAGGCGGCGCCGCGTGCGCCTCATCGTCGCCGGCCTTCGATCGGAAGGAAATAGTCGCGGTGGCGTACGGTCTGAACGAATACGAAAGAGCCATAAAGCAGCAGCGAGATGACTCCGGCAAAGATGAGTTGGGACGTGCTGAAATACGGCCCTGGCGCAGTTGTTGCGACGTTCGGCAGAATAAGCGTGAGGATCGTGAGCGCCGCCAGTACGGCCAATGCAGCACTCGCCCCGTGGACCTGAAATCCCTGTTCGTGATGACGGGCGCCGCCCCACAGCAGGCATAGCCCGACAATCCCGTTGCACACGATCATAACCGCGGCGAACACGGTGTCGCGGGCCAAGCCCGCCTTTCCCGTCGGAACCGCAATCATCACGGACACGATCAGCGCCACCTCGATCACTGTCACCGCGACCGCCAGCACGAGCGTGCCAAACGGCTCGCCCGTGCGATGCGCAACCACCTCGGCGTGATACACGGCCGCAAAAACAGTCGCGATCAAAACGGCACCCGCCATTGCCGCAACGAGCCCGCGGACTTGCAGGAACGGCGTCAGCAGCAGAATCAGCCAAGCTCCTGCAGGCCAGGCCCAGGCCCACCAGGGTATCCGCATCGCGCTCGCACGCCGCCGGCCGACTGGAGTTTTGCCCATTACTCGGCTGCTAGCTTCGCTTCTTTCGGCGGGCCTTCGCAGATCCACGGCGGACCGAAGATTTCGCCTTGGCTGCCTTGGCCCCTTTCGCCGGCAGCACCGCGATCGCCTCGATTTCAAACAAGGCACCGGGCCGCGCCAGCTGCGAGATCGCGACTGTGGTGCTCGCCGGCGGTGCCGACATGTTGAAGTGCGCATCGCGCACCTCGCGGAAAATCGCGATATGCGACATATCGACGAGATAATTATTGATTTTCACAACGTCCTTGAGTGTTGCGCCGGCATCCGCAAGCGCGAGCTTGAGATTTTCAACCGCCTTGTTCGCCTGGGCACGGAAATCTCCGGGCTCCCCTACAAGTCTGTTCTCCATGTCGAGCCCAAGCTGGCCGGCGATGAAGATCAGGCGGTTCGGCCCGGTCGCCTCCACCACGTAGGAATAACCCGGCGGCTTGGCGAGCGTGTTCGGATTTGAAAAGCGCAAATTATTGGCCATGTGACCTCCCGGCGTTCAATGGGCGACGGCTTTATCATTCCACGCGGAACGCTGATGATGCAAATGCCGCGATCTCTAGGGGCTTCAAGCGGCTTTTTGCCGCTGTGCGGCATCATCTTTCTCTTCTATGCAGTACGAATGACACAACTTGCCATCGCAATCATTTTCACTGCCATCTGGGTCGCCTGCAATTTTTATTTGTGGTCACTGAAGCAAGACCAATTGATCTTGTTCATGGAGTTGCTCGGAATGTCGGCGATCGCTTTTCCCGCCATCTATTGGTACGTGACACGTCGAAGCAAATAAGGTGGCGGCCAAGCCTTGACTTAGCGTCGCGTGAGATTGAGTTTTGCCAGGGGATTCAGTTGCGGTTGCGCCATCTTGACCGCAAATGGTGGTAGGGGGAATTTGGCATGACCGCGCACGTGACATCTCACATTTATTTTGGCCTGAATGCGATGTGGGTTTCGACCTGCATTCTGGCCGTTACCTACGCCGTAATCATGTCGGAGAAGATCAACCGCGCGATCGTCGCGCTGGTGGGCGCCGGCGTGATGGTTCTGGTTGGTGTGCTCGATCAGGAAGAAGCCATCAAGGGCGTCGACTGGAATACGATCGGTTTGCTGACGGGCATGATGATCCTTGTGTCGATCTCACGGCGTTCAGGCATGTTCCAATATCTCGCCATATGGTCAGCACAAGCGGCAAAGGCGCATCCTGCCGGCATATTGTTCATACTGCAGATAACCACCGCGGTGCTTTCCGCCTTTCTCGACAACGTAACGACCGTGCTCCTTATTGTTCCTGTGACGCTTGCGATTTGCAGCACGCTCAAGGTCCCGGCATATCCTTATCTGTTTGCAGAGATATTCGCCTCGAATATCGGGGGCACCGCAACGCTGATCGGCGACCCACCCAATATTCTGATCGGCTCACAGGTGGGCCTGTCGTTCAACGAATTCGTTCTTCATCTGACGCCCGTCATCGTTGTTGTGATGGTCGTACAGGCCATCATTATCCACTTCCTTTGGGGCAGAGATCTGAAAGCCTCCGCAACCGCGGAAGCTAGGATCATGAAAATGAAGCCAGAGGATACGATTGAGGATTGGCTGCTGCTCAAGCAATCGCTTGCCGTGCTCGCCATCGTTATGGTGACGTTTGTTCTGGCCAGACCATTGCACCTAGAGCCAGCCACCATCGCCATGTTCGGCGCGGCGGTGCTGATGCTGCTTGATAACTGGGCGCATCATTCCGAGAAGGCCGCAAAGAACATTCACCAGACATTCGGCGACGTGGAATGGATTACCATTTTCTTCTTCATTGGCTTGTTCATCGTCGTTCATGGCGTCGAGGTCGGCGGCCTACTGAATCTCCTTGCCAATAAGCTGGTCGCCGCAACGGGCGGCAACATGGCGCACGCGGGTTACGCAATCTTATGGGCATCCGCGTTTTTGTCCGCCATTGTCGACAACATCCCATTCGTCGCCACTATGATCCCCTTAATCAAGAGCATGGCGCCCGCTTACGGCGGCCCGGACAAGATCGAACCACTTTGGTGGTGCCTTTCACTCGGGGCATGTCTTGGCGGCAACGGCACATTGATCGGCGCCTCCGCGAACCTCACTGTCGCCGGCATCGGCGACCGCAATGGCGTTCCGTTCCGCTTCATCACTTACACTCTCTATGCATTCCCGATGATGGTGGTTTCGGTCGCGATCTGCCACGTCTACGTCTGGTGGCGATACTTCTAGGCGACCTAGATTTATGTGATAGCCGCGCTTGACCCAATCCCCGCATTGGGCAAAGTCGATTTGAAAGTATTCCAGCACCGGACGGCATCATGCGCGTCGCCATACTCGCCTTAACTGCACTCGCATTTGGAACGGCTTACATCGGGCCGGCCGAAGCAGCGACTTGCCGCAACACCGCCAACTTCGACAAGTGGGTGGCGGATTTCAAGAAGGAAGCTCTCGCCCAGGGAATTTCGCCATCGGTGCTCGCGGCTGCCTCGCCCTATCTTCAATTCGAACAGCGCATCGTCAACCGAGACCGCGCGCAGGGCGTATTCAACCAGTCATTCCTGAAATTCTCCGACCGCATGATCGCCGGCTACCGGATGCAGAACGGCCAGCAGCAAATCAAAAGCATGCGGCGCTATTCGCGAAGGTCGAAAAGGAATTCGGCGTGCCGGCGCCTATCCTCACTGCGTTCTGGGGTCTGGAAAGTGATTTCGGAAAGAACACCGGCAAAAGCAATGTATTCGCGGCCATCACGACACTCGCCTATGACTGCCGGAGACCGGACTATTTCCGGCCGCAACTCTTCGATGCATTGCGCATCGTGCAACGCGGCGACCTGACAATCGACGAGATGCAGGGCGGCGACTGGGCGGGCGAACTGGGCGCCATGCAGTTCACCGCGTCCGACTACTACAAATACGCCGTCGACTACGATGGCGACGGCCGGCGCAACTTGGTCAAGAGCACGCCCGATACGATCGCATCAGCGGCAAACTTCTTGAAGAATCTTGGCTGGAAACGCGGCGAGCCATGGCTTGAGGAAGTCAGGCTGACGCGCGACCTGCCCTGGGATCAGGCCGACCTGGCCATCCAGCATCCTCGTTCGCAATGGACGGCGTGGGGCGTGCGTTCCGCGCACGGCACACTGCCGGCGGATGGGGTGAAGGCGTCGTTGCTGCTGCCCATGGGCCGCCGCGGACCAGCGTTTCTGGCTTACGACAATTTCCAGGCATTGCTCGGTTGGAACTCCTCCATGGTCTACGTTACGACCGTGGCTTATTTCGCAACCCGGCTCGCGGGGGCGCCGCCGATCAACCGGGGCGATCCCGATATCGAGGTTCTGCAGCCGGAGCAGGTCATGGAACTGCAGCGTCTGCTGATACAGCAGGGTGACGACATCGGCGAGATCGATGGCAAGGTCGGCTCCAAGACGCGTGTGGCCATCAAAAAAGCGCAGCTGAAAGCCGGACTGCCCGCGGACTCTTACCCGACCACCGAGCTGATCGAACGCCTACGGACGCGCGGCTTCAGCCGATAGCTGCAGCGGAACTTCCGCCAAATGGCGACGTACATTATTAAGAGCCATTCATCTTCGATCACATCCCACTGATCGACCGCCGGGTTGATGAACTCTCGTCCGTTTAATCAGTTGAATGATGGAACTTAAGTTCCGCGCTGGTGGAGGACGAACAATGATGAATTTGACTGGACGGATGGCGTTGGCCGCCGCACTGGCCATCGCCATTCCGATGACAGCTGCCGCACAGGATCCAAGGGCTACACCCGGTGCGGCACACCGCCGCGCCAAGGGCAGCGCCCGCCAGACCCGCGGCCCCGGTCGCGCGCCCTGCGGCGCCGCATGTCGCACCGCGCGCCGCGCCGCAAGTTGCGGCGCCGCGCGTCGCGCCACCGCAAGTCGCAAGGCCGCAAGTTGCAAGACCGCAAGCCCCGCAAATGTCGGCGCCGCACGTCGCGCGCCCGTCGGCGCCGAGCACGCCCAGGCCAAATTTTGCCGCGCCGCAACGCCACCAGGCGCCTGCGGTGGTTAACCGCAATGTTCAGCAACAGCAGCGGCACGTTCAGCAAGAGCGGCACATTCAGCGACAGCAGCTGCGTGCAGAACGCCAGCGTCAACTCGCGCCGGCCGCGCAGACAAAGCCAAACGCGCCGAACGCAAAAGCCAGGACAGCTGGCCCGAACGCACAGGCCAAGACCAATCTGCAGACGCAACGGCAGCAACAACTCAACTCGCGGCAACAGTTGCGGGCTGAACGCACCTTGCAGCGTCGCGAAGACCGCGAGCTGCGGCGTCTTCCGGCAACTCAAAGAGCACAACGACGGGAGGAGATACGGAATGCACGTCAACAGCGCGCGTTGACCCGCCAACAGCTTGTGCAGCCCAATGCGTCGCAACAGAACGTGCGCGCACAGCGCGCGAACCGCCGCAACGGCGTCGCACGTGTTACGCAGGATGCCGCACGGCGGGGCCGGTTCGCGGCGCCATTCGCCGCGCAGGCCGCCAACATCAGCGGGCGTAACCGCTTCGCACACCTCGCTGCGCATAGCGCCTGGCGGCACGGGCACCGGGCTGCCTTCGTCGCCTGGTACGGGCCGGTGTTCTGGCCCTACGCCTATTCCGACGTCTTTGACTACACGTTCTGGCCCGCGGGCTACGACGACGGCTACTGGGCCTATGTCTACGACGACTTCTTTGACGGCGTGTTCTGGGGCGAGGCCGGACCGCCCCAGGAATATGCCTATGCAGCGCCGTCCCCGCGCCCGTCTTCCGGTTATGCCTCTGCTTCCCGTCCAAACTACGCTGCGGTTCGGGACCTTTGCAGACAACCGGGCAGCGGAGTCACCGCCTGGCCGTTCGCCGATATCGAACGCAAGGTCGGACTCAACGCGGAACAGAAGGACCTGCTCGGCGAGATCCGCAAGGCAAGCCAGGATGCCGCCGCGACGTTCAAAGCCTCGTGTCCACCGGAGGATGCATTCCCGCTGACGCCTCCCGGGCGTCTCGACGCAATGACGGCACGGCTGGAGGCAACACTTCAGACCGTGCAGACGGTGCGGCCGGCGCTCGAAAACTTCTATGCGTCGCTCAGCGACGAGCAGAAGGAGCGCTTCAATGAGCTCGGGCCGAAGCCTAGCGCCGCCAATGCGGAGGCGCGCGAGGCGACGCAAGCAGCGGATTCCTGCAAGCAGCCCAAGCCGGGTCTCGCCAACCTGCCGATCGAGAAGATCGAGGACGCGATCAATCCGACCGACGCGCAGGAAGCCGAGCTGAACAAGCTGCAGGATGCGACCAGCAAGGCGGTCGAGATCATGCAGGCGGCATGCCCGGATGATACGCCGCTTACGCCTCCTGGCCGGCTGGACGCCATGGAAAAGCGCCTCCAGTCCATGATCGACGCTGCCAAGACCGTGAAGCCGGCGCTGCAGAGCTTCTACTCATCGCTCAGCGGCGAGCAGAAAGCCCGCTTCAACCGGATCGGCCAGCAGCTCTCGCAGTCGAACGGCTAACAAAGCGAGAAACGAAAAAGGGCGGCCATTGCGGCCGCCCTTTTTTATTTTATGGCGTTCAGGTCTATTCCGCCGCGATGCGAACCTCGGGGGCCGCCGCCTTGATATCCGGCGTGACGTGCTTTTCGAACTTGGCAAAATTCTTCTGGAACATAGCGACCAGATCGCGCGCGGTCTTGTCGAACTCCGCCTTGTTCTTCCAGGTTTTGATCGGATTCAGCAGATGCGGCTCGACACCCTTCACCGAGGTCGGCACGGAGAAGCCGAAATAAGGATCGGTCCGGAAATCGGCGTTCTTGAGCGATCCGTTGAGGGCAGCGGTCACGAGCGTACGCGTCGCCTTGATCGGCATGCGCCGCCCTTCACCATACTTGCCGCCGGTCCAGCCCGAATTCACCAGCCAGACGTCGACATTGTGCCTGCTGATGTAGTCGCGCAGCAGGTCCGCATAAACCGAAGGGTGCCGCGGCAGAAACGGTGCGCCGAAACAGGTCGAGAATTCCGGCTGCACACCTATCAGCCCTTTTTCGGTACCCGCCACCTTCGCCGTGTACCCGGACAGGAAGTGATACATCGCCTGAGTAGGCGTGAGCTTCGCGACCGGCGGCATCACGCCGTACGCGTCGGCCGTCAGGAAAATGATGTTCTTCGGATGAGCCGGCGCGTCCCGTGCGCGACGCGTTCGGAATAAAGTCGAGCGGATAGGCCGAGCGCGTGTTCTCTGTCTTGGAGCCGTCATCGTAATCAGGAATGCGCGTGACCGGATCGAAAACGACATTCTCCAAAACGCAACCAAAACGGTTGGTGGCGTCCCAGATCATCGGCTCGGCTTCCTTTGAAAGCTTGATCGTTTTCGCGTAGCAGCCGCCTTCGAAATTGAAGATGCCATCCGGGCCCCAGCCCGTTTCGTCGTCGCCGATCAGAATGCGATGTGGATCGGCCGACAGCGTGGTCTTGCCGGTGCCCGAGAGACCGAAGAACAGCGCGCTCTCGCCTTCGTGACTTACGTTCGCCGAGCAATGCATCGGCACGACGTTCTGCGCCGGCAGATAGAAATTGAGCGTGGTGAAGACCGACTTCTTCATCTCGCCGGCATAAGAGGAGCCGCAGATCAGCACGATCTTGCGCGTGAAGTCGATCGCAACCATCGTATCCGAGCCCTCGCGGCCGCCATGGCGCTTCGCGTCCGGCTTGAATGATGGAAAATCGAGGATCGTAAGTTCGGGCTCAAACTTGGCGAGATCGGCACGATCAGGACGGATCAGCAGCTGACGGATAAAGAGCGAGTGCCAGGCGAGTTCGGTGAAGATACGCGTCTTGATCCGGTATTTCGGGTCGGCGCCGCCGTAGAGGTCCTGCGCGAAAAGCTTCTTGCCTTCCGCATGCTTGAGGAAATCGGCGAGAAGATTGTCGAAGTTCTCCTTCGACATCTTGCGATTGCCGTCCCACCAGACGCGAATTCTCGGTGAGCGCATCGACGACGGTGTGCTTGTCCTTCGGGCTGCGGCCGGTGTGGTGGCCGGTCTCGGCGCAGAGCGCGCCGCCCGCGACGACCGAAGCTTCACCCGCCGCGATGGCATGCTCATAGAGCAGCGGCTCGGTCAGGTTCCAGTGGACTGCGGCGAGATTTTTGAAGCCGAATTTGTCAGCGCCATAGGCGCTGTTCCGCACACCCTGCTCTTGCACGCGAAATTCCTCCCAACTCAGCCGCTCTAACAATTCCCTCGCGGGGTCTTTGGGTCCCGCCGGCGGCTCATTACCACGTCAGTATAGCCCCTCGGTCAGAGGCGCGCGACCATAGTCAGGGGCCGTGTTAAAGCCAAGCCAAAATGCCATGCGCTGGCGGCAAACGGCATTGCGCTGCATCAATAAGTTAATGCGTTGCGCGCGCCGCCAAATATATGACGTTTGATGTTTAATGGCTTGGCACGACGCCGGTCATTTTGACCGTGCTGCCTCGGCAAGCTCTCTAAGCGTGGCGCGCAATGGCCCAGGCGCGGTGATGCGCCGCGGAAATGGCAGCCGCAACGCAACCCGCCCGTTTTGCAACTCGATACCGTCGGGATCGATGCCGACACATCGCCAATCCCCATCTTCGGCACCGAGAAGCCTGGTCGCATAAAGACGGCAGGCATCGGCATGATCGGTGTTCATGTGCGCGATGGCATCGGCTTCGGCTTCAACAAGCGCTTTTGCATCGGCGATATCGGTGAGGATGTCTTCGGACTTGAGATCGACGATACGGCCGAACCCCGCCACCAAATGCGCGCGGGCGACCTCCATGCGATAAAAGGAAAAGTCGGTAAAACTTGCGTACATTTCCGCATCCGGATGGCGCCTCAAATAGGCGGCCGACGTCGTGGGATCGATCGTCTTTACTGCAGCGGCCCATAAGCATGACACGCGCGCCTTCGAGCGGATCACCTGCCTTCCTCTCGTCGAACATCAGCGACACGCGCGCATCGGAAAGAATGTTCTTGGTGTGCAATGCCAGATTCGAAAGCAACAATAACGGGGCGCCGGCAACGGTCGTTGCTACGTTCACAAGCGAACAGAAGGGGTCGCCGGAGCCCGGAATGAGGGTCGCGAGCGCGCCAGAGCGTGCTTCACGCAACAGCTTCTTGGCTGCCAAACGAGCGTCGAAGGTCTTATCGGGCGTCATTGCCAGACCATAGAATTAACGATTGCAGGCCTGCAAAACGAGTTTTGCTCTCTTGGGCTTGAAATCGCTACCGAATCACATAGTTGTTGCAAAGAGGCCACATTTCGGACCCCGTTTATAGGCTTCAAAACGCGCGGGACGTCACGCTCTAGAGGGGCTCATGCCGACAATCGCTCTCGTCGACGACGACCGCAATATTCTGACTTCTGTTTCGATGGCGCTCGAAGCGGAAGGCTATCGCATCATGACATACACCGACGGCGCTTCCGCGCTCGACGGTTTCAAGACATCGCCGCCGGATCTTGCGATCCTCGACATCAAGATGCCGCGCATGGACGGAATGGAAACGCTGCGCCGCCTGCGTCAGAAGACAGATATTCCGGTGATCTTCCTCACCTCGAAGGACGAGGAGATCGACGAATTGTTCGGGCTCAAGATGGGCGCCGACGATTTCATCCGCAAACCATTCTCGCAACGCCTGCTGGTGGAGCGTGTGAAAGCGGTTTTGCGCCGGTCCACGCCGAAGGATGGCACTCCGCCCAAGGAAGTCGATTCCGCCAAGGTGCTGGAGCGCGGTCTGCTGCGCATGGATCCCGAACGGCACACCTGCACCTGGAAAGGCGAGCCGGTCACCCTGACCGTTACCGAGTTCCTCATCCTGCAGGCGCTGGCGACGCGGCCCGGCGTCGTCAAAAGCCGTAACGCGCTGATGGACGCGGCCTACGACGATCAGGTCTATGTCGACGACCGCACGATCGACAGTCACATCAAACGCCTGCGCAAGAAGTTCAAGGTTGTCGACGACGACTTCGAGATGATCGAGACGCTTTACGGTGTCGGCTATCGCTTTAAGGAATGACAAATCCTTAATGTTTCAGCCGCTTGGGCGGCCTGACGGAAAGTCCCGGCTTGCGGTAAAATCCCCGGATCGGATTGGATCACGATCAACCCGGCTGGATTGAACGACGTGCTTGATCGAACCACGGAAAGCGCCGCATCGAACGCCGAGGCCGAAAGCCCCGGCGCGGAGCCGCCGCGCCCGAAGCCAAAGCAGGAGTCGGCCCTGCGGCGCATGGCACGCTCGGCGTGGCAATTCTTCGTTTCGCAAAGCTTCTCGAGCCTCACTCGCCGCATCGTTTTCCTCAACCTTGCTGGCCTGGTCGCACTCGTCACCGGCGTGCTGTATCTCTCGCAGTTCCGCGCCGGCCTGATTGATGCGCGCGTGCAAAGCCTGCTCACGCAAAGCGAAATCATTGCCGGCGCAATCGCGGCTTCGGCGACGGTCGAGACCGACTTCATCACGATCGATCCGGAGCGCCTTCTCGAATTGCAGGCCGGCGAAAGCTACGGCCCTTCCGATGAAGCGCTGTCCGGGATCGAATTTCCCATCAACCCTGAGCGCGTAGCGCCGGTGTTGCGGCGTCTCGTGTCGCCGACCAAAACGCGCGCGCGTATCTACGATCGCGATGGAGTTCTGATCCTCGACAGTCGGAATCTGTACGGCCGCGGCGACGTGCTCCGGTTCGATCTTCCGCCACCGAATGCCGAACGACCCGGCTTCATGGAACGCGCGTTTATCGCGTTGCGGCGCTGGTTCGGGCGCGGCGATCTCCCGCTCTACAACGAGCTCGGCCCGGAAAACGGCAAGGGTTATCAGGAAGTCGCGCAGGCGCTTAACGGCGCCCACGCGAGTATGGTGCGCGTGAATGAACGCGGCGAGGTGATCGTCTCCGTTGCTGTGCCGGTACAGCGCTTCCGCGCCGTCCGAGGCGCGCTGATGCTCTCGACACAGGGCGCCGACATTGACGACATGGTGGAAGCCGAGCGGCTCGCGATCGTAAAAGTGTTTTTCGTGGCAGCCGGCGTCATGGTCGTTCTGTCGATGCTGCTTGCGGGAACGATTGCCGGTCCGGTGCGGCGTCTGGCTGACGGCGCGGAACGGGTCCGGCGGCGCATCCGCACGCGCGTCGAGATTCCGGACTTCACCCGCCGGCGCGATGAAATCGGCGAATTGTCCGGCGCTTTGCGCGACATGACCAACGCGCTCTACACCCGCATCGAGGCGATCGAGAGTTTCGCGGCCGACGTGGCCCACGAGTTGCGCAACCCGCTGACCTCGTTGCGCTCGGCCGTGGAAACGCTTCCGGTTGCAAAAACGGAACAAAGCCGCCAGCGCCTGCTCGCCGTGATCGAGCACGACGTGAAGCGTCTCGACCGGCTCATCTCGGATATTTCCGACGCCAGCCGGCTCGATGCGGAACTGCAACGCCAGGAGGCCGCTCCGATCGATCTCGCGAAATTGCTCGACGCGCTGGTCAAGGCCGCGAACGAAGTTCGCACCGACGATGTTAAGGTGACGCTGGCGTTCGAGGGCGGCCCGCTGTCCGAGTTCAAGATAACGGGTCACGATTCCAGGATCGGCCAGGTCGTCAGCAACCTGGTCGATAACGCCCGCTCGTTCTCGGCCGCGGAAGGCACCGTGCGCATCACCTGCCGCCGGCTGCGCGGCGAGTTGGAAATCCTGGTCGATGACGAGGGGCCGGGTATCCGGCCGGAAGCGCTCGATAAAATCTTCGAGCGTTTTTATACCGACCGGCCGGAACAGGGCTTCGGTCAGAATTCCGGGCTTGGCCTGTCGATCTCCAAGCAGATCGTCGAGGCGCATGGCGGCACGATCCGCGTCGAAAATCGCATGGGCGGCCAGCCGTCGCGGGTGCTCGGCGCCCGCTTCATCGTGCGCCTTCCCGCGACCTGATGGCGGCAGAATCCACCATTCATGCCTCGGCCGTTCTCGCCGGACCCAAGGCCGTTCTCATTCGGGGGCCGTCCGGCTCGGGCAAATCCTTGCTGGCGTGGAACCTCCTCAATGCCGCGTCGCAAGGGCTGCTGACGTTCACTCGCCTCGTGGGAGACGACCGGCTTCAGGTGGCTACTCAGTCGAGCCAATTGCTGGTGCGGCCGGCACAGACGCTGAGCGGCCTTATTGAAATCCACGGTTTGGGCATTCGGAGGCTGCCGTTTGAGTCCATTGCTGTCGTTGGCTTGGTGGTCGACCTTGCTGCGGCGGATGCCACGCGACTTCCTGCAGCCGGCGCTACGACTACTTCGATAGAAGGACTAACGGTTGCGCGACTTGCCGTCGCAGCAGGAATGGCCCCCCTACCCCTGGTGTTGGCGGCCTTAAGGACATCCTCCGCAGGCAATTGACCTGTCGCGGAAATCTGGGCTACCCCCGGCTCCCCGAGCAGACTGAGAAAATTAACCATACAGGGCCTAGGATCGCGCACCGTCCAAAAACGTACGCCCCGAGCCCATCTTGGCCCCACCTTTCCGCAGTGCAGCAGAACACCTATATAGCGTGCCGAGCCCTTGCAATGGGGCTTCAGATGGGCGTGAATGCGCGCCCTATCGTGCGGTGCAGCGTAGCGCCCGCGAGGAGCCAGGGATGATCGGCCTCGTATTAGTTACCCACGGGCGGCTCGCCATCGAGTTCCGCTCAGCGCTGGAGCATGTGGTCGGCCCTCAGCGCCAGATTGAGGCGATTACGATTGGGCCCGACGACGACGTTGAGCAGTGCCGCAAGAACATTCTTGAGGCGGTGAAACGGGTGGATAGCGGCGAAGGCGTCGCGATCCTGACCGACATGTTCGGGGGCACGCCATCCAACCTCGCCATTTCGGTGATGAGCCAGCCGAAGGTCGAGGTGTTGGCCGGTATCAACCTACCCATGCTGATCAAGCTCGCCAAAATCCGCGAGATCAGCCCACTGCAGGATGCGGTTGCCGCCGCCCAGGAAGCCGGCCGCAAATACTGTACGATCGCCAGCCGCGTCCTCAACGGAAAATGATCTCCCCGCGCTTCAGCGGACGAGAACTCCTGTCTCGCGCGAGGTGGAGATCGTCAACAAGAAGGGATTGCACGCCCGCGCGTCCGCGAAATTCGTGCAGACCGCCGAACAATTTGATGCCGCCATTACCGTGACCCGCGGCCACGAAACAGTCGGCGGAACTTCGATCATGGGATTGATGATGCTGGCGGCCGGCCCTGGGATTTCCATCACGATCAAGGCGATCGGCAAAGACGCCGCGAAGGCGGTCGAAACGCTGTGCAAGCTGGTCGAAGGCGGTTCGGCGAAGAGGACTGACGACTGCACTGCCGTCCAGAAGTCCCGAAAAGATATTCTCAGCTGCACTCGCACGTAGTGGCATAAACCGCCAAATTCGCTCTCAAAGAAAACAACTTTCCTCCCAAGGGCACGCGTGCCTAAAGTTAAGGCACGGGCACGATCGACGAGCTGCCCCGTAATCCAAGGAGGAGTCCTTGAGCACAATCCCCATCCCCACCATCGACAATCGAACGCAGCGCATCATCGACGACATGATCGCTGCCGAAGCCCGTTATCTTTCGCAGCGTGCCACTGAAGAAGAATGCGACTGCAAGGACGGCATGTTTCCGTCCCGTGCACCGCGTGCCAACCGGCGCAACTTTCTGTTTGCGGCCGGCTCGAGTGCCGGCGCTGCGGCAGCTGCGCTGCTCGCCGGATCAGCCGCCGCGCAGCAGGCGCCGGCCGGCGCATATCACTTCGACGTGCCGGCCGATCCGACCAAGGAGCAGGGCGTGCGGTCGCTGCCGACGGCGGCTATGGCTCGCGCTCGCAATTCGAGACCGAGGTGCGCGTGCGCTTTCCGACTGCCAACGAAAACACGTCGTGGAGCATGACGCCGCTCGACAAGAGCTGGGCAATCTCACGCCGTCGGGCCTGCACTTCGAGCGCCATCACGGCGGCATCCCGACGATCGATCCGGCGAGACACATGCTGTTATGTGCACGGCATGGTCGATGGAGCCGCGGAAATTCACGATGGCCGACCTCAAGCGGTTTCCGTCGGTGTCGCGCAAGCATTTCATCGAATGCTCCGGCAACGGCCTGACCGAGTGGAACAAGCCGACGCTGAAGACCGTGCAAGGCACGCACGGCTGCTCAGCACGTCGGAATGGACCGGCGTGCAGTTCTCGACCATCGCGCGCGAAGTCGGTCTGAAGGACGGCGGCGCCTGGGTGCTGGCCGAAGGCGCCGATGCCGCCGTGATGACGCGCAGCATCCCGATGGAGAAGATGCTCAAGGACGCGATCATGGCCTATGGGCAGAACGGCGAGGCGATCCGGCCCGAGCAAGGCTATCCGCTGCGGCTGATGTTGCCCGGGCTACGAGGGCAACACGCATATCAAATGGCTGCGGCGGCTCGAAGTGAGCGACAAGCCGTTCATGACGCGCGAGGAGACATCGAAATACACCGATCTGCTGCCAACGGCAAAGCGCGCCAGTTCAGCTTCGACATGGAGGCGAAGTCGGTCATCACGTTCCCGTCCGGCGAGATGAAGCTGCCGGGCCCGGGCTTCTACAAGATCAGCGGCTTTGCTTGGACGGGCGCGGCCGCGTGCAATCGGTCGATGTCTCGGTCGACGGCGGCAAGACCTGGATGCCGGCGCGCATCGAATCCGGTGCCGGAGCCGATCTGCACGGTGCGCTTCCGCTTCCCCTGGATCTGGGACGGCAAGCCGGCCGTCCTGCAAAGCCGCTGCACCGACGAGACCGGCTACATTCAGCCGACGCTCAAAGCAACTGATCGCGATCCGCGGCTCGAACGGGCCGTTCGGCTCGATCTACCACCTCAATGCCATCCAGAGCTGGGCGTCGCAGCCGATGGGAGCGTGACCAATGTCCATGCGTAAAATCGATTCATGCGGCTGCACTGATCGGCGCGGTCGCATTCACGCAAGCGGCCTCGCGCAGGTCGCTAGCGCTTTGGCTTCGGCACGCCGGCAACGCCGGAGGAGCTCGCCAAGTTCTTCTCGATCCCGCCGGATGGGCGCGGCCTGCCGCCGGGCAGCGGCAACGCCACCAAGGGCGCACAAATCTACGCGGAAGTTGCGCCGCCTGTCATGGCGACAAGCTCGAGGGCAATCCCGCCAGGGCATCGGCGGCGACAAGCTGATCGGCGGCCGCGGCACGCTTGCGAGCAAGGCGCCGGTCAAGACCGTCGAGAGCTACTGGCCCTATGCCACGACGCTGTTCGACTACGTCAAGCGCGCCATGCCGTTCAACGCGCCGGATCGCTAAGCGACGACGACGTCTATAGCGTCGTCGCCTACATCCTGTCGGAGGCCAAGATCATCAAGCCGACCGAGACGATGGATGCGAAGACGCTGCCGAAGGTGGTGATGCCCAACAAAGACGGCTTCGAGCCCGATCCGCGGCCCGAGCTTCAGCTCTATCACTAGCGGCCAGGCCGGAAGTGCCGGAACCCCGGCATTTTCCGGTCTCCTAAGCTACATAAAGAATTCTTTATATATTCATTGCGGCGTCGGCGGCGGGCTGTTATAGGCACGCCCAGCCAAGCAATCCCTATCAGCCAGGAACTGTCATGAGCGCGAAAGTAGCGTCCGAATACATCGTCAAAGACATTGGCCTCGCCGATTTCGGCCGGAAGGAAATCTCCATCGCGGAGACCGAAATGCCCGGCCTGATGGCAACACGCGAGGAGTACGGCTCGAAGCAGCCGCTCAAAGGCGCGCGCATCGCCGGCTCGCTGCACATGACGATCCAGACCGCGGTGCTGATCGAGACGCTGAAGGCGCTCGGCGCCGACGTGCGCTGGGTCTCGTGCAACATCTATTCGACGCAGGATCACGCCGCGGCAGCAGTTGCAGCCGTCGGCATACCGGTGTTCGCCGTCAAGGGTGAAACGCTGAAAGAATACTGGGACTACACCCGCAAGCTGTTCGAGTGGCATGGCGGCGGCTATCCCAACATGATCCTGGATGACGGCGGCGATGCGACTTTGTTCGTGCACCTCGGCGTGCGCGCGGAAGGCGGCGACACCGCATTCCTCGACAAGGCAACGTCGGAGGAAGAGGAAATCCTCTTCGCGCTGATCAAGAAGACCCTGAAGGAAAAGCCGAAGGGCTGGTTCGGCGAGATCGCGAAATCGATCAAAGGCGTCTCGGAAGAAACCACCACCGGCGTGCATCGGCTTTACGAGATGCAGAAGAAGGGCAGCCTGCTCTTCCCTGCAATCAACGTGAACGACTCCGTCACCAAGTCGAAGTTCGACAATCTCTATGGCTGCCGCGAGTCGCTGGTCGACGGCATCCGCCGCGGCACAGACGTGATGATGGCCGGCAAGATCGCCATGGTCGCGGGCTTCGGCGATGTCGGCAAAGGCTCGGCTGCCTCGTTGCGCCAGGCCGGCTGCCGCGTGATGGTATCGGAGATCGATCCGATCTGTGCGCTGCAGGCGGCGATGGAGGGCTACGAGGTCGTCACGATGGAAGACGCGGCGCCGCGCGCCGACATCTTCGTGACCGCGACCGGCAACAAGGACGTCATCACGATCGAACACATGCGCGCCATGAAGGATCGCGCCATCGTCTGCAACATCGGCCACTTCGACAACGAGATCCAGGTGGCGGGCCTGAAGAACTTCAAGTGGAACAACATCAAGCCGCAGGTGGACGAGATCGAATTTCCGTCAGGCCGGCGCATCATCCTGCTGTCGGAAGGCCGTCTGGTGAACCTCGGCAACGCGATGGGTCATCCCAGCTTCGTGATGTCGTCGTCCTTCACGAACCAGACGCTGGCCCAGATCGAGTTGTGGACCAACCCGAAGGCCTACGAAAAGAAGGTCTACACGCTGCCGAAAAAGCTCGACGAGAAAGTCGCGCGCCTGCACCTGGAAAAGATCGGCGTGACCCTCACCAAGCTGCGTGACGATCAGTCGGATTATATCGGCGTGCCGAAGGACGGCCCGTTCAAGAGCGACCACTACCGGTATTGAGCGCTGGCCAAATTCGACGGTGTGGTGGCCGGGCTTTGTCCCGGCCATCTTGTTTGGAGAGCATCGCGTCCCAATCCCAACTTGAAGGCGCCCCAACCGGGTGTTATCTGCCGCGCCATGACGGCCTCTCCAATCCAGAATATCCGCAACTTCTCTATCGTTGCGCATATCGACCATGGCAAGTCGACGCTTGCCGATCGGCTGATTCAGCTCACCGGCGGCCTGGAAGAGCGCGAAATGAAGGAGCAGGTGCTCGATTCCATGGATATCGAGCGCGAGCGCGGCATTACCATCAAGGCGCAGACCGTCCGCCTCAAATACAAGGCGCGGGACGGCAACGACTACATATTCAATCTGATCGATACCCCGGGCCACGTCGACTTTGCCTATGAGGTCAACCGGTCGCTTGCCGCCTGCGAGGGATCGCTCCTCGTGGTCGATGCCAGTCAGGGCGTCGAGGCGCAGACACTGGCGAACGTCTACCAGGCAATCGACAATGGTCACGAGATCGTGCCGGTGCTCAATAAAGTGGACCTGCCTGCGGCCGAGCCGGCCAAGGTCAAGCAGCAGATCGAGGACGTCATCGGTCTCGATGCATCGAACGCCATTGAGATTTCGGCCAAGACCGGACTGAACGTCCCCGAAGTTCTGGAAGCGATCGTCACGCGCCTGCCGCCGCCGAAAGGCGACCGCGATGCCACGTTGAAGGCGTTGCTGGTCGACAGCTGGTACGACGTTTATCTCGGCGTGGTCGTGCTGGTGCGCATCGTCGACGGCGTGCTGAAAAAGGGCCAGCGCATCCGCATGATGGGCACGAATGCTGCCTACGATGTGGATCGCACCGGCGTGTTCACGCCCAAGCTCACGCCGGTGGACGAACTTGGCCCCGGCGAGATCGGCATGCTCACCGCCTCGATCAAGGAGGTGGCGGACACGCGTGTCGGCGACACCATCACCGACGATCGCAAACCAGTCGACAAGCCCCTGCCCGGCTTCCGCCCCGCCGTGCCTGTGGTGTTCTGCGGCCTGTTTCCCGTGGACGCCGCGCAGTTTGAGGACCTGCGCGCGGCGATGGGCAAGCTGCGCCTGAACGATGCAAGCTTCACCTACGAGATGGAAACGTCGGCCGCGCTCGGCTTTGGTTTCCGTTGCGGCTTTCTCGGGCTGCTACATCTGGAAATCATCCAGGAGAGACTGTCGCGCGAATTCGACCTTGATCTGATCGCGACCGCACCATCGGTCATCTACAAGATCAAACTGACCACCGGCAAAGAGCTTGAGATTCACAATCCGGTCGACATGCCGGATCCAAATCACATCGAGGAGATGCAGGAACCCTGGATCGAGGCGACGATCCTGACGCCCGACGAATATCTCGGATCGGTGCTCAAGCTCTGCCAGGACCGGCGCGGCGAGCAGAAGGAACTCACCTACGTCGGCAACCGCGCGATGGTGAAATATAACCTGCCGCTCAACGAGGTTGTGTTCGACTTCTACGACCGGCTCAAATCGGTTTCGCGCGGCTACGCCTCATTCGATTACCACCTCACCGACTACCGGCCGGCGGACCTGGTGAAGCTGCAGATGCTTGTCAACGGAGATCCAGTCGATGCACTGGCGATGCTGGTGCACAAGACGCGCGCGGAAAGCCGCGGCCGCGCCATGGCGGAGAAGCTCAAGGAGCTCATTCCACCGCACATGTTCCAGGTGCCGATCCAGGCCGCGATCGGTGGCAAGATTATCGCACGCGAGACGGTGCGCGCCTTCCGCAAGGACGTGACCGCCAAGTGCTACGGCGGCGACGCCACGCGCAAGCGCAAGCTGCTCGATAAGCAGAAAGAAGGCAAAAAGCGTATGCGGCAATTCGGCAAGGTCGACATCCCGCAGGAGGCATTCATCGCCGCCCTAAAAGTCGACGTTTAGCCGGGCGGGTGCACGTAATTTCTTTCGTTTTCTTCAAATTCCGGCCGATAGACCGCAAGTCCGGGGGAACCGGGCATGGCAAACATTGAATTGACCTGACAGGCGGCGCCGAAGCCGCTAAATCGGTGCCATGCGCACCCGGATCGCGGCCCTGTCGGGACTGCTGCTCATTGCGGTCGGAATTCTTGCTGCGGCGCGGATTGCGGCTGCGCAGACGCCAACTGCCAGCGCGCCACTGCCGCCGGCGAAGCCGCCAATGACCGAAAAGGCCAGCGAAAAAGCAGTACCGGCGAAGCTATTGTTTGGAGCCAAGGCGCTGCCGTCGCTCGGCAAGTCCATGGCGATCGGCTACTACCCGCGCGGCTGCCTTCCGGGCGGCGTCGAATTGCCGATCAACGGGCCGAATTGGCAGGTGATGCGGCTGTCGCGCAACCGCAATTGGGGGCACCCGAGCCTCGTCCACTTCCTCGAGAAATTCGCGCCGCACGCCGCCAAGGCGACCGGCTGGAACGGCATCCTCGTCGGCGACATGGCGCAGCCGCGCGGCGGCCCCACGGTATCGGACCATTCGAGTCATCAGACCGGGCTCGACGTCGACATCTGGTTCATGCCGATGCCGGACCACGTGCTGAGCAAAGAAGAACGTGAAACGATTCCTGCCAGCAACCTGGTCGCCGCGGACTGGAAACGTCTCAATCCGCAAACGTGGACTCCGGATTACATTGCCTTCATCAAGACGGCCGCACAGCAGCCCGAGGTAGAGCGCGTGCTCGTCAATGCCGCGATCAAGAAGGAGCTGTGCCGCGTGGAAGGCAAGCAGCCGCATGCCTGGATGGCGAAGGTGCGGCCCTGGTACGGCCATCACGACCACATCCATGTGCGGCTGAGATGCCCGGCCGACTCTCCGCAATGCAAGGCGCAGCCGCCGGTGCCAGGCGGCGACGGATGCAGCGACAAGGAACTGGATTACTGGTTCTCCGCCAAAGTCATTCCGCCGAGAAAGCCGGGGCCGCCGGGGCGACAGACCATGCTCGCCGACCTGCCTCCGGCCTGCAAAGGCGTGCTCGAAGCGCCAGACAAAAAGACCAGCATCGCCAACGACAACCGCAAATAACCGTCGCGCAACGACCTATTTCCGATGTCCAAGAGCACGAGTAGCCCGAACAAGCGCGCCGACCTGGAAATGCTTGCCGCTCTTGAGCGCAAGGTGCTCTGGCTGGCGAGCTGGATGATCCACAACGCCAATCACCTGCGCGAGAACGACGACGGCCTGAAGGTCGGCGGCCATCAGGCCTCGTGCGCCTCGCTCGCCACCATCATGACCGCGCTTTATTTCGACGTGCTGCGGCCGCAGGACCGCGTCGCGGTCAAGCCGCACGCCAGCCCGATCTTCCACGCCATCCAATATCTGCTCGGCAAGCAGATCACGCGAACGCCTGGAGGCGTTTCCGCGGCTACAAGGGCGCGCAAAGCTATCCTTCGCGCACCAAGGACGCCGACGACGTCGACTTCTCGACCGGCTCGGTCGGCCTCGGCGTCGCGCAGACTTTGTTTTCCTCGCTTACGCAGGACTATGTGCGCGCGCACGGCTGGGGCCTCGCGACGGCCGGAAGGACGCATGGTTGCGCTGGTCGGCGACGCCGAGCTTGACGAAGGCAACATCTTCGAGGCTTTGCTCGAAGGCTGGAAGCAGGGCCTGCGCAATTGCTGGTGGATCATCGATTACAACCGTCAGAGCCTCGACGCCGTCGTGCGCGAGGGGCTGTGGGAGCGCTACGAGCAACTGTTCAAAAATTTCGGCTGGAACGTTGCCATCGTCAAATACGGCTCGCTGCAGCAGGCGGCCTTCAAGGAGCCCGGCGGCGAGACATTGCGACGCTGGATCGACAACTGCCCGAACCAACTCTATTCCGCGCTGGTGTTTGCGGGCGGCGCGGCCTGGCGCAAGCGCTTGAACGACGAGATTGGCGACCAGGGCGACGTCAGCAAACTGATCGAAAAGCGCAGTGACGACGAGCTCGCCGCCCTGATGAACAATCTCGGCGGCCACGACCTGCCGTCGGTTCTCGATGCCTTCCACAATGCCGATCCGGAAAAGCCGACCTGCTTTATCTGCTACACCGTCAAAGGATTTGGACTGCCCTTCGCCGGCCACAAGGACAACCACGCCGGGTTGATGACCCCGCAGCAGATGGAAACGTTCCGCCAGGCCATGGGCGTGCGGCCAGGTCACGAATGGGACAAGTTCGAAGGACTGCAGCCGGCGGCCAACCAGATCCAGTCTTTTCTTGCGCGCGTGCCGATCGCAACGGGAAGTCCGCGGCGTCTCACCGCACCAGCCGTCGACGTGCCGGACAGCCTCGCCGTGACCATTCAGTCCGTCATGTCCACGCAGACCGGCTTCGGCGCCATCCTTAATGAAGTCGGGCGCAGCGACAGCGAATTTGCACGTCACATCGTCACGACGTCGCCGGACGTCACGGTTTCGACCAATCTCGGCCCGTGGGTGAACCGGCGCGGCCTGTTCGCCCGTCAGGCGATGGCCGATACGTTCAAGCGGGAGCAGATCCCCTCGACGTTTAACTGGGAATTTTCACCGAAAGGCCAGCATATCGAGCTCGGCATCGCCGAGATGAACCTGTTCATCCTGCTGTCCGCACTCGGCCTGTCACACACAATCAACGGTGAACGGCTGCTGCCGATCGGAACGCTGTACGACCCCTTCATCGCGCGCGGCCTCGATGCGCTCAATTACGCCTGTTACCAGGATGCACGCTTCATTGTTGTCGCAACGCCGTCCGGTATAACGCTTGCCGGCGAAGGCGGCGCGCACCAGTCAATTGCCGAGCCCTTGATCGGGCTCGCGCAGGACGGGCTCGCCAGCTTCGAGCCCGCCTATGTCGACGAACTCGCCGCCATCCTGCGGTGGGCCTTCACTTACATTCAGAAAGACGGCGACGCAGCCCCATCGGAGCGCAACTGGCTGCGCGATGAAACCGGCGGCTCAGTTTACCTGCGCCTCTCGACCCGCCCGATCGAGCAGATCAAGCGGCAAATGACAACCGAACTGCAGCAGCAGATCGTTGACGGCGCCTATTGGCACCGCAAGCCTGGCCCGAATTGTCAGGTCGTCGTCGCCTATACGGGTGCGGTCGCGCCGGAGGCGATCGAGGCTGTAGGCCTGATGGCGGAAGACCGTCGCGATGTCGGCCTGCTGGCGATCACGTCTGCCGATCGTCTCAATGCCGGCTGGACCGCCGCGCAACGCGCCCGCGAACGTGGCCTTGTTCATGCGCGTTCACACATCGAACGCCTACTCACCGACGTGCCGACGCATTGCGGGATTGTCAGCGTGCTCGACGGACATCCGGCGACACTGGCCTGGCTCGGCGCGGTCGCCGGCCATCGCGTGCGCCCGCTTGGCGTCGAGCATTTCGGCCAGACCGGCTCATTGGCCGATCTTTACCGCCACTATGGAATCGATGCGAATGCGATCGTTGCGGCGGCGCAAGCGATCGCCCCCGGCCGCCCGATCCGACACCTCAAGGCGCTGCCCTGAGCCGTCATTACATCATCGTTCCTATTCCGAACAGCATGACTGGGATAGCAAGGATAATAACCCAGACAATGATCGCGCAGATGATCACAGCAATCGTGTAGATCAGAGCGTTGTTGGATGCCGGCCTCATCAGTGCACCGATGCCGGCGTAAAGCAGGTACAAGCTGTAAAGGCCAAGGATCGATAGAAAGCTCAGCACCGGAAGAATATTGAACACGCCGGCAAGCCAGGCCGCGGTCGGTGCATAGGCCGATACTTTCATGGCGCTTGCGAGATTCCTGCGGGCCCCGAATGTGCCGGCGAGGAAATCGATGATGTAGCCCACCACGAAAAAGCCTATCAGAGTCAAACCGTAAACAACGACGGCACGAACGAGCCCGAGGCCAATTCCAATACGTTCGCCCCCGACGCCGATGATCGATGTGCCGATAAAAGTGCAAATTGGCGCAATGGCAGCCAGAATTGCAACGTAATTAGAAAGAAGATAGCCGGCGTCGCCCGGCTCGGTATCGATCTTTGCCCATTCCGACTTTGGCTGCAGCAGGATCCCCTTGATTCTGTCCACGACATTCATGACACCCCTCCATTGATCCGCAGCTGATTATAGACGTTTTTGATCCTCCAAAATCATCGCCGAGCCTTTTTCCGCAATCATCATTGTCGGTGAATTGGTGTTGCCGGACGTGATCGACGGCATAATCGCGGCATCGACAACCCGCAGTCTTTCCATGCCGATGACACGAAGCCGGGCATCGACGACCGCCCGTGTGTCGTCATCCCGGCCCATCCGGGCCGTGCCGACGGGATGGAAAATCGTGGTCCCGATATCACCTGCCGCCTTTATCAGGCCAATCTCGTCGTCATCACGTGTCGAATCGCCGGGGAGATACTCCACGGGTGCGTATTTCTGGAGCGCAGGTTGCCGAACGATCCCACGGGTGACCCGGATCGAATCCGCCGCGACCTGCCGGTCTTCCGGCGTCGACAGATAATTTGGACTGATCGCCGGCGCCGCGGCTGGATCGGCTGACTTGAGCGTGAGCGCGCCGCGGCTGGTTGGACGGATATTGGTCACGCTCGCGGTAAAGGCCGGAAATGGGTGCAGGGGCTCGCCGAACTTGTCGAGCGACAGCGGCTGCACGTGATACTGAATGTTGGCGCGATCCTGCGTCGAGTCCGACCTGGTAAAGGCGCCGAGCTGCGACGGCGCCATCGTCATCGGCCCCCGTCGGCGGAACGCGTAGTTCAATCCCATTCCGACACGATTGAATACCGACGCATAGGTCTCGTTGAGCGTTTCCACGCCCGACACCTTGTAGATCATGCGCAACTGCAAGTGGTCGTGCAGATTGGCGCCGACCCCCGGTTTGTCGAGCGTGACCGGAATGCCAAATTTCGACAACTGCGCAGCCGGACCAATTCCCGACAGCATCAGGATGTGCGGCGAGCCAATGGCGCCTGCGGCCAGGATCACTTCGCCACGGCTGCGCGCCATGCGCTGCTCGCCATTTTGCCGCCACCGGACTCCAGTGACGCGCTTGCCCGTCAGCTCCACTCCTTCGACAAGGCAGCCGGTCTCAAGCTGAAGATTTTGCCGATGCAAAACCGGCTTGAGGAAACCGCGCGCCGCCGACCAGCGCCGGCCACGCTTCTGGTTGACGTGGAAATAACAGATGCCTTCGTTATCACCGGTGTTGAAGTCATCGACGGTCGGAATGCCGTATTGATTCGCCGCCTCCCGGAAGGCGTCGAGAATTTCCCAGCTCAAGCGCGGATATTCGACGCGCCATTCCCCGCCGGCCGCGTGATGATCGCTTTTCAGGAAATGATCGACGTGCTTGCGGAAATAGGGCCGTACGTCCTCCCACGACCATCCGGGCAAGCCAAGTTGACGCCAATGATCGTAGTCGGCCGACTGGCCAAGCATGTAGATCATTCCGTTAATCGCCGAGGAGCCGCCCACCACCTTGCCGCGCGGATAGTTCAGGCTGCGCCCATTCAATCCCGGCTGCGCTTCGGTCTTGAGCAGCCAGTCGGCGCGCGGGTTCCCGATCGCAAAGAGATAGCCCACCGGAATGTGAAACCAGATCCAGTTGTCGTTGCCGCCGGCCTCCAGCAACAGCACGCGATTGGCGGGGTTGGCGGACAACCTGTTGGCCAACACGCAACCGGCGGAGCCTGCGCCCGCGATAATGTAGTCAAATTCGCCTTCTATCGATGCCACGTCCGCGCTCGCTCCATGCACCCGACGCGGACTTTACCGCCCTCGGCGGGACTTGCTAGGCTCGGTTCTCAGCGGCACACCGTGCGTGCGCTGCCTTCACCCGGAACGGCGGTTCCGAATTCAATCGGCTCTAGGCCCAGTCGGCGTCTCGCGCCGAGGAGAACCGCCATGTTCGTGAGACTTATCGCCTTTGCCGGCTTCCTGGCCGTCCTTGCGGGCGCGCCGCAGCCGTTGGTTGCTCAGGAGCAGATTACCGTCTTCGCGGCCGCATCGCTGAAGAATGCACTCGACGATGCGAACGCCGCGTTTACGAAAGCGACCGGCGTCAAGGTGACAGCGAGTTATGCCGCAAGCTCGGCGCTCGCCAAACAGGTCGAACAGGGCGCGCCGGCTGACATGTTTATTTCGGCGGATCTGCAGTGGATGGACTATGTCGGCGAACGCAAGCTCATCAAGCCGGATACCCGCGTCAACTTACTCGGCAACAAGTTGGTATTGATCGCACCCGCAGATTCGAAGATCACCAGTGTGACCATCGGCCAGGGCTTCGACATTGCGAAACTTGCGGGTTCGGGCCGCATTGCGGTCGCCGACGTCAACGCGGTTCCGGCTGGACGCTATGCCAAAGCCGCGCTTGAGAAATTGGATGCCTGGGCGGCAGCTGCGCCGAAACTTGCGCAGGCGGAGAATGTCCGGGCGACGCTTGCTTTCGTCGCGCGCGATGAAACACCGATCGGCGTCGTGTACGAAACGGACGCAAAGGTTGAACCCAAGGTGAAAGTCATCGGCGCATTTCCTGACGGCTCTTATCCACCGGTGACTTATGCAGTCGCAGCAATCGCGACCACGACAAAGCAAAGCGTCCCGCAATATCTGCATTTCCTGCGGTCTGCGGCAGCCAAAACAATCTTCGAAAAATACGGCTTCAGCTTTCTGATCAGGCCAGTGTCGTAAGCGGTCGCCGGAGCGTGTTCGAACTATCATCCCAGGATTGGACCGCGATCGCACTCTCGCTGCGTGTTGCTGTGGTGTCGACATTGATTGCTTTGCCGTTTGGCATCGCAATCGCCACCGTATTGGCTCGCGCGTCGTTCTGGGGCAAATCGGCGCTCGATGCTCTTGTCCATTTGCCGCTGGTGCTTCCGCCGGTGGTGACGGGCTATCTCCTGCTCATCACCTTCGGCCGCAAAGCGCCGGTCGGGGCGTTTTTGGCCGACTATTTCGGCATTGTATTCTCGTTTCGCTGGACCGGCGCTGCACTCGCCTGCGGTGTGATGGCGTTTCCGCTGATGGTGCGCGCCGATACGACTGTCGATCGAGGCTGTCGACCAGCGGCTTGAACATGCGGCGGCGACACTTGGCGCCAGCCCTGTCTGGACCTTCGCGACCGTGACGTTGCCGCTGGCTTTGCCCGGCATCATCGCGGGCATGACGCTGGCTTTCGCGCGCGCGCTCGGCGAGTTCGGCGCGACCATTACGTTCGTATCCAACATTCCCGGCGAGACCCAGACGATCTCTGCGGCGATCTACACGCTCACGCAGGTGCCAGGAGGCGATGCCGCTGCGCTCAATCTTGTCATTGTGGCAATCATGATCTCGTTTGCCGCGCTTCTTGCCTCGGAGTGGTTCGCGCGCCGCGCTGCTGCAAGGCTGCACGGGAGCTGACGATGCTTGCTGTCCATGTGGAAAAGCAGCTCGGCGAGTTTTCGGTGGATGTCTCGTTCACCAGCGACGCGGCGGCAACGGCGTTATTTGGCCCGTCCGGCGCCGGCAAGACCAGCGTCATCAATATGATAGCCGGACTGCTGAAACCGCAACGTGGCCGCATCGATCTCAATGGCGATGTCCTGTTTGACAGTGGCGGCGGCATCAATGTTCCTGCCTGGCGGCGGCGCATCGGCTACGTCTTTCAGGAAGGCCGGCTGTTTCCGCACTTCTCGGTGAGACGAAATCTGGACTATGCACGCTGGATCAGCGGCCACGTCCGAGACCCCAAACAATTCAGCCGTGTGATTGAATTGCTCGACATCGGTCATTTGCTTGACCGCCGGCCGGGCAAGTTATCAGGCGGCGAACGCCAGCGCGTCGCCGTCGGCCGCGCACTTCTCATGCAGCCGCGCCTGCTGTTGCTGGACGAGCCCCTGGCTTCGCTCGACGTGGCCCGCAAGCGCGACATACTCCCCTACCTTGAGCGCCTGGGCGACGAGGCGCGTGTGCCCTTGATCTATGTCAGCCACAACGCAGCCGAAATAAAACGTGTTGCCAGCCGCGTTGTGCGCCTCGACTCCGGAAGGGTCGTTGAAACCGGCGGCGTCGAGCTACTCGACGACGTGCGGACCGATGTGCTTGCCTGAGGAATGTTTCCTCCGGAGCGAATCGTCTGCCTGACCGAAGAAACGGTCGAGACTCTTTATCTGCTGGGCGAAGACCGCCGTATTGTCGGCGTTTCCGGCTATGCCGTGCGGCCATCGCAGGTGCGGCGCGAGAAACCGCGCGTCTCGGCTTTTATTTCGGCCGACGTGCCGAAGATTCTCGATTTGAAGCCGGATCTGGTGCTTACGTTTTCCGACTTGCAGGCTGACATCGTCGCCGAACTAATCCGCAAAAATGTTTCCGTACATGCATTCAATCAGCGCGACATCGCCGGCATATTCGACATGATCCGCACGCTCGGTGCCATCGTCGGCGCGACACGGAAAGCCGAACTGCTTGCGAGTTCCCTCGCCCGCCATATCGACGAGGTTCATGAACGTTCGCTACACCTTGCGCGCCGTCCTCGCATCTACTTTGAGGAGTGGGATGAGCCGATGATTTCCGGCATTGCCTGGGTGTCGGAGCTGATTGAGGCCGCCGGCGGCGTCGATGTGTTTCCGCAACTCGCCGCACGCAAAAATGCCAAGGATCGGATCGTATCGCCTGATGAGGTGATCGCCGCCCGGCCTGACGTCATCGTTGGGTCGTGGTGCGGTAAAAAATTCGTGCCGAGAAAGGTCACCGCCCGGCCGGGCTTTGCCGAAGTTCCCGCCGTCGCGACCGGCTGGCTGCGTGAAATCAAATCGACGCTGATTCTGCAGCCCGGGCCCGCCGCGCTCACCGACGGGCTCGATCAGATGGCACGCATCGTTAGCGACTGGGCGGAATGCCGAGAGGCGGCCAGCTAATCAGACGATAGCAATCATGACCCCAGACATGGTAAGGGTTGCGCTCGACAGGCAAAGGACCGAGCCGATGCAGCCGACCGATAAACGCGCGAATCTCTGGATGGATTTGCTGCTGGTAGCCTTTTTGATTGCCCTGAATGTGGCCGCGCGGCTGCTTCCGCACGCACCCGGCTTCCTGCCGGTGGCAGCGAGCGGATTTTTTGCTGCGCGCGTGCTGAGCATTCCGGCGCTTGCTCTGCTGGTGCCGGTCCTCGGCATGATTTTGAGCGATATGGTTCTGCCGGGCGAGGATTGGCGCATTCAGGCGGTGGGATTCGCCGCCATCGCGATCCCGGCGATCGCTGGCATGGCGACGCGCCGCTGGCGCGGTGTCCTTCCTGTCGTGGCCACCATGATCCCGTGCTCCGTCCTCTTTTTCTTGCTCTCAAACGGTGCCGTCTGGGCCTTCAGTGGGATGTATCCCTTGAGCCTGAGCGGGTTGGCGCAATGCTATGTTGCGGCCCTGCCCTTCCTCGACAAGACGATACTGGGCGACCTGTTCTGGACCGGCGTTCTGTTCGGCGGCGCCTGGCTGGTTCAGCACCTGCCGGCGTTGTCGCGGCGCACACTCTAACTCAGACGGTTTCGAAACCAGCGACGTAACGCTTCAATGCGCCCGCCAAGCCCCACCGGCTCTTCTGGTTCGGCGAGTCTTAGCCCGACAGTCGTAACATTGCCGCTTTCAACCTTGTGCGCGAGCAGCGCAATCGGCCCCAACTCGACGATATCGCCCGTCCTGGCGCGGCGGCGGAGTTGCTCGCTGAAATAATCGGCGAGCGAAACCTCGGTATGGTCGGCGGCAACCTGCAGACCGTAGATGTCTGCCAAGGCGCCGAGCGTCGCCGTGCCCGGCACGAAAAAGTCGCCGAGCAATCGCGGATCGGGCCGAGCGGGTGGCGGCAGCCTGACGAAGAACCGATCGAGCGCCTGCGCTTTTTCCGGCGGAGCAAGCAGATAGACATAGTCTCCCTCACGCACCGGATTCGCTTCTGCGGGCGTCAATATTTCCTCGTTACGAATGACCAGCGTCGGCCGCGCCCAGTTCGGGATCAAACCGCGCCGCAGAAATGGGCTGTTTGCTGGCACCGGATAGCCCACGATCTCGCGGGTCAGCTGCCCCGGCAGGTCGAGCTCGACCCGGCTCGGCAAAGGATCGGCACGTGCAAACGACATGTCGAGCTTGCGGGCCGCCAGCGCCACCGTCCAGCCCTGAACCAGCAGCGACAGCAAGACCACGACAAAGGCGACATCAAAAAACAACGTGGCGCCCGGCAGACCGACCAGCATCGGGATCGACGCCAGAAAGATCCCCACCGCGCCGCGTAGGCCGACCCAGGAAATGAACGTCATCTCACGCCATTGGAACTTGAACGGCGCCAGGCACAGGAATACGGCGGCAGGCCTGGCGATCAGCATAAGGACGACAGCCACCGCGATGGCACCGAAGAAGCTGTAGGCGAGACGCGCGGGCCAGGCCAGCAAACCGAGCAGAACGAACATTACGATCTGCGCGAGCCATGTAATGGCGTCGAGAAAGACGATCACGGAATTGCGCGCCCGCGTCTGCATGTTGCCGACGACCAGTCCTGCGAGATAGACGGCGAGGAAGCCAGACGAGTGCAGGATGTTTGCAAGGGCAAAAATGACCAGCGCGCTGACCGCAACAAAAGGCGCATGCAGGCCTTGCGCGAGCGTCAGGCGATTGATCACGAATGCGATAATGCGCCCGCCTAAAAAGCCCATGATGCAGCCAAGGACGGCATCGCGCAGGAACGTCATCAGCGCGTGCGACCAGCTCTGATTGCCGACCAGCAGAATTTCGACCAGCAGCAGTGCCAGAAAAATCGCGAACGGATCGTTGGTGCCCGACTCCACTTCGAGCACGGCGCGGACGCGCGGACGCAGCCGCAGGCCGCGCGCATTGATCAGGAAAAACACCGCAGCCGCGTCGGTCGATGCGATGACCGCGCCGATCAACAAGGCCTCGATCCAGCCGAGCCCAAGGACGTATTTGGCAACCGGCGCCGTCAGAATTGCGGTTATCAGCACGCCGACTGTTGCGAGAGTCACCGCCGGCGCCAGAACGTTGCGGAAGGTCGCAAAGCGCGTGCGCAGGCCGCCGTCGAACAGAATGAGAGCCAGCGCGATCGAGCCGACCGTATAGGCGACGCCGACATCGTCGAACTTGATGCCGCCTGGCCCGTTCTCGCCGGCCAGCATGCCGACCAGCAGGAAGACCAGCAGCAAGGGGGCGCCGAAGCGAAGGGCGATCAGGCTCGACAGGATGCCGGCAAGCACCAGCATGCTGCCGAGCAAAATGACGAGGCTTACGCTGTCGAGCGAACCCATCGCGCGAATCTCCTTCTGCTATAGGAGGGTTTCGCGCGCGTCAGGGCAACCGCAAACATCGCCGCAGACCGCTAAGCGGTCAAAACGCCACCTTGTCGCCGCCCTTAAGTGACAGGATTTCGCGCGCCTCATCGGGCGACGCTATTTCGAGCCCCAGGCCTTCGAGGATCTTGCGGACCTGGGTCACTTGCTGGGCATTGGATTCGGCCAGTTTTCCGGCGCCGATCCAGAGCGAATCCTCCATGCCGACCCTGACGTTGCCGCCGATGGCGGCTGCGATCGCGGCGACACGCATCTGGTTCTGACCGGCGCCAAGCACCGACCAATGATAATTGTCCCCGAGGAGACGGTCGGCCGTGCGCTTCATCATCATGACGTCTTCCGGATGCGGCCCGATGCCGCCGAGGATGCCGAACACCGACTGAACGAACAGCGGCGGCTTCACCAGGCCGCGGTCGAGGAAATGGCGCAGCGTGTACAGATGCCCGATGTCATAGCACTCGATCTCGAACCGGGTGCCGTTTCCGGCGCAAGTGGTCAAAATATACTCGATGTCCGCGAAGGTATTCTTGAACATGCCGCCACGCGACCGCTCGAGATATGGCTCCTCCCAGTCGTGTTTGAACTTGCCCTTGAACCGCGGGATCATCGGATAAAGGCCGAAGTTCATCGTGCCCATGTTGAGCGAGGCGACCTCGGGCTTGAAGGTCGCCGCCGGACTGACGCGCTCTTCCGCGGTCATGGTCGGAGCGCCGCCGGTGGTGATGTTCACCACGACGCCGGAGCGCTGCTTGATCACCTTGAGGAACGGCGCAAACGCTTCCGGCGTCTGATCCGGACGGCCGTCCTGCGGGTTGCGCGCGTGCAGGTGCACGATCGCGGCGCCGGCTTCGGCGGCCCCGATGGCGGCATCGGCGATCTCCTGGGCCGTCACCGGCAGGTGCGGCGACATCGACGGCGTGTGAATCGAACCGGTAACGGCGCAGGTAATGATGACTTTCCGCGACTTCGCCATGAGCGTTTCCATCCCGGATGAAGTGAGTGTTTTCGATTGGCAAATGGACTTCGCGGCGATCCTAGAGTATCAGCCGGACCGAAGTCACCCCGCTTGCCCTGAACGCCGGAGTCATCGCCGCATGGACAAACGTGCATACGGCCGACGTGATCGATCGGCATCCTGTGCGGCACGCCGCCGCGCTGGCTGGGCGGCCGGGCTTTGTCGCCGCCAAGCACGGCATCCGTCGGCTTTTCGCCGGCCGATCTCGCCTTTCACCGCTTCTTCTGGTCCGGCCTGTTGCTGATGCCGCTGATCGTACGCGACGGGCTTGCGCGACCTTGGCGGCATCGGCTGGCGCCGCGGCCTCGGTGATGACCATCCTGGCCGGGCCGCCGCAGTCCTTGCTCGCCTATACCGGCTTTATTTTGGTGCCGCTCGGCCACGGCACCACCATCCAACCGGCCTGCGCGGCGCTGTCCGGGCTGATCCTCGCCTCGCTCATTCTGCACGAAAAGCGCGACCGCTGCAACGCATCGTCGGCGGCGCGATCATCATTGCCGGCCTGCTGATGTTCGGCGCCGAATCGCTCGCCACGATCGGCAGCCACGGCGTCGGCGGCGATCTGTTGTTTGCCACCGCCGGATTGTTCTGGGCGACGTTCGGCATTTTGCTGCGGCTCTGGCACGTGCCAGGCACGCGCGCGATCGCGGCTGGTCGGCGCCGTACGTCGATCCTGCTGTATGCGCCGATTTATTTCCTCATCTACGGCTATCACGGTTTGCTGCGCCAGAGCCTGTTCGAAACTCTGCTGCAGGTCGGTCGTGCAGGGCGTGATCGCCGGCGTCGCTGCCGATCTATCTGTTCGCGCACGCCGTCATTGCGCTCGGCGCCGGCCGCGCGGCGACGTTTCCGGCTCTGGTGCCGGTCTTCGGCGTCGTATCGGATTTCTTGCGCTCGGCGTTGTGCCGAGCTCTCGCGCAGTTCGGTCGGCATGCTGATCGTGCTGGTGGGCTTCCATTTCGCCTTGCGGCGCTGAAGCCTCAAACGGTCGCCCCTAGTTTTCCGGCCCGGCGTATTTCCCGGCCGTCTCCGGGAACATGTTCTTGATGATCTTGAACTTGGAAATGTCCACCGTGGCGTCCATGTGCAGGAAAACGACGGCGTCGCGCAGCACCTTCTCGATGCCGAAATCGAGCATGACGCCGTTGCCGCCGTGAAGCTCGACGGCATGCTGGGCGACCTTCATGACTTCTTCCGATGCGAACATCTTGGCCATGTTGACGAGAATCTCGGCATCCGGGGCGTTCTCGTCGACCGCCTGCGAGGCACGATCGAGCAGCGCGCGCACCGCTTCGATCCGTGTCGCCATATCGGCCAAGCGTAACGCCACGGCCTGATGCTTGATCAGGATGCGTCCGCCCTGGACGTAGTTCTGGACGTATTCGGCGGTCGCTTCGAATGCGCGCACGCCGACGCCGAGATTTTTCGCCGCCTGGATGATCTTGCCCGGGCGGAAATAGACGCCGGCGGAGCCCATTGCGCTGTCCTGCACCAGCAGGTGATCGTCGGGCACGAACATGTCCTCGAACACCATCTCGCCGTTGTTCATGAAGCGGCAGCCGAGCGTCTCGTTGCAGCGCGCCACCGAAAAACCTTTGGTTTCGCGCGGCACCAGGAAAGATGACGTGCCCTGCAGCATGCCGACTTTCGGTTGGTGTTGGCATAAACGACATAAAGGCTGGCGTCGTAACCGTTCGAGATGAACTGCTTGCGGCCGTTGATCACCCAGCCGCCATTGGTCTTGACGGCTTTGGTCTGCATTGCCGCTTCCGGCACGTTGTACGGCAGCCAGCGGTCCGACGCGCCGCGCGGCTCGGTCAGGCAATGCGCCATCAGGAATTGCGGCTCAGCGACCAGCCGCTTGAACCATTTTTCCTGCAAATGACGCGGCGCGAACTGCCGCAACAAAACAGAAACCTTCCAGTTCTGCACCATTTTGTCGGCGAGACCCGAATCGCCGCGTGCGAGCTCTTCAGCGACGAGCGCGAAAGTCTTGACCTCGGTCCCCTTCTCCAGTTCGACGCCGCCGAACTCCTCGGGCACGCCCAGAGTGCGGATGCCGATTTTCTCAGCTTCTTCCAGAATCCGGAGAGGTAACCGGTCTTCCGGCACCATCGACCATTCACGCTGCCAGTTCTGCTTGATGAACGGAAGAACCACATCGTCGACGAAATCGCGGCAGCTTTGCCGCATCATTCGCTGTTCATCGGACAGACCTCGGTCTGCGCCCTGCGGTCAAGCATTGGAATTTCCTTTCTTACGCTAGCGAGGATCGCGCAAACTAAGCGGCTTTGCTGTTCGCCAGAAACTCGCGCATGCGATCGAGCGCCTTCAGGATATTCTCCGTCGAGTTCGCATAGCTCACGCGGATATAGCCTTCGCCCAGAATGCCAAAATCGGGCCCACCGATAATGGCAACGCCCGCATCTTCCAGCAGCGCGGAGGCCAACGCCTTTGCTTTCCAGCCGGTGCGCTTGATATTGGGGAACGCATAGAACGCGCCTTTCGGCGTCGCGCATGATACGCCGGACAATTTGTTGAGTCCGTCGACCACCACTTTCCGGCGTTTGTCGAACTCCGCGACCATCTTGGTCACTTCGTCCTGCGAGCCTTTCAGCGCCGCGAGACCGGCATATTGCGCCGACGCGTTGACGCATGAATGCAGGTTGACCGCAAGCTTGCGCGCATAGTCGTAGAGTTTTCCGGGCCAGACTGCGTAGCCAAGGCGCCAGCCGGTCATCGCATAGGTCTTCGACCAGCCGTTGAGAAGGATCAGCCGGTCGCGGATCGACGGATAGGACAGCAGGCAGACATGGGTCTCGCCGTCATAGACCATGTGGTCGTAAATCTCGTCCGACATGATCGCAACGTCTGGCCACTTCTCGAGGCCCGCAACGAGCTTGTCGACCTCGGCTTTTGGCGTGACGCCGCCTGTCGGGTTGGCCGGCGAGTTGACGATCAGCAGTCGTGTCCGCGGCGTGATCAGCTTCAATGTCTCTTCCGCGGAAAACGCAAAGCCGTTCTCTTCGCGGATCGGGACCGGAATCGGTTTCGCTCCGGTGAATTCGATCATCGATCGGTAGATCGGAAATCCGGGATCGGGATACATGATCTCCACGCCCGGCTCGCCGAACATCAGGATCGACATGAACATGGTCGGCTTGCCGCCGGGCATGATCATCACGCTGTCGGGCGAGACCTCGACCTTGAAGCGCTTGGCAAGATCGGCAGCGACTGCTTCCCGCAGCGGCGGGATACCGTTGGCGGGCGTATAGCCATGATGGCCGTCTCGCAGCGCCTTCACCGCGGCCTCGACGATAAAATCGGGCGTGCGGAAATCGGGCTGGCCGATGCCGAGATTGATGATGTCGCGGCCCTGCGCCGCCAGAGCGTTGGCGCGGGCAAGCACCGCGAAGGCGTTTTCCTCGCCGATGCGGTCGAAAGCCGCGATGGTACGAAGCATGACTGCAGTCCTCCCGCCCGGGTGCCGTTCGCGGGCATGCCCGCGCCGGCTCCTCGATGAGGACTGCACTTCAGCCGATCAGGCGGCAAAAATCAAACGCTGTCAGGGTCTTCGTCGATGACCTCCCGGGCTCACTATCAGGGTTCACCACCCAGGCGGCCGCTGATGTCGCGCAAGAGCTGGAAACGGATGTTGGGATCCGGGTCGTCTCCGAGATAGACGCCGCCGAAATATAACGGGCCGGGCCGGCACCAGATTCGTTCCACGATGATAGGGATCGGCCTGCACAGTTTTGGACGTCGTGGCAACTTTCTTGTGCTTGCGCACCTTCTCGGCGTTCTCGGCATTCGCCGACGTGGCAAGCGCGAAAGCCCCTACAATGGTGGCAACAAGAATCTTGAAGGGAAGAGACGACATGGCGGCCTCCGTACAGAAATCAGGATGCCTCTCGCTTAACGAATTGCGGTGAGTGCGCAAAGTAAATGGCACGTCAAGTCGATCACAAGTCGGTGTCGGAATATTCGCACGGCTTGGGTGTTTAGTGCCACTTTTCTTGCCTTTCCCTGCGTGATTGGACCTCAGACGAACGAAGGACACGCATGTTGCAATCGCGGGCTTGTTGGAGGCATTGTGCAATCCCCACCCTGTGCAGGACAAAATCATGAGTATCGCCGACAAACGCCGCGCGTTCCGCGCACTGCATCAAAGCGGCTGCTTCGTCATTCCCAATCCCTGGAACGTCGGCAGCGCACGTTACATGCAAGGGCTCGGTTTCAAGGCGCTGGCGACCACAAGCTCGGGCTATGCCCACTCGATCGGTTATGCGGACGGTGACGTCACCCGCGACATGATGCTCGCGCACTGTCGCGAAATCGCGCAAGCAACGGACATTCCGCTGAACGCCGACTTCGAGGGCGGCTATGCCGACGATCCGGACGAAGTCGCGGCCAATGTCCGGCTGTGCATCGACACCGGCGTTGCCGGATTGTCGATCGAAGATTTCACCGGCGATGAAAGCAACCCGCTTTACGACTTCGACCTGGCGGTCAAGCGCGTAAGAGCGGCACGCGACGCAATCGACAAGGCGGGAGGCGACGTCGTGTTCACTGCGCGCACGGAAGGCTTCATTCACAATCGCCCCGATCTCGACGAGACGATCCGCCGCCTGAAAGCCTTCGCCGACGCCGGCGCTGATTGCCTCTATTCGCCCGGCATCAAAACGCGCGAGCAGATCGAAGCCACCATTAAGGCCGTCGCCCCGAAGCCGATCAACTTTCTCAATCAGCGGTGCGTTCGGCTACACCGTCAACGATCTTGCGGCGCTCGGCGTGCGCCGCATCAGCGTCGGCGGCACGATGGCGCGGGTCGCCATGCACGCTTTCATCCAATCGGCCCGGCAGATCGCGCAAGACGGCAAGTTCGACAGCTTCGCGGGCGTCGTGACAAATGCCGAGCTGAACAAGTTTTTCCACGACGACCTGCAGCGCCGACCCAAGTCGTGAGCGACCCGCAAAGCCATCCAGCGACCGGGCAGCCGATCGGCGCCCCAGTCGATGACCGGCCGGCCCCACGCCCCGGCCCGGTGACGCTTGCGGGCCGCTACGGCCGCGTTGAAAAGCTCGCCCCGAACCATGCCGCGACGATGTGGGATGCCGTCAAAGGTCACGACGCGATCTGGACCTACATGTCGCAGTACGGGCCGTTCGATAGTGCTTCAGAATTCGCAACCTGGCTCGCCCGGCGCGCTGCCTTGGACGATCCCTATGCCTACGCGATTGTCGACCCATCGAATCGCGCGCTCGGGATCGCGACTCTCATGGACATTCAGCCCGACATGCGCGTCATCGAGGTTGGGCACATTGTCTATTCACCGGCGTTGCAGCACACGGCGCTCGGCACCGAGGCGCAATATCTGCTCGCGCGGTATGCGTTCGAAACGCTGGGTTACCGGCGCTACGAATGGAAGTGCAATTCGCACAACGCAGCCTCGCGGCGCGCCGCATTGCGCTATGGCTTCATCTTCGAGGGCGTGCTGCGCCAGCACAAGATCGCAAAAGGCCGCAACCGCGACACGGCCTACTACTCGATGCTCGACAGCGAGTGGCCGCAGCGCAAGCTCAATTTCGAGCGCTGGCTGTCGCCGGACAATTTCACAGCCGATGGCCGGCAGAAAGTCAGCCTGAGCGCACTTAACGGCATAGCGGAATGAGCGATCGAGCCTCATCTGCCGCAGGTTTGATGCAGCAGCGCCCGTTCGTGCTGTTCTGGCTGGCCCGGCTCGCCTCGACGATGGGCTACCAGATGCTGGCCCTCACGATCGGCTGGCAGGTCTATGAAATCACCAATAGCGCATTCGACCTCGGGCTTGTCGGCCTGATCCAGTTCGTGCCGGCGGTGATCCTCACATTGCTGATCGGCCATGCCGCGGATCGCTATGACCGGCGGCTGATTGTGCGCGCGGCACACAGTGTCTACGCGCTGGCCGCAATCATGATCACGGCGGCACTGCTTGCCGGTGCGTTGAGCCGCAATCTGCTGTTTGCCGCAGTCTTCATCATCGGGTGTGCGCGCGCGTTCGAGATGCCGACCGCGCACGCGCTTGCGCCCACGCTGGTGCCGTCGGCCCTCATTTCGCGCGCGGTTGCGGCCTGGACCTCGGCCAACCAGACCGCGGTGATTTGCGGCCCGGCGCTCGGCGGACTCGTCTACGCGCTCAGCCCTGTGCTGATCGGTGTGATCTGCGTGATATTTTTTGCCTGCTCGATCACGCTGATCACCTTGGTTCAGTCCCGAGGGCCGGCGCCGACACGCGACCCGCCGACATTCGCCTCGGTGCTTGCGGGCTTTCATTACATCCGCACCCGGCGGCGGCTGCTCGGCGTGATCACGCTCGATCTTTTTGTCGTCATTCTCGGCGGAGCCACCGCCCTGCTGCCGATCTACGCCAGGGATATCCTGGCGGTCGGACCGATCGGTCTCGGCCTGCTGCGCTCGGCGCCGGCGGTCGGCGCGTTGATCACATCGATCGTCCTGGCGCGCTATCCCGTCGAGCGACATATCGGCCGCAAGATGTTCGCCGTGGTCGGCCTTTACGGCGTGACGACGATCATTTTCGGCTTGTCGACGTCGTTTCCGGTTTCACTGGCCGCACTGGCGGTGCTCGGTGCGTCCGACGCCGTCAGCATCGTCATCCGTTTCTCGCTGGTCCAGATTGAAACCCCGGATGAAAAACGTGGCCGGGTGAGCGCTATCAATTACCTGTTCGTCGGGTCGTCGAATACGCTTGGTGAATTCGAATCCGGCCTCGTTGCTGCGTGGCTGGGCGCCGTGCCGTCGGTCGTCATCGGCGGATTGGGTTCGCTGCTGGTCGCGGGCCTATGGATGATGCTATTCCCGGGCCTGCGCCGGATCGATCGCTATGAACCGGCGGACCGTGAGCATGTGAGGGCGTGATGCACATACTGATGACCGGCGCCGCCGGCATGATCGGCCGCAAGTTGACCGCAAGACTGGTCAAGGACGGCGCATTGAACGGCAAAACGATCGACCGGCTGACGCTGACCGACGTTGTCCCGCCGGAAAAGCCGCAGGGCTTTAAAGGCACGGTCGATGCCACTACCAGCGACCTCTCAGCGCCGGGTGCCGCGGCCAAAGCGGTCGGGGGCAAGCCAGACGTGATCTTCCATCTCGCCGGCGTCGTATCAGGCGAAGCGGAGACCGATTTCGAGAAAGGCTATCGCGTCAATCTCGACGGCACGCGGGCGCTGTTCGAAGCGATACGCGCGGCGGCCTACACGCCGAAAGTCGTCTTCACCTCGTCGATCGCGGTTTATGGGGCGCCATTTCCCAATTCGATTCCCGACGAATTCCACCTCACTCCGCTTACATCGTACGGAACGCAGAAGGCGATCTGCGAGCTTCTGCTCGCCGATTACACGCGGCGCGGTTTCCTCGACGGTATCGGCATCAGGCTGCCGACGATTTGCGTGCGGCCCGGAAAGCCGAACAAGGCTGCGTCGGGTTTCTTCTCCGGGATCATCCGCGAGCCCCTGGCCGGCCAGGAAGCGCTTCTGCCCGTCTCCGAGAGCGTCCGCCACACGCATGCAAGCCCGCGCGCCGCGGTCGGATTTCTCATCCACGCCGCAGGCCTCACGCGCGAGCAGGTCGGCCCGCGCGTCAATCTTGCGATGCCGGGCGTGTCCTGCACCGTCGGCGAGCAGATCGATGCGCTTCGGCGTGTCGCCGGCGACAAGGTGGCCGCGCGCATCCGCCGGGCGCCGGACGAGCTGGTGCAGCGAATCGTCTCCGGATGGGCCGAGCGAATCGATGCCAAGCGCGCACGCGACCTCGGGTTCAAGGCCGAAGCCGCGTTCGACGACATTGTCCGCGCCCATATCGAGGACGAACTGGGCGGAAAGATCGCCAACTGATGCGTTAACGAACGCGCGCTTGCACCGGACGCTGCAAACCTTACATTGTAGATCATGACCTACGTCGACGCCGCCGTCGCCCCAATCCGCAAGACCGGCCAGATCAAGATCCACGGCTCCGCCGCATTCGAAGCCATGCGCAAGGCCGGGCAGCTGGTTGCGCGCTGCCTCGACATGTTGACGGAGCATGTCGGACCGGGCGTGCCGACCGAGAAAATCGACAGGCTGGTCTTCGAATATGCGATGGATCATGGCGCCCTGCCCGCGACGCTCATGTATCGCGGCTACAAGAAGTCGACCTGCACCTCGCTCAATCACGTGGTCTGCCACGGCATTCCCGGCGACAAGCCGCTCAAGGACGGCGACATCGTCAATATCGACGTGACGCTCATCCTCGACGGCTGGCACGGCGATTCCAGCCGCATGTTCACGATCGGCGAAATTCCGCGCCGTGCGGAACGGCTGATCGAGGTCACGCACGAGGCGATGATGCGCGGCATTGCCGCGATCCGGCCCGGCGCGACGAGCGGTGACATTGGCCACGCTATCCAGACCTATGTGGAAGCGCAGCATATGAGCGTGGTCCGCGATTTCTGCGGCCATGGCCTCGGGCGCCTGTTCCACGACGAGCCGAACATTGTCCACGTCGGGCGTCCCGGCGAAGGCATCGTCCTCAAGCCCGGAATGTTCTTCACGGTCGAGCCGATGATCAATCTCGGCCGCCCGCATGTGAAAGTGCTGTCCGACGGATGGACCGCGGTGACCCGCGACCGCTCGCTCTCGGCGCAGTTCGAGCACACCATCGGCGTCACGAAGGACGGCGTCGAGGTCTTCACCTTCTCGCCGGCCGGGCTGCACAAGCCGCCTTACAAGCGCTGAAATTGCTGTCGTCGAGCGATCGCCGGACTCGTCCATTCCGCTGATACAACTGGCACGCGCTTTCGCGCTAGCTTCGTTGCATGGCGGAAGCCCTAAAGATCCCACCGCGATTTTCACGGCCATCGTGAACGACTGCGAGAGCGCTTCCGGGAAACCGGCGCGGAAGCGCTCAGCGACTATGAATTGCTAGAGCTCGTGCTGTTTCGCGCCCTTCCTAGGCGCGATGTCAAACCGATAGCGAAAGATCTGATTGCGACGTTCGGCTCTTTCCCTGAAGTGATATCAGCGCCGCCAGCGAGACTTGCGGAAATTGCCGGAATGGGCACGGCCGCAATCACCGAACTGAAAATCGTCCACGCCTCGGCGATGCGTCTGGCGCGCGGGCAGGTGCGCAAGCGCCCTGTCCTGTCATCGTGGTCGAATGTCATCGACTATTGCCGCACCACCATGGCTTTTGCCGAGAAAGAGCAATTTCGTGTCCTGTTTCTCGACAAGCGCAATCAGCTGATTGTCGATGAGCTGCAGCAAACCGGCACGGTCGACCACACGCCCGTTTATCCGCGCGAAGTCGTCAAGCGCGCGCTCGAATTGTCTGCGACGGCGGTGATCCTCGTGCACAACCACCCTTCGGGTGATCCGACTCCGTCACAAGCTGACATTGAAATGACACGCACAATCGTCGAGGTCGCAAAGCCATTGGGTATCGCAGTGCACGACCATATTATTGTCGGACGCGACGGCCACGCCAGCTTCAAGGGCCTCAAATTGGTCTAGGCCGATATCCCGCAATTGTGTGACGGCTGCTCTCATGTCTCCGGTACCAGAATAACGAGCCGGTCGACCGCGAGATTTGCAATTCCGGCGAGCGCGGCGTTGCCGTAAGGCAGCAGGTAAGCCGCCGTGAGGTCATAGAAGTACCCGGCCTGATAGCTGCCGAGCCCCATCCCGATCCACGCCATCGTCGACACGATCGCTATGGCGCTACCACTGATTTGCAGCGGCGCCGCTTCACGGGCGCAGATCAGCAGGCAGGTCATCACGCCGGCAAAGCCAAATCCGAAAAGGACCGACAGTTGGAAAAGAACCATGATGTCCTTCGTCTGCGTGAACCAGAACACCACTGACGTCTGTGCCAATGATGCAAGGAAATACGCGGGCAAACCTCCGGTGCGATCAGCCAGCCAGCCAAAGAACAGGCGTCCAAAAACGCCGGCAATCATCAGCGACAACAGAAGACCGGCGGCGGTCTGCGGACTGCATCCGAGATCGATGCCCAGCGGTATCAAATGCACCAGCGGGACAGCCATGCAGACGCAGCAAAAGAAACCGGCCACAGAAAGCCAGGCAATACTGATTTTGTGGGGCACGCCCCACTGATTGCTGTCCGTCCGATTGGCTCCTTCCGGCGAATGTCCAGCGGCTGGCGGAGGCTTCAGCAAAAACAACAGCGGCAAAAGGATCAGAAGGTAGCCCACACCGACGTAGAGTGACGCGTCACGCCAGCCGACTTCGGTGATCAAAAGGCGAGTGATATAGGGCACGACGCCCTGCCCGATCGCCCCACCAGCGGTCACGATTCCAATCGCGAACCCCTTGCGTCGGTCGAACCAAAGCCCAGCGATGGCGACCATCGGAGCAAACAATGGGGCAAAGCCAACTGCGCCGATCAGAAAGTAGACGAGATAAAGCACCCACAGATCGCTCTGCCAGCGCAATGCGATCAGCCCAAACGAAATAGCAAAAGCCCCAAGGTATCCGACTTTGCGGGCGCCGATACGATCGGAAAGACTGCCCCAGACGATGCCGCCGATCGCGCAGCCGACAGTCAGGAGCGTAAAGGCCATCGAGATATCGGCACGAGACCATCCGAATTCCTGCTCGAACGGCTTCATGAAAACCGAGATGGTGCTATTCGTTCCGAATCCCAGCGTCAGACAGATCGTTGCCACGCCGACAATGACCCAGCCGTAGGGCCGCTCAGCGAATTGGTCACTGCCAATGGTGCTCAAAGCATCGCTCTCCTCGGGTCCCTGGCTGGATCCGCTTGGAGGAAATTGCCCCAACTGCGGGCGCGATACCTGAAGGATTGCTTGATTTGCCCTTGAGGTAGTCCTGATTTATTGCCGTGAAGCCAAAGGACCTTCACGAAGCCCGCCGAAATCCGTGTTGCAGGGCAATACGAATGGCCTGGCGCGCGGGCAGGTGAGACTACTGCCGCACCAGTGTGATCTGGTCCGCGGTCTCGGGCATACGGCGCCAGGTCGTCCCATCAACCTCCTCGAAGCGCCAGGGATTGCCGCGCGACGGCATAAGCATCAGCTCGTCGCGATCGATCCGCCATTGCGTGAAATTGACACGCGCAATGGCGGCATCGCAGCCGGGCTTGACGGTCACGGCCATGTTTTCACCTGCCTTGGTCATTGCCAAGGTCAGCAGGCACACGGGCGCGCCTCCCTTGCGCACGATCGCCCAATCGCCGGCGACCTGCTCGGCGGGCTTCGGTGGCGCGGCGGCAGCAGCAGCGTTCTGGAGAAAGAGAACCCCGACGCCGGGTGTCGGCGCTTCGAAAATTCCGTCTTCCACCTCGCTGAACTCGACAATCGAACGGCCGCGCCCGTCGACGAAATACAGCAGGTCGTTTTCAGGAAATCTCCAGCCTGCGATCTCCTTCACGATCGGAAAAAGATTGGCGCAGTTGGCGTCGAATTCGATCTTGAGACCGGCTGGGCCCGGCTCGCCCTTCAGCGTGGCCGTGCAGGTGCGATCGCGATCGGCATTGGAGAATTCCCAGCTGCCGACAACCCGCTTGGCCGATTCGCCAAGCTGTGACGGCGCCTGCGCCGACGCGGTGCCGGCGAGGCAGAGCGCAATGAAAGCGATGGTACAACGCGTCACAATCATCCAACCCGCGCTAGGCGGCTGCGTTACGAACGCTTGGGCGGCCACGGTGTTTCAGGCACGGGCGTCAGCGGCGGCTTGCCGGCCGCCCAGGCCAGAATGTTATCGACTACAAGTTGATCCATCGCCGCACGCGTGACCTCTGTCGATGAGCCGAGATGGGGAAAGAGCACGATGTGGTCCATCTCGATCAGTTCCTTGGGCACGTGCGGCTCTTTGGCAAAGACGTCAAGACCGGCCGAATAGATCGTGCGGTTTTTCAGGGCCTCGATCAAGGCGGGCTCATCGACCACCGAGCCGCGCGCCATGTTGATGACAACGCCCCGCGGGCCAAGGGCTTTCAGCACCTCGGCGTTGATCATGTTTTGCGTCGAGGCGCCTCCAGGCACGATCACCATGAGCGTGTCGACGTCGCGCGCCATGTCGAGAAGCTTCGGGTAGTACTTGTATGTCACCCCGGATTGCGGATTGCGGCTGTGATAGACGACCGGCACGCCGAACGCCTCGAGCCGCCGGGCGATGGCCTTGCCGATCCGGCCCATCCCGACCATGCCGACGGTGCGATCGCGCAACGTCGCTTTGGTGAGCGGATACTGCCCCTGCGGCCATTTCCCGGCGCGCAGAAAGCGCTCGGACTGGGGGAATTCGCGCACCGTGCAAAGCAGCAGGCCGATTGCTGTATCCGCCACTTCTTCGTTGAGAACCTCGGGTGTGTTGGTGACGACGATGCCGTGCGTACCGGCCCATTTGGCGTCGATGTGATCGTAGCCGACGCCGAAGCTCGACACCTGCTCAAGCTTGGGAAATTGCTTCAGAAAATTCTCGTCGACCTTATTGGCCGTATAGGCGATCGCGATCGCCCGGATCTTGCCGCCGTTTTCCTTGACGAAAGCGTCTTTGTCCTTGAGCTCAAGCCAATGATGAAGATTCACCTTGCCCTCGAAGCCGTTCATCAGCACGGGCTTGCGGGCACCGACCATCAGCACATCCGGCTTTTCGCCAGCCATTGCCTACTCCTGATTACACCAAAGCTGTTACGGGTTTTTCGATGAAATCCTTGAACGAGGCGAGCAGCTCGGCCCCCAGCGCACCGTCCACGACCCTGTGATCGCACGAGAGCGTGACGGTCATCTGACTGATGAACTTCACGCTTCCGTCGTCCGCTTCGACGGGCGCGCGCCGCGTCGCGCCGACCGCCAGGATGGTCGCGTGCGGCGGATTGATGATGGCGGAGAACTCGCGGATACCGTACATCCCGAGATTGGAGATAGCGCTCGATCCGCCCTGATATTCGTTCGGCTTGAGTTTTTTCTGGCGCGCGCGATCGGCGAGATCGCGCATTTCGGTGGAAATCGCGGTGACCGATTTGCTGTCCGCGTTGCGGACCACCGGCGTGATCAGCCCGCCTTCGAGCGCGACCGCGATGCCGATATCGGAATTACGGAAACGCAGGATCCGATCGCCGGCCCAGACCGCATTGGCGGCGGGAATGCGCTGCAGCGCCGCCGCCCAGGCCTTGATGATGAAATCAGTGAGCGAAAGCTTGAAGGCCGGCTGGCCCGATTTGTTTTTCGGTGCGGCGGCATTCGCCTCCTCACGCATCGCGATCAGCCGGCCGGCGTCGAGATCGGCTGTCAGATAGAAATGCGGGATTGTCTGCTTGGCCGCGACCAGCCGCGTCGCGATGGTACGGCGCATCGAGTTGAGCGGCACCTCTTCGTAGACGATGCCCTCGTACAGCGCCTTGACCTGTGCCGCGCTCGCACCGGTCGCGATTGCGGGCGCTGCGGTGCCAGGCGCTGCGCGCTCCACATCGGCGGCGACGATCCGCCCATGCGGCCCCGAACCGGAAATACGGGTCAGATCGATGCCGCGCTCCCCGGCCAAACGTCGTGCCAGCGGCGTGACCGTAGTACCGCTCGCTAGTTTTGCCGGTCCGAAGTTTCGTTCAGGCGTGCGCACCGCGTGGAAAGGGTCCATCGGCGCAGCCGGCCGCGGCATCGGCGTCGAATGGACGGCAGCAGGCGTTGCGGCAGGCACCGAACGCGGTGGCGCAACGGGCGCTTTTGGTGGCGCGCTTGCAGGCGCAGCGGCTGCGCCCGCGCCTGAAATCACCGCAACCACGGCGCCGACCTTGGCGACGTCGCCGACCTTGAAGTGTATTTCGGTGAGCGTGCCGCTTGTCGTTGACGGCACTTCCATAGACGTCTTGTCGGTCTCGATCTCGAACAGGTTGTCGCCCGGCTTCACGGTGTCGCCGGCAGCCTTGAACCATTTCGTGATCTTGCCCTCGGCGACGGTCTCGCCAAGCTGCGGCATCAGGACGTCCACGGTCTTGCCCTCAAATTCTGCTGACTGCCGCTACCAGCTCACCGACACGTATTGCGTCTCGAGAAATTCCTTCATGCCCTCCTGCGCGCCTTCACGGCCGAGCCCTGACTGCTTCGTGCCGCCGAACGGCGCCGCCGGGTCGGAGACCAGACCGCGATTGAGACCGATCATGCCGAAATCGAGCTTCTCGGACACCCGCATGCCGCGGCTCAGGTCTTTTGTATAGAGATAAGCAACCAGGCCATATTCCGTGTCGTTGGCGCGCTTGATCGCCTCGTCCTCGCTCTTGAAGGTCTGGATCGACGCAACAGGCCCGAAAATCTCCTCGTTCAGCATCTTTGCCGAGTCCGGCACATTGGTCAGGACTGTCGCCGGGTAGAAGAAGCCTGGGCCGTTTGGCAATTTGCCGCCGACCAGCACCTTGGCGCCTTTTTGCACGGCGTCGTCAACCAGCTCGATGACCTTGTCGCGTCCGTCCTTGTTGACGAGCGGTCCAAGATTGACGCCGTCGTCGAGGCCGTTGCCCATCTTCAGCGAGCTCATCTTGGCGGTGAGCTTCTTGGCGAACTCGTCGTGCACCTTTTCATGCACATAGAAACGGTTGGCCGCGGTGCAGGCCTCGCCCATGTTGCGCATCTTGGCGATCATGGCGCCGTCGATCGCGGCGTCGATGTCGGCATCCTCGAACACGATGAACGGTGCGTTTCCGCCTAGTTCCATGGCCGGCTTGACGATGTTGTCGGCAGCCTCGTGCAGAAGCTTACGGCCGACTTCGGTCGAACCGGTGAAAGAGACCACGCGCACGCGCGGATCGTGCAGCATGGCGCCGACGACCTTGCCGGACGAGCGTGACGGAATGACGTTGACCACGCCGGCCGGAACTCCGGCTTCCTCGAGCGCCGGCATCAAGGCCAGCATGGTGAGCGGCGTGTCAGACGCAGGCTTGAGCACGACCGGGCAGCCGGCCGCAAGCGCCGGGCCGATCTTGCGCGTCGCCATCGCCGCAGGAAAATTCCAAGGCGTCACCAGCACGGCGATGCCGGCAGGCTTGTGATGCACGAAAATCCGCGCCCCTGACGACGGCGCGCGCGACACCTCGCCGACATTACGCACGGCCTCTTCGGCGTACCAGCGGAAGAACTCCGCAGCATAGGCAACCTCGCCGCGCGAATCCGGCAGCGCCTTTCCGTTCTCCAGCGTGATCAGCTTCGCGAAGCGCTCGGCGTCGCGCATGATCAGCTCATAGGCCTTGCGCAGGATTTCCGCGCGTTCGCGCGGCTTGCGGCCCGCCCAACCCTCGAACGCGCCTTCAGCCGCGTCGAGCGCCGCCTTGGCATCATCGACCGTGGCGCTGGCGACCGAGGCGATCTTGCGCTCCGTCGCGGGATCGATCACGTCGAAACGGCCGCCGTCGGATGCCTTCCGCCATTTGCCGCCGATCCAGAGGTCGGTCGGAACATTGGCGAGCAGGTTGTCGTAGTTAGCCATGTGACGCTCCTTAGATTTGTCTTATTGCGCTTCCGCGTAAGCCGCCTTGACCGCACCGGCAAGACGTCCCTTGTCGGGGAAGCGGTCTACCATCGCGGCCGCGACGGCCTCGACAGCCTGGTCTGCGCTGCGGCCCGCTTTCTTCTCTGTGGTGGTGCGATCGCGCACTTCGACCAGATAAGTCCGATAACCGCTGGCAAACATCGAGCCATCTCCGACCGGTCCGTGGCTGGGCGCGATGATGGCGGGCTTTAGCGCCTCAAGGCGTTCCAGGCTCGACAGCCAATGGCGGACGTTGGAATAGGGGCTGGCAAAAGCCGGCTGCGGGCGCATGGCAACGTCACCGGAGAACAGCACGCGGTCGAGCTCAATCCAGATTGCAGTATCCCCACGCGTGTGGTTTGCGCCCATGGCGATGAGCTCAACCTTCACGCCGCCGAGATCGACGGTGTAGTCCTTGTCGAAGGTCACGTTGGCCTTGCGGAAGTCGGCGTCCTTCAGCAGCTCGGCATTGATGGCCGAGCGGCGCGCAAACACCTGCGCAAGCTGCAAGCCGAATTCCGAGATGTCCTTCACCTGGTCATTCGACCGGATCATCGTGGTGTTCTCGGGAAAGGCCTGCGCGCCGAGATCGTGTTCCGGATGGAAATGCGTGGTGACGAGATAGAGCGCCCGCGAACCGCCGAGTTTCTTCGCGACCTCGAACACCGCGGAGCCGTTGCGTGGCCCAAGCCCCGTATCGATTACAAGGATGCCGCGCTCGCCGATGACAAAACCGACGTTCGGCACCAAGGGGACGCTGTTGTCAGGAATAATGTAGACATGCGGCGAAACCTGCCGCAGCCCTTCAGTCTTGACGATAGGGTCCGCCGGCGTCTGCGCGGCCAAAGGCTGCGCCATCAACAATGCGGCGAGAGCAGCGATGGACCACAACGCACGCATGAAGGTTCGTTACCCCTGCAATGACCGCGACACGCGCTCGACGATCCGATCCGGCGTCGGCAGCACGGCGTCTTCCAGAATATCGGCTGCCGGCAGAGGAATATGAGGCGTCGTTATGCGGACCGGCGGGCCATCCAGATCGTAAAAACCCTCGTCGGCCGCGATCGAAACGATCTCGGCACCCCAGCCGCAGAGGCGCGGATTTTCCTCGACGGTGAAGAGCCGGTGCGTCTTCGCAACCGAGCCGAGGATGGTCTGCGTGTCGAGCGGCACGAGCGACCGCACATCGACAACCTCGCAGTCGATGCCGTGCTCCGCCTTGAGCTTCTCGGCAGCCTCGAGCGCGCGCGGCACCATCAATGCCAGGGCACAGATGGTGGCATCCTTGCCGCTGCGAAGAATCTTGGCGGTGCCGAGGCTGTCGACAATCTCGCCGTCCGGAACTTCCCCCTTGGTGGGATAAAGCGACTTGTGCTCGAGGAAGATCACCGGATCGGGATCGCGAACCGATGCCGCCAGCAGCCCGATGACATCGCGCGGGCTGGAGGGAGCGACGACCTTGAGCCCGGGGATCATCATGCACCAGTTCTCAACGCTCTGGCTGTGCTGGGCACCGAAGCGCGATCCGGCGCCGTTGCCGGTTCGCACGACCAGCGGGCACTTGAGCTGGCCGTTCGACATGTAACGGCTCTTCGGAAATTCGTTGGCGATGTAGTCGAAACAAACGGCAAAGAAATCCGAGAACATGATTTCGGCGATCGGCTTCAGGCCTGTCATCGCAGCGCCCATCGCGGCGCCGAGGATCGCCTGTTCGGAAATCGGCGTGTCGCGCACGCGCAACGGACCGAACTGCTCGTAAAGACCCACAGTCGCCTTGAACACGCCGCCGGCCTTGGCCACGTCCTCGCCGAGAAACACGACGTCGGGATCGCGCTGCATTTCCTGCGCGATGCCGCGAATGACGGCGTCGCGATACGTCAGTTCCGCCATGCCCAGCCTCCATCGGCATAGACATCGGTGAAGATGATATCGAGCGGCGGCGGCGGCGCGGCCTTGCAGGCCTCGGTCGCGTCGTCGACCATCTTGCGCACCTCCGCGTCGATATCGCCAATCGTCTTCTCGGAGACGCCGAACTGCAGCAACCGCTCGCGATAGATCTTGATCGGATCGCGCAGCTTCCAGCGGTCAAGCTCGCCTTCCGGTCGATACTTTGCCGGGTCGGCACGGGAGTGCCCGCTGTGACGATAGGTCAGGCATTCGATCAGCGAGGGGCCGTCACCGGCGCGCGCCTTGTCGAAGGCGGCCTGCGCCGTTCGATAGACCACGTCGGCATCGTTGCCATCGATGACGATGCGCTCAAGTCCATAGGCCGAGGCACGATCCGCCGCCGGTTGCGGCACTGCCGTCACGTCGCCGATCGGCGTGTATTCCATGTAGAGATTATTCTCGCAGACGAAGATGACCGGCAGCTTCCACACGGCGGCGAAATTGAGCGCCTCGTGAAACGCGCCGATATTGGTCGTGCCATCGCCGAAGAAGCAGACCGAGACGTCCTTCGCGCCCTTGTATTGCGCGCGCCACGCCGCGCCGCAGGCGATCGGAAGATGCGCACCGATGATAGCGTAGGAACCCATCACGCCGTGCTCGGCCGACGTGAGGTGCATCGACCCACCCTTGCCGCGCATTAGACCATTGTCGCGCTGCATGAGTTCGCCCAGCACTTTTTCCACGCTCACGCCGCGCGCCAAGGTGTGGGCATGGCCGCGATAGGTGCAGAATGAGAGATCGCCTTTCGTCATGGCGACTGCAAAGCCCGCGGCCACCGCTTCCTGCCCGAGCGAAAGATGGCTTGTTCCCTTGACCAGGTTCTGCAGGAACAGGTCGTAGGCACGCTGCTCGGCTTCGCGGATCACGACCTGAGTCCGGTACAATTCGAGCCTTTTCTGCTCGCCGATATCGTCGTTCAGTCCGGAGCCGGCCTTGGCCTGCGCGCGGTCCTTTGCTGTCGCCATAAATGATCCTCGAAGGCTCAAAATGCGTGATAGGCGGCCGCAACTTAGCGCCTAGACCGAAGGGGCCGCAACTCTCCTATTCCCGCGGCCCTTCGACGGCGGCTTCGCTGGCCACACTCCTGCCCAGCTTGCGCTCGCGGTTGAGCAGGTAGAGCCCGGAGGCGATCACAATCGTGGCGCCCGCGATGGTCCAGTTGTTGGGCACCTGACCAAACACCAGGTAGCCAAGGATGATCACCCAGATCAGCTGCGTGTACACGTAGGGCGCCAACACCGATGCGGGCGCCAACTTGTGCCCGGCGATCAGGAAATAGTGCCCAGTGCTGCCGAGGATTCCGGTCATCGTCAGCATCAATGCAATCACCCAATCCGCCGGAGGACTCCAAACGAACGGAATGACCGGCAGCATCACGAGAGCGCCGATGAAATTCGCGTAGAACAGCGACGTCTGATTGGAATCGACCCGCGATACGATGCGCGTGATGACCGCGTAGAGGCTGTAACAGATCGTCGCGCCAAGCGTGATGAAGGCCGCGGGGTGCATTCCGCCAAGCCCCGGACGCGTGATCAGAACTACACCGATAAACCCAAATCCGATCGCCGACCATCGCCGCCAGCCGAACCACTCGCCGAGAATCGGACCCGAGATGATCGCAACAAGGAAAGGAAACGTAAAAATGATCGACAATGCCTCGTCGAGCTGCAACCAGCGCAACGCAAAAAAATTGAGCGCGGTCGAACCGACCAGCAGCAGCGATCGCGTAATCTGGAGCTTCGGGCTGCGCGTCCATAGCAGGCCAGGATGGGTGAGCGGGTTGGATACGATCAGTGTGAGCACGAAGGCGCTCGTATAGCGTGCCCACGCAATCTGCAGCGAGTCCATCTGGGTGTTGAGATACTTTGCCGTGGTGTCGAGGCACGCGAATAGCGCCACCGCGCCGCACATCAGCGCAATGCCGATTAGCCGCTGGCGACGCTGCGTTGCTGCGTTCAATAGGTTGCCCGGCCACCTGAAATATCGAAGACCGCGCCGGTCGTGAACGAGCAGTCGCTTGAGGCGCAAAACGCGGCGAGGCTGGCTATCTCTTCGACCGTCACGAAACGGCCGCGCGGAATTTTCGACAGCATGAAGTCGATGTGCTCCTGCGTCATCTGATCGAAGATGGCTGTCTTCGCCGCAGCCGGCGTGATGCAATTCACCGATATATCGTGCGAGGCGAGTTCCTTGCCGAGCGATTTGGTCAATGCGATGAGGCCCGCTTTCGACGCGGAATAAGCCGGCGCATTTGGGTTACCTTCCTTGCCGGCGATGGACGCAATGTTGACGATGCGGCCGTAGTTCTGGGCGATCATCAACGGCGCCAGCGCGCGGCAGCAATGAAAGGGCCCGTCGAGGTTGACCGAAAGCACGGCTTGCCAGGCGTCGAGCGGATAGTCCCAGGTTTTCACGTTCGGCCCGGCGATCCCGGCATTGTTCACCAGGATGTCGATCCGACCAAACGCCTTGACCGTTTCTTCGCGCGCGCGCTCTACGTCGGAATAGTTGGTGACATCGACCGCAAAAGGCGTGACACGGCCGCGGCCTTTCAGTTCGGTGGCCGTCTTTTTTGCCAGTTCGATATCGCGATCCCAGATCGCAATTGCCGCTCCGGAATCCAGAAACCGTTCCACGATCGCGCGTCCAATGCCTTGCGCGCCACCGGTGACAATCGCGTTGCGCCCGCCGAGATCGATCTTGTTGGTCATCGCTGCCTCCTGAGCAAAAACTAGCGAACGTGGCGGCCGATGGCGAGCATTGAAAATGCAGCGGTGCATTGCCCTGGGCGAGCGGCGCGATCTTGTAGAGCGCACCTTATTCATGTACTTATTGAGATGCGGGGCACGCGACGGTCGCCCCGCCTTCCCAAGGCTTGCGAGCCCAAGCACCGTCTCCTTCGGTCACGGAGGGGACTCATGATTTTGTCGTGCTAGGTTTCGAAGAAACAGGTTCCGGGGAACGCGCCGCCTCCCCGTCAGATGACCTCCATCCAAGCGCTGCGATCTTCGCTTTGGGAGCGATTTCTATGGATGGATGGCATTTGGCTCTTTTTCTTGTCGCGACCTATTTCGGCGGCCTGACGTCGGGCCTGTCGGGCTTCGCGATGGGTCTCGTTGTTTCCGGCGTGTGGCTGCACCTTGTTATCGCCGCAGCAAAACGCGCTTCTGATCGTCCTCTGTGGACTCGTGACGCAGGGCTCCGGGATCTGGCGCGTGCGTCACGCGATAAATTGGCGGACCGTCGCGCCCTACATCATCGGCGGCGCGGTCGGTATTCCGGCGGGCATTGCCTTGGTGACGACGGTCGATCCGGACACAATTCGCTTTGGCATCGGCGTGCTGCTGTTGGCTTACAGTCTTTACAGCCTGATCCGGCCGGCCTTCAAACCGTCCAAGGCGAGCTTTCCGGCGGACCTTGGCGTCGGCGTCGTCAATGGCCTGATCAGCGGATTGACCGGGCTGGGCGGCGTTGCGGTGACGGTCTGGTGCCAGTTGCGTGGCGGACAAAAGGATGAGCTGCGCGCGATCTTTCAGCCGGTGCTGTTCGCAACATTTGTCATGACGACATTCTCGTTCGCGATTGCCGGCACATTTACAATCGGAAACACTCAAACTCTATGCGTTCGCTCTGCCGGTGCTGATTGCCGGTATCTGGTCGGGTTTCGGGCTCTACGGAAAGCTCGACGATGCCGCGTTCCGCAAAGTGATCCTGGTGCTTCTGCTTGCGTCGGGCGTGGCGTTGATCGTGCCGATGCATTGAAATAATATAGACGATGTGGGGCCAGCGACGGTCGCCCCGCCCTTGCAAGGCTTGCGAGCCCAAGCACCGTCTCCTTCGTTGACGGAGGGGACCCATGCTGTCTCCAGGCTTCTCGATTTCACCGAAAGATCTCTGGAATGCGATTGCGACGCACGACGCGCCGCAGATCGTCGATGTGCGGCGGCGCGAGGCGTACGCCGAGTCGCCGCACTCTGTTACCCGGCGCAATCTGGCGTGATGCCGCCAAGACCGCGGAATGGGCGACGGAACTTGATGTGACGCGGCCGATCGTCGTCGCCTGCAAGGCCGGCCACGAAATGAGCCAGAGCGCGGCCGCGCAGTTGCGCGCGAACAATATCGATGCGCGCGTGCTCGAAGGCGGCTACGAAGGCTGGTCAAAGGCAGGCCTGGCTTTTGTCGCGAAGCCGGAGCTCGACCGCATCGCGCCGCGCAGACCGAGCATTTGGGTCACAAGGCGGCGTCCGAAAATAGACCGGATCGCGTGCCCATGGCTGGTGCGCCGCTTTCTCGACCCGCAGGCCCGCATCCTGTTCGTCGATCCTGACCAGGTGACGAATGTCGCGCGTGAAACCGGCGGCATCCCGTTCGACATCAAGGATGTCGAGCTCAGCCACGTCGGCGAACGTTGCTCGTTCGACACCATGCTCAAGCTGTTTGGGCTTGAAGGCGAGCCTTCGCTGGCGCGCCTGGCGCTGATCGTGCGAGGCGCCGATACGGCAAGGCACGACATCGCGCCGGAAGCGGGCGGATTGCACGCCATTTCGCTGGGGCTTTCGGCGCTGGCCGGCGACGATGACCACGGGCTGCTTGAGCGCGGCTTCGTGGTCTACGATGCTTTGTTCGCCTGGCTGCGTTTTGCGGCCGAGGAGCGGCACAACTGGCCGGCCAAGGCTGCGTGAAACTATGACAACGATCGCGACAGGCGCCCGGCCGAGCTTCGGCGAAGCCTTTTTGTTGTGGCTCAAGATTGGCTGTATCAATTTCGGCGGGCCGGCCGGGCAAATCGCGCTCATGCACCGCACCCTTGTCGACGAAAAGAAATGGGTCGACGAGGCCCGGTTCCTGCACGCGTTGAATTTCTGCATGCTCCTGCCCGGCCCCGAGGCGCAAAAACTCGCGACCTATCTGGGCTGGCTCCTGCATGGCGTGCGTGGCGGATTGAGCGCAGGCATCCTTTTTGTTCTGCCGGGCGCGTTTGTGATGCTCGGCTTGAGCCTGCTCTACGCGCTCGGCCGTGGAATCCCGCTGATCGACGGTGCCTTGTTCGGCATCAAGGCGGCGGTCCTGGTGATCGTGATCGAGGCGCTGTTCCGCATCGGCAAACGCGCTCTCAAGTCGCCAATCTCTTCTCGGTCTGGCCGCAGCGGCGTTCGTCGGCATTTTCTTTTTGATGCTGCCGTTTCCGCTGATCGTGGCTGCAGCGGCGCTCGTCGGCTACGTCGTTGCGCGCAAGTCGCCCGGGCAGCTGGGGCTTTCCAGCGAAGCAGAAAACGTGCTGCCGGCGGAGGACAATCGCTGGCGCCACTTCGCCGTTGCATCCGTGGTCGGCATCGTTGCCTGGGTCACGCCGATCGCGCTCGCGGCCGTCATTTTCGGTCCGCACCATGTCCTCGTCAGCATTGGCGCGTTTTTCTCAAAGCTTGCGGTCGTGAGCTTCGGCGGCGCCTACGCGTTGCTTGCTTATATGGCACAGGAAGCGGTGCAGACTTACGGCTGGATGACCGCGCCGGAAATGGTCGATGGCCTCGGACTGGCGGAAACCACGCCGGGTCCCTTGATTCTGGTCACGCAGTTTGTCGGTTTCCTCGCAGCCTTCCGTGACGCGGCTCCTTTTTCACCCGTCATCGCCGGTGTGCTCGGAGCAGCGATGACCACGTGGGTCACGTTCGTGCCCTCGATGCTCTGGATCTTTGCGGGCGCGCCCTTCGTCGAGCCGCTGCGGGCCAATCGGCAGCTATCCGGCGCGCTGGCCGCTATCACCGCTGCCGTCGTCGGCGTGATCCTGAACCTGTCAGTGTGGTTCGCCCTGCACGTGCTGTTCGGAAAGGTCACGGAGATGCGTGCCGGTCCACTGCGATGGTACGCGTTCGATCCGCTCGCGCTCGACCTCCGTGCAACTGTGCTGGCGGTGATTGCCGCAGTCCTGGCGTTCGGCCTTCACCGCAGCCTGATTGAAGTGGTGGTCGCAATGGCGGCGCTGGGCGTCTTCGTTCAGCTGGCACTCGGAACCTAGCGTTCGCGGCTGATGGCGCTCTCGTGCCAGCGGCGCAACGCCAGGTGCGAGATCGCCGACAAGGCAAAGAAGATCGCGACGCCTGCGAGCGACAGCAGCAGCAACGCCGCGAACATGCGCGGAATGTTCAGGCGGTAGCCGGATTCGGCAATCCGGTATGCGAGCCCGGAGCCCGCGCCGGCTGAACCCGCGGCAATTTCCGCCACCACGGCGCCGATTAGCGACAGGCCGCCGGCGATCCGCAGGCCGGCGAGCATCTGCGGCAGAGCCGCCGGCAGTTTCAGATTCCATAATGTCTGCCAGCGCGACGCTTTGCACAATTCGAACAGCGCGACGAGATTGTGATCGACCGAGCTGAGGCCCAGCGTCGTGTTGGCCAGAACGGGAAAGAACGCGACGATCCAGGCGCAGGTGAGCACCGCCAGAGGCTGCGGCAGATAGATCAGCAGCAGCGGCGCAATGGCGACAATCGGGGTCACCTGAAGAATGACGGCATAGGGATAGAACGAATATTCGACGAGGCGCCACTGATTGAAGATGACCGCGAGCGCGATGCCGCCGACCGCGGCGAGCAGGAAGCCCTCGAACGTGAGCGTTAGCGTCACCAGAAGCGATTGCCAAAGCAGCGGCCCGTCCGCGATCAGCGTTTGAAGCACAAGACCTGGACTTGGCAGCACAAACGGCGGGATTGCGAAAATCCGCACGACTGCATGCCAGCAGGCAATAACCAAGCGCCAGCACAAAGACCGGGAGCACGACGCGAAGAGCCCGCTCGTTCATGACGGGGCCCCCGCGTTCATTGCACCCGCGAGCGCTTCGGCCACCTGCCGGCAAAAACCGCCCATATTCAGCCGAAGTACGGAAGTTTTCGTCGCGTGGATAAGGTGCAGGAATCGGAATCTCCGCGAAAACGCGCCCAGGGCGCGGCGTCAGCACGACAATCCGCTGCGAGAGGTAAACCGACTCGAACACCGAGTGGGTCACGAAGATCACGGTGCTGCGCACGGCTTGCCACACCGCCAGAAGATCATTGTTGAGCTTGAAGCGGGTGATCTCGTCGAGCGCGGCGAAGGGCTCGTCCATCAGAAGCAGCTGCGGCTCGGTCACCAACGCACGTGCAATGGACACGCGCATTTTCATGCCGCCCGACAATTCCCGTGGGTAGCTTTGCGCGAACGGGGAAAGCCCTACGCGGCCGAGCGCATTGCGCCACCGCCCCGGAATCCTTCTTGCGGGCGAGCTTGATCGGCAGCCGCACATTGGCTGCGACGTCGGCCCAGGGCATCAAGGTCGGCTCCTGGAACACAAAGCCAAGCCGCGCTTCGCCGGCCGGCCAGGTCACCGAGCCCGCCGTCGCCGGGCTTAGGCCCGAAATGATGCGAAGCACCGTCGATTTGCCGCAGCCGGACGGGCCGAGCAGCGAGACGAACTCGCCATTGCGAACATCGAGAGTCGAAACCATCGAGCGCGACCGTGCCGCTTTCGAACGTCTTGTCGACGTTGCGCAGCGAGACGATCGGCTGGGCAGGCGGGCTCATTTCGGCCGAAGACCGACGCCGACGCTCTTGTTGACGAACTGCAGCGTGTAGGCGCGCTTGTAATCCATACCGCCGTTCACGACACCGGCGCGCACCATCTTGTCAAAGAAACTCTTCCAGTGCGCATCGGTCATGGCGCCGATGCCGAGCTTTACGGAATCACCGGAATCGACGATGCCGTATTCCTTCATCTTGGCGATGGAGTAGGCCAAGCAGCGCGTCGGTCATTTCCGGATTTTGTTTCTTGATCAGTTCATTTCCCGGCCTGCTGTCGCCATAGATGTAGTGATACCAGCCGATCGCCGAAGCATCGACGAAGCGCTGCACGAGATCGGGCTTCTTCTCCACCAGATCGCGGCGCGTCTCGATCAACGTCGAGTATGCGTCGAAGCCATGATCGGCCAGCAGGAACACCTTCGGCTTGAAGCCGCCCTGGCGCTCGACCGCGAAGGGCTCGGAGGTCACGTAGCCCTGCATCGCCGAGTTCTTGTCGGCGAGGAACGGCTGCGGATTGAACGTGTAGGGCTTCACTTTCGATTCGTTGAAGCCGAAGTCGGACTTGAGCCATTGGAAATAGGTCGCCATGCCCTCTTTCGACACGAACAACGTCCGCGTCTTCAGATCCTCGAACTTCGTGACGCCGGGATGCGCAACGAAGACCTGCGGATCCTTCTGGAAGCTTGCGGCCACCGCGACGGTCGGAATGTTCTGCGCGACCGCGTCGAACGACTGCAGCGAATTGGCGCTCATGAAGAAGTCGAGCTTGCCGACCGGCAGCAGGATGCGATTGTTGACGTTCGGCCCGCCCGGCACGATGGTGACGTCGAGGCCGTACTTCTTGTATGTGCCGTCGGCGAGCGCCTGATAGAAGCCGCCGTGCTCGGCCTCCGCCACCCAGTTGGTGCCGAAGCGAACCTTGTCGAGCGCCTGCGATGGCGTCAGCCGCAACGGTAGCGATAATTCCGGCAATCCAGACGAATCTCATGGGCCGCCTTCTCTTCACACACTAGCCATAGCTCCTGACCGTCATTGCAGCAAATTCCGCGACTGCGGCTAGGACACCTGAAATTACAAGAGTTTTTCTGCTTTGAACCTCTGGCGCTCCACCCGCGACCAACGGGTATGCGGCCGATCTGGCCGCCCCCAATTCAAAAGGATGGAGAGAGCCATGTTGACCAAGTCGAAATTCACCAGTGCCGCGCTCGCGACCCTCGCGCTCGTCGGCTGCCTCGTTGCAACAAGCGGCAACGCCCAAGCCCATCCCCGTTTTGGTGTCGGTCTTGGTATCGGCATTGCCACCGGCGCAGTGATCGGCGCGGCCGTCGCGTCCGGCGCCTATGCGACCCCGGTCTACAGCTGCCGCTACGTCGAGCGCTACGACCGCTGGGGCAACATTCGCCTGATCAGAGTCTGCGACGCCTACTGACCCAGTCTTGAGATCGGCGCCTGCCTCCCGTCCATCCTCGCGCCGATCCAACCGACCCGCCCGGCATTGTCCCCGTCCGGGCGGGTCACTTTTTCAGAACCTGACGATCGACCGAAACCCCGCGACCTGCGCATCGGGATAACGAACGCCTGTTCCGCTTGGATGCCAGATGTATGTGTAGACCGGCTGCACGGTCCAACCCGGCACGATCTGCGCGACATATGTAAATTCGAGATTGATTTCGTAGTCACGCGGCGGCGTGGAAAGCGTACCGAAATTGATCTGCTCCTGGTCGAAGGCGCGCACGCTGTTGGAAAACCGCGAATAGATCACGCTCGCGCCGAAGCTGTCCTCTGGCCGCTTCGGGATCATTCCGGCAAAGACAATTCCACCATCGATCTCTACGTTGACGAGATTGCGATCCGATGGACTGATTGAGGAGCGATTGAATATGGAGATCCCGCTGTTGGCATCGCCGCCCGGCAGGCGATAGAGCTGCTGATCGAAAACGCCATATATTCCGAAATCACCGCGATGCATCAGCGGTATGCCGTTGCTCGCCGGACTGGCCAGCAGCATACCGTTGTTGGTGAACTGCTTATCGGCGAACTGGCCGAGATGACCCCAGCCGCCGATCTTCAATGTCGTGGCAAGGCCCGGTGTCATCTTTTCCGCGATTTCGTCGCCACTGGAATTCACCGATCATGAAGGCGGGATCGCTGAGGCGGAAATTCACGCCATAGCGATTGCAGGTGTCGGGATCGGCGTTCGGACAAGGTCGGTGCCGGATCGCCGTTGAAAATCGCGAACAACAATGATGCATCTTTTGGAAGCTCATACTTGATGCGCGCGCCAACCGCCGACAGCGGATAAGCAGGGCCGCCGCCCGGCAAGTTGACCGCGCCGATCGTCGGCCAATCGCTCTGCAGAAAAATCTGACTGAGATCGCTATAAAAGAATTCGGCGTCCGCCGCGAGCTGCCCAAATCTCAAACTTGACGGGACCAAACCAACGCTCGGCCCACAACTCCGACAGTCGTACTGTCGGCGTCGCCTCAATCGCGGCGATCGTATTCATGCCCCCGACATAGTCACGTCGGATGCGCCCGCTGTTGTAGATTCCAAAAGCGTTCGCGTAGAACGTCCAGTCTTTCCATCCGGCCAGCTTCTCAAGATCGACCAACAATTGCCCTTCGAACTTACCCTGGTCGATGGTCCCGCGGCGGATGCCACCGCGCATGTTGCCCAGAACGTCGTTGGTGTAGATGACGTTGTAGGAGATGCCGCGGTCATAAAGATATTTGCGAATTCCAAACGGATCGCCGTGCTGCGGCAGACTGGTGGCAATCGATGGCTCGAAAATCCCGAACTTGTCCGGGCCTTCCTGGTAGATCGGCTGGGCAAAGATCGGCGTAATGCAGATGGTGGGTGCAACGGCGGCGACCGCTAAAACTAGGTACCTGGCCTGTAACGTCATACGGCAGCGTCGTTTTCGCGTTGCAATACGGGGCGTCAGCATAGCCGAGCTCTGTTGCGATTCAGTTGCAATAAAATGACGCACCTAAAGCGCTGTCCACCTCAGACTTTAGAGCTGGGCGCTTAAATCTCCGTCATTTACCGGACACCACATTCTTTATGTCACGGTAATGCCGTAGCGCGCCGTCCATTCACTATAAGCCCTTTCTCAACAGGCAAGAAGTGGGCAAGGATCTCTTGAATCGTGTCGTCAAAAGCATTGCGCAACAGCTAGACGCTTCGGCGCGCCGGTGCGGGTCATTGGCTGTTTGCCGGCATCCTTCTGCTGAAAGTTGCGTCTGGCTTGCAGTCGCCTCAACCACCCGCGCCCCCGGGCGGCGACAAAATTGAGCAGCACGGGCACACAACAAAAGGCCAGCAGAGACGGCGCCGCCTACCGTCCCACACCGAAGCAATGGGCCTCGCTCGGAATTTATCCGGTCGCCGAAGTCGTGTTCCGCACCGAGCATATGACGGAGGGCAAGATCGCTGTCGACGAGGACCGAGCAACGCTCGTGTTCTCTCCCTATTCGGGCCGCGTGATCAAACTCCTTGCCAAACCTGGCGACGCGATAAAGGCCGGACAGCCGCTTTTCGTCGTCGAAGCGCCGGATATGGTCCAGGCACAGAACGATTTCATCAGCTTCCTCTCCGCGCTGAACAAGGCCAGGTCGGCTCTGGACCTGGCCCGCATCGTCGAACAGCAGAACAAGACACTCTTTGAGGGTAAGGCCGGCTCGCTTCGCGATTTGCAGCAGTCGCAAGCCAGCACGCGCGCGGCGGAAAACGACGTGCGCGCCTCCCAGACCACGGTCGAGGTGAGCAAAAATCGTTTGCGCATACTTGGAATGACCGACGAGGAGACCACGAAATTCAGCGAGACGGGTGCGGTCAGCCCGCATATGACGATTTATTCGCCGCTTGCCGGCACTGTGATCCAGCGCAAGGTCGGTCCTGGTCAATATATCAACACGTCATCGCAGAACACGAGCGCCAGCGACCCGACGTTCGTCATCGGCGATCTTTCGACCGTCTGGCTCGTCGCCTATGTGCGCGAGACGGAGGCACCCAACGTCCGTGTCGGCCAGGCCGTTCAATTCAAGGTCCTTGCCTATCCGCAGCGGACTTTCTCGGCGAATATTTCCTACGTCGCGACGTCGCTCGACACCGGCACGCGACGGCTTCTGGTGCGGGCCACGATAGACAATTCACAAAACCTGCTGCGCCCCGAGATGTTCGCGAATGTGAACATTGTAACCACCGAGGGCGACAGTTCGCTTGGCGTGCCGCGCGAAGCGATCGTTTACGACGGAAAATCGACCCATGTCTGGATCGCCCGAAGCGATCAATCCGTCGAACGGCGGGAGGTGAAGACAGGACTGTCCAACGGCCAGATGGTCGAAGTCCTCGATGGATTGCGTCACGGCGAGAGTGTCATAAGCAAGGGCACGTTGTTCGTCGATCGCGCAGCAGCAGGAAGCTGACCCTTCGATGTTGCGTAGTCTGATGTCGTTCTGCCTGTCGCGGCGGCTTCTCGTTCTGGTCGCCTACGTGGCATTTCTCGGGGTCGGCTTCGCGACCCTCAAGGTGCTCAATGTCGAGGCCTACCCCGACCCGGCACCGCCGATCATCGAAATCATCGCGCAGTATCCAGGCCAATCGCCCGAGGAAGTCGAACGCTATGTCACGATTCCGCTGGAGATTGCCGTCGCGAGCACGCCCGGCCTCACTTACATCCGTTCGAATACGGTTTTCGCCCTAGGCTTCATCCGCCTGCAGTTTGAATATGGCCGCGACTACAATTTCGTGCGCCAGCAGGTCACCAACCGGCTGAAGGACGCGACGTTGCCGCCGACAGTGACACCGGTCATTTCGCCGGCCGGCGGCATCAGTGAAATTCTGCGCTATCAGCTGAAAGGTCCGCCGGGAATGGACCTGATCCAACTGAAGACGATTCAGGACTGGGTGGTCGAGCGCAAACTACGGATCGTGCCGGGAGTGGCGGACGTTGCCGTTCTGGGCGGCAAAACCAAGGAATATCAGGCCGAAATCGATCTGGATCGCATGCGAGCCTACGGCCTCACCTTGCCGCAAATCATCAATGCGATTTCGACCAGCAATTCGAACGTCGGCGGGCGCACCATCACCATCGGGGAGCAGTCGGTCAACGTCCGCGGCGTCGGGGCGCTCGGATCAGTCAACGACATCGACAACGTCGTCATAACCCAACAGGGCGGTCTTCCGGTCATCCTGAAGGACATTGCGCGCAACCAGATCGGATTCACGCCACGCCTCGGAATTGCGGGGCGCGACGACCAGGACGACATCATTTTCGGCATCGCCCTGATGCAGAAGCTTGAGCGGACGATGGACGTCGTAACCCGCGTGCGGGCGGCCATTGAACGCATCAACGCGGATGGCAGCCTGCCTCCCGGCGTCAAGATCGAGCCCTTCTACGATCGCGGCGATCTCGTCGCGATCACCGTGCGCACGGTGATGCACAACATGTTGTTCGGCATCGCCCTCATCGTTCTGATCCAGTGGGTTTTTCTAGGAAATTTCCGCTGCGCCTTGATTGTTGCAGCGACCATCCCCGTCGCCCTTGCTTCTTGCGGTCATCATCACCGTGCTACGCGGCGAGTCGGCCAACCTTCTGTCGGTTGGCGCGATTGACCTTGGCATCATCGTCGACGCCACCGTCATCATGATCGAGAATATCTATCGTCATCTGGCCGAGCATTCGCATCGTCCAATATCCGATCAGTCCCGCGCCTCAGACAAATTGCATCGCATTCTCGTCGCCGCCGTCGAAGTCGACAAGCCGATATTTTTCTCGGTGATCATCACCATCGCGGCGTTCCTACCGCTTTTCACGATGCAGGGCGTCGAAGGCCAGATCTTCGGGCCAATGTCGCGAACTTATGCCTACGCCCTGCTCGGTGCAGTGATCGCAACGTTCACGGTGACGCCGGTGATGTCGTCGATTTTGCTACCGGACAGAGTTCAGCGAAGTCGAGACATTCATCGTGCGCGGCATCCGCAGGATTTATGAGCCCCTGCTTCGTCTCGCGGTGACAAATGCGCGCATAGCAGGCGTAATCGCCATCGCCTTTCTTCTCGTCTGCGGCGCGCTCGGCTTGCGTCTCGGCACCGAATTTCTCCCCAAGCTCGAAGAGGGAAATTTGTGGATCCGCGCCCTGCTTCCGCCGACAATCACCCTCGATGCCGGCCGCGACACGGTCAACAAGATCCGCACGGTGATCGCAAGCTACGCGCCGGTTCGCACCGTCGTATCCGAGCAAGGCCGCGGCGAGGATGCGACCGATCCGGATGGATCGTTCGTCGCCGAATTTTTCGTTCCGCTGAAGCCGTTTGAGGAGTGGCCGGAGGGGCTGACAAAGGCAAAGCTCGTGAAAGACATGGCCGCGCGCCTGGAGAGCGAGTTTATCGGAATCGACTTCAACTTTTCCCAGTATATCCAGGACAACATCGAGGAAGCCGTATCCGGCGTGAAAGGCGAGAACTCGGTGAAGATCTTCGGCCGCGATCTTGCCGAGCTCGAGCGGCTGTCGCAGGCGGTCAAGAACGAGCTCGCAAAGGTGCCGGGAGTGACCGATCCCGGCGCATTCAACCTGCTCGGCCAGCCGAATCTGGTCATCAAGGTCGATCGCGCAAAGGCGGCGCGCTACGGGATCACCGTCGCCGACATGAACACGGTCGTGCAGGCGGCGATCGGCGGCCAGGAAGTGACACGCGTCTACGACGGCGAAATGAATTTCCCGCTGACGGTCCGCCTTGCCCTGCAATATCGTGACAATGTCGATGCAATCCGTTCGGTCCCGGTCGCGCTGCCGAATGCCGATCCGAAATCTCCAACCACTTATATCGCGCTTGGCGATGTGGCCGAGGTCCGGCTCGAAACCGGCGCCGCCTATATCTACCGGCAGAACACCGAACGCTTTGTCCCGATCAAATACAGCGTTCGCGGCCGCGATCTGGGCTCGACGGTCGCGGAAGCGCAGCAGCGCATCGCCAAGAACGTGGAGCTGAAAGAAGGCTATCGCCTGGAATGGTCCGGCGAGTTTGGCGCGCTTGTTGAGGCCCAGAAGCGGCTTGCGGTCATTGTGCCGCTCAGTCTCCTGCTCATCATCATGCTGCTCTACAGCCTGTTTAATTCGCTGCGGGACAGCCTTGTTGCCCTGTCAGCGATTCCTTTTGCGGTCTGCGGCGGCATCCTTGGGCTATATCTGTTCGGCCTGAACGCGAGCGTGTCGGCGGCCGTAGGCTTCATTTCGCTGTTCGGCGTTTCCACCATGGATGGCGTCCTGCTTGTCTCCTACATCCGGCGGCGCCTGGACGAAGGATTTGGCAAGGACGAGGCCATCATCGGCGCCGCACAGATTGTATGCGGCAAATTTTCATGACCGGCTTTTCCGCCTGCATTGGGCTTGTCCCTGCCGCGATCTCGACCGGCATTGGCTCGCAGGTCCAGCAGCCGCTTGCCTGCGTCATTGTGGGCGGGATGCTGCTGTCACCGATTGCAAGTCTGTTGGTGATCCCAACGGTGGCGCGCCTGGCGATGCCGACGATGCGAAGGACAGCCGCGCGCCGCCGCGAAAGCGCCCCAGAACCCGCCGAATAGACAGGCGAACTAATTGGTCCGTGCGGACGGCCGGACAAACTGGCCGATATGGCCGAACACTTTGCTGATCACCGGCCAGAATAGCAGAATGAATGCGAGCGTCGTGATCGAGCCAACCAGGCCGTTGGACCAGAACACCCGCAGGTCGCCCTCAGCCCCGATCATCGACAGACGGAAGGCGTCTTCCGCGCGACTCCCGAGCACCAGCGCGAGCGTGAAAGGCGCCAGCGGAATTCCGATTTTCTTGAAGACGTAGCCGACCACCCCGAACAGCAGCATCAGCCAGATGTCGAACATGGCGTTCTGGATGGCGTAGGCGCCGATCGCGCAGGAAACGACGATCATCGGCGCGATTGCCGAAAACGGCACCCGCAAGATCGACGCGAAGATCGGCACCGTGGTGAGCACGAGCACCAGGCCGACGATATTGCCGAGATACATCGACGCGATCAGGCCCCAGACGAAACTCTTCTGTTCGACAAACAGCAATGGACCAGGATTGAGGCCCCAGACCATCAGGCCGCCGAGCAGAATTGCCGCCGTGCCGGAGCCAGGAATCCCGAGCGCCAGCATTGGCAACAGTGCGGCCGTGCCGGACGCGTGAGCAGCCGTTTCAGGCGCAAACACGCCCTCGATGCGACCTGTGCCGAACGAATCTCTGTCCTTGGAAAAACGCTTGGCGAGGTTGTAGCCCATGAAGGACGCGGCAATCGCGCCGCCCGGCGTGACGCCGAGCCAGCAACCGATGACCGAGGACCGAAGCAGTGTCACCCAGTATTTCGGCAGGTCTTTCCATACCTTGAGAACGACCCTCAGGCTGATCGACGCGGCATGGCCGCGCAATGCCAGCCGCTCTTCCATCGTCAGCATGATCTCGCTGATGCCGAACAGGCCGATCACGGCCACCAGAAAGTTGACGCCGCGGAACAGCTCACTCCAGCCGAAGGTCATGCGCAACTGGCCGGAAACCGTATCCATGCCGACGCCGGCGAGCAGCAGGCCAAGGGCCATGGAGATGATCGTCTTGTGCTTTTCCTCGCGCCCGAGGCCGACAAACGAGCAGAATGTGAGCAGATAAACCGAGAAGAACTCCGGCGGGCCGAAGCGCAAGGCAAAGTCGGCGACGCTCGGCGCCAGGAATGTAATGAGCATCACCGCGAAAAGCGAGCCGATGAATGACGAGGTGAACGCCGCGGTCAGCGCTTCGGCCGCCAGGCCCTTCTGCGCCATTGGATAGCCGTCGAACGTCGTGGCCACCGACCACGCCTCGCCCGGAATATTAAACAATATGGACGTGATCGCGCCGCCGAACAGCGCACCCCAGTAGATGCACGACAGCATCACGATGGCCGAGGTCGGATCCATCGAGAAAGTCAGCGGCAGCAGGATCGCGACGCCGTTCGGTCCGCCCAGCCCCGGCAGCACGCCGACGAAAATGCCGAGGACGAGGCCCACCATCATCAGGATGAGCGTCTTCCACGTCATCAGGACGGTGAAGCCATGGACCAGCAAGCCGAGTGCTTCCATCGCGCGGCCTCAGTAGCCCAACAGGGCTTCGAGCGGGCCCTTCGGCATGATGACGTCAAACGCGATCTCAAACGTTATGAACATGACCACCGTGAAAATTGCCGACGTCAGCAATGACTTCCACAGCGCGATGCGGCCGATCAGCGTCATGAAGCCGACGATGAGAACGAAGCTCGCCACATAAAGCCCCAGCCACTGCGTGACCACGACAAACAGAAAGGTCGGCACGAACATCTGCAGGACGCGGGTGAGCTGCTCACGCGTGACGAAAGGCTCGCTCGCCGGTTCGATGAAGCCTTTGACGAGGCCGTAGACCGAAGCGGCGCCAAGAATGAGCGCCAGGTAGAACGGGAAATATCCGGCCTGCGGACCGCTCGCGTCCCACGACATGCCGGTGCGCCAGTTGTCGAACGCCAGCAGCGCCGACAGAGCCAGCAGGATCAGGGATACGACGATGTCGACCGTGCGGGTACTTGTGACCACCGGCGATTGATCGCCTGCGGCGCTTTCTGTCTCTTCAACGGCCATCCCGGTCTCCGGTCACAGGAAAGGGCCAGGGACGAACCCTGGCCCGTTCCCATGCGAATTGCATTACTTCGCGACGAAACCTGCTTCGTGCATCAGGCCCGAATTGAGCTTGTCGTCCTCTTCGAGGAATTTCAGCATGTCGCTGCCGGTGAGAAACGCCGGCTTGAGCGCCTGCTTTTCCAGGTAGTCTTTGTACTCGGGGGTCTGGACGATCTTCTTGAACAGGTCGACGTAAAAGGCCGTTTGTTCGGCCGGCACTTTGCCCGGCAGAAAGAATGCACGCAGCATCTGGTATTGCACGTCCAGACCTTGCTCCTTGCAGGTCGGGATGTCGTTCCAGGACTGCTTGTCGGTCACCTTGGTCTTGTAGGCGATACGTTCTTTGCTGAAGACACAAAGCGCACGCACCTGACCCGCGCGCCAAACTTCGAGGTTCTCGGACGGGTTGTTGACGTTCGCCTGCGTGTGATTGCCGACAAGCTGCGTTGCTGCTTCGCCGCCTGACTTGTAGGGCAGATAGAGGAACTTTGCGCCCGTCTTCTTCTCCATGAAGACCGTGAGGATCTGGTCCTCGCGCTTGCTGCCGGTGCCGCCCATCTTGAAGGGCGGGCTGGCAGCCTTCGCCGCATTGATGAAGTCTTTGACGTTCGCCTCCGGCATTGTGGTGTTGTCCCACAACACGAACTCGTCGAGCGCGGTCACGGCAACCGGCGTCAGATCGCGCCAGTTGAACGGGATCTTGGCCGAGAGCGGCAACATATAAATAAGCGAGTAGGCGAGCAGAACCTTGTTCGGATCGCCGTCGCTCGATTTCATGTACATGAGCGCTTCCGCGCCCGATGCACCGCCCTTGAGCGTAACGATGACCGGCTGCTTCATCAGATTGTTCTTCTGAATGGCGGCCTGCATCATGCGCGCCATCTGGTCGGACGCGCCGCCGGCACCCGCAGCCACGACGATTTCAACCGATTTGGTCGGTTCCCATGCCACGGCTGGCGCGCTCACAACCGCCGCGGCAGCGATGACGGCGCCGGAGATACTCAGGTTTTTCATGCTTATCCTCCCTTAAAGGCACGCAACATTTTCCACTACCAGTGGAAAATCCTGCTTGTTCTTGTTTTCGGCAGTATTGTGGGTCTTGGCCCCAAATTCAAGCCGACATCTGTCTAATTGGCTTGTTCACGCCGGACAATGTCCGCGCCCCGCACCATTGCCTGCATTTTTCCAAAGGCTACGTCGCGTGGCAGATATTTCATGCCGCAATCAGGGGCGATCACGATACGCTCGGCCGGCACATATGGAAGCGCCTTGCGAATGCGCTCGGCGACCATCTCCGGCGTCTCAATTGCCATATCCGATAAATCGATAACGCCGAGGATGATTGTCTTTGATGGAAGCTTTTCCAGCACCTTGAGATCGAGCTTCGGCTGCGCCGCCTCGATCGAGACTTCCGCGGCGCGCGAGCCCTCGAGTTCCGGCAGAAAGGAATAGCCGGTCGGTTTGTCGTGCACGACGGCCGCGTAACCGAAGCACAAATGCACAGCGACCGTGCCGGTGACGCCGTCGAGGGCGCGATCAAGCGCCTTGAGCCCGTACTCGCGCGCCTTTTCGGGATGCTGCTGCATCCACGGCTCGTCGATCTGCACGATATCGACGCCGGCCGCGAAGAGCTCTTTGATCTCCTCGTTGACCGCGGCCGCATAGTCGAGCGTCATCGCCTCGTCGGATTTGTAGAACTCGTTCTGCGCCTGTTTCGACATCGTGAACGGGCCCGGCACCGTCATCTTTATGGTCTTCTTCGTATTCGCGCGCAGGAATTGCAGGTCGCGCAGCTGGACCGGACGCTTGCGCCGGACTTTTCCGGTGACGCGCGGCACCGGGATCGGCTTGCCGCTTCGATTGAGCGTCGAGCCAGGATTTTCGGTATCGACGCCTTCGAGTGCGGTGGCAAACCGGTTTGAATAGCTTTCGCGGCGCTGCTCGCCATCAGTGATGATGTCGAGACCGGCACGTTCCTGGTCACGGATCAGCAAACAGCGTCGCCTCATCCTGTTTCGCTTCAAGCTCTTTCGGATCGACGAGCCAGAGATCATCCATGCGTACGCGCGGCACCATCTTCGACAGGCGTGCGCGATCGATGAGCCAATCCGGCTGCGGATAGGAGCCGACGAGCGAGGTTGGAAAGATCGTAGCGGCCATCGGTATCCGATCACCTCATCAATTCAGCACGGACGATTGCCGCACCTTCGACCATGGCGCATATTTTTCCGTAGGCAACGTCGCGCGGCAGATATTTCAAACCGCAATCGGGCGCGACAATGATCCGCTCGGCTGGCACATGCGGCAGCGCGCGACGGATGCGCGCGGCCACGGTTTCCGGTTTCTCAATGGCCATGTCGGAAAGATCAAGCGTTCCGAGGATGATGGTCTTGCTCGGCAATTTTTCAAGAACAGTGCAGTCGAGCTTCGATTGCGCGGTTTCAATCGAAACCTGATTGACCGGAGATCCGGTGAGCTCCGGCAAGAATGAGTATCCCTCCGGCCGCACATGAATGATGGCGGCATAGCCGAAACAAATGTGGACCGCGGTTGGCCCTTTCACTCCGTCCAATGTGGCGTTGAGTGCCTTGAGGCCGTATTTGCGCGCCTTCTCCGGCCGCGCCTGCATATAGGGCTCGTCAATCTGAACAATGTCGGCGCCGGCGGCGAACAGGTCTTTGATCTCGGCGTTCACTGCGTTGGCGTAGTCCAACGCCATCTCCTCTTCGTCCTTGTAGAAATCGTTCTGTGCCTGCTGTGACATCGTGAACGGCCCGGGCACGGTCATCTTGATCATGCGGGTGGTATTGGCGCGCAAAAACTTGACGTCCTCGACCTCGACCGGATGGCGCCGGCGCACCTTGCCGGTTACGCGTGGCACCGGATTTGGATGACCCGAACGATCGAGCGCGCTGCCTGGATTGTCGATATCCACGCCTTCAAGCGCAGTCGCGAAGCGGTTGGAGTAGCTTTCGCGCCGCATCTCGCCGTCGGTAATGATATCGAGCCCGGCGCGCTCCTGGTCGCGTATCGCGAGCAGCGTCGCGTCGTCCTGCGCCTGTTTCAGAAATTCTGGCGCGACGCGCCAGAGTTCTTTGGCGCGGACGCGCGGCGGAAATCGGGCGGCCAGCTTGGCGCGGTCGATAAGCCAATCGGGCTGCGCATAGGAGCCGACAAGCGACGTCGGAAAAAGCTTCGTCATGCCCCTAGTATGACGATATGTCCGCCGTTGAGCCAGCCGCAGCCACGCTCATCGCCAGCACGCGCGCCACGTGGGCCGCGTCCCGCTTGCTGCCATCGAAAATCTGGTGCCGGCATGACGTGCCATCGGCAACAATCAGGGCATCGGCCGGCGCTTTGCGCACGGCGGGCAGCAAGGACAGCTCGCCCATCTTCTGCGACACCTCGATGGTGTCGGCGTGATAGCCAAAGCTTCCGGCCATGCCGCAGCAGCTCGATTCGATCGTCTCGACCGACAGCTGCGGGATCAGCCGTAGCGTGCTCTCGACCGCGCCCATGGCGTCGAACGCCTTCTGATGACAGTGGCCGTGGAGAAGCGCCTTCTTCGGCAGCGGCCCGAGCGGCAAGTTCAGCTGGCCCTTTTTGTGCTCATGCGCGATGAATTCCTCGAACAGCCGCGCATTCGCCGCCAGCAATTCGGCCGCTTCGCCCTTGAACATGGCAGGCAGCTCGTCGCGGAAGGTGAACAGGCAGCTCGGCTCAAGCCCGACAACGGGAATGCCGCGTCTCACGTAAGGTGCAAGCGCGTCCAGCGTGCGTTGCATTTCCCGCCGCGCCTCTTCCACCAGACCGACCGCAAGGAAGGTGCGGCCGCAGCATAAAGGCCGCTCGTTCGGATCGGCCGGGAGCGGCGCATAGACGCGATAGCCGGCGGCGACGAGCACGCTCAAGGCGTCGTCGAGGTTCTCACGCTCGAAATAGCGATTGAACGTGTCGGCGAACAACACGACTTCACGTGCGTCCGCATTGTCTTCGCCACTCACGTAGCGCCAGTCGGACCGGTCGCGATAGGTATCGCTTCGCCATTTCGGCAGGCTGCGCCGCGAGGAAAACCCGGCGATAACCTCCGACGCCTTGCGAAACAGCCCGTTTCCATTGCGCATATTGAAGAGGCGATGCCAGCGCACGGCGTAGGGCGCGTAATGCGGCAGGAAACCGACCAGCTTGTCGTGCAGCGAAAGCTCGAACTTCTCCGCACGGGCCGCCAAAACCTCGATTTTCATGCGCGCCATGTCGACGCCGGTCGGGCATTCGCGGCGGCAGGCCTTGCACGACACGCAAAGTTTCAACGTGTCGGCCATTTCGTCGGCGATGAGCGCGGCCGGGCCCAATTGCCCGGTCACCGCCAGCCGTAGTGTATTTGCGCGCCCGCGCGTGACGTCGCGCTCGTCGCGGGTGACACGATAGCTCGGGCACATCACGCCGCCGGTGAGCTTGCGGCAGGCGCCGTTGTTGTTGCACATCTCGACGGCGCCCTGAAAACCGCCGCCTGAGCCCGGATAAGCCGACCAGTCGAGATGCGTCTTGACCGGCTCGCCGTGATAGCCGGGCGCGTAGCGGAATAGGCTGCGGTCGTCGAATTTCGGCGGACGCACGACTTTGCCGGGGTTGAAGAAGCCCTTCGGGTCGAACCTGTCCTTCACTTCCTCGAAGGCGCGCGCAAGCCGCGCGCCGAACATCGGCTCGTTGAACTCCGAGCGCACCAGCCCGTCGCCGTGCTCGCCGGAATGCGAGCCCTTGTATTCGCGCACCATCGCGAACGCCTCCTCGGCGATCTCGCGCATGGCATGCACGTCTTTTTCCTGGCGAAGATTGAGCACGGGGCGCACGTGCAGGCAGCCCGAGCCGGCATGCGCGTACCATGTGCCGCGCGTGCCGTGCTTCTCGAAAATGCCGGTGAGCCGCGACGTGTAATCTGCGAGATGCTCGAGCGGCACGGCGCAGTCTTCCACGAAGGAGACCGGTTTCCCCTCCTCCTTCATCGACATCATGATGTTGAGGCCGGCCGTGCGAACTTCGGTGATCGCCGCCTGCAGCTCGGGATTGAGGACTTCGACGACGCCGCCCCATTTGGCGCCGCTCTTGTCCCAACCAAAGCCGAGATCGCCCATCAGCTGCTTGAGCTGCTGCAGCATGCGCAGGTTGACTTCGTGGTCGTCCTCGCCGAACTCGACCAGCAGGATCGCTTCCGGCGCCTCGCGCACGAACTTGTCGAGCGTCGGCTGGAAGATCGGAATCTTGCGCGCGAGCTCGATCATCGTGCGGTCGATCAATTCCACCGCGATCGGCTTGAGGCGCACGATGTGCTGCGCCGAATTCATCGCCTCGAAGAAGCTGCCGAAGTGGCAGGCGCCGACCGCGCGGCGGCCGAGCAACGGCGAAAGCTTCAGCTCGATGCGCGTTGAAAAAGCCAGCGTTCCTTCGCCGCCGACCAGAACGTGCGCGAGGTTGATGTCGTTCTTGCCGGGCACCAGCGCGTCGAGATTGTAGCCGCCGACGCGGCGCTGCACTTTGGGGAACCGCTCGGCGATCTCACCGGCCTCGCGCGCGCCGATGGCGAGCAGATCCTTCGCGAGCGGCCGCAGCGGCGCCGGCACATCCTTGAGATTGCCGCCGATGCGGCCGAAATGCGCAAGCGTGCCGTCGGCCAGCAGCGCCTCGATCGAGATGACGTTGTCGCGCATCGTGCCGTAGCGCATCGAGCGCCCGCCGCACGAGTTGTTGCCGGCCATGCCGCCGATGGTCGCGCGCGAGGAGGTCGAGATGTCGACGGGAAACCACAGCCCGTGCGACTTGAGCTGGCGATTGAGATCGTCGAGCACGATGCCGGGCTCGACCGTCACGCGCCTGTGCTTGACGTCGAGATCGAGGACGCGCGTGAGGTACTTCGAGCAGTCGACGACGAGCGATTCGCCGACCGTCTGGCCGGCCTGCGACGTGCCGCCGCCGCGCGCCAGGACCGTCGCCCCCTCGCTGCGGGCAATCGCTATTGCGCGATCGGCCTCTTCGATCGTGCGCGGCGCGACCACGCCCACCGGCATGATCTGATAGTGGGAGGCATCGGTTGAGTAGCGGCCGCGCGAAAACGCGTCGAATTGCACCTCGCCGGTCAATTCGGCCCTCAGCCGGCGCTCCAGACCGGGCATGACAACGGCCACGTTTTCTTATCCTTTTTGGGCGGCGCTAAGCCTATGCATAAGGACTAGTTTGCCTTGCGGAAAACCGCTTGACCGCAATGTTGCATTCATAGTTCAACGCGACAAGCGCCGCCCCTGATCGGACCGCGCCCGTGGCCAAACCACGCTAACCCCCTAAAAGCTGCCGTTTCAGGAGCGGACTGCCTATGGCTAAGAATTCCTCGCGTACGGTCGGGCGACACTTTCTCCACATCCCGGGGCCCTCGCCGCTGCCGGACCGCGTCCTGCGGGCGATGGACACGCCGATCATCGATCACCGCGGTCCTGAATTCGCCAAGCTCGCCAAGAAATGCCTGGACGGCATCAAGACCATTTTCAAGACCACGAATCCCGTCATCATCTATACCGCGACCGGAACCGGCGCCTGGGAAGCCGCGCTCGTCAACACGCTGTCGCCCGGCGACAAGGTGCTGATGGTCGAGACCGGCCAGTTCGCCACGTTGTGGAAAAAGATGGCCGAGAAGCTCGGCCTCAAGCCGGAATTCATCGCGACCGACTGGCGCATCGGCGCCGATCCCGCCGCGATCGAGGCGCGCCTGCGCGAAGACAAGGGCAAGGAGATCAAGGCGGTCTGCTTCCTGCACAATGAAACCTCGACTGGTTGCCTTTCGCCGGTGGCGGAAATCCGCAAGGCGATCGACCGCGCCGGGCATCCTGCGCTGCTGATGGTCGACACCATTTCCTCGCTCGCCTCGACCGATTATCGACACGACGAATGGGGCGTCGACGTGACCGTCGGCGGCGCGCAGAAAGGTTTGATGTTGCCTCCCGGCATGTCGTTCAACGCCGTGAGCGACAAGGCGCTGGCCGCGAACAAGACGTCCAAGCTCACCAAGTCGTTCTGGGCCTGGGACGAGATGCTGACGATGAACAAGGTCGGCTTCTTCCCGTACACGCCCGCGACGCAGATGCTGCAGGGCCTCGCCGTGTCGATCGAGATGCTGCACGAGGAAGGCCTCGACAATGTCTTCGCCCGTCACGACCGGCTGGCGGAAGCGACCCGCCGCGCGATCAAGGCGTGGGGCCTCGACACCATCTGCCGCGATCCGAAGTACTATTCGCCGACGCATCACCGCGGTGCTGCTGCCGGAAGGCCACGACGCCGACGCGTTCCGCGCGCTGGCGCTCGAGCAGTTCAATATTTCTTACGGCTCGAGCTTCGGCCGCTTCACCGGCAAGATGTTCCGCATCGGCCATCTCGGCGACATCAACGACGCGATGATGCTGGGCGGCCTGGCCGCAACCGAGATGGCGCTCGCGCTCGCCAACATCCCGCACAAGAAGGGCGGCGTGCAGGCGGCGATGGACTATCTCGTGTCCCAGCACGGCAGCGCCGCCAAGCAGGCGGCGGAGTAGAAAGCCAATCTCTCAGTTGTCATCGCCGGGCTTGACCCGGCGATCCATGAGGCTGCGCAAAGATCACGGAGCTACGTAAGGTTCTCATCGGACAGCTCATCATCGATGCGCGGGTCAAGCCCGCGCATGACGCGGTGCTTGTTGTCCGTCTAGCAAAACTAAGCGGCCTTCACCCAGTCATTCGCCCGCAATGTGCGCGCGACGAAATCCGACATCGCCTTGAGCGTCGGCTCCGGCGCCTCGCGCTGCGGCGAATGACGCGCGCCCGGCAGCAGCGCAACCTCGACCGGGCAATAGCATTCCTGCTGGGCAACCTCGATCTGCTTCACTGTGCCGTATTGGTCGTCCTCGCCCTGCACGATCAGCACCGGCACGCGGATATAGGCGAGGAACTCGGTGATGTCCCATTTGCGGAATTGCGGGTCGAGCCAGGCGCCGTTCCAGCCCTTGAAGGCGTTGTCGACGTCGTCGTGCCAGCGCGCGAGCCGCGCGCGCAGGTCGCCTGTTTCATAGGCTTTCCGGGCTTCGACGATCGAGGCGATGCCGGGATCCTCGGTGAAGAAATGCGGCGCGATCAGCACGAGGCCGCCGACCCGGTGATCCTGATGGCTGCCGGCATAGATCGCCGCAATCGAGGCGCCGTCGCTGTGGCCGATCAGCAGCCCGCGCCGGAAGCCGATGGCATCGAGCAGCTTCGGCAAGGTCTCGCGCGCTTCGTCGTGCATATAAGAGAGCGGGCGCGGCAGGCTGACCGGGCTCGATTTCCCGTAGCCCGCGCGCGAATAGACGAACACGCCGGCACCCGTCGCGGCCGCAAGCTTCTCGGGAAAATCGTTCCACAGACCGACACAGCCCAGCCCTTCATGCAGCAGCACGAGGGTCGGCGCCTGATCAGGCTGCGGCCCGATGAAGCGGTATTCGAGACGTTGTGCCGCCAATATCGATAAACCCGGCTTCATGCAAGTGCCATCAGCGCGCGCCCGGCCCTTCCGCCCGCAGCTTGAAGCGCTGGATTTTCCCGGTTGCCGTCTTCGGCAGGTCTTTGCGGAATTCGATCCAGCGCGGATATTTGTAGGGCGCGAGCTTCTGCTTGACGTGCTCCTGCAACGCATGAACGAGCGCATCGTTCGCCTTTTCCGGCGACTTGAGCACGACGAAGGCCTTCGGCTTGATCAGCTTCTGCTCGTCGTTCCAGCCGACGACCGCGGCCTCCAGCACGTCGGGATGCGAGGACAGCGCGGCCTCGACCTCGAACGGCGAAACATACATGCCGGACACTTTCAGCATGTCGTCCTGGCGCCCGCAGCACACATAATATCCGTCGGCGTCCTCGATATATTTGTCGCCGGAACGCGTCCACTCGCCCTGGAAGGTCGAGCGCGACTTCTCGCGGTTGTTCCAGTACATGATCGCGCTGGTCGGGCCGCGCACGTAGAGCTCGCCCATCTCTCCCTTCTTCACCGGATTGCCGTCGTCGCCGATGAGCTTGATCTCGTAGCCGGGCACCGGTTTCCCGGTGGTGCCGTACTTGGTCGCGCCCGGCGCGTTGGTGAGATAAATGTGCAGCATCTCGGTGGTGCCGAGCCCGTCGGAAATCTCGACGCCGTAGCGTTCCTTCCAGCGCAGCGCGATTTCCTCCGGCAGCGCCTCGCCGGCCGAGATGCAGCGGCGAAGTTTCACCTCGGATTTCTTCGGCGCATTCGGGCTGGCAAGGAACGCCGCATAGAATGTCGGCACCGCGAAAAACACCGTGATCGGATGTTTCCGTAGCAAGGCCGCGACCCCGTCCGGGGTCGGGCGATCCGCATTGAGAACCGTCGTTGCGCCGACAGTCATCGGAAACGTCATCGCGTTGCCGAGCCCGTAAGCGAAAAACAGTTTCGCGACCGAGTAGCAGACGTCGCTTTCCTTCAGGCCCGCGACCGGCGTGCCGTAAAGATCGGCGGTCAGCTTCAGGCTGGCGTGCACATGCACGGCGCCTTTCGGCTTTCCGGTCGAGCCCGAGGTGTAGAGCCAGAATGCAATGTCGTCGCTCGTGGTCGGGGCGGTGTAAGAATCGGGTTCGTCTGCGCCAATGACATCCTCGAACAGACGATAGCCGTGCGGATTGTCGCCCGAGACGATGACGTGCTCGAGATCGGGGCTTTGCTTGATCAGCTTCTCGAAGCGCGGAAACAGCGCCTCCGACACGACAAGGCACTTGGCCCGGCTGTCGGCAAGCATGAAGCGGTAATCGTCCTCGGTCAGCAGCGTGTTGACCGGCACGGCGATGATGCCGGCCTTCAGGCAGCCGAGAAACGCCGTCGGCCAGTCGATGGTGTCGAGCAGCGCGATCAGCACGCGCTCTTCGCGCTTGACGCCGAGCCCCCTCAGCGCCGCGCCGAAGCGCGCCACGCGGTCGGCGAGCTGGCCATAAGTGTGCGTGCCGCGCGCGTCGATATAGGCCGGCTTGCCGGCGCGGCCGGCATCGAGATTTTTCTGCAGGACGTCGGCGGCGAAATTGTAATCGCGTGGGATTGCGCCCACCGCCCCGGCTTCGGCCGCTGCCGCAACCGCGACTGCCATAGCTTCCTCCCCGGCGGCCATACGCCGCTTGTTTTGCCGGAATTATGCGGGCCGCGGGCGACCGCCGCAATGCGATTATAATTCCGGCCTGTCGCCGCGGTTATAGAGCCCATTCCTGTCACGCGCGTCGCTGATGATATTGCGCAGCGGCACGGAATTGCGCGCTAAGCTGGTGACGCCGTCGGTTGCGAGCCGCTGCAAGCGGACGCTTGCGAGTGGATGATCGAGTATGCCATGATTTTCAGCCGCGACCGCATCCTCACCACCCATGTCGGCAGCCTGCCGCGCAACGAGAAGCTCTCCGACCTGCTGATGGCGCAGGAGGAAGGCAAGGATTACGACCCGAAGGTGATGGCGTCCGAGATGGACCAGGCGGTGCGCCACGTCGTCCGCAAGCAGATGGAAGCCGGCATCGACATCGGCAATGACGGCGAGCAGCGGCGCATCGGCTTCCAGACCTACGTGCCGCAACGCATGACCGGATTCGCCGGCGTGTCGAAGCGCCGGCGCGGGCGCGAGTTCGAGGAATTCCCCGAACTGTTGGCCTACCTGATGCGCCGCTTCCCCAACCCGACCAAAAGCCAGCAGGGCGCGCCGGAAGCGCAGGCCGACATCAAGTACAAGGACCTCAAGCCGATCAACGAGGAGACCGCGGGCTTCAACAAGATCGCGGACGAGCTCGGCGCATTTTCCGAACGGTTCATGACCGCGCCCTCGCCCGGCATCATTTCGACCACGATGCTCAACGCCTTCTACAAGACGCATGACGATTATCTCGATGCGATCGCGCGCGAGATGAAGAACGAATACCAGACCATCCATAAAGCCGGCCTGATCCTGCAGATCGACGCGCCCGATCTCGCCATGGATCGCACCATGATGTACCGCGATCTCGACGATGCCGGTTTCGTCAAGCGCGTCGAGCGGCACGTGCAGGCGATCAACGACGGCATTGCCGGCATCCCGCGCGACCGCGTGCGGCTGCACGTCTGTTACGGCAACTGGGAAGGCCCGCACATCCACGACGTCCCGCTCGAGATGATCCTGCCGGCGCTCTACCAGGCGCAAGGTCGGCGCGCTGTCGATCGAGTTCTCCAATCCGCGCCATGCGCACGAATACGATGCGCTCAAGAAGCATCCGCTGCCGAAGGACATGCTGCTCATTCCCGGCGTCGTGGAGACCACCAGCAATTTCGTCGAGCACCCGGAGGTCGTGGCGCGCCGGATCGAAGAGGCCGTGCGCGCGGTCGGCGAGCGCGAGCGGGTGATCGCATCGACCGATTGCGGCTTCGGCACCTTCACCAAGCGCGAATGGGTGATCGAGCCGGTGGTGTGGCTCAAGCTCGCCGCGATCCGCAAGGGCGCCGACATCGCGTCGGCCAGGTTGTGGGGCCGCAAGAGCGCGGCGTGACTCCTGCCGTCATTCCGGCGACGGCCGCAGGCCGGACCCGGACATCCGAGATGCACGCACGGAATCTACCTTCTGGATTCCGGGTTCGCTGGCTTTCGCTCGCGCCCCGGAATGACCGGATAAATACGATTCACTTTTCAAACAGCCCCGGACACAGCTCCGCCGCCCTGTTTCTTTGCGGCGCCGGGTACGCCGTCGTTTTGGAAAGATCCGCATCGCCCGGAAAAAGAACCGAGGGCGCGCGGGACGCCAGGGGTCCAAACGGACCCGCGGGCCTCGACGCCTCGCGACATCGAGGCTTGTCGAAGTCCTGTGTGCCTCGCCTGCTCGCTCTGGTTCGAGCGATCGGCAAAGCGTGCCGCAAGTCCGCCAAACCCAAGGCGTCCCGCGCGCGGTGTTTGAGGTTTGCTCCGCATCGTCCCCGGTGGTCGCATTTCAGTCGCGTTATGCCCGTTGGGGCTGCACCGCGCTTACCCACCGATGAGGCCATGGCACTCGGCCGGCGTCCTCTGACAGGACGGCCCGGCCTACCGGCCGTCAGAGACCTCGGCGCGCAGACGAGGCGCGCTGGGCTCGATGCGGCTTGGACCGCCGGGCCCCCGCACCGCATCTCCGATGCAAGGTCATGTCCCGGCCACCGCTCCCCGCCCCGCGTCTGGAGACGCTGATCAAACGCCCCTCGGTAACGGGGCGGGATAGATCTAGGAATACATACCTTAGGAATATAGTCAAGACCGCAAAAACAGAGAGCCGCGGAACCCCACAGAATTCCCCCTCTTTCGCTAAAGATAGTATCTTTACTATTTTAATGGCGCGGCGCATAATCGCGGCGTCTAACAGGGCCAGACTTATGCCGCGGACCGCGCTTCGGCAACCGGTGAGAATGAGCGGCGAGCTGACCGCCCGCATCATGTTTGCGGGCCGGTCCTCATCGCTGTCGGCGCAGATCGTTGCCTGGGTCCGCGACGCCCTCTTCGCCAAGAAGCTCAAGCCCGGCGACTTCCTCGGCACCGAAAAAGACCTCGCCGCCCGTTTCGACGCAAGCCGCATCGTGGCGCGCGATGCCCTGCGCACCCTTGAGGCGCTCGGGATCGTCGAGATCCGCATGGGCAAGGGCGGCGGCGCACGCATCGCCCAGGGCAATCCGCGCCTGTTCGCGGAAGCGCTCGCCGTGCAGCTCGATCTCACCGGCGTTTCCGCTTCCGAGATCATGGATGCGCAGCGCGCGATCGAGACGCTCGGCGCCGAGCTCGCTGCCGAAAATGCCACCGCCGCCGATGTCGCCAGGTTGCGCGCTTTGCTGCGTCAGGCCGAAGAGTCCATCGGCGACCTTGATGCCTTCACCCGGCTGTCGCGCGACTTCCACCTTGCGGTCGCAGAGGCTTCGCACAACCGCGTGCTCGTGGTGCAGCTCATTTCGCTCGAGCACGTATCCTGGCCGCGCCGCAACGTCACCGCCACGCCGAAGCTCGCGCGCCACATTCTCGACATTCACACCAAGCTCACCGACCTCATCGAGCTGCGCGACGCCGCCGGCGCCCGCGCTTTGATGGACGACCACGTGAAGATGATCCGCGCCCGGCGCGTTGCCGAGCGCGATCGCGGTCACGAGACAACCTGCTGCTAGAATAAAGGGAGGAACGACATGCCGAAATTCATCATCGAACCGCATTTCCGCCTGCAGGAATGGGTGGCGGAGGAAAAGGACTATTTCCGCAAGGAAGGCCTCGACTACGAATTCCGCGAGCTGATGCGCGCGACCGACGGCAAGATTCACGACAAGGGCGACAAGGTCGGCGCCTTCCAGTCGTTCGAGGAAGGCCGCAAGGCGAACGTCAGCTGCGCCTGCCACTGGACCGTCAACGTCGCGGCCTCCAACGGCCACGGCAAGATGTACACCGACGTCTATTCGGTGGCGCCGGCGGGCATCTTCGTGCCGGCCGATTCGAAGATCAAAGACGCCGGCCGATCTCGCCGGCGTGCCGATTTCGGTCGGCTTTCAGTCCGGCAGCCACTATGCCACGGTGCAGGCGCTCGAGCAGTACCTCAAGCCCGAGCAGATCAACCTCGTCTATTCCGACGGCATGCTGTTCAAGCGCATGGAATTGCTGTTCGACGGCAAGGCGCCGGCCGTCCACCTGTTCGGCGGGCCTTATTACTTCGCCGAGCAGCTCGGCTTCCGCAAGGTGATCGACACGCACCTTCATGATCGGCACCATGATCCACGGCGATCCCGATCCGGAAGACCTGCGCAAGTTCTTCCGCGCCCTGCGCAAGGCGCAGCGCGACATCGACCTGCGGCCCGAGCTTTATACTCATTATTACAAGAACGAATTCCCCGACCGCTTCCACGACAAGATGGATACCCGGCGCTGGGGACCCGGCGAACGGCTGGTGTTCGAGCCCTATACCAAGGAAGTCTACGAGGAGTCGTTCGAGTGGATTGCGTCCCACGGCATCTTCCCCGAGGGAAAGATGGGCAGCGGCCAATACGAGCGCGCGACTTTGTCGCTGGGCTGACAGCCAGTGTTTGTACGCTAATAGTCAGGCTTCCAACCAATAGCGCCGCGAACCCAGGTTCGCGGCGCTTTTCTTTGCCGGGAAGGTCAGGCATTCTAGCGGTAACAATACGAAGCAGTGGTTAGGGGAGGATACAATGAAACGCTCGCTATTTGCCGGCGCCGCCTTGCTTGCGGCAGTCATGTTGCCGGCCGCAGTCAATGCTCAGGACACGATCAAGATCGGTGTCATCAACGCCTTTTCAGGCCAGTTTGCCGATACCGTCGGCGCAGATCGACAACGGCATCAAGCTCTATATGAAGCAGCACGGCGACAAGGTCGCCGGCAAGAAGATCGAGATCATCCGCAAGGATACCGGCGGTCCGAATCCCGACGTCGCCAAACGTCTCGCACAAGAGCTGGTCGTCCGCGACAAGGCCGACATTCTGGCCGGATTTGCGCTGACGCCCGAAGCGCTCGGTGCCGCGAGCGTTGCCGACGAAGCCAAGAAATTCATGGTCGTCATGAACGCGGCGACGGCGGTCATTACCGAGAAATCGCCTTACATCGCCCGCGTGTCGCTGACCTTGCCGATGATCGGTGACACGCTTGGCACCTGGGCGGTCAAGAAGGGCGGGGTGAAGAAAGTCTACACGATGGTCACCGACTACGGCCCCGGCCTTGACGCCGAGGCTGCATTCCAGAACGCATTCAAGGCGGCCGGCGGCGAGATCGTCGGATCGGTGCGCATGCCGATCGCCAATCCGGACTTCTCGGCCTTCGTCCAGCGCGCCAAGGACCTCAATCCGGAATCGATCTTCGTGTTTATCCCGGGCGGCGCACAACCGGCGGCGCTCGGCAAGGCATTCGCCGAACGCGGCATGGATCCAAAGAAGATCAAGATCCTGAGCACCGGCGAGCCGGTCGATGAAACGGCCATCAAGAGCCTCGGCGACCTCGCGCTTGGACGCCTGAGTGCATGGCACTACGACTACAATCACAAGTCCAAGATGAACGCGGACTTCGTGAAGGCCTTCAACGCCGAGTACAAGCGCAACCCCGACTTCTTCGCGGTCGGCGGCTATGACGGCATGCATCTCATTTACGAGACGCTCAAGAAGACCGGCGGCAAGACCGACGGCGCTGCCTTGGTCGCAGCCGCCAAGGGGATGAAGTGGGAGAGCCCGCGCGGCCCGATCTCGATCGATCCGGCGACCCGCGACATCGTGCAGAATGTCTACATCCGCCGGGTCGAGAAGGTCGGCAAGGACATCGTCAATGTCGAGTTCGAGACCATCCCGAACGTGAAGGACCCGACGCACAAGTAAGCCGGCGCCCTGACGCATCGACGAGGCTTCACGATGGGGCGATCGCGTTCGGTCGCCCCATCAACTTATTCAGAGCGGCGAATTCGTTCATTTCCGTCGTCAAGCGGAAATCCGCAGAAACTAGGCTATAAGATTCGGCGCTGAGTTCCCGCTTCTGCGGGGAACAGACAACGCAAGGCAACCCGCGCTCAACATGCTGCCTCCGGTCTTCGGCGTCCTGTTCGATGGCATTGCCTACGGCATGTTGCTGTTCGTGCTGTCGGTCGGCCTGTCGGTGACGCTCGGGCTGATGAACTTCGTCAATCTCGCCCATTGCGCGTTTGCGATGCTCGGCGGCTACGTTTCGATCACCCTGGTCAATGACTTTCACTGGCCGTTCCTGGCCACTCTGCCTTTGGCATTTCTTGCCGCCGCGATCGTCAGCGTCGTCCTCGAGCGCACGCTCTACCGCCGGCTTTACCGGTCGAGCGACCTGGATCAGGTGCTGCTGACGATCGGCCTCGCCTTCATCTCGGTGTCCATCGCCGCCTACATTTTCGGAACCACGCAGCAGCCGGTTGAGACGCCGGCGCTTCTGCGAGGCGGGGTCGATTTTCTGGGTCTCGGGCTTGGCAAATACCGGCTGTTCCTGGTCGGCACAGCGCTCGTGGTGACGGTTCTTCTCGTCGCCGCCCTCGAATACACCCGCTTCGGCGCGCAGGTGCGTGCGGCGGTGGACAATCAGCGCATGGCGCGCGGCCTTGGCATCGATGTCGACCGCACGTTCGCGGCGACCTTTGCGCTCGGCTCCGGCCTCGCCGGCCTCGGTGGCGCGCTCGCCATCGAGATCGTCGGCCTCGATCCGAACTTCGCCTTCACTTATCTCGTCTATGTGCTGATCATTGTTTCGGTCGGCGGGCTCGGCTCGATCGCCGGCTCGTTCGCCGCGGCGATGCTGATCGGGGTCAGCGACGTCGCGGGCAAATATTACGCGCCGGAGCTCGGCGCCTTCCTGATCTATCTGGTCATGGTGGTGGTGCTGATGTGGCGTCCCGCCGGCCTGTTCGGGAGGCGCTGAAGATGCGGCGCACGTGCGCAACGACCTCGTCATGCCCGGCTTTATGCACGGGCATCCAAGTCTTCCTTTGTGAAGCCAGACTTGGATGGCCGGAGCTAATTCCGGCCATGACATCGGAATTTTGCCCGGACTGAACGCATGACTACGGCGGCCACCAGTCTCACACCCCAGGGCTATCTGCAGGCGCAGAGCCGCTGGCATCCGCTGGAAATCGCGTTCTGGCTGGCGACGCTTCTGCCCTTTGTGCTGTTTCCCGACTACCTGTCGCTGGCAAGCCAGATCGCCATCACGGCCCTGTTCGCGCTCTCGCTCGACATTATTCTCGGTTACGCGGGCATTGTTTCGCTCGGCCACGCGGCCTTTTTCGGCATCGGCGCCTATTCGGCGGGCCTGCTCTCGAAGTTCGGCTGGGGCGAACCGTTGAGCGGCGTCATATTCGCCGCGGCGGTTGCCGGCGTTCGTCGGCCTTGCCATCAGCTTCGTCATTGCGCGCTTCCGCCATTTCACCCTGATCATGATCACGCTTGGCCTCGGTCTGCTGGCTTTCGAAGCGGCAAACCGCGCGCATTGGCTCACCGGCGGCAGCGACGGCCTGCAGGGCGTATCGATGTGGCCGGTGCTCGGACTGTTCAAGTTCGATCTCTATGGATACACCGCCTACACCTATTCGCTCGTCGTCCTCTTCCTGGTTTTCCTGGGCGCGCGGCGCCTGATCAATTCGCCGTTAGGCCTTGCGCTTCGCGGCATTCGCGAAAATTGGGTGCGCATGCCTGCGATCGGGGCCGACAGCCAGGCCCACATCCGCAAGGCCTACACGATTGCCGCGGCCATGGCCGGCCTTGCCGGTGCGGTGCTGGCGCAGACGACCGAGAGCGTCTCCCTGGAATCGATCAGCTTCCAGCGCTCCGCCGACGTGCTGGTGATGCTGGTGCTCGGCGGCGCCGGCCGCCTCTATGGCGGGCTGATCGGCGCCATCATCTTCATGGTCGCGCGCGACCAGTTCTCCGGTATCGCGCCGCAGTACTGGTACTTCTGGATCGGCGTGCTGCTGGTGACGGTCGTCATGGTCCTTCCGAACGGCATCCTCGGCGGGCTGTCGCATTTTTACGCGCGGTGGAGAGGCAAATGAGCCCGCCCGCACAATCGAAAGCTCCGATCGCTTTGGGCACGCGCGGACTGTCCAAGGCGTTCGGCTCGCTGCCGGTGGCGCGCGATATCGCGATCAATCTTCCGGTCGGCGCACGCTATGCCCTCATCGGGCCGAACGGCGCCGGCAAGACCACGTTGATCAACCTGATGACCGGCATGCTGACGCCCAATGCCGGGCAGATTTTCCTCGGCGGCGACGACATCACCGCGCTCGGACCGCAGGAGCGGGTGCGGCGCGGCCTGGCGCGCACGTTCCAGATCAACACATTGTTTGCCGGGCTCAATGCGCTCGAGGCGGTCACGCTCGCAGTTACCGAGCGCCGCGGGCGGGCCGGACGGTTCTGGCGCGGCGTCGGCTCGGACGGCGAGACGATCGACGAGGCCTACGAAATCCTGCGCAAGCTGAAGCTGGGCGACTCCTGCTATCAGGTCACGCGCGAGTTGCCATACGGACGTCAGCGCCTGCTCGAGATCGCGCTGGCGCTCGCCACCCGGCCGAAGGTTCTGCTGCTCGACGAGCCCGCCGCCGGCGTGCCGCCGGAAGAAAGCGGCGAAGTGTTCGAGGCGGTCGCTGGGCTGTCGGACGACCTGACCCTTTTGTTCATCGAGCACGACATGCATGTCGTGTTCCGCTTCGCCAGCCACATCATCGTGCTGGTGGGCGGCGCCATCTTCACCGAAGGCACGCCGGCTGAAATCTCGGCCGATCCCGGCGTCCGCGAAGTCTATCTGGGCAAGCGCAAGCATGGCTGAATCGCTTCTCAAGCTCGACAACGTGACCGCCGGCTACGGCGATGCCGTGGTGCTGCATGGCATTTCGCTTGATCTGCCGGAGCACGGCAGCCTCGCCGTGCTTGGCCGCAACGGCGTCGGCAAGTCGACGCTGCTCCTGACGATCATGGGCTACACGCAACTGCGCGGCGGCGGCATCGGCTGGCGCGGGCAGGACATTTCGCGCGTCTCGCCCAATCGCCGCGCGACCAACGGGATCGGCTGGGTGGCACAGGAACGCGAGATCTTTCCATCGCTCTCGGTTGATGAAAATCTCACCGTCGCATCGCGGCCGGGACCGTGGGATCTCGACGCGGTCTTCAAGATGTTTCCCCGGCTCGCCGAGCGCCGCAGCAACATGGGCAACCAGCTTTCCGGCGGCGAGCAGCAGATGCTGGCGATCGCGCGCGCGCTGATGACCAATCCCGCGCTGATGCTGCTGGATGAGCCGTTCGAGGGACTGGCGCCGGTGCTCGTCGACGAACTCACCGCCGCGATGAAGCTGATGCTGTCGGACCGGAAGATTGCCATCGTCCTGGTTGAGCAGCACACCGATATCGCGCTGGAATTGACCGCCGAGGCGATCGTGCTGGAGCGCGGCGAGGTCGGCGCACCGCGCGCCATCGGCGCAATTGCTGAAGGACACCGCCACGCTCGAACGGCTGGTCGGGTTGCGCGTGGCCGCGACGGCGTGACATTCTACCCGTCTGCAAAGACGAGGTAGCATTACTCATGGCCAACCCAATGATTCCCCGCGAGCGGTCCGAGTATTCCGCGATCGTGGATCGCCCGCCGCTCAAGCTGCCGGGCAATGCGCGCATCGTGTTCTGGACCATCGTCAACTACGAGGTCTGGGACATCGGCAAGCCGATGGCGCGGCAATTGCTCCCGGCGCCGACCGGCGTGCCGCTGATGCCCGACGTCGTGCACTGGGGATTCCACGAATACGGCATGCGGGTTGGCTGCTGGCGCTTCTTCGAGCTGTACAAGAAGCTCGGCATCAAGCCGACGCTCGCCGCCAATGCGCGCATCTGCGAGGACTATCCGCGCGTCGCCAAGGAGGCGCGTGACGCCGGCTGGGAATTCATGGGCCACGCCTACGAGCAGGGGCCGATCCACAAGGAGACCGACCAGGCCGGCATGATCAACCGCACCATGGACATCATGGAAAAGTTCTGCGGCAAGCGGCCGGTCGGCTGGCTCGGGCCCGGCCTCACTCAGACGCTGGAGACGCCCGACCTGCTTGCCGCCGCGGGCGTGAAATATATCGGCGACTGGGTGTACGACGACGAGCCGACGGTGATCAAAACCACCAAGGGCCCGCTGGTCACCCTGCCCTACACCATCGAATGCAACGACATCCCGGTGATGATCATCCAGCACCACAACAGCGACTATCTGCTGCAACTGGTGAAGGACCAGTTCGACCGGCTCTATGCCGAGAGCGCCAAGCGCGCGAAGTTCTGCACGCTCGCGATCCATCCCTACATCAGCGGCCAGCCGCACCGGATCAAATATCTCGAGCAGATCTACGACTACGTGAACAGGCACGAAGGCGTGCTGCACTGGAACGGCGAGCAGATCCTCGACTGGTACCGCGGCGTTGCCAAGATCGAGGCCGCCGCATAGCGTGGGCCGCCGCCCAAAAGAACAAGAAAGGCGGCCAGGGAGGAAATGCCATGCGTGTCAGGGGAATTGCACGCGCGCTCGTCTGCGCTTCCGTCGCGTTCGGATTGTCGTCACCGGCGGCAGCGGCCGAGATCCGTCTCGCTCGCCAATTTTCAATGGGCTATCTCCAGCTCAACGTGATGGAGCATCAGCAGCTCATCGAGAAACATGCCAAGGCGCTTGGCCTCGACGACGTGAAAGTCTCATGGTTCACCTTTAACGGCCCGACGGCAGTCAATGAGGCCTTGATTTCCGGCAATATCGACGTCGGCTCCGGAGGCGTGCCGGGCCTCCTGGTTTTGTGGTCGCGCACCAAAGGCACACCGCAGGAAGTGCGGGGAATCTCCGCGTTGAGTTCGCAGCCGTTTCTTCTCAACAGCCGCGATCCCGGAATCAAGAGCATAAAAGATTTCAAGGACAGTGATCGCATCGCCGTTCCCGCGGTGCGTTCATCGGTCCAGGCGATCACGCTGCAGATGGCCGCCGCCAAGACTTATGGCACCAAAGAGTTCAACAAGCTCGACGCACTCACCGTGTCGATGACGCCGCCTGATGCAACCGTCGCGCTGCTGAAAGGCGGCGCGCAAATTTCCGCGGCGTTCAGCGTGCCCCCCTTCCAGTATCAGCAGCTTGAGGATCCGGCGGTCCATACCGTGCTCAACTCGTTCGATGTCATGGGGGGCTCCCATACTTTCACCGCGGTCTGGGCGCCCGCCAAGTTTCGGGACGGAAATCCGGTGCTCTACAAAGCGCTCCTCGCCGCTTTGAAAGAGGCGACCGAGATCGTCAACAAGGACAAGAAAGCAGCGGCGGCGTTGTGGATCGAGGATTCGAAATCAAAGCTGCCGCTCGACATGGTCGGCAAGATCGTCGCCGGACAGCAGGTGCGCTGGACCATGACGCCGGAGAACACCATGAAATATGCCGACTTCATGGCCGAAGTCGGCACGCTCAAGGTAAAGCCGGAATCATGGAAGGATTATTTCTTCCCGGAGATCCACGGGGAGAAAGGTAGCTAGGCCGCGTAAACGTGCCCGAATGTCCGCTTTCGGGGATAAAGCAGACATTACCATTTGCGGCATGTCTGCTTTTGCGGTCGCTATCGGATTAAAGCGGACATGACGTTTTGCGCTGCAAATGTCCGCTAATGACCCAAAGCGGACATCGCACAGGGATCGCCTCGACGCGCGCCACGGATTTGGCTTGCCAAATTTGATCTGCATCAATGGGGGCTTGCTACTTTAGTAATAAAAGATTTTGTCATGCGGTCGGACGGCTGCATCTCGAAGTGACCTTCGACCGCCGTTTGATACGCTTCAACATTTGGAGGGTACGATGGCAGGCATTCGTCTCTTCGATACCCACTACTTGTGGGAAGATATTGTGAGCATGGGTCTAGGTGTCCTGATCACCCTGACCTCATGGATACTCGGCGACGTTGGTAACCAGATGGCTGCGGCCAACGCAGTAATCGTTGGCCTCGTCGTGGTAGCGCTCAGTGCCGCCGAATTCTTGGATTTGCGTCGCTGGGAAGAGAGCCTAGAAACTGCGTGCGGTTTGTGGCTGATTGCGTCGCCATTTATCTTTGGCTACGCGGACGCTGGCACGCTTCAGTATTGGCACTTCGCCCTTGGCGCGGCCGTTGTTCTGTTGGCGATGCTGGAATTGCGGCAAGATTGGAATCAAAGCGACGCTGAGATTGCACGCCACAGCGCAAGATCATGACTGGATAAATGACAAAGCCCCGGGCAATGTTCCCGGGGCTTTTTCTTTTGGTGAGAGCCGAATTCTTGATGTCCGCTATTGGCACTTAGCGGACATCCGCTAGTGCACTGCACATGTCCGCTTTCGGGGGTAAAGCGGACATCGCATTTCGATAGCGAACGGGTAGAATTAGGCTAGGCGCTCGTCTCGATGACCCCCCTTGACCGTCACGGATGCCACCGGAGATGAATAAGCACGAGGATATTGCGAAAGCACTCAAGATCCGCCTTTCTGAATTAACGAGTCGCGTTGCGGAGATCGACAGCGAACTCCGCAAACCGCTGTCTGCTGATTCCGAAGACCGGGCGACTGATCTCGAAAATCAGGACGCGCTCGAAGGCATAGAGATTTCGGAAATTCGGGAAATCCAACAAATTGGCGAGGCGCTAAAGCGGATCTCCGAAGGTACCTATGGTGTCTGTTCTCAATGCGGGGAAGATATCGACCCCAAACGCCTAAAGGCACTGCCGACCGCCACCAGATGTATTTCATGCGCTGCGTGATTTGAGGGCTGATAGGATCGGAGCGTATTAGCACGATGTCCTGTACAGAGTGCGGGCCGTAGCGCCACAGGGAACATGCCCGCCGAGATCATCATCGCGGTTAGATGGTCAATTGATGGGAGGCGACGATGAGCATGAAGACGATCCTGGTTCCGATGGAACACCATGACATGCAGTCAGCACTGCAAACCGCGCTGCTATTGGGTCAACGGACCAAAAGCTACATAGAAGGTTTTGCGCTGCGTTGGCAGGTCATCGAGCTTGTTGGCGGCATCGATGCAATGGGGGGACTACCGCTGGATAGATTTAAAGAAGACGTTGAAGAAGAAGCGAAGAAAGCAAAACAGATTTTTGAAAACTTCATGCAGGAACACGGCGTGCCGCGCTCAACCGAGACGACAGGATCGGTGTCATTCGGCTGGTTGGACCATGCGGCAGAGGGGGAAGGTTTTATTGGCAGCTATGGCCGCGTTTTCGACGTGATTGTGATGAACCGGCGCGATGCAAACTCAGGCCCCATGCACGATAGAGCGATTGAATCTGGCCTGTTCGAAAGCGGGCGACCGATACTACTGTCTCCACCATCGCCGCCAAGCCAGATTGCAACCAACGTATTGATCGCATGGAACTGCAGCACAGAGCAGGCACGAGCCATTGCCCTCGCGATGCCGATTCTTCAGAAAGCTGATCGCGTTACGGTCCTGACGGTCATTGGCGGAACGGGAGTGTCGGGACCCTCGGCTGAACAATTGATCCGATACCTGCATTGCAATGGGATTGTCGCAAAGGCGATGAGAGTTGAGCTTGATGGCAGAAACACTGGTGAAACGATCTTGGCATCAGCCCAATCACTGGGTTGCGACCTTCTAATCAAGGGCGCCTACACGCAGAGTCGATTGCGACAGTGGATATTCGGCGGGGCAACCCAACACGTCTTGGAGAATGCAGCCTTGCCCGTCTTGTTGGCGAATTGACGGTCTTGCTATTGCCAACGAGGTGATCGAATAAATAATGCGATGTCCGCTTTTGGCACTTAGGACATCGGCTAGTGCGCTGCACATGTCTGCTTTCGGGGGTAAAGCGGACATGACCTTTTGCGCTGCACATGTCTGCTTTTGACCCAAAGCGGACATCCCTTAATCGATATGGCCGGTGCCTAAGTAGATGAGGTACGATTGGCGTGAACTGGACATGACAAGAAGTACGATCATCGACGAACGGGGAGAGTCTCATGGCACGAGTGACGCGTACGACAGCCGTGCGCCAAGCTGTCTTTGGACTTGCGATGAGCAAAGGAAAACAGAAACGAAAGAAGACAGCGGTCCGCCGCGCCAAGCGCAGGGCGGCAACGGAAGAAATGGAAAAGACGGAGCGCTTCAGGCGGGTCAGGGCTAGGCAGGCATACGAATTGATCTACGGAACGCCGGTGAACAGCCAATCCGTACGGCTCGTGCGCCCCGGGCGGAAGACGAGGCCGACCAAACGGGCCGTCATTCACGAATGGGATAATTGGGCCGCCTTACATCCAGATGATCTAAACAGCCCTAGCGCTGGGATGTTCTTTTTCACCCATTTGCAAAAAGAGAAGCCGGAACTTCTTAGTTTTCGATCTTCTGGCGATAAGTGGCAGACGGTGCACGGCTGGCTTCTTCGAGAAGCTCGCGTCAAAGATTGATGCGTTGGAGGGGTCAGCACGGTCTTTCTTTTGGCGCTGGTCATTTCACGAATGTTTGCTTTTGGCCCTTAGCGGACACGGCCTGTTGCGCTGCACCTGTCCGTCTCTGGCCCAAAGCGGGCATTCGTGGCTAAAGGAACATTTCGTCCGCGGCGGCGTTTCGCGTGCTGATGGAAGGTGCGCTTTTTGCGCGCCGCATTGTCTAGCGACCTGCAAAAAATGCGCGCCGCCAAGATTGTGGAGGCAAATATGCAGACGCACGCACAGACACAAGCCACGTTTACGATGCCAGCTAAGCCGCATCGGTTTGTGGCCAGCGACCGGGTTGAAGGAACACCGGTGCGCCGCTCCGACGGGACTAAGATCGGTACCATCGAGCGATTGATGATCGACAAAGTCAGCGGCAAGGTGGCCTACGCGGTGCTTGGTTTCGGCGGCTTCATTGGTGTCGGCGTGAAGCACATGCCGGTTTCTTGGTATCGGATGAAATACGCTGTTGCGCTAGACGCCTATGAGATCAACCTGAGCGACGAAGAGTTGGCCCGCGCTCCGCTATTTGAGGGAGATGAGGAGTTCGACTGGGGCTACCGCGAGGATGTGATCGGCGACCTCAACTTCTATCGCACACCGCCCTATTGAGGCAGGATGTCCGCTTTTGGCCCAAAGCAGACATTACCATTTGCACTGCACATGTCTGCTTTCGGGGGGTAAAGCGAAAACGGCATGTACGGAGCATTTTCATGCCTTGTGCTTCGGGATATCTTTTCGCGATCATTTGCGTTGGGTGGGAATGAATGCACAGATATCGTTCAATGGCTTTTGTTTGTGCGCTGTCTTTCGGCACGGCGACATTTGTGCAAGTTGCATCAGCGCAAGCGCCAGGGCGAATGAAGGCGACCGCACCTGAAAAGATGATGCCGGCCGAAAAGGCGCAGAAAATGCGCGAGTGCGAGAGGCGAGCCGAGCAACAAAAGATAAAAATGGAAGATCGCGCCCGCTTCGTGAACGAGTGCATCGCGCGCGAAACAAAATAGAGCTTTTGAGATCTACGGTATGTCCGCTATTGGCCCATAGCTGACATTTCGTTTTGCACTGCATCTGTCCGCTTTAGGGGGTAAAGCGGACATGACCATTTACGGAACACATGTCTGCTTTTGCGGTCGCTATTGGGGGTAAAGCGGACATGGCTTGTTGCACTGCATATGTCTGCCTTTGACCCAAAGCGGACATCCAGCCGTGGCGGGAACCCGAGGATTTGCCTAGGATTGGGCACTGTCGTGAACCGCCGGAGGCGGGCGACATGCAGCGACACGGTGGAAGCCGACAGCCGGCGAAGGGGCGACGCACGCTTGAGCCCGAGGCTCGCAAAGCGGTCAAGCCTGCATCGGCTGACCACTCGCCAGAACAATTTGATCAGCTAAAACGCGAGCGCGACGAGGCGCTGGAGCAGCTGGCGGCGACCTCTGATGTGCTGAAGGTCATCTCAACCTCGCCGGGCGAACTAAGGCCTGTGTTTGAGGCTATGTTGGCGAACGCGGTCCGCATCTGCGAGGCCAAGTTCGGAACCCTGTACCGAACCGAAGGCGATTCCGTTCGGTGTGTTGCGATGCATGGCGTGCCGAAAGCATTCGCCGAAGAGCGGCGTCGCGTTCCAGTAATCCGACCTGCGCCAGCGACGACGCTCGCACGCGCGCTTGCATCGAAGCGGCCGGTTCAGATCGCAGATGTTCGAGAATATCCCGACACACCTTCCGGATACACCAGCGGCGCACTGGCAAAACTTGCTGGCGCTCGGACGTTACTCACCGTCCCGATGCTCAAGGAAAATGAACTAATCGGGGCAATTGTCATCTACCGCACCGAAGTGCGCCCCTTCAGCGACAAGCAGATCGAGCTGGTGAAAAACTTTGCAGCCCAAGCGGTCATTGCCATTGAAAATACCCGGCTGTTGAGCGAGCTGAGACAATCGCTGGAGCAGCAGACAGCAACCTCGGAGGTGCTTAAGGTCATATCAAGTTCAACCGGGGAACTTGAGCCAGTCTTCAATGCCATGTTGGCGAATGCGACGCGCATTTGCGAGGCTAAGTTCGGCACGCTTTTCCGTTTCGATGGCAAAGCATTCCACCGGGCGGCTGAAATCGGCGTGCCATCTGCTCTTGCCGAACTTCAAAAGAAGCGTGGTCCGTATCTACCGGAATCAGGCACGCTCCTAGATCGCGTCTTGCAGACAGGAAAAGTCGCTCACAGCCCGGACTATGCGGCAGAACCAATCCCCGGGAATGCTGCCAAGCTCGGTGGCGCGCGTTCCACTGTTGCCGTACCGATGCTTAAGGACAACGAGCTGGTCGGAGCTATTATAATTTACCGCCAGGAGGTTAAGCCATTCACTGACAAACAGATCGAGCTAGTCACAACCTTCGCCGATCAAGCCGTCATCGCCATCGAAAACGCTCGTCTACTCAGCGAGCTGCGCGAATCCCTCCAGCAGCAGACGGCCACCGCCGACGTGCTCAAGGTCATTAGCCGCTCGACTTTTGACTTGCGGACAGTTCTGCAAACTCTTGTTGAATCGGCAGCCCGGCTCTGCGACGCCGACAAGGCTACCATTACCCGCCAGAAAGACGGAGCCTTCTACAGTGCCGAGACCTACGGCTTTTCTCCTGAATACATGGACTATATCCGAAAGATTCCAATCGTTCCCGAACGAGGTTTGGCGTCTGGGCGCGCACTGCTCGAAGGTCGACTGGTTCATATCCCCGACGTAAAGGCTGATCCAGAATACACCTTCTTGGAGGGGCAGAGGTTGGGCGATTTCCGAACAATCCTCGCCGTTCCGATGCTGCGCGAGGGCACCCCGATCGGCGTCCTGATTTTGACGCGCTCGGAAGTACGGCCTTTCACCGACAAACAGATCGAACTGGTTTCGACTTTTGCTGACCAAGCCGCAATTGCAATCGAGAATGTGCGACTATTTGAAAGCGTGGAGGCCCGCACGCGCGAACTGGCTGCCTCGCTGGAGAATTTGCGAACCACGCAAGATCGCCTCGTCCAGACGCAGAAACTCGCCTCGCTTGGTCAACTCACCGCCGGTATCGCCCACGAAATCAAGAACCCGCTCAATTTCGTCAACAATTTCTCCGGGGTGTCTGCTGAACTGATTGATGAGTTGCAGGAAGCCCTCAAAGACGTGAACCTCAATGAAAAACGGCACAAGGAGATCAATGAACTGACCAATACGCTGCGCGGCAATCTCGACAAGATCGTGCAGCACGGCAAACGTGCGGATGCCATCGTCAAGAACATGCTGCTGCACTCGCGCGAAGGCTCGGGGGAACACCGGGTCGTCGATATCAACGCCCTCGTCGAGGAAGGCCTCAATCTGGCCTATCACGGGGCGCGGGCCGAAAAGCAGGGCTTCACCATCACGCTCGAGCGATCATTGGATCCCGCCGCTGGTGCAGCCGATGTCTTCCCGCAGGACATCACACGGGCTCTGCTGAACCTTATCTTGAACGGCTTCTATGCAGCGACCAAGCGCAAGGCAGAAGCAAATGGCGGCGACTATGAGCCAACCCTGACCGCTGCCACCAAAAACCTTGGTGACCGGGTGGAGATCAGGATCCGCGACAACGGCACCGGCATTCCGCCTGAGGTGAAGGAGAAGATCTTCAATCCGTTCTTCACGACCAAGCCTGCCGGAGAAGGCACCGGGCTCGGCCTCTCGATCAGTCACGACATCATCGTCAAGCAACATGGCGGCTCAATTGAGGTCGATACGCAGCCGGGCCGGTTCACCGAAATCAGGGTGATTTTGCCGCGCGTAGCCACGTTGCTGCCTGACCGCTCGTAATCGGCCAATGTCCGCTATTGGCACAAAGCGGACATGGGCTAGTGCACTGCACATGTCCGCTTTTGGGGGTAAACCGGACATGAGTTATTGCAGCGCAAATGTCTGCTTTTGACCGAACGCGGACTCTCGCGAGCTATCCCCAGGGCAAATTTATGAGTTCACGCCCTATAGATGGGATCAAGCCGATGCAGTAATCTTTCTTCCGCTCCGCTGGTACAAATAATTCATTAGTTAACAATCGTACAACCTCGCGCTAACCGGAGGAAATCGTTATGCCTCTGTCTGCTGAAAGTCTACTTGTCATTTTGTTGATTGGCGCTATTGCGGGCTGGCTGGCCGGCCAAATCGTGCAAGGGACAGGCTTTGGTTTGGTTGGCGACATTATCATTGGAATCGTCGGCGCCTTCATCGCCAGTTGGTTGTTTCCCCAACTCGGTATTCATCTTGGTGCTGGCATTGTTGCCGCGATCATTGCTGCCACCATCGGCGCCGTGCTGCTGCTCGTGATCGTGAGGCTAATCCGGCGAGGCGGGCGTTGGTAGCGTAAAGCCGAACTCTTGAATGTCCGCTCTGGGCCTTGGCGGACCGGAGCGCACCTCAGCGTAAATGTCCGCTTATGGCCCTTAGCAGACACGAGCCGTTGCACTGCACACGTCTGCTTTCGGGGGCAAAGCAGACATGACCATTGGCACATGTCCGCTTTCGTGGTCGCTATCGGGTGTAAAGCAGACATCGCTTGTTGCGCCGCATATGTCGGCTTTTGACCCAAAGCGGACGTCGAAGAGGTGTCGCCACGTCCACCCAGGCAGCCGTTCGTGCCGCTGCCTGAACGGCGCTATCCGTGAATGTAGTGTTCAAGTTCGTCGATAAAGTATTGCTGTTTAGAAATTATAGCCTTGAGCAAATCGCCGATGGACACAATGCCAATCACTTTTTTGCCTTCGAGCACCGGTAGATGACGCACACGCTTCTCGGTCATCAGAGCCATACATAGCTCGACCGATTGTTCTGGCCGGACATGGATTACGTCTCTCTCCATAATATCCCTGACCGGCGTGGTGGGGGACGTTTTGCCTTTGAGAATGACATTCCGCGAGTAGTGTCTCTCGGTTATGATGCCTATCAATTCTTCACCGTCCATCACGACCAAAGAGCCGATATCTTTTTCAGCCATTTTTGCCACTGCATCAAGGACTGTGGCATCCGGATCAATGGTCCAAAGGTTCCGGCCCTTCTGTTCAAGAAGATGTCTTACGGTCATGTCGCGCCCCACGCGAAGCAATTTTTCGAGATTTCGTGGCGCAGGATCTCGATGATTTCGATCATCACATCCCTCCCGCCGGGTTGTAGACAAAAATACACACATCTGAGCTGTGCGCATTGAGTTAGATCAAATGCGCCGCGTCCTATCCAATTGCGACGTCCCCATAGCGGACATGCCGATTGCAACGCGAAATGTCCGCTATTGGCCCTTAACAGACATGGCCTACTGCACTGCACATGTCCGCTTTTGAGGGTAAAGCGGACATTGTTTGTTAGTTTTGGAGTTTTGGTTGCGCGAATTGTCAAGACCGCTCCCAGCGGCCCGCACGAGAAAGGTTCTTCTGCAAAATTTGGCGGGCCTTTTCGTGCGCGATCTCTGGCACTGTTTTAGGCCAGGGCGCTTCGTGGAGATAGTTCACTCGCCAAACAAAAGGTAGATGCTTGTTCATAGTCGTGTTTCCGATGTGAGAGTTGAGGACTGACCGAGATTTAGGACTTCGCCGGCGTTCCGCTCGTGATGGGGATCACAAGATGTGCGTTTGGTATTCGTTTCACAGACTAGTGATTACGGTTGTTTTTGCTGCTGCTCGCGATTTCCTGCGAAAGCGCTAGTTGGCCAATCGCGCCTACAAATTTGCTATCTCTGTGAACCTGCTTACACGCGGAGCTCGGGCAAAATCTTACTTTGTCACGATCAGACACCGTGAACTCCAAGCGATTGGAGGTGCCCATGGCGAACATTTTTACGGACTGGACGAGCCGGACTGCTATCGCGGCGCGTATCGCAGCAGAACGGCAGAGCCCGGTCGAAAGCTGGAACGAACTGACGGTCCCGGAAGATTACGACCTGTCCTTCGACAAAATCGAGTATCAGATAAAACCCGCGAAATGGCCTTGGTTGGTCCACATCATCTGATCGCAAGCTTCTCTTGGGGACATTCTTAATCGTTCTGAAATGTCTGCTTTGGGGGGCAAAGCGGACATCGCTTTTTGCGGCGCATATATCTGCTTATGACCCAAAGCGGACATCCACCGGTATCACCCCGACCTTTCGGGATGCTGCTTTAGGTCGTACGATGGCCTGTTATAGCTTCAGGGACGTCAATGAAACGACGCGAGTTCATCACGTTTCTCGGAGGTGCGGTTGCTGCCGGGCCACTTGCTGCGCATGCGCAGAAATCGTTGCCGCGGATTGGGTGGCTTGTGTACGGCGGAGCAACATTGGGTCCAATCGATCAGTCGTTGAAGGACGCACTCGCGCAGGTCGGGCTCATTGATGGCCGCAACATTGAAATTGTCTTCGGCTATGCCAATGGAAAAACGGATCAACTTGCGCGATTAGCCTTAGAACTTGTCGCGCAAAAGCCCGACCTTCTGCTCGCCGTTGGCGGTGATGCTATCAAGCCGCTGTTCGAGGCAAGCAAAGGCGGCATACCCATCGTCGGTGGCGTTAGCGATAGCCCGATGCGCGCGGGAATTGCCGTGTCTCTGGCTCGGCCGAGTATGAATTTCACCGGGATCACGTTTCTCACGGATGAAATGGCGGCTAAACGGATGGAATTCCTCAAAGAAGTGGCGCCCAACGCAAGGCGTGTTGGGGTGATATTTAATCCGCAGCATTTCGACGACGAAGTGACATTTGCGCGGCGCGGAGCTGAATCGCTCGGCATCAAGCTAACGACCCACCCAATAAACAGCGCCGCCGATCTCGATGCAGCGCTGCTCGCGGCAAGTGCGGAAGGCGCCGATAGCCTGTTCATCATCTCGTCGCGGTTGACCGGCATTCTCGCCGCCGAAATCGCCCAGTATGGCCAAGAACGTCGGCTCCCCGTGATTGCTTCCTGGCGGGAGTTCGCGGCCAGTGGTGCTTTGTTGTCCTACGGGCCGAGTTGGATTTTCGAGGCCAAACGTCTGGCGGGCTATGTGCAAAAGGTTTTGAACGGAGCAAAGCCCGCCGATTTACCTATCGAGCAACCTGTGAAATTCGAGCTTGTTATCAATCTCAAGACCGCCAAAGCGCTCGGCCTTACTTTGCCGCTTCCGCTGCTAGACCGTGCTGACGAGTTGATCGAATAAGCCGCGATGTCCGCTTCTGGCCCAAAGCAGGCATGAGCTAGTGCACTGCAAATGTCAGCTCTTGGGGGCAAAGCAGACATGCCGATTGCGCTGCGAAATGTCTGCTGATGACCCAAAGCGGACACTCCGCAATTGAGCGGGAAGTTTATCGAAAGTTTCGAGCGCGAGCATCATGATTTAGCTTGCGCGCCCAGTTTATAAAACGATCAAAATTATCTTTGACCGCCTGCCATGACGGCAACGCTTGCATCCAACTCAGCCATCCCCATACAAAATTATAAACCAACGCGAACGCTTTAATCGTCAAGAGCTTCTCTCGCCCAATATGAAATATGCGTTCTACAATCGTGATCTTGAGAATTTCGCCAACGACTAGGACAAACATGCCGAGCTTAAATTGCCCCGACGCAACGAGATAAGCGCTCAAAGGCTTGACAGGTTCTAACAACATGAGGGGGATCAGAAACAATGCAAGAGTGGCATAGGGGCTGATTGAAGCGATCCATCGCGCGATAAAGGCAAAGAATCTTAAGTTGGCGATTTTCCTCAATAGAGGTTTTAGGACAGATAAAGTAAGCGCATCGATGACAAAATAGACGACGGCTACCGCGATGACGAGCGGTTTGAAAATTGTTTTTAGTCTTTTTCGGCTGGCCATAAATGAACCGCGCGTTCCTGATTGGATATTCGAGGCCCTGCCATTGCTTATTGGGCGGCAGCCGACCGCCTTCGATGACAATCCGTGCCGGGGTCCTTTCGTTCCGACGATGCGTCACCGCACACGATGCGTCACCGCACACGTCCACTTTCGGGGATCAAACGGACATGACCGTTTGCGGGAGTCCGCTTGTGCGGTCGCAATTGAGGGCAAAGCGGACACCGCTGTTTGCGGCGCACCCTCGGCTCACTTCACGTCAATCGTTCCATGCATGCCGGCTTCGTGATGCCCTGGAATGAGGCAGGCATACTCAAATTTACCGCGTCGGGTAAATTTCCAGATGATCTCGCCTTCGGTGAACGGCGTGAGCCGCTTGGCGTTCGGGTCGTCGTGCTCCATATGCTGATGTTTTTTCATGAGTTGCGCGTGTTTTCGATTTTCGGCGACCGTCGCAAGTACGAACTCATGTGACTCCGTTCCGTCATTGTTAAGTACGAAGCGGATCTGCTCACCTTTGTGGACGGTGATATATGCAGGCTCGAACAGCATTTTCTTGCCATCCTCCCGCATCATCACCTTGACGACACGCGCCGGCTGTTTCGGGTCGCCCGGTTCACCTGCCGAGAACTGTTCATGAGCAGCGGCAGCGGACATTGCCGCGGTCAAGCCGAGCACAACAGTAACTGCAGTCAAAGTTGACTTCATCATTCGCGAAGCCCTTTCACCGTGGCATAAATTGCAGGAATGACGACCAGTGTTAGCAGCGTCGACGACACCATGCCGCCGATCATCGGTACGGCAATTCGCTGCATTACTTCGGCGCCAGTACCATGGCTCCACATGATCGGTAGTAAGCCAGCCATGATTGCCGCGACGGTCATCATCTTCGGGCGTACGCGCTCAACCGCGCCAGCCATAATTGCGGAATAGAGATCGTCGTGGGTGAAATCAGCGCCTTCGACTGCGCGCTTCGCTTTCAGATCCTTTAGCGCGTTATCGAGATAGATCAACATCACCACGCCGGTTTCCGCGGCAACACCGGCGAGTGCGATAAATCCGACCGCGACAGCCACCGACAGGTTGAAGCCAAGCCACCACATAAGCCACAGACCGCCTGCCAGCGCGAATGGCACTGAAAGCATAACGATTAGGGTTTCGGTTACGCGACGGAAATTCAAGTAGAGCAAGATAAAAATGATAAGCAGGGTGATCGGTACAACAATCTTGAGGCGCGCCTTGGCCCGCTCCATGTACTCGAACTGCCCGCTCCAGGTGACGTAGTAACCGGTCGGCAATTTGACCTGTGCAGCGACCGCCTTCTGCGCGTCAGCGACATAGCCGCCGAGGTCACGGTCACGTAGATCAACATAGATGTAGGCGGCGAGTTGTGAATTTTCAGTTCGAATGGTAGCGGGCCCCTTGGCAAGTCCCACCTTGGCAACCTGCCCGAGCGGAACGGTACCGCCATTGGGCAACGGAATAAGCACCTCGCTTGCGATCGATTGCGGATCGCTACGTAATTCGCGCGGATAGCGCAGGCTCACCGTGTAGCGCTCGCGTCCCTCGACCGTCGTGGTGACCGCATCGGCGCCGAGCGCGCTCGCGATCATGTCCTGCACGTCAGTGATCATCAAACCATAACGGGCGAGCTGCACGCGATCCGGGTCGATATTGAGATAGTAGCCGCCAACAATGCGCTCGGCGAAAGCGCTGGTTGTTCCTGGGACCGTTCGCACGGCTGCCTCGATCAAGCGGGCGAGCCGTTCTAATTCAGCAAGGTCGGCGCCGTAGACCTTGATACCCACGGGGGTGCGAATGCCGGTGGCGAGCATATCGATGCGGGCCTTGATCGGCATAGTCCAGGCATTCGATACGCCGGGAAACTGCAGCGCCTGGTCCATTTCGGCAATGAGCTTCTCGATGGTCAGCCCTGGCCGCCACTCTTGTTCAGGCTTCAAGTTGATAATTGTCTCAAACATTTCGGTCGGCGCCGGGTCGGTGGCAGTGTTTGCACGCCCGGCCTTGCCCCACACCGAAGCGACCTCGGAGAAACCCTTAATGATCTTGTTCTGCGTTTGCACCAGCTCTGCCGCCTTGGTGACCGAAAGCCCGGGCAAAGTTGTCGGCATGTAGAACAGCGTGCCCTCATTGAGCGTCGGCATGAACTCGCTGCCGAGGCGAGATGCCGGCCACAGGCTGGCCAGCAGCACAAGAAGTGCGATTGCGATGGTCGCGGCCTTAAATCGCAATGCGATGTGAATTATCGGTCTGTAAATCCACATCAAGGCTCTGTTCACGGGATTGCGGCGTTCGGGAATGATACGGCCGCGCACAAACAGCGGCATGAGCGCCGGCACCAGGGTAACTGACAACACAGCCGCTGCCGCCATGCAGAAGGTCTTTGTGTACGCTAGCGGCTTGAACATTCGTCCTTCCTGCGCCTCTAGTGCGAAAATTGGGAGGAACGACACCGTGATGACGAGAAGGCTGAAGAACAACGCAGGTCCGACCTCGATCGCTGCCTCGATCAACACTTCGGTACGGGGCTTGTCGGGCGGGGCACGCTCCAGGTGCTTATGGGCGTTTTCGATCATGACGATGGCGGCGTCGACCATCGCTCCGATAGCGATGGCTATGCCGCCAAGACTCATGATGTTGGAGCTCAAACCGAGGAGATACATGCACAGGTAAGCGATCAGGACGCCAAGTGGCAAAGTGATAATTGCGACCAGCGCGCTGCGTACATGAAGCAGGAAGACAACGCAGACCAGGGCGACGATGATGCTTTCCTCTGCCAACGTGCGCTTTAGAGTGTCAATCGCGCGGTAGATCAGCTCAGAACGGTCGTAAACCGCATCGACGGTGACGCCTTCCGGCAGGCTTGGCGCTAATTCGGCAAGGCGTTGTTTTACATTCTTTATGACCGTGAGGGCGTTCTCACCAAAGCGCTGAAGTACAATGCCAGTAACCACTTCGCCTTCGCCATTCAATTCGGAAATACCGCGCCGCTCATCGGGTGTAAGCTCAACGCGAGCGACATCGCGGAGCAAAACCGGCACGCCACGTTCGCTCTTGACCACAATCTGCTCAATGTCGGCGATTGACTTGACGTAGCCGCGGCCTCGCACAGCGAATTCTGTTTCTGCTAGCTCGACCGTACGACCGCCGACATCGATATTGCTCGCGCGCAAGGCATCGCGCACTCTGGCAAGTGAAATTCCCAGCGATTGGAGCCGACGCGGGTCGATCACAACGCTGTATTGCTTTACAAAACCGCCGACACTGGCGATTTCCGCAACGCCTTCCGCTTTGATCAAGCCGAAGCGCAGATACCAGTCCTGAATGCTACGCAGTTCAGCGAGGCTCTTTTGTGCGCCGCGCACGACGTATTGATAGACCCAGCCGACCCCGGTGGCGTCCGGACCAAGGCTGGGCGCGACCCCGGAGGGCAGCCGGCGGGTCGCGGAATTGAGGTATTCCAGCACGCGCGAGCGTGCCCAATAGAGATCAGTGCCATCCTCAAAAATCACGTAAACGAAGGAGACGCCGAAAAACGAGAAGCCGCGGACCACTCGTGATTTCGGCACGCTGAGCATCGCCGTCGTGAGTGGATAGGTGACGAGATCCTCGACCACCTGCGGCGCCTGCCCGGGGTATTCCGTGTAGACGATGACCTGTACATCGGACAGATCCGGAATTGCGTCGAGCGGCACGCGCGCCACCGCGTAAAGGCCGGCGAGCATGAGAAAGAAAGCAGTCAACCCGATAAGGAAGGGGTTGCGCGCCGATCCGCGGATCACGGTCGCAATCATTTGGCCAGCTCAGGTTGTGTGAATGCCTTGAGCGCTGTCTGCAGGTTGCTTTCCGCGTCGATCAGAAATGTCGCGGAAGTGACGACCTCTTCACCGGCCGTCAAACCTTCGATGATCTCGACGCGGCCGCCACCGCGGCGGCCGAGTTTGACCGGACGGGGTTCGAAGCGGCCGTCGCCCTTGGACACCAGCACGACCTGTCGTGTTCCACTGTCGATGATGGCACCAGCAGGAACTGCCGTAACCGGGATACCGGTACCTTCAACGTGGAAAACGACATCGGCATACATGTCGGTCTTGAGCCGGCCATCCGGATTGGGCACTTCGATGCGGACCCGAGCCGTGCGCGTCTCCGCGCGCATTTCCGGATAGATAAAGGTGACGACACCTTCAACCGGCTGGCCCATATAGGCGCGGAACGTCACGGTCGCGCGCGTGCCGGGTAGAATGTCGGCGAGATCACCTTCCGCTACGTCGGCGATAACCCAAACCTGCGACAAATCGGCGATACGATAGAGTTCATCGCCGGCGCTGATCCGCTGGCCGTTGATGATACGCTTGCTAATTATGGTTCCAGAAGCAGGCGACGGCCAATCGATTGTGCGCGGATTGACACCGCTATCACGCAGTTCCTGGATACGGTCTTCAGGAACGCCGAGATTACGCAGCCGGCGCATCGTGCCGTTGAGGCTCGACTGTCCCAATGCTGGGGACGATTGTCCGCGGCTCGACACGACGAGCAGATCGGCGAGCGCCTGTTGGATGTCAGGACTATAAACACGGAACAATGGCTCCCCTTCTCGCACGGTCTGACCGGTCGTGTCGACGAAAAGGTCTTCGACATAGCCCTCCGACCGCATCGACACGACGGTGAGACGTCTTTCGTCGAGTGCCACTGCCGCAACAGCGCGCACCGGTTGTATCAACACAAGAGATTGCACTGGCTCGGTACGCACGCCACTGCGCTGGATGCGCTCGACACTCAATTTAATGGCGCCGCCCTGTTCCTGCGCATCGCCTTCGTAAACAGGGATGTAATCCATTCCCATCGGGTCCTTCTTCGGCACCGGCGAGGTGTCAGGCAGCCCCATGGGATTGCGGTAAAATAAAATCTTGCGCCCACTTTGTGCGACTGCCGGGTTCGCAGGCGGGTCGAACGTCGGTTCAGCGTCGTCGTAGACCGGAAGAAAGGCGCGGCCTTGCGCGTCGTTCTTCGGAGTGGCCGACCAGGACGGCGCTCCGCCCGGATCGCGGTAATAGAGGGCCTTTCGTTCGGCGGCAGCGGCTGTGACGATTGTGGTGGAGGCGGCTGAATGCTCCAGCCAGTTCCAATACACATAGCCGGCTGTGGCGAGTGTCGAGAAGCTGAGCGCTGCAGCGAATATTGCAAAGCGTGGTGTCATGGCGTTCCTCATGTCATCAGTTGTCTGAGCAGGTGACCGCTCACTTCACGGCTTTGACGATGACTTTGCCGACGACCGTTTCCGGTTCGCCCTGCACCTTGGCCGCCACGCTGACCAAGTAGCGTCCCGCCATCGGCAGATCAGTCTTGAACGAATAGACGCCAGGTTCGGTGGCCGGCAGCTGCGCCACGGGCGATACCATGTCGGCCATGCCGTCAGGCGACATGTCTACGCGGGTGCGGACGATGACCGCGTCCGCAACCGGCTTGCCGCTCGGTTTGTGCGTGAGACGCAGCGCGACGACAACGTCATCGCCTTTCTTGATTTCGGCCGCTAGAGGCTCGAACGCATAGTCATTGGCACCAGCGAAGGCCGCGGCTGTAGTTAGGTTCAACGCGACCGCACAAGCGGCAGCGAGCAGGTACTTGGCAGGCATGATCAATCTCCTCGTGTGTCTGCGATGACGGCACGCGCGACAGAGATCTGGCGCGGCCGAATACGGGCGCGGGCCTAAAGCCCGCCTTCAGACTTGCAGGAGATCAGGCGCGAGGAGGTCGGAAGGGAAGCGAACCTAATTGCGGGGAAAGATGATCACTGGCCCGCAATGGTTGAAGCGTTGCGCCGATAACAGGCACAAACGAGACGGCGGTTGCTGCAACTCCGGTAAAACTGAAGCAGTGGAGCACGCAGCCAGCCATTGAAATACAATTACTGTCAGACTTTTGCGTCTTGCCAGCCGGCGCGTGCATATGATGATCACAATCGGGCATGGACACCGACGCAGCCGCCATCTGCGGCGCACCGGCAAAACCGGCTGCTGCCGGCAGCATCGCCACCGACACACCGACAAAAAGCACTAGGATCGTTCTTACGATACGCATCCAAGACCTTTGCTATCGCAACTTAATTCCCATATCAACGACAATTGGTCTTTGATCAATGTCAAAGCGACGGAACATAGTAAATAAAGCACGATCGTTTGCGAATTACAAAGAAAGGATATCCAGGACTGCGAACGAGGCCGAAATGAGAGCGCACGTCAGGCGCTCTAGAAAACGTGCGCTTTTGACCCGTAGTCCCGGTCTTACACCGCAGCAAATTGCCTTTAGCGCCAACGGTTGCGCTTAGAGAAGTTTGACAACTCTCGGGACCACTTTACGTACTTTGATTTTGCAACGCATGCTCTGCTTGATCTCAATCAAAGGCCTGCACGAATTACGGCTCAAGCACGTAGGTCCCGGGCGCGTCACCCAGAGGCTTGCCGCCGCCTGCCATTTTAGGCGGCGCCACTTTTTCTTTCGACGACTGTCTGATGAGCCAATCGCGCCAGCAAGGCCACCACGACCCCTCATGCCGCCCAGCGGCTTTCTGCCAGGCATCGGGATCCACGTATGTTTCCTGTTCCTTATGTGTTGCGATTTGATGGTAGCGGCCGGGACGGCCAGGCGGATTGACAACGCCGGCATTGTGCCCACCGTTCGACAGGACAAATGTCACGTCAGCGTGCGTAAGCATCTGGATCTTGTAAACCGATCGCCATGGCGCGACGTGATCGGTGATGGTGCTGACCGCAAAGATCGGACTATGAATGTCCCGCAAGGAGACCGGACGTCCGCCGACTTCATAGCGGCCGCCGGCGAGGTCGTTATTGAGAAAGAAACGTCGCAGATATTCCGAGTGCATACGACAAGGCATGCGTGTCGTATCGGCATTCCATGCCATGAGATCGAACATTGGCTGCCGATCGCCTATCAGATAGCTGTGCACGATTTTCGACCAGATGAGGTCGTTTGAACGCAAGAGCTGGAAGGCGCCGGCCATCTGTTTTGTGTCGAGGTAACCCTGATCCGCCATCATGTGCTCGAGAAAGCTCACCTGGGCCTCATCGATAAATAAAGTCAGTTCCCCCGCTTCCGTGAAGTCGGTCTGCGCCGCGAACAGTGTGACGCTCTTCAACCGGTCGTCGCCGTCACGCGCCATCGCGGCGGCAACGGTCGACAGCAGCGTGCCGCCAAGGCAATAGCCAACCGCATGAAGCTTGCGGTTAGGAATCATTGCTTTCATTGCATCAAGCGCGGCCTCGACGCCCAGCTTTGCGTAGTCGGCCAGCCCGAGATCGCGGTCGTCTGCCGTGGGGTTTTTCCAGGAAATCATAAAGACGGAGAAGCCTTGCTGCGTAAGGTATCGAACCAGCGAGTTCGCGGGGGAAAGATCGAGAATGTAGTACTTCATGATCCATGCCGGCACGATAAGGATCGGCTCCGCATAGACAGTGTCAGTGGCCGGCGCGTACTGCAGGAGCTCGATGAGCCGATTACGGAAAACAACTTTGCCCGGAGTGACGGCAACGTCGCGGCCAACCTTGAAGGCGTCGGTCCCCACCGGTTTTTCGCCGCTTACGGCTCGCCGCCAGTCCTCCCAGAAATTGGACGCCCCGCGGACGAAGTTCATGCCGCCTTGTTTTTTGGTAGCGTCGATAACGGCGGGATTTGTAAAAGGAAAATTGACCGGCGAGAATACGTCGAGGATTTGCCGCGCCGTGAAGGAAACGACGTCCTCGTGATGTTTTGAGACGCCTTCAACATCCGTGGTCGCGTTGTGCCACCATTGTTGCGTGAGCAGGAAGCCTTGGTACATCGCATTGAAGGGCCAGCGCTGCCAAGCTTCGCTGCGAAAACGCGCATCCTGCGCAAGCGGCTCGATACAGTCGGGGCAGGTCGGGTCTACGCCAGCACGAACGCAATATTGAAGATAACGCGCCCATTTGTCGGCAGCTTTGCCGACGAGCTCAATTTGCTTGTCGGGAGAGAACAATAGATGTTGGAGCCAGTCGGTGTAAGCCTGCGTCAGGGCGGCGGGTGAAATACCGCCGGTCAAGCGCGCAGTCGCCGCATGCAACGGCCGATCAAGGGATCGAAAAGTCGCCTTGGCGGGCGAGACACGCAAGGATTTAACAGTGTCTTTGCTGTGAGAGAGCGCCTTTTCCGCCGGTCGGATGTGGTTGAGAAGATCGAGGCTGACAGCCATTTGTCACGTCACAGGTAACGAAGCCCTCCGGCCCGAATGAGTATCAAGATCCGGCCTCGAGCCCTTGATGCAAATCAATTCTCTTCGACGGGCCTGACCCAGCCGGATAATAAGGAGCCGGCCTATATTGATGGCCGCTTATGGCTGCGTTCTGCTTTCGGGGGTAATGCGGACATGACCTCTGCGGGGATACGCTTTCGCGTCGCTATCGGGAGCAAAGCGGACGTGTCGTTTTTTTGCGGTGCGAACTGCATAAAAAAATAGACGGTCTGTTTAATTTAGACGATGCCTCTGCGGCTAAACCCCGGCCTCGCGCCGGGGTTTATTTTCATCGTCTTTTGCGCTGCAAAGCAGACATGGCGGTTTGCGCCGCACACGTCCGCTTTCGAGGGCAATGCGGACATGACCATTTGCGGTACCGATATTTGCTTCTGACCCAAAGCGCGCCGGCCCGACGATCAATCGGCAATGGTCAACTCAGTTTTTTAGGGCACCCGTCGCACTTTTAGTCACCGTCTCGCTGAGGTCCTTCGTCTGCTCACCAAAGGCTTTCAGTTGCGCTTGCATGAACTCGGTCTGGATACGCCAAAAATCCGGGAAATCCTTGGCCTGGGATAGTTTTTTGGCAAACTCAGAAGCTATAGCCATATTTTGCTCGCCGTAACTTTGCATCTTCTTAGTCAGATCAGATGATGTAAACAAAGGCGAAGCGATCATATTTATTTTGAACAAACCAAGATATTGCTCCATTGCCTTGCGAGTTTGCTCAAAGCTCGTCTGTACCATATCACTCATAGCTTGAAAGGGCGGATTGCTCTTTTCCATGGTCGCCTCCTACGCCTACTGAAGAAAACGCCTAAATTGAAAATGATGCAACGTTCAAAAGTCAGAGGGACACTGATATTCCAATCGCGCTGACGAATGTCCGCTATTGGCCCTTAGCGGACATCCCCGTTTGCACTGCACATGTCCGCTTTCAGGGGTAAAAAAGCGGACGTGGCACTTAGCAACTTTATGAGTGCACGCCGTAGTCCGCCCGCACAACTTTGTGCTTCTGCTCGCCGAGGCCTTCGATTGAGGCCGTCACGACATCGCCGGGCTTGAGATAAACCGGCGGTTTCTGGCCCAGACCTACGCCGGCCGGCGTGCCGGTGAGGATCACGTCGCCCGGCTGCAGGCTCATGAAGCGGCTGATGTAGGACACGAGCTCGGCGACCGAAAAAATCATGTCGTGCGTCGAGCCGCTCTGCCTGGTTTCGCCGTTGACTGTCAGCCGCATTGACAATTTTTGCGGGTCGGCAATCTCGTCTCGCGTCGCGAGGAATGGGCCGAGCGGCGCAAAAGTGTCGGCGCTCTTGCCCTTGAAGCCCTGCCCGCCGCGATTGAACTGAAAGTCGCGCTCGGAGAAGTCGATGCCGACGCAATAGCCGAGCACGTGATCGAGCGCTTCGCGCTCCGCGATGTAGACGCCCGGCTTGCCGATGACGACTCCCAGCTCGACTTCCCAGTCGACGCTCTTGGCCTCGCGCGGCATGACGAGATCGTCAGTAGGACCGCACAGCGCGCTGGTCGCCTTGAGGAACAGCGTCGGCTCTTTCGGCAGCGGCAGGCCGGTTTCTTCGGCGTGATCGCGGTAGTTCAAGCCGACGCCGATGATTTTGCCGATGCCGCGCAGCGGCGGACCGAGTGCGACGCCCTTCTCGACCTTGACGAGAGCTTTTGCCGGCATGGCGGCAATGGCCTCGATGTCGTCCAGTGTCGGCGCGCGCGGATTGAGCGCCTCAAAGCCGCCCGACAGGTCGAAGATTTCGCCATCCAGAAAAAGGCCGGGCTTCTCGCCGGATGCGGAACGGTAACGGACGAGCTTCATGCCCTGTACAATATCCGGGGTAGCTGCAAAACTGCCAGTCACTATCCGTGCAGTGAGGACGTCGCGTATGAATTTCCCGAAGCCCAGCGTCGGCATGCTGCCGAACGACCGCCTCGACTACTCCGCCATCACAAAGCGCAAGCCGCTGAAGCTCCCGAAGGGCGCGCGCATGGTGGTGTGGACGATCACCAATGTCGAGGAATGGGACCCGACGCAGACCATGCCGCGCACGGTGCTCACGCCGCCCGCCGGCGGCTCGCCGATGCCCGACATCCCCAACTGGTGCTGGCACGAATACGGCAACCGCGTCGGCTTCTGGCGGCTTTTGCAGGTCTACGACGACTTCAAGATTCCGGGCGTGATGAACATCAACGGCGTCGCCGTGCAGGCCTACCCCGACATCGTGCAAGGCTTGCGTCGAACGCAAATGGGAATTCGTCGGCCACGGCTACACCCAGCGCAACATGCAGAAGGTCGAGAACGAGCGCGCCGACATCCGCAAAAGCGCCGAAGTGATCGAGCAGGCGACCGGCAACGCCCGCGCGGCTGGCTCGGGCCGGGCCTCACCGAAACCTGGGAAACGCCCGATGTCCTTGCCGAGGAAGGCTACGACTACGTCGCCGACTGGGTGCTCGACGACCAGCCGGTGTGGATGAAGACGCGCGGCAAGCCGATCCTCAACATTCCCTACACGCAGGAATGCAACGACGTCGCGATGATGCTGATCCAGCATCACAAGGCGAGCGAGTTCTACGAGCGCGCGATGGATCAGTTCGAGCAGATCTACAAGGACGCCAAAGGCTCGGCGCGCGTGATGGCGATCTCGGTGCACCCCTACATCATGGGCGCGCCGCACCGCGCCAAATATTTCCGCAAGATCTTCGAGAAGATCCGCAAGAAGCGCGACGTCCTGTTCTGGACCGGCTCGCAGATCGCGGACTGGTACATGAAGGTCGGACCGAAGCCGGCCGCGTAGCGTAACTGGGGGACGGGGAGTATTGATCATGCATCCACGCGAACGACTGCCCTATTCACCGATCGAGGGGCGCGCGCCCCTCAAGCTGCCGAAGGGCGTGCGGCTGGTGGTCTGGCCGGTGCTGGCGCTCGAGGAATGGGACATGGGCCGCCCGATGGCGCGCATGGTGATCTCGCCGCCGCAGGGCCAGCCGATGCTTCCCGACCACCCGAACTGGAGCTGGCACGAATACGGCATGCGCGTCGGCTTCTGGCGGCTGCGCAAGGTGATGCAGAAGCTCAACATCAATCCGACCGTCACGCTCAATGCGCGCGTCTGCGAGACCTATCCGTCGGTGGTGAAGGCCTGCATCGACAGCGGCTGGGAGCTCAATGCGCACAGCTACGACCAGGTGCCGATGCACAAGCTCGACGACGAGCGGGCGGTGATCGACAAGTCGATGGACATCATCGAGAAATTCTCCGGCAAGCGGCCGCGCGGCTGGTTCGGCCCCGGCCTGACGCAGACCTTCGACACGCTCGACTACCTGTCGGAAGCCGGCGTCGAATATATCGGCGACTGGGTGCTCGACGACGAGCCCGTAACGCTCGAAACGCGCCACAAGCCGATCGTGGCGCTGCCCTACAATTTCGAGATCCACGACATCGTCATGATGGCGCTGCAGCACCACCCGTCCGACGAATGGCACGGGCGGGCGCTCGATCATTTCGACGTGCCTCTACGCGGAATCCGCCGAGCGGCCGAAATTCATGGCCATCGCCTGCCACCCCTATCTTTCGGGCGTGCCGCACCGCATCGGCCATGTCGAGCGCACCTTCGCCGAGATCCTGTCACATGACGGCGTGGTGGCCTGGGACGGCAGCAAGATCCTGGATTGGTACCTGACCGAGGGCAGAATGCGGGACGCCGCGTAAATGCCGCCGCAGGCCTATCGCAGCTGCTTTGTCCCCCATGATCTTGCGGCGCCGCTCAAGGGAGCGGCGTCGGGGCCGCTCGCCGGATTGAGCGCGGTGGTCAAGGACATGTACGACATCGCCGGCGAGCGCACCGGCTGCGGCAGCCCGGAATGGCTTGCCACTCATCCGCCCGCCGCGCGGAATTGCCCGCCGGTGCAGAAGATCCTCGATGCCGGCGCGACCATCATCGGCAAGACCGTCTGCGACGAATATTTCTACAGCGTCAGCGGCGCCAACGCGCACTACGGCACGCCGGTGAATGCGCGCGCGCCGGGAAGGCTGCCGGGCGGCTCGTCGGCGGGCTCGGCCGCGGCCTGCGGCGCCGGCCTGTGCGACTTTGCGCTCGGCAGCGATACCGGCGGCTCGGTTCGCGTGCCTGCATCCTTCAACGGAATTTATGGCCTGCGCCCGACGCATGAACGCATCGAGCACAGCGGCGTCGCCGACATGGCGCCGAGCTTCGACGTCCCGGGCTGGTTCGCCGCCACGCCCGGCGTCTTCCGCAAGGTCGGAGCGGTGCTGCTCGACAACCGCCGCGTCGCCGCGAAAATCGATCGCGTGGTCGTGCTCGAGGATGCCTTCGCGCAGGCGGAAGAGCCGGTCGCCGACCTGCTTCGCACGCTGCTCGAGTTCATGAGTGACGACCTGCCGGGGATGGCGCACGGCA